>NZ_MJAJ01000027.1 GCF_001746365.1 Streptomyces sp. LUP30
CTGGGCGTGTGGGCCTCGTCGGGGGAGGGCTCCGGGACGCCGGCCGGGTCGGCCGCCTCCCGGCAGACGGCCGGGACCTCGGCCGGCGACCCCGTCGCCTCCGCCGCCGCGCCGCCCGCGGCGCCGACGCCCACTCGCTCGTACGCCCTGTCCACCGCTCCCCGGACCATCCCGGCCGTCCGCGCCCATACTCCGGCGCGCGGCCCGGGATGGCGTCCCGCGGCCGGTCGCCGGGTCGTGGTCAGCGACGCCGACCTCGCCGACGAGGGACGGCTGATCGCGGGCGAACTGGGACTGAAGTACGCCGGGCAGAAGAACGACGTGCGCGCCGGGGACCTGCGGCTGGCGCTCAACGACGACGAGGGCGCGAACCCGGAGTCGTACGCCATGACCGTGCGCGGCGGCCGCGTCACCATCAGCGGGCCCTCCGACGCCGGAGTGTTCTACGGCACCCGCACCCTCAAGCAGGAGGTGCACGGCGGCGGCACCGCCCCCGAGGGCGTCGTGCACGACCAGCCGGCCAAACCGCAGCGCGGGTTCACGCTGGACATCGCGCGCAAGTACTTCAGCCCCGCCTGGATCGAGGACCGGGTGCGCGAGCTCGGCGACCTCAAGTACAACCAGCTCGGCCTGCACTTCTCCGACGACCAGTCCTTCCGGATCGAGTCCGACAGCCACCCGGAGATCGTCGCCCCGCGGCACCTCACCAAGGCCCAGGTGAAGAAGATCGTCGACCTCGCGGCGAGCCGGCACATCACCGTCGTGCCCGAGATCGACTCGCCGGGGCACCTGGGCGCCGTCCTCGCCGCCCATCCCGAGCTGCAGCTGCGCAACGCGAGCGGAGTGGCCACCCGCGGGGCGATCGACATCTCCAAGGACGACTCCGCGAACCTCCTCGACGACCTGCTGGACGAGTACGCCGGCGTGTTCCCCGGCGCCTACTGGCATCTCGGCGGCGACGAGTACCAGGCCCTGACGGTGTCCAGCCCGGCCGCCTCCTACCCCCAGCTCGCCGCCGCCGCGCGCGCCCGGTACGGCTCCGGCGCGGGCGTGGCCGACCTCACCACGGGCTGGCTCAACGACCGCGCCGACACCGTCCGCGCCCACGACCGGACCATGCGGGTGTGGAACGACGGCTTCTTCCGCGGCACGTCGGTCAAACCGGCCTCCGACCTGGTGGTCGCGTACTGGACGGGCAAGGAGATCGGGGCCCGCACGCCGTCCGAGTACCTGAGCGCGGGGCGCAAGATGCTCAACTACAACGACGAGTACCTCTACTACGTCCTCGGCGAGCCGAACGACTTCGCCTACCCGACCGGGCGGCGCATCTACGAGCAGTGGACCCCGCGGGTGCTGCGCGGCACCACGCCCGTGGCCGCGAGGTACGACTCCCAGATCCTCGGCGGCTCCCTCTCGGTCTGGTGCGACCTCGCGAACTCCCAGACGCAGGCCCAGGTCGCGGCCGGCATCCGGATGCCGCTGCGGGCGACCTCGCAGAAACTGTGGGACGCCGGGACGCCGGAGCTGTCCTGGACGCAGTTCACGGCACTGGCGAACAGGCTGGGCTGAGCGCCTCGCCGGACACCTCGCCGGACGCCCTCGGAGTTGGCCGAAACAACCCCCCTGTGACACTCCTGGCCCGTCGCACGCAGTAAGGGGAAGTGTGGGCTCCGTAAGGAAGGCGCCCTGGCGAGGGAGGCGCGGATGAGCCTGGTGGAACTGATCGCTCAGGCCGACGAACGCGGACTGGCGGCCAGCGGGCTGGCTTGTTTGGATCGCTGCATACCCCTGCTGGGAGGCGACGACGAGATCCTGCGCCCGCTGTGGGGCAACCTCACGGACGACTCCGACGCCGCCGACTGGGGCGGCCTGGTGGAACGGGCGCGCGACAAGCTGGGGGCCCCTCCGGCGGAGGGCGACGAGGCCGGACTCCTCGCCCACCGGATGCTGGCCGCCGCCCCGGACGACCGCCGCGCCGCCGGGGTGAGGGCATGGGCCGACGCCTGCTCCGTCGCCTCGCTCCAGATCCACCGCCTCCTCGACCCGACGGCGGACGGCGCTCCGGTCGATTCGCGCCGGGAGGGCCGTACCGAGGGCATGTCCCCTCTCGTCGCCGCCGAACTGCGACGCCAGGTCACCGTCCTGGAGGTCCTCGCCGGTCACGGAGCGAGCGGACTGCGCCGCGCGCTGGAGGTGTCCGTCGAGGGCCGCCGGGTGCTGCGGGCGGTGGTGTCACGGCGCGCTCGTGGACGTACGTGAGCGCGGTGCGGGGGACATGGGTCGGTCCTGCGCCGGTCCGGGGAAGGTCCCGGATCCGGGTGACACAACCCGCGACGCCCTCGCTCTTCCCAGTGTGACGCGCAGGACGACCGACCAGACCGACCGCCCCGACCGGACCCACGAGACCGACCGTCCCGACCGGGCCCACGAGAGCGACCGCCCCGACCGGGCCCACGAGAGCGACTGCCCCGACCGGCCGGACCGCCCCGACCGGCCGGACCGGGCCGACGCCGCGAACCGGGCCGAGCGGCCCGCCCGCCCCTCCGCCGCCGGCAGACCCGTGCGGTGGGCGGCCGAGGCGGTGGCCGGCGTCCCCGAGAGCATGCGCCCGCAGCTCGACCACTCGGCGCAGAGCCTGTGGCGCGTCGACCGGCTGATCGACGACCTGCGACGCGCGGGCGCGCCCTACGCCGCCGTGGAGGGCGTGCTGCGCGGATTCGGAGCGTACGCCGGCGAGGTGATCGTCCGGCAGACCGGCGCCGAGTGGTGGGCCTCCGGCGGCGACCACTGGGTCCGCACCCCCGACGGCCGCCTCTGGGAACCCCTCGACGAGGCCCGCCGCTGCCACGCCGGCCACGGCTCCCTGCGCCTGCTGTGCCGGGACGCGATGGGCGGGGGGCGGTGAGGGGCAGCCGGTCACGGGTCCGCGCGCTGTGACACTTCCGTGCGGGGTGGCGCTGATGAGCGTGGGGGCGCGGCCGCATCCGGACCCGGTGTTCGGCGGGGGAGCCGCGTGCCCGCACCGAACTCCGTACGAACGAGGAAAGTCTTGGGCCAGGGAGGGGAACCCCGGCGCGCGCAGGCGTACGACGGGGAACTGGGGGCGGCCGTGGCGCGGGCCCAGGACGGGGACGAGCTCGCGTTCGCCGTGGCGTACCGGATCGTCCAGCCCGGGCTGCTCGGTTATCTGCGCGGGATCGTCGGCGAGGAGGCGGAGGACGTGGCCTCCGACGCCTGGCTGGAGATAGCCCGGGATCTGGGGCGGTTCCGCGGTGACGGGGCCGGGTTCCGGGGCTGGACGGCGACCATCGCCCGGCATCGGGCCCTGGACCACCTGCGTCGGCTGCGGGTGCGCCCGCGCTCGGCGGCGCTGGAACAGGACGTCGTCCTCGACCTGCCCGGGCCGCACAGCACCCACGACCTGGCACTGGAGTCCCTCTCCACCGCGCAGGCCCTGGAACTGGTGCGCGGGCTGCCGCGGGACCAGGCGGAGGCCGTGCTGCTGAGGGTCGTCATCGGACTGGACGGCCCTGCCGCGGCCCGGGTGCTCGGCAAGCGGCCCGGCGCCGTGCGCACGGCCGCGCACCGGGGGCTCAAGCGGCTGGCCGGACAGCTGGGCGCCGCGGGCGAGGGGGGCGCGAACGACCGCGGCGCGGAGGGTGTGACGGATGGCGGCCCCCGGACGCTGGGGGAGTCGACGTGAACGGTGAGGCCCACGGGCCGTATCGATCACTGGGGGACGGCTGCGCGACCGGTGGGCGAGCGGCGGGAACGGACGTTCGGGACAGAGGCGGAAACGGACATGGGTGAACGGCTGAAGGACGGCGCGGGCCACGGCCGTCGGCGCGCGCGCCCTGACGACGTCCTCGCCGGCCTGTCGGGGCTGGAGGCGCTGCTCGTCCGGGCCCTGCGCGCGCCGGGCGACCGTCCGCAGGAGGGCAGCGAGGGCGAGCAGCGGGCCGTCGCCGCGTTCCGCGCCGCCCGTGACACCGGGGACGCGAGGGCGCGCCGGGTCCGCGCCCGGCGTCGCGACGACTGGCGGCCCCAGGCCCGGCGGCACACCGCCCGCTCGCTGCGGGTCACGCTCTGCGCGCTGATCGCCGGCCTCGCGCTCGGCGGAGCCGCGTTCGCCGCGATCGGCTCCGGCACGGGCGGCGACGACGGCATCGGCGTCGGCGTCCGCGGCGGGGGCGGGGGCGTCGAGCGGCCCCGGCAGTCGGCGGGGGGGACCACGGGCCCCTCGGGGGCGCTCTCCGCCGTCCCGGCCGCCACGGGCGGCGCCGACCGGGACCGTCCCGCGACATCCGAGAGCGGCAAGGAGGCGGCGGCCCGCTGCCGCGCCTACGAGAAGGCCCGGGGGCGGGGCGAGGACCTCGGCTCCCTCGTGTGGCAGGGGCTCGTGGCGGCGGCGGGCGGCGAGAGCCACGTCGAGGCGTACTGCGCGGTGCCCGGACGGCGGACGGCCACCGCCAAGGACGACGGGACCGGCAAGGACGGCGGCTCCCACAAGGCCGGCGGGGCGGGCGACGCCGGCAAGGCCGGTGAGCTCGGCAAGGCCGGTGGGACCGGCACGACGGGGAGGACGGCCGAGGTCGGCGGGGCGGCCCGGCCGGACGCGTCCGCGGAGCCCGAGAGGTCCGCGAGGCCGGAGGGCTCGTCGGCGAAGGCGAAGGCGCAGGACACCGGGGCCGGTAACGGCGGATGACGGTGGCCGCCAAGGCAACGGCCGAGGCCGCCACCCCCCACAGGAGAGGCCCCGGCCGTCGCGCGGCACGGGCCGCGCGGCGGCCCGTACTCCCTACAGCGCCGGGCGTGCGTTTTCTGTCACACCCCGAGCACGTCCACCGCGTCACGAGTTAGTTGCATGTTCTACGGACATGGACGTGCGGCTGTTTCAGGTCGTAACGTGCCTTTCGCGCCGGACGGCCAAGCGGCAGACCACCGCACACGACCTGCGGTCCTCAGAAGCCGCGCACCATCGACCGAGGAACCACGACGTGGGGGACGACGCGGAGCTGACAGCCGCGGTGCTCGCGGCACAGAACGGGGACGAGAGCGCGTTCCGGACTGTGTACCGCGCGGTGCACCCGCGGCTGCTCGGGTACGTGCGCACGCTGGTCGGCGATCTCGACGCCGAGGACGTGACCTCCGAGGCCTGGCTGCAGGTCGCCCGGGACCTGGAGCGGTTCACCGGGGACGCGGACCGCTTCCGCGGCTGGGCCGCCCGGATCGCCCGCAACCGCGCCCTGGACCACATACGCATGCGCGGCAGACGTCCGGCGACGGTCGCCGACGAGACCGAGCTGACCGGGCGGGCCGCCGCGTCCGACACCGCGGGCGAGGCCATGGAGGCGCTGGCGACCGGCCGCACCCTGGGCCTGATCGCCCGGCTGCCGCAGGACCAGGCCGAGGCCGTGGTCCTGCGGGTGGTCATGGGACTCGACGCCAAGACGGCCGCCGACACGCTCGGCAAACGACCCGGCGCGGTCCGCACGGCCGCGCACCGTGGCCTGAAGAAGCTCGCCGAACTGCTCGGCGAGGATCCGGAGTCGGCCGGGCCGCTCGACGCGCTGCCGCCCCAACGGGGGCCCCGCTCGCGGGCGGTGGCCCCCGCGGGTGTGACGCATGTGCGCCCGCGGACGCAGAAGGACATGTGATGGCCGACAAGCAGGACAGGTGGCTCGACCGAGAAACGGCGGAGCGTCTGCTGCGCGGTGAGTCACCCGACAACGCTGTCGACGGCCCGGCCCGCGAAGAGGCCGAACGGCTCGCCCGGGCCCTGGGCGCGTTGTCCGCGCCGACTGCCGAGCCCCTGCGTGACGACGACGAGCTCCCCGGCGAGGCCGCGGCCCTGGCCGCCTTCCGCAAGGTGTACGCGGACCGCGCCGATCTCGCGTTCCGCGCCGCTCACGCCGGCCGCAGCGAACAGCCCTCGCGCGCCGGGGACTTCGCCGCCGACGCCGGGCTGGTGCGCATCGGCGGTCGCATCCCGGAGGCCGGCCGGCTCTCCCGCTGGAGCCGCCCCGCGCGTCTGGGACTGGTGGCGGCGCTGGCCGTCGGGATGGCCGGCGGGGTCGCGGTGGCGAGCGGGACGGGCCTCCTGCCGACCCCGTTCGGCCGCACGGAGCCGGGCCGGCCCGTGGCCTCCGTCTCCGCCCCGGCGTCCCCCGGCCCCGCGCTCGTCCCGCCGTCCCCCGACGCCTCGGGCGCGCTCGGCGGCGGCACGGCCCCGGCGACGCCGCAGGGCGACGGCAAGGGCGCCGGCGGCGGAGCCTCGGGAGGCGCGACGAAGGACGACGGCGTCTCGGCGTCCCCGGGCTCCCGCGGCGCGTGGCCGCCCGGTGTGATCGCGTCCTGCCGTGAGCTGAGCGCCGGCAGGAACCCGGACGCCCAGCACCGACGCGCCCTGGAGCACCGGGCGGGCGGCCTGAAGCGGGTGCCGGCGTTCTGCGCGGGTGTTCTCGACGGCGCCGGTGCGAGCTCCCGCGGCGACGGCCGCGGCACGGGGAAGGGCGCCGGCCGGGACGCCGGACAGGGCAGGGGCGGCGCCGGGAGCCAGGGCGGGGCGGGCGGTCGCGGCGGCTCGGACGGCAAGCCCGGCCGAGGCGACGACGGCGATGGTGACGGCGACCGCGACGGCGGTCACGGACACGGACACGGACACGGACACGGACACGGACACGGACACGGACACGAGGGCGTCTCCCACGGCGGAAACGGCGGAAACGGCGGAAACGGCGGAGACGGCTCGAACGGCGGGAACAGTGCGGACGGTGGTGGCCGCGGCGGCCGCGGCCACCATGACGGCCGCCGTCATCACGGCCACTGACCTGCGATTTCTCAGATCGTCGAAATTTTTCGGCGAGGGGTGTGACGTTTTCAGCTGGTGGAACGCAGTAACAAGTGAGCCGACTGGTCATCGGCCCTTGCACTGAGCCGGGGTTCCCCCCGTACCTTCGGCTCGTGCGCCTGGCGCGGGCGGGACACGTTCCCCCGGTCCCGCCCGCGCCCCTGACGTCTCCCGGACATCCCCCCCGCGCCCTCCCGGCATTGTGAGGACCGGCGCCTGCGGCCATCCTGTGAGGAAGGTCCCGGAGCGGACAGACCAGCGGGAGGCATCGCACCCATGGCGCGTGAGTCGGAGTCCGGACTGCCCATCGAGCCGGTCTACGGGCCGCAGGACCTGGCCGGCTGGGATCCCGCCGAGAAGCTGGGCGGGCCGGGCGGCTACCCCTTCACCCGGGGCGTGTACCCGTCGATGTACACCGGCCGCCCCTGGACCATGCGCCAGTACGCGGGCTTCGGCACCGCGGCCGAGTCCAACGCCCGCTACCGGCAGCTGATCTCGCACGGCACGACGGGCCTGTCCGTCGCCTTCGACCTGCCCACCCAGATGGGCCACGACTCCGACGCCCCGATCGCGCACGGCGAGGTCGGCAAGGTCGGTGTGGCGATCGACTCGGTCGACGACATGCGGGTGCTGTTCGCCGGGATCCCGCTGGACGAGGTCTCGACGTCGATGACGATCAACGCGCCCGCGGCGCTGCTCCTGCTGATGTACCAGCTGGTCGGCGAGGAACAGGGCGTACCGGCGGCCCGGCTCACGGGCACGATCCAGAACGACGTCCTGAAGGAGTACATCGCGCGCGGCACGTACATCTTCCCGCCGAAGCCCTCGCTGCGGCTGATCGCCGACATCTTCAGGTACTGCCAGGCCGAGATCCCGAAGTGGAACACCATCTCGATCTCCGGCTACCACATGGCGGAGGCGGGCGCGTCCCCCGCGCAGGAGATCGCCTTCACCCTGGCGGACGGCATCGAGTACGTGCGTACGGCGGTGTCGGCGGGGATGGACGTGGACGACTTCGCGCCCCGCCTCTCCTTCTTCTTCGTGGCCCGCACCACGATCCTCGAAGAGGTCGCGAAGTTCCGGGCCGCGCGCCGTATCTGGGCCCGGGTGATGAAGGAGGAGTTCGGCGCGCGGAACCCCAGGTCGCTGATGCTGCGCTTCCACACGCAGACGGCCGGCGTCCAGCTCACCGCCCAGCAGCCCGAGGTGAACCTGGTGCGGGTCGCCGTCCAGGGGCTGGCCGCGGTCCTGGGCGGCACCCAGTCCCTGCACACCAACTCCTTCGACGAGGCGATCGCGCTGCCCACGGACAAGAGCGCGCGCCTCGCCCTGCGCACCCAGCAGGTGCTGGCCTACGAGACGGACGTGACGGCGACCGTCGACCCCTTCGCGGGCTCCTATGCCGTCGAGAAGATGACCGACGACGTCGAGGCGGCGGCCGTCGGGCTGATGCGCAGGATCGAGGACCTCGGCGGCGCGGTGGCGGCCATCGAGCACGGCTTCCAGAAGGGCGAGATCGAGCACAACGCCTACCGCATCGCCCAGGAGACCGACTCCGGCGAGCGGGTCGTCGTCGGCGTCAACCGCTTCCGGCTCGACGCCGAGGAGCCCTACGAGCCGCTCAGCGTCGACCCGGCCATCGAGGCCCAGCAGGCGCAGCGGCTGGCGAGGCTGCGGGCCGAGCGCGACCGGGCGGCGGTGGACGCGGCCCTGGACGCGCTGAGGAAGGCGGCGGAGGGCCAGGACAACGTCCTGTACCCGATGAAGGACGCGCTGCGCGCCCGGGCGACGGTCGGCGAGGTGTGCAATGCCCTCCGGGACGTCTGGGGGACGTACGTGCCGTCGGACGTGTTCTGACCCGGTCGATTCCCCCGGGAACGACGCCCTCCCGGAAGGGCGTCCCGATCTTCAGACCCGCGACAGCGCGCGTCGCAGCCGGGGCGACAGCGGCTTCTCGACGAAGCGGTTGAGCAGCAGGGCCAGCAGCAGCATCGAGACGAGGGTCAGGGCGAACGTCGCCGCCGACGGCACCCGCAGACCGCGGTGCAGGAACCGGATCACCACCCAGCCGAGATGCTCGTGGACCAGATAGAAGGGGTACGTCAGGGTGCCCGCGACGGTGAGCCACCGCCGGTTCGCCCGGTCCGGGCGGCCCAGCGCGATCGCCCCGACCGCCGCGAAGCCGAGGGCGACCACCAGGATGACGCCGAGACTCGTGCGGTGGGCGAAGGCGTTCGGGTCCGAGACGTTCGACAGCTCGCGCACCGCGTAGTGCTGGCCGATCAGGAAGCCCGCCGCGACGATCCCCCAGGCGTAGGCGTCCCGCCGGTCGCGGTGGACGAGGTAGAGGCCGACGCCGCCGACGAAGAAGGGCGCGTACGCGGGCATCAGGACCAGGTCGAGCAGCGGCTCGTGCGTCGCCTGCGCGACCGCGGCGGCCGTCGTCCAGCCCGCGCAGAACACGACGACCCGGCGGCGGCTCGCGCCCGGCAGGACGACGCACAGCGCGAACAGGGCGTAGAAGCGGATCTCCGCCCACAGCGTCCAGCACACGCCGAGCACCCGGTCCACGCCCAACGGCTGCTGGAGCAGGGTCAGATTGACCAGCGCGTCGCTCGGGGACACCGCCTCGAAGACGACCGGCGGCAGTGCGAAGACCGCCGTCACCAGCAGGACGGCCGCCCAGTACGCGGGCATCAGCCGGGAGACGCGGGAGGCCGCGAACGACCGGAGCGGCCGGCCCCAGCCGCTCATGCAGATCACGAACCCGCTGATCACGAAGAAGACCTGGACGCCGAGGCAGCCGTACGCGGCGAACGTGTGCAGGGTGGGGAACTGCAGCCTCGGTGAGGTCCCCCACGCGCGGGAGACCTCACCGTCGCGGCCCGCGTAGTGGTAGACCGCCACCATCAGCGCGGCGACCAGCCGCAGCCCGTCCAGAGCGCGCAGTCGGCCCTCGGGACCGCCCGGCCCGGCCGGTCCGCCCCGTCCGCCGGGTCCGTCCGGCTCGTGGACCGGCGCCGGCGCGGCGAGCGCCGCCTTCGACGTGCTGCTCACGACCGTCTCGGTCATGCTCGTACCCCTCGCAGTGGCCCAGGGGGCCTGTCGTGTGCTCGGTCCGCGACGCCCCGGTTGCTCGATACGACCGTTCACCCCGGAGCGCGGTGTCCGGAAGAAACGCCCGGTGAACCTCCCGCGTCGATGTCACTTCCGCCGGCGGACGGCCCTGCGCAGCGCCCTCGCCCGTCGCACCACCCGGCGCGCGGCGGCGTGGCGCGGAAGGAAGGCCAGTCGCTGCGGGATGCCTCCCGGCAGCCCGAGCGCCGTGAGCCGCCTGCGTCTGAAGTACCGTCCGGTGCGCGGACCGAGACGGGTGCGCAGATACCGCTCGGCGACCGGCCGCAGTCCGGGGTGGAGCTGGGGCTGCATCACGAAGCCCACCGCGGCGAGCAGTTCGGCCACGGCCTCCGCCCCGACGGGCCGGCGGCTCCCGAGGTCCTCCGGGTCCCCCGGGTTCCTCAGATCCTCCAGGTCCTCCAGGTCCGGCAGCAGCGCGTCGGCCAGCACGAGGGGCACGCGGTTGCTGTTCTGGTAGGGGACCAGCCGCTCCAGCAGCGACTCGGTGCCGACGCGGGCCACGGGCAGCCCGTAGAAGGAGGACGCGGTGAACAGGGCCGTCGAGAAGCAGCCGACGACCAGCGCGGGCCGAGCCCGGTCGAACAGCACCTCGGCGAGCACCGGCGTGCCGAGGACCGTCAGCGTGACGCCCAGCCGCTCCGCCTCGGCCTCCAGGGCGCGGCTGTAGCGGGCCGGCGCGGTCGGATGCGGGGTGAAGACGACCGAACGGTGACCGCGCGCGACCGCCCCGCGCAGCATGCGCACATGCAGCTCCTCCTCCTGCTGCGGGGTGAGGATCTCCAGCGCCGAGAGGTACTGGCCGAGCAGCAGCGCGCAGTCGTCGGGCAGCGACGGCACCTCCGGCACGGCGTCGGCGACCTCCCCCAGCACCTTCAGGAAGGCGGTGGCGGGCACGGTCTCGGCCGGCGCCCCGAACTCGGTGAGCAGCAGCGGCCTCAGCCCCGGCACCAGGTCGAGGTGGAGCACCCGCCGCACCCGGGTGCCGAGCAGCGGGTCGAGCTTGTCGCGGGTGGGGCCGTAGCTCATCAGGCCGTCCGCGTAGACCTCGACGGGCGCTCCGGGGAACAGCTGGGCGATGGCCTGGGCGGGGTTGACCTGGATGGACTCCAGCACGATCGTCACCCGGTCGTCGCCCAGGCCCCACAGCAGCCGCAGGTACCGCTCCAGGAGGGGCACGTCGTCGGGGCGCGGCGACCAGGCGCCCGGGTGGAAGGGGCTGATGGCCTCGTTCCAGGAGCGGACCTCGTCGAAGCGGTCCCGCAGCGGGGCGAAGCCCGCCATCTCGTCGAGGGCGGGGGAGGTCTCGGGCGTCGTCGCGTTGTTGCACACCAGCAGCAGCCGGCGGTCGGCGGGCGCGAAGGCGTCCGCGTCGAGGGCGGCGGCGAGCGTGGCGGCGCCGTAGAGGGTGGAGGCGCAGAAGATCTGGGTCGTGCCGACGGCGGCGGGGGTCGCGGTGCTCGGCTCGGCGCGGTGCTGGGCGCGGGGCGCGGGGGACATCAGGCGGCCGCCTTCGCGGAGATGATCTGCCGGCGCAGCCGCCGCAGTGTGGCCGAGCGGCGCAGGTCCATGCGGTCGAGCACGTCGGTGAGCAGCTCCTGGGGCATGCGCCGTACGGCGGCGGCGCTTCGCGTGCGCAGCTGTCTGGCGACGGCGGGCTCGAACTTGTCGACGTCCGCGAGGTGGTGGGCGATGATCGCGCAGTAGGTTCGCACCGCCTTGGGCAGCAGCAGGTCGGCGTCCCGGTCCCGTGCGGTCTCCTCGACGACCTGGTCGAAGGCGCGGATGAAGTCCAGCTGCCGGGCGTCGCCGATCCGGGTCAGGGACGAGGCGACGCCCCGGCGGTAGAAGACGCCGTGCAGGTTCACCACCGCGAACGACTCCGCCTCCCGGTGCAGCTTCCAGATCCACGGCCGGTCCTCGGCGGTGCGCAGCCCGTCGGTGAAGTGCAGCAGGCCACGGTCGAGGAGGCTGCGGCGGTAGACGCCGGCCCAGGCGAAGGCGTAGTCGACGGACGTGGAGCGGTCGGCGGGCAGGATCGCCCGGCGCGGGTCGAGGACCTCTCCGCGCAGCCCGTGCGGGTGTCGGACCACCGTGCGCGTGCGGCCGGTGGCCTGGACGTGGTCCGTGCGCACGAAGTCGCAGCCCAACTCATCGATCGCGGAGACGAGTTGGTCCAGATATCCGCGAGCGAGCCAGTCGTCGCCGTCCAGGAACGTCAGGTATTCGCCCTGTGCCGCGTCGAGTCCGGTATTGCGGGCGGTGGCGAGACCGCCGTTCTCGTCGTGACGGACATGACGCACCTGGGCGACCTTCGAAAGACCCTCGACCGCACGTTCGACAATCTCCGGAGTCTCGTCCGTGGAATGGTCGTCCACCAGCACGAATTCGAATTCCCGACTGGCGTTCATATGAAGACTTCTGAGCGTGTCGGGCGCGTACGGGCCGACGTTGTAGAACGGCACGATCACAGAGAGCTTGGGCACACGGGAAAGCCTAGGAGTGCCGCCGGCGGGGGAACTTATCGACGAGGGGACGAGGGGTGAACTGAATGTGGCGGATTCGTGCACCCCGTCTTCGGCAGGGGAGTGGGCGGGCCGGTTCGGAATTCGGTGTCGCGTTGTTAACTTCTTGTTGATCGGGGATTGGGAAAATCCCGTGTTTTGCTTTCTACCGTCTTCGGTGTGCCAGCAAGTACTGCGAACCCCCCACGGATTGCCGTCCTCGCGGACTCCGACACCCGATGGAAATGGGGTGCGCTGACCGCGACGCGGACAGCTCCCTCGGCCCCCGTCCTGGACGGCTTCCTGCTGCGCGGCCGGGCCACCCCGACCCCCCGTCAGCTGGCCGAGGTCGGCGTGCGCGCCGCCTCGCTGCGCGAGGTCACCGCCGTCGAGTTCCTGCGGGTCATGGCGGACACTCCGTACGACGTCCTCGTCCTCGCACTGGTGGGCGGCAGCGTCCAGGCCGTCCTGCACGGTCTGAAGCGGGTCGTGGAGAACGGCGGGAGGCGTCGTCCCGTCGTCGTCACCGGCTATGTCGGCGTCGTCTACGAGAAGCTCGCCGACGGACTGCTGCTGCGGCACGGCGCCGATCTCGTCCTGGCCAACTCCCGCCAGGACGCGGAGCGTTTCCGCGCCGTGTACGAGGGGGTCGGAGCCGATGCCTCCGCGGTGACCGAAGTGGCCCTGCCGTTCCTGGGCGGCACGCCGTACACCGGTGAACACGACCCGTTCACCGTGGTGTTCGCGGCGCAGCCCTCGGTGCCCGGGAACCGCGCGGACCGCGCCTACCTGCTGGACCGGCTGGTGCGGCACGCCCGTCTGCACCCGGAGCGCGATGTGCTGCTGAAGCTCCGCTCCAAGCCGGGGGAGCACACCACCCACATCGAGGAACTGCCCTACCAGAAGCTGGCGCGGGGGCTCGACCTGCCGCCCAACCTCCGCCTGGTGTACGGACACATGGGCGAGGTCCTGGACCGCGCCGACCTCCTGGTCACGGTCAGCTCGACGGCCGCCCTGGAGTCCCTGCACCGCCGGATCCCCACCGTGGTCCTCACCGATCTCGGGGTGCGCGAGACGCTCGGCAACCACCACTTCGTCGGCTCCGGCTGCCTGGCCTCCTGGGACCAGCTCGACGCCGGCCACCGCCCCGACCCCGACGAGGACTGGGTGGCCCGCCAGGGAGTCGCCGCCGGCGGCCCCTCCTCCGACGCGGGCTCCTACGACGACGCCTTCGTCCCGGCCCGCGAACGCATCGCCGAACTGCTCGGCAGCCCCGCCGGTCCGCCACCCCTGACCCCCTACTACACGCCCGCCACCGCACCCGGCTACCTCCCCGGCATCCTCGCCCGCCATCACCTGGCCCCCGACGGCAGTCCCCTTCCCGGAGCCCCGGCCGCAGCCGGGACCCCCGGCCCGGTCCGCCGGACCGTCCGCAGGGCGGCCCGCGGCGTCTACCGGCACGGCGTCCAGCGCGTGGCCCCGGTCATCCGCCGCATGGGGGAGCTGTGACCTCCCCGGCCGTCACTTCCCCGACCTTCCCCGCGACCTCTCCAGGAGACGTGCCCATGCCCGACTCAGCAGCCGGCGTGCGCCGCGTTCTCGCCGTGATCCCCGCGCGCGGGGGCTCCAAGGGCGTGCCCGCGAAGAACCTCGCGCCGGTGGGCGGCGTCCCGCTGGTCGCCCGCGCGGTCCGCGAGTGCCGGGCCAGCCGGCTCGTCACGGACGTGGTCGTGTCCACCGACGACCACGCCATCGCGGCGGCGGCCCGCGAGGCGGGCGCAGAGGTCGTGCTGCGCCCGGCCGCCATCGCCGGGGACACGGCGACCTCGGAGGCCGCCGTCCTGCACGCCCTGGACGCCCACGAGGCCCTGCGCGGCTCCCCGGTGGACGTCGTCGTGCTCGTCCAGTGCACGAGCCCCTTCCTCGCCCGCGAGGACGTCGACGGCGTCGCCGGGGCCGTCGTCGAACAGGGCGCCGACACGGCCGTCACGGTGGCCCCCTTCCACGGCTTCCTCTGGCGCCGCTCCGACGAGGCGGGCGAGGGCGGCTCCGGCGTCAACCACGACCGGTCCTTCCGGCCGCGCCGCCAGGACCGCCCCCAGGACTACCTGGAGACCGGCGCCGCCTACGCGATGGACGCGGCAGGCTTCCGCAGACACGGACACCGCTTCTTCGGCCGCACCGAACTCGTCCGCACCGACCCCGCCCGCGTCCTGGAGATCGACGACCCGCACGACCTCGCCCGCGCCCGCGCCCTCGCCCCGCTCCTCGACGCCGACCTCCCCGGCTCCCTGCCCACCGCCGACGACGTCGACGCCGTCGTGCTCGACTTCGACGGCACCCAGACCGACGACCGGGTGCTGATCGACTCCGACGGACGCGAGTTCGTCTCCGTCCACCGCGGCGACGGCCTCGGCATCGCCGCCCTGCGCCGGTCCGGGCTGCGGATGCTGATCCTGTCCACCGAACGCAACCCGGTCGTCGCCGCCCGCGCCCGCAAGCTCGAACTCCCGGTCCTGCACGGCGTCGACCGCAAGGACCTCGCGCTGAAGCAGTGGTGCGAGGAACAGGGCGTCGCACCGGAGCGCGTGCTCTACGTCGGCAACGACGTCAACGACCTTCCCTGCTTCGCGCTCGTCGGCTGGCCGGTGGCCGTCGCGAGCGCCCACGACGTCGTACGCGGCGCCGCCCGCGCGGTCACCGCCCTGCCCGGCGGCGACGGCGCGATCCGGGAGATCGCCGGCTGGATCCTCGGCCCCTCCCTCGACACCCTCCCCCAGTAAGGAACGTTCCGCCATGAGCACCAGCGACAACGCCGCCACCCGCATCAACGCCCGCCTGCGCCTCCTGGGCACGCGCCCCGTCGGCCCCGGCCACCCCGTCTACGTCACCGGCGAGATCGGCATCAACCACAACGGCGACCTCGACACCGCCCTCAGGCTGATCGACGCGGCCGCCGAGGCAGGCTGCGACGCCGTCAAGTTCCAGAAGCGCACGCCCGAGATCTGCACCCCGCGCGACCAGTGGGACGTCGAGCGCGACACGCCCTGGGGCCGGATGACGTACATCGACTACCGCCACCGCGTCGAGTTCGGCGAGGACGAGTACCGCCGGATCGACGCGTACTGCAAGGAGAAGGACATCGCCTGGTTCGCGTCGCCCTGGGACACCGAGGCGGTCGCCTTCCTGGAGAAGTTCGACGTGCCCGCGCACAAGGTGGCCTCCGCGTCGCTGACCGACGACGCACTGCTGCGCGCCCTGCGCGGCACCGGCCGGACCGTCGTCCTGTCCACCGGCATGTCGACCCCGCGGCAGATCCGCCACGCGGTCGAGGTCCTCGGCTCGGACAACATCCTCCTGTGCCACGCCACCTCGACCTACCCGGCCAGGGCCGAGGAGCTCAACCTCCGTGTGATCAACACGCTGGAGCGGGAGTACCCCAACGTCCCGATCGGCTACTCCGGCCACGAGACCGGGTTGCAGACCTCCCTGGCCGCCGTCGCCCTCGGCGCGGTCTTCGTCGAGCGCCACATCACCCTCGACCGCGCGATGTGGGGCTCCGACCAGGCGGCCTCCGTGGAGCCGGGCGGCCTGACCCGCCTCGTCCGCGACATCCGCACCATCGAGGCCTCCCTCGGCGACGGCGTGAAGAAGGTCTACGACTCCGAGCTCGGCCCGATGCGCAAGCTGCGCCGCGTCCCGGGCGTCGTCGCGGAGGCGGAGATCGCGGCGGCGGCGGGCGAGCCGCTCGCGGTGTGACCTGCGTGCCCCTCCGAGTGCCCCACGGGATGGTCGTACGACGATGAGTCCTCGCGCCGGGAAGAACACCGGCCCCACCCCCCACACCCTCGCCTTCGTGGAGAGCCCGGTGCAGCTCCTGAACGTCCTGGAGTGGGCGCACTCCCGGCTGCTCCACGGGCGGCGGGAGCCCGGCGCAGGGCTCACCCTCGTCGTCCTGTCCCCGAACGACCCGATGACCCGCGGCCAGCTGCGCCGGATGGCCGAGCTGGCCCGCCGGGAAGGGCACACCGTCCGCTGGGAGGAGGCCCGCGACGGCGCCACGGCCCCCTTCCGCACCGTCGGCAGCCTCACCGGGCTGCTGCGGCGCGCGGAACGGATGGTGATGGGCGACCCGTTCTCCCGCTACGTCCAACTGCTGCTGACCCTCACCCGGGCGCGTGAGCTCGTCGTGGTGGACGACGGCACGGCGACGATGGAGTTCGTCGGCCAGCTGGCCCGCGGCGAACGACTGGTGCGCTGGCATCGCAAGGGCAGCCGGACGAGCCCCCGCGACCTGCTCTTCGCCCCGGTCTCCGGGGTGGCCCGCCGCCGCCTCACGCCCGGTCCGGACCACGGCGTCGAGGTGTTCTCCGCGATGCCGATCACGGACGCCCCGGACGGCGTCGTCCTGACGGCCAACCGCTTCGTCTGGACCCGGGACCGCTTCGGCCCGCCGCGCGTCACGAAGGGCGCGGACATGGTGGGCACCTCGCTGGTCGAGACGGGGGTGGTGGACGCCGACCGCTATCTGGAGGCCGTGCGGACCCTGGCCCGCGCCCACGGCGTCACGCGCTACTTCGCCCACCGCCGCGAGAGCGCGGAGAAACTCCACCGGCTGGCCGTCGAGACCGGACTGCAGGTCGTGCGCCCCGAGCTCCCGCTGGAACTGATCGCCCGCCGGGGCCCGACAGGCCGTACGGTCCTCAGCTTCCCGTCCACGGTCGTCCACACCCTGCCCCTGGCCCTGTCCGGGACGGACGTCCGCGTCACGGTCTGCGACATCGACCCGGCCTGGCTGACCGCCGGCGCCTCACCGCGGGCGCGGGGCTTCCTGGCGGGGGTGACGGGAACGGCCCGTGCCGCGCACGGACTGACGGCGGTGAACCCGGCCTGAGCCCTCACCCGCGCGGGTGGACGGTGGATCACGTCGGCGGGCGCCCGGAGCGGTCCCGGCGCCCCGCCCCTGCGTCGCTCCGCGTGGCGGGACGACCGCGCGCAGGCGATGATTCCGGGATCGATCCCGGAACGTGGACAGGCACGGCGTGCCTCGAGCGGTCCGTGGTATCCGTGAGAGGAAGGAAGAAGTGTGGGAGCCGAACCGAAATCGGCGGAGTTTACCCACCCCCCACAGCAGCCATGCGCCGCGCGGCCGACTTTTCTTCGCCTGACGGGTTGAAGTTTTGTTGATCGTAGGTCGGTCGACCGCTTCGGCGTCCTACCCTTCAGAGGGTGAAGCAACTGATGTCCCGAGAGTCCGAGGCCGATCCTTCAGGGGAAGACACCCTCCCCGGCGTCCTGCCGGAGGCGCTGCGCGCAGAGCTGGTGGCCTTCCGCCGCGACCTGCACATGCACCCTGAGCTGGGCAACCAGGAGTTCCGTACGACGGCCGCGATCAAGGCCCGCCTGGAGAAGGCGGGGCTCGAACCACGCGTACTCGCCGTCGGGACCGGCCTCATCTGCGACATCGGGACCGTGGGCGCGGCCGGCGGCACCCCCGTCCTGGCCATGCGCGCCGACATCGACGCGCTGCCCATCCCGGACACCAAGACCGAGTGCGCCTACCGGTCCACCGTGCCCGACCGCGCGCACGCCTGCGGCCACGACGTGCACACCACCGTCGTCCTCGGCGCCGGGCTGGTCCTGGCCGAGCTGCACCGCCAGGGCCTGCTCCCGCGCCCGGTGCGGCTGATCTTCCAGCCCGCCGAGGAGGTGCTGCCCGGCGGCGCCGCCGACGCCATCGAGGACGGCGCGCTGGACGGCGTCGGACGGATCATCGCCGTGCACTGCGACCCCCGGGTCGACGCGGGCCGGATCGGTCTGCGCCAGGGCGCGATCACCTCCGCCTGCGACCGGCTGGAGATCTCCCTGGACGGGCCCGGCGGACACACCGCCCGCCCCCACCTCACCACCGACTTGGTCACGGCGGCCGCCCGCGTGGTCACCGACGTGCCCGCGCTGGTCGGGCGGCGGGTCGACACCCGCGCCGGGCTCGCGGTCACCTGGGGCCGCATCGAGAGCGGCCACGCGCCCAACGTGATCCCGCAGCACGCCGAGCTGTCCGGCACCGTCCGCTGCCTGGACATCGACGCGTGGCGGCAGGCCCCGGACATCGTCGTCGCGGCCATCGACGAGGTCGCCAACCTGCACCGCGCCAAGTCCGAGATCAACTACGTGCGGGGCGTCCCCCCGGTCGTCAACGACGCCGACGTCACCGAGCTGCTGCGGGACGCCATGGTCGCCCGGCGCGGCGAGACGGCCGTCGAGGGCACCGAGCAGAGCCTGGGCGGCGAGGACTTCTCCTGGTACCTGGAGCGGGTGCCCGGCGCGATGGCCCGCCTCGGGGTCCGCACGCCCGGCGAGCGCACCGTCCGCGACCTGCACCAGGGCGACTTCGACGCGGACGAGTCGGCGATCACCGCCGGTGTGGAGCTCTTCACGGCGGCGGCCCTGCTGGACGCGGCGGGCAGGTGAGCGGACGGCGGCGGGACGGTTCGTAGGCCGTTCCGCCGTCTGGCGCAACACTGTTGTAAGCCATTCGTCCCCGGTTCGAAATCAACTCCGCACAGCTGTAAGGGGCCGAGTTCAGACGGTGTTCGCCTCGAATCGATAACGGCGCCGCGAGGGGTGTTTTTCTGACATCTACGCGCGTTACGATGCCGCGAAGCCGACGCCGACAGGGCGTCCGGCTCGAGCACCGGCATGGTGCTCACATCAAGCGCCGACGAGGCGCTCAGGTCAGGTGAAGGAGCCTTCCCGTGCGCCGGGTAGCCAAGCTTTCTGCTGCGTGTATCGCGACCGCAGCTCTCGCAGTGACTGCCACAGCATGTGGCAGCACCTCCTCCGACAGCAGCAGCTCGTCCTCCGCCTCCGCGGGCAGCGGCTCGGGTGTCAAGATCGGTCTCGCCTTCGACGTCGGCGGCCGTGGTGACCGATCCTTCAACGACTCCGCCGCGCGCGGCGCCGACAAGGCCAAGTCCGAGTTCGGCGGCTCGACCAAGGAGCTGACCGCCAAGAACTCCGACACCGAGGCCGACCGCGAGCAGCGCCTGACCGACCTGGCACAGGCCGGTTACAACCCCGTCGTCGGCGTCGGCTTCTCCTACGCCGCGTCGATGACCAAGGTCGCCGCGAAGTTCCCGAAGACCAGCTTCGGCATCGTCGACTCGGTGGTGGACGCCAAGAACGTCGACAGCATCACCTTCACCGAGGAGCAGGGTTCCTACCTGGCCGGCGTCGCCGCGGCGCTGAAGACCAAGAAGAACCACGTCGGCTTCATCGGCGGCGTGGACACCCCGCTGATCAAGAAGTTCGAGGCGGGCTACGCCCAGGGCGTCAAGGACACCAACCCGAAGGTCAAGGTCGACGTCCAGTACCTGACCCACGGCTCCGACCTGTCCGGCTTCTCCAGCCCCGACAAGGGCAAGGAGGCCGCGTCCGGCATGCTCGACAACGGCGCCGACGTCGTCTACACGGCGGCCGGTTCCTCCGGCAACGGCGCCATCGAGGCCGTCGCCGGCACCAAGGGCGCCTGGGCCATCGGTGTGGACTCCGACCAGTACAACATCCCGGGTCTGGCCAAGTACAAGAACGCGATCCTGACCTCGATGGTCAAGAACGTCGACGTCGGCGTCTACGACTTCATCAAGTCCGTCCACGACGGCAAGCCGCTGACGGGCCAGAACAACTACACGCTCGCCAAGAACGGTGTCTCGCTCGCCACCAGCGGTGGCTTCATCGACGACATCAAGACCCAGCTGGACGCCGCCAAGAAGAAGATCGTCGACGGCACGATCACGGTCAAGACCACCCCGTGATCTGACGGTCCCCGCCGTACCCCGGCTCGATGAGGGGGGTGTATGAGAGCCCCCCTCGTCGAGCCATAACAATGTGTCAACTCTACGCGTGTAGCACGGAGTTGCCGCGCTAGCGTCGCCGACGCCTGCCCTCCCCTACGCAGCCCCTTTTCCCCGAGGAGAGTGCGCCATCAACGCGTCCAGCCCTCCCGCTGCCGTCGAACTGCGCGGCATCACCAAGCGATTCCCCGGCGTCGTCGCCAACCGCGACATCGACATCACCGTGCGCACGGGCACCGTCCATGCCCTGTGCGGCGAGAACGGCGCCGGCAAGTCCACCCTGATGAAGATCCTCTACGGCATGCAGCAGCCGGACGAGGGCACCATCACGGTGAACGGCGAGCGGGTCGCCTTCAGCAACCCCGCCGACGCCATCGCCCGCGGCATCGGCATGGTGCACCAGCACTTCATGCTCGCCGACAACCTCACCGTCCTGGAGAACGTCGTCCTCGGCGCGGAGAAGCTCCACGGCATCGGCGCCAAGGCCCGTACGAAGATCAGGGAGATCTCCGAGGCCTACGGGCTGAACGTCCGGCCCGACGTGCTCCTCGAGGAGCTCGGCGTGGCCGACCGCCAGCGCGTGGAGATCCTCAAGGTTCTCTACCGCGGCGCGAAGACGCTCATCCTCGACGAGCCCACCGCCGTCCTCGTGCCGCAGGAGGTCGACGCCCTCTTCGACAACCTGCGCGAGCTGAAGGCCGAGGGCCTCACGGTCATCTTCATCTCCCACAAGCTGGGCGAGGTGCTGTCCGTCGCCGACGAGATCACCGTCATCCGGCGCGGCACGACCGTCGGCACGGTCGAGCCGGCGGGCACCACCCCCAAGCAGCTCGCCGAGCTGATGGTCGGCAGCGAACTGCCCACGCCGGAGACAGAGGAGTCCACGGTCACCGACGTCCCGCTGCTGAAGCTGGACGGGCTGCACCTGACCCAGACCGACCTCGACGGCGTCGAGCGGATCATCCTCGACGCGATCTCCTTCACCATCCACAAGGGCGAGGTCCTCGGCATCGCCGGCGTGGAGGGCAACGGCCAGTCCGAGCTGGTCGAGGCGATCATGGGCATCCGCGACCCGGACGCGGGCGTCATCACCCTCGACGGCGCCGACATCTCGCACGTCCCCACCCGCCGCCGCCGCGAGGCAGGCGTGGGCTACATCCCCGAGGACCGCCACCGCCACGGCCTGCTCCTCGAAGCGCCGCTGTGGGAGAACCGCATCCTCGGCCACGTCACCGAGAGGCCGAACTCCCACGGCCAGCTGCTCGACATCGGGGCCGCCCGCACCGACACCGAGCGCATCGTCCAGGCGTACGACGTCCGCACGCCCGGCATCGACGTGACCGCCGCCTCGCTCTCCGGCGGCAACCAGCAGAAGCTCATCGTCGGCCGCGAGATGAGCCATGCCCCCAAACTCCTCATCGCCGCCCACCCCACCCGCGGTGTGGACGTCGGCGCACAGGCCGCCATCTGGGACCACATCCGCGAGGCCCGCCGCGAGGGCCTGGCCGTGCTGCTGATCTCCGCGGACCTGGACGAGCTCATCGGGCTCTCCGACACCCTGCGGGTGATGTACCGCGGCCGGCTGGTCGCGGACGCCGACCCCGCGACGATCACCCCCGAGGAGCTGGGCTCCGCCATGACGGGTGCGGCCACCGGCCACCTGGAGCACGCAGAGGACGACGCCCGATGAACAAGCTGACCAAGCGGATCGACAAGGAGCGGCTGCTCCTCGGCATCGCGGCACCGCTGCTGGCGCTCGTCGCCGCGATCGTCGTGACGGCCCTGGTGATCCTGGCCACCGGCAAGAACCCGGGCGCCGCCTTCAGCGACATGCTGACCTACGGCTCCGCCAGCGACAGCCAGGTCTACATCCTCAACAAGGCGACGACGTACTACCTGGCAGGCGTCTCGGTGGCCATCGGCTTCCGTATGAACCTGTTCAACATCGGCGTCGACGGCCAGTACCGGCTCGCCGCGTTCTTCGCCGCCGTTCTCGGCGGCGCGCTGACCACGCCCGGCTGGATCTCCATCCCGCTGATCATCCTGTGCGCCATGGCGACCGGCGCCGTGTGGGCGGGCATCGCCGGCGTCCTCAAGGTGACCCGCGGGGTCAGCGAGGTCATCTCGACGATCATGCTCAACGCGATCGCCACCGCGATCATCGCCTTCCTGCTGCAGCCGGGGAAGCTCGCCGAACTGCAGAGCGGCGGCACGGTCATCTCGACCAAGCCGCTGGCGAAGTCCTCGTACTTCTTCAGCATCGACACCGGCCCGGCCGGCGTGCTGTGGGGCTTCGTCGTCATCGCCGTGCTCGTCGGCGTCGCGTACTGGTTCGTGCTCGGCCGCACCCGGTTCGGCTTCGACCTGCGCACGGTCGGCCAGTCCGAGAGCGCCGCCGCCGCGAGCGGTGTCTCCGTCAAGAAGATGATCGCCACCAGCATGGTCATCTCGGGTGCGGTGGCCGGTCTGATCGGTATGCCGACCCTGCTCAACGACAGCCACCAGTTCAGCAACGACTTCCCGTCGGGCATCGGCTTCACCGGCATCGCCATCGCCCTGCTCGGCCGCAACAACCCGGTCGGGATCGCGCTGGGCGCGCTGCTCTGGGGCTTCCTGGAGCGCACGACCAACCACCTCGAGTTCGAGGGGTACGACAAGGAAATCCTCGGCGTCATCCAGGGCGTCATCGTCCTGTGCGTCGTCATCGCCTACGAGCTCGTCCGCCGCTACGGCCTCAAGCGTCAGCAGCAGCGGGTCGGCGCCGAGCTCGCCGCCCAGGCCGCCGCCCCGACCCAGAAGCAGGAGGTGGCGTGATGACTGCCACGATGACCGACACGCCGCCCCCCGCGGCGCCCAAGGCGGACGCGACGGACGGCCGGTCGGGCCGTTCGGTCGGCCAGATCCTCATGATCGTCGCGGGCGCGCTCCTGCTCGTCGCCGCGGTCCGCGTCATCACCGGGGCCAATCAGCTGACCTCTGACGGCCAGGTCTCCGCGGCCCTCGGCCTGGCGGTGCCCATCGGCCTGGCCGGCCTGGCCGGTCTGTGGTCCGAGCGGTCCGGTGTGGTCAACATCGGCCTCGAAGGCATGATGATCCTCGGCACCTTCGGCGCCGGCTGGATCGGCTGGCAGTCCAACCCGTGGCTCGGCCTGCTGTGCGGCATCGGCTTCGGCGTTCTCGGCGGTCTGGTGCACGCCGTCGCGACCATCACCTTCGGCGTCGACCACATCGTCTCCGGTGTCGCCGTCAACCTGCTCGCGCTCGGCACCACCCAGTACCTCGCCAAGATCTTCTTCTCCGAGGGCAAGCCGGCCGAGGCGGGCGGCAACCCCAAGCAGTCCCCGCCCGTGGATTCGCTGCCCAACGTCAGCGTGCCCGGTCTCTCGGACGGTCTGCAGTCCGTCGAGAACCACCACTGGTTCCTGATCTCGGACATCGCCGGCATCCTCGGCGGCCTGGTCACGAACCTGTCCGTGGTGACGCTCTTCGCCCTCGTGCTGTTCGTGGGCAGCTGGTGGCTGCTGTGGCGCACCGCCTTCGGCCTGCGGCTGCGCTCCTGCGGCGAGAACCCGATCGCCGCGGAGTCCCTCGGCGTCAACGTGTACAAGTACAAGTACGCGGCCGTGGCCGTCTCCGGCGGCCTCGCCGGCCTCGCCGGCGCGTTCCTCGCCCTGGTCACCTCCCACACCTACCTGGAGGGCCAGACCGGCGGCCGCGGATACATCGGCCTCGCGGCCATGATCTTCGGCAACTGGCGTCCCGGCGGCCTGGCCATGGGCGCGGGCCTGTTCGGCTACTCCGACGCGCTGCAACTGCGCAACGGCGGCGAGACCGTCCACGCGCTGCTGCTCCTGCTGGTCGTGCTCCTCGCCGGACTGGCCGGCTGGAAGCTCTACCGGAAGGCGCACTGGCAGGGCGGGACCTGCCTCATCGTGGCCGCCCTCGTCCTGGTCTGGTACCTCTTCACCGACGAGGTCCCCAGCGACTTCGTGGGCGCCACCCCGTACGTCGTCACGCTGCTGGTGCTGTCGCTGTCCGCACAGCGGCTGCGCATGCCCAAGGCCGACGGCATGCGTTACCGGAAGGGCCAGGGCAAGTGACCCCGTCGTCCGACGTCGACTGGGCGGCGCTGCGCGAGCTGGCCCGCGAGGCCATGTCCCACGCGTACGCCCCCTACTCGGGCTACCCCGTCGGGGTCGCCGCCCTGGTCGACGACGGCCGTACGGTCTCCGGCTGCAACGTCGAGAACGCCTCCTACGGCCTCGGCCTGTGCGCCGAGTGCGGGCTGGTCTCGGAGCTGCAGCGAACCGGCGGCGGCCGGCTGACGCACTTCACGTGCGTCGACGGCCGGGGCGAGATCCTCGTCCCGTGCGGCCGCTGCCGGCAGCTGCTCCACGAGTTCGGGGGGCCCGACCTGCTGCTGGAGACCCCGGCGGGCATCCTGCCGCTGTCCGAGATGCTGCCCCAGGCCTTCGGCCCGGACCATCTCACCAAGTAATTCCCGTGCGGCCCCTCCGAGTTGCCCGAGCGACTCGCTCCGAGGGGCCGTGCGGCTTCTGGAACCCTCGGAAGGAAGCCAAGCCATGGCCATGGACGCCATCTCCGTCATCCGCACCAAGCGGGACCGCGGCGAACTCAGCGACGCACAGATCGACTGGGTCATCGACGCGTACACCCGCGGGGAGGTCGCCGACGAGCAGATGTCCGCGCTCGCGATGGCCATCCTCCTCAACGGCATGAACCGCCGCGAGATCGCCCGCTGGACCGCCGCGATGATCGCCTCCGGCGAGCGCATGGAGTTCTCCTCCCTGTCCCGCCCGACGGCCGACAAGCACTCCACGGGCGGCGTCGGCGACAAGATCACCCTTCCGCTGGCCCCCCTGGTGGCGGCCTGCGGTGCGGCCGTCCCGCAGCTCTCCGGCCGCGGCCTCGGCCACACCGGCGGCACGCTGGACAAGCTGGAGTCGATCCCCGGCTGGCGCGCGCTGCTCTCCAACGAGGAGATGCTCTCGGTGCTGGACGGCACGGGCGCGGTGATCTGCGCGGCGGGCGACGGCCTGGCCCCGGCCGACAAGAAGCTGTACGCGCTGCGGGACGTCACCGGCACGGTCGAGGCGATCCCGCTGATCGCCTCGTCGATCATGTCGAAGAAGATCGCCGAGGGCACGGGCTCGCTGGTCCTGGACGTGAAGGTCGGCACCGGCGCCTTCATGAAGACCATCGAGGACGCCCGTGAGCTCGCCTCGACGATGGTCGGCCTGGGCACCGACCACGGCGTGAGGACCGTCGCGCTGCTGACGGACATGTCCACCCCCCTCGGTCTGACCGCGGGCAACGCCCTGGAGGTCCGCGAGTCGGTCGAGGTCCTGGCCGGCGGCGGTCCCGCGGACGTCGTGGAGCTCACCCTCGCGCTGGCCCGCGAGATGCTGGACGCGGCGGGCGTGAAGGACGCCGACCCGGCGAAGGCCCTGGCCGACGGCTCGGCCATGGACGTCTGGCGCCGCATGATCGCGGCCCAGGGCGGCGACCCGGACGCGGCCCTGCCCACCTCGAAGGAACAGCACGTGATCAAGGCCCCGTCCTCGGGCGTGCTGACCCGCCTCGACGCCTACGACATCGGCGTCGCCGCCTGGCGCCTCGGCGCGGGCCGCGCCCGCAAGGAGGACCCGGTGCAGGCGGGCGCGGGCGTCGAGCTGCACGCCAAGCCCGGCGACACGGTCACGGCCGGCCAGCCGCTGCTGACCCTGCACACCGACACCCCGGAGCGCTTCGACTACGCCCTCCAGGCCGTCGAGGGCTCGTACGACGTCGAGGCCCCCGGCACCGCGTTCACCGCGTCCCCGGTCGTGCTGGAACGCATCGCCTGACCTGGCCCGCGGCCACAGACGCCGCTGTCGCAGCCCCCTGCGGGTGAACGGGATCGGTGGACCGCCGCCGGTCCCGTTCGGCATGCTGGACTCGGTGACGCACCGACAAGGAGACCGCCATGAGCGCACTCACAGTGGGCCACGACCCCGAGCAGAGCTGGGACGACCTCGTCCGGTTCTGGGAGGAGATGGACTGGCCCGAGGGCAGCAAGGTGGAGATCATCGAGGGAATCGTCACCGTGTCACCTGCTCCCGCGTACCGCCACAACGTGATCGCTGAACGCATTCAGCGTCGCCTCTACTCGGTGATCCCCGAGAACTGGGGGATCTTCCAGACGCTCGCCATCGCCGTGCCGTCCCGTCTGGGCATGCTCATCCCCGACCTCGTGGTGGCCCCCGTGCGGGAGCACACGGAGGCGGACACCCACATCCCGGCCGCACTGGCGGAGCTGGTCGTGGAGGTCACGTCCAAGTCCAACGCCCGGCACGACCGCATCAGCAAGCCTGCCGCCTACGCCTCGGCGGGCATCCCGTTCTACCTCCTCGTCGACCGCTGGGCCCCCGAAGGCGCGAGCGCGACGCTCTACGGAGAACCGAAGGGCGACGTCTACCGCCTGCTGAGCACCGCGAAGTTCGGCGAGGCCCTCAAGCTTCCCGCGCCCTTCGACGTGGTCATCGACACCGCTGAGTTCCCCGCCGAGTAGGCCAGTCCCGTTCGGCGGCGATGAATTGAGACGTCGGGCACGGTCTACCGATCGTGGAAGCGACGACACCCCCCGTGCTCACCCTGACCGGACCGGTCGCCCGAGAACAGGCGACCGGGCTGGGCGACGCCGTGTTCGCGCTGCTCGCCGGCGAGGAGACCGGGGTCGTCGTCTGCGACGTCGCCGGCATCGGGCCGCCCGGGCTGGCCGCCGTCGAGCTGCTGGCGCGGCTCCAGCTGGCCGCCCGGCGGGCCGGCGGGCGGATACGGCTGCGCGCCCCCGACCCCGCGCTACGCGCCCTGCTCGACCTCGTCGGGATCCCCGTCGAGGTGGAGGGGGAGGCCGAAGAGGGGGAACCAGCGCTGGGTGTCGAGGTAGAAGTGGAACCCGGTGAGGCGTCCCTCTGAGATCTCCAGGACCTGGATCGCCCAGGGCGTGTGACCGCCCTTGTCCGGGTCCGGCTTGTACTGGGCGAAGCCCGGCAGGCCGTTGACCTGGACCGGCAGCAGCCGCGAGCCCTCACAGGCGGAGCCGAACGTGGTCATGAAGCCGGTGATGTCGTCATGGCCGGTCAGCCACAGGTCGAACGGCGGCATCGTCATGACGGCGTCCTCGTGCAGCAGGGCCGTCAGCGCGGTCATGTCGTAGCCCTCGAAGGCCGCCATATAGCGTTCGAGGAGCTTCTGCTGTTCCTCGTCCAGCGGGTCCGACACGGCCGCGTCCGCGCCGGAGGCCTTCTGCTCGGCGAGCGTCGCCCGGGCCCGCTGGAGCGCGCTGTTGACCGAGGCGACCGAGGTGTCGAGGAGCTCGGCGACCTCGCTCGCCCGCCACGCCAGCACCTCCCGCAGGATCAGCACCGCCCGCTGCTTCGGCGGGAGCTGCTGCAGCGCGGCCATGAACGCCAGCCGCACCGACTCCTTGGCGACGGCCGCCTCGGCCGGGTCCTCCACCGTGGGCAGCACGCGCGCGTCGGGCATCGGCTCCAGCCAGGTGTTGTCGGGGCGGGGCGAGAGCGCGGCCCGGGCGAGCGGGGTGGCTTCGGTGAGGTCCATCGGACGGGCCCGCTTGTTGCCGGCCGTCAGCATGTCCAGGCAGACGTTCGTGGCGATCCGGTACAGCCAGGAGCGCAGACTGGAGCGGCCCTCGAACTTGTCGTAGCTCCGCCAGGCGCGCACCAGGGTGTCCTGGACCGCGTCCTCCGCCTCGAAGGAGGAGCCGAGCATGCGGTAGCAGTAACCGGTCAGCTCGGTCCGGTGCTTCTCCAGTGCGACGTCGAGGTCCGTCGTCGTCGCGGTGCTGTTGCCCATCGTCCACCCACCCCTGTGGCCGTCCTGTCACGCGTCTTCGCGCCCAGCACTTCGGAAGCTACCGCAGCCCACTGACAATGGCCCGGCGAGTCGACGAAAGCGCAGGTGGAAGACGGTGCGTGGGCCGCTGTCAGACCAGCTGTCGCACCGACATCAGCAGATGCCGGTGGACCTGCGGCCCGTCCGCCGCGCCCGCTGCCCCGCCTCCAGCAGCGCCACCCGCAGCGCCGGCGTCCCGAACGAGGTCAGCGCGTCCGGCAGATACGCCGGGCCGAACGCCACGGTGATCTCCCGCGCGCCGGTCAGCGCGGCGGGCAGCCGCTGTGCGGCCACGTCGTCGCCGTGGCCGGCGCGCACCAGAACCGAGTCCGCCGAGAAGTCCAGCCGCACCGGGCTGTCGGCGTCCGCGACCAGGGAGGCGGTCAGGCGGTCAGCGAGCGGCCACCAGGACGTCCCGTCGGGCGGCGACCCGCGCCGCGCGGGTTCCGAGGGCGGTGATCGCCACGACGCCGAGCACCGCCAGGACGCCCACGGCGACCGTGCCGGACCAGCCGCCCGCGTGGAAGGCCGTCGCCCCCACCGTGGAGCCGACGCTGGAGCCGACGTAGTACGAGGACTGGTAGAGGGCGGAGGCCTGCGCGCGACCGGTGGTCGCCGTCTTGCTGACCGCGGAGGACGCCACCGCGTGCCCCGCGAAGAAGCCCGCCGTGATCAGGACCAGGCCCAGCAGGACCGGCGCCAGCGAGTCCGCCAGGGACAGCAGCAGCCCCGTGGCCGTGGTGCCGCCCGCCAGGTACAGCGCGCCCCGGCGGCCCAGCCGGCCGACCAGCCGGCCCGCGGTGGACGCCGACACCGTGCCCACCAGGTACACCAGGAAGACGGAGCCCACGATGCCCTGCGGGAGGGAGAACGGCGCCTCCGTCAGGCGGTAGCCGATGACGGTGTACACGCCGCCGAAGACGGTCATGAACAGCGCGCCGATCGCGTACAGACGGCGCAGCAGCGGGTCGGCCAGGTGGCCGCGCACGGTACGGGCCAGGACGCGGGGGGCCAGGGAGCCCGTCCTGAAGTGCTTCGGCGCGGGCAGCAGCAGCCGGAAGGCGATCGCGCAGGCCACCGCCAGCGCGCCGATCACGCCGACCGCGATCCGCCAGCCCCACTCCTGCGCGACCCAGCCGGTGATGACCCGGCCGCTCATCCCGCCGACGCTGTTGCCCGCCACGAACAGACCGATGGCCGTGACCAGCGCCTTCGGCCGGACCTCCTCGGCGAGATACGCGGTCGCCGAGGCCGGGAGCCCGGCCAGCGCGGCGCCCTGGACCGCCCGCAGCACGACCAGCGCGCCCAGCGTGGGGGCGAAGGGGACCAGCACGCCCACGGCCACCGCGACCGCCAGCGAGGCCGTCATCACCGTGCGGCGGCCGTAGCGCTCGGACAGGGCGCTCATCGGCAGCACGAACAGGGCCAGTCCGCCGGTCGCCGCCGCCACGGTCCAGCTCGCCTGGCTCGCCGGCACCCCGAAGTCGCCGGAGATCAGCGGCAGCAGGGCCTGCGTGGAGTAGAGCAGGGCGAACGTCGCGACCCCGGCGAGGAAGAGGGCGAAGCTCATCCGGCGGTAACCGGGGCCGCCGGGGGTCATACGGGAGTCGGCGGGGGCCGTGCGGGAGCCGTCGGCGGAGGAGGCGACGACGCGGGAGGCGGCGGGGACGGACGAGGCGGCGCCCACGATCGTGGACGCCCCGGTACTGGCGGGAGACATGCCTCGAAGTTATGTACGCCCCCGCTCATCCGTCCAATGCACGGAATCGTCATAATCGTTCCCATGGCGCATCAGCAGAGGTCACGGGCTCGGCTGTCACCGTCCGGTGACACAGAAGACACGACGGACATGTCGAGACTGCTCGCCCCCCGGCTCGCGTACTTCGCCGGGGTCGCCCGCACCGAGCACGTCACGCGGGCCGCCCAGGAGATGAACGTCCCCCAGTCGACGCTCTCGCGGGCCATGGTCCGTCTGGAACACGATCTCGGCGTCGACCTGTTCGCCCGCCGCGGCCGGACGGTCTCCCTCACCCCCGCGGGCCGCACCTTCCTCGCCTCCGTCGAGCGGGCTCTCGCCGAGGTCGAGCGGGCCGCCGACGAGGTGCGGGCCGACGCCGACGCGGCCACCGGCAAGGTCGCGTTCGGCTTCCTGCACACGATGGGCGCGGAGACCGTCCCGGGCCTGATCCACGCCTTCCGCGCGGACCACCCGCGCGTGCGCTTCAGCCTCGTCCAGAACTACGGCGAGGCGATGATCGAGCGGCTGCGGGCGGGCGAGCTGGACCTCTGTCTGACCTCCCCGGTCCCGGACGCCCCCGACCTGGTCGCCCGCCGGCTCGACGAACAGAAGCTGCGCCTGGTCGTCCCGGCCGACCACCGTCTCGCCGCCCGCCGACGAGTCCGCCTGGCCGAAGCGGCCGACGAGAGTTTCGTGACCCTGGAGCCCGGCTACGGCCTGCGCCGCATCACCGACGACCTCTGCAAGGAGGCCGGCTTCCGTCCTCGGGTCGCCTTCGAGGGCGAGGAGGCCGAGACGCTGAGGGGACTGGTGGCGGCCGGTCTGGGAGTGGCGCTGCTGCCGCCGCCCGCCGTCGCCCGCCCGGGCGTCGTGGAACTGACCGTGACCGCCCCGCGCGCCGCCCGCGAGATCGGCGTCGCCTGGCTGGACGGCCATCCGGACACGCCCCCGGTTGCCGCGTTCAAGAAGTTCCTGCTGTCGAGGAGGGGCAACCTGCTGCCGACCTGAGGGGGCCGGGGCGCCGTCACCGGCGCAGCGACCTGCCGAATCCGGCCGCGAGCGGCATCCGCAGCCCCAGCGGCGGCGGCGCCGCCAGCGCGTCCACCACCGGCCGGGACAGCGCCCGCCCGAACAGCGTGCCCATGACGAAGTCCTCGGCCAGGGCGTGGACTTCGCTCCGGTACTGGTGCAACCGGTGGCCGTCGGAGTGCACTTCGAAGCGGCACACGTCCCGGTTGGCCTTCTTCGCCCGCGCGGCGAGGCGGAACGACAGCTCCGGGTCGCAGCGCCCGTCGTTCGTGCCGTGCACGATCAACACCCGTCTCCCCGCGAGCTGCTTCACCGGTTCGGGCGGCGCGGCCAAGTCCTCCTCCGGCAGCCATGGAGCGATCGCCAGCACCGAGCCGACGGCCTCGTGACCGCCCGCGCGCAGCGCCGCCCGGGCGCCCATGCCGACGCCGGCCAGGCACACGGGGACGTCCCCGTAGCGCCGGACCACTTCGTCGGCCGCCCAGCCGGCGTCGGCCGCCGGATGCGCCTCGCTGCCGTTCCAGCCGCGGTAGCGGTAGTGCACGGCGTGGACGGCCAGGCCCTCCTCGCGTCCGGCCCGCGCGAGCCTGCGCCCGAGGCCCCGGACGGAGGCGGCGGCCCACATGGAGGACGGTCTGCGGCTGGAGACCTCCTCGCCGCCGGGGAGCAGCAGCACCGCTCCGCTCACCGCCGTCGGCTCCGGGCCGAGCGCCCGCCCCAGCCGGACCGTCCGAACCGGCGTCACTTCCTGTCCCATGACAGAACAGTGTCAGAAGCACCGATGTACTCCACCCGTCCGTGCGGTCACCGTTACATATCGGCGCAGTTGTACAGCGCGCCGTCTACGCGCGTAGGAGTTAGAGTGCGCCAATGACGAGCCAGAGCATCCAGTCGGGCACCGCCCCCAGCTCGGACCAGATCCGGCGGGCACCCAAGGTTCTGCTGCACGACCACCTCGACGGCGGGCTGCGTCCCGGCACGATCGTCGACCTCGCCCGGGACGCCGGGTACGGCCGACTCCCCGAGACCGACGCCGACAAGCTCGGAGTCTGGTTCCGGGAGGCCGCCGACTCCGGTTCCCTGGAACGGTACTTGGAGACGTTTTCGCACACCGTCGGCGTGATGCAGACCCGCGCGGCACTCGTGCGGGTCGCCCGCGAGTGCGCCGAGGACCTCGCCGAGGACGGCGTCGTCTACGCCGAGGTGCGGTACGCGCCCGAGCAGCACCTCGACGGCGGGCTGAGCCTCGAAGAGGTCGTCGAGGCCGTCAACGAGGGCTTCCGCGAAGGCGAACGGACGGCCCGGGACAACGGCCACCGCATCCGGGTCGGCGCGCTGCTCACCGCGATGCGGCACGCGGCCCGCGCCCTGGAGATCGCCGAACTCGCCAACCGCTACCGGGACCAGGGGGTCGTGGGCTTCGACATCGCCGGCGCCGAGGCGGGCTTCCCGCCCACCCGGCACCTCGACGCCTTCGAGTACCTCAAGCGCGAGAACAACCACTTCACCATCCACGCCGGCGAGGCCTTCGGGCTGCCGTCCATCTGGCAGGCCCTGCAGTGGTGCGGCGCCGACCGGCTCGGACACGGTGTGCGCATCATCGACGACATCGAGGTCGCCGCCGACGGGAGCGTGAAGCTCGGCCGGCTCGCCTCCTACGTCCGCGACAAGCGCGTCCCGCTGGAGCTGTGCCCCAGCTCCAACCTCCAGACCGGCGCCGCCGCGTCCTACGCCGAGCACCCCATCGGACTGCTGCGCCGCCTGCACTTCCGGGCCACGGTCAACACCGACAACCGACTGATGTCCGCCACCAGCATGAGCCGGGAATTCGAGCACCTGGTCGACGCATTCGGCTACACGCTCGACGATCTGCAGTGGTTCTCCGTCAATGCTATGAAGTCAGCATTCATTCCTTTCGATGAACGACTGGCCATGATCAATGACGTGATCAAGCCCGGATATGCCGAGCTCAAGTCCGAATGGCTGTTCCAGCAGACCGTCTCCACCAGGGGTTCCGTGTCCGCGGAAGACTGATTCCCGGGTTTTACCGGGTGCGGAATGCGGGCGGGTGTTCACCATCCGTCCGCATTTCGATGTTTGCCGCCGACCCCTCCACGTGTTTACGGTCGAGAACCGCTCAGTTCCCCGTATCCCATTCGAGGACGCATTCATCATGAAGCAGTCTGCTGCCAAGACCCTCGGTGTCGCCGCTCTCGGCGCCGCCTTCGCCGCCGTCGGTGCGGGCGCCGCGAACGCCGCCCCCGCGGTCCCGGACGCCACCCAGGCGCTGGACGGCATCACCAAGACGCTGCCGGCGGAGAACGTGGCCCAGGCGCTGCCCGGCGCCGGGCAGGCGCTGACGCAGGCCCAGCCGGCGCTCGCCGCGGGCCTGACCGCCGCCCAGCCGGTCGCCGAGAAGCTGCTCACCGGGGGCCCCACCGCGCCCGTCGCCGGTCTGCTCGGCGGACTGCCGCTGCAGGGCCTGCCCACGCACGGTCTGCCGGTCAACGGCATCCCGCTGGGCTGAGCGGCTCCGCCGCCCCTGCGCGCACCGCGCCGTCGGGGCGCACCCGGTCCTCCCGGGTGCGCCCCGACGGCGCCTGCGGCGAACGGCTGTCACCAGGCCGTGCGGGCCGCCCGGTCCTCCGACGGGAACAGCACCCACAGCGCTATGTAGAGCAGGAACTGCGGGCCCGGCAGCAGACAGGAGAGCACGAAGATCACGCGCATCGTGGTCGCGGAGGTGCCGAAGCGCCGGGCCAGCGCGGCGCACACTCCGCCGATCATGCGGCCGTTGGTGGGGCGGGCGAGGCTGGACATCTGCGGCTCCTTCGTGAGCGATGAGGGCCCCACCCGCTCGAACGAAGTCGAGAGTGGGGGACGGAGGCGGCCCCTGCGGCTGCTCCATCTGACGTCAACGCTACGGTGACGAAGGGGACGAAGCGTCGCTCTATGGGGCGATGCCGACCCTGGGAAAACTCGGGGTCAGACCCTGAGCCGCATCCTCCTGGCGGACCGGCGCGGACGACCGGTGCCCGTCCCTGCGACGCAGCCGCGCGCGCACCGCCGGCACCACCGCGGCATGGGCGAGGGCCACGCCCACGGTGTTCAGCAGCATGGAGTCCACGTCCACGACCTGACCGGGCACGCCGGTCTGCAGCAGCTCGATCCCCAGCGACAGCAGCGCGCCCGCCGTGACCGTGCGGATCAGGGAGGCGAGGGGCGAGACCCGGACCCTGCCGTGCACCAGCGGCAGCAGGACGCCCAGCGGGGCCAGCAGCCCCAGCCCCGCGCCGATCCGCCGGGCCGCCTCGGGCCAGCCCAGCCGCAGGTCGGCGCGGATCCCGTCGAACGGATGCAGATTGGCCGGCAGTACCCAGGGGACGTCCAGTGGGCGCAGCGTGACCCAGGCGACGAACACGAGGTGGGCGGCCAGGAGAACAATCCCGGTCGCGCGGATGCGGATCGCGGCGCTGCCGCCGATGGAGCCTTGACGCTGCACGCCCCCCAAGACGCGCCCCCCGGCACGATCGGTTCCGGACCACTTCCCGCCACCGGCGGCGCACTCGGGTCCCGCCGCTCCCCGGCAGACGGTGACCTGCGACGACGACGGCCGCGGACCCCCGTATGAGGCGTCCGCCACACCCGCCGCCCGCCGTCCTGCACGGCCGCCCGGTGCCGTCGCCCCGGCCCCGCACCCGACGCGGGGGCGGGCGGCTCAGCCGTCGTTGGCGACCGGCGACGAGGGGGGCTCGGCGCTGCCGGGGCGGGAGCGGACCTCGTCGGTGCAGGCGTAGCGGCGCACCGGGGTGGAGCCGGGGCCGCCCAGGACCACCGAGCCGTCCCCCTCGGCGGCCGCCGAGTCGGAGAACGTGCAGACCAGCTGGGCGAGGGCGTACGAGGTCAGGGTCCCGGGCGGGGTGCTCAGCCGCAGCGTGTCGTCCGGGTCCTTGCGGCCCGGCCCGTGCACCGTCATCCCGCCGCGCACGTCCGTCGTGTACCCGGCCTCCTTCTCGGCCGCCGACGGAGACTCGGCCAGCTCGTCCAGCAGGCCCTGCGCGACCAGTGCGCGCCGCGCGGAGTCCGCCGCGCCGTCCGGCACCCGCACCGACCGGTCCACGGCCACCAGCGACGAACCGCACAGCAGGAACACCTGCACCGGCACGCCCGCGCGCGCGGACTGCGTCGTGACGTCCGGCTCGGTGAGCGAGCAGCGCACCCGGGAGGGCGCGGGCCCGAAGTCGGTCGGCACCTCGGTGGCCCGGATGCCGCAGCCGGCGAGCAGACCGGCCGCCAGGCCGGCCAGCGCGGGCCCGGCGAACAGCCGTCGTACGGTTCCACGGCTCATGGTCACGTCGCGTCCCCCTTTTCCGGCACGGCCCGCACGCCGTGCTCACCGCCGTCGCCCTCCTCGCCGTCGTGTTCCGCCCGCTCGGAGACGCCCTGGGGCAGCCGCAGGGTGAACACCGCGCCGCCTTCCGGGGAGTTGGCGGCGGTGATCCCGCCGCCGTGGATGTGGGCGTTCTCCAGGGCGATGGACAGACCGAGCCCGCTGCCCTCGGAGCGCGGCCGGGAGGCGCTCGCCTTGTAGAACCGGTCGAAGACGTGCGGCAGCACGTCCTCGGGGATGCCGGGCCCGTGGTCGCGCACCGCGATCACGACCGAGTCGTCCGCCGTCGACACCGACACCCGCACCGGCGATCCGCCGTGCTTGAGCGCGTTGCCGATGAGGTTGGCCAGGATGACGTCCAGACGGCGCGGGTCGAGCAGGGCGTGAATGCCGCGCTCGGCGTCCAGGTCCACGGCGTCCAGCCAGGCGCGCGCGTCGATGCAGGCGGTGATCTGGTCGGCGACGTCGACGTCGTCCAGGACCAGCCGGGCCGTTCCCGCGTCGAAGCGGGTGACCTCCATCAGGTTCTCGACGAGGGTGTTCAGCCGCCGCGTCTCGCTGACCACCAGCCGCACCGCGGGCTCGATCATCGGGTCGATGCTGCCCGACTCGGCGTCCAGCTCCTCCTCCAGCACCTCCGCGACGGTGGTGATGGCGGTCAGCGGCGTCCGCAGCTCGTGCGACATGTCGGCGACGAACCGGCGCGAGGCCTCGTCACGGGCGGCCATGTCGTCGACCCGCTTCTCCAGCGCCTCGGCCGTCCGGTTGAACGTCCGCGACAGATCGGCCAGTTCGTCCGTCCCGGAGACCCGCAGCCGGGTGTCCAGCCGCCCCTCGCCGAGCCGGCGCGCCGCGACGCCCAGCCGGTGCACCGGCTTCAGGACGGTCGTGGCGGCGGCCTGCGCGAGCAGCGCGGCCCCGACCAGCGCCAGACCGGTGGCGATCCCCAGCGACCAGGCCAGCGAGTTGAGGTCCTTGGCCTCCGGCTCCAGCGACTTGCGCATGTAGCCGGTCGGCCCGCCCCCGATCACCTTCGTCCCGGCCACCAGATACGGCGTCCCGTGGTCCACGACCCGCTGCCAGTACAGGTGGTAAGGGGACTTGTTGCCGCCGCCGACGTCCTGCTGCCTGTTGACCGCCGTGCGCAGCGACTCGGGCACGTCCTCCAGCGCGAACCCGTTCAGCCCGCCGGAGTTGCCGTACACGGTCTGGCCGCTGCTGTCCGCGGCCACCAGCAGCACGCTGAACCGCTGGCTGCTGTTGGCCATCTGCCCGGCCGTGTGCTGCAGTTCGTCCTGCGAGGGATGCTCCGGGAGCGAACCGGCCCGGTTCTGCATCTCCTGCTCGAAGTCCCGCAGCACCGAGCCCTGGGTGCGGGTCAGCACGGCCTCGCGGTTGAGCCAGTACGCGATGCCGGACGCGGACACGGCGGCGGTCAGCGCCACGGCGCCGAACACCAGGACCAGCCGCAGCCGCAGGCTCGTCAGACGCAGCCGTGACAGTCTTCCCCTGCGCGACGCGGACCGGCCGCGCAGCCCCCCTTGCGCTTCGGTCACTGAGGGGCGTCCAGGCGGTAGCCGACGCCGCGCACGGTACGGATCAGGACGGGCGACGACGGCACGTCCTCCACCTTGGCCCGCAGTCGCTGGACACAGGCGTCCACCAGCCGCGAGTCGCCCAGGTAGTCGTGCTCCCACACCAGGCGCAGCAACTGCTGCCGGGACAGCGCCTGGCCGGGCCGCCGGCTCAGCTCGAGCAGCAGCCGCAGCTCCGTCGGGGTGAGCTGGAGGTCCTCGCCGTTCTTCGTCACCGTCATCGCGGCACGGTCGATGACGAGGCTGCCGAAGGTGGCCGCGTCGCTCGACTCGCGCTCACCGCGCCGCAGCACGGCCCGGATCCGGGCGTCCAGCACCCGGCCCTGGATGGGCTTGACGACGTAGTCGTCGGCGCCGGACTCCAGCCCGACGACCACGTCGATGTCGTCACTGCGCGCGGTGAGCAGGATGATCGGCAACTGGTCGGTGCGCCGGATGCGACGGCACACCTCGAAGCCGTCGATGCCGGGCAGCATCACGTCCAGCACGATCAGATCCGGCCGTTGCTCGCGCAGCAGCTTCAGACCGTCCTCACCGCTCGCAGCGGTCGCCACCCGGTGTCCCTGGCGCGTCAGTGAGAGCTCCAGGGCCGTACGGATGGCGTCGTCGTCCTCGATCAGCAACAGGGAAGGCACGGGCTCATTCTGGCCCATGAGGGGCCTGTCGTTCGACCTGTGGGGCGGTGCCCGTCCGGGCGCGGGTGCCGGAGCGAGGTGGTTTCGGCGGCGCGCGCGGCGTGCGGCGGCCCGGCCGCGTCCCGCGACCGCCCGCGCCGACGCCCCACGTCCAGCGGGTCCGCACCCCGTGGACCTGCGGTTTCGGACAGTCCGAGGGGTGTCTGGCGGGTGCCCGGAGCGGGGCGGCCCACCGGATCGGACGGAACCGGCCGCCCCCGCGGCCCGGCGCGCGAGCCCGGCCGGACCCGCCAGGAACCCGCACAGGACGCCGCTGTCCCCGTCGAACACGGCCGGCTCCGGCCCGGCGGCGGGGACCGGGCCGGAGGAGCCGGCAGCGGACGCCGATGACCTGCGAGGACCGGGCCGACTGCCGTACCGCGGACGGCTGTGGACGATCTGTGCGCCTGCCGTGAACAGGCCCCTGTGACAGGTCTGTGACAGTCGGCGGACACGGCGATGAAGTGGCCCGGGCAATCTTTTCGTCACAAGGCACGGCGACGCCGAACACCACAGCGAAGCCGGGCCGGAGCGAGAGACCGAACACCGTAAGTCCACGACGGGGGGCGCGAGATGAACACGCTGCACGGTATGAGCACCAACGCAGTCGCAGTCGTCACGCGTCTGCACGACGTGAACCGGGGTTCCGAGAAGTCCGGTGCGGTGACCGCTCGGGGGTGCGGTCGCGGCGCCGGGCGTCAGCACACCGCCTTCATGACGGTGGTCGACGCGGGGGAACAGGCGGCTCACGGGGGAGCCGCGTACGGGGAGGACACGGGGGAGCGTCGCTCGCTGACCGAGGCGGAGTTCACCGCCTACGTCCAGGAGCGCCGCGCCTCCCTGTACGCCACCGCCTACCACCTCACGGGCGACCGCTTCGAGGCCGAGGACCTGCTGCAGAGCGCCCTGTTCTCGACCTACCGGGCATGGGAGCGCATCAGCGACAAGGCCGCGGTCGGCGGATACCTCCGCCGGACCATGACCAACCTGCACATCAGCGCGTGGCGCCGCCGCAAGCTGAACGAGTACCCGACCGAGGAACTGCCGGAGACGCCCGGCGACACGGACGCGATGCGCGGCACGGAACTGCGCGCGGTCCTGTGGCAGGCGCTGGCCCGGCTGCCCGAACTCCAGCGGACGATGCTGGTCCTGCGCTACTACGAGGGCCGCACCGACCCGGAGATCGCGGAGATCCTCGGCATCAGTGTCGGCACGGTGAAGTCCAGCATCTGGCGCTCCCTGCGCCGGCTGCGCGAGGACGAGGTCCTCAGCTTCGGCCGTGACGAGGAGGACGCCTTCGGGGAGCTTGTCGCCTGAGGGTGAACGGGGGAAGGGCCGGACCCGCTCAGCGGAGCCGGTGAACGGGGGAAACACGGGGGAGCGGTACCGGGGGGACCCGACGGGGGACGTCGAGGGGGAGCGGTACCGCGCAAGCACGGGGGAAGCACCACCCGGGGGGGCCTGGGGGAAGCAAGGGGAAGCACGGGGGAACACGGGGGAAAGAGGAGGAGCGGGACTGGAGGGCCGGGGGGTCCGTCCAGTCCCGCTTCTTCGTGTGCGCGCCCTAGACGGTCGTGCGCGCCGTCGGGGTCAGGTCGCCCGACGCCGCGGCGGCCAGCCGGGCCAGTGCCTCGTCGCGGTCGCACGCGTACGCGCCCAGCGCGCTCTGGCGGGCCACGATGGAGCGTTCGGCGCGCATCAGGCGCCAGCCGCGGCGCAGCAGGAAGGGCACCGACTTGCGGCCCTCCTTCAGATCGCGCAGGAAGCGGCGCCGGAACGTCTTCACCGGCCCGCGGCTCAGACACAGCGCGTCGGCCAGCACGCCCAGCTCCCGGCAGCGGGTCACGATCTCGGCGGCGAAGATGCCCTCCGCGATGAACAGCGGCGTCCGCCCGATCCCGATCTCGTCCTCGCCCGTGCGGGCGCTGAGCGAGATGTCGTACACGGGAACGTTCGTGCGGCCCGTGCCGCACAGTTCCACGATCGCGGCGACGGCCGCGTCCGCGTCCCACGATCCGGGGTGGTCCCAGTCGATGTCGGAACTCCCCGCGACCAGCGGCAGCGTCGGGTCGTCCCCCTCCTTGTAGAAGTCGTCGAGCCGCAGCACCGGGAGGCCGCAGCGGGCGGCGAGCAGGGACTTGCCGGAGCCGGAAGGGCCGCAGAGCAGCACGACTCGCGTGGGTATGGGCGGAGGGGAGGTCACGGGACACCAGTGTGAGGCATCCCCCGGGCCGTCAACGACCCCGCGGGTCGGCTTTGATGCGCGCGTCACACCTCAACTACCCTTCGTGTCGACCGGATCACCTTGCGCAGCAGAAGGCGGCATCGACGATGGCCCGACACGACTCCCCCCAGACCCCCACCGGCCGGCGCGCCCTCGCCGCCCTCGCGACCGCCGGAGTGGCGCTGGGCGCGGGCGCGGGGACCGCCGCCGCGGCCACCGGCCAGCCCGCCGTCGACGTGGTGCGCACGAGGCCCACCTCGATCGGCCAGATCGACCCGCAGGCCGGGCTGCAGGGCGCGCTGGGCTCCCTGTCCTACGTCACGGGCACGGTCTCCGGCCTCAAGCCCAACCCGCTGGCGGGCACCGGCGTCGACCCCCTCGACAACGGCGTAGGCACCCAGCTGGCCGACTTCCAGCCGCTGACGTCCCAGATGCTGACCGGCCCGGTGGCCCAGGCCCAGTCGATCGGGTCGATCCCGGTGGTGGGGGACGTCACCAAGGTGCTCGGCGGCTGACCGCGCCCCGCACGGCACACGCACGGAAGCCGCGCCGCCCCCGGACGGAGGGGCGGCGCGGCTTCCGCGTCCGCGGGGGCGCCGGCGACGTGCCGGAGGGCGCCCGGCGTGCCCTGAGGGCGCCTAGTAGGACGATCCGGACGCGCCCAGCGAACCGGTGGGGTGCCAGACCGTCTTGGTCTCCAGGAAGGCCGTCAGGCGGTCGATGCCCGGAACCGCCGACCAGTCGTCCACAGGCTGTGGACGAAGGACGCGCTTCAGGTTGTCGGCCGCCGCGATCTCCAGCTCCTTCGCCAGCGACTCGTCGGCGCCGGCGAGGTCGATCGCGTTGACGTCCTGGTGCGCGGCCAGTGGAGCCGCGATCTCCGCCGTGCGGCCCGAGAGGACGTTGACGACGCCGCCGGGAACGTCCGAGGTGGCCAGCACCTCGCCCAGGGAGAGCGCCGGCAGCGGGGAGCGCTCGCTCGCGATCACGATCGCCGTGTTGCCCGTGGCGATCACCGGGGCCAGCACCGACACCAGCCCGAGGAACGACGACTCCTGGGGGGCGAGGACCGTGACCACACCCGTCGGCTCGGGCGATGAGAGGTTGAAGAACGGGCCCGCGACCGGGTTCCCGCCGCCCACGACCTGGGCGATCTTGTCGGTCCAGCCCGCGTACCAGACCCAGCGGTCGATCGTCGCCTCGACCTGCTCGGCGGCCTTCGTCTTCGACAGGCCCTCGGCGTCGGCGACCTCGCGGACGAACTGGGCCCTGCGGCCCTCCAGCATCTCCGCGACGCGGTAGAGGACCTGGCCCCGGTTGTACGCCGTCGCCCCGGCCCAGCCGCCGAACGCCTTGCGCGCGGCGACGACCGCGTCACGGGCGTCCTTGCGGGAGGCCTGCGGCGCGTTGGCCAGCCATGTGCCCTTGGAGTCCGTCACCTCGTACACCCGGCCGCTCTCGGAACGCGGGAACTTCCCGCCGACGTACAGCTTGTAGGTCTTCAGCACGGACAGTCGGTCAGACATCGAGGTACGCCTCCAGGCCGTGGCGGCCGCCCTCGCGGCCGAATCCCGACTCCTTGTAGCCGCCGAACGGCGAGGTGGGGTCGAACTTGTTGAACGTGTTGGACCAGACGACGCCGGCCCGGAGCTTGTTCGCGACGGCGAGGATCCGGGAGCCCTTCTCCGTCCAGATGCCCGCCGACAGCCCGTACGGCGTGTTGTTGGCCTTGGCGACGGCCTCGTCCGGGGTGCGGAAGGTGAGGACCGACAGCACCGGGCCGAAGATCTCGTCGCGCGCGACGGTGTGCGCCTGGGTGACGTTCGTGAACAGCGTCGGCGCGAACCAGTAGCCGGAGGTGGGCAGTTCGCAGGCGGGGGACCAGCGCTCCGCGCCCTCCGCCTCGCCCTGCTCGACGAGGGTGGTGATCCGGGAGAGCTGCTCGGCGGAGTTGATCGCGCCGATGTCGGTGTTCTTGTCGAGCGGGTCGCCGAGACGCAGGGTCGACAGCCGGCGCTTGAGGGAGTCCAGCAGCTCGTCCTGGATCGACTCCTGGACGAGGAGACGGCTGCCCGCGCAGCAGACCTGGCCCTGGTTGAAGAAGATGCCGCTGACGATGCCCTCGACGGCCTGGTCGATCGGGGCGTCGTCGAAGACGATGTTCGCGCCCTTGCCGCCCAGTTCGAGGGTGAGCTTCTTGCGGCTGCCCGCGACCGTGCGCGCGATCTCCTTGCCCACGGCCGTGGAGCCGGTGAAGGCCACCTTGTTCACGTCGGGGTGCGCGACGAGCGCCGCGCCCGCGTCGCCGTAGCCCGGCAGGATGTTGACGACGCCCCTGGGGAGGCCGGCCTGACGGCAGACGTCCGCGAAGAACAGCGCCGACAGGGGCGTCGTCTCGGCGGGCTTGAGCACCACCGTGTTGCCCGTGGCCAGCGCCGGGGCGATCTTCCAGGCCAGCATCAGCAGCGGGAAGTTCCAGGGGATGACCTGGCCGGCCACGCCCAGCGGCTTCGGCGAGGCCCCGAACCCGGCGTGACCGAGCTTGTCGGCCCAGCCCGCGTAGTAGAAGAAGTGCGCGGCGACCAGGGGCAGGTCGGCGTCGCGCGTCTCCCTGATCGGCTTGCCGTTGTCCAGCGTCTCCAGGACGGCGAGCTCGCGGGAACGCTCCTGGATGATGCGGGCGATGCGGAAGAGGTACTTCGCGCGTTCGGCGCCCGGCAGCGCGGACCACTTCTCGAAGGCCTTGCGGGCGGCCCGCACGGCGCGGTCGACGTCCGCCTCGCCCGCCTGGGCGATCTCGGAGAGGACCTCCTCGGTGGACGGCGAGACGGTCTTGAAGACCTTGCCGTCGGCCGCCTCGGTGAACTCGCCGTCGATGAACAGGCCGTAGGAGGGTGCGATGTCGACGACCGAGCGGGACTCGGGGGCCGGTGCGTACTCGAAGGCGGAGGTGAATGCGGAAGGCGTGTTTTCCATGTTCATGGGGTCTCAGTCCACCGTCACGTAGTCGGGTCCGGAGTAGCGGCCGGTGGCCAGCTTCTGACGCTGCATCAGCAGATCGTTCAGGAGCGAGGAGGCGCCGAAGCGGAACCAGTGGTTGTCGAGCCAGTCCCCGCCCGCGGTCTCGTTGACCAGGACGAGGAACTTGATCGCGTCCTTGCTGGTGCGGATGCCGCCGGCGGGCTTCACGCCGACCTGGACGCCGGTCTGGGCACGGAAGTCGCGGACGGCCTCCAGCATGAGCAGGGTGTTGGCGGGGGTGGCGTTGACGGCGACCTTGCCGGTGGACGTCTTGATGAAGTCCGCTCCGGCCAGCATGCCGAGCCAGCTCGCCCGCCGGATGTTGTCGTACGTCGACAGCTCGCCCGTCTCGAAGATGACCTTGAGGCGGGCCGCCCCCGAGGCTTCCTTGACGGCGACGATCTCGTCGTACACCTTCATGTACCTGCCCGCGAGGAACGCCCCGCGGTCGATGACCATGTCGATCTCGTCGGCGCCCGCGGCGACCGCGTCGCGCACGTCGGCCAGCTTCACGTCGAGCGCGGCGCGGCCGGCCGGGAACGCGGTGGCGACCGAGGCGACCTTCACGCCGGAGCCGGCGACGGCCTCCTTGGCGACGGCCACCATGTCGGGGTAGACGCAGACCGCGGCCGTGCCGGGGGCCGTGCGGTCGGTCGGGTCGGGCCGGACCGCCTTCGCGCCGAGCGCCCGGACCTTGCCCGGGGTGTCCGCGCCTTCCAGCGTCGTCAGGTCGACCATCGAGATGGCGAGGTCGATGGCGTACGCCTTCGCGGTCGTCTTGATGGAACGGGTGCCTAGCGCGGCGGCGCGCGCCTCCAGGCCGACCGCGTCGACGCCGGGCAGCCCGTGGAGGAAACGGCGCAGCGTGCTGTCGGACGAGGTGACGTCCGAGAGGGTGCGGGCCGCGCTGGGTGCATTGGTGGGCATGGTCACCAGACGAGCATATCTACGCGCGTAGCGGGTGTACAGCCCCGGAAGTCGTTCCGGTGCTCATGGCGGGCCGGGGCTCCGCGTATGAGCGGACGGCGGGCGTCGGGCAGAATCGGCCCCATGACGAGCCCGGAAGACCAGACACCAGCACCGCGGCCCTCGGGGCCCTCGGAACCCTCGGGTCCCGAGATCAGGGACCGCGTGTACCGGTCGTCCGCGGGCATCGCCGGCGGTGTGGTGATGCTCGCCCTCGTCGGCTGGCTCGGCATCGACGCGATCGTCGCGGGCGAGGGGCGCACCCCGTGGCTGGCGCTCGCGACGATGATCCTCCTCGTCCCGCTGATCGTCGCCCTGACCCTGCGGCCCGCCGTGTACGCCGGTCAGGAGCGGATGCGGGTGCGCAACCCCTTCCGGGTGATCGTGCTGCCCTGGGGGCAGATCGCCACGCTGCGGTCCGGCTACTCCAACGAGGTCCTCACCCTGGCGGGGACGAAGTTCCAGCTGTGGTCCATCCCCGTCTCGCTGCGCGCCCGCAAGCGGGCGAACCGCCGGGTGTCGCGCGCGGCGGCCGGGCAGGACGGCCGGGGCGGCCGGACCGCCGGACTCGGCGCGTTCGGCGGCGGCCCGGGGCGCGGGGGCGCCGCCGCGGCGGACGGTTCCGCGCGCGCCGCTTCCGACCGGGCCATGGAGGACCTGCGCGACCTGTGGGAGGCGCGCGAGAAGGACGAGAGCGCGCAGGGCGAGGTGAGCGTCCGCTGGGCCTGGGAGATCCTCGGCCCGGCCGCGGCGGGAGCCGTCGTACTGGCGATCCTGATCGCGGTGGGCTGAGCGGCGGGGATCGTCCGGCGGGGGTCGCCCGGCGGGGGGCCTGCGCGGCCGTCCGCGCACGTCCGCCGTGGGTGTGCGGGGGCGCGCCGCCGGGTCCCGCCACAGCACGGTGATTGCGGCGGCCGTCCGCTCGTCCGGGTGCGGCCGCCCGAGCCTGCGCTCCAGCAACGGCCAACGGAACGAGTCCAGCCGCCGCAGTCAGCGGCAGCGCCGGGAAGGCCCACTCCGGGCCCGCAACGCCTTGAGCTCCGAGCCCCCGACGCCCCCCACGCCACCGTCGGCCCCTCCGGCGGACCCGCCCACCGGCAGGCCGGCCGGGCGGCCCGGAGAGCGGCTGCGCGGGCGGGCGGTGGCCGCTGGGGAGCGCCGTCGGGGTGCCGGTGGCGGGCGCGGTCGTGTTCCTGCGCTGACGACCGACGCCGCCGGCCCGCGGGGCGCCGGCGGCGGCCATGACCGCGGCCGGGTCAGTGGCAGGGGCCCTGTCGGCCGAGGGTGTCCACGGGGGTCGCGTCGGGGCGGGTCCACTGCGGGACGGGGCGGCTGGTCGGGCCCCAGGTGGCGTTCCCGTCCGCGTCCGAGCGCCAGTACCAGCACGGGTGCTGTCCCTCGGGCCGACCCTCGGGATTGTCCTCCCAGGTCTCGCCGCGGCCGTACGGCGTCATGTCGAGCAGGGCGAACGACCCGCTGAACGGCTCGTTGCCCCGGCCCGTCGTGGTGTAGGTGAGGAAGACGCGGTCGCCGTCGCGCAGGAAGCAGCTGAGGTGGCCCATGCCGCCGCCGAGCGGCTCGGCCACGTCGCGTACCGAGTACCAGGGCTGGGCGTAGCCCATGAAGGCGACGTACGCGGCCACCTCGTCCCACGGGCCGGTGGTCAGGACGGCGAACGACACGCCGCGGGCGTTGAGGTAGACGGCGTCCCTCAGATGCCAGGCCGCCATGGTGCAGCCCTCGCACTGCCCCTGGTGCGGTGCGCCGTCGTACCACATGTGCTGGTAGACCACGAGCTCGTCGCGGCCCTGGAACAGGTCCAGGAACGGGACCGGGCCGTCGGGGCCGACGACCTCGGCCGTCCCGTCGAGCTCCACCATCGGCAGTCGGCGGCGGGCCGCGGCGATGGCGTCACCCTCGCGGGTATGGGCCTTCTCGCGGACCAGGAGCTCGTCGCGGGCGGCCTGCCACGCGGCCGGGTCGACGACGGGCGGGCGGCCGGGCGGCGTGGCGGTCGGGTGGTCCGGGGCGGTCGTCATGGCGTCCTCCGTGGGGTCTGGTGCCGGGCGCCGTCGCGGGACGTCGTACGAGACGTCCCACGACGGTCACCTGAAGAGACCGGAGAAGCGGCCGGAACTCATCGCGGGCGGGCCGGGAACCCCCTGTGGCGCGGGCCCGCCGGTGCGGGCCCTCAGATCCCGGCCGCGGCCGACAGGTCCTGCTTGATGGTGGCGAGGACGGCGTCCGCCCGGGTGCGCGCGGCCGGCAGGTCGTCGTGGGCGGCGACCGGGATCACGACCTCCAGGTAGCACTTCAGCTTCGGCTCCGTGCCGCTGGGGCGGACGATGACCCGGGCCCCCTCGAGCGTGTAGCGCAGGCCGTCGGTGGGCGGCAGCGTGTCCGTGCCCCGGGTGAGGTCCTCCGCCCGGCTGACGGCCAGGCCCGCCAGCGAGGTCGGGGGCTGTGCGCGCAGCCGTTCCATCGCGCGGGCGATGACCGAGAGGTCCTGCACCCGCACGGACAGCTGGTCGGTGGCGTGCAGACCGTGCTCCACGGCGAGGTCGTCGAGGAGGTCCAGCAGGGTGCGGCCCTGCTCCTTGAGCTCCGAGGCGAGTTCCGTGACCAGCAGGGCGGCGGTGATGCCGTCCTTGTCGCGCACGCCCTCGGGGTCCACGCAGTAGCCGAGGGCCTCCTCATAGCCGTAGCGCAGGCCGTCGACGCGGGCGATCCACTTGAAGCCGGTGAGGGTCTCCTCGTGGGGCAGGCCCGCCTTCTGGGCGATGCGGCCGAGCAGGGACGAGGAGACGATCGACTCGGCGAACGTGCCCTGCGCGCCCCGGCGGACGAGGTGGGCGGCGAGCAGCGAGCCGACCTCGTCGCCCCGCAGCATGCGCCAGTCGCCCGCGTGCGGGACGGCCACCGCGCAGCGGTCGGCGTCCGGGTCGTTGGCGATGATCAGGTCGGGGGCGTTCGCGCGGGCCGCGGCGAAGGCGAGGTCCATCGCGCCGGGCTCTTCCGGGTTGGGGAAGGCCACGGTCGGGAACTCCGGGTCGGGTTCGGCCTGCTCGGCGACGAGGACCGGCGCGGGGAAGCCCGCGCGGGCGAACGCGGCGAGCAGGACGTCCTTGCCGACGCCGTGCATCGCGGTGTAGACCGTGCGGGCCGTGCGGGGGGACTCCGGGGCGAGGACGGCGTCCGTGCGGGCCAGGTAGGCGTCGAGGACGGCGTCGTCGAGGGTCTGCCAGCCCCCGTCCGGGCGGGGGACCTCGGCCAGGCCGCCGACGGCGTCGATCTCCGCGGCGATCTCGGCGTCGGCGGGCGGCACGATCTGCGAACCGTCGCCCAGGTACACCTTGTAACCGTTGTCGCGGGGCGGGTTGTGGCTGGCCGTGACCTCGACCCCGGCGACCGCGCCCAGATGCCGTATGGCGAACGCCAGGACGGGGGTGGGCAGCGGGCGGGGCAGGACGGCCGCGCGCAGACCGGCGCCCGTCATGACCGCGGCCGTGTCGCGGGCGAAGTCGGCGGACTTGTGGCGGGCGTCGTAGCCGATGACGACGAGCCCGCCCTGCTGTCCCTTGGCCTTGAGGTACGCGGCCAGTCCGGCGGCGGCGCGGATGACGACCGAGCGGTTCATCCGCATGGGGCCGGCCCCCAGCTCGCCGCGCAGGCCTGCGGTGCCGAACTGGAGGGTGCCGCTGAAACGGTCGGCGAGTTCGGCGACGTCGCCGGCCTCGATGATCCGGGCCAGCTCGGCGCGGGTCTGCGGGTCCGGGTCCTCGGCGAGCCAGGACCGGGCGCGGGCGAGGAGATCGTCGTGCACGGGAGTCAACCTCCGGTTGCGTGGGGACGCCGGTTGTCTTCCGGCTCGGACCGGTGTCGTCCGGCCCGTCTGGGGTCCCTCTGGGCGAGTGGTGAGGACGAGGCCTGCTGGGGGGCCGAAGCGGGCTCCCGGGCGGGGCTCCGCGGCGGGGCGGGCGGTTCTCGCGTCTTCCCTCCCGGGCGGGCGACACCCGGGACGGCGGACCGCTGTGCGGTCGGATCCCCGTGCGCCCGGGGGGCCGGGCACCGGGAGGGCCTCCGCGTCGCGATGCGCCCCGCCGGCCGCCGCGCTGATCGGATCCGGATCACCGGACGCCCTCCGTGGCCCCGGGGGGCGCTCAGATGCGGCCGAGCACCTGCGCCAGCAGCGAGCCCATGCGCGTCGCGCTGTCGCGACCGGCCTGCAGGACCTCTTCGTGGTTCAGCGGCTCGCCCGTCATGCCGGCGGCGAGGTTGGTGACGAGGGAGATGCCGAGCACCTCGGCCCCCGCCTCGCGCGCGGCGATGGCCTCCAGCACCGTCGACATGCCCACCAGGTCCGCCCCGATGGTGCGCGCCATGCGGATCTCGGCCGGGGTCTCGTAGTGCGGGCCGGGGAACTGGGCGTAGACGCCCTCTTCCAGCGTGGCGTCGATCTCCTTGCACAGGGCGCGCAGCCGCGGCGAGTACAGGTCCGTCAGGTCGACGAAGTTCGCGCCGACGACGGGAGAGGTCGCCGTGAGGTTGATGTGGTCGCTGATCAGCACCGGCTGACCGGGGCGCATGCCCTCGCGCAGGCCGCCGCAGCCGTTGGTCAGCACGATCGTCTTGCAGCCGGCCGCCACCGCGGTGCGGACGCCGTGGGCGACGGCGGCGACGCCGCGGCCCTCGTAGTAGTGGGTGCGGCCCAGGAAGACGAGCGCCCGCTTCTCGCCCATCTGGTAGGAGCGGATCTTGCCGCCGTGGCCCTCGACCGCGGGCGGCGGGAAGCCGGGCAGCTCGGTGACCTGGAACTCTGCGTCGGGGGCGCCCAGCGCGTCCACGGCCGGAGCCCAGCCGGAGCCCATCACGAGGGCGACGTCGTGGGTCTCGGCGCCGGTCAGTTCGCGCAGGCGCGCGGCGGCGGCGTCGGCGGCGGCGTGCGGGTCGCCCTGGATGTCGTCCGGGAGAAGAGATGCGTTCACGCGACTGAGGGTAGCCGCTTCCGGCCTACGCGCGTAGATGCCGAAGCCGACGGGATGGCGATCGTTGTCTTGTCGTTTCCAACGAGGAGGGGCCGCCTGCGCCGGTCAGTCGTCCGTGATCAGCACGTCCTTGTCGTTGAAGACTTCGACGATGAAGATCAACAGGCGTCCGCGGCTGATCGTGTACTCCACGAGGACGTTCTGTGTGAGGCGGATCGTCCGGTCGTCACCGGTGGAGCTTATGGGGCGGGACACGGACAGGAACGGGTCCCGGGCCAGCAGGGCGATGCCCTTGTCGAACGCCATGCGTTGCCGGTCGTCGAGCCGGTCGCGGGCCTCGGCGGCCTGCACCGTGTAGTAGACGTCGTACGTTGTGGGGGTCATGCCGTCTCCCGTTGCCGCGTCGATTCCTCGAGTGTAGGAGTCGGGCCTCTCAGCAGGGCCGCTTCCGCAGCTCCATCACGTAATCGTGTGGCGCCCCGGCCGATTCGGCCGCGTCGGCGACCTCGCCCAGGTACCGGGCCGACGGCAGACCGCCCTCGTAGCCGTTCAGGACGTACATCCAGGCGGACTCCTCGCCCTCCAGCGTGTGCACCCGCACCCGGGCCCGCCGGTAGATGCCGAGGCCCACGCCCTCCCAGCGGTCCAGGGACTCCTCGTCCATGGGGGCGACGTCGTACAGCGCGACGAAGACCTGCGCGCCGGGGTCCTCCACGACCGTGGCCAGCGCCCCCTCCCAGCCCAACTGCTCGCCGCCGAACGTCAGCCGCCAGCCGTTCAGCCAGCCGGTGGCGCGCAGCGGCGAGTGGGGAGCGCGGCGGGTCATCAGCCGCGCGTCGAGGTTGCCGGCGTACGCGGCGTAGAGCGACATGCAAGGAGAGTACGGCAGTGGGCGCGGGCGTCACTCTGGTCACAGTCCCGGCGTCCGCGGCCCCCGGGGCGGTAGCACCGCGGCCGGTACGGGAGAATGGAACATGTGACTCGGATCGTGATCATCGGTGGCGGACCCGGCGGCTATGAGGCGGCCCTGGTGGCCGCGCAGCTCGGCGCGGAGGTGACCGTCGTCGACTGCGACGGTCTGGGCGGGGCGTCGGTGCTGACCGACTGCGTGCCGTCGAAGACCCTGATCGCCACGGCCGAGGTGATGACCACCTTCGACTCCTCCTACGAGGAGCTCGGCATCATCGTCGCCGACGACACCCCGCCGCTGGAGCAGGCGGCCCGGGTCGTCGGGGTCGACCTCGGCAAGGTCAACCGCCGTGTGAAGCGCCTCGCGCTCGCCCAGTCGCACGACATCACCGCCTCCGTCACCCGGGCCGGCGCCCGCGTCCTGCGCGGCCGCGGCCGGCTGGAGGGCATGCAGGCCCTCGACGGCTCCCGCAAGGTCGTGGTCAGCGCCGCCGACGGCACGGAGGAGACGCTCACCGCGGACGCCGTGCTCCTCGCCACCGGCGCCCACCCGCGCGAGCTGCCGGACGCCCAGCCCGACGGCGAGCGCATCCTGAACTGGACCCAGGTCTACGACCTCGCCGAGCTGCCCGAGGAGCTCATCGTCGTCGGCTCGGGCGTCACCGGCGCGGAGTTCGCCGGCGCCTACCAGGCCCTCGGCTCCAAGGTCACCCTCGTCTCCTCCCGCGATCGCGTGCTGCCTGGCGAGGACCCGGACGCGGCGGCCGTCCTGGAGGACGTCTTCCGCCGCCGCGGCATGCACGTCATGGCCCGCTCGCGCGCCGAGTCCGCCAAACGGGTCGGCGACCGGGTCGAGGTCACGCTGTCCGACGGCCGCGTCATCACCGGCTCGCACTGCCTCATGGCCGTCGGCGCCATCCCCAACAGCGAGGGGATGGGGCTGGAGGAGGCGGGCGTCAAGGTCCGCGAGTCCGGGCACATCTGGACCGACAAGGTCAGCCGGACCACCGCGCCGGGCGTGTACGCCGCCGGGGACGTGACCGGGATCTTCGCCCTGGCCTCCGTCGCCGCCATGCAGGGCCGCATCGCCATGTACCACTTCCTCGGCGACGCGGTGGCCCCGCTCAACCTCAAGACCGTGTCCTCCAACGTCTTCACCGACCCCGAGATCGCCACCGTCGGCTACAGCCAGGCCGACGTGGACGGCGGGAAGATCGACGCCCGGGTCGTCAAGCTGCCGCTGCTGCGCAACCCGCGCGCCAAGATGCAGGGCATCCGCGACGGCTTCGTCAAGATCTTCTGCCGCCCCGGCACCGGGATCGTCGTCGGCGGGGTGGTCGTGGCCCCGCGCGCCTCGGAACTGATCCACCCCATCTCGATCGCCGTCGACAACAACCTGACGGTCGAACAGATCGCGAACGCGTTCACCGTGTACCCGTCCCTTTCCGGGTCGATCGCAGAGGTGGCGCGGCAGCTGCACACCCGCAAGACGGCGGGCGAGGCCTGACAGCCGCTTGCGGCGGCCCGGTGGACTCCGCCCCGGTCATGGGGAGTTGACGGCGTGGGCGCACCCGGTCGCCGGACTGTGCGGGAGGCATGTGCACCGGAGTTGCGCCTTATACCACCGGCCGTCCCTCTGTGCGAACAACTTCTACTATTCGGCGCAAAGAGCTGAAAGCAGACGGTCGTCCGCGTTACTGTCAGTTTCGTGTTCGCTGCAGAACGTCGCCAATTGATCCTCGAAATGGTGCGAGCGAACGGGGCCGTGTCGCTCCGTGAACTCGCCCGCGTCGTCCAGACCTCCGAAGTGACCGTACGGCGGGACGTGCGCGCACTGGAGGCAGAAGGACTCCTCGACCGCCGGCACGGCGGTGCGGTATTGCCGGGCGGGTTCACGCGAGAATCCGGCTTTCCGCAGAAATCCCATCTCGCGACCGCTGAAAAGACCGCCATCGCGGACCTCGCCGCGGGCTTCGTCGAAGAGGGCGAGGCCATCGTGGTCGGGGCGGGCACCACGACCCAGGAGCTGGCCCGCCGGCTCGCCCGGGTGCCCGGACTGACCGTCGTCACCAACTCCCTGCTGGTGGCACAGGCGTTGGCCCATGCCAACCGGGTGGAGGTCGTGATGACCGGCGGCACCCTGCGCGGCTCCAACTACGCCCTCGTCGGGAGCGGCGCCGAGCAGTCCCTGCAGGGGCTGCGGGTGTCGCGGGCCTTCCTCTCCGGGAGCGGACTGACCGCCGAGCGCGGGCTGTCCACGTCCAACATGCTGTCGGCGTCCGTGGACCGGGCCCTGGTGCAGGCCGCCGCCGAGGTCGTGGTCCTCGCCGACCACACCAAGCTCGGCACCGACACCATGTTCCAGACGGTGCCCACGGACCTCATCACCCGGCTGGTGACCGACGAGCCGCCCGCGCACGACGACCGCGCCGCCACCGAACTGCAGGCCCTGGCGGACCAGGGGGTGCAGATCGCCGTGGCCGGGGCGTCGGGAGGCCAGGGGGGTGACGCGGTCCCGGCGCGCCACCAGCAGCAGCGTCGGGACGTACCGCTGCCGGCCCCCCGGCGGGGCCAGATCCCGGGCACTCCGGCGGGGCTCCGCGCGGCCTCGATGCTGGGCGAGCAGTCCCCCGCCGGGGAGCGGGCCCGGGTCGCGGACCTGCGCCGTCGCTGATCTCGGCGGTCGACGACGCCGGTCGTCGACATGAGTCGCCGACGTGCGCCGTCGACGTCGGCCGTCGCTCCCGGGTGACCGGGGGCGCCGTCCTCAGGCCCGTGCGGGGCCGTGAACGCGGCGAGGCGCCCGGGGGTCCGGGCGCCTCGGCACGATCGACCGGTGCGGTCAGTCCTTGATCTCGCAGATCGCGGCGCCCGAGGTGACGGACGCGCCGACCTCCGCCGCGAGGCCCTTCACGGTGCCCGAGCGGTGGGCGTTGAGCGGCTGCTCCATCTTCATCGCTTCGAGGACGACGACCAGGTCGCCCTCCTTGACCTCCTGGCCCTCCTCGACGGCCACCTTGACGATGGTGCCCTGCATCGGGGAGGCGAGGGTGTCGCCGGAGGCCACGGGTCCGGACTTCTTGGCCGCGCGGCGCTTGGGCTTGGCGCCCGCCGCGAGGCCGGTGCGGGCCAGGGACATGCCCAGCGAGGACGGGAGCGAGACCTCCAGGCGCTTGCCGCCGACCTCGACGACGATCGTCTCGCGGTCCGTCTCGTCCTCGGCCTCGGAGTCGGCCGGGGCGGAGAAGGCGGGGATCTCGTTGACGAACTCGGTCTCGATCCACCGGGTGTGGACCGTGAACGGGTCCTGGCTGCCGGTCAGTTCGGGGGCGAACGCCGGGTCCTTGACGACCGCGCGGTGGAACGGGATCGCCGTGGCCATGCCCTCGACCTGGAACTCGTCCAGGGCGCGGGCCGCCCGCTGCAACGCCTGCTCACGGGTGGCGCCGGTGACGATCAGCTTGGCGAGGAGCGAGTCCCACGCCGGGCCGATGACCGAGCCCGACTCGACGCCCGCGTCCAGGCGCACGCCCGGACCGGAGGGCCCCTCGAAGCGGGTCACCGTGCCCGGGGCGGGCAGGAAGCCCCGGCCCGGGTCCTCGCCGTTGATGCGGAACTCGAAGGAATGGCCGCGCAGCTCCGGGTCGCCGTAGCCGAGTTCCTCGCCGTCGGCGATGCGGAACATCTCGCGCACCAGGTCGATGCCGGCGACCTCCTCGGTGACCGGGTGCTCGACCTGCAGACGGGTGTTGACCTCCAGGAAGGAGATCGTCCCGTCGAGGCCGACGAGGAACTCCACGGTGCCGGCGCCGACGTAGCCGGCCTCCTTGAGGATGGCCTTGGAGGACGCGTACAGCTCGGCCGTCTGCGCCTCGGACAGGAACGGCGCTGGGGCCTCCTCGACCAGCTTCTGGTGGCGGCGCTGGAGGGAGCAGTCGCGGGTGGACACGACGACCACGTTGCCGTGGCTGTCCGCCAGGCACTGCGTCTCCACGTGCCGCGGCTTGTCCAGGTAGCGCTCGACGAAGCACTCGCCCCGGCCGAAGGCGGCGACCGCCTCGCGGACGGCCGAGTCGTACAGCTCGGGCACCTCCTCGAGGGTGCGGGCGACCTTGAGACCGCGGCCGCCGCCGCCGAAGGCGGCCTTGATCGCGATCGGCAGGCCGTGCTCCTCGGCGAAGGCGACGACCTCGTCGGCCCCGGAGACCGGGTCGGGCGTGCCGGCGACCAGCGGCGCGCCGGCGCGCTGGGCGATGTGCCGGGCGGCGACCTTGTCGCCGAGGTCGCGGATGGCCTGCGGGGGCGGGCCGATCCAGATCAGGTCGGCGTCCAGGACCGCCTGGGCGAACTCGGCGTTCTCCGAGAGAAAGCCGTAGCCGGGGTGGACGGCGTCGGCGCCGGACTCCCGCGCCGCGTTCAGCACCTTCTCGATGTCGAGATAGCTGGTCGCCGGAGTGTCACCGCCCAGGGCGAACGCCTCATCCGCCGCGCGGACATGCAGAGCGTCCCGGTCCGGGTCGGCGTACACGGCCACGCTCGCGATACCGGCATCCCGGCACGCCCGGGCCACGCGGACTGCGATTTCGCCACGGTTGGCGATGAGCACCTTGCGCACGATTGAGGCTCCCTCCTTGAAACAAGCCGAGTTTAGGGACTGCCGACACGGCTCTACGACCCGTCCCCAAAGGTGAGCTTGCCCACACGGAGCGTGATGTCAGGCTCACTCGACCGCGAAATCCCTTGTAGTACCGCCGTACGCAGCACTCCTTCGGGAAACCCTAGCCCTCCTGTGTGGTCAAGGTCTCTGTGAGAGCGTGCTGCGGCCCACTCCGTTTCTTTGTCGAGTCCCTACGAATGGCCCAATGATTCTTTGCCGCACCCGGAACCCTTGTCCCAACGTTTACCCGTTAGTAGCGTTCCGGGTGTCTCGAACGTACTTGAGGTAACAGCTAGCTTGCCCGACCCCGCTGGGGTCCGGCTCGAAAGTGGGTGGGGACCGGTGGTACGCAGACCGGTGGCGTGGGTCGTGGCGATCGTGCTGTTCGCCGAGGCGATCGGAATCGCCGCGCTGAACTGGTTCATGGGCGTCGTGGTGGACCGGCAGGACATGTCCCTGGCCGGCCTGGACCCGGACGTCATGTCGATGTCCTCGAAGATCGGCGGGCTCGTCTTCGGTCTCTACTTCGCCCTGTGCGGCGTGGTCGCCCTGCTGGTGGCCCTGCGCGACCGCGCGCCCGCCGGCTTCGGCCGGGTCCTGCTGATCAGCGCGGCCGTCGTGCACGGTCTGCTGGGCGCCTTCGCGTGGGGGCTGCTGGGCGTGCCGCAGTTCGTGTTCATGGTGGTCGTGCTCGCCCTGATCGTGCTGCTGCTGATGACGTACGACGCCCGGCAGCGGCCCGTCGCCGAGGCGTCCCGGGACGGCAGGGGCGACGGCGGAGGTTCGGCCGCCGTGCTCCCGCCGCCTCCGCCCCGGCCGGCCGCGGCCGAGCCGGTCACGCCTCCGGCGGCGCCCACAACTCCGTGATGCCGACGCCCAGTTGCGCCAGCAGTCGGCGCACGAGGGGCAGGCTGATGCCGATGACGTTGCCGTGGTCGCCCTCGATGCCGTCGATGAACGGGGCCGAGCGGCCGTCGAGGGTGAACGCACCGGCGACGTACAGGGGTTCGCCCGAGGCGACGTACGCGGCGACCTCCGCGTCGGTCGGCTCGCCGAAGCGCACGACGGTGGAGGCGGTCGCGGAGGTGTAGCGCCCGCTGACGGTGTCGTAGACGCAGTGGCCGGTCTGGAGCGTCCCGGCCCGGCCGCGCATGGCCTTCCAGCGTGCGGTGGCCTCGGCGGCGTCCGCCGGCTTGCCCAGCGCCTCGCCGTCCAGGTCGAGCACCGAGTCACAGCCGATCACCAGGGCGCCCTTGACCTCGGGCCGTGCGGCCACGACGGAGGCCTTCGCCTCGGCGAGGGCGAGAGCGAGCTCCGCGGGGGTGGGCGCGGTGACGGCGTCCTCGTCCACCCCGCTCACGATCACCTCGGGTGCGAGGCCGGCCTGGCGCAGCAGGTTCAGCCGGGCGGGGGACTGGGAGGCGAGGACGAGTCGGCGCATGCGGCCAGCCTAGCGGCGCGGCACGGGCTATCTGATCCCCAGCACGATCATCGCCACCACCATGGCCAACGCGAGGAAGAGGCCGAGTCTCCGCAGGGTCTCCTGCATGTCGCGGAGTTCCTTCGGGGGCTCGTTCTCGGGGTCGGACCACAGCATGCCACCAGCGTGCAGCCTGGCAGGGGGCCGCTGCCTGAGTAGGCGTACTCATATCGCCGGCCCGCAGCCGTTCACCTGCCGTTCGGCGGTTCGTCGGCTGCGGGCCGTGGAGGGCGCAGGCCGACACACGCGGCCAGCCGCCCCCCGAGGGCCGGGTGTCGCTAGCTCGGCCAGTAGGTGCGGGTCCAGGACGCCTGGCCCGGCTGCGGCACCCGGTGTGCCGCGATGCGGGCCGGGTCGGACCACGCGTCCTTCGGGGGCTGCGCGCCGGACGGCTCCGTCACTGCCGCCGCGGCGCGGGCCCGGACCACCGCCAGGGCGGCGGCGAGCTCCTCGGGGGTCGGATTGCCCCGTACGACCTTGATCGTCACAGCGGCTCCTTAGAGGGGGATGTTGCCGTGCTTCTTCGGGGGCAGGGATTCCCGCTTGGTGCGCAGTTGACGCAGACCGCGCACGATGTGCCGGCGGGTGTCGGACGGCATGATCACCGAGTCGACGTAGCCGCGCTCGGCCGCGACGTACGGGTTGAGGAGGGTGTCCTCGTACTCCCGGATCAACCGGGCGCGCACCGCCTCCAGGTCCTCGCCGTTCGCCTCCGCCTCCGCGATCGTGCGGCGGTGCAGGATGTTGACCGCGCCCTGGGCGCCCATGACGGCGATCTGGGCGGTCGGCCAGGCGAGGTTGAGGTCCGCGCCCAGGTGCTTGGAGCCCATGACGTCGTACGCGCCGCCGAACGCCTTGCGGGTGATGACGGTGATCAGCGGGACGGTGGCCTCGGCGTAGGCGTAGATCAGCTTGGCGCCGCGGCGGATGATGCCGTCGTGCTCCTGGTCGACGCCGGGCAGGAAGCCGGGCACGTCCACGAACGTGATGACCGGGATGTTGAAGGCGTCGCAGGTGCGGACGAAGCGGGCCGCCTTCTCGGAGGCCGTGATGTCCAGACAGCCCGCGAACTGCATCGGCTGGTTGGCGACGATGCCGACCGGGTGGCCCTCGACCCGGCCGTAGCCGGTGAGGATGTTCGGCGCGAACAGCGCCTGCGTCTCGAAGAACTCGGCGTCGTCCAGAACGTGTTCGATCACCGTGTGCATGTCGTACGGCTGGTTGGCGCTGTCCGGGACGACGGAGTCCAGCTCCAGGTCCTCCTCGGTGACGGACAGGTCCGCCTCCTCGGGGAACACCGGTGCCTCGGACAGGTTGTTGGACGGCAGGTACGACAGCAGCTGCTTGACGTACTCGACGGCGTCCTTCTCGTCGCCGGCCATGTGGTGCGCCACGCCCGACACCGCGTTGTGGGTGCGGGCCCCGCCCAGCTCCTCGAAGCCGACGTCCTCGCCGGTGACCGTCTTGATGACGTCCGGACCGGTGATGAACATGTGCGAGGTCTGGTCCACCATCACCGTGAAGTCGGTGATCGCGGGGGAGTACACCGCGCCGCCCGCGCACGGGCCCACGACCAGGCTGATCTGCGGGATCACCCCGGACGCGTGCGTGTTGCGGCGGAAGATCTCGCCGTACGCGCCCAGTGAGGCCACACCCTCCTGGATGCGCGCGCCGCCGGAGTCGTTGATGCCGATGACGGGGCAGCCGGTCTTCAGGGCGAAGTCCATCACCTTGACGATCTTCTGTCCGTAGACCTCGCCCAGCGCCCCGCCGAAGACCGTGAAGTCCTGGGAGAACACGGCGACCGGACGTCCGTCCACCGTGCCGTAGCCGGTGACGACGCCGTCCCCGTACGGACGGTTGTGCTCCAGGCCGAAGTTGGTGGAGCGGTGCCGGGCGAACTCGTCCAGCTCGACGAAGGAGTCCTCGTCGAGGAGGAGGTCGATGCGCTCACGGGCCGTCAACTTGCCCTTGGCGTGCTGCTTCTCGACGGCGCGTTCCGAACCGGCGTGCGTCGCTTCCTGGATACGGCGCTGGAGATCCGCGAGCTTGCCCGCGGTGGTGTGGACGTCGATCCCTTGGGACTGTTGGATCTCTTGGCGCTCTTCCGGCTCGGACATCGGGATCGCGGCTCCCTGCCTGCTCAAAAGGGGGGACGGTTACTCATCCGTAGAGTAGTGCTGCCCCTACGGATCGGCAGTGCGGCATTCGACACACCTAGGGTGGCTTGCATGACACCGCGAGATGCATCAGACGCAGGCGGCGGCCGGTGGTCCGATCTGGACCGTCCGCCGCTCAACGTGGCGGCCCTGCGCCGGGGGCTGGTCCGGGAGGGCGGCCTGTGGACGGGCGTGGACGTGGTGCAGCGCACCGGCTCCACCAACTCGGACCTGGTCGCGGCGGCGGACGCGGGACGGGCGGGCGAGGGCGCGGTCCTCGTCGCCGAGGAGCAGACGACGGGCCGGGGCCGCCTGGACCGCCGGTGGACGGCGCCCCCGCGCTCCGGCCTGTTCTTCTCCGTGCTGCTCACCCCCGGCGAGGTGCCGGTGGCCCGCTGGGGCTGGCTGCCGCTGCTCACCGGCGTGGCGGTGGCGACGGGGCTGTCCCGGGCGGCCGGCGTCGACACGGCACTCAAGTGGCCCAACGACCTCCTGGTGACCGTCGGGGGAGAGGAACGCAAGGCCGGCGGCATCCTCGCGGAGCGGGCCGGGCGGGCCGACGAGAGCGCGGTGGTGGTGGGCGTCGGCATCAACGTCTCCCTGCGCGCGGAGGAACTCCCGGTGCCGCAGGCGGGCTCGCTGGCGCTGGCCGGGGCGGTGAGCACGGACCGGGACACGCTGCTGCGGAGCGTGCTGCGGTCGCTGGAGGAGTGGTACGGGCGCTGGCGGGAGGCCGGCGGCGATCCGGCGGAGAGCGGTCTGCAGGAGACGTACGCGGCCGGGTGCGCCACTCTGGGACGAACGGTACGGGCCGAGTTGCCGGGGGACCGGTCGATCGTCGGCGAGGCGGTCGCGGTCGACGGCGACGGGCGGCTGGTGATCGCCACGGAAGAAGGGGTACAGGAGCCGGTGGGAGCGGGCGACATCGTCCACCTCAGGCCGGTGTGAGCCTCGGCGGCCGCCGGGGCCGCCAAGGCCTCCGGGGCCCTGACCGCACCGCGCCCCTCGTCGGACCGAACGGAGTGAGCTGGCGCACACCTGCCGTAGAGTTGAGGCCGGTCGATACATGACCGCGGAAGATCGGAAGGGCAGCAGGCGTGACCGTCGACGACACGGGCTCCGGCGCGGGCGAGGACGGCCGGGGCAACCTGCCGGCCGCCGACCCGGGCGAGCCGGGCGACCCAGGTGAGGACCCGCATCCTCTCGCGCTGCGCCTCGAACAGCTCATCCTCGGTGCCGAGCGCCGTTACACCCCCTTCCAGGCCGCCCGCAGCGCGGGCGTCTCCATGGAGCTGGCGTCGCGCTTCTGGCGGGCCATGGGCTTCGCCGACATCGGGCAGGCCAGGGCGCTCACCGAGGCCGACGTCCTCGCCCTGCGCCGACTGGCCGGTCTCGTCGAGGCCGGACTGCTGAGCGAGGCGATGGCCGTGCAGGTGGCGCGCTCCACCGGCCAGACCACCGCCCGGCTGGCGGAGTGGCAGATCGACTCCTTCCTGGAGGGCCTGACCGAGCCGCCCGAGCCGGGCATGACCCGCACCGAGGTCACCTATCCCATCGTCGAGCTGCTGCTGCCCGAGCTGGAGGAGTTCCTCGTCTACGTCTGGCGCCGGCAGCTCGCCGCCTCGGCGGGCCGGGTCGTGCAGGCGGCGGACGACGAGGAGATGGTCGACCGCCGGCTCGCCGTCTGCTTCGCCGACCTGGTCGGTTTCACCCGGCTGACCCGTCGCATGGAGGAGGAGGAGCTCGGCGAACTGGTGGAGGCCTTCGAGACCACCTCCGCCGACCTGGTGGCCGCCCGCGGCGGGCGACTGATCAAGACCCTCGGCGACGAGGTGCTGTACGCCGCCGACGACGCGGGCACCGCCGCCGACATCGCGCTGCTGCTGGTCGAGACGATGAGCAACGACGAGACGATGCCCGAACTGCGCGTCGGCATGGCGTTCGGCACGGTCACCACCCGGATGGGCGATGTCTTCGGCACCACGGTCAACCTGGCCTCCCGCCTGACGTCGATAGCTCCCCGCGACGCCGTCCTGGTCGACAGCGCCTTCGCCGAGGAGCTCATCCGCACCGGCGACGCACCCTCCTCCGAGGCGGAGGCCGCCGAGGAGGCGGCCGCGGCGGAGAAGGAGGGCGAGGAGCCCCCGAAGTACCGCTTCGCGCTGCAGCCGATGTGGCAGCGCCCGGTGCGCGGCCTGGGCGTGGTCGAACCCTGGCTGCTCACCCGCCGCGGCGACCCGGACGACTAGACCCCTGCCTTCCGGTGTCCTCATGGGCGCCGCGAACCTCTCTAGAGCTTCGGCAGGGTGGCTCCCAGCGGGTCCACGCACAGGCCGACGACCGGGACGCAGACGCCCGGCTGCCGCGGGGTCCCGGTGTGCCCCGGCTGGGGCGCGGGCGGCGTCGTGGCCGGGGCGGGGGCCGGCGTCGCCGAGGGCCGGGGAGCCGTGGTCGACGTGGGCGCGGGCTGTGGCGCGTCGGGCTCCCGGGGCGTGTCGGCCGCAGGCCGCGTGGGCGCCGCGCCGGGCGGTGCCTGGGTGTAGGTGGCGCCCGGAGTGAGGGCGACGGACGTCGGTGAGCCGGGGGCGCCCGGCAGAAGGCCGACCTCGGGGGCCGGACCGGCACTCGCGCCGCCCATCGCGCTGGGCGCGGTCGGGGAGGGCGCGACGGTGGCCGCGGTGTCGACCGAGCGGCCGGGGTCGTCGTCGGCCCCGGTGCTCGCGACGGGATCGGGCTGCGGATCGGCCTCGGCGGCGCCCACACCGGCGGGCCCACCCGCGTCGGGGGTCAGCCGTACGAAGCTCAGCACCCCCGCGGCCAGAGCGAGGCCGCCGGCGGCGAACAGCACCTTGTGGGGGCGGGGCCGGCGATGCCGGCCACGGGGGCGCGGCGCCCACGGCCGGTCGGCCTCGGCCTCCGTCGGGGCCGTCACGTCGTGTGCCGTCACGTCCGGCCCGGTCCGCGTGCTCGTCATCGCGTTTCCTCCCGGATGCGATCGCGCCCCCGCTGCGCCGGGGCGGACGCACGTTATGCGCTCCTGTGAGTGGTGCGGGGCGAGTTGGGCGGGATGTCACTCGAACGGGTGGACGGGACTCTCGACGGGGACGGGTTCACTCTTTCGCTGCCGGGCCTCGGCTGCGATGATCGGACCACAGTTGTTAACCATCGTTAACCCGGAGGGTGTCGTGAGCGGTGTCGTGGGCGTCGGGGGCGAGGAGCGGTTCGGGGAGTTCGTGGCGGTGCGCCGGCACGGGGACGGCGGCCATGTCGCGGAGCTGGCCCTGGACCGGCCGAAGGCCATGAACGCCGTGTCCACCGACATGGCCCGGTCGATCGCGGGGGCCTGTGCGGCGCTGGGCGGGGACCGGGCGGTCCGGGTGGTCGTGCTGACCTCGACGCACGAGCGGGCGTTCTGCGTCGGCGCGGACCTCAAGGAGCGCAACTCCCTCAGCGACGCCGAGCTGGTCCGCCAGCGGCCGGTGGCGCGCGGGGCCTACACCGGCGTGCTGGAACTGCCGGTCCCCACGGTCGCCGCGGTGCACGGTTTCGCGCTGGGCGGCGGCTTCGAGCTGGCGCTCGCCTGCGACCTGATCGTGGCCGACGGCACGGCCGTGGTGGGGCTGCCCGAGGTGTCGGTGGGCGTGATCCCGGGCGGCGGCGGGACGCAGTTGCTGCCGCGCCGGGTGGGGGCGGCGCGGGCGGCCGAGCTGGTCTTCACCGCCCGCCGGGTGCAGGCGGCCGAGGCGCGTGAGCTGGGCCTGGTGGACGTGCTGGTGGAGGACGGGCGGGACCGGGAGGAGGCTCTGGCGCTGGCCGCGCGCATCGGCGCCAACTCGCCGGTGGGGCTGCGGGCGGCGAAGCGGGCTCTGCGGCTCGGGCAGGGGCTGGACCTGCGGGCCGGGCTGGAGGTCGAGGACGCGGCGTGGCGGTCGGTGGCGTTCTCGGGGGACCGGGCGGAGGGGGTGGCCGCGTTCAACGAGAAGCGGAAGCCGCAGTGGCCGGGCGAGTGAGTCCGCGGGGACGGCCGCTGTCACTCTAAGTGCCCCCTCCGTGTCTCTTTTTCACCCAAATATCCCTAGCCTGGGGTGATGGGCGAGGGCAGTGGGTGAGGGCGATGGGTGAGGACGGACGCCTTGTGGCCGTGGTGGCGCTCGCGCAGGGCATGGCCGCCGCGCGCACCCCCCGCGAGTCGTGGCGGGCCGCGGCGCTCGGCGCGTGCCGCGCGCTGGCCGGGGACTTCGCCGCCCTCTCGGTGTGGGAACGCGACCTCGGGCGGCTGCGCGTCCTGGCGAACGTGGGCGACCGGGCCGCCGACGAGGACGAGTTCCCGGAGGCCGAGGCCTACCCGGTGCACCAGTTCCCCGAGATCACCGAGTTCCTGCACGAGCGCTGGGCGGCCGGCGGCGAACCCAACGCCTGGGTGGAGACCGCCCAGGGACCGGCCGCAGGCCGCCCCGGCTACTGTCATCAGAGGGTCGCCGCCCTCCGCCGCCGGGGCCGCGGCTCCTGCGTGGTCGCGCCGATCGTGCTGCACGGCCGGGCCTGGGGCGAGCTGTATGTGGCGCGCTCCGCCGGCGCCCCCGTCCTCGACCGCGCCGACGCCGACTTCGCCACCGTGCTGGCCGCCGTCGTCGCGGCCGGGCTCGCCCAGACCGAGCGGCTGGAGGAGGCCCGCCGACTCGCCTTCACCGACGCCCTGACCGGTCTGGCCAACCGCAGGGCCGTCGACGTGCGGCTGGAGGAGGCGGTCGAGCGGCACCGTGCGGAGGGGGTCGTCGTCAGCCTCGTCGTGTGCGATCTCAACGGGCTGAAGCGGGTCAACGACACCCGGGGGCACGCGGTCGGGGACCGGTTGCTGGAGCGGTTCGGGTCGGTGCTCTCGCTGTGCGGGGCGATGCTGCCGGGCGCGCTGGCCGCCCGGCTGGGCGGGGACGAGTTCTGTCTGCTGGCCGTGGGCCCGCCCGCCGACGACGTCGTCGAGGTCGCCGGTGAGCTCTGCCGCCGGGCCGGCGAGCTGGAGCTCGGCGAGGGGGTGGCCTGCGGAGTCGCCTCCACCCAGGACCCCATCGGGCCGGTGGGCTCGGCGCGGCGGCTGTTCCGGCTGGCCGACGCCGCCCAGTACCGGGCCAAGGCGGTGCGGGCCGCCCGGCCGGTGGTCGCCGGGCGGGAGGGGCCGGACGATCCCGTGGTGCGGCTGGCCGACGAGCCGCCCCCGGAGCGGGAGCGGACCGCCGAGCGGCGCAGGTTCCGGGGGCGGCCCTGAGAGTGTGACGCAGTCGGTAAGGGGCGAACCCCGCCTCCACTGGTGACATCGTGGTCTTCAGTCACTACGCTCCTGAATATGGATATGCACACTGTGGTGGTGGGGACGCACGGCGTGACCGCGTCCGACGTGCTCGCCGTGGCGCGCGGCGGCGCCCGCGTCGAGCTCTCCGAGGAGGCGGTGGCGGCACTCGCCGCGGCCCGCGAGATCGTGGACGCGCTGGCGGCCAAGCCCGAGCCGGTCTACGGCGTCTCCACCGGGTTCGGCGCCCTCGCCACCCGGCACATCAGCCCGGAGCTGCGCGCCCAGCTGCAGCGCAACATCGTCCGCTCGCACGCGGCCGGGATGGGCCCGCGCGTGGAGCGCGAGGTCGTCCGGGCCCTGATGTTCCTGCGGCTGAAGACCGTCTGTTCCGGACACACCGGCGTGCGGCCCCAGGTCGCGCAGACCATGGCCGACATCCTGAACGCCGGCATCACCCCGGTCGTCCACGAATACGGCTCCCTCGGCTGCTCCGGCGACCTGGCCCCGCTCTCGCACTGCGCCCTCACCCTCATGGGCGAGGGCGACGCGGAGGGCCCGGACGGCGTCGTCCGGCCCGCCGGCGACCTGCTCGCCGAGCACGGCATCGCCCCCGTCGAACTGCGCGAGAAGGAGGGCCTGGCGCTCCTCAACGGCACCGACGGCATGCTCGGCATGCTGGTCATGGCCCTCGCCGACCTCGACATGCTCTACAAGTCCGCCGACGTCACGGCGGCGCTGTCGCTGGAGGCCCTGCTCGGCACCGACAAGGTCCTCGCCCCCGAGCTGCACGCCATCCGCCCGCACCCGGGCCAGGGCGCCTCGGCCGCCAACATGCTCGCGGTGCTGGCGGGTTCGGAGCTCACCGGCCACCACCAGGACGACGCCCCGCGCGTCCAGGACGCCTACTCCGTGCGCTGCGCCCCGCAGGTCGCCGGCGCCGGCCGCGACACCATGGCCCATGCCCGTCTGGTGGCCGAGCGAGAGCTGGCCTCGGCCGTCGACAACCCGGTGGTGCTGCCTGGGGACACCTCACAGGCTTTCGGCACCGGGGGAGGGCGGGTCGAGTCCAACGGCAACTTCCACGGCGCGCCGGTCGCCTACGTGCTGGACTTCCTCGCCATCGCCGTCGCCGACCTCGCCTCCATCGCCGAGCGGCGCACCGACCGGCTGCTGGACAAGAACCGCAGCCACGGCCTCCCGCCGTTCCTCGCGGACGACGCCGGCGTCGACTCCGGGCTGATGATCGCCCAGTACACGCAGGCCGCGCTGGTCAGCGAGCTGAAGCGGCTGGCCGTGCCGGCGTCCGCCGACTCGATCCCGTCCTCCGCCATGCAGGAGGACCACGTGTCGATGGGCTGGTCCGCGGCCCGCAAGCTGCGCACCGCCGTCGACAACCTCACGCGGGTGATCGCCGTCGAGCTGTACGCCGCCACGCGCGGCCTCGAACTGCGCGAGGGTCTGACCCCGGCGCCGGCGAGCCGGGCCGTGATCGAGGCCGTGCGCAAGGCGGGCGTCCAGGGCCCCGGCCCGGACCGGTTCCTCGCGCCCGACCTCGCGGCGGCGGACGCGTTCGTGCGCGACGGAGGCGTGGTCGCCGCCGTGGAGACGGTCACCGGGCCGCTGCGGTAGCGCCGGCACCGTACGGGGCCCTGCCCGCGCGTCCGTGCGGCGCGAGGACAGGGCCCCGGTGTGCGCCGGGAGTCACTTGAGCTTGGCGACCTGCGCGGCGACGACGGCGGCCGGCACGGCGGACGACTTGCCGGTGGACGTGAGCGAGGCGAAGTCCACCGTGTAGAACGAGGCCACGGTGTTGCCCTTGCGCACCACCTGGGTGTGGAAGGTGGCCGTGCCGTCGCCGTCGACGTCGGAGTCGACCGTGAACGCCACGGACTCGTCACCGCTTCGCGCCCCCTGCTCCGGGGCGACCTTGGTGATCTTCTGCTTCTCGCCCTGGGCGGTGACCCCGAACCCGCCGGAGCAGGCCGCGACGCCGTCGGAGACCGACTTGAAGGCCTTCTCCGCGCCGTCGCCCTCGTACGAGGAGAGGCCCACGAAGGTCAGCTTGACCTTGAAGGCGCCCTCGAGGTCGGACTGGCTGATGTCCCCGGGGGACTTGGTGGCGGCGGCCGACGCGTTGTCCTCCGTCAGCGTGTTGCTCGCATGGGACTCCGTGTCGCCGGGCGCGAGACCGGACATGGCGTAGGCGAGCGGCGCGCACGCCTCCTTGTCGGTCTTCACCACGCTCTTGGAGGCCGGCAGGGTGTCGTCGCCCGAGGTGACCTTGTAGCCCTTGACCTCGCCCTGGGCGAGCAGCAGCTTCTCCAGCTCGGCCGTGGGCAGCGCCTTGGCGTCGGAGGCGGTCGTGGAGCCCCCGGAGGCCGCGGAGGACGCCGGGCCCTTGGCGTCGCCGGCGTCCTTCGCCCCGTCGGAGCAGGCGGTCAGGAGGGAGAGCGACAGCGCGCCGATGGCGGCGGTGGCGCACAGCCGTGTCCCCGGTGATCTCTTCATGAGCGAACTATGAGGAAGCCGTCAAAGATCAGTCAAGTTATTTCAAAAACCCAGACGTTCCCGGCGAATCGAGTAGAAAACGAAGCCCGCGCCGAGGGCGAGCAGCGTGGTCCCGCCCACGACATAGGGGGTCGTGTCGAAGCTTCCGGTGTCGGCGAGCCGGGTGCCGTCGCCGGTCGTGGTGTCGGTCGTGGTGTCGGCCGCGGTCCGGACGGCCGTCAGGGTCGACGCGTTGTCGGCGGTCGCCCGGGTCGCCCGGGTCGCGTCCGCCGCGTCGGCCGTGGTCGTCGACGCGGCTCGCGCCTGGGTCGTGACCTGCGTCGTCGTCTCCGTTCTGACCGGGGCGTCCTGGGACGCGTTGGCGGACGGGACGAACCACAGGGCGCCCAGCAGGGTCCCCGCGGCGGTGGCGGTCAGCAACGGACGGCGAGCGGATGACACGGAATATCGATCCCCTTGTGACGCTGGCGAATTGGCCGTGTGGCCCGATGCTAATGAAAGGCGCGGGTCGCGGGAAAGTTGCGGGAGCCATGAGTCGTACGCTCCGGCCATGAGCACTGAAGAGTCATCACGTTTTGTTCGGATTCGGGTGGAAATTCTCCTCGAGGTTCATGACGAGGACGCCGTGACCGCGGCCGCGCTGCGACGGCTCGCCGAGGACGAGGGGATCCCGGACGCCGAGCGCGCCCATGCCGAGGGCGCTGTGACGGAGGACACCGCGGAGGCCCTGGCCTACCTCGTCGATCCGTTCGACCTGGTCGGCGGGGTCGACGGAGTGGAGCTCCAGCAGGCCTCCTGGTCCAGCGAGCGGGTCGAGTACGACCCGGATTCGCCGGAGTGGGACCTCGACGACGATGATGTCGACGAGGATGGGGACCAGGACGACGAGTCCGACGGTGAACAGGTCGGCATCGGCTGAGCGTTGCGGGAAACCCGTGACCCCGGACGGCGACCGCCGTCCGGGGTCACGCCGTCTTAGGGGGGCGCACGAGCCGACACCCGCACCATGCGTGCCACGAACGTGGCATGCCCCACACCTTCGGAGAATGTGGAACGGGACGCACCGCTCGTAGCGTTGAAGTTTCCAAACGGGGACTCTCGGGGTTTTCAGGCAATGGCAACGATGGAGAAGCGTGTGATGACGGACAGTAGGCGGCGTCGAGGTCTGATGACCGCGTCCGCCCTGCTCGGCGGTGTTCTGGTGCTCTCTGCGTGTTCCGGCGGTGGCGACGGCGCCTCGGACGGCGGAGGCAGCTCCTCGCAGGCCAAGGCCGACGAGGCGGCGGCGCAGAAGTCCTCCGCGGCCCAGATCAAGATCACACCCGCGGACGGCTCGAACAACGCCTCCATCAACAACTCGGCGACCGTCACGGTGAGCAAGGGAACGCTCTCCGCCGTGACGATGACCACCGCCGACGGCAAGGCGGTCGAGGGCGCGCTCTCGGCCGACAAGACCAGCTGGAAGCCGAACCAGCAGCTGGAGCGCTCCACCACCTACAAGGTGGCGGCCGAGGCGAAGGACTCCGGCGGTCTGGTGGCCCACGAGAACGCCTCCTTCACCACGGTCTCCCCGGACAACAGCTTCATAGGCAACTTCACGCCGGAGGACGGTTCGACCGTCGGCGTGGGCATGCCCGTGTCGATCAACTTCAACAAGTCGATCACCGACAAGGCGGCCGTGCAGAAGGGCGTCAGCGTCACCTCCACCAGCGGTCAGGAGGTCGTCTGTCACTGGTTCTCCACCCAGCGCATGGACTGCCGTCCGAAGGACTACTGGAAGGAGAACTCCACCGTCACGCTGAAGCTCGCGCTCGACGGTGTGGAGGGCGCCAAGGGCGTCTTCGGCGTCCAGCAGAAGACGATCACCTTCAAGGTCGGCCGTAACCAGGTCTCCTACGTCGACGCGAAGACCAAGCAGATGAAGGTCACGCACAACGGCGCGGTCATCAAGACCATCCCGATCTCCGCCGGCTCGCCCGACAACAAGACGTACGAGGGCCAGATGGTGATGTCGGAGAAGTTCAAGGAGACGCGCATGAACGGCGCGACCGTGGGCTTCACCGACGACGACGGCAAGGGCGAGTACGACATCAAGGACGTCCCGCACGCCATCCGCCTCACCAACTCCGGCACCTTCGTGCACGGCAACTACTGGGGCGCGAAGTCCGTCTTCGGCTCGGTGAACACCAGCCACGGCTGCGTGGGCCTGTCCGACACCAAGGGCGCCGACGACAAGGGCACGGCGGGCTACTGGTTCTACACCAACTCGATCGTCGGCGACGTCGTGGTGGTCAAGAACACCGGCGACAAGACCGTGGCCCCGGACAACGGCCTCAACGGCTGGAACATGGACTGGGCCCAGTGGAAGGCGGGTTCGGCCGTCTGACGGGTCGTCCTGACAGTCCGTTCACAGCTTTCCGGTGCCGCCCTCCAGGGGGCGGCACCGGTGTTTTCCGGGTCCGCCACAGCCTTCTCAGGTTCTCATCGGTCTCTTATCCCGGCCTTATCCAGTCATCACGCGCCGTACCTAGCTTGCGGCCATGTTCTTCACCTACCTGAGGCGCGAACTGCGCCGCCGCAGAAGAGCGGCCCTCGTCGTCGCCTCCGGTCTCGCCCTCGGCATCGCGCTCGTCGTCGTGGTCTCCTCCGTTTCGTCCGGCATGGGGAAGGCCCAGGACGAGGTCCTGCAGTCCCTGTACGGCCTGGGCACGGACATGACCGTCACCAAGGCCGCCTCGCCCACCGCGAACGCCTCCGACCGTCCGCGCTTCCAGTTCGACGCGCAGAACGACGGCTCCGGCGCGCAGCAGAGCACCGACCGCGTCATGGTGCAGGGCTTCCAGACCCTGTCGACGGCGACCGTCGCCCAGGTCGGCAAGCAGAGCGGGGTCGCCGACGCGGTCGGCGGGCTGAGCCTGCGGGTCATCAAGATCGACGGCCAGTTCACCCGCGGCCAGTTCCAGCAGAACGGCGGCGGCGCCACGGGCGGCGGCCAGGGCGCTCGCGGCGGCCAGGAGAGCGGCGGGCCGCAGGGCGAAGTGCGGGGCGGCGGCGCGGACTTCGACGTCGACAACTACTCCGTCTACGGCGCCGACGTCGCCGAGCCCGAGCTCGGCCCGCTGACCTCCTCGAGGATCACCGGCGGCCGCACCTTCAAGGCCTCCGAGACCGACGGCAAGGTCGCCGTCGTGGACTCCGCGTACGCCAAGGAGAAGTCGCTCAAGGTCGGCTCCACGCTCACCGTCAGCGGCGTCAAGTTCTCGGTGATCGGCGTCGCCACGGCCGACAGCGGCGACGCCGCCGCCAACGTCTACATCCCGCTGGCCCAGGCCCAGACCCTCAGCGACTCGAAGAACAAGGTCACCACGATCTACGTCAAGGCGACCGACTCGAAGAAGATCGACAGCGTCAAGTCGACCATCCAGAAGAACGTCGCGGGGACGACGGTGACGACCTCCGCCGATCTCGCGGACACCGTCTCCGGCTCCCTCTCCACGGCCTCCTCCCTCGCCGCCACCGTCGGCAAGTGGCTGTCCGTCGCGGTGCTGATCGCCGCGTTCCTGGTCGCCGGCCTGCTCACCTCCTCGGCGGTCTCCCGGCGCGTCCGCGAGTTCGGCACGCTGAAGGCGCTGGGCTGGAAGTCCGGCCGCGTCACCCGGCAGGTGGTCGGCGAGGCCATGGTCAACGGCCTGCTCGGCGGGGCCCTGGGCATCGCGCTCGGCCTGGCGGGGGCGTACGCCGTGACCGCGATCAGCCCCACCCTGCAGGCCCAGTTGGGCGGTGGCGGCGGCCAGGGCGGCCCCGGCGGCTTCGGCGGGGGCGGTCGCCGGGCGGCGGCCAGGACCCTCGACGTCGCCCTGACCGCGCCGGTGAGCGTCACCACGGTGGCCGTCGCGGTGGGCCTCGCCGTGGCCGGTGGTCTGATCGCGGGTGCCTTCGGCGGCTGGCGGGCGTCGAGGCTGCGCCCGGCGGACGCGCTGCGCCGCGTCGAGTAGCCGACCCACCCCACCGAACCCAGGAGTTGCAGTCCCATGTACGAACTCAGAGGCGTCACCAAGCGCTACACCCGCGGCAAGGACACCGTCCACGCCCTCGACGGCGTCGACCTGACCGTCCCGGACGGCGACCGGCTCGTCATCCAGGGCCCCACCGGCGGCGGCAAGTCCACGCTGCTGCAGATGATCGGCGCGCTCGACCGGCCCACCGAGGGCGAGATCATCTTCGACGGCGTCGACCTGGCCAAGCTCTCCGAGGCCAGGCTGACGAAGGTGCGCAGCGAGAACATCGGCTTCGTCTTCCAGTCCTTCAACCTCATCCCGACGCTCACCGCGCAGGAGAACGTCGAGACGGCGCTCGTCCCGCTCGGCGTGAAGGGCGGGGAGCGGCGCGAGCGGGCCGCCGAGGCGCTGACGTCCGTGGGACTCGGCGAGCGCCTCGGGCATCTGCCGTCCGAGATGTCCGGCGGTCAGCAGCAGCGCGTCGCGATCGCCCGCGCGCTGGTCAAACAGCCGAAGGTGCTGCTCGCCGACGAGCCCACCGGCAACCTCGACGAGAGCATGCGCGACGAGATCATGGACGTGCTGCACGCCATGTGGAAGGAGCACGGGCTGACCTTCGTCATGGTCACCCACGACTCCGCGATCGCCCGAAAGGCCCCGCGGGTGGCGACCATCCGCAAGGGGAGGATCACGGTGAGGGAGAACGCGGCGGCTCAGTGAGCCGCCCGCGAGAGCACCCCGGGCCCGCGGTGCGGCCGCCCGCTTCGGGCAGCCGCCGCGGGCGGCTCGCTGAGCCCTGAGAGAACGCCCGCCGGAAGAGAAGCCTCCGGCGGGCCGTTCGTGCTTGCGTGGCCCCATGACGGCACCACAGACGGATCAGACGCCCACCACGCCCACCACCGTCGAGTACATCCGGTACGCCATCCCGGAGGACCGCTCGGCGGAGTTCCTGGCCGCGTACAGCCGGGCAGCACGCGAACTGGCGGCCTCCCCGCACTGCGTCGACTACGAACTCGCGCGCTGCGAGGAGGACTTCGGCCACTTCATCCTGCGCATCACCTGGACCTCGACCGAGGACCACCTGCAGGGTTTCCGCACCTCCGACCTGTTCCCGGCGTTCCTCGCGGAGATCCGCCCGTACGTCGGCGACATCGCCGAGATGCGCCACTACAAGGCCACATCCGTGCGCGGAGCCGGGTCCGCCGTGCCCACGCTGTACGAGTGGGCCGGCGGCGCGGAGGCCTTCGCCCGGCTGACCGAGGCGTTCTACGCCAAGGTGCTCCAGGACGACGTGCTCGCCCCGGTCTTCGCGGGCCTCGCCCCCGAGCACGCCGAGCACGTGGCCCTCTGGCTCGCCGAGGTCTTCGGCGGCCCGCACACCTACTCGGCGACCCAGGGCGGCCACAGCCACATGGTGGCCAAGCACTTCGGCCGCGACATCACCGAGCCCCAGCGCCGCCGCTGGGTCAACCTCATCCAGGACGCCGCCGACGAGGCCGCCCTGCCCACCGACCCCGAGTTCCGTTCGGCGTTCCTCGCCTACGTCGAGTGGGGCACCCGGCTCGCCGTGCACTTCTCGGGGCCGGACGCCAAACCGCCCGCCGAGCAGCCGGTGCCCCAGTGGGGCTGGGGCGCGGCTCCCCCCTACCGGGGCTGAGCCGGCCGGGGGCTGGGGAGCGGCGGGCGGACGGCGCGTCGCACGCCGGTGACGCGGTCGGGGCCCGGGATCGGCAACCCCCGCCACCCTCCCGACAGCCCCCTCCCGGCACCCCCCGGCGGCGCCGCACCCTCAGGCGGACGGCGTCTGGGATCCCGCCCGGGTGGCGTCGGCGCCCCAGCTCGCCAGCAGCCGCAGTGCCTCCGCCGACGCCGATCCCGGTTCCGCGTGATACGTCACCATTACCTGCTCACTGTCGTCCGACAGCCTGAACCCCTCGAAGTTCAGGGAGAGCTCGCCCACCAGCGGATGCCTCATGCGCTTCACGCCATGGCTCTTCTCCTTGACGTCGTGCGTCGCCCACAGCCGCCGGAAGTCATCGCTCTTCACCGACAGCTCGCCCACCAGCGCGGACAGCCGCGGATCGTCCGGATAGCAGCCCGCTTCCATGCGCAGGACGCAGACGATGTCGATCGCCTTCTGCTCCCAGTCCACGAAGAGATCGTGGTAATCGGGGCGCAGGAACGTCAGCCGGGCCCAGTTGCGCTCCGCCGCCGGCAGTTCACCCCAGTCGCCGAAGAGGGCCGCCGCCAGCCGGTTCCACGCGAGGATCTCCGAGCGCCGCCCGATGACGTAGGCCGGCACCGCGTCCATCGCGTCCAGCAGCTGCTGCAGCGCCGGCCGCGTCTGCGGCGACCGCGCCGTCTGCTTCTTCTTGTGCTTCGGTTTGGCGAGGTGCGTGAGGTGCGCGTGCTCGGCGTCCGTCAGCCGCAGGGCGCGGGCGATGGCGTCCAGCACCTCCGCCGACACGTTGCGCCCGTTGCCCTGCTCCAGGCGCGTGTAGTACGCCACCGAGACCCCGGCCAGCTGCGCGAGCTCCTCACGACGCAGCCCCGGCACCCTGCGGTGCCGGCCGAAGTCGGGCAGCCCCACGTCCTCCGGCTTGAGCCGGGCCCGCCGGGTGCGCAGGAACTCGCTGAGCTCGGCTCGCCGGTCCAGCGAGGCGCCGACGGGTTCGGGGCGTTCGTCCATGTCGTCCAGTATTCATGGTCGTACGCACGGCATCCTGACCCCGCCAGTGGTAGGCACGGCAGACGTACGCAGAGGTGTGACCTGGGTGAATCCCACGACGCGGGGCAGACTGGACGTCGTGTCCGGCCGGAAGGCAGGCCGGACACGACGCAACCCCCCTAGGAGAACCCCGGCATGACCACCACCGTCGCCGCGTACGCCGCCCCCGCCGCCAAGGCTCCCCTGGAGCGCACGACCATCGAACGTCGTACGGTCCGCGAGTTCGACGTTCTGATCGACATCGAGTTCGCCGGCATCTGTCACTCCGACATCCACCAGGCCAGGGAGGGCTGGGGTGAGGCGATCTTCCCGATGGTGCCCGGCCACGAGATAGCGGGCGTCGTCTCCGAGGTAGGCCCCGGCGTCACCAGGTTCGCCGTCGGCGACCGGGTGGGCGTCGGCTGCCTCGTCGACTCCTGCCGTGAGTGCGACAACTGCAAGGCCGGTCAGGAGCAGTACTGCACCGGGGGCAGCGTCGGCACCTACAACGCCGTCGGCAAGGACGGCGAGCCCACGTACGGCGGCTACGCCCAGAACATCGTGGTCGACGAGAACTTCGTCGTCCGCATCCCCGACGGCCTCGCCCTGGACGTCGCCGCGCCGCTGCTGTGCGCCGGCATCACCACGTACTCCCCGCTGAAGCGCTGGAACGCCGGCCCCGGCAAGAAGGTCGCCGTCCTCGGCATGGGCGGCCTCGGCCACATGGCGGTCAAGATCGCCCACGCGCTCGGCGCCGAGGTGACCGTCCTGTCCCAGTCACTGCGCAAGAAGGACGACGGCCTGAAGCTGGGCGCCGACCACTACTACGCCACCAGCGACGAGAAGACCTTCCAGGACCTGCGCGGCTCCTTCGACCTCATCCTCTCGACGGTCTCGGCCCCGCTGGACTTCAACGCCTACCTGTCCCTGCTGAAGGCGGAGGGCGCGCTGGTGAACGTGGGCGCCCCCGAGGAGCCGATCTCCCTCAACCTCTTCTCGGTGATCGGCGGCGGCAAGACCCTCGCCGGCTCCATGATCGGCGGCATCGCGGAGACCCAGGAGATGCTGGACTTCTGCGCCGAGCACGGCCTGGGCGCCGAGATCGAGCTGATCGCCGCGCAGGAGATCAACGACGCCTACGAGCGGGTGCTCGCCAGCGACGTCCGCTACCGGTTCGTGATCGACACCTCGACGATCTGACGGTCGCGTCCGCGTCCGCGTCTGCGTTTGCGTCCGCGTCCCCGGCAGGGCAGGGCAGGGCGGGGCGCGGAGGGCGGACCGGGCTGACGGGATCACGCAGCGCTCAGGGCCCCCGGAACGCGTTTCCGGGGGCCCTGAGCGGCGAGCGAGTCCCGGCGAGGGCCGCCGGGGCGGCGTCCGTGCCTGGCGGGCGGATCAGCGGGTGACGGCGAACGACTCCCCGTGGCCGTAGGACCGTACGACGATCCCACCGCCCGGAGCCGGACGCATGGAGTGGGCCTGCCCGAGCCCCGCCACGCGCACGCGCCCATCCGCCACCTCGACCAGGGTGTTCTCGTCGACGGCCACCCCGTGCGCGAGCCGCCCGCCGGCCACGACGGCGGCCAGCCGGCCCGACGTGCCCCACTGCGCGGCGTGCACGTCCACCCCGAAGGGCACGAGCCCCAGCCCGGGCCGTACCTCGACCTCCTCCAGGTCCTCGGCGGCGTCCGGCGGACACACCGGGACCCCGTCCACCAGCCACCCCCCGACCACCGCGTCCCGCGCCGCGACCACGGCCCCGGCGGAGAAACCGGCGTACGGGATGCCCCGCGCGGCGAGCGCCCGGCCCGCCCCACCGCCGAAAGCCTCCTGATAGGCGGGGGTCAGGCCACCGCAGACGAACACCCCGTCCACGCTCCCGGGGTCCTCGGGGTTCTCGGGGTCCTCGGGGTCCGGGGACTCCCCGGGCAACGCCCCCGCGTCGAACCGCTCTCCGACCGGCAGCAGCAGCGGCACGGGCGTACACGCTCCCGCCCGGCGCAGTGCGACGTCGTACCGGTCGAACTCCTCGGCCCCGGCGCCCTCGTCGACGAGCACGCACAGGATCCGGGGCACGGCCCCCGCGCCCCGGCGGGAACGCGCCGCCGCGGCCCGCAGGAACGGCCCGTGGACGACGCCGGCCACGGACTCGTCCCAGCCGCCGCCGACCAGGAACGCCGCCGCCCCGCCCGCCCTGCCGCTCATGGGCGCAACCCCTGCAGTCCGTCGTAGGCGGCCATCACCATCCCCATGCCCCGGGTGTCGGCCGCGGGTTCGCGCATCTGGTTCGTCACGTACGCCACCGTCATCCGCGACTCGGGCTCGATCATGACCATCGAGCCGCCCCAGCCGCCCCACCCGTAGGTGCCGCCGAAGCGGCCGTAGCCCAGGCCCCAGCTGACCGGCATGTTCAGACGACGGTCCCGGCCGCCGAACTGCTCCTCCCAGGCGCGCTCGCACCCCGCCCGGGACAGCAGCCGCACCCCGCCCACCGCCCCGCCACAGGCCGGGACCGACTGGACCAGGGCGACCGAGCGGGCGTTGCCGAAGCCGCTCGCGGCGGGGATCTGCGCCCGCCGCCAGGCCGCACTGTTGCCGTCCCGCACCCGCAGCGCGGTCGCGGCGGGCGTGGCCTGCGGAGCGGTCGACCGGTCCGTGGAGTCCGGGGCCGTCGACGCGTCCCCGGCCGCGTCGCCCGCGGCCGCGCTCGCGGTGTAGTCCTCGTCGTGGGAGGGCGGCGGGACCGCCGGGGCCACCCGGTGGTCGTGCCCGGCCGGCAGTCCCATGTGGAAGTCCGCGCCCAGCGGGCCCGCGATCTCGTCGGCGAAGAAGCCGCCCGGCGTACGGCCGGTGATCCGGCGGACGACCTCGCCGACGAGGAACCCCTGGGTGAGCGAGTGGTACCCGGCCGCGCTGCCCGGCTCCCACTGCGGCGGCTGCGCGGCCAGCCGCGCCGTTGCGGTCGGCCAGTCGTAGAGCTCCGCCACCGGCCAGACCCAGTCGGGCAGCCCCGCGGTGTGCGAGAGCACATGGCGGACCAGGACCCCCTCCTTGCCCGCCGCGGCGAACTCCGGCCAGTACCGGGCCACCGGCGCGTCCATGTCGAGCTCGCCCCGGTCCGCCAGCACCAGCGCGCACAGCGCCGTCATCGTCTTCGTGACGGACCAGACGTTGACGAGGGTGTCCCGCTGCCAGGGAATCGTGCGCTCCGTGTCGGCGAACCCGCCCCAGACGTCGACCACCGGTTCACCGTCCACGAACACGGCCACCGAGCCGCCGACGTCCCCCTCGTCCAGCAACGCGGCCAGCGCGGTGGGCACCGCGGCGAACAGTTCGTCGTACGACCCCTGAATGTCAGCCATGACGCCATCTAGCCCCCGCCGACCCACCCCGGGCAACCCAATTCCGAACCGGGCGCCGCCGGGGTCCCGTGGGGGAGACGCGCGGATAGGCGGGACGGCCATTGCTGTATAGAGTCGTCTCGTGACAATTGGTTGCGGGGGCAACCAAAATGCCTTGCGGCTGCCCCCGTCCCTGGGGAGGGCCTGCGGCACATGAGTCGTCGTTCTACCGGTTCTGTCGGCATCTGGGCCGAGATGCAACGGCAGCAGCAGCGCCAGCGGGAAGCCGAGGCCAGGCAGCGCAGACAGCAGGAACAGGAAGCGCGGGCTTATCAGCGGCGGGCCGCCCAGAGCCACCGCGAATACCGGCAGGCAGAGGCGCTGCGACGCACGCAGGAACTCGACGCGCAGGTCGCTTCGCTGCAGGGGCTGCTCGCCGCGGGCTGCCGGGCGCCGGCCTTCAGGGCCGCCTCCCTGCTGCGACCCGAGGAGGTTCAGCCCTTCGCTCCGGGACCACTGGCGCAGCCGGTACCCCTGCCGAACATCGATCACTACCAGACGCAGAGCGGCTGGACCGCGAGCCGCAGGGCCCAGGCGCAGGCCGAGGCGCAAGCACGCTTCGAGCGCGACCTGCAGGCCGCCCAGGCCGCGGAGACGCGGCGCCGGCAGCAACTGGCGTCGTACGAGCGGGAGTACCGGCAGTGGGTCGACGCTCAGCTGGCAGATGTACGGCGGCACAACGCCGGCATCGGCGCGATGACCGAAGGCGTGAGACGCCAGGATCCCGACTCCGTGGTCGAGTACTTCTCCGCCGCCCTCTACGCCTCGACGGCATGGCCGGAAGGTTTCCCACGGCAGGTGGCAGCGGCCTACGACCCGGCGGCACGGCAGCTGGTGCTGGACTGGGAGCTGCCCGGCTACGGCATCGTGCCGGAGGTCAAGGCCGTTCGGTACCTGTCCGGGGCCGACCAGGACAAGGAGACTCCCCGGCCGGCGGGTCAGCGCCGGGCTCTATACCGGGAGGTCCTCGCCCAGTGCATGCTGCTCGTGCTGCACGAGCTGTACGGCGCGGATGAGCCGGGCGCGCTCGAGTCAGTGGCTCTGAACGGGTTCGTCGACGGCCATGACCCGACGACGGGCCGGCCGGGCCAGATCGTTCTCGCGACCGTCATGGCCTCGCGCTCCTCGTTCCGTGACCTGTATCTGGCACAGGTCGAGGCGGGCAGTTGCCTGGCCGACGCACTGCGCGGCCAGCTCTCCGCGCGACCGGACCAGCTCGCACCCGTGCGGCCGGGCAGGAGGCCCCAGGACGTCGGGAACCGGGTCGTCGCGCACGGCGGCGACGAGGAACCGGACCTGTTCGCCATGGACCCGATCGCCTTCGAGGACCTCGTCGCCGACCTCTTCCGCGCCATGGGGATGCAGGCGGTGACCACCCAACGCTCCAACGACGGCGGTGTGGACGTCGACGCGCTGGATCCGACGCCGATCCGGGGCGGCAAGATCGTCGTGCAGGTGAAGCGCTACCGCAACACCGTGCCGCCCACCGCGGTACGGGACCTGTACGGAACCGTGCAGGACGCCGGCGCCAACAAGGGCGTCCTCGTGACGACGTCGGGGTTCGGCCCCGGCTCGCACGCCTTCGCCAACGGCAAACCGCTGGAACTCATATCGGGCGCCGAACTCGTCGACCTGCTGCATCGCCATGGACTGCGCGGCCGACTGGGGGAGAGCGGCCGGCGGCCTTCGGCCCGGGCGACGCCCTCGGGACCGGGCGCCCGGTTGCCCGACGACTACAACGTCCTCGGGATGTCGTGGACCGGAAGCGTCGCTCTGGACGTCTGTGCCCTCGTCTGCCGCGGCGGCCGGGTCCTCAGCGACGATCACTTCGTCTTCTTCAACAACCCGCAGACGCCGGACGGTTCCGTGCGCGCCCTTCCCGGCACCGCACCGGACAAGGCCGCGATCTGCGTCTCGTTCGACGGATTGCCCGACGAGGCCGACCGGTTCGTGCTCGTGGCCGCCATCGACCCGGACACCGACCCGGACGCCGACCTGTCGGGTTTCACCGACGCCCGCATTCGCCTCCTCGACCCGGGGCTCGCCGAGCTGGGGCGACTCGAGGTCTCCGACGGCCGGCCCGGCGAGACCGCCCTGGTGCTCGGCTCCTTCCGCCGCAGAGCGAACGGCGACTGGGACTTCGTCCTGGGCGGCAAGGGCTACCCGGGCGGCCTGGAGGAGCTCGTCCAGGACTTCGGCATCGAGGTGGAGTGAATTCCCCCGGAGCCGGAGCCGGAGCCGGAGCCGGAGCCGGAGCCGGAGCTGCCGCCCGCCCGGAGGGGCAGGCGGCAGCGGTACGGCGTCTGCGGTGTCGTGGCCGCCGACGGCAACCGCTCCGTAAGGGTCTCTACCGGGTGGCGCTGTCGGTGAACGTCCACACGGCGTGGCTGCCGGGGCCGACGGTGAGCGTCGAGCGGCCGATCCGTTCCACGTGACGGTCCTTCACGGGCCGGTTGAGCGACATCTCGACCCGCTGCAACCCCGCTTGTCCGCGCGGGACGGCGTCGAGCCGGATCGTGGTGCCGCCGCACTCCGCGACGACGCCGCCGTCCGGCAGGGTCCGGACGGCGAACCCGCCGGCCCGCAGCAGCGGCATGGTGTCGGCGAGGTCGCCCTCGGTGACCGCGAGGCGTACGGCGGTCACGTCGCGCATCAGATGGGTGCGGTAGTCGTCGGAGAGGTAGCGCTCCCGGCCGACGTCACCCGGAAAGCTCGCCGGCTCGGTGTGGCCGCGAGGATCGGCGAAGTACTCCGGCCGGTACTCCATCGCCCACGCCTGGAAGGCGTCGTACTCGGTGCTGGTGAGGAGGGCGTCGAACCACGGCACGGGCACACCGTCGCCGAAGTCCTTGGTCTGGAGGAAGTCGACGGGGGTGGCCCCCTCGCTCTTCATGCGCTCCGCGACGGTCGCCAGGTCTCCGTCCCGTTCGGTCGACAGGCCCATCCCGGCGGCGCCCAGGACGCCGTCCGGGCCGGGGAGGTCCCCGACTCCGAACAGCTCCAGGTAGGTCTCACGGCCCATCAGGTAGCGGCCGGTCCAGGTCTGTCCGCCCGTACCGGTCGTGGTGCGGACCTGGAAGTTGGCGAAGTCCCTCAGGTAGTCCGAGTGCTCGATGGCATCGGCGGTCTCCCGGTCGAGGACGCCGTAGGAGTGGTTGAAGAACAACAACTGCCGGTCGTACGAGGACCGGCTCCCCTCGGCCTGCGCCGTCCCCACCCCACCCCCGATCGCTCCGACGAGAGCCACAGCGAACACGACGATCATCTGTAATGTCCGGCGAATCAGCATGCGAGCGATCGTAGGTCGGGGCGGGTACGGCGGGAACGCATTTTGAACGAGGTCGAAATGCTTGACACGGAGCGCACGGAGAGCACGGAGCGCATGGAGCGCACGGAGGGAGGCCATCTCATGTGGCCGGTCCGAACGCTGTCAGGCGAAGGCCACCACCTCGCCGGCCATGACCTGGGGAGGGTTGGGGAGCAGCGACGCAAGGTTGTCCCGCACGAAGTGCGCGGCCCTCGAGATCGATTCGTCGACACCCGCCTGGTCCTGGAAGACGCTGGTCGAGACCATCGCTCCGTCCCCGGTGTCGATCCAGTAGTAGGCCACGAAGCCGGGGACCTGGCGCATGAGCGGCACGAACCCCTCGTTCACCAGACGTGCGGCCTCGGCCGAATCGGTCACCCCTTCGTACCGCCGGACTGCTGCGTACATCACCAAGCTCCTCACGGCGTTCTGGATCGGTCCTCCGCCGGGACGCGTACCCCCGCGACGGCCGCCCGGCCCGTGCGGCGTCCCGCAATCACCTGAAGGGCCGTCTCGCGTGATCCGTACAGCGGTCACGACCCCGGCCGCACGGCCCTGCGCACACGAGGCCCGACGCCATAGCTCGAGCGTCCGCCGAACCCTTGCCCCGTGACCGGGGAACGCCGGATTTCGGCCGGTCGAAAATCGGTGGTCGCCTGAGCCGACGGAGCCCACGCTGTACGCCATGGAAGAACCGCACCGCAGGATCCGCGCGCTCCACACGGCGTCCACGATCACCGTCTACCAGGCGTACTCCCCTGAGATAGGACTGCCCGCCATCCGGGACGGCCGCTTTCCCGCCGCGTGGAAGCCCGGCCGCATGACGTGGATCAAGCCCAGTTTCCTGTGGATGATGTACCGCTCCGGCTGGGGCACGAAGGAGGGTCAGGAGACCGTCCTCGCCGTCGAGATCACTCGCGACGGCTTCGAGTGGGCGCTGCGCCATGCCTGCCTGGCGAGTTACGTCCCCGGACTGCATGCCGATCGCGGCGCCTGGCAGCGGGACCTCAAGCGCGCACCGGCCCGTGTCCAGTGGGATCCCGAACGCGATCTGCATCTGCGTGCCCTGCCGCACCGCTCGCTGCAACTGGGGCTCTCGGGTGAGGCGTCGTCGCGTTACGCGGACGAGTGGATCGTGTCCGTCAGTGACGTGACTCCGCTCGCCGACGAGATCCACGCACTCGTCAGGGACGGTGCACCGGACGCAGCCGCCCGCCTGCTCCCCCGGGAGCAGGGATACCCCGCCGGTGAAGAGCTGCTCGCCCACCTGCGTCCCTGACCGGCTGTCCGGCGCGACGGCCGGTCCCGTGGCGCTTCCCTGGGCGTACAGCCTGAAGCGCGGCGCGGCCGGGCGGTCACCCGTTTCTCCCGGCTGCCTCGCGGGCGGCCAAGCACGGCTTACTCAGGGAGAGTTGAGTATCCGCGCTCATGCCCCGCGGTCCCTTGCGCGGCGAGTATCGGCACAGCGGCCGCAGGCGAGGAGCGCCGGCCCGAATCAGCCCAGACAGTTGCGGAGAACCCCCATGTCCCGACGTATCGCTCTTTCCGTGGCAGCCGGCGTCGTCGTGCTCGGCGGCGCGGGAGCCTTCGCTCTCGCCCACGCCGGCGAGCAGTCCCCGACGCTGGCGCACGGCACCGCCCGTTACGCCGCTCCCGACGGCGACCGTGCCGGCTCGTTGACGTTCGTCACCGACGTGACGGCGTCCTCCGGCGTCAAGAGCGTCAAGGTCCTGGCATGGCCGGAGAACTCCTCCTTCGCCGGGAAGGGGCTGACGGCCGAGGACATGGCCGACGTGGAGGCGGCCGTCTGCAGGCCTTCCGGCACGCACACCGTGCGGTGCACCTACACCGTCCCGGTCACCCGGGCCTACGCCAACGCGTCCCCGCGCGGCGCCTGGCACGTCTCCGTGCTGGCCACCGCACAGAACGGCACCACCACGCTGGACACCGAGGCGGCCGGCTTCACCGTCCGGTGACCCGCAGGCCGCCCGCCGCCCGGGGTCAGTGGGGCATCGTCGCCGGGCTGCCGCCGTTCGCCTCGTACCCGGCGACCGCCATCGCCCGGTAGACCGCGAACTCCCCGGCCGGGTCGGGGGAGAGCGTCCAGGGGAGGGCGCCGACGTGGCCGTCCACGTGGATGAGCTGGCTCATCGCCTCCGACCAGCGCTCGGAGCGCACCAGGAAGAGCACGAGCAGATGGCGTACGTGCGCCAGCATCGGGTCGTCGTGCCGGGCCGCCTGCACCGCGAACAGCGCGCCGTGCACCGCCTTGGTCACGACCTCGCTCTGGTAGAAGCTGCGGACCAGGTTCACCTCGGGGAGGTGCTCGAAGACCGCGAAGAGGGGCATCGCCGCGAGCAGGGAGCCCCGTGGGGCCCGTGCCGCCGCGGACTCCGCGAAGGCGTACGCCAGCTCGCGCGAGCCGTGCCACTTCTCGCACCAGTAGTGCAGGGCCGCCAGATGCGCCCCCATGTGCGCCGGGTCGCGGTCCAGGATGTTCAGCCAGAGCTGCTCGAACTCCGCCTGCGAGTACCGCAGACCACGAGCCACCGACAGCTCGACGATGTACGGGATCGGGTCGTCGGGGGACAGCAGCGCCGCCTGTCCGCAGGCGTCCCTCGCCTCCTCCATGATGATCCGGAAGTCGTCCGTGCCCGGCGTCGACGTCCGCCAGGCCTGCTGCACCAGGAACTCGGCGTGCACCGCCGCACCGCCCGCGTCCTTGGGCGCCTCGGTGCGCCACACCCGCAGCCACTGCCCGCCGGGGGCCTCGCTGACGCCACCCGGCCGCTGCTGCAGCTCCAGCGCCGCCGCGCCCGCGAAGGCCTGCACGCGCTGCCAGCGCAGCTCGCCCCGCGTCTCGGTGCCGGCCAGCAGCTGTTGCGCGGCCCGGTAGTCCTGCGTGTGCTGCACCACGTCCAGGACGTCGAGCAGATCAGGGTCCGGGCCGGGCATGCGGATGTCCAGCTCCTCGGTGCGCACGAAACCGTAGGTCGCCGGGTCCGCCGCGTCCGGGTGGTCCGCCGGCACCAGCCCGACGACACCGCGCCGGCGCCGTACGAGCGACAGCACCACGTAGCCGATCAAGACCAGCGACACCAGGCCCCACAGAATCTCCATGCCACAAGCGAACCAGACCGCGCCGACAATTGGCCAACCCGCCCCCCGACCCTGTGGAAAACCTCCGTCCCGGCCGGGCTCGCCCCCCTGTGCCGGGCGGCCGGCCCGCGCCGGGGCCGCGAGCGGACTACCCTCGGTGCCCATGAGCGACAGGCACATCAGTCAGCATTTCGAGACCCTCGCGATCCATGCGGGCAACACCGCCGATCCCCTCACGGGCGCGGTCGTCCCACCGATCTACCAGGTCTCGACCTACAAGCAGGACGGCGTCGGCGGCCTGCGCGGCGGTTACGAGTACAGCCGCAGCGCCAACCCGACCAGGACCGCCCTGGAGGAGAACCTCGCGGCCCTGGAGGGCGGCCGCCGGGGTCTCGCGTTCGCTTCCGGACTGGCGGCCGAGGACTGCCTGTTGCGTACGCTGCTCAGCCCCGGCGACCACGTGGTCATCCCCAACGACGCCTACGGCGGCACGTTCCGCCTCTTCGCGAAGGTCGTCGCCCGGTGGGGCGTGGAGTGGTCGGTCGCCGACACCAGCGACCCGGCCGCCGTGCGCGCCGCGATCACCCCCAAGACCAAGGCCGTGTGGGTGGAGACGCCCTCCAACCCGCTCCTCGGCATCACCGACATCGCCGCCCTGGCCCAGGTCGCCCGTGACGCGGGCGCGAAGCTCGTCGTCGACAACACCTTCGCCACGCCGTACCTGCAGCAGCCGCTGTCGCTCGGCGCGGACGTCGTCGTGCACTCCCTGACCAAGTACATGGGCGGTCACTCGGACGTCGTGGGCGGCGCGCTGATCACCGGCGACGCCCAGCTGGGCGAGGAGCTGGCGTACCACCAGAACGCGATGGGCGCGGTCGCCGGGCCCTTCGACTCCTGGCTCGTGCTGCGCGGCGCCAAGACGCTGTCGGTGCGCATGGACCGTCACAGCGAGAACGCCGGCAAGGTCGCCGACATGCTGACCCGCCACGCGCGCGTGACGCACGTGCTGTACCCGGGCCTGCCGGAGCACCCCGGGCACGAGGTCGCGGCCAAGCAGATGCGGGCCTTCGGCGGCATGATCTCCTTCCGGGTCGCCGGCGGCGAGGAAGCGGCCGTCGAGGTCTGCAACCGGGCCAAGGTGTTCACCCTCGGCGAGTCCCTGGGCGGCGTCGAGTCCCTCATCGAGCACCCGGGGCGCATGACGCACGCGTCCGTCGCCGGTTCCGCCCTGGAGGTGCCCGCCGACCTCGTCCGCCTCTCCGTGGGCATCGAGAACGTCGACGACCTCCTCCAGGACCTGCAGCAGGCCCTCGGCTAGGCCGCACGGCAGGACGGGCCGCCGGGCGGGCCCCCGGGCGGCCGGTCCTGGAGCGAGCGCCGCGGCTCACCAGTCCGTGAGCGGTGGAGTCGTCTGCGACGGCGGCTCCACCCAGGGCTGCACCACCACCGCCCAGACCACGAACGCCACGATCGCCGCGCACAGCAGCAGCCACACCAGCCGCCGGGCGATCCTGCGGCGGCGCACCATGCGGCTGCCCCGGCGCACGATCTCGAGGTGGAGTTCCGCCGGCACATGCGGGGGCGTCCGCTCCATGACCCGGCGGGCGGCGGCCTCCCGCTCGGCGCGGTTCACGAGGCGGTCGCCTTCGCCCGGGGCGCCACGGGCGGCTGCGCGCGGGGCGGGCGCAGCAAGTTCGTCGTCGCCCGGTCGCAGAGCGTGCGGACACGGTCCGCAGGCAGGCCGAGCAGGGCCGCCGTCTGCTCCTCGGCGACACCCTCGTACAGCCTGAGGACCAGCACGAGACGTTCCTGCGGGGCGAGACGGGCCAGCGCGCCGACGGCCGCCGGGCGCCGCCGGGGACGTCCCTGGGGCTGACCGCGGTTCGGGGACGGGCCACGGCCGAGCAGCGGGACGCGGCCGAGCGGCAGCACGTCGTACAGGCGCCACGCGTACTCGTGCCAGGCGCCGTGGGCGAAGCTGGTCGCCAGCTGCTCGCGGGCGCGGTTGTAGGGGTCCTCGCCGTGCAGCCGGCCCCAGCACGCGTACGTGCGCGCGAGGGCGAGGGTCAGCAGGTGACGCGCGCGCGGGTTGTCCGCGGGGGACTCCGCCGTGAGCAGTGTGGCGGCGTGCAGCAGCCGACCGCCCGCGCCCGCGACGAACGCCTCGAACTCCCTGGCCCGGCGGGTCTCCTGGGCCGCACGACTGTCCCGCACACCGAGCCTCCCGCCTGACGGCGTCCCCCTGGGCGGCCATATGCCCCGGTCTCATATGAGGCCCGGGGCGGGCTTTCGGTCAAGAGTCGCGCACCCCCGTCGGAAAGTCGCCCCTCGCGCGCGTGCCCGGTTTCAGGAGGCGGTCGGCGTGGACTCCGCACCCGGAATGCCCTGAGCGGACATCCGCGAGGACAGGGCGGTGTTGAAGCGGGTGAGGAGCGCGCAGAACGTCTCGCGCTCCTCCGGGGCCCAGTCGTCCGTCAGCTCGGCCATCAACTGCCGCCGCGAGGAACGGACTTCCTCCAGCCGCGCCTGCCCGCGCGGGGACAGCTGAAGGACCACGGCCCGCCCGTCCTCGGGGTGCGAGGTCCGCTTGACCAGACCGGTGTCCACGAGCGGAGCCACCTGTCGGGTGACCGTGGACGAGTCGATGCCCATGCTCGCCGCGAGCGCCTTGACGCCCATGGGGCCCTCTTTGTCGAGGCGGTTGAGCAGCAGGTACGCGGCGCGGTCCATGGAGTTGCGCACCTGCCCGACGCCGCCGAGCCGGGTCTGCTCGGCCCGGCGGGCGAACACCGCGACCTCGTGCTGCAACGTGTCGAGAAGACCGGTGTCACCGACTGTCGTCATGTCCATCGACATTTCAGGTGTTGTGGGCATGGCCGGAGGCTCACTTCATCAAGGGGCTGCTGGAATGGGGGACAGAGTACGCGGCTGGAAGGCGGGTCGTACCGGCGCTGCGCAAACCGATCTCGGAGGTTGGTCACAGCGGCCGTTCCCGCCTGTGAACTGCGATGCTGGTGTCATGAGCTACGGCACGGCTGACTCCTTTCGCCCCGTCACCCTCGACGACGTGCGCGGCGCCCGGAAGATGCTGGCGGGCGTGGCACGGGCGACCGCGGTGGAGGGCAGCAGGCACCTGACCCAGCTGGTCGGGGCGCCGGTGCACTTCAAGTGCGAGAACCTCCAGCGGACGGGGTCCTTCAAGCTGCGCGGGGCCTACGTGCGCATCGCCGGGCTGCTGCCGGAGGAGCGGGCGGCCGGGGTGGTCGCGGCGAGCGCGGGCAACCACGCGCAGGGCGTGGCGCTGGCGTCGTCGCTGCTGGGCGTGCGTTCCACGGTGTTCATGCCGAAGGGCGCGCCGCTGCCGAAGATCAGCGCAACCCGCGAGTACGGGGCCGAGGTGCGCCTGCACGGTCAGGTGGTCGACGAGACGCTGGCCGCGGCCCAGGAGTACGCGGCCGAGACCGGCGCGGTGTTCATCCACCCCTTCGACCACCCCGACGTCATCGCGGGGCAGGGCACGGTCGGCCTGGAGATCCTGGAGCAGTGCCCGCAGGTGCGCACGATCGTCGTCGGGATCGGCGGCGGCGGACTGGCGGCGGGCATCGCGGTCGCGGTGAAGGCGCTGCGGCCGGACGTGCGGATCGTCGGCGTGCAGGCGGCGGGGGCCGCGGCGTATCCGCCCTCGCTGGCGGCCGGGCGGCCGGTGGCGCTCGACAACCCGGCGACGATGGCCGACGGGATCAAGGTGGGCCGTCCGGGCGAGGTGCCGTTCGCCATCGTCGGCGATCTGGTGGACGAGGTCCGCACGGTCACGGAGGACGAGCTGGCCGCGGCGCTGCTGCTGTGCCTGGAGCGGGCCAAGCTGGTCGTCGAGCCGGCCGGGGCGAGCCCGGTGGCCGCGCTGCTGAGCACGCCCGACGCGTTCGAGGGCCCGGTCGTCGCGGTGCTGTCCGGGGGCAATGTCGACCCGGTGCTGATGGAGCGCGTCCTGCGGCACGGCATGGCCGCACAGGGCCGCTACCTGGCCGTACGTCTGCGGCTGACGGACCGGCCCGGCGCCCTCGCCTCGCTCCTCGGGGCGCTGTCGGGGGTCGACGCCAACATCCTGGACGTCAGCCACCTGCGCACCGACCCCCGGCTCGGGCTGACGGAGGCGGAGGTCGAACTGCACCTCGAGACGAAGGGGCCGGCGCACTGCGCCGAGGTCGGCCGGGCGCTGCGCGACGCCGGATACACCGTCATCGACTGAGGCGGCCGTGGCCCGGCCCGGCACGGCCAGCCCGGCCCGGCGCAGGTCAGGATCCTTCCGATCACTCGTTCGGGTAAGTCCATTGTGAGACGCGATACATCGCGTTATGGTGTGTCTCCTGCGCTGCTCGGCCGATTACCCCATCAGGCCGCACGAAAAGTGCAAACCTAGGCTTTCCGAAGAATCCCCGACCCCGAAGAATCCCCGACGAGGTGGAGACTCATATGCCAGGCGCCATCTACGCCGAAGGTCTGGTGAAGACCTTCGGTGACGTAAAGGCTCTGGACGGCGTCGACCTGGACGTGCCGCAGGGCACGGTCCTGGGTCTGCTCGGGCCGAACGGCGCGGGCAAGACCACCGCGGTCCGCTGTCTGACCACCCTGCTGCGCCCCGACCGGGGCCGGGCCGTGGTCGCCGGCTTCGACGTGCTGAAGCATCCCGACGAGGTGCGCCGCTCGATCGGCCTGTCCGGCCAGTTCGCCGCGGTCGACGAATACCTCACCGGTCGCGAGAACCTGCAGATGGTCGGCCGGCTCTACCAGATGAGAGCCGGCGCGGCGAAGGCCCGGGCCGCCGAGCTGCTCGACCAGTTCGACCTGGCGGACGCCGCCGACCGCACCGCCAAGACCTACTCCGGAGGCATGCGCCGCCGCCTCGACCTGGCCGCGGCCCTGGTGGTCTCGCCGCCCGTGATGTTCATGGACGAGCCGACGACCGGCCTCGACCCGCGCAACCGCCAGCTGCTGTGGGAGGTGATCAAGCGTCTGGTCTCCGGCGGCACGACGCTCCTGCTGACCACGCAGTACCTCGAAGAGGCCGACCATCTGGCGCACGACATCGCCGTCGTCGACCACGGCCGGGTCATCGCCCGAGGCACCTCCGACGAGCTCAAGGCCCGCACCGGCGGCGAGCGCGTGGAGGTCGTGGTGCACGAGCGCGAGCACATCGCCGTGGCCCGGCAGGTGCTGTCCGGCTTCGGCAAGGGCGAGACCACCGTCGAGCAGCACACCCGCAGGCTCACCGTGCCGGTGACCGGCGGCGCCAAGCTGCTCGCCGAGGTCATCCGCGAGCTCGACGCGCGCGGCATCGAGATCGACGACATAGGCCTGCGCCGCCCCACCCTCGACGACGTCTTCCTGTCCCTGACGGGACACGTGGCCGAGGCGAAGGCGGAGGAGAGCCAGGACAAGGGACAGAGCGAGAGGGAGACCGTCAGATGAGTGCCGTCACCGACGCCGCGGGCGGCGCGGCGCCCCAGTCCGCCCGCTCTCTCGGGCAGCCGATCCGGGACTCGCTGGTCGTTGCAAAACGCAACTTGATCCGCATGGCCCGAATTCCGGAAGTGGTCATTTTCGGGCTGATTCAGCCCATCATGTTCGTCGTGCTCTTCACCTATGTGTTCGGCGGTTCCATGCGGATCGGGGGCAGCACGAGCGCCACCGACTACAAGAACTTCCTCATGGCGGGCATCTTCGCGCAGACCGTCACCTTCGCCACGGCGGGCGCCGGCGCCGGCATCGCCGACGACATGCACAAGGGCCTCATCGACCGCTTCCGCTCCCTGCCCATGGCGCGCGGCGCGGTGCTCACCGGCCGCACCCTGGCCGACCTCGTCCAGACGGCGCTGACCCTGCTGGTCCTGGCGATCGTCGCGCTCCTGGTCGGCTGGCGGGTCGGTTCCGACGGCGAGACCGACGCCGGCCGGGTGCTGGGAGCCTTCGGACTGCTGCTCCTGCTCGGTTACGCGTTCACCTGGATCGGCGCCCTGATCGGCCTGAGCGTCCGCACGCCCGAGGCGGCCACCTCCGGCGGGCTGATCTGGCTCTTCCCGGTGACCTTCATCTCCAACGCGTTCGTGGACACCAGCAACATGACGCCCTGGCTGCGACACGTCGCCGAGTGGAACCCGTTCAGCGCCACCGTCCAGGCCTGCCGGGTGCTGTTCGCCAACCCCGGCCAGTCGCAGTCCGGGGCCTGGCCGATGCAGCACCCGGTCTGGGCCTCGCTGATCTACTCCGTGCTGATCATCGTGCTCTTCCGGACGCTGGCGGTACGCAAGTACCGCTCGGCGACGGCGTGAGAAGGCGACCCGTGGGGGAAGCACGGCCGGGCGCGCATGAGGGGCCCGGTACGGCGAAACCCCCCGCGCGCGAGGCGCCGGGGGCTCGTCGGGACTGCCCGGAGAGAGAAAGGTCCAGGTAGGAGGGCGGCTCAGCCGTCGTAGGGCACGGCCTTGAGGATGCGCACGGAGGCCTTCTTGCCGTTCGGCAGCTCGTACTCCGCGTCCTCGCCGACCTTGTGACCGATCACGCCGGTGCCCAGCGGGGACTGCGGCGAGTAGGTCTCGATGTCGGAGCTCGCGTACTCGCGAGAGGCGAGCAGGAAGGTCATGGTGTCGTCCTCGTCGCCGTCGAAGGCGATCGTCACGACCATGCCCGGCGCCACCGCACCGTCAGCGGAGGCCGGGGCCTCGCCGACCTTGGCGTTCTCGAGAAGCTGGGTCAGCTGGCGCACACGGAGCTCCTGCTTGCCCTGCTCCTCCTTGGCCGCGTGGTACCCACCGTTCTCGCGCAGGTCCCCCTCCTCGCGCGCGGCGGCGATCTTCTGGGCGATCTCCGTGCGCGCAGGACCAGTCAGGTACTCAAGCTCGACCTTGAGCTTGTTGTACGCCTCCTGGGTCAGCCAGGTGACGGACTCGCTGGTCTGGGTCACAGGTGCTCCTCGTCGGTACTGGGAATACAAAGCATCGCCCTACCCAGAAGCATGTTCCTCAGGTGATGGGCGAAACCACGAGCCTAACAATTCAGCGGCCGTAGGGGGAGGACATAAGCCACCAGAATTACGTCGGCGCTGGTCAGCGTGGACGTATTGCGGGGGAGACCGGAACGTGTGAACGGCCCGGAGTCAGTCCGCGTGGCAGCCGAGCAGCTCCGCCGTCGTGCCCTTCGCCGTCGTGCGCAGCGTGACCACCTTGTCGATGCGCGAGTCCGCGCCGGAGAAGCGGAAGTCCGCCCGGCCCACCTCGGCGCCCTCGGCGGACTGTGAGCGCACCGTGCAGTAGCCGCTCGTGCCGGAGTCCTTGCGGACCTCGAGGTGGACCTCCACGGCGTCGTCCGAGGTCGCCTTGAACGCGATCACCTCGGCGCTGATCTTGTTCTGGCCGACGTAGTGATAGGCGAAGTAGCCCATCAAGGCCAGGAGCAGTGCGCCCAGGACGGCGCCGGCGATCTTGAGCTTGTGGTCGGCGCGCTCGTCCGAGGAACGGCCGTAGCGGCCCTCGGGCAGTCGCGTGCTCGCCGTGCTCATGATCGTCCTCTCGGCGCGGAATTTTTCGTCCCCCGATTCGGTCACTATAGAAGCCTGCGATCGCGCCGGGTCACTCCGGGCGCCGACTTACCGAGGATTGAGTCTTGACTGACCAGCTGCGACTGATGGCCGTCCACGCCCACCCCGACGACGAGTCGAGCAAGGGCGCGGCCACCATGGCGAAGTACGTGTCCGAGGGGGTGGACGTGCTGGTCGTGACCTGCACGGGCGGGGAGCGCGGCTCCATCCTCAATCCCAAGCTGCAGGGCGACAAGTACATCGAGGAGCACATCCACGAGGTACGCAAGAAGGAGATGGACGAGGCCAGGGAGATCCTCGGCGTCAAGCAGGAATGGCTCGGCTTCGTCGACTCCGGGCTGCCCGAGGGCGACCCGCTGCCGCCGCTGCCCGAGGGCTGCTTCGCCCTGGAGGACGTCGACCGGGCGGCCGGCGAACTGGTGAAGCAGATCCGCTCCTTCCGTCCCCAGGTGATCACCACCTACGACGAGAACGGCGGCTACCCGCACCCCGACCACATCATGACCCACAAGATCTCGATGGTGGCCTTCGAGGGCGCGGACGACACCGAGAAGTACCCCGAGGCAGAGTTCGGGCCCGCGTACCGGCCGCTGAAGCTGTACTACAACCAGGGCTTCAACCGTCCCCGCACCGAGGCGCTGCACCACGCGCTGATCGAGCGCGGCATGGAGTCGCCCTACGGCGAGTGGCTCAAGCGCTGGGCGGAGTTCGGGCAGCGCGAGCGCACGCTCACCACGCACATCCCGTGCGCCGACTACTTCGAGATCCGCGACAAGGCGTTGATCGCCCACGCCACGCAGATCGACCCGGACGGCGGCTGGTTCCGCGTGCCGATGGACGTCCAGCGGGAGGTCTGGCCGACCGAGGAGTACGAGCTCGCGAAGTCCCGCGTCGATACCTCCCTCCCCGAGGACGACCTCTTTGCGGGCATCCGCGACAATGCCTGACATGAGCGCAAGCGTGAGCCTGGCAATGACGCATCTCGTCCCCCTCGCCAAGGAGGTCGACGAGAACAAGGTCACCCCCGGCGTCCTCGGCTTCATCGTCTTCGCGGCGATGGCGGTGGCGGTGTGGGGCCTGATGAGGTCCATGAGCAAGCACATGGGCAAGGTCGACTTCAAGGATCCGGCGGACCAGGAGAGCGTCCCGGACGGCACGACGGCGAACTCCTCCGCGACCGCGGCGCCGGGCCCCGAGGCCGGGGGCAGGACGACGGGCAAGCCTTCGTCGGCGACCTGAGGCCCTGACGGCGGCAACACCGGCGGCCGGGCGCGGCGAGCGAAGAGCAGCCCGTGAGCAAGGGCGCGGGCAGTCCGTCCACGCCTGCTCACGCCCGGCCTGCGGCCGGGGCGCGCCGACCGGGAGCGCGGCCTCATGCCCGGCCGCCCCGGCCGGGGGTCGCCCCTGACCCGAGTGGCCGCTCACCCGAGTCCGTCCGACTCGGGGCAGGCCCCCACCCCGGGCCCGCGCTCAGCCGGGGTGGGTCTCGGGTGCGGCTGCGGGGTCCGCAGCGGCGTTCACCGCCACGCCCATCACCTCGCGGGCGGGTCTGCCCGGGACGAGGCCCAGGCGCCAGGCCTGCCAGCCCGACTCCAGGCGCACGCCTCGTTCCAGCAGCAGGCCATAGGCCTCCAGGCACTCGGTCAGCCCGGTGTCACGCAGCGGGTGGTCCGCCCGGACCAGCTGAGCCAGCTCCTCCTGGGCCACCGCCGTGCCGACCTCGACGCCGCCCGGCGCCGCGTACGGCAGCAGGGTGCAGCGCAGGAAGCGCGCCCAGTCCTCGCCGCGCCGGTCGCCGTAGGACGCGAACAGCGCCGCCGCCTCCTCACACAGGGCCAGCGCGGCCTGCGCGCGCGCGTTGCCCGCGTCGACGATCGCGAGCTCCAGGCAGGTCCAGGCCTCGCCGTGGGCGACGCCGATGCGCTGGAAGTCGGCGCGGGCGTCGACCAGGAGCTGCCGGGCGAACCCGGAGTTGCGCAGGGAGCCGGTCTGGGCCGCGCGCTGGTCGCGGGTGACCCGGGCCGAGTGATGGCGGGCGCAGGCCAGACCGTAGACGTCCCGCATCCGGGAGAACAGGGAGCGGGAACGTTCCAGCTCGCGGACGGCGTGGTCCAGATCGCCCGTCTCCTCCAGGGCCAGGCCCAGGTAGTACACCGTCCAGGCTTCGCCGCGCGCGTCCTCGTTGTCCCGGTGCCGGGCCGCCGCCCGGCGCAGGTCCTCCGCCGCCGGGCCGGGATCCCCGGCGATCAGCCGGGCCCGGGCCAGCTGGGTGTGGGCCCAGGCCTCGCCCCGGGCGTCACGGGTGCGGCCGTACAGGTCGAGGGCCCGTCGCAGGTCGGTCTGCGCCCGCCCGACGTCGCCGCGACGCAGGTGCAGCTGACCCAGCTGGAAGTGGGCCCAGGCCTCGCCGTGCACGGAGCCGCCCGCACGGTGCAGGACCAGCGAGCGCGTGAGGAGATCCAGGGCCTCGGCCAGATGCGCCCGGTCGCGCTCCACCGCCGCCAGCGCGTGCATCGTCCAGGCACGGTCCGTGGCCAGCTCCGGTCCGGCCTGCAGATCCATCGCCTCCCGCAGCTTCGCCGCGGCCTCCGTGAGCTGCCCCTGATGGTGCAGGGTGATGCCCAGCGAGCACAGCGCGCGCGCCGCGCCCGCGTCGTGGTGGGCCTGGAGGTACAGGTCGACGACCGAGCTGAGGGTCGTGCGGGCCTTGTCCAGCTCGCCCAGCTGACGCGCCGCGATGCCGGTGCGCCACTGCACCGACCGCACCAGCAGGTCCTGGCCGACGGACTGGGCCAGTTCGCTGATCTCGCCGAGCCGGTAGAGGTCGCCGCGCAGCAGGCAGTAGTCGCACAGCGCGCCCAGCAGACTCATCACGGCGTTCTGGTCGACGCCCTCGGCGTGCCGCAGCGTCGCCGTGATGAAGCTCGACTCGTCGTCCAGCCAGCGCAGGGCCTCGTCCAGGGAGGTGAAGCCGTGCGGGGTGAACCGGTCCGAGCGGGTCGACATGTTCCCGTCGACCAGCCGCAGCACCGAGTCGGCGAGTTCGGCGTAGCTGACGATCAGACGTTCCTGGGCCGCCGCGCGCTCGCTCTGCGGCTCCTCGTCCTGGAGGCGGGCCTGCGCGAAGGCGCGGACCAGGTCGTGCAGGCGGTAGCGGTCGCCGCGGACGTGGTCGACGAGCCCGGCGTCGGCGAGGGCCGTGAGGTGGCGGGCCGCCTCCGCGCGGTCGGTGGCGAGCAGCGCGGCCGCCGCCGCCGCGCCGAGGGAGGCCCGCCCGGCCAGCGCCAGCCGGCGCAGGAGCGTGCGGGCCGGGTCCGGCTGGTCGGTGTAGCGCAGCCACAGCGCACGCTCGACGGGCTGCACCGGACCGTATGCGCCGAGGTCCGCCGCCAGCGCCCGCGGCGAACGCGGGCCCAGCGAGGAGCCCGCGACGCGCAGCGCCAGTGGCAGCCCACCGCACAACCGGGTGATCAGGTCGGCGGACTCGGCGTCGTAGGGACCGGAGACGTCCTGCGCCGCCGCGGCCAGCAGCTCCTCCGCGCCCGCCGCCTCCAGGGGCCGCACGGCGAGCTCGTGCACCCAGGGCGACAGCTCGGCGGGCAGCGCGAGGGGGGAGCGGGCGGTGACCAGGACGAGGCTCTCGGAACGTTCCGGGACGAGCGCGCGGACCTGCTCGGGGTCGGAGGCGTCGTCCAGGATCACCGTGACCGGGAGCCCGGTCAGATGCTGGTGATACAGCTCGCCGAGCCGCTTGACCTGCTGCTCCGCGGAGGAGCGCTCACGGAAGAGGAGCTGCTCGCGGGGCGCGCCGAGGCGGTTCAGCAGATGCAGCAGGGCGTCCCGGGTGGGCAGCGGCGTCTCCTGGGCGCTGTCGCCGCGCAGGTCCACCACGCACGCGCCGCGGAACTGGTCGCGCAGGTCGTGTGCGGCCCGCACCGCGAGCGTGGTGCGGCCGCTGCCGGGATCGCCGTGCAGCACGACCACGGTGGGCCGGGTCTCGGTACCGGCGCGTGACGCCTGCACCCACTGCCGGATCTGCGCCAGCTCCGTCCGGCGTCCGGCGAACGGGCCCGCGGGCTCCGGAAGTTGGGCGAACGACTGCTGCAGCAGGTTGCGTCCGCGGGCCGCCGCGCTCTTGTCCGTGCCGCGCAGTCGCGGTCCGGGGAGCTTCTTCGAGCCGGTCGTCGCACGCAGCACCCGCTGCTGGTCGAGGAAGGGGCGGATACCGCGCACCTCCAGCGCCGTGAGCCACTGCAGCCGCAGCTGTTCGGCGCCGCCGGGCTGTCCCGCCTCGCCGGCCCGGTGATGCGCGGCCGGCAGATGCGACCCGGCCACCTTGACGACGGTCGCGGCGGCCCCGACGACCCCGACGGTCACCCCGGCGCCCAGAGCCGTGCCCGGTCCGGTGCCCAGCGCGAGGTCCGCGACCGCGGCCGTCACGGCGGCGACGCCTGCCACCAGCAGGGGGGTTCGGCCGCCCTCGCGCGCGTAGCGCTGCCCGAAACTGACGCGCCGGGCCTCCGTCTCGTCCAGGGCCCGCGCATACGCCTCGTACTCCTCGGCGGCCGTCTGCGCCATGACGTCCAGCGCGCCGCGCGCCCGCGTCATCAGCGCCTGCCGGTCGGCGCGCCCGCCGGAGCGACGCACCTCCTCCTCCACTGCCCGCGCCAACAACCGCTCTGCGTCCGCCCTATGACCGTCCCGCATGTACCGTCCCCCTCCGGCGGTCACCGCTTTCCTTGGTCAAGTGTGCTGCGGTCGGCCGCGCGGCGCGAGGGGGCGCAGACCCCCTGATCGCCGGACCGCCGGGCCGCCGCACCGCCGACGGCCGGAGCGCGGGCCCTTTCTCCGACGGCCGGAAGGCGGTCACCGTCGCGGGGGTGACGTCCCCGGCGGGACATGCCTGCCGCCTCCCGGGGCGGGTACTGCGGCAGGATGGACTCCATGGCGAACCGACTGGCCCATGAAACGTCCCCGTACCTGCTCCAGCACGCCGACAACCCGGTCGACTGGTGGCCCTGGTCGGCGGAGGCGTTCGAGGAGGCGCGCAGGCGGGGCGTCCCGGTGCTGCTCAGCGTCGGGTACGCGAGCTGTCACTGGTGCCATGTGATGGCGCACGAGTCCTTCGAGGACCAGGAGACCGCAGACCGTCTCAACGAGCACTTCGTCAGCGTCAAGGTCGACCGGGAGGAGCGGCCCGACGTCGACGCCGTCTACATGGAGGCCGTCCAGGCGGCCACCGGACAGGGCGGCTGGCCCATGACCGTGTTCCTGACGCCCGACGCCGAGCCCTTCTACTTCGGCACGTACTTCCCGCCCGAGCCCCGCCACGGGATGCCCTCCTTCAAGCAGGTCCTGGAAGGGGTCCGGCAGGCCTGGACGGACCGGCCGGACGAGGTCGCCGAGGTCGCCGGGAAGATCGTCCGGGATCTGGCGGGGCGGGAGATCTCCTACGGAGACAGCCAGGCTCCGGGCGAGCAGGAGCTGTCGCAGGCGCTGCTCGGGCTCACCCGGGAGTACGACCCGCAGCGCGGCGGGTTCGGCGGGGCGCCGAAGTTCCCGCCGTCCATGGTGATCGAGTTCCTGCTGAGGCACCACGCGCGCACCGGGGCCGAGGGCGCTCTGCAGATGGCCCGGGACACGTGTGAACGCATGGCCCGCGGCGGGATCTACGACCAGCTCGGCGGCGGGTTCGCCCGGTACTCCGTGGACCGTGACTGGATCGTGCCGCACTTCGAGAAGATGCTCTACGACAACGCGCTGCTGTGCCGGGTCTACGCGCACCTCTGGCGCGCGACGGGCTCGGAGCTCGCGCGGCGGGTCGCCCTGGAGACGGCCGACTTCATGGTGCGGGAACTGCGCACCGAGCAGGGCGGGTTCGCCTCCGCGCTCGACGCCGACAGCGACGACGGCGCCGGCCGGCATGTCGAGGGCGCGTACTACGCGTGGACGCCCGGGCAGTTGAAGGACGTGCTGGGCGAGGAGGACGCCGAGCTCGCCGCCCGCCACTTCGGGGTGACCGAGGAGGGCACCTTCGAGCACGGCTCCTCGGTTCTTCAACTCCCGCAACAGGACGGACTGTTCGACGCCGCGAGGATCGAGTCGATCAGGAGCCGGCTGCTTCGGGCCCGGGACGGACGCCCCGCTCCCGGCCGGGACGACAAGGTCGTCGCCGCGTGGAACGGGCTGGCGATCGCCGCACTCGCCGAGACGGGCGCGTACTTCGACCGGCCCGATCTCGTCGACGCGGCCCTCGCCGCCGCCGATCTCCTCGTCCGGCTGCACCTCGACGACCAGGCCCGCATCGCCCGCACCAGCAAGGACGGGCAGGTCGGGGCCAACGCGGGCGTCCTGGAGGACTACGCCGACGTCGCCGAGGGTTTTCTCGCGCTGGCCTCGGTCACCGGGGAGGGCGTCTGGCTGGAGTTCGCCGGGTTCCTGCTCGACCACGTCCTGACCCGGTTCGTGGACGCCGGGTCCGGCTCCCTCTACGACACGGCCGCGGACGCCGAGCAGCTCATCCGGCGTCCGCAGGATCCGACCGACAACGCCGTGCCCTCCGGGTGGACGGCCGCCGCCGGAGCGTTGCTCGGGTATGCGGCGCACACCGGCTCGGAGCCCCATCGCGCCGCCGCCGAACGGGCGTTGGGCGTGGTGAAGGCGCTCGGTCCGCGCGTCCCCCGGTTCATCGGCTGGGGGCTGGCCGCGGCCGAGGCGCTGCTCGACGGCCCGCGTGAGGTCGCGGTCGTCGGCACGGGTCCGGACGACGGGGCCGCGAAGGAGCTGCACCGTACGGCGCTTCTGGGCACCGCGCCCGGAGCCGTCGTCGCGTTCGGCTCCGCGGGCAGCGACGAGTTCCCGCTGCTCGCCGGCCGGCCGCTGGTCGACGGCGAGCCGGCCGCCTACGTCTGCCGCGGCTTCACCTGCGACGCCCCGACCACCGACCCGACGCGACTGCGCGACGCGCTCAGCGGCTGACGGGCCCCGGCTCCGGCCGGCTCGCGAACTCCGCAAGGGCGCGTTCCACGATGGCGACCAGCTGCTCGTGGTGCGCGCCCTTCCAGTAGGCGCGGCCGCAGGACCGGCACTGGGCGAAGACGTCGTAGGACTGCTGGGTGCCTCGGCGCAGCTGGTCGGCGACCTCGTCCTTGGTGGCCTGCCGCAGCAGGCCGTTGCAGGCGGTGCACCTGGTCCAGGGGAGCAGTTCGGGCGCGAACCGGTCGAGGACGTCGCGGAGTTGTTCCTCGGGGGCGGTGCTGTAGACGTAGGCGCCGGCCCACAGCTCACGGCGGCGCAGCAGACCCCGGTCGCGGCTGAGCATGACCCGTTGTTCGGCTGCGGAGAGGGCGGCGAGGGCCGGGTCTCCGATGTCGGTCGACTCGTAGGCCGCGTCCACACCGAGCAGGCGCAGCCGACGGGCGAGGGTGCCGAGGTGGACGTCGAGGAGGAAGCGCAGCGGGGCGCCCGGCACCCGCTGGGGGCGGGCGACCGGGCGCACGCTCACCGACTCGCCGTCGGCGGGGATGTGCGAGACGGGCCTCTCCTGCCCGTCGACGTGCAGAGCGCCGACCTCGGTGAGGGGCACCCCGAGCGACTCGACGACGTGGCCGAGGGTCKAGACGCCGTCGACGGCGAGGTCGGTGGCGCCGGCGCGCCGGGCGTGCGGGACGAACAGGGCCAGCTCGGGCGCGACTTCGACGCGGATCCGGTGTGCGTTCACCTGGTCAGGATGGCACGGGGGAGCCGTCGGGGCTCAGCTCTTTTCCCGGCCCAGGCCGTGTTCCAGGACGTCCAGGGCGCGGTCGAGGAGGGCGGCGAAGTCGCCCTGGTGGCCGTTCTCCGCCCAGTACAGGGAGGTCTCCATCAGGCCTCCGATCAGCGACATCGCGTGGACGCGGACTTCCAGGCCGTCCGGATCGCGGCCGGTGCGCTCGGCGATCGCGACGCAGAGCAGCCGGCCGGTGACCGACATGCTCTCCATCATGCGCGAGCGCACGGCCGGGACGTCCACGAGCAGGCGGGTGCGCAGCCGGGCCACCTCGGCGTCGTCCTCGACGCCGATGCGGGCGGCGGCCAGCATCACGTGGCGGATGGAGTCCGTCCAGGCCTCGTCCTTCGGGCGGGCCCGCAGTTCCTCCAGGAAGACGGGGTCGTACTCGTCCGTGAGGACGATGTCCTCCTTGGTCGGGAAGTAGCGGAAGACGGTCGACGGCGACACCTCGGCGCGTTCGGCGATCTGGTCGATCGTCGTGGCGTCGTAGCCCTGTTCCTCGACCAGCGCGTAGGTCGCGGCGCGGATCGCCTCGCGGGTCTTGATCTTCTTGCGCTCGCGCAGACCCGGTCGGGGGCGGTCGGCGGGAGGGCTGATGCGTGCGGCCGTCATGTAACTCATTGTCGGGCATCGGCCTTCGCGGCCGCCCTGCCGGGACCGGCGTCCTCGGATCCGGCGGCCCGGGCGGGCCCGCTGCCGGGCAGGAACGCGGCCGCCAGCAGCGCGGAGACGAGGGCGGCTATCCCGCACACCAGCATGACGACGTCCATGCCGTGGACGTAGGCGTCGTTCGCGGAGGCGGCGAGTCCGGCCGCGTGGGCCTTCTCGGCGATCACATGGGCGGCGACCACCGAGCCTCCGGCGGTGTCGGCGACGCCGGCGGGCAGGCCGCTGACGTCGAGCCGGTCGCGGAAGACGCCCGCGAGCAGGCTGCCGAGCAGCGCGATGCCGACGGCGCCGCCCACCTGGCGCAGGGTCATCAGCAGGCCGGAGCCGCTGCCGGCGCGGTCGGCGGGCAGGGTCTCCAGGGCGCCGGCCATCGCGGGCACGACGGCGAAGCCGAAGCCGATCCCGGCGACGGTCAGCCACAGCGCGGTGAAGCCGTAACCGGAGTCGACGGTCGTGCGGCTGCCCAGCAGTGCGGCGAAGGCGAGCACCACCAGGCCCGCGCTGACGGCGGCCCGCGCCCCGAAGCGGGCCACCACGGGCTGAGCGGCCCGCGCGGCGAGCATCAGGCCGACCATCATGGGCGCCAGTCGCAGGCCGGTGCCGAGGGCGTCGTGGCCGAGGACGGACTGGAGGTAGGGGGGCAGCACGAAGAGCAGCCCGGACAGGACGAACATCACCAGGGTCGCGGCGAGCGTGTTGAACAGGAAGCCGCGGTGGGCGAGCAGCGTCATGTCGAGCATGGGCCGTGCCACCCGCCGCTCGCGCAGTACCAGCGCGGCGATCAGGGCGGCGGCCACCGCGAACACGGCCAGTACCGGCGGGTCGCCCCAGCCGCGGGTGGGCGCCTCGATGATCGCGTAGACGAGGGCGCCGAGCCCGGCGGCGGTGAGCGCGGCGGAGACGGCGTCCACCCGCGGGGAGGCGGGGTCCTGGGTCTCGGGCAGCAGGAACACGCAGGCGGCGATGCCCAGCGCGGCCATCGGCAGGTTGATCAGGAAGACCGAGCCCCACCAGAAGTGGTTGAGCAGCCAGCCTCCGACGATCGGTCCGAGCGGCAGGCCCAGCGTCGAGCCGGCGGAGACGATGCCGACGGCCTTGGTCCGCTCCTCGGGCGCGAACAGCGACGGCAGCACGGACAGGGCGAGCGGGGTGACCAGGGCGCCTCCCACGCCCATCGCCGCGCGGGCGGCGATCACCGCGTGGACGTCCCGGGCCAGCGCGCCGGCCAGGGAGCCGACGAGGAAGATCCCGAGCCCGACGATCAGCATCCGGCGTCGGCCGAACCGGTCGCCGAGGAGGCCGGCGGGAAGCATCAGCGCCGCGAAGACGACGACGTAGGCGTCGGCCATCCACTGCTGCTGCCCCGTGGTGGCGCCGAGCTCCTCGGCCATGGTCGGGAGGGCGACGTTGAGGATCGTGGTGTCGAAGCCGAGCGCGAGCATGCTCGCGACCAGGGCCCCGAGGGCCCACCAGCGGCGCGGGTCGCGTTGCGTCCCGGACGGTACAGTGACAGTAGCCATGAAATGAGAGTAGCTCTCAAAATATAGTCCATGTCAATTGGTGGGTACTTTCGGCATACGGAAAACGGCCACGGCTGGAGCCGTGGCCGAGAGGAGTCGCCGGAAGGGCGGGGGCGGATCGGAGGAGCGTGCGGGGGCCTCAGCCGTGCCGGTACGCCACCAGGGAGATGCCGACGTAGTGCGCGACGAACGCGGCGAGCGTGAGGGAGTGGAACACCTCGTGGAAGCCGAACCAGCGCGGGGAGGGGTTGGGGCGCTTGATGGCGTAGATCACGCCGCCCGCGCTGTACAGGAGTCCGCCGATGACCACCAGGATCAGCACCGCGACACCGCCGGTGCGCATGAAGTCCGGCAGGAAGAAGACCGCCGCCCAGCCCATCGCGATGTAGCACGGGGTGTAGAGCCAGCGCGGGGCGCCGACCCAGAAGACGCGGAAGGCGATCCCGGCGAGCGCCGCCGCCCAGATGCCCCACAGCAGCCAGCGCCCGGTGGAGCTCGGCAGGAGCAGCAGGGCGAGCGGGGTGTAGGTGCCCGCGATGATCAGGAAGATGTTCGCGTGGTCGAGCCTGCGCAGGATGCGGTCCATGCGCGGACTCCAGTCGCCCCGGTGGTACAGGGCGCTGACGCCGAACAACAGGCAGGCGGTGAGGGCGTAGATGCCGCAGGCGATGCGGCCGCGGGTCGAGTCGGCGAGGGCGGTGAGCACGAGACCCGCGATGAGGGCGGCCGGAAACATTCCGAGGTGCAGCCAGCCGCGGAGCTTGGGTTTGACCGGATGCGGCAGGGAGAGCGCCACAGGGCCGCGGCCGGCGGCCGGCGTGTCCGTGGGCGCGTCGGGAACGGGCGCTGTCATGCACTCAATCGTACCTACGCGCCCGTAAGTCACGGCTCATCGCGGTCGTGCGAGTGCCGGGAGTGGTGGGCGTCTCAGGGGAGTTCGGTCAACGGACGATCGGCTGAACGTCAAGTGGACGCAAAGTGGCGGCTCTACACGTGGCCATCCTCACTCCGCTCACCTGTGAGGCCCTCTGGACATATGGGCGGTACCATCGGATGATCAAATGAGTGCGGTCGACACCGGATGAGCGCCCAAGGTCAACATTGAGAAGCATCCGGGTCGCAGCCCCCACGGGGCCTCCAACAAAAAATCCCTCTTTTTAGGAGCAATCGTGGCGCGCGACATCGCGGCTCCCCCCGTCATCCCCACCGACCACCAGGAACTCGTCTCCTGGGTGAACGAGATCGCCGAACTGACCCAGCCGGACAACGTGGTCTGGTGTGACGGATCCGAGGCCGAGTACGAGCGCCTGTGCGGGGAGCTCGTCGAGAAGGGCACCTTCAAGCGGCTCGACCCGATCAAGCGCCCCAACTCCTACTACGCCGCCTCCGATCCCACCGACGTCGCGCGCGTCGAGGACCGCACCTTCATCTGCTCCGAGAAGGAGGAGGACGCGGGCCCGACCAACCACTGGAAGGCCCCCGCCGAGATGCGGGAGATCTTCGCCGGTGACAAGGGCCTGTTCCGCGGCTCGATGCGCGGCCGCACCATGTACGTCGTGCCCTTCTGCATGGGCCCGCTCGGCTCGGACCTCTCCGCCATCGGCGTCGAGATCACCGACTCCGCCTACGTCGCCGTGTCCATGCGCACCATGACCCGCATGGGACAGCCGGTGCTGGACGAACTCGGCTCCGACGGGTTCTTCGTGCGTGCCGTGCACACGCTCGGCGCACCGCTGGCCGAGGGTGAGGCCGACGTCCCGTGGCCGTGCAACTCCACCAAGTACATCTCGCACTTCCCCGAGAGCCGCGAGATCTGGTCCTACGGCTCGGGCTACGGCGGCAACGCGCTGCTCGGCAAGAAGTGCTACGCCCTGCGGATCGCCTCCGTCATGGCCCGCGACGAGGGCTGGCTCGCCGAGCACATGCTGATCCTCAAACTCACCCCGCCCACCGGCGAGTCCAAGTACGTGGCCGCGGCCTTCCCGAGCGCCTGCGGCAAGACCAACCTCGCCATGCTGGAGCCGACGATCTCCGGCTGGACCGTCGAGACCATCGGCGACGACATCGCCTGGATGCGCTTCGGCGAGGACGGCCGGCTGTACGCCATCAACCCCGAGGCGGGCTTCTTCGGCGTCGCGCCCGGCACCGGTGAGCACACCAACGCCAACGCGATGAAGACGCTGTGGGGCAACTCGGTCTTCACCAACGTCGCTCTCACCGACGACAACGACGTCTGGTGGGAGGGGATGACGGAGGAGACTCCCGCCCACCTCACGGACTGGAAGGGCAACGACTGGACCCCCGAGTCCGGCGTCCCGGCCGCACACCCCAACGCCCGCTTCACCACTCCCGCCGCCCAGTGCCCGATCATCGCGCCGGAGTGGGAGAACCCGAAGGGCGTGCCGATCTCCGCCATCCTCTTCGGCGGCCGGCGTGCGAGCGCGGTCCCGCTGGTGACGGAGTCCTTCGACTGGAACCACGGCGTCTTCCTCGGCGCCAACGTGGCCAGCGAGAAGACCGCCGCCGCCGAGGGCAAGGTCGGCGAGCTGCGCCGCGATCCCTTCGCCATGCTGCCGTTCTGCGGCTACAACATGGGTGACTACATGGGTCACTGGGTCGACGTCGCCAAGGGCAAGGACCAGGCGAAGCTGCCCAAGATCTACTACGTCAACTGGTTCCGCAAGAACGACGAGGGCAAGTTCGTCTGGCCCGGCTTCGGCGAGAACAGCCGCGTCCTGAAGTGGATCGTGGAGCGTCTGGACGGCCGCGCCGAGGGCGTCGAGACCCCGATCGGCGTCCTGCCGACGAAGGAGGCCCTGGACACCAAGGGTCTCGAACTCGCCGACGAGGACCTCGACTTCCTCCTCACCGTCGACAAGGAGATCTGGCGCGAGGAGGCCGCCCTGGTCCCCGAGCACCTCAACACCTTCGGCGACCACACCCCGAAGGAACTGTGGGACGAGTACCGCGCGCTGGTGGAGCGCCTGGGCTGACACCCGCCCCGAAGACTCCGCGGCCGGCATGGATGAGCCCTGACCAGTGATCGTCACGGCCGGCCGCGGTGCGAACCGGCGAGCCGCGTACAACGGCGTACGCGGCCATGGGCCTGTCGTCGTCTCCCCGTCCGCCCCGACGGGAGGACGGCGACAGGCCTTCGCCCGTCCCCACCGGTTTTCCTGTCCTCCAGGTAGCGGGTGTGCGTCTCCCGCCGCCGCGCCTCGATCTCCCGGAGCCCGGCCGTCAGCCGCTCGGCCTGCCGTTTCTCGCAGGAGCGGCCCGGGCGGGCGAGGGGAATCCGGGCGTTCGACCGGGCCGTTGCGGATACGGCGAATGGTGCCCTCGTGCGGCGGCGGAGAAAAAAATGGCGCCCGGTCCGCGCGTCGCTGCGGGTGCACGCGGACCGGGGCCGTCGAGGGGCCCCTGAGGAGGGGGTCAGCCGGTGGCGCTCAGTTCCGCGGTTTTGCCCAGCGCGGCGGCGTGCGCGTCCATGCGCTGGGCCGCCAGGATCGCCGCCGAGGTGTCGGCGCGGGAGGCGGCGACCAGGAGCGCGCGACCGGCGAGGGCGTGCGCCCGCTCGTGCGCGGCCGTGAGGCGCGGCTTCGCGAGGTCGGCGGCGAGGGGTGAGCGGACCGGCGTCCGGCCTCCCCGCAGCCGGGACACCTGCTGCGCGAGCCGGGCGGCCGCGGTGTCCAGGTCGGTGGAGGGCGAGACCGTTCGCAGCTCGTCGGTGACGGCGAGCAGTGCCGCGAGATGACCGGCGAGCTGGATGTCCAGCTCCTCCTCGCGGGAACGGTGGGGGAAGTCCGCGGGCGTGTCGGCCATCGTGTGGACAGACCCACGGGAAGACGGGGTGCGGATCGGCTCGTACATGAGGATGGCCTCCTGTGCTGTCAGGAAACCATCCTAGCTTAGATTCCGTCTAAAGTTGCGTCGCTCATAAAGTTTCTGCCGGAACGGGGTTTAAGGCTGGCTGTAGCCGTCCAGGAAGCGGGCGATCCGGCCGACCGCGTCCCGCAGGTCCGTCGCCGAGGGGAGGGTGACGACCCGGAAGTGGTCGGGCTCCGGCCAGTTGAAGCCGGTGCCCTGGACGACCATGATCTTCTCCCGGCGCAGCAGGTCCAGGACCATCCGCCGGTCGTCCTTGATCTTGAAGACGGACGGGTCCAGACGCGGGAAGAGGTACAGCGCCCCCTTCGGCCGCACGCACGTCACCCCCGGGATCTGCGTCAGCAGCTCGTACGCCGTGTCCAGCTGCTCCTTGAGCCGTCCGCCCGGCAGCACCAGGTCGTCGATCGTCTGGCGCCCGCTGAGCGCGGCCACCACCCCGTGCTGGCCCGGCATGTTCGCGCACAGGCGCATGTTCGCCAGGATGGTCAGACCCTCGATGTAGGAGTCGGCGTGTGCGCGCGGGCCGGAGATCGCCATCCAGCCGACCCGGTAGCCGGCCACCCGGTACGCCTTCGACATGCCGTTGAAGGTGAGGGTGAGCAGGTCCGGCGCGACCTTGGCGGTGGGGGTGTGGGTGGCGCCGTCGTAGAGGATCTTGTCGTAGATCTCGTCCGAGCAGACCAGCAGGTTGTGACGGCGGGCGATGTCGGTCAGCCCCCGCACCATCGCCTCGTCGTACACCGCGCCCGTCGGGTTGTTCGGGTTGATGATGACGATCGCCTTGGTGCGGTCGGTGACCTTGCGTTCGACGTCCGCGAGGTCGGGCATCCAGTCGGACTGCTCGTCGCACCGGTAGTGCACGGCGGTGCCGCCGGAGAGCGACACGGCGGCGGTCCACAGCGGGTAGTCGGGAGCCGGGACCAGGACCTCGTCGCCGTCGTCCAGCAGGCCCTGCATCGCCATGACGATCAGCTCGGAGACGCCGTTGCCGATGAAGACGTGCTCGACGTCCGTCTCGATGCCGAGCGTCTGGTTGTGCATCACGACGGCCCTGCGTGCGGCCAGCAGGCCCTTGGCGTCGCCGTAGCCGTGCGCCGAGGAGACGTTGCGGAGGATGTCCTCCAGGATCTCCGGCGGGCAGTCGAAGCCGAAGGCGGCCGGGTTGCCGGTGTTCAGCTTGAGGATGCGGTGGCCGGCCGCTTCCAGGCGCATCGCCTCCTCGAGAACTGGCCCCCGGATCTCGTAACAGACGTTGGCGAGCTTGGTCGACTGGATCACCTGCATGTCTGGGAGCTTACGGCCCGGTAACGCTCCGTGGGGCGTGTTTTCCGCCACGCGAGACGGGTGATTTGGTGCGTTATCGCCGACGGAGTCGTCGACGGTTGTCCCAGGTGTCACGCCTGTCCCTACAATCCCGGGTCATGTCCAGGTCAGGTGAAGAAGACGTGCCCCGGGTGGGGCCGAACGTGTACCACCCGTACACCGTTGCCGACCCGGCCCCGTACGAGCGGTACGCCGACCCGGCGGCGGCCCACGGGTGGGAGAACGCGTACGACGAGACGCAGCGGCTTCCCCGGGTTCCGCCGCCCGAGGCGGTGGGCGGGCGCGCGGACCGGCGCCGCGCCGCGCGCCCGTCGGCCGGGCGGCG
>NZ_MJAJ01000028.1 GCF_001746365.1 Streptomyces sp. LUP30
CGTGGCGGGCACAACGCCGGTGCGGGCGCGCGTCACCGGAGGGCGCTCGCCGCATCGGGGGGCACCGGGACGGCGGGCGCGTCCACGCGCCGGCGGCCGGGCTCCCGCGCGGGGAGCCCGGCCGCCGGGGCCGTGGCGGGGGAGCGGATCAGGCCGCGGCCGGGGCGGTCAGCAAGGTGGCCAGCGCCCCGCGGTCGATCTTGCCGTTCGCGTTGAGCGGCAGTGCGTCCAGCGCGGTGAGGACGGTCGGCACCATGTAGGCGGGCAGCCGCTCGCGCAGGTCGTCGAGGAGGGCCTCGGCGTCCCGGGCGGAGCCGGTGTACACGGCCGCGAGCTCGATGTCGCCGTCCGGGCCGTGCAGGGCGACCACGGCGGCCTCGGTCACGCCGGTCTGTGCGAGCAGGGCGGACTCGATCTCGCCGAGTTCCACCCGGTAGCCGCGGATCTTGAGCTGGTGGTCCAGACGGCCGAGGTGGACGAGCGCCCCGTCCAGGGTGGTGACCCGGTCGCCCGTGCGGTACCAGTGTGCGGCGGTCAGCGGCTGCGCACCGTCGTACGGGACGGCCCGCTCGCCGTCGAAGGACAGGAACCGGCCGATGTCGTGGGCCGGGTCCAGATAGCCGGGGAAGCGCTGCGAGCCGCGCACGCACAGTTCGCCGTCGAGGGCCGGGCGGCCGTCCTCGCCGATGACGAGGTGCTCCTGACCGGGGTAGGGCGTCCCGATGGGCACCGTGCCGTTGGCCGGACGGGGCCAGTCGTCGGCGTCGGCCGGCAGCCGGAACTCCGTCCACGTCACGGTCATCTCGGTCGGGCCGTAGATGTTCTCCAGGACGGAGCCGGGGGCCGCGGCCTGCCAGGCCCGTGCATGGCTCAGCATCAGGGCCTCGCCGCAGAACAGGCTCCAGCGCAGCGTCGGCATGGCGCCGGGCTTCAGCGCGCGCAGCCGCCGGGCGATGGACGCCACGGACGGGACGGAGTTCCAGTGCGTGATGCCCTGCCGGTTGACGAACCGCACCGGCGACAGCAGGTCCTCCTTGCCGGGCACGACGAGGGTGGCGCCGCCGCCCCAGGCGCCGAACATGTCGTAGACCGACGGGTCGAAGGTCAGGTCGAAGGTCTGGGAGACGCGGGCGCCCGGCCCCAGCTCGTAGCGCGCGATGACGTGGCTCAGATAGGCAGAGACGTTGCGGTGGGCGATGGGCACGCCCTTGGGCCGTCCCGTCGACCCGGAGGTGAACAGGATGTATGCGAGGTCGTCGGGTCCGGCCGTGGACGCCGGGAGTTCGGGCGCCGGGCCGGCGCGCAGCGCCCGCACCCGCTCGGCCGACAGCACGACGACCGGGACGGGCAGGTCGGCGTGGCCCGGCGCGCCCTCCTCGGCGATCACGAGGTCCAGACCGGCGTCGCGGGCGATCGTGGCGTTGCGGGCGGGAGGAAACGCCGGGTTGAGCGGGACGACGGTGGCGCCGAGCCGCTGGACGGCGAGATAGCCCGCGTAGGCGGCCGTGCTGCGGGCCGCCAGCAGGCCCACCCGCGAGGGGACGCCGCCGTGTGCGGCCAGGAGTACGGCCGCCAGCCGGTGGGCGGTGGCGTCGAGTTCGGCGTACGTCAGGTGCTCCCCGGCGACCTCGAGTGCGGTCCGCCGGTCGCCGTGCTCGGCTACGGAGGCCGCGAACCAGTCGTACATGGTCCAGGTGGCGTTCATGATGTCCGGTCCTCTTCCGTGACGCGTCGCATGACGCCGGAACAGCTCTCGGCTTCGCGACAAGAAAATGGAATGTTCTGTCGAGGCGTAGCGAGAACGATATGCGCGGGTGCCCGGAAGGACGCAAGGGTGCGCCCGTCCCTTGCCGCGTGACCATAGAAATTCTGAATTCCGTATGTGTCGCGGGCGGCCTTTCCGAGGAGTATCAGTGAGGGCCCATGAGAGCGCCGCCCGCTCGGTGGCGGGCGGCGCTCTCATGGGCCCTCGAAGGCTCGCGGGCGCGAATTTCCGTTCGGGAGGGCGCGGCGGGAGGCCCGCTAGTCGCCGTACGCCTCCGCCAGGGCGGAACGGGTCAGGACGCGCAGGAAGGGGACGACGGTCACGGCCACGGACGCGGCGAAGACCAGGAAGGCGAGCCGCAGGCCGAGCCATTCGGCGAGCAGGCCCATGGCGCCGGCTCCGATGGGCATGGCGCCCCAGCTGAAGAGGCGGCTCACGGCGGTGTAGCGGCCGAGCATGGAGTCGGGGACGAGGCGCTGCCCGATGGTGCGGGCGTTCACCGTCCACAGGGTGCCGCCCATGCCGCCGACGAAGGCGGCGGCGGCGACCGCCCAGAGGCCGGTGGTCAGCGCGGGCACGGCCATCATCGCGAAGGTGCCGACCAGGTCGGCGAACATCACCCAGCGGCGTCCCAGGGTCCGGTTCACCCCGGTCACGACGAGGGCGCCGGTCAGGCCGCCGATGCCCAGCGCGCTCAGGAGCGTCCCGTACTGGCGGGGGCTGAGCTGCATCACGTCGGTGGCGAACAGCGGCATGAGCGCCAGCCAGGCCCCCCAGCAGGCGCACAGGACCGTCAGGACGAGGGACATGGTGCGCAGCAGCGTGTGCTGCCACAGGTAGCGCAGCCCGCCGGTGATCTGCCGGTTGACGCTCTCGCCGGCGCCGGCGCCGGCCGGCGAGGTGTCTGCGGCGGCGCGGAACCGGCCGGCGAGCAGGAGCAGGACCAGGGCGGCCACCAGGTAGGACACCCAGGTCGTGCCGAGGGCGAAGCCGGTGCCCGCCGCGAGCAGGAGGCCGCCGACGAAGGGGCCGCAGAACTCGTTGCAGACCGTCTCGGCCCCGGCGATCCAGGCGTTCACCCGCTCGCGGCCCTCCGGCGGGATCAGGGCGGGGATCAGGGCCGAGGCCGAGGTCAGCGCGATGACCTCGGCCACGCCGAGGACCGCGCCCACGACGCAGAGCACGGGGATGGTGACGCGGCCGGCCAAAGCAGCCTCGATGAGCGCGCCGAGCGCGAGCAGCCGCAGCGCGTTCGCCCCCCACAGCAGGCGCCGGCGGTCGACGCGGTCGACCAGGACGCCGACGTGCAGGGCCACCAGCAGCCAGGGCAGCGAAAGGGTGAGCGACACCGCCGATATCTGGGCCGGCGAGGCGGAGGCGCGGGTGGCCAGCAACGGCAGGGCGATCTTGGTGACGCCGTCCGCGAGGTTGGTGATCGCGGTGAAGGCGAGGAGAACGGCTGCGTTGCGGCCGCCGTGTCGCGCGGCGGGCTCCGTGCGGGTGTCCGCAACCGCTGCCACCGGGGCCTTCGCGGTCTGGACGGCTTGGTCGCTCATCACTTCCCCTAACCGGCTATCGACTTCAGTGGTTATTCCCGAGGAGGCGAGTCTGACACGCGCGGAGCGATGTCCGCTACCCGGTCAAGCTGTTAGCCGGTTAGGCCGGGTGTACGCTGGAGTCTCTGCGAGGAGATGACCCATGTCCGAAGCCCCGCCGTCCGCCCAGCTGATCGAGGCCTTCGCCAACACCGTCGACGTGGAGCTCGGCACCGACGAGCTGGCCACGCCGGGCGCGCTGTCCGCATGGCTCGTCGCCCGCGGACTGTTCGACCGCGAACGCCGGATCGGCGCCGAGGACCACGCCGTGTGCCTGCGCCTGCGCGCCGGCATCCGGGAGGAACTGGGCGTCAACGTCGGCGACACGGCCGACGCGGCGCTCCTCGCCGGCGCCGACGAGGCCCTGCGGGAGCTTCCCGTGCTGATCACGGTCCGCGGCGCCGGCCGGGACGGCGGTGTCCTGTCCCCCGCGCCGCACCTGACGCCGGTCAGGAAGGCTCTGGCCGGCCTCGCGATCGCCTGGAGCGAACTGGTCGTCACCGGCGAGGCCGTCCGGCTGAAGCGCTGCGCCGAGCACGCCTGCGCCTGGGTCTTCTGGGACGTGTCCAAGAACCGCAGCCGCCGCTGGTGCTCGATGCGCGTGTGCGGCAACCGCGCCAAGGCCCGTCGGCACTCGGCGAAGCAGGCCGCCGTGGCAGCCGACCGGCAGGCCTGACGGCGCCCCCTGACGGCGCGCCCCTGACGGCGCGCCCCTGACGGCGCGCCCCTGACGGCGCCACCGGCCGCACCCCGCCCGGCCGCGCCGGATCCGCCGCACCCGCACCCGCGGCCCGCCCTCCCTCTCGCGAAACCCCCGTTCGCGCATTCCCCGGCCACCCTTTCCGGGCTTTCCCATCGAGAAAAGCGATGGCGTCCCATCGAGGAATTCGATGGCGTCCCATCGAGTTATCCGATGGCGTCCCATCGAAGAACTCGATGCCCTCGCAGGCGCTGCTTGACCGCTCTTCGGCAATCGTTGAATCATCTTTCGAGCGTCATAAAAGTGACCGTTGCCCTGAGGAGCCTGATTAATGAACCGTACGGACGACGTGACCGGCGGCGACATCTTTTCGGCGGTCAAAAGGCATGTGCGTGTGCCTTTCGACGACCATTCCCCGCTCGCCGAGGTCGGACTGGACTCACTCTCCCTGGTGCGGATCGCCAGTGAGCTGATACCCGACCCGGATCAGGAGATCGATCCGACGGGCCTCGCCGCACTCCGCACGGTCGGGGATCTCCAGCAGTGGCTGCACGGGCTTCTCGTGCCCGCGGAGAGCGTGCGATGACCGTCGCGCCGCAGCTCGCCACCCTGCCGCTGACGGCGGCCCAGCAGGGCCTGCTCGTCGTGCACGGCTCGGTGCCGGTCCCGCACCTCTACAACGTCCTGGCCGAGCTGGAACTGGACCCGGCGCTCGCCCCCGCGGACCTCGGCCCGGCGCTGCGCGCCGTGCTGGCCGTCCAGCCCGCGCTGCGCCTCGCCGTGCGCGAGCGGCCCGCCCCGCACGCCGAACTGGGAACCGTCCCGGACGAGGCGCCGCTGCGGGTGGTCCCGACCCACGCCGACGGCTTCGACCGGCGGCGCGCCGAACTGCTCGAGCAACTCGGCGGCCACGTCTTCGATCTGGAGCGGCCCCCGCTGCTGCGGACGGTCCTGCTGCACACCGTCGACCGGTCCCGCTCGACGCTGCTGCTGGTGGTGCACCACCTCGTCTTCGACGGCTTCTCGCTGCGCCAGTTCGTCCGCGACCTCACCTCGGCCTTGCGCGCGGAGCTCGACGTCGACCGGGTGCGGGTCGCCCGTGAACGGGCCCTGTGCCGCGAGCTGGCCGCGCAGCAGTCGGCCGCCGACGAGGAGCACGTCGAGCGGGCGGCAGCCGAACTCGCCGACCGGCTGCGCTCGGCGCCCGCCACTGTGCTCCACCCCCGGCCGAACCGCCCCGCGACCACGGCTTTCACCGGGGCCCGTCGGGAGATCAGGCTCTCTCCGGAGCGTTCCCGGGCCCTCGGCGAGGTCTGCGCGGAGCTCGGCGTCAGTCCGTTCGTCTTCTTCTCGGCCCTCTACGCGGCGCTCCTCGCACGGCACTCGGGCAACACGCCCGTGGTCTTCGGCAGCCCGGTGCTTGCCCGCCGCACGCTGGGCTCGCTCGACCTGTGCGGCTTCTTCGTCAACACCCTGCCGCTCGTCGTCGACGTCGACTGGGACCAGCCCTTCGACGTCTTCGTCACGGAGACGGTCCGCGCCGAGGCGGACCGGGTGAAGGGCAGTGCGGCGGTCTCCTTCGACCGCGTCGTACGCCTTGTCGCACCGGACCGCTCGACCAACCGCAACCCGGTCTTCTCCTGCATGCTCGCGATGCAGGACGCGACCGACGCGGAACCCGGCTCCGCCGTCCTGCGGGTGCGCGAGCACGGCAACGGCACCGCGAAGTTCGACCTCTGGCTGGGCGTCACCCCCGGTCCTGACGGCTGGCTCCTCGAGCTGGAGCACGACCGCGAGCTGCTGCCCGAACCGCTCGTCGGCGCGCTGGCCGACTCACTGACCGGCCTGTTGGAGAAGGCCGTCGAACGCCCCGGCACGGTCCTCGCCGAACTCTTCGAGGACGCCTCGTCGGACGAGTCCCGCGCCCATGACGGCTTCTGGCGCCGGCCGGCCCACCCGGACCTGCGCCGCTGGCTGCGCACGGCCCTGGCCCGGCGGCCCGAGGCGACCGCGGTCGAGGAGGACGGCCGCCGTGTGACCTACGGCGAGCTCCAGGAGCTGGTCCGCTGCGCCGCGGCGGGTCTGGCCCGGCACGGGGTGGGCCCCGGCACCGTGGTCGGCCTGACCACGCCGACGCTGGGGGACACGGTCGTCGCCGTTCTGGCCGTGCTCGAGCGGCAGGCCGTGTTCTTGCCGCTGGACCTGACCCTGCCCGGTGAGCGGCTCGCCTACATGACCGGCAAGGCCGGCTGCCGGCTGGTCGTCGGCCACGGCACCGTCGACGGCGCCCGGGTCGTGGCGCTGAGCGAACTGGCCGCCGCCGGCGACGACGCCGCGCCCCCGGCCGGTGAGGCCGCGGCGGGCGGCGACGGCAGCACCGTCCTCGACGGCAGCACCGTCCTCGACGGCAGCGACGGCAGCGACGGCAGCGAGGGCAGCGATGGCAGCGATGGCGGCGATGGCAGCGATGGCGGCGACGGCAGCGACGGCGGGGTGTACATCATGTTCACCTCCGGCTCCACGGGCCGCCCCAAGGGCGTGCTGATGGGCAACGGTCCGCTGGTGAACCTCACCGCCTGGCAGCTCGACGCGCTGGACATGGACGAGCGCACCCGCTTCCTGCAGTACGCCCCCCTGGGCTTCGACGTCTCCTTCCAGGAGATCGTGCCCACCCTCGTGGCCGGCGGGACCCTGGTCTCGCGCGAGCCGGCCGACCGCAGGGACCTGCCCGCGGTACTGGCCCGGGTCAGCGCGCTGCGGATCTCCCACGTCTACCTCCCCGTCGCCGCCCTGCGCCCCTTCACCCGGGCCGCCCAGGACGCCGGGGACGACCTGCCGGAACTGCGCCACCTGTGCGTCTCCGGGGAGCAGCTGCTCCTCGACGACGGCATCCGGCGCTTTTTCACCGACCGGCCGCACATCAGCCTGGTCAACCTCTACGGCCCCACCGAGACGCACGCCGTCACCACACACCGGCTCACCGGGGCCGGACCGTTGCCGAACCACGTCCCGATCGGCCGCCCGATCACCCACACGACCGCCCACGTGGTGGACGCCACCGGCCACCTCGCCCCCCTCGGCGTGCCGGGCGAGCTGCACCTGGGCGGCGCCTGCCCCGCGCACGGGTACGTCGGCGACCCCGAGCGCACCGTGGAACGCTTCCTGCCCGACCCGCGCGGCGACCGGGACGACGCCCGCATGTACCGCACCGGCGACCAGGTGCTCCGCGACGAGCAGGGCACGCTGCTCTTCCTGGGCCGCGACGACGACCAGGTCAAGATCCGCGGCTACCGGGTGGAACTCGGCGAACTGGAGACCGCGGCCGCCGCCCACCCCGACGTGCGCCTCGCGGTGGCCGCCGTCCTGGGGGAGGGGGCCGACCGGCAGCTGGCGCTGTTCTTCGTGCCGGAGGACGGCCGCTCGCCGCTCCCCGACGACGTGCGGCGCCGGGTGGCCGGCGCGGTCCCGGGGTACATGGCGCCCTCGCGGGTGTTCGAGGTCGCTTCCGTGCCCGTCACCCGCAACGGCAAGGTGGACCGCCCCGCCCTGCTGAAGGAGGCGGAAAAGGCCGTCCGCGAGGAGGCCGCGTCCGCCGGCGGGGCCGTCACCACGGCGCGGGACCCGCTCGAAGCGTGGCTCCAGCACCTGTGGCAGGAGCTGCTCGGGCGCGCCGACGTCCCCGTCGACCGCTCGCTCCTCGACTACGGGGCCCACTCGCTCAACGTGATGAGCGCGCGCGCCGCGATCGAGGAACGCCACGGCGTGCAGATCCCGGTCCTCGACTTCTTCCTCGACCCGACCATCCGTGCCCAGGCCGGCTGGATCACCCGCTCCCGGGACGGTGCGCGATGACCGCCCCCGCCTGCGACACGCGCCTGCTGGTCCTGCTCGCGCAGCGGCCGGGTCCGCTGGACAGCCTGCTGATCCACCCGGCGGGCGGCGGGCTCGCCCAGTACCTCGGCGTCGCGAGCCGGCTCGCCCGGCACGGCAGCGTGCACGGCATCCGCGCCGACGGCCTGCTGGCCGGTGAGGAACCCGACGACAGCGTCCCGGAGATGACCCGCAGGTACCTCGGCCTGGTGACGGGGCTGCCGCGCCGGCCGAACCTGCTGATCGGCTGGTCGCTCGGCGGCGTGATCGCCTGGGAGCTGGCGGCCCGGCTCGCCGAGGACGGGCCGGCGCCCGCCGTCGTCCTCATCGACAGCTTCCCCGAGCGGGAGAGCACCGGCGACACCGTACGGGCCGACCTGCTGTCCGCCGTGGAACGGTCCGTCGCCACCCTGGGCGGCGGCCGGGACTCCGACCGGGCGCGGGCCACCGCGCTGGCGCACATCCGGGCCAGCGCCGCCCACCGCACCGAGGTCCGGGGCGCCGGGCCCGCCCTGCTGGTCGCCTGCGAGAGCGAGCACCGCGCCCGGCAGATCGACCGCTGGCGCAGCCTGGCCGACCGGCTGGCCGTACGGCACCTCGACTGCGGGCACTTCGAGGTCTTCGACCCCGCTCACCAGGCCGCTCTGCTCGGGCACCTGGACGAGTTCCTCTCCCGGACGACCTCCGCGGCACAGGAGTACGCGCGATGACCCAATCCCGTCCGCTCGCCGTCGTCACCGGCGGCACCCGCGGCATCGGACTGGCCATGTCCCAGCGCCTGGTGCGCCTGGGGTACCGCACCGTCGCCCTGTACCGGGCCGACGAGGCGGCCGCCCTGCGGGCCGCCGGCGAGCACGGCCTGATCGCCGTGCGGGCCGACGTCGCCGACAGCCACGCGGTGCGCGCGGCCGCCCGGCACGTCCTCGCCGAGCACGGCACGCCGCGGGTGCTGGTGAACAACGCCGGCGTCAACATCGACCGCCCGTTCCTCGACCTCAGCGCATCCGACTGGCAGCGCGTCCTGGACACCAACCTGTCCGGACCCTTCCACCTCACCCAGGCGTTCGCCCCGGCCATGCTGGCCGCGGGGGAGGGCACCGTCGTCAACGTCGGTGCCACCACGGGCATCCGCCCCCGGCTCAACGGCGTCAACTACGCGGCAGCCAAGGCGGGGCTGCTCCAGCTCACCAAGTGCCTGGCCCTGGAGCTGGCGCCCGCCGTCCGGGTCAACTGCCTGATCCCCGGAATGACCGGGACCGAGGAGCTCGTCACCCGGTTCCGGCTGAACGAACCCCAACACCGTGCCGCCGTCCTGTCCGAGATCCCGCAACGTCGCATCGGTTCCCCCGACGACATCGCCGACGCCCTGGAGTACCTCGTGGGCCCGCTCAGCGGCTATGTCACCGGCCAGAAGCTGATCGTCGACGGCGGCCAGTTCATGTGGTAGGAGATCATGACCGACGCACTGCTCACATCCGCCCGCGCCGCCCTGGCGGCCGCGCCGCCGACCGGCGACCCGGCGTACGCGCGCTACTGCCGTGAACTCGCCGACCGCCTGGCCGACCACTGGCCGGCCGTCCTGAAGGCCAACGCGCAGGACGTGGCCCTCGCCGCGGAGCGGGGCCTGTCTCCCGTCCTGCTCGACCGGCTGCGCCTGACCGACGCCCACCTCGACGGGCTGCGGCAGCTGACCCGCGCCGTCCTGTCCGAACTGGCCGAGGTGACCGCCCCCGAGGCCGGGGTCCCCGTCGGCGACTGGGGGGTGCGGCTGCGGACGCCCAAGCCGCTCGGCGTGGTGTTCATGGTGTACGAGGCCCGGCCCACGGTCACCGTGGAGGGCGCCCTGCTGCCCGTCGCGGTCGGCAACGCCGTGCTGCTGCGCGGCGGCAAGGAGATCGCCCGCACCAACGAGGCGCTGTCCGCCGTGGCCCGTGAAGCCCTGGAGGCCGCGGGACTGCCGGCCCGGCTGGTCACCGTCCTGGACGATCCCGACCGGACGCAGCTGCGCGCCCTGCTGAAGCGGCCCGACGCCGTCGACGTGCTGATCCCGCGGGGCAGTCCCTCGCTCATCGACTACTGCCGCAGCGCCTCCTCGATCCCGGTGATCGCCAGCGGCGGCGGCGTCAACCACGTCTACGTGCACCGCAGCGCCGACCTGGACCTCGCCGCCGAGGTCGCCCTGGACAGCAAGCTGCCGGAGCCGACCGCCTGCAACACCGCCGAGATGCTGCTCGTCGACGCCGAGGTCGCCGGTGACCTGGTGCGCGCGATCCTGCGCGCCGCCGAGCGCGACGACCGGCAGGTGGCCGTGCGGCTCGACCCGCGGGTGCCCCGGCCCGACGGGCGGGCCGGCGCCCGGCCCTGGCGGATCGAGGACCTGCACGAGCACGACCTCGGCCGGGAGTTTTTGGACGCCACGATCGGCGTCCGCGCGGTCGACGGCCCGCACGAGGCGCTGGCCCACATCCGGCGCTACGGCTCCGGGCACACCGAGGGCGTGCTCGCCCGGGACGCCGGTGTGAGCGAGGAGTTCACCCGCCGGGTCGACGCCGCGGCGATCGTCGTCAACGGCTCGCTGCGGCTGCACGACGGCCCCACGCTCGGCCTCGGCTCCGAGATCTCCATCAGCACCGGCCGCATGCACGTGCGCGGCCCCGTCACCCTCGGCTCGCTCGTCACCCACAGCTGGGTCGTCGAGGCGCGCGGCACGCTGCGCAGCCCCCTGACCGCGTCCCGGCCCTGACCTCTCGGGCGTGCCGGGTCCTTTCCGGCCCTCCCGGCCCTCCCGGCCCTCCCGGCCTTCCCGGCCTTCCCGGAGCCTTCCAGGCCTTCCCGACCCTTCACGGAGGAACCATGATCACCGGACTGGACCGCGCCGCGGTCACCGAGTCCGTCAAGCGCGTGGTCATCGCCGAGTCCCGGCTGTCCCTGCGGCCTGCCGACATCGACGACCACGAGCCGCTCAACGGCGAGATCCTGCGCGTCAACTCCCTCGGTTTCGTGGGCATGCTGGTGCGCCTGGAGGACGAACTCGACATCGTCCTGCCCGACGACCTGTTCGTCGGGCGCAGCTTCCGGACCGTCCACGACCTGATCGAGATCGTCCTGTCCGCGGCGGAGGCGTCCCGATGAGCCCTGTCGAACTGCCCGCCCGCTGGCGCAGCGTCCTGCCGCACCTGGACGAGCGGCTGCCCGCGGACCGTACGCCCCAGACCGCGGGCGGCGGCACCGTGCAGGTCAACCTGCCGATGGCGCTGGTGCGCCAGAGCGTGCAGCTGAAGGAGCACTGGGAGATCCCGGCCGAGGTCGCCGACGCCTACCGGGCGTTCCGGCCCACGCCGCTGTGGCGGGCCCGGGGCTTCGAGCGAGCGGTCGGCGCGCGGGTGCCGATCTACGTGAAGTACGAGGGCGGCAACATCTCCGGCAGTCACAAGCTCAACACCGCCCTGGCGCAGGCCTATTACTACGCGCGGGCCGGTGTGCGCGAACTCGTCAGCGGCACCGGCGCCGGGCAGTGGGGCACCGCCCTGGCGGCCGCCTGCGCCCTGTTCGGGATGAAGTGCACCGTCTTCATGGTCGGGGGCAGCCTGCGACGCAAGCCGTACCGGGGCACGCTGATGCGGACCCTCGGGGCCACCGTGCACGCGAGCCCCAGCCCGCTGACGGAGGTGGCCCGGCAGGCCGGGGGCGACGTCAACAGCCTGTCGCTGGCCATCGGCGAGGCGGTGGAGTACGCCGCCCGCACCGAGGGCGCGGCGTTCTGCATCGGCAGCGGGGAGACCTACAGCATCCTGCACCAGTCGGTGATCGGTCTGGAGGCCGCCGACCAGCTCGCCGGCCTGGACGCATCGGTCGACGCGGTGGTGGGCTGCGTGGGCGCGGGCTCCAACTTCGGCGGGATCGCGCTGCCGTTCTTCTCGGCCGCGGCCGCCGCGGGCGAGAAGCCGCCGCTGCTGGTGGCCGCCGAGTCCGCCACGACGCCCAAGCTGACCCGCGGCACGTACGCCTACGACCGCACGGACGCCACCGGCACCGGGCCGATGGAGGCCATGTACACCATCGGCAGCTCCTACCCGATCCCCGACTCGCACTCGGCCGGCCTGCGCTTCCACGGCGCGGCGAAGGTGCTCTCGGCGATGCGCCACCGCGACCAGATCGCGGCCACCGCCGTCGGTCAGGTCGAGGCGCTCGACGCGGGCCGCCGTTTCACCCGCGGCGAGATGGTGCTGCCCGCTCCGGAGTCCGGTCACGCGCTGGCCGCGGCCGCGCGCCTCGCGGGCGCCGGAGCCGAGGGGAACAACGGCCTGTTGCGCGCCGAGAAGGGCGTGGTGGTGTGCGTCAGCGGCCACGGCTACCTCGATCTGGGGGCCTACCAGCAGTTCCTGGACGGCGAGCTGAGCGACGAGGCGCCCGACCCGCAGGCGCTGCGCCGCGCCGTGAGCGCTCTGGAGCCGGTGGAGCAGCTGGCGGGTGCGGGAGCCGTTCATGTCCGCTGACCTCGACCCCGCCTCCGTGCCCGCCCCCGCCTCCGCATCCCTCCCCGCGTGCGTGCAATGGCCGCTGTTCGACTGCGTCCAGGTCAACCTGGCGATCCTGGCCGAGCGCTGGCACGGCCCGGGAGCTCCGCTGGACCTGGGTGCCGTGCTGCGCTTCCGCCCGCTGCCGGGCCCGGACGGACTGCCCACGGTGGAACGTTCCGCCGCCGACCAGCTCACCGAGGCCGCCCAGCGCCTCGGGCTCGCCGTCCTGGACCGCCGCACCACCGCTCCGGGCGAGACCCTCACCCCGGCCGAGGGCCGCTACGTGGTGGCCGACGCCTTCCACCTGCCGTGGGTGCCGTATGCCGGGCGGCGGCACATGGAGCACAGCTTCCTGCTGGAGCCGGCCGGCGACGCGGACGCCGTCGTGGTGGACGGCTACCACAACGAGACGCCCTGGGGCAGCGCCCGCCCGCTCCGCCGCCCGCTGAGCCGCGCCGAACTGGCCGCCGCCGTGCCCGGTCCGGCGCTGGTGGTCACCCTCGCCCCGGCCGGAGGTCCCCCCGCCCCGGCCGCGGCCGAAGTGGACCTGGCGGACGAGGAGACGGCCGCCCGGTACGTCGCCGCGTACGCGGAGCACCCCGACCGGCGCGCCGCCCTCGACCGGCTCACCCTGGAGACCTGGCTGCTGGCCCGCTCCCGCAGGCTGCACGCCCGCTTCCTGAGCTCGCGCGGCCTGCTCGCCGACGACAGCGCGGCCCTCGCGCACGTCGAGGCGTGGGAGTCGCTGGCCGAGAGCGTCTACCTCGGCTACCGGCGGGTGGAGCGCGGCCGGCCCGAGACCCGCGAGGTCTTCACGCGCCTGACGGAGCGACTCGGCCGGGACCGCGAGGCGTTCGGCCCCGCGACGGTCCCCGCGGCCGTGCCGCCTCCGGCCGACGCGACACCCCTGCCCGCCCCGCTGCGGGTCCGGGTCGCGGCCGCCGCGGGCGCCGTGCTCAAGGCCGACCCGGCGGCCCTGCTCGAGGGGCGGCCGCTGGCGGACGTCCCCGGCTTCACCTCGTTCCGGGTGGTGGAGATCGTCGAACGCCTCGAACGCGAGCTGTCCGTCGAGTTCGACGCCGACGACCTCGTCCCCGAGAACCTGCACCACGTCGACGGCATCTGCCGCATCGTGCTGCGCGCCCTGCCCGCCGGCACGGCGCCGCAGCCCGCCCGTCCCGTCGCACGCACCGGAGGGAACTGATGTCCGCCCACGCCGACCTGCTGCACGACCTGCTCGACCGGGCAGCCGCCCGGTGGCCCGAGCGGCCCGCCGTGACCAGCGGCGGCCACACCCTCAGCTACCGGGAACTCGACGCGGCCTCCCGGCGGCTGGCCGCCTGGCTGCACGCCTGCGGACTGCGGCGCGGCGACCGGCTCGTCATCTGCGCGCCGGGCTCCACCGCCCAGCCCGCGCTGGTGTACGCCGCCTCCAGGGCCGGAGTGGCCTTCTCCCTGCTGCACGAGCAGGTCCACGGCATCCAGCTCGACCACGTCCTCGACGACTGCGAGCCCGCCCTGCTCGTCACCGACGCGCCGGACTCGCAGTCGGCCGCGCAGCGCCGCGGGGTGCGCACGGCCGACACACGGGCGGTCGCCGCGGTGGCCTTCACCGGCTCGCCCGTGCCGCGGGACGCGCCGCCCGGCCCGCTCACGGTCGACCCCGTGTGCCTGATCTACACCTCCGGCACCACCTCGCTGCCCAAGGCCGTCGTCAGCACCCACCAGCAGGTGACGTTCGCCGCCACGGCCATCCAGTCGGTGCTGCAATACCGTGCGGGCGACGTCGTCTACAGCCCGCTGCCCCTGTCCTTCGACTACGGCCTCTACCAGCTGTTCCTGTCGGCGCAGGCCGGCGCCCACGTGGTGATCGGCCGGCCCGCCGAGGTCGGTCCGGCGCTGCTGGGCAACCTGGTGCGCACGGGCGCCACCGTGCTCGCCGCCGTCCCGTCCGTGGCCGACGCCCTGGCCCGGCTGCTGCGCCGGACCTCCCGGGAACGGCCGCCGCTGCGGCTGCTCACGAACACCGGCGCGGCGATGCCGGCCGAGACGCTCCAGGCGCTGCGTTCGGCGCTGCCGGGGCTGCGGGTGCAGCTGATGTTCGGTCTGACGGAGTGCAAGCGGGCCACGATCATGCCGCCCGACGCCGACCTGGAGCGGCCCGGCTCCAGCGGCCGCGCGCTGCCGGGCACCGAGGTGTTCGTCGTCGACGAGGAGGGCCGCCGCAGGCCTGCGGGCGAGGTCGGCGAGATCGTGGTGCGCGGTCCGAACGTCATGGCGGGGTACTGGCGCCGCCCGGAGCTCACCGCGCAGCGCTTCCACCGGGTGGAGGGCCTGCTGCCGCAACTGCACACCGGTGACTACGGGTGGGTGGACGAGGAGGGCTACCTGTACTTCGAGGGCCGGCGCGACGACCTCTACAAGGAGAACGGTTTCCGCGTCAGCGCCACCGAGGTCGAGGCCGCCGCCCGCCGCGTCCCGGCCGTCGGCGCGGCCGCCGTCCTGCCGCCGCAGAGCCCGCGCCCCGCGGTGCTGTTCGCGGTCGGCGAGCTGTCGCCCGCCGAGGTGCTCCAGGGCCTGCGCGAGCAGATCGAGGAGTTCAAGATCCCCCGCCACTGCCTGGTCGTCGACGCGCTGCCGCTGACCGGCAACGGCAAGATCGACCGCAAGGCGCTCGCCGCCCTGGCGCAGGAGGCGTCCCGTGTCCGCACCCGCTAGCACCGTCCGGCCGGCCCCGCCGGTGCCGGACGACGTCCTGACGCGCCTGCCCACCCCGGCCTACGTCTACGACCTGGCCGAGGTCCGGCGCAACCACGGCGCGCTGGTGGAGGCGCTGCCCGACGGGGCGGGCCTCTACTACTCCCTGAAGGCCAACGCGCACCCTTCCCTGCTGGCCGTGCTGCGTGAGCGCGGGGCGCTGCCCGAGGTGTGCTCCACCGGCGAGCTCCAGGCCGCGCTCGGGGCGGGCTGGCCGGCCGCGGACGTCCTGTACACCGGTCCGGGCAAGCGGGACGAGGAGATCGGCCACGCGCTGCGGCTGGGCGTGCGGACGTTCTCCGTGGACTCCCCCTACGCGATCGGCCAGCTGGACCGTCTGGCCGGCCGGGCCGGCACCGCCGCACGGTGTCTGCTGCGCGTCAACGACGACCAGCCGGTGCCGGGCCAGGGCCTGGCGATGACCGGCGTGGCCTCGCAGTTCGGCGCCGACACCCGGTGGGTGCTCGACCGGCCCGAACTGTTCGCGAGCCGCCCGCACGCCGAAGTCGTCGGCCTCCACCTGTACATGGGCACCAACCTCGGCGAAGTGGACGCGCTGGTCGGCCAGTTCGCCCGCTCGCTGCGCACCGCCAAGACCCTGACGGCGGCCCTGGCGGGGCACGGGACGCGCATCCGCGTCCTGGACCTCGGCGGCGGCTTCGGCGCGCCCTTCGCGACGCAGGGCGAGCGGATCGACCTGTCGGGACTGCGGCCGCGGCTGACCGCGCTGCTCGACGCGGAACTGCCCGGCCGGCACACCGACGGCACCCGGGTCGTCTTCGAGTCGGGCCGCTACCTGGTGGGCACCGCCGGGGTCCTGCTGACGGCCGTGCTCGACGTGAAGCGCTCCCACGGCAAGGACGTCGTCGTCCTGGAGTCCGGCATCAACCACCTCGGCGGCATGTCGGGGCTGCGCCGGCTGCCCGCCCTGAACCCGCGCCTGGTGCCGCACGGCGCCCGGCCCGACGCCGACGCCGCTCCGCTCCTCGACACCCTGGTCACCGGCCCGCTGTGCACCCCGCTCGACACCTGGGCGCGCGCCGCGAAGCTGCCCGCGCTCACCCCCGGCGACCTCGTCGCCGTCCCCAACGTCGGCGCGTACGGGCTGAGCGCGAGCCTCGTCGCCTTCCTCGGCCATCCGCTGCCCGCGGAAGCCGTCGTCGACGGCGACCGCCCCGGCACGGCCCCCGAGATCACCCGGATCCACCTGACCCGCACCACCGTCCCGGCCCCGGCCGGCACCGACCCTGGAGTGAAGTGATGGACGCCCGTTTCACCGAACTGCTCACGCCGTTCCTGAAGTTCCTCGGCGAGCAGGAGATCACCCCCGAAGCGTCGCTGAGGGAGCTGGGCCTGGACTCGATGCAGGCCATCGAGCTGCTCTTCGCCATCGAGGACGCCTTCGGCGTGACCCTGGCGGACGACGACATGAACGACGACACGTTCGCCACCGCCGGCAGCCTGTGGACCGTGGTGCGCGCCGCGCTCGACGCGCAGTACGCCACGGACGGGACCCAGGTGACGGCCGCGTGAGCGCGCCGACGTTCGCCCCCGCCCGGCCGGCCCCGGCCGCCGAGCCGCTGACCGCCGCGGGACTGGCCGACCGGGTGGCCCGGGTCGCCGGCGTGGCGGCCGAGCACGTCGAACGCACCGACCGGGACGCGTCGTTCCCGGTCGAGGCGCTGGAGGAGATGCGCCGCAGCGGCCTGCTCGGCCTGCTCGTCCCCGCCTCGCACGGCGGCCTCGGCGGCAGCACCGACGACGTGGTGAGCGCCGGCATCGCCCTCGGCCGGGTCGACATGTCCGTGGCGATGATCTTCGTGATGCACTGCCAGCAGGTGGCCGCGGTGGTGCGCCACGGCAACGAGAGGCTGCGGGACGAGCTGCTGCCCGAGATCGCCGCGGGCCGCATGTACCTGGCGTCCGTCACCACCGAGGCCGGCAAGGGCGGCCACCTGCTGAGCAGCGAGTCGGCGCTCGCCGCACGCGAGGGCGAGCTCGTCCTCGACCGTTTCGCGCCGATCGTCACCGGCGGCGAGTACGCCGACGGCTTCCTCGTCACCATGCAGAGCCCGCCCCCGGCCTCCCCGAACCAGGTGTCGCTGGTCTACGCCCACCGCGACCAGCTCACCGTCGAACGGTCGGGCGACTGGCAGCCGCTCGGCATGCGCGCCAGCCACAGCGTCGCCCTGCGGCTGACCGGCACGGTCCCCGCCCATCAGGTGGTGGGGGAGCACGGCGCGTTCCGGACCATCGTGACCACGGTGTTCGGGCCGATGGCCCATCTGGGCTGGTCGGCGTGCTGGCTCGGCACCGCGGCGGGCGCGCTCTCCCGCGTCGTGAAACTGCTGCGCTCCCCGCAGAACCGCGGGCGCGTCGACCTGGACTCCGAACTGCTGCTGACCCGGCTGTCCCGGGCCCGGCAGCGGATCGACACGGTGCACGCACTGCTGGACCGGGCCCGCCAGGTCGTCGCGACCGCCGACGACCTCAGCGTGCCCCGGGTACAGCTGCTGCTCAACGCGCTGAAGATCACCGCGGCGGACGAGTGCCACCGGGCCGTCGACGACCTGGTCGACGCCGTCGGGATGCGGCACGGCTACCTCAAGGACTCACCCACCCGCCTGGAACACAGCCTGCGGGACCTGCGCTCGGCCGCCCTGAACTACAGCAACGACCGCCTGCACCTGGTCGACGGCAAGCTCGCCCTGCTCGACGCGGAGGTGCGCCTTGCCTGACCTGATCGAGGCGGATCGCGCCCCGACCGCGCGGCACCGCCCGCGCGCGGGCGCCGCGCTGGCCGCGCTTCCCGTGGCCGCACCGGTGTCCGAGGTGTGGGCGGCGCTCGGCGCGGCGGGCGTCCTGACCGACCTCTACGACCACGAGGACCCCGGCCCCGGCCCGGGGACCGGGACCGCCGCCACCTTGGACCCCGCACGGCTCGCCGACCTCATCAGGGCCGTGGACGCCCGCGGCGACAACGGCGTCACCCTCAGCGTGCTGGTCCAGGCGGCCTCCGCACTGCCGCTCCTCGCCGCCTGCGCCCCCGCGACGGGACCCGTACGGCAGGCGCTCCAGGAGGCGCTGTCGGGGTCGGCGACGGTGGCGCTCGCCGCCACCGACAGCGCCGCGGCGGGTTCGGATCTGGCCGGCCTCGGCACCGAGGTGGACATCGCAACCGACGGGCTGCGGCTCACCGGCGGCAAACGCTGGATCACCACCGCCTGCGCCGCCGACCGGCTGCTGGTCCTCGCCCGGCACCGGCCCGGCCGGCACTTCACCAGCTTCACCTGGGTGCTCGTGCCCGCCACGGCGCCCGGTGTGCGCGTGCGCCCGGCCGACAGCGACCTGCTCGGGGGCTCGGCGACCGGGCACGTCGAACTCGACGGCGTACGGCTGCCGCCCGACCACCTCGTGGGGCGGCCCGGACGCGGCATGGCGCTCTTCGCCCGGCACATGGGCACCGAACGCCTCGCGGGCGCCCTGTGGGCGGTGGCGCTGACCAGCAGGGTGCTCGCCGACACCAGGGAACGGCTGACCCGGCGGCACTGCGACGGGCGGCCCCTGTGGCACCACGACGCCGTGCGCCAGCGCTACGCCGCCTGCCTGGTGCAGGTGCGCCAGCTGCGCGCGCTGTGCGAGAGCCTCGCCGAACGGGTCACCCGCCGGCAGGACCTCGCGGCGGCCGCCCTGCTGAAATCCGCGGCGGGCCTCGTCGCCGACCCCGTGCTGGCCGCCTGCGCCCAGCTCCAGGGCGCCGACGGCTTCGCCCGCGACGGCGCCCAGACCATCCGCGCCGAGGCAGGCGTCCTGGGCATCGGCGGCGGCGTCACCGAGGTGGTCCTGGCCGCCGTGGCCGATCACGCGGACACCCTGCTCACGGAGTTGCGCTCATGACTCTTCTGACGCTCCAGGTCACACCCGGTGTCTGGGTGGCGCGGGGCGAACGCGGCCAGTGGGCCCGTCCCGACCCGCACCCCCACGACCGGGCGGCCGCGGCCGTCCTGCCGCGGTGGCGGGTGGAGGAGTTCCTCGCCAGCCGCGCCCTGCTGCGGCATCTGCTGCGCACCACGCTCCCGGAACTGGCCGACGAGCCGGTGCTCGCCGAGGAGCAGGGACGCCCCGTCCTCGCCGGAGCCCCCGGCACGGGCATCAGCATCTCCCACGACGGGGACGCCGTCGCCGTCGCCGTCGCCCGGAGCCGCCGGGTCGGCGTCGACGTCCAGCAGCCCCCCGACAGCGTCCCCGACGCGTTGCTGCGCCGCTGCCTCGGCACCCACACCCCGCAGGTCGCCACACTGCCGCAGCGCACCCGGGCGGCCGAGTTCGCCTGGGTGTGGACCGCACAGGAAGCCTGCGTCAAAGCGGCCGGGACCGGGCTGTCCGGCCGGCCGTGGGCGATCGACATCCAGCCCGGCCGCCGCCGCGGACAGTGGCACGACTTCCAGTGGATCAGCCTGCGCGATCGCTCGCGGACGCCGTTGAGCTGCGCCTTCTCCGCCCCTCGCCACGACTTGGACACCTCGTGAACCCGACCGCCGCGCCGGCCACGATGCCGGACCTCAGCTGCTACACGACGAACCTCCTCGCCCACCTGGCGCCCGACGTGCCGGGAGTGCGGCGCCGGTTCGCCGAAGGCGTCCGGCTCGCCGTACGCCTGGACCTGCCCCCCGGCGAACTGGCCTTCTCCCACCATCCCCGGGTGGACCGGACGCAGGACGGCCGGGAGCTGGCCTACCGCGGCGCGGCCGACTGGCCGGCGGCCCGCGCCGCGCTGCTCGACACCCTGCACCACGAGCGGCGCGTCCTGGCCGCGGGCAACACCCGCCATCTGCCCTGGGCGGCGGCCCACGGGCGGGCGGACGCCCCGCACTGGCTGCTGATCCACGAGCACCGGGCGGGCCGCTGGCGCATCGCCGACCACTTCACCGCCCTGACCCCCTTCGGCGACCAGGAACCCTTCCACGGCTGGATCGACGACGCCGCTCTGGCCGCGGCCCTGGCCCCCGTGCCGGACCCGCCGCCGGAGGTGGTGCGCCGCGACCGGTTCGCGCTCGGCCAGGAGACACCGCTCCCGCCCGCCGGGCAGTACCGCTGGCTGACCTGGCAGGCCGGGCCGTCCCACGACGGCGCCGCACCCGGCCCGGGAACCTGGAGCCTTCGTCTGGAGACGTCGCTGGCGGCGATCGCCGGCGCCTTGCGCACCGACGCCACCGTGCTCGCCCGCTACGTCGACGACCTGTGGGCGGCCGCCCGCCACCACACCTACGCGCTGGCGTTCGCGGTAGCCGACGGCCGGCTCCACCCCGAGTCGGGCGCGGCCGCGTCGGCGGCCTGGGGCGAACTGCCCCGGACGCTGCGGTTCGCGGCCGAGTCCGCCGCGCGGGGACGGCCCCGCCCCGGCGTCGTCGACCGCGCGCTCGAGCAGGTGCTGAGCGCTCAGCAAGCCCTGGGCACGGACCTCCCCCCCCCAGAGAGGACGATCATGAAACGGACCCTGCGTGACACCGCCGGCCCCGAAGGCGGGGGGCACCGATGACGACCGAGAGCCTGCTGTCCGCGCCCCCCGCAGTGTCGGGCGAGGCGTTCCGCCACGCGATGGCCCGGCTGCCCACGGGCGTCGCGGTGATCACCGCACAGGGCCCCGACGGGCCGGTCGGCTGCACCGTGAGCGCCGTCATGTCGCTGTCGCTGCGCCCACCGGCGTTGCTCGTCTCGCTGTCCACGGCGAGCCGGACCCTGGAACAGGTCCTGGCCGGCGGCTCCTTCGCGGTGAACGTGCTGGCGTTCGGCGACCGGCACCTGGCCGGGCAGTTCGCGACGGGCACCGCGGCCCAGCGCTTCGGCGGCGTGTCCTGGCACCCGCAGCACGGCGTCCCGGTGCTGGCGGCGGCCTCGGTGGCCGCGGTGTGCCACGTCAGCAGCTCGGTCCGCGTGTTCGACCACACTCTCGTCGCCGGCGCCGTGACCTGGTCGCGCGCCGACGAACGGCCGCCCGCAGTGCTGTACGCGGGGGGCCGGTACCCGGCGGGTGGCTGAGGTCTTGGCCGCCCGCCCCGCCCCCATCGAGGAAGGGAATCTCCCATGAGCAGACCTGTCGTACTCATCGCTGAAGAGCTGTCGCCCGCGACCGTGGACGCACTCGGCCCGGACTTCGAGATCCGGCACTGCAACGGAGCGGACCGAGCCGAACTGCTCCCGGCCCTCGCCGACGTCGACGCGATCCTGATCCGCTCGGCCACCAAGGTGGACGCCGAGGCGATCGCCGCCGCGCACAAGCTGAAGGTCGTCGCACGAGCCGGCGTCGGCCTGGACAACGTCGACGTCTGCGCCGCCACCAAGGCCGGCGTGATGGTCGTCAACGCCCCCACCTCGAACATCGTGACCGCCGCCGAGCTCGCCTGCGGTCTGCTGCTCGCCACCGCCCGCCACATCCCGCAGGCCGACGCCGCGCTGAAGAACGGCGAGTGGAAGCGCAGCAAGTACACGGGCGTGGAGCTCGCCGAGAAGACCCTCGGCGTCGTCGGCCTCGGCCGCATCGGGGCCCTCGTCGCCCAGCGCATGTCCGGCTTCGGCATGAAGGTCGTCGCCTACGACCCCTACGTGCAGCCCGCGCGCGCCGCCCAGATGGGCGTGAAGGTCCTCTCGCTGGACGAGCTGCTGGAGGTCTCCGACTTCATCACCGTCCACCTGCCCAAGACCCCGGAGACGGTCGGTCTGATCGGCGACGAGGCGCTGCGCAAGGTCAAGCCGGGCGTGCGCATCGTCAACGCCGCGCGCGGCGGGATCGTCGACGAGGAGGCGCTGTACGCGGCGCTGAAGGAGGGCCGGGTCGCCGGCGCCGGCCTCGACGTGTACGCGAAGGAGCCCTGCACGGACTCCCCGCTGTTCGAGTTCGACCAGGTCGTGGCCACCCCGCATCTCGGCGCGTCCACCGACGAGGCGCAGGAGAAGGCCGGCATCGCCGTCGCCCGCTCGGTACGCCTGGCCCTGACGGGGCGGCCCGTGCCGGACGCGGTCAACCAGGTGGTCCGCCGGACCACCGCCCAGGAGGCCCCGCCCCGGCCCGTGCCCCAGGCCGCGTGAGGAGGCGGAGCCAGATGAGACACGTCAGAAGGCGGTGACCGTGCGGTACATCATCAGCCGTGCGTTCCAGGACGATCCCCGGTTGCACCGGCTCCGGCCGGCGCACCGGACGTACTGGCGCAGGCTCATGCATCAGGGCGTGCTGCTCGGCGGGGGAAGCTGGGAGGAAGGCCGCAGGGAGGTGCTCGTGGTCAAGGCGCAGGACCAGGCCGCGGCGCACCGGCTCCTCGGCGCGGACCCCTACACCCAGGAGCGGCTGACCGTGGACGTCACGGTCCAGGGCATGGACGATCTGCTCGGAGCGGAGGAGCGAGCAGAGTGTGCCGGCCCGGCCGCCGACGACACCGAGCCGGACGGGCGGCTCAGCGCCCATGAACTGAGGGTCGCCCGGATGATGCTGGACGGACTGACCAACCGGCAGATCGCCGAGCACTTCATGGTGTCGCCGCGCGCGGTGGAACAGCACATCACGCGCATCTACCGCAAGCTGTCGATCAGCCGCCGCGCGCAGCTGGCGGTCGCCCTGCGCGGCGAGCGGCTGCTCGCGAGCTGAGGGGGTACACCCCGGACGGCGGCCCGGACACCGGGCCGCCGTCTCCCTCTCGCCTGCGCCGCTGCTCTCCCACACCCCGGGCACCCTCCTCTCCCGCCGCCCGCCCGCCGCCCGCCGTGCCGGGACGGGCCGCGCCCGCCGAACGGCACCGGCCACCGCGGCGACAGCGCCGTGTCACCCGCGTCCTGCCGCCGGACGCCGTTCCTTCCCGCGTCCTGCCGCCGGCCGCCGTGTCACCCGGGTTCCGCCGCCGGACGCCGGCCCTTCCCGCGTCCTGCCGCCGGACGCCGTCTCACCCGCCTTCTTCCGGCGGAAGCCCTCTCAGCACCGGCCGGCCGGCGCCCCGGTGGCGAGCGGCCTGAGCCGGCGCAGCACTTCTTCCTCCCCGAGCGACTGGGCCACCTGGAACAGGTCCGGGCTGCGGCGGCTGCCCGTGAGGCACACCCGCACAACGTTGGCCACGTCCCGGATCGAGCCCCGGTAGGCGCCGGGATCGGCCCGGTGGGCGCGCACGTCCGGGGCGAAGCCGTGCCGCTCGGCCACCGCGCGCAGCACGGCGAACCAGTCCTGCGCGGGACCCGTGTGCCGGTAGGACGCCGTCAGGTCCGCGGCGAGGGCGGACACCGCCGGGCCGGGCAGGCCCCCGAACCGGCCGTCGTCGGGCCGGTCCACCATCTCGTGCAGCTCGGGGAAGCAGAAGCCGTAGGCGGCCGTGAACTCCTGCCAGCACGCGAGGTCCTTGCGGGGCGTGCCGTTGCCGCGCCGCGCCATCTCGAACGCGGCCAGCGCGAGATCCGGGTGCTTGCGCAGGACGGCGAGCAACTCGGGCGCGTACCCGGCCGCCCAGTCGCCGAGCTGCGCGAGGGCCTCCTCGGGCTCCAGCGAGGCGATGTACTCGCGGCTCAGGGAGCGCAGCTTGAGCAGGTCCACCATCGGGCCGGCGGCCCCCATCTCGGCCAGCCGCAGGGGCTCGGCGAGCGCCGGGCCGGTCGGCAGCCCGGCGACACGGCTGTTGGCCAGCCCGCGCAGATAGTGGCCGACCGCCGCCGCCGGATAGCCGGCCGCCTCGTAGAACCCGGCCGCCGACTCGGGGTCCTTGCGCTTGCTCAGCTTGCGCCGACTGGAGCCGTCCAGCTTCATCAACGGCGCGACGTGGGCGTACTCCGGCGTGCGGAAACCGAGCGCGCGGTGCAGCTGGTGGTGCAGCGGCAGCGATGAGATCCACTCCTCGCCGCGCACCACGAGGTTCACCCGCATCAGATGGTCGTCCACCACGTGGGCCAGGTGGTAGGTGGGCAGCCGGCGGCCCTCGGCGTCCGCGGACTTCAGCACCACCACGTCGTTGCCGTTGTCCAGCATCGTCAGCGCCCCGCGCACCAGGTCGCGGAAGCGCACCCGGCCCGGCAGGCCCGCGGGGCAGCGCAGCCGGACGGTGTACGGCTCGCCGGCCGCGATCCGCTGCCCGGCCTCCCGCACGGACAGCGAACGGCAGCGGGCCCACTTGCCGTAGTAGCCGAGCGGGGAGCGTGAGCGCCGCTGTTCCCCGGCGTTGTCCTCCAGGCGTTCGGGGGAGCAGAAGCACGGGTAGGCCCGCTGCTCGCGAATCAGCTCCCGCACGTACGACAGGTAGATGTCCGCGCGGTCGGACTGCCGGTAGGGGCCCCAGCGGCCCTCCTGTTCACCTTCGTCCGGTTCCAGACCGAAGTAGCGGAAGGTCCGGGCGAACTCCTGCGCGGCGCCCGCCACTTCACGGTCCTTGTCGGTGTCCTCGATCCGCACCAGGTACACGCCGCCGGAACGCCGGGCGAGATCGCGGGCCAGTGTCGCCACGTACAGGCCGCCCAGGTGCATCGAGCCGGTGGGACTGGGCGCGAACCGGGTCACCCGGGCGCCGGGCGGCAGCTCCCGCGGCGTGTAGCGCTCTTCCCAGTGAGCGGGCGCGAACAGGTCGGCGGGGAACCAGGAGTCGATGATGGCACGGTCCTGCATGGCTCATCCCTTCCGTCACGTCGATTCGGTACGGCGGCCGGCTGGGCCACTGCCCCGTCGGGACGCCGACGTTAGGCCGCCGCGGGCGGGCCGGAGCCGTCCGGCGGCGCGGGGGGTGTGGGAACCCGAACCCCCGGTCCGTCCGAACGCCCCTTCCCGCCGGTCCCCGGGTGAGGCTTGAGCCATGCGGACGCCGACGAGGGAGGAGACACCGTGCTGCGCGTGCTGCTGCTCGGGCTGGGAGCGCTGGCGGTGGGGACCGACGCCTATGTGACGGCGGGACTGCTGCCCGCGGTCGGCAGGGACCTGCACGAGCCGGCCTCCGTGACGGGCCAGCTGGTGACGGTCTTCATGCTCTGCTACGCGCTGCTCGCCCCGCTCGTGGGCGCGGCCCTCGCGCGATGGGGCATCCGGCAGGTCCTCGTCGCGGCGCTCTGCCTGTTCTGCCTCGCCAACGCCGCCTCCGCCCTGGCGCCCTCGCTGGCCGCGCTGATGGCGGCGCGCGGCCTGGCCGGGGTGGCCGCGGGCGTGTTCATGCCGGTGGCGGCGACCGCGGCCGCCGCGCTCGCCGGTCCCGAGCGGCGGGGCCGGGCGCTCGCGGTGGTGCTCGGCGGGCTGAGCTCGGGCACCGTGCTCGGGGTGCCGGGCGGGCTGTTTTTGGCCCAGCACGCGGGCTGGCGGGCCGCGTTGTGGCTGGTCACCGCGATCGGCGTGGTCTCGCTTGCGGGTGCGGCGCTGCTGCTGCCGGCGGTGTCCGGCGCCGCGATGCCCGGACTGCGCGAGCGCGGCGCCCAGCTGACGGACCGGCGGGTCGGGGTGGCGGTGCTGACGACGTTCCTGCAGACCGTGGCCAGCCTGGGCCTGTACACCTACCTGGTGCCGGTGCTCGACGCCTCCGGTGTCACCGCGCACCAGACGGCGCTGTGGCTGTGGGGTGCCGGAGGGGTCGCGGGAAGCTTCCTGGCCGGGCCGCTGCTGGACCGCACCGGCCGGTCCGGCGCCCAGGTGGCGGTGCTGCTCGCCGCACTGGCCCTGTGCCTGGCCCCGCTCGGGCTGCTGAGCGGCGCGGCCGTACTGGTGCTGCTGGTGCTGTGGGGCGCGGCCGGCTGGGCGTTCGTGGTGCCGCAGCAGCACCGCCTGCTGGGGCTGCGGCCCTCGGGCGGCGCGGCCGTTCTCGCGCTGAACAGCTCCGCCACCTATCTCGGCGGCTCGGCCGGCGCGGCGCTCGGCGGGGCCGTGCTGTCGGCCGGGATCGCGCCGGGCCGGCTGCCGCCGCTCGCCGCGGCCGTGGCCGCCGCGGCCTGCGGGCTGCACCTCCTCGGCCGCCGGTTCCTGCCCAGCGTGCCCCACCCAGCCCCGGACGGACGTCCGCGTCCGGGGTCCCAGCGAAACGGAGACTCCCATGAAGTTCGGCGCTAACCTGCCCAACTACGGTCCGGCCACCACTGCGGGGACCATGCTGGACTGGGCCCGGCGGCTGGAGGAGATGGGCTACCACCAGCTGATGGTGTCCGATCACGTGGCGCCCACGCCCGAGGTGGAGCACCTGTTCCCCGCCCCGTTCTACGACCCGTTCACCGTGCTCGCCTGGCTCGCGGGCGTCACGAGCCGCGTGCGCATCGGGACGACGGTGACCATCCTGCCGTACCGCCACCCTTTGCTGGTGGCCCGTCAGGTGGCGAACATCGACCAGCTCAGCGGGGGCCGGTTCGTGTTCGGGGCCGCCGCGGGCTGGGCGGCGGGCGAGTTCGCCGCCCTCGGGGTGCCGTACGCCCGCCGGGGGGCTCGCAGCGACGAGTACCTGCGGGTGATGAAGGCGTTCTGGACGCGGGACGTCGTCGCGTACGACGGGGAGTTCGTCAGGTTCGCTCCCGTGCACACCGGGCCCCGCCCGGTGCAGCCCTCGGGGCCGCCGGTGTGGATCGGCGGGCACAGCGCGGGCGCCCTGCGCAGGGCCGCCCGGTACGGCGACGCCTGGCACCCGACCTCCGTGACCGCCGACTGGCTGGTGCACGTCGGCCTGCCCGCGCTGCGCGACACCGCCAAGCGGCTGAACCTGCCGGTGCCCGCGCTCGCGCCGCGGATCAAGCTGCGGCTGACCGGCCGGCCGCTGCCCGCCGGGCGGGTGCTCGGGGAGGGCAGCCTGGAGCAGATCCACGACGACCTCGTCCTGCTCGACCGGCTGGGCGCCGACACGGTCGTCCTCGACCCCACCTTCCCCGGCCAGCGGCGGGACGCCGACCGCGACGCCGCCGACCTCGCCGCGTTCGAGCGGCTGGCGAAGGAGGTGATCGACCTGGAACACGGACGCCTGCGCTGACGTTGCGCCAGGCATGGGCATGGACAAGGGTGCTGCGACGGCCAAGCCGTACGGCAGCGAACTCGATCTGCGCAAGCTGCGGGTTCTGGTGGAGCTGGACCGGCGGGGCACGGTCAGCGCGGTGGCGGCCGCGCTGCATCTGACTCCGTCGGCCGTCTCCCAGCAACTCGCCGGTCTGGCGAAGGAGTTGGGGGTACCGCTGACCGAGCCCGTGGGGCGCCGGCTGCGGCTCACGGGCGCGGCGAAGGTGGTGCTGCGGCACGCCGAGGAGATCTTCGGGAGCATCGACCGGCTGCACCGCGCTCTGGCCGAGCACAGCGGGGGTGAACGCGGCGAGGTGTCGGTGTCGGGGTTCGGCACCACGCTCTCGCCGCTCATCCTGCCGGCCGCCGGCATCCTCAAGCGGCGCCTGCCCGAGCTGCGCACGACGCTGGCGGAGGTCGATCCGCCCGTCAGCTTCGAGCTGCTGGAGCTCGGCCGCACGGACGTGGTCATCGCCGTCGAGTCGCCGGCGGCGCCCGCCCTCGACTCCCGCTTCGACAAGCGGCCCCTGATGACGGAGGTGTTCGACGTGGCGCTGCCCGAGGAGCATCCGCTGGCACAGGCGCCCTCGCTGACCCTGGGGGAGCTGGCCGACGAGGCGTGGATCTTCGCCACGGTCGGCATGTGCCAGGAGATCCCTCTCGCGGCCTGCGCGGCCGCCGGCTTCACCCCGCAGGCCACCCATGTCATCGGCGACTGGGACGCCACCTTCGCCGCCGTCCGGCAGGGTCTGGGCATCTGTCTGGTGCCCCGGCTGGCCCGCCGGTCCTCCCAGCCCGGCGTCACGGTGCGGCGGTTCGACGACGCGCCCTGGCGGCGGGTGTTCGCCGCGGTGCGGCCCGGCAGTGGGGGAGTGCCCCAGATCGAGGCGGTCCTGGAGGCCCTGAGCGAGGCGGCGCAGGCGGCGGAATCAGAGCTGGAAGGGGCACCCGGGCAGTGATTTCATAGAGGGAAGGCCATATTCGACCGAAGGATCGAATGTTTCAGTCTGCCTTCACGTTCATCGGAAAGATTACTTGCTGGACCCCGGGCGGCGGCACGGGCGACGCTCTTGGTGCGGGTCGGCGGACGAGTTCCGCCCCCGCCTCCTCTGCCTCGTCGTCCCCTGTCGTCCGCTGAATGTGAGGGTCCGCCATGAAATCCGGCGCGCTGCTGCGACTGTCCGGCCTGAGCCTGCTGTGGGGTTCGGTCTTCCTCTGGATCAAGATCTCCGGGTACGGGTTCTCGCCCGTGGAGATGGTCTTCGTGCGGCTCGTCCTCGGGGCCGCCGTCCTGATGGCCATCGGCCTGTCCCGGGGGCAGCGCCCGCCCCGCGACCGCACACTCCTGGGACACATGGCCGTGGCCGCGCTGCTCGGCAACGCCATCCCCTGGCTGCTGTTCGCCCAGGGCGAGGTGAGCGGCTCCAGCAACGTCGCCGGCATCATCAGCGGCACCGGCCCGGTCTGGACGCTCGGCGCGGCCGTGCTGCTCGGCTCCGAGAAGCGGCTGGGCGCCGCCCGCATCCTGGGCATGGCCGTCGGTCTGCTCGGCGTGGTCCTGGTCGCCGCTCCCTGGAGCCCCGGCACCCACGCCTCCACCAGCAGCGTCATCTGCTTCGTCCTCGGCGCCGTCAGCTTCGGCAGCAGCTTCGCCTACGTCGGCCGCTTCCTCGCCGGCCGCGGCATCCCCGTCTTCATGCTGGCGGGCGGGCAGTTGACCATCGCCGCCGTGCTCACCCTGTTCGCCGTGCCCTTCATCGGCCTGGAGCCCGTCGAGTGGCGCACCGACTCCGTGATCGCGCTGATCATCCTCGGCGTGGTGTGCACCGGCTTCGCCGTCCTGCTCAACACGGTCATCATCACCAAGGACGGCCCCGCCGCCGCGGCCACCGTCATTTACCTGATGACTGTCGTGTCCGTCGTCCTGGGCGCCGTCTTCCTCGGCGAGTCCCTCGGCTGGAGCGTCCTGCTCGGCACCGCCGCCGTGCTCGTCGCGATCGCGCTGCTGCGCCGCAAGCCCGTGGACAAGCCCGCGCCGCAGGCCGCGGCCACCCCCGCCGCCGCCCCCGCACCGGCGAAGGGTCTGACCGCCGGCGCCCAGTGAGGCCCGCGGACCTCACCGCACGCACCACCCCTGGACGGGACCGCGCCGGAAGCCCGCCCGCCCCGGCCCCCCCGCCCGGCCCCCGCCTCACCTCCGTTTCGCCCCCTGCTTCGCCCCCCCCGTTTCACCCTCCCTCGTCCACCGCCGACCGGAACGGGACCGCCACCACCCGGACCGCCACCGGCGACCGCGCCGCGCCCACGCTGAGGTGACCCCATGCCGTACGTCGTCGAACGCACCTTCCACCCCGCCGAATCCCGCCTCCAGCAGGCCTGGCCCGACCACGTCGCGCACCTGCGCGCACTGTCCGGCCGCGGCATCCTCGTCGGCGGCGGCCTCGCCGGCACGGGAAACGGGGACATCCTGGTCATCGCCGTGTCCGACGAGGTCTCCCTGCACCGGATCCTGCGCGCCGACCCCCTCGTCCGGCAGGCACTGATCGCCCGGACCACGATCCGCTCCTGGAACGTCGAGTACGGCCACAGCGCGCTCACCGGACGCGAGCCCGAGGACCCCGCCGCCGCCCCCGACGTGGTCCTCACCCCGCACGAGTCGCGCATCGCCCGCATGGTGCTCTCCGGCATGACCAACCAGCGGATCGCCGAACGGCTGAACGTGTCCTGCCGGGCCGTGGAACAACACCTCACCCGCATGTACCGCAAACTGTCGATCAGCCGCCGCGCCCAGCTCGCCGCCGCCCTGGGCGCCACCGTCCCCCGCTTCGGAATTCCGCAGCAGGAACGCCTCACTGCGTGATTCCGTAGTGCCGCGCACCGCCCTCCCCACCTAGCGTTCCAGGCGTCGGGAAAAGCCCGCGACCGGACGTCCCGGCACGGAAGAAGCCGTCCCGGGAAAGTCCCGAAAAGCCTCGGAAAAACGCCTCGGAAAAGGGGAAAGATGTCCTTGCAATCTGCGGAACGCCTCGGGGTCGTCGTTCCTTCCGGCAACGCCGCCGCCGAACCGGAGATCGGCAGCCTCGTCCGGCCCGCGATGAACGTGCACACCTCCCGCTTCCCGGTCCTGCCCGGGCGGACCCTGCGCGAACGGCTGGACACCTACAACGAGGGCCTCGACGAGGTCGTCGCCGGATTCGGCGCTCTGCGACTCGGCGCGGTCGTCGTGGCGTGCAGCGGCTCGCACTACCTGCTCGGCCCCGACGGCGACCGGGCCCTGTGCGACAAGCTCGCGGACGCGGGCGGCCGGCCCGTCGCCTCCTCCACCCTCGCCACCCTGGACACCTGCGCCGACCTCGGCGTCCAGGACATCGTCCTCGTCTCGCCGTACGCGCCCTGGCTGACCGACCTGTCCCGCACCTTCTGGGAGCAGGCCGGCCTCACCGTCTCGCGCGTCGTCCCGATCCGGGCCGGCGACCGTTTCTCCCCCTACGACGTCTCCACCGACGACCTCGTCCGCCAGGTCGCCGAGGCCGGCCTCGGCGACGACGAGGCCCTGCTGCTCACCGGCACCGGGATGTTCACGTTCGACGCCCTGCGACAGATCGGCGAAGGCAACGACCGCGTCCTGCTCACCTCCAACATCTGCTCGGCCCGCTGGGCGCTGAAGCAGACGGGCCTGCCGGCCGACCCCGCGCAGGAGACGGGCCTGCTGCGCCGGCTCGCCGCCCGCACAGGCGGGACGGCATGAGCGTGCGCCGCCGCCCGGTGGTCGTCGTCGGCGCCGGACCGGTCGGGCTCACCACGGCCCTGGTCCTGGCCCGCGGCGGCGTGCCGGTCACCGTCCTGGAATCCTCCCGGGACCTGTCCACGGCCTCCCGCGCCTCCACCTTCCACCCCTCCACCCTGGACCTGCTCGACGAACTGGGCGTCGCGGCCCCCCTGCGCGCCGCGGGCCGGGAAGTGCACGAGATCCAGTGGCGCGACCTCGGGCAGCGGGTCCTGCACCGCATCGGCTACGACGCCCTGAACGGCCGCACCGCCCACCCCTACCGGGTGCACGCCGAACAGTCACGGCTCACCCCGCTGCTGCTGTCCGCGCTCGAGGAGCACCCGCACGCGGAAGTGTGCTTCACCAGCACCGTCTTCGACGTGCGGCCCCGCACGGACGCCGTACGGCTGTGGCTGCACGGGCCCACCGGACTGCGCACGCCGCTGGACGCCGACTACGTGGTGGCCGCCGACGGCAGCCGCAGCACCGTCCGCGCCGCCCTCCAACTGCCCTCCCGCGCCACCGAATACCCCTCGTACGCCCTGCGCGTGGTGACGCACACGGCCCTCGACGGGCTGCTGCCGGACCTCGCGCCCCTGGCCTACGTCCGGGACAGCCGGCAGTCCTTCAGCATCCTGGGCATGCCCGACCACTGGCGGCTCATCTTCCGCATGCCGGCCCACGTGCCGCGCCGTCAGGTCGTCGAGCGGGCGCAGGTGAACGCCCTGCTGCACCGGGCCCTGCCCTCCTGCGCCGGCGACGTCCAGATCGCCGACGCGCACACCTACCGGCTCGCCTCCTTCGTCCTGCCCGACTACCGGGCGGGCCGGGTGCTGTTCGCCGGGGACGCAGCCCACCTCACCTCCACCGCAGGCGGCATGAACATGAACTGCGGACTGCACGACGCCGTCGCCTGGGGACGGGCGCTGACCCGGCTGCACCACGGCGCGGCCGGCGAACGCATCCTCGCCTCGGTCGCCGCCGAACGGCGCGAGGCGGTGACGGACAAGGTGATCCCGCGCAGCGAGGCCCGCACGGCCGGCCTGGACGACCCGGCCCGTCTGCGCGGCGCCCTGGAGAGCGTCGGCCGCATCGCCGCCGACCCGCAGCGCACCACCGACTACCTGCTCAAGGCCTCGCTCCTGGACTGCGCCCCCCGGCCCCAGCTCACCCACTAAACCCACCGACCTGCCCCTCTTCCTCACCCCGCCCATCCCGTGTCTGCCCCTGCCCGTTTTCAGCCGAGAGGACGCAAGCGCCATGCGCATCTGGTTCCACAAACACACCGTGGAAGGACGGCTGCCACTGCTCGACCAGTGGTACCGCGAGCATCTGGACGCGATCGCCGCCCCCGGCACCGTCATCGACATCAAGACGCTGCCGGCCGACACCTACCCCGACAACACCCCCTTCGGCCTGGTCGGCCACCACGCCGCCCAGGTCCTGTTCAGCGAACACTTCGCGCACTCGGCCCTCCAGGCCGAACGCGCCGGCTACGACGCCTGGATCACGGCGGCGGGCCAGGACCCCGGCCTGCGCGACGCCCGCCACCTGGCCGCCGTCCCCACGCTGGGCTACGGCGAGACGGCGTTCTTCCTGTCGGCCCTCACCGGACACCGCTTCGGCCTGCTCGGCTTCATGCCGCCGCTGCAGGAGCCCATCCGGGCCAACGTCTCCCGGTACGGCCTGGAGCGGTCCATGGCCGCCTACGAGGTCGTGCCGGGCGGCTGGGACGGCGTCCACCGCGCCCTCGACGGCGACTGCGACCAGTTCCTCACCGCATACACCGAGGCCGCCGCCCGCGCCCGCAAGGCCGGCGCCGAGATCATCATCCCCGCCGAGGGCATCCCCAACGAGATCTTCTGGCACCTCGGCGTCCGCGACCTGCACGGCATGCCCGTGATCGACCCGGCCGGCCTCGCCGTGAAATTCGCCGAACTCACCGTGACCCTGCGCGACCTGCGCATCTTCTCCCGATCCGACGCCGGCTACTGGTTCCACCGCCCACCCGCCGAGATCTCCCAGCACCTCGAGAAGGTCTTCCTCGGCTCGATCCTCCAAGGAGCGTGATCCGCATGACCATCCAGTCGACCCTCGGCCCCGCCCCCGTCAGCACCCCCGCAGGCGCCCCGCTGCACCGCCCCCGCCGACTGCGCCGCACCCCCCACCTGCGCCGTCTCACCGCCGAGACGCAGGTCCACGCGAGCAACCTGATCCAGCCCCTGTTCCTGCGCGAGGGACTGACCGCCCCCCGCGAGATCCCCTCCATGCCGGGCGTCTTCCAGCACACCCGCGACACCCTGCGCAAGGCGGCCGTCGAGGCCGTCAGCGCCGGCGTGGGCGGAGTGATGCTGTTCGGCATCCCGCAGGACAAGGACGAGCGCGGCAGCGGCGCCGTCGACCCCGACGGCATCCTCCAGGTCGCACTGCGCGACGTGGTCGCCGAGGTCGGCGACGCCACCGTCGTCATCGGCGACATCAACCTCGACGAGTACACCACCCACGGCCACACCGGCGTCCTGGGCCCCGACGGAGACGTCGACAACGACGCCAGCGTCGAGCTGTACGGTCAGGCGGCCGTCGTGCAGGCCGACGCCGGCGCCCACATCGTCGCCCCCAGCGGCATGATGGACGGCCAGGTCGGACACATCCGGGCGGCCCTCGACGCGGCCGGCCACCACAACGTGGCCATCCTCGGCTACTCGGCCAAGTACGCCTCCCACTTCTACGGCCCCTTCCGCGACGCCGTCGAGTCCTCCCTCCAGGGCAACCGCCGCACCTACCAGCAAAACCCCGGCAACATCCGCGAGTCCCTGCGCGAGGTCGCCCTCGACCTGGCCGAAGGCGCCGACATGGTCATGGTCAAGCCCGCCCTGGCCTACCTCGACATCGTCCGGCTGATCGCCGACCACGTCGACGTGCCCGTCTCCGCCTACCAGGTCTCCGGCGAGTACTCGATGATCGAAGCCGCCGCCGCCCGGGGCTGGCTGGAGCGCGACGGCTCCATCGTGGAGAGCCTCACCTCCATCCACCGGGCCGGAGCCTCCCAGATCATCACGTACTGGGCCACCGAGTTCGCGCCCCGCCTGGGCTGACCCGCCCCCGCCACGCCCGGCCCCCCGGGCCGGGCGCCCGCCCCACATCATCCATCGAGGTGTAAGGAACGTGCAACGAACGACACCGGACGACAACCGGTTCCTCGCGGTGGGCATCAGCCACGCCACCGCCCCCCTTGACCTGCTCGAACAGCTCTACGAGAGCCCCAAGCCGCTCGACGACCTGGCCCAGCGCATCGCGGACGCCGACGGCCTGTCCGCCTCACTGATCCTGTCCACCTGCAACCGGCTCGAGGTCTACGCCGAGACCGCCTCCGACACCGACCCGGTGCCCGTCCTCGAGGCGCTCATCGCCGAGCACACCGGCGTCGACGCCCAGGAACTGACCCCCTACCAGTACGTGCGCCACGACGACGACGCCCTGCGCCACCTGTTCCAAGTCGCCTCCGGCCTCGACTCGGTCGTGCTCGGCGAGGACCAGATCCTCGGCCAGGTCAAGGAAGCCCTCGAGCGCGCCCAGCGCGTCGGCGCCACCAGCAAGACCCTCAACCAGACCGTCCAGGCCGCGCTGCGCACCGGCAAGCGGGCCCGCAACGAGACCGGCCTGAACGAGGCCGGCCGCTCCCTGGCCACCGCGGGCCTTGCGTTCTTCGAACGCCTGGTCGGATCGCTCGACGGGAAGACCGCCCTGGTCATCGGCGCCGGCTCGTTCGGCGGGGTCGTCCTCGCCGCGCTGCGCCGCTCCGGCCTGAGCCGGGTGCACATGGCCAACCGCACCCCGCAGAAGGCCCAGCGCCTCGCCGAGACCGCCGACGGCCACGGCTACCCCCTGCAGGACATACCCCGCCTGCTGACCGAGGTCGACGTGGTCGTCAGCTGCACGGCCGCCACCGAACCCCTCCTGCACGCCCACCAGGTCGCCGACGCCATGGGCCCGCGCGGCGGACGCGACCTCTACCTGCTCGACCTCTCCCTGCCGCGCAACATCGAACCCGAAGCCGGCCAGGTCCCCGGAGCCACCCTCGTCGACCTCCAGCGCATCGCCGAGGAAGGCGGCGACGACGAACTGTCCGTGGCCAGCGTCGAGAGCGCACACAAAATCGTCGACACCGAGGTCGAGGCCCTGAAGGCCGCCCGCCGCGCCGCCCGGGCCACCCCCGCCCTCTCCGCCCTGCGCGCCACCGCCGCCGAGGCCACCGAAGCCGAACTCACCCGGCTCGGCAAGCGGCTGGAAGCCATGGACGGCGAAACCCTCCAGGAGGTCTCCCGCACCGTCCGGCGCATCGTCGACAAGGTGCTCCACCAGCCCACCGTCCGCGCCCGCGAACTGGCCGGACGCTCCGACGGCGACGTCTACGTCGACGCCCTGCACCTCCTGTTCGCCCCCCACCCCACACCCGCACCCGCCGCCCCCGCGTCCGCCCAGGAGGTCATGGCATGAGCGCGATCTCAGCCCTGTGGAACGCCGACTCGATCGCCGTCATCGGCGCCACGGAACGCCCCGGGGCGCTGGGCCGCAAGCCGATGGACTTCCTGCTGCGCCACAGCTACAAGGGCCGCATCCTGCCGATCAACCCGAAGGGCGGGAGCATCCTCGGCGTCCCCGCGTACGCCTCGCTCAAGCAGGCGCCCGGCCCCATAGACCTGGCGCTGATCATGGTAGGCGCGGACCGCGTCGCCGACGCCGTCGACGACTGCGTCGAAGCCGACATACCCCTCGCCATCATCGCCTCCTCCGGCTTCGCGGAAACCGGAGCCGACGGAGCCGCCCTCCAGGACGACATCGTCACCCGGGCCCGCGCAGGCGGACTGCGCCTGATCGGACCGAACTGCATCGGCGCCGTCAGCTTCAACAACCGTGTCCTGGCCACCTTCAGCCCCCTGTTCGGCGCCGAGAGCGTCCCCTTCGAACCCGGCACCCTCGGATTCGTCAGCCAGAGCGGCGCCCTGGGCTTCGGCGCGGCGAGCCTCGCCCTCCAGCGCGGACTGCGCCCCGGCTGGGTGGTGAGCACCGGCAACGACGCCGACGTCACCGCACTGGAGGTACTGCGCGAACTGGCCCAGGAACCCGAGTGCCAGGGACTGCTCGGCTACCTGGAAGACGTGCCCGACCTGGACACCCTGCGCGCCCTGAGCGCCTCCGGCAAACCGGTGGCACTGCTGAAGTCCGGGCGCACCGAAGCCGGCGGCCGCGCCGCCGCCTCCCACACCGGCGCCCTCACCACCGACGACCGCGTGCTCGACGCGGCGCTGCGCCGGCTGGGCATCGCCCGGGTCGACGACATCGACGAACTCCTCGACGCCGCCGCCGCGTTCGAGGTCCCCCTGCGCCCGAAGGGCCCGCGCGTCGCCGTGGTCACCACCTCCGGCGGATCGGGCATCCTCGCCGCCGACGCCATCGAGGACTCCGGCCTCGAGCTCAGCCGGCTGTCACCGCAGAGCATCGCGGCGCTCACCGAGATCGTGCCGCCGTTCGGCGCGGTGGAGAACCCCGTCGACATCACCGCCACCGTGCTCAGCGACCCCACCCTGTTCGACCGGTCGCTGGACGTGCTGCTCGCGGACGACTCGGTCGACATCATCATCGCCTGCTTCTGCGTCATGGCCGGACCCGACGTGCAGAAGGCGGTCACCGCCCTGTCCAAGGCGGCCCGCAAGGGCGGCAAGCCGATCCTGGTGGCCCGCACCGGCGCCGACTTCCTCGCGCCGGACGCCCCCGCCATGCTCCGCGACGCCCGACTGCCGGACTACCCGACGCCGGCCCGCGCGCTGAAGGCCGCCGCCGCACTGTGGCAGGTCAGCCGGCCCCGCCCGGACACCCACCGCGAGGCGCTCACGCCGCCGCTCCCCGCGCCCGCGCCACAGGCCACCGAGCCGCAGCTGAAACAGCTGCTCGCCGCCGCCGGGATCACCGTGCCGAAGGGGCGCGGCGCCCGCGACGCCGACGACGCGGCCACGCTGGTGCGGGAGCTGGGCGGCCGCGCGGTACTGAAGGCCGTCGTACCCGGACTGCTGCACAAGTCGGAGGCGGGCGGCGTCCGGGTGGGCGTCACCGAACAGCAGGCGCCGGCCGCCTTCGCCGACCTGGCCGCGCTCGGCGGCGAGGTACTCGTCGAGGAACTGGCCCCGGACGGGGTCGAGGCGCTGGTCGGCGTCAGCACCAGCCCGCTGGGAACCGTCCTGACCGTCGGGCTCGGCGGCATCTTCACCGAAGTCCTCGACGACGTCGCACACCGCGTGCTGCCGCTCGCCGACGGCGAGGCCGAGCGCATGATCTCCGAACTGCGCGGCGCCGCCCTGCTGCGCGGGGCCCGCGGCACGGCGGAGCTCGACACCGCGGCACTGGCCGACCTGCTGTACCGGCTGTCCGACGCGATCCGCGACTGGCCCGGCGAGTTCGAACTGGACCTCAACCCGGTGCGAGTGCTGCCGCACGGCGCGATCGTCCTGGACGCCGCGTTCAGCACCGGCACCACCCCGGCCCACTGACGGACGACCTCCCGGCCGCCCCTGCCGGGCGGGACCCCTGGCCCTCCCCCCGCCACCGGCCCCGCCCGGCCCCCCACCCCCGCCCCGCTCACCCCGCTTCTCTTCTTCCAACTGCGAAAGGCACCGACCGATGTCCTCAACCCCTGCACCCGCCGCCCTCGACGGCTCTGCCGGCACCGCCTCGGCCTCGCTGTTCGAACGAGCCGCGACGGTCATCCCCGGCGGCGTCAACTCCCCCGTGCGGGCATTCGGTTCCGTCGGCGGCACCCCCGTCTTCATGGCCTCCGCGCAGGGCCCGTACCTCTACGACGTCGAAGGCCGCGAATACGTCGACCTGATCTGCTCCTGGGGCCCGATGATCCTCGGCCACCGGCACCCGGCAGTCCTCGACGCGGTCGCCGCCGCACTCGCCGCGGGCACCTCGTTCGGCACCGCGACCGAGGGAGAGATCGCCCTCGCCGAGGAGATCGTCGACCGCGTCACCCCCGTGGAGAAGGTCCGGCTGGTCACCTCCGGCACCGAGGCCACCATGTCCGCGATCCGCCTGGCCCGCGGCTTCACCGGCCGATCCAAGATCGTCAAATTCGCGGGGTGCTACCACGGCCACGTCGACGCACTGCTGGCCGCCGCCGGATCCGGCCTGGCCACCTTCGCCCTGCCCGACACCCCGGGCGTCACCGGCGCCCAGGCCGCCGACACCCTCGTCCTGCCGTACAACGACCTGGCCGCGGTCGAGCGAGTCTTCGCCGAGCACGGTCCGCAGATCGCCTGCGTGATCACCGAGGCCGCGCCGGGCAACATGGGCGCCGTCCCCCCGCTGCCCGGCTTCAACGCCGGCCTGAAGGACCTGTGCCGACGCCACGGCGCCCTGTTCATCTCCGACGAGGTCATGACCGGCTTCCGCGCCGGCCGCGCCGGCTGGTACGACCGGGACGGCGTGGCGGCGGACCTGTTCACCTACGGCAAGGTGATGGGCGGCGGCTTCCCCGCCGCGGCCTTCGGCGGCCGGGCCGACGTCATGGCCCACCTCGCCCCGGCCGGCCCCGTCTACCAGGCGGGCACGCTCGCGGGCAACCCGGTGGCCACCGCCGCCGGCCTGGCGACCCTGCGCCACTGCACCGAGGCGGTCTACGAGCGCCTGGACGCCGTGTCCGCCACGATCGGAACCGAACTGTCCGCGGCGCTCTCCGCCGAGGGCGTCGACCACGTGCTGCAGTACTCCGGGACGATGTTCTCGGTGTTCTTCTCGCAGCGGCCGGTCCGCGACTACGACGAGGTCAGGGCGAGCGAGGCCTTCCGCTACCGGGCCTTCTTCCACGCGATGCTGCGCCAGGGCGTCTACCTGCCGCCGTCGCCGTTCGAAGCGTGGTTCGTGTCGGCCTCGCACGACGACCGGGCCGTGGACCGCATCGTGTCGGCCCTTCCGCAGGCCGCCAGGGCCGCCGCGGCCGCCGTACCCCCGGCGGCGTGAGCCGCCCCGCACACGCGGACGCCGCCGGAGCCGGACCCTGTCCGGCTCCGGCGGCACACACCGAGAGCGTCCCGTCGAACGCGTCCGACACCCTCGAACGCGCCACAAGGGAACCGGCCTTCAGCCGGCCAGCTCGATCCCCACGCGGATGTTGCCCCGCACGGCCCGCGAGTACGGGCAGCGGGCATGAGCCCGGTCCACCAACTCCCGCGCCGTCTGCGCGGCCACTCCCGGCATCCGCACCGTCAGATCGGCGCTGATCCCATAACCGGAGACGTTCCGCTCGAGGTGCACCCGGGCCGTGACGGCCGGCTCCTCGTCGAGCGGCACCCGCGCCTCACGTGCGGACAGCCGCAGCGCACTGTGGAAGCAGGCCGCGTACCCGGCGGCGAACAGCTGCTCCGGATTGGTCCGCTCCCCGGAGCCGCCCACCTCCTTGGGCGCGTCCAGCCCCAGTTCCAGCACGCCGTCCGAGGAGCTGACCCGGCCCTTGCGGCCGTCTCCCGACGAAGTGACCTCAGCCGTGTAGAGAACCGTCACGATTCCTGCCCTTTCTCATCCGGGAAAGCAAGAAGAAAAACACTCGCAAGATAGGGAGGAAATCAGAGGAGAAACAATACGGAATCCCGAAGCGCAAATCGTCAACTGATCCGTGAATACTGATCCTAGAAGTCACTGGAAAGGAGATGAGCCTCGTGGGGCCACTCAATGGTGTACGTGTGGTCGAGCTGGCGAGCGGCGCACCCTGCGCCTTCGCCGCCACGCTCCTCGCAGACCTGGGCGCCGACGTCGTCCGTATCGACCGCCCGGGCGCCGGCACATTCGGGCCCGCCGACCCCCTCGGCCGCTCCCGCCGCTCGGTCACGGCCGACCTGAAGAACCCGGACGACATACGCCGGGTGCGCGCCCTGGTGGACCGCGCCGACGTGCTCCTCGAAGGCCTGCGCCCGGGGGCATGCGAGCGTCTGGGCCTGGGCCCGGAGACCTTCGACGACTCCAACCCCCGGCTCGTCTACGCCAGGGTGTCCGGCTGGGGCCAGAGCGGACCCTGGGCACAGCGCTCCGGTCACGACATCAGCTTCCTCGCCCTGGCCGGAGTGCTCGACACCGACGCGGACGCCGCCGGCAACCCGTCGCCCCCCTCGACCTACCTGTCCACCTTCGCGGGCGGCGGCCTGCTCCAGGTCCTCGGTGTCCTGGCGGCGCTGCACGAGCGCTCGCGCAGCGGGCGCGGCCAGGTGGTCGACGCGGCCATGGCCGACGGAGCGGCCCTGCTGGAGGTGATGGTCCGCCAGTGGCGGGAGAACCCGGGCAACGTCACGGTGACCGACGCGCCGTTCTACACCACATACGCATGCCAGGACGGCGGGCACGTGGCGGTCGGCGCGATCGAGCAGCGGTTCTACGACGCCCTGTGCGCACAGCTCGACCTGGACGCGGCCGCCCTGCCCGACCGCGACGACCAGGCGAACTGGCCGGCCCTGCGCGACCGGTTCGCCGAAGCGTTCCGGACCCGCCCCCGGGACCACTGGGCCAAGGTGTTCGCCGACCGGGACGCCTGTGTGGTGCCCGTCCTCACCCCCGAGGAAGCCGCGGAGCACCCTGCCTTGCGCGAGCGCGCGACGTTCACCGAGGTCGCCGGCCGCCCCCAGCCGTCCCCCGCCCCCCACTTCTCCCGCACGCCGCCCCCCGCCCCCCGCCCGGCACCCACCCCGGGCGCCGACACCGACGCCGTACCGAAGGACTGGAACACACCGGCCTGACCCCGCCCGCAAACCAGACCCCACCGGCCCGCCCGCGACCGGCCGCCGACGACGGCACGACCGGCACCGACACCCTCGTGGAACACGGGCCGGTCATGCCGTTCACCGGAGAGGAGCGGGACGGAGTCGTGATACCGGCCGTCCAGGAGCCCCTGGCGTTCTTGTCGCGACGCGACTTGGGAGCAGGCCCGCAGGTGGGCGCTTGCCCTGGCCGGAACACCCCCGCGTCGGCGGGGAGGATTCGGGCGGGTCGATGCGCCGGTAGACCTCCCACGGAACACCCCCGCATCGGCAGGAAGGACGAGATCGACAAACGCAGCGCTGACTCCCCCTACGAGACACCCCCGCGTCGGCGGGGAGGACTCTTCCCGACCTACGCCTCCTGGGCGAACCTCATCGAAGCCCACTTCGGACCGCTGAGGCAGTTCACCATCGCCAACTCCACCCCCCCAACCACACCGTGCAGACCCGGGCCCTGCACGCCTACCTCCGCTGGCGCAACGCCAACGCCCGCCACCGGGACGTCCTCGCCGCGGAACGGAAAGAGCGCGCCCGCATTCGCAGTGAGAAGGGCATCCGCTGGGGCGGACACCCTCTCAAGACTGCAGCCTGACCAACCCGGCGAACCAATGCGGTCAGAGCACTAGAGGGCTGCGTTGCCGGATCGTGACCGGTGGTCGGGGCTCGTGGCCGTCAGCTTGGTCGGGGTCGGCGGGTGGGCTGGCGCCATGGAACACACGCACGCCTGCACGCCCAGGACTACCGGCCGCCCCGTCTCGGCGGGCTCGGTGTGCCGCCGTGGCCGCTGCGCTCGGCAGGCGTCGGGGGCAGGGCGGTGAGCCGCTTCGGGGCGGGGATCCGCCGGGGTGTCATGGCGGTCGATCAGTTCACTCAGATCGCCAACGCGCTGTTTCGTGACTGCGGGCTGTCGTTCAAGGCGAAGGGCATCTTCGGGTACGTCTCGACGCACAGGAATGGCTGGCAGGTGACGGTCACCGACCTCGTCCGCCTGGGTCCGGACGGACGCGAAGCGGTACGCACCGGCCTGCGGGAGCTCGAGGCGCACGGCTACCTGATCCGTGAACGCCTGCGCCGTCCGGACGGCACCCTCGGCGAGATCGTCTACTGCATCACCGACCGACCGGCCACCTTGGACATCGCGCTGATCGAAGCCGACGTGATGGTCACGGCCCCCGAGGCCGAGCATGCCGGCCGCCATCACGCCCCGGCGGGGATCCGCCGGGGCGTGATGGCGGTCGATCAGTTCACCCAGATCGCCAACCAGCTCTTCCGTGACCCCCGGTTGTCCTTCAAGGCCAAGGGCCTGTTCGGACTGCTCTGCACGCACCGGGACGGCTGGCGGATGAGCGTCTGCGACATCGCCCGCCGTGGCCGCGACGGTGACTCAGCCGTCAAGAGCGGGCTGACGGAGCTGGAAAGCCGCGGCTTCCTGGTGCGGGAACGCCAGCGAGGCCCAGACGGCACCCTCGGTGCGGCGGCGTATTTCCTCACCGACCTGCCCGCTCTGCAAAGCAGCAGGTCACACCCAGAGTCGGGTTTTCCACCAGTGTGCGACTTCTCATTTCGGCGTCACCAGTGGTTCTCGTCTGGATGTCATGCATCTCTGCTGTTCAGAGTGCCAACTTGGTGACATCGAGTGAGAAGTCTTGGTGACCTCGTGTGAGAATCCCCAGCGCACTGAAATGAGAAGGCCATAGGAGTGGCTATCTGACCTGCACCTTTATGTCTGAAGCCTGATCCCCAAGGACCGCCGCTGGAGCGAAGGAACCTGAGCGCTGTGACCGGGCATTACAGGTTGCTGTGTCCGTCCGCTGGCAGATCAGCTATCACCGTCCCGCTGAGGGCCGGGACGAGCTTACGGGCCGGGGCCGAGTGGGAGTACGCAAGCACGGTGCTCCGACGGATCGTCCGTAGTGACAGACCCCCACCTGCGTGGGGAAGACGCGACCTTGGCGATGTCCCATCGCGTGGCAACGACTTCCACGTGCATGGGTAAGGCTGGGCGCCCGAAGTCGAGGTTGTCACCGTGGGGGAGCGACCCCCACGTGCGTGGGGAAGACTCCTGCGCTGGGGCTAGCGGATAACCGGATGATGGAACGACCCCCAGACGTGTGGGGAAGCCCAGACCTTCGCCGACGTCGAGGGCGGCATCACAGACAGACCCCCACACGCGTAGGGAAGCCTCGCTGGTGCAGTGTCCGGAGTACCACCACTGCGAACGACCCCCACGTGGGTGGGGAAGACCCTTAACGACCTGTGTGTTTGATGATTGGCAGGCCGTAATTCACTCACTTTACCTGAGCCGGCTGTGCTGGCGAGGTCGGCTTCCTGGCCGCGGTTGCTTCTAGCGGAGCGGCCTGAACTGCCTGACCGCCCGGTGACACCACTCCCCAGGTCATCCGTTCGACAGGGGGGCACAGTCATGCCGGGCTCGGAGGCCAGCGGCCCTCTTGCAGGACCGCGAAGGAGATAACGGGGAGTGCCTGAGCCGGCCATGACTTTGGCGGTCCGTGCGCGTGTTGCCTGGTGCGAGGGTTGCGCCGGGTGTATTCAGGCACCAAGCCTTGGGGTGTTTCTGCGGGGCGGGGATCGGGGGTGAACTGGTGGCAGGCGGAGCGTTCGAGGAGCTGTCCCAGACGGGCGAGCTGGGGCCGCAGACGTTTGAGTTGCTGCGGCGTTTGGTGCATCAGGTGCGCCACGCTTCGGGGTTTCCCCCGCCGGAGGGCTACGCGCAGTGGAGTGATGACGCGGCCTACGAGGTGATCACCGCCATGCTGACCCGTGAGGGTGCGGGGCAGCAGTTCGTGACCAGGTGTTTTGCGCTGTCCGTGGACGATGCGTCGCTGGAGCGGCTGTTCCTCGCGTCGATCAAGAACTTCCTCATCGATGAGGCGAAGAAGACCCCGCGGGGCAAGCTGCGACGCCGTATCGCCCGCCTGATGGGCGAGGATGCCGCCTTTCGCCGGGCGGCGGGTTCGCCGCCGCGGTGGGCGCTGAGCGATCATCCTCCGGACACGGTATGGCAGGGTGATCTCGACGATCTCATTGCCGAGGCCTGGCGCGTACGCGGCATCGGTATCACCCGCTGGAATCATTCCGGCCCCACGCCGCGGCAGACGGTTCACGCCCTCAAGACCGTCCTTGTCCATGTCCTCAGGTACGCCCGTGGGGCGGTGCGGGAGGAGGACCTGGCCAAGGTGCTCGAGTCCCGGTTCGAGCTGGTGGCTGCGGCAAGTTTCACGCTGTTGTACGCCGACGAAGGGACCTTGGCCGACTTGGCCGAGGCCGCCACGGCCACGTCGGCGGATCCCACGGGAGCCGGCGGCGACGCCGAGGGCATCTGGCAGCGGCTGACTGCGAACGAACGCCTGAGCCTGCCCTACCTGGACGAAGACGCCCATCACGCCGCGCAGTTGCTGGAGATCGGACAGCAGCAGGCAGCCGCCGTGCTGGCCGGCCTGAAGGAGAAACTCCGGCTGGCTCTGTCCCAGGACGGCGATCCCGCGGCAATCATGCAGGCCCTGCTCAGCCGCTGCACGGATCCGTCCTCCGAGACGGCCCTGTGATGTCGTCCGTATCCAGTGGGAAGAGAATGCGCTGATGGACCGCAGCCGAGGAGAGGGGGACAGCGAGATGGAACCTGCCCACAGCAGTGCCTATCAACGGCTGGTGGCCGCCGCGGCAGGACTGAAGGTGCCCGATGCCGTCCGGAAGGTCGCCACCGCATCACCCAAAGATCCTGAACCCGGCCAGATCTGGCGGGCGGTGTGGGAGCACACCATCCAACTGCTGGTGATCACGGCGGTCGGCGACGACACGGTGCAGACCGTGCCGCTCTCCCTGGAACAATACGCCGACGCGGACACCCTGCTACTGCCCGCCGGCGCTTCCACGCTGGAGCAGCCGCTGGCCCTGTGGTGGGGTTTGAAAGGACCGTTGCCCTGGCACGTGCTGGAACGCCAGATCAGCGAGCTGACCATGCCGCTGCCTGCCTCCAACGGCCCGAATCTGCCGCAAGAATTGCCGTCCGGGGCGCAGTGGGGGAGTCCCGCGCCCTCGCCTGCCGCGGCGGCACTGGAATACCGGGGCCTGCTGGCGGACCAGATGGCGGCCCTGAGCACTGCACGCTGGGCACCGCAAGGATCCGGCGGCCTGCCCCAGCTGTTGAGGAAACACGCGGTCACCGTGCAGCAGCTGGCCGGTCACCTGCAGCTGCCGCCTCCCCAGGCCCTGGACGTATGGCGCGGACAGCACCCCCTCACGGCCGAGCAGGCGCAGCAGCTTGCTGCTGTGCTTGGCCTGTCCGCAGACGACGTTCTGGCGGCCAACCCCGCGCTGCCGCCTCCCGTGGTTCACGAACTGAGCCGCCCGCCGCGCCGCACGCAGGTGCGGGCTCTTGCCGCCCAACTCTCCGAGGACGAGCAGCAGGCCCGACTGCGCGCCGCCTACGGCATCTTCACGCTCGCGGCCCGCCAGGACGACCGCACACACCCGGACTGGGTGGCCCGCACGGACCACTACTTCGAACTGCACCTGGGGCAGTAGGAGCCGGGATGGTCAACTACGTACTCGCTGCCACTGCGCGCACCCAGGCGATAGCGATAACCCAGGAACTGGAAACCCGCAGACCGGGCGCAGCCCAGCGCCTGGGACAGGGTGCTCTGGCCGAGCTACAGACGTGGCTGCAGCTGACGGTCCGGCAGGTCGCCGAGGACCAGACCGGCGCTCGGTGCAGCGTCTCCGGCGCCTACGATGCCGGCCCGCCTCCCCGTATCTCCGTCGCCTCCTCCACCAGTCCAGCCCGGCGGGACTTCACCGCTCTGCACGAGCTGGGCCATCACCTGCAGAAAAACAGCTTCGACCTGATGGCAGCCTTCGAACGCGAGCCCGATGGCGGAGTGCTGCTGGAGGAGGCGGCCTGTGACGCGTTCGCTGCCGAGATCCTGCTGCCCGCACCGCTCGTGGACCGTCACCTGGCCTCCACCGGGCCCACCGCCCCCGCCCTCGCCCAGCTGTGGCAGGACAGCCGAGCCTCCCGCATGGCGGTGTGCGTCCGGGCCGTTCAGCACCTGCCCGCCCCCGGACATGTCCTCCTCCTCGACGCCGGCGGACACCTCGCCTTCGCCGCCTCCCACGGCCTCCCGCCGCTGCGGCGCGGCAGCTTCCAGGGCGACATCCCCGTCATCGACCGGGCCCGCTCCGGCTCCGGACGCGCCCAGGGAACCACCCAGGTCCGCTACCGCGACGGCATCCTGGGACGCGAACTGCACGCGCAGACCGCACCGATGGACGGCTACCTCGTCGCCGTCCTCGTCGCCGACTCCGCCCCCTGGCGCACCTTCACCGCGCCCACCAAGGACACCGGCCCCCAGACCCGCGAATACCTCTGCGCTCACTGCGACGAGGAATACCGCTCCTTCGAACCCGCCTGCTCCGCCTGCCGCACCCCGCCATGCCCCGAGTGCGGCCACTGCGCCTGCACACCCCGCGTGAACGAACGTCTGTGCCCCGCCTGCTTCATCAAGCACCCGCCCGCCATGTTCCCCGACGGCAGCGACCGCTGCCTCGACTGCTCCTGACACCCCGCCAGCCCCATCAGGCACCCGCCTCTCGCTACCCGCGAGTTATGTCGTCCGTCCCAGGCGAAGCACCCCACACCCGGGGTGACGGGCCCCGGAGCCGGCCGCCGGATGCCTCGCACGCAAGGCCGGCAGGGAAAGACATGGCTATCCAGATCACCGCAGTACGCCTGTCCGCCGGCGGAAGCAGGCACGAGCACATCGTCCGCCTCTGGTGGACCAACCCGGCGACTGACAAGACCGGCGAGAACACCCGGGCACAGATCGTCACCTGGATCGAAGACGAAGGCGGCCAGGCCCACACCAGCGACGCGGACGGCCACCGGGCGACCGTCGCCGTGATCACTCCGGACCATGGCGAGAAATACCTGCGGACCCACGCCGACCGCGTGTGGACCGACAACCTCCTGGCCCTTCCCCGACGCTGACCCCCGCAGCCCCAGGGCCGGCCCGCCGACCGTGCCACGCCGCACGTGCACACGGCCGACGACGCCCCGCCCGCGGCCGTGCCCGCCGCGGGCGACAGACCCAGGCCCCGCAGCGCGGGGCCGAACACCGGACATGCCATCGCAGGAGGAACCTGATGCCGCAGGACGACCACGGACACCACACCGTCACGATCATCATCAACACCCGCCCCTACGACTGGGAGGCGAAGGAGATCACCTTCGAGCAGGCCGTCGAACTGGCCTACCCCGGCCAGCCACCGACCGAGCAGGACACGTACACGGTCCGCTACAGCCGCGGCCACGACGGCCACGGATCGGGCAGTCTGACGGCCGGCCACAGCGTGAAGGTCAAGAACGGAATGGTCTTCGATGTCTACCGCACTTCTCGCTCGTGACCCGGACCTGTCGCGCCTGCTCGACGACGGATACGACGTCGCCCTGCAGGCGGGGCACCTGATCGTCCGCCACATCCCCTACGTCACCCAGGCCCGCAGCATCGGCTACGGCTTCCTCGCCTACCCGGTGACCGTCAGCGGAGACCGTCTCGTCTCCGGTACCGACCACCGCATCTGGTTCGGGGGATCGGCCCCGTGCGACGAGCACGGCCGACCGCTCCCGCTGGCCAATCCCGAAGCCCGCGCCATCACCGACGGCCTACAGGCGCAGTTCATGCTCTCCAGCAAGCCGGGCCCGGCCGGATACCCCGACGAGTACACGAAAGTCACCGCCTACGCGCGCATCATCGCCGACCAGGCCCAGGCGATCGACCAAGCCGTCACGCCCACCCCCGGCGCGGCCTGGCAAGAGGTTGACGACGACAGCCCGTTCGCCTACCGGGACACCGCGACGTCCCGCGCGGGCCTTGCCGTCGTCAACCGCCGCTACCGCGGCCACCACATCGTGATCGTCGGCCTGGGAGGATCGGGAAGCTACATCCTGGACCAGGTCGCCAAGACCGAGGTCGACACCATTCGGCTCATCGACGGCGACACCTTCGACAACCACAACGCCTTCCGGGCACCAGGCGCGCCCACCCTCGAGACCCTGCGCAGCCGCCCCAACAAGGCCACCTACTTCGCCTCCCGCTACTCGCACATGCACCGCCGCATCACCCCCTGCGAGCAGTACCTGGACGAGGACAACCTCACCCTCCTCGAAGCGGCGACCTTCGTCTTCCTCGCCTCCGACGATGCAGCGGGCAAACCCGCCGTCATGGACTGGTTGGAAGCCCACGACGTGCCGTTCATCGACGTCGGCATGGGCATCGAGGAGATCGACGGTCGGCTCAGCGGGCTGCTGCGCGTGACGACCAGCCTGCCCGGGCGGCGTGCACCAGTCCGCGGACGCATCCCCACCCCGGCACCCGAACGCGACGCCTACGCGCGCAACATCCAGACCGCAGACCTCAACGCCCTCAACGCGATCCTCGCCGTCAACCGCTGGAAACTCTACGCAGACGCCGCCGCCGAAGGCTTCGCCACCTACTCGCTGATCACCAACGAGATCGCCAACGAGGACCTACCGTGAGCGCAGCCAGCCGCCTTCGCCCGGCCTTCGTCGAAACCTTCCCGGCCACCCTGGACCAGGGAGTGCTGTACATCTCCATCACCTACCGCACCTGCGGGCACCTGTGCTGCTGCGGCTGCGGAGAAGAAGTCATCACACCGCTGTCACCAGCACAGTGGTCTGTCACCTACAACGGCGAGACCGTGTCCCTGGCACCCTCGATCGGCAACTGGGCACTTGCCTGCCAGTCCCACTACTGGATCCGCAACGGCGATATCCACTGGAGCCGACGCTACTCGGCCCAAGAAATCGCCGCCAACTGCGAACGCGACCGCGGACGACTCGACGAGGCTAGTGCCGATGCCGACCGCACGTCCCTGGCCAGGCTGCGTCGGCGCCTGAACCGATGGCGCCGATAAGTCAGCCAGAAGAGGCACACCCTCCCACAACTGCCACTTCGCACGGCTGGTCCGACGGCCAGACACCCCAGGACCAGGCTCTCCTGGCCTTGGATCACTGTCGCCATCGAGGAGCGGGAAACGATCCCCGCACGGGCGATGTGTCGGACAGCAAGAACGTCACCCGGCTGTGACCCACGCCCATCTCACGGACAGGCCCCACGCACGCGGGGAAGAACCGTCGTGGGCTGGGCCGGGATCGGCAAGCTTTCTGCTCGCTCTGGCGGCTGACGATATGGGCGAGGCGGCGTTGCTGTCGGGACTGACGTGGCAGGATGGGAGATCACGTGGAGTGGGGGCGCATTGAGCGAGTACCGCGAGTTTGTCTACCTGTCAGATGCGAAGCTTCAGCAGTTCTCGCTGCCGCGGCGGCTGGCTTTGCCCGGTGCCCTGCGGCTGAACACCCCTGTGGGGGGTGTCGATGTCGATGCGCCGGCAGCCGACAGTGAGCGCGACCGGATGCGGCAGCTGGAAAAGCTCGACAAGCACCTGGGGGAGCGGGCGGAGTGGTTTGCCCAGCCGGGACTGCGCCCGGCCCAGTGGGTGTGGTTCGAGGCGCCGCTGCGCTGTGTCACGCTGCAGGGCGACTACCAGCACATGGTGCTCTTTGCCGACCCCGCTCCGGGGGAGGACCCGTCCTATGAGCAGCAGACGGGCTGCCGCCTGCTGCTGCATGGATCCTCCCGCCACCTGCGGGGCTTCGCACCAGCCGCGGTCGAGGCCCCTGCGCTGGAGGGCATCGACGGCGGCTCCAGCTTCGCTACGACCTTCCTGACCACTGCCGGGCAGGCGGTACGTGCCCTGTCCCTGGAGCACGATGTGGCGGCCGAGGGCGTGACGCCCCCGCCCAGCGGACTGAACGGGGCGGGCGTGCGGGAGTTGCTCGAGGCGATCGACGCCCGCCATGGCCAGGTGCCCGGTGCCTGGATGTCCGGACTGGCCCGCGTGACGGCCGAGTTGCTGGCCACCGACACGGCGGCGCGCTGCGTGGTGGCCAGCCCGCTGAGCGTGGAGTACGTGCGCGACCCGGCGTGAGCGGCCGGCGCACGGGGCACTGACGACGAAAGGGACTGCTCGGTGAACGATTCCGCCCTGCCTAACACGATGCGGTTTGTGCGGAATTATCTCACGCACACCTACAGGCCGTGGATCGATCTGTCCGACGTCGCCCCCCGCTCTCCTCAGGAGCGGGACATCGTCCTGCTGTCTCGGGCTCTGGCCGCCCAGGCCGTCAGCATGCTCACCGACTGCAGCCCTCAGGAGGCTGCCGCATCCGTCGTGGACGGCCCAGGAGACTCCGGCATCGACGCCATCGCGTTCTCCAAGGGCGGCTCCGACATCTGGCTTGTGCAGGCGAAATGGAGCGACAAGGGCCGCGCCCGACTGGGGGAGAAGGACGCCGCCGTCCTGGTGACCGGACTGCAACGCCTGGCCGACCAGCGCTACGAGGGTTTCAACTCCCGCATCCGCGCATCGATCCATCGGATCAACGAGGCCTTGAGTTCCCCCCGCTGCCGGGTTCATCTGGTGGCGGCGCTGGCCGGCGACGCCCGCCTGGCCCCTCAGGTGGAGCGGCAACTGGCTTTGGTGGGAGAAGGCTTCGGCTTCGCCGGCCGCGTCCCGGTCACCGTGCACACGCTGGGACTGGCCGACTTCCATTCCGCGGCGCGCGCCGACGCAGGCCCCAGCCCTGTGTCCCTGTCGGCAACCCTGACAGACGGCTGGCACCGCATCGACGTCCCCTATCAGGCCTACAGTGCGAGTGTCTCCGCCGATGAACTCGCGTCCTGGTACAACACCCACGGAGACCGGCTGTTCGATTCCGCTCTGCGTCCGTATTCCACCGGACGGCCCGACCCTGCGGCCTTGAGCCGGCTGCTCACCGCGCCGGAGGAATTCTGGTACTTCAGCAACGGCATCACCATGCTCTGTGACCGCATCGAAGCGAGCTTCCTCGCCCGCAGAGCAGCGGGTCAGCCGCTGCTCCTGCGGCTGCACAATGCCCGCGTCACCAACGGGGCTACGGTGGTCGCGACGGTCGCCCAGGCGGTCGACCAACATCCCGCGACCGGCAACCTGGCGCTGGTGCCGGTGCGGATCATCTGCCTCGAAGGCGCCCCCGAAGACTTTGCCTCCGCCCTGACCCGGGCCGGCGAGACCGAAGGCTCCGCTGATCCCCTCGACTTCGTCGCACTCGATGCCTTCCAGCAGGCGCTGCGCGACGAGTTCGCTGACGAACTGCACAAGGAGTACGTCTACAAAAGGGGCGCGGTGGCACCCGCCCCGGACGCCGGCTGCACCATGCAGGAAGCGGCCGTCGCCCTGGCCTGCGCGCATCCGGACGTCTCGCTGACCGCCCGGGCCAGCGCCGACCCCGCCTACCTGTGGCGCCCCGCTCCGGAAGGCGCCTACACGCGCCTGTTCGGAGGACGGCCCAGCGCCCGCCAGATCTGGCAATGCGTCTTGCTGCTGCGCCAGGTGAGAACTGCTCTGGCCTACGCCGCAGCGGGAGGACCGCCCCGCGTCCGCGATCTCGCCGAGCACGGCGATCTCCTGATCGCCCACCTCGTCTTCCGCAGCATTGATCCCGACCTCCTCGAAGAACTCTCCCAATCCGCTGACGGACTTGAGGACTGGACTGCCCAGCGCACCTGGGAGATCGCCGACCTCGTGGCCTCCGCGGTCGAGCGCCTCTTCGGCCAGCACCTCTTCCTGGCCAGTGTCTTCACCGACGAACGCCAAATCCACGTGCTCGCCGATGACGTCACCCGTTCTCTCACCGCACCCCCCACCCTATTCACCCACGAGTCCTCCGGTGCCGGGCGCAGGCCCAACAGCGTCACCACGCTCGTCGACCACGCCCGTATCCCCGACGGCACACGGGTGATGTACCGGCCCAGCCCCACCGAAGAGCGCGCCATCGGCGAATGGCTCAGCGAAGACCCCCGCCGCTACCTCGCCACCTGGACCAACGACCCGCGCCGCCCTCTGATCTGGGAAATCGACCAGCAGGCATACTCGCCCAGTGCCCTCGTTCGCCACATCTGGAGCGAAGCCGCGTGGCATGAAGCCCCTTCCGCCGTCCAGGGAGCCCGCAGCTGGGTTGTTCCCGGCGAAGGCACGCTCGCTGACCTGGCCGAGGCGCTCATCCCGGCCACCGGAAACGGCGGCGCCTGACATGCGCGGCATCGAACGGTTCGAACTGCGCACCCTGATCGGGCAGGGCAGCATGGGACAGGTCTGGCAGTCCTGGGACACCCGGCTCAAACGCCCGGCCGCCGTCAAGATCATCAACCCTGAGCGGCTCGTCGAGCAGGCCAACAGCATCAGCCCCGAGGTCGTCGCAGCCCGCTTTTGCCGTGAAGCCGAACTCGGCGCCCGCTTCACCCACCCCGGGCTGCCCATACTCTACGACGCCGAACTGACCGGTAGCCCGAACGACCTGTACATGGTGTGGGAACTGATCGTGGGGCAAAACCTCGCCCAGATCCTCGCAGCGCAGGGCGGCCGCCTGCCGATCAACCGGGCCCTGTCTTACGCGGCCCAGATCAGCGACACCCTGGCCTGCATTCACGACGACCCCGTCATCCACCGCGACCTCAAGCCGTCCAACATCATGATCACCGAAGCCTGGAAAACGAAGCTCCTCGACTTCGGCGTCGCTGCCATCTACGGGAGCGACTACCCCCGCCTCACGCAAGACGGCCAACTCCTCGGCACCGTCGCCTACATGGCCCCCGAGCAGTTCACCGACCGTGGCCTCATCGTGCCGCAGACCGACCTCTACGCACTGGGCTGCCTGCTCTACGAAATGCTCACCGGCCAGCCCCCGTTCACCGGCGACCCGGCCAGCGTGATGGACGCCCACCGCACCCGCATCCCCACCCCGGCCCGCGAACTGCGGCCAGAGATCCCGCCGGACGTCGACGACCTCCTGATGACGATGCTCGCCAAGGACACCGCCGACCGTCCCGCCTCCGCACACCTCATCGCAGAACGGCTCGCATCCCACACCACACTCCCCGCCCCCACCCAGCACTCCGACGACGACGAAGACGACCAAACCGACGACCCCGCCACCATCCCGGCCACGACCGCACAACTGCCCGCGGCTATACGCATCGTCCAGGCACAGGCCCTCTTCGACGCCGGACACTTCGGGGAAGCCCTCCCCTTTTACAACACACTCAGCACAGAATCGGCCGCAGCCGACGACAACCCACGACAACGAGCGGCGTGTCGAGCCAAGGCCGCGTTCTGCCACCTGCGTCTGGGTAATCTCCAGCAAGCCCTCACCGAATACACCGACCTGGCCGCAGAGCTGATCCAGGACACCCCGCCCGACGACCCCTTGCTGCTCGAAGTGCGCAGCCGGGTCGGTCTGCTGCAAGCAGCCAGCAACAGACCAGAGGAAGCACTCGCCACCTTTGCCGGCATCTACTCCCTCCTCACCCAACACCTCGGCCATGATGACCCTTTGACCACCGAGGTCCGCACAGTGTTCAACCGGCTCAACCGGCTCGGCGGGATCTTTCCGAAGCCGGCTGCCGCTCCGGCGCAACAGGCAGCAACCTGACGACATTGCCGCAACCTCGCCGCCGCTGGTCCGCCTTCCCGCCCCTGTGCGAGGCGCTCTTTTTGGCGGGCGGACACGACCCTACAGGCGCAGGGAAGACCGCGAAGGCGAAGACAGACCCCCACGCGAGTGGGGAAGGCTCCAAAACCCTGGCCAGCACGAAGGTTGGGACAGACGGACCCCCACGTGCGTGGGGAAGAGCGTGACCTGGTGGGCGAGTTGGAGCATCAGCCGGACGGACCCCCACGGGCATGGGGAAAACATGCGGCGGCACGGGCCGTAGCCCTGGCAGGAGGGCTGACCCCCACGCGTGTGGGGAAAACCTGGCGAGCATGAATGAGGAGGAGCAAGCGGCGGACTGACCCCCACGCGGGTGGGGAGTATCCGGAGGAGGCCGGTGTTCTGCTGGGTGGTCTTCGACTGACCCCCACGTGCGTGGGGAAGACGAAAAGGCCGCCGAGGTCGGCGAGGGCTGGCCGGACAGACCCCCACGCGTGTGGGGAAGACCCTTCGTGACCTGTGGGTTTGAAGATCAGCGGGCTGCCTTTTGCTTACTTTACACGCGTTGGCTGAACTGGTGACGGCCGGTGCTCGGCTGTGGTGACGGTGCTGCCCCAGGACAGAAAACCACCGCAGTTGGCCGAGCGGCTGCGCCGGGCAGACCCCACGTAGGTGGGGAGGCAAAGGTCCCGAGCGGCCCGCGATGACCAGCTGAAAGACCTCTCGCGGAGGTAGGAACGAGTGAAGACCCAGGCTGCAGGCCACACCCTCCTGCCCCCGGTGGACGCCCACGGCAGCGCATGATCGCCATGAGGCAGGATGGGGCATCAATAGCCCTGATAGCTGGGGGAGTTGATGCCCAGAGGGAGTGGTCGGTGGGAGTGCGGGAGGATGCCCGGTTCGGCGGGATCGATCTGACATCCTGGGGGAAGTTCGACCTGCGGACGCCCACACTGCGATCGCCTATGCACCCCAGGGAGCTGACGGAGACACTCGACCAATACGCGGCAGGGCAGCGACTCCTGGAGCTGGATCTCAGCCCGCTTTCTGTCGTCATCGGCCCCACCAACAGACCGCTGCTGACAGAGAGCCGGGTGAGCGGCGCCAAGACCGCTCGCCCCCTTACCAGCGGGTGGTCGGCTTCTCTGCGATCAGCCCTTCGCATGGCGAACCTGGCCGGCCGGATGGATGCCCCGGTGGCCAGCGTGACCCTCGCCTGGAGCGCCATCGAGTCGGCCGGGGTCGCGGCGGCCGACTTCGAGACCATTGGCAAAGCGTGTGCTCTGCACAGCGTCAGACAGCAGCTGCTGAGCGTCTACAAATCAGTGACAGATTCAGCGAATTCGCAGCTGCGTCACGCGCGGTGGCATGCAGACGGCTTCGCAGCCATACTGGCCAAGGCCGAGCGCTCACTCGCGGCAGCCAACCTGGGCACCACTGCCGCCGCACACGAGGCTGCATCCCGCCTGAGGGACTCGCTGGCAGGTATCCGCCGACGGCAAGCCGAGGCTCGAGCGCATGCCGCGCAGCTGGAGAAGGCCCTCGTTCCCGCTATCGACGTCGTTCGGCAGAACCTACTGCAAGGTGGTGACCGCGACAATCCATTCAACATGTCCAGCTGGAAATTGGATCTGAACGACTTCCTGGACGCCGTACTGCCACGACGGGCATCAACTCCCCCTGCCGTTCAGCAGACGTCGGACGCACTGACTGTCCTGGCTGATGCGGCGGGCGGCCTGGCCAGGGAGCAGCTGACCGCCTGGCAACACCGACTCGCGGCACCGTCAGCTCTCATCGACTTTCTCAAAGATCAACAGGAGCTCTTCCACGGCCTCTTGGCGTGGATGTACGCAAGCCGCAACCTGGCCATTCACACCGGCGAGTTCGCACTCCCGGCCGACATCCTGACTGCCCACGCAGGCAGAGGAATCGCCGACCTGATTCTGGAGTTCGTCGGGCACTGGCATCAGGACCAACGGGGACGAGGGGTGCCGGAAGACGAGCCGAGGAACATCGTCATCAAGGTAGCCGGCCGGCATGACGAACTTATTCGCCATCTGCGAGGTGCCACATCATGCCATCCGCTTAATGTAGCCACGATCAGCGCTCCAGATTGTGACTGCTGGCACAGGACGTGAACACGCAGTGATTGCCGTGACCACCTCGGCGGTGCCACCGAAGGCGGGCAGGTATGCGGCAACCGGCTCGCCGACTTCCAGCCCTTTCACCCCAGGACCGAGCGCCACGCCGGCACGGCTGGGAGGTCATCTACGAGCCCGCGCCCTGACCGCGGCGTTGCGTACCGGTGCGGCCGCTGTGGGCGCATGCCTCGTTTGCCGGTGCGGTGCGGACCGGTGTCTGATCAGCCGCCTGGCGTTGGGGCGGTTGCGGGCTGGTTGTTGATCCAGGTGAGGCCGCCGAGGTCGAGGTGGTGGCGGGCGCGGGTGACGGCGACGTAGGCGAGGCGGGCGTCGGTGTCGCTGACGGGGTCGGGCACCGGGTGTCCGTGGTCGTCCAGTTGGTCGGTGTCTTTGGGTGGTGGGAAGTCGTTGCCGATTTGGACGGTGGGCCATTCGCGGCCTTTGGCAGTGTGGGCGGTGGAGACGGTGACGTCGGCGTGGGTCTCGTCGGTGAGTTGGTCGACTGCGGTGAGGATGGCGTCGGGGCCGTGGGTGTCGATGAGGTCGACGAAGGGCTGCAGGTCGCGTCCGGCGGGGTCATAGGCGGCGTAGTCCTGCAGCTCTCCCCAGGAGGGAAACAAGACGAGTTCGGGGTGGTTGGTGCGCCGGCCGTCTTTGAGGTCGCGGGCGGCGAGGGCGAGTGCGGCCAGTTGCTGTCCGCCGCGGGTGAGGGCGACGCGGTGGCCGGCGGCGAGCAGGCGCATGACTTCGGCCATGGCGCCGATGTTGGTGCGGCACAGCACCGCATCCGGCTGCTCCAGGCCGCCGCCACCAGTCGTGATCGTGTTGGTGCCGGTGAGGCGGATGGGGGCGTCGGCGAGAGTGAGCCATCGGTTGGCCTCCTCGGCGATCAGGGGGCCGAAGCGGAAGGAGCGGGTCAGGGTGAGGGCGGTGGCGTCGAAGCCGGTCATGACGTCGCGGGCGCCGCGCCAGCCGTAGATGGCCTGGGCGGAGTCGCCGACCATGACGAGCTGGGTGTGGGGGCGCTGGGCGGTGAAGACTGCCTCGAGGACGGGGTTGGTGTCCTGGGCCCCGTCGAGGAGGAGGAAGTCGGCCTCGAGCCGCGGCTCGGTCAGGGCCCACATCTTCAGGTAGTGGTCGTGTTCGAAGCGGACCTTCCCGTGGTCGGGGTGGTGCAGGTCGGCCCACGCCTTGCGGGCGAACGGCAGGACCTGCTCGGCGAGATGGGCGTGCTCGCCGGATGCCGTCAGGCCGCGCAGATGCGGCACATGGTGATCGCCGATGCGCAGCGGCCGGGTGATGCCGAGGGCCTGGCCGGTCTTCCAGGCTGGCTGGCGGGGGCTGTTGAGGCGGCTGGTGTAGCGATGGCCGATGGCGGCGTAGGCCGTGGCGTGGGCGGTCTTGCACGCCACGGTGCGGGGGAAGCGGGTGGCGGCATCTTGTGCGATGGCCTTGTTGAAGGCGAGGTAGCGGCCGCGGCGGCGCGTGTCGGCCGCGAGCAGGCCGAGGGTGTTGGTCTTGCCGGTCCCGGCGCCGGCCTGCAGGACGAGATGGTGACCGGCCCGGAAGGCGTCCACGGCGTGGACCTGTTCGTCGGTGGGCGTGTGCAACAGGAGCTCCGCGATAGAGAAGAGAGACCGAAAGGGCAGGGGCGGCTGCAGCGGCCTGCGCCGGTGTGCTGCAAGGGCGCGGATGTTACGGCGCCGGTGTGTGGCGGTACGGACGGCTGTGCAGGAGGCTGGCCACGCTGGTCAGGACTTCTTCGGGCGTGTGGTGCGCGAGCAGACCCTCGAGCCGGGCCGTCAGGAGTTGGGCGCGGTCGTGTTCGTCCCGGGCAAGAGCCTCGCTCACGCGGCGGCGCAGAACGTCCTGGGGCCGCTGCCCAGTGGCGGCCGCGGCCTGGCGCAGGGCCTGGTCGGCGGTGTGGGGGAGTGCGACGTTGAGCAGCACCTGACCGTGCTGGTCCGGGTAGTGCGTGGTCAGGACGTCGATCGGCAACCGCGTGCCCAGTCGGCGCCGCAGCGCATGCAGGGCGCCGCCAGGGCTGCGTGCGCCGTGGACCGCCATCAGCCGGGTGCGGTCCGCGTTCGCGGCCACCGGCACACTGCAGCACGCTTGCCGGAGCTCGCCGGGGGTGGCGGGCCTGGTCAGAAGGATCTCGACGGCATGGTGCGCCATCACGGCCGCACCCCGTGCCGTGTGGCAGGCCCGGGACGGCGGCGGGCAGCGGCAGGCAGACGGCTGTGGATGTGTTCGTGGTGGCGCAGCGGGTCGAAGGGCTCCCACTCGGCCACCGCCAGGTCGGCGGCCGTGGACGAAGTGGCGTGCTGCGCACAGCGCTGGGCGCGCCAACGCAGCTGCTCGGCATAGGGGAGGGGACCGAGGTCGTAGACGGCCATGGCATCAGCGGGCAGAGCCAGTTGACCGCTTTGGGCGGTGGCTGGCATGAGCGTCCAGACGCCGCCCGGCGTGCCGGGGGTGAGTACGGGACTGGTGCAGCGGTGGCGGTGCCGGGTCTGAGCGACGCACTGGATCCCGTCCACCGGCCGGGACGCGAGGTAGCGGACGTACAGCAACTGCACGAGGGGCCGGGCCGGGCGGCAGAGCACCGCTTCAGGCGTCTGGCCGGGCGCTGAGGCCGGGGGAGAGGTGAAGATGCCGGCGTCGATCAGGCGGCGGGAGCGCACGGCCAGCGCCCGGCGCAGCCCCGCCAGCTCGGGGGGAGGCGGGGGCGTGTCGCGGGCGGGGTAGAGGACGGAGTGCGGCAGACGGCACCAGCGGCTGCCGTCCCCGGCCGGGTGCGCGACGCCGGAGCTGACGTGCCAGCGGCAGGCTTCGGGCACCTGGGCGGCGGGCAGTTCGTGCGGGTGCAGACGGACCGGGTCCTGATCGCTGCGGCGGTACCACGATCGGGTTGCCGCAGTCGCGGCACCAGCCGCTTTGGCGGCAGCGCAGCAACCGGGTGGCGCTGCCGGGAGTGATCTGCAAGGAGCGGCGCATGCGCGGAGCGGGGACCGGGCTGGTGTCCCGATGACGGGGTGTGGGAGAGGGGCAGTGCATGCGCGTGAACCTGCCAGCCGACACGCCGAACCCGTGGCAGCGCTGCCGCCGGATCGCCCACTCGGCCTCACCCAGTGAAACGGAAGTGCGAGTAGTCGACCGCGTGTTCGGGAGGGGCTCGCCGGTTTGGGTGATCTGCGGCAGCCGCCCGGGCGCGCTGTCAGTCCCCGCTCGGCCCCGGCAGGTCGCGCCCGCGGCACAGCGTCGCGAAGAGCTCGTCGAACGGGGTGCCCAGGGTGTGGGCAAGGGCGTGCCAAGTCTTCAGTGTGCCGACGGTGCGGCCCTGCTCGATCTCGATGACGGTGCGTCTGGCCAGGCCGCTGCGGGCGGCGAGCTCGTCGTAGCTCCACCCGCGCGCGGCTCGCAGACGCGCGAGCTCCAACCGCAGCGCGTCGAGGTCCGGATCGGGCGGCAAGATCGTCATCCGTCCATCCGACGGTGCAGACCCCTGCCCTGTCAGTGCAGACCTCTGCCCTATTTTCCCAGGTGACGGCAACCGCGAGAGGGCAGAGGTCTGCACTACGGTGGCGGCCGCACCCGCACCCCAAGCGCGGGAACAGGGCGGAAGCAACCGGAGGAACACGCGCCCATGAGGCTGCGCACAGCATGTCCAGTCACGCCACGCGCCTGGACCGTGGAACTGCGCTCGCACGCCGGCGGGCTCGTTCTCATCTGCCGACACTGCCCGCACGGCACCACACCGATCGCTGCGGTCTCTGCTCGTTCGACTGCCCTGGCCCACCTCGCACGGCACGTACGCGGAGACCTACGTCCCCCGCACCTGCCGATCTGCCAGTGCCACGAACACGGCTGCCGCTGGCACCCCCGCCGCCGCGGCTGCGACGGCCCCATCCGCCTCCTCCTCGCTTGCGAACGCGGCGGACGGCTGTGGCGGCTCACCGACGCCTGCAGTGCCTGCGCCGCTGTGACAGCACGGGCCGCCGTCGTACCGGACACGCTCCTCGCCCGTGCGCCGCAGCCACCGGCGACCGCTCGGCAGCGCAGACATCCCAAAGGGCCGGGGGAGCGGATCCGGGTCCGCGAAATGCTCAGCTACCTCGCTGCTGCACTCCCAGAGAACACCTCGGCTGCCGCACGCCTGCTGGCACTGCAGTGCGCACTGCGGATGAACACCCACATGCGAGTCCAGCTGTCCAAGGGCGTGATGCGCAGCCTCCGCCTCGACACCGCCGATGGCCCGTGGCGCGAGCTGGAGCACGCGCGATGGCTGCGCACGACCCCCGGGGGTGCAGCCAACGAGATCGCCGCTGAACTTCTTGATCTCACGCTGCTCGGCCAATCTCCAGCCCGCCCCGACCGAAGACGTGCCGCGGACTGGGCGCTGCGCGCCAGTTCCTCCTCTGCCGTACGAGCTATCGGGCCGCTGCCCCGGCTGGCGAGCGTGTACCTCGCGGCGAACACTGGCCCGGAATCCGGCGCTGGCCTGGGCGAACTGGACCAGATGGCGCGCGCCTGCGGTACCCGGCCTGTGGAACTGGCCAGCCCACTCGACCAGTTGGCGAGAACAGGATTGCTGGGGTCATGGCAGGTCTGGCCGGACTCGGGAGACCTGCAGTGGATCCTCGCACGCGGCACGGGAATCCGTGTCCCCTGCAGCGGGTCCCGGAGTTCCGCACCCTCAACATCCGGCACTGGGACCGCATCATCGACGCATGGGCCGCCAGGGGCAACAGAGCCATGGACGACGCCTGGATCGAGCAGATCGTCGACTCCGGGCCCCAGCCGGGCCGGTACAAGTACTGCACGAACGTAGGCTTCGCCGCCTGGCGGGGTGTGGTTTAGCGACGTTCGCCCAGGACCAGCCAGCCACCGGCGACCATCCGCAACACCGAAGTCACCAACCACGCCGCCCGACATCGCCCTAACACCCAAGCCAACGCCGTCCGCCGCAGTCCCCGCCCTCACCTGATCACGAAACGGCATTGGAGGACTTCGCCGAAGTCTGCCCGGCAAGGAGAAAAGAGAGCTGGACCCCGGATTGATCGAACGCTTAATCGAATTTCGGGCGTGAAAACTGCTCGCGGCCATTCATCTTTAGGGCTGGCTGCTTCTCCGGGCAATATGGCTGAATACCGTGCGGTGACTCGGAGTCCCGAGGTCGTGAAGCCTCCTGCATGTGTGTCATGTCGAACATGATCACTCCGCCTGGCATGGAAGCCATCAATGCAGGTCAAAGCTCTTCTGTGGTAGCGAGCGGGGTGGATGCCGGCCGGTACCGGCCCTTGATCGTCTCCGTCTGAGGGGGAGGCGATGTATTCGAGTCACGTGCGGTAGGGCAAGCGCCTCGAATTCACTCTTTTCCGAGAGGACTGTCAGTGGTGGCGTCTACTTTCCAAAACGAGGCCCGGGACGTGCGGCTCCTCGGCATCGCGGATGGGGGAGTGGTGACAGCAGAAGAAATGACGCCCGCCGTAGACGACGGTATGTCCGATGCACGGCAAGTCGTGGGGTACCTGGTGCGGCGGGAGTCCGGCGACTACATCGCGATCATGGATGTGCTGGAGGGGTCAGTGACCGACCTGACGGTCGCTGAAGTTGCCGCAGCGCTGTCGGCAGCCGGACTGCGTATGGAAACGGGTGTGGTCGAGAAGCGCCTCGACGAGCTGAAGGCCATGCGCGCGGTTTCGGTCCGGTCGGACGTCAGCCACGCACGCCGGTATGCCGAGATCCTTGCCCGGAACTGGCGCTACACCGCAAGCCCCGCGGGCCGGCACGTCCAGCGTTTCTACCGCCAGGTGCTGGCAGGGACGGCGACCGTGCGGGAAATCCCGATCGTCTCACTGAGCCGCATCGTCTCCCACCTGGACCAACTCGCCACGGTGCTGGGCGCGGTGGAGCCTGGTGCCGGCCGCCTGGACGCCGCAACCCTGGACGCAGTGAGCATCGTGTTCACCAGCCACGATGATCTCGACGCCGCCCTGGTCGGTGCCGAGGATGCGCTGATAGGGCTGGCCGACCGATTCGACCTGGACGAGGAACGCACGAACGACCTCAAAGGACTGCTCGTCGACTATGCCACCCGCGTGGCGGCCGAACTCGACTCCGGTTCAGCACGGGCGGCTGCGGCACTGGCGGTGCTGCGACCGTGGTTCGCCCCCCTGGCGCAAGCGGCCGTCAATGCCTCCCAGGCCCGGGACCTCATCGCCGCCGGTGCGCTCAGCGCCTCACGAGGAGGCCGCACGGAAGACTGGGAGGGACTGTGCGCCTGGTTCGACGCCCGCACCGGACGCGCCGCCCGGTTCTCGCTGCGCCTGGTGCGGGCGCTGCCGGGCATGCATGCCAACCTGCGCCGGCTGCACTCCTCCTCGGGCACCGCCTCCACCCGCACCCGAGCCTTGGCCCTCGCCCGGGCCGTGCTGACACCGGAGATCGGCGTGCAGATCTTCCAGGCTGCGGTGGGCGACCACTCCTGGCGCAAGCTCTACGGCCAAGCTGACGAAGACGACGCCGGCCGCAACCCCTCCTGGCGGGGCGGACCGCAGGTGCCGGTGCCGACACTGCTGCGCACCGCCGGCCGCTCCGGCCCCCGGGGCAGAGGCACCGCACCCCGCGACGACACAGCCGTCAAAGCACAGGTGGCCCAGGCCCGGGCACGTCGCCAGGCCGAGCACACGCACGCTGTTGCCGCGGTCCTGGCCTCCATCCCCGGACAGCACCTGGACGAGACCGTCGCACGCGTCGCGCTCGCCGCTCTCATGGCGGCCGCCCGGGCCACTGCGCGGGGCCCGCGCCGCACCGGCACCAGCGGGGGACTTGCCTGCACCCTCGTCCATACCGGCACCGGCACCGGCACCCTGAACGCCCCCGCCTGGCAGGTACTCCTGCCCGGCCGCATCCCTGTGTTCCACCAGCCCGGCCGCCGCCCCTCCGCCGCAGTCCTCGCCGCCCTCGCGGACGCCACCACACAGGACGACGTCTCGGAGCGCGCCATGCTGCGCATCGCCCCGTATCCCGTCTCCGACCCAGCCGACGAGACCGGTGCCGCCACCCAGGAGGAAGGCGCAGCATGAGCGAGGAGACCGAAGCCCAGACGCACAGGACCAGGCCGCCGCGGCGGCGCCGCGCGTGGCATCCCGAGGCCGACGCGGAAACAGCAGCCCTGCTGCGCCACCTGGCAGCCCACCCCTGGCTGGTCGGCGGACGCGACGACGAACTCATCGCCGCCGTCCGCCGCAACGAACCTGCGCTGCGCTCCGCCGTGGCCCGGCTGGGATGGGTACTGGTCGTCGAACGCGACCTGGTACGGCTGCGGAAAAGCCCTCCGCCACGCCCCCAAGCCTGGGCACCCCAGGGCCCCACGCCGGCTGCCTGCTCCTGGTTCTTCCTTCTGCTGGCAGCCGCCGAGTCGATGCCGCCGCGCACCGCCATCGGACACCTGGTCACCCAAGCCCGCGCCGCTGCCGCAGAAGCCGGACTGCCCACCCACCACGACATGGCAGAGCGCCGCGCCGTCCTGGCCGCGCTGCGCATGCTCGATGAACGCGGCGTCGTCGAACGCCTCGACGGTGACCTGGAGGGATACCTGCACGACGAACAGGCCCCGGTCCTCCTCGCCGTCCACCACACCCGCCTGGCCTACGTCGTCGCCAACCCCGGCACCCTCGATCCGGCCACCGACCCACACGCATGGCTTGAGCAGGCACAGCGCGAACCGGACGCGGCCCGCCGGATGCGCCGCGCCCTCGTGGACGACACCTGCGTACACACCGCGCTGCTGGACGAAGCCGAGGCACAGTGGCTGAGCCAGCGCGTACGCGGCGACGACGGCGGCCCCCTGGCCGACGCCTTCGGACTCGTCCTGGAACGCCGCGCGGAAGGCGCCGCGTTCGTCGTACCCGACGAGTCATACCGGCACTTGAACGAGCTCGGCCCGATGCCGTTCCCCGCACCAGGCACTGTCGCACACGCCACGCTGCTCCTGCTCGACCACGCCGCACTGCACGGCACCGCCGGCAACGGTCCCGGGCCCGGCTGGCGCGGCATGACCGAGGAACAGGTGGTGGCGGCGCTGACGGGATTCGCAGGCAACAATGCCGCCGGCAAAGGCGGCTGGGGAACTGAATACGCCCACGACCCCCTTCTGCTGGCCGGCAAGGTCGGTGACCTGCTGACCGGCACCAACCTGGCCCGTCTCACCCCCGCCCGCCCGCCCGCAGGCGAGGAGACCACATCGATGTGGTGGTTCGCCCCCACCTCGGGCCGCTGGGCGGAAGAGGGCACCGCGGCCCCCAAAACCGGCCGCTCCCGCGCCCGTTCACCCCGCGCCACCCCAGCACACCCGCGCCCGCACACCCCGCTCCAGCAGGGACTGTTCAGCGACATCGAGGCCGAAGACAACATGGAGGAGCCCACATCGTGAGTGACATCTTCGACCTGGACTTCACCGCGCCCCCGGCGCCCTCGCCGTCCGGCAACACCCGCAGGTTCGGCGGCCGCTGGCGCCTGGTGGGTGCCGGACTGTCGAACGTGTGGCGCTACGGCGACCTGGATCTGCCCGCGGCATCGGGGCGTCTGCTGCTGCGCGGGCCCAACGGCACCGGCAAGACGACCGCGCTGGAGGCCCTGTGGCCCTACCTGCTCGACCTCAACGCCGCCAAACTCGCCGCCGGCAAAGCACGCCCCACCACCCTGAAGCTCCTGATGAGCCAAGGAGCCCCCGCCAAGGGCCGCCGCTACGGATACCTGTGGCTGACCTTCGCCGCCCCGTCCGGCGAACCAGCACAGAGCACACCAAACGAAACGGCAGCCCTCAGCCAGGTCGTCAGTTTCGGGGTCCGGCTGCAGTACTCACCCAGCTCCACCCCGGCCGTGCGCGTCATCCCGTTCACCGTGCCCGGCCGGCCGCTGAAGGAGCTGGGCCTGCGCGGGCCCAACGGCGGCGCACTGGAACATGAAGAGTTCTCCGCACGCGTCGAGGCCGCGGGGGGAGAGGTCTTCGCCGAGCCCGAGGACTACATCGAGGACCTGGCCCACCGCATCTGGAGCACCACCTCCGGCGAACTGCGTCTGCTCGCCTCACGGCTGCGGGAGGTGCGCAATCCAACCCTGCTGGGCGACGTTTCCCCGGCCGCAGCCGCCGACGCGCTGCGTCAGTCCCTGCCGGGCGTGTCCGGTGACGTCCTCACCGCGACCGCCGAGGCCCTCGCCGAATCCGACACCACCCGCGAGGTGTTCGAACGAGACGAGCACGCCGCCACACTCCTGAACGAGTTCGCCCGCGTCTGGACCGGGCATGTCATCGACGTCACCCGCGCCGCCCACACGGCCGCACGCAAGGCCCACGACGACGCCGCCGAGCGAGGCCGCGACGTCCAGCAACACATCGGCCTGCTCGAGACGGCGAAGGCCGCTGCCGAGAAGGCCGGAGCAGACGCCCAGCGCCTCGGTGACGATACCCGCGCGGCGGAGGCGTCTGCGCGCGCCATCGAGACCAGCGACGCCTACCGGTCCCACGGACGCGTCATGGACCTGCACAAGCGGCTCAAGGCCGAACAGAGCGCGGCCGCCAGCAGCTACGACCGGCTCCACTCCACCGCCGAGCAGGCCCGCACGCAGACCAAGGCCGGCCAGGGAGCTCTCGACGACGTCATCAGCGACCTCGCCAGCCTTGCCGCCGACGCGGAGGCCGCCGGCGCCCGCCCGGTGGCGGTGGAGACCCTGCTCGCCCACCATCCCCGCGCCCGGATCACCCGACCTGTCGCCGACCGCGTCGTCGACCCGGGCCCCGGCCTGACCCTCACCCATGACCGCACCGGTCTCGACCAACTCGCCCGCGCCTGGACGAGCACAGCCCAGGGACAGCGGGCCACAGCCGACAGGGCCGCACTCATCCTGCGCGACCATGACCCCGTCGCCACAGCCGACACGGCAGCCCAGAGCGCCGACCAGGCAGCAGCCACCGCCGAGGCCGCCTATGACGAGGCCAGCCAGGCCCACGACCGGGCCACCGCAGCAGCTCGCTCGGCTGCCCGCCAGGTACTCGCCGACGTCGCACGATGGGCCCCGGCGCATCCTCACCTGCGCGGCCTGCACGACGAGGCGGATCTTGCCTGGGACGAGCAGCCGGTATGGGACACCGAGGACATCGACGCCCTCACCACCGCCGAACCCGCCGCAGTCCGCGACCAGCTCAGCGCATGGGCCGACCAGGCACGGCGCACCGGTGAATCCCTCGCAGCCGTCCACGAAAACGCCGCCAAACACCACCTCGCCACCGCAGCCAGCCTCGACACCACCGCCGCACAGCACCGCAGCGGGGCCCGTCACCTGCGCTCCGGACAGCTGCTGCCACTGCCCCGCCCGTCCTGGGCCGGAGCGGGCCTGGATGACACCGCCCTCGGCGCACTGCTCGAATGGCAGCCCGCTCCCCAGACCGCAGACGAACAAAAGGCACTCCTTGAACTGGCACTCGCCCGCTCCGGAATCCTCGGGGCCCACCTGCACGTCGGCGGAGCCACCACTGACGCCTGGCGCATCAGCCCCACAGGCTCAGTCTGCGAGCAGAACCTGACCACCGTCCTGGACGTTGTGCCCGGCCACCCGCACGCTGCCCTCGCCCGGGCTGTGCTGGCACGCATCGCCCTGGCCGACAGCGCCACCGGCCACCACGACCCGGCAGTTCTCGTCATCGGACGCGACGGCACCTTCACCGCCGGCCCCCTCACAGGTGATCCCGCCGCCGCGCTGCGCGCCGAAGGCAGCACGATCCCTGCCGCCTCGCACATCGGCGCCCGCACCCGCCTGGCCAGGGCACGCGCCAAAGCCGACGAGCTGGACGCGGCCGCCGACGAACTCGAAGCCGACGCCGAGGCCGAGCGGCACGCCGCCGGAGAGCGACGCCGGCAACGTGATGCCGCCCGCAGCGAAGCCCAGACATTCCCCCCGCGGGACGAACTGGTCAACACCGAGGCCGAGCGCGCCCGTACCGCCAAGGCGGCACACGAGCGCCAGGGCACCGCACGGCAACTGCGGCAGTGCGCGGACGACATGGCGGCCGAGCACCTCCGCCTGCGCACCGACTGGACGGCCCGGGCCCGAAGTCTGGGCATGCCCGCCGACCCCGCCGCCCTGGCCGGCATGGTCGAGGACGGCCGAACGCGCGCCGACACGCTCGACGGTTGCGCAACCACGCTGTCCGCGCGGCTGCTGCCCAGGCTCGGGCGCGTCCTGCAGATACTGCCCGACGAAGCCATCCTCGCCGAGCGCCTTGCCGACCTTCAGCACGACGCCCGCAGCGCGCATACCACGGTCCTCGAAACCCGCGCCGAACTCACCGAGGCGCAGTCCCACGGCGACGCCGAGGACGCAGCACGCCGCTTCGAAGAGGCCACCGGCCGGGCCAAGGATCTCCAAAGGCAGCTCTCCTCCGCCCAACAGCACGCCGTCACCGCCGAGAAGCAGCTCAGTACCTGCGAGAGCAACCTCGTCTCGGTCCGGCAGCGACTGATCGAAGCACTCCCCGGCCAGACGGCCACGCGGGCGCATCTGGCGGCGCTGCTCGCCTGGCCCCCGCTTGCCCAGGCCCTCGGCGTCGACCCGGCTCTCCCCACGGACGGGGCCGACGGCTCCGAACTCCTCGACACCGTCGAAGGTCTGCTCGGCCGCCGCCCCACCGCCTCCAAGAAGACTCTCGGCGAACGCTACGACACCGTCCGCGCCGAACTTGCCCAGACCTGGACCATCGCCCGCGACGACCCGCCCGCCAGCATCGGGGAACTCGACACCTTCGTCCTCACCCACGCCGAAACGCGCTACGACCCCCTCTCCGCCGCCGTCCGCGCGCAGACCCTCGCCGACCGGGCCAAAGCTGCCCTCGACGCCGCGGAAGCTGCAGCGCTGCGCGACTTCGTCATCGGTCGCCTGCCCGCCGCCATCGGAACCGCCTGGACGGCCCTGACGGACTGGAAGAAGACGGTCAACCGCAAGATGCGTGCAGCCCAGGCATCCTCCGGAGTCGGCGTCCAGGTCCATATCGGCCTGCGCGCCGACCTCGACGCCGCCACCCGCACCGTGTACAAGCTGTCCTGCACGGTCGGCGACGCCGTGCGCACCGACGCGCAGAAAGAACAGGTCGGACAAGCACTGCAGTCCCTGCTGGCCGCCGCCGACGGCTCCACCATGGCAGAGCGCCTTGCCGCGGCAGTCGACATCCGCAGCTGGGTCGACGTCCACTACCTCGTGGAACGCCCCGGCCCCGACGGCACACCCGTCACCGGCCAATGGGGCCCGCGCACCGGCCTGTCCGGCGGCGAACGTCGCCTGGTCGTCCTGGCCCCCATGCTCGCCGCCATCGCCGCCGGCTACGACCGCTTTCCCAGCACCGGCCTACGCCTGGTCCCGCTCGACGAAGTCCCCGCCGAGGTCGACGAACGCGGACGCGAAGGACTGGCCCGCTACCTCGCCGAACTCGACCTGGACGTCCTGTGCACCTCCTACCTGTGGGACGGCGCACCCGGTGCGTGGGACGGCATCGATGCCCATGACCTCGAAGCTGGCGCCGACGGCACCGTCGTCGCCTTCCCCATGCTGATCCGGACAGGCCAGGCCCTGCCGGAGGACACCGATCCCGCACTGCACACCGGGGGGACCGCATGAGCTGCCCGCTGTGCGACGACGCCTGCGCGGACGCCGATCTGGCTCCGCTGCTCATCCCCCAACTCACCTGGCTGTGGCTGGCCCTGGCAGCGGTAGCCGACCGGCGCGGGGACGAGACCCTCACCGCGGGCCCAACGGTCACCGTGACGGTGCCAGCCTCGCCAGCCGAGCGCGCCGCAGCAGCCGGCCTCATCGGCGGACGCCCGCTGGAGCCCGGCCAGCGGCGCCGCGTCCGCCTGGAGGCACTGACCGCGGCGTTGGCCACACGCGGCCCCTCACTCACCCCCGGCGCCGTCGCCGCCCACGCCACCACCCGCCGCCTGGCAGCAAAAGCCCGCAGCCGAGCCAAGCACACGGCCGCATCCGACCGGCTCCGTGCACAACTCGACAGCGCCGTCACCGGCCTGCCCCACCATGTGCGGGAACGCGTGGGAGCGGACACCGTCTTCAGCCGACTGCACAGCGCCGGATGGATCACCCGTCTGCTCAATACACCGGATCCCGCTGCGCTACTCGCCCAGGCGCTGCAGGTGGCCGCTAGCCTGCCTCCACCTGGCCAGCGCATCGACCGCCGCACACTGGTGCCAGGCAACCCCCACGCACTGGACAGCGGAGCTCTGCCCGCGCTTGTCCTCGCCCTGACCCGATCCTCCGCGACCACGGTGCGCTCAAGCTGGGCCCGACTCGGAGTGGACTGCGACGACCTGCTCGGCGGACTCATCATCACCGGAATCACGCCGCGAGGATGGCGGATACCGCCTGGCGCGACCTTCACTCTGCCGCCCAGAGAACTCGCCAAGATCGCATGGGAACGTCCCGAGATCCCCGGCATGTGGGTCTTCGTCACGGAGAACCCGTCTGTGCTCGCCGCGGCGAGCACCCACGCCCTGGCCCAGGACACAGCCATCACACCACGGGTGATCTGTACGGCCGGAACGCCCTCACAGCTGGAATGCGAAGCCGTCGGCGCACTGTCGGACGCTGGCTGGCGCATCGCTGTCCGCGCTGACTTCGACCAGGCCGGGCTGGCGCACATGCGTGCTCTCCTCGCTGCCGCACCGGCCGCGGTCGCGTGGCGGATGAGCGCAGCCGACTACCTCACGGCCGCCCCCGAGGGCACCGAAGCCCTGCACCTGCAGGAATCGGACGCCCCCTGGGACGCGAGCCTGGTGTCCGCGATGCGGGAGCATTCCGTGCCCGTCTACGAGGAGGACCTCCTGCCCATGCTCCTCGCCGACATCACCGCTGGCACACCCTGCCCACCCCGGGCATAAGGCTGCCAGCCGCAGCCACGCGGTTGTACCAGTCCTGAGAAGGAGCCGCTGTGTGAAGTGGGGCATCCGGCCTGGGCGCAGGGGTCTGCCAGGGGTGCCGACAACACACCGTCACACAGCACGCCATTGTAAAGAGACCAAGTTGTGCGGGTGGACTCGGTGACGCTGATCGGAGTCTGTCAGCGGTCACGCAATTGCCCACTTCCGACTGGTTGCCTGTGCAGGAGTCATGCGGCGACGCGGTGCTGGGCGAGCTTGTCCAGCATGATCTGGTTGGCTTCCCAGCCGTCGGGGAACTTGGCGCGCACGGACAGATGCACCGGGTCGGTCGAGGGGTGGCTGTCCAGGAGATCGGCAATGCCCTCTCGGGCGACGACGATGCACGCCTGACGATGGCGGGAGGCGAGCACGCATAGCCGCCCGGCCTCGAGGTGGAAGGCCGTGGCGTCCCGGCGGCCGGACAACGGGTGCACGACGATGACGACTTCGAACTCGCGGCCCTGCAGCCGGTTCGCGGTGTCCACCGCCACGCCCCGCGCACCGGGGCTGCCGGTTTGGGCGAGTGCGGCCCGGACCAGGTCGGCCTGGTCGCGGTGGGCGACGCCGATGGCGATATCGCCGGCGTCCAGGGGCCGGCCGCCCGGGTGCCGCTCGCAGGTGGCGACCGCTCCACGGCCCAGGAGCCGGCCGGCGAGATCGGCGGCGGTCTGGAGGGTCTGGGTATCGGTGCGCGGGACATGGCGACGGGGCAGTTCATGCAGGGCCCAGCCGGTGGTGAACGCCTGCGCGAGAGTCTCGTCCAGGTCGGGGCGGGCGAGTCCGGCGGTGCGGAACTCCAGGGCACGCGTGCCTTCACCGGTTCCGGCGGTGAAGGGGGTGAACGGGTAGAACGCCTGGGCGATGGTGGGTGTGGCCGAGGACGGCAGACGCCAGGACACCGGCAGCCGGTGTACGGGGATGTTCCGGTTGTGCGCCAGCATCACGCTGACACCGTTCTGCGTGGGGTCGTGCGGCAGCCCGATCCAGCGTTCGGTGCCGACGATCGTGAACGGATCCAACTGGCCGGGGTCGCCGACGAACAGGCCCCGCTCGAAGCGTTCGACGATCTGCAGCAGCATGTCCGAACGCATCTGGTAGGCCTCGTCCAGGATCGCCCAGCCGAACGTGGCGTCGCGGACGGTGGCCCACTTGGCGGCGGTGGCAACGATGATCAGGCAGCCGGCCAGGTCGGCCAGAGTGCGGCCGACGGTTGTGTTCGTCAGAGCCCCCACGGCTGGGGGCGGGTTGTATCCGCTGGCGCTCAGCCGTCCGACGGCGATGCCGGGATGCTCCCCGGCCAGACGGACAACCAGGTCGTCGACCTGATTGTTGGTCTGGGCGACGATGATCGGGCGCTCACCGCCGTCGGTGAGCTCCTGGGCGGCGCTGACCACCAGGGTGCTCTTGCCGGCACCCGGCGGGGAGTCGACGACGACGGCCCTGTGACGCCCGTCGGCCATGTCCGTGAGGATCGCCCGGGTGGCAGCGGTGGCGGCCGTCGCGGGGTCGGGCGTGGCCGGTTCAGGCGTCGTGCTGGTGTCAGACCTCATTGCCCCACTCCTCTGCGGCGCCGTCCTCTGGTACGGCGGAGTCGATGCCGCTCTCGTCGGCGGCACTGTGTGTCCACGGGGTGGCATCGGAGGCCGGGAACTGCGGTACTGGGCGCCACCCCGGGTCGGGCAGGTAGGCGACGCGTTGTCCCAGCTCCGGGACGGTGCCCTGCTTCGGGACGCGGCCGCGTCCCATGCCACCGTTGACCTCTACCGTGATACATGTGGCATCGCCGTCGGCAAGGACAGAGACGATCATGGCTTTGTGGCCAGCCGGCATGGACGGGCTGATCAACTTGGTGTCGGCGACCAGCCGCACGGGATCTTCGGTGCGGACGGTGACGCGCGGCCGCGGCACCCGCCTGTTCTTGTCCGTGGTGACCACCCGGCCGGAGTCGGCCTCCACGACCGTCCCGGCGAACGCCTCCCCGGCGCTGCGCCGATCGGCCAGCACGAACCGATCGTCGAACGCCATGTCGGACTCGAATTCGGCCAGCGCGTGCTCCAGCCAGCCCAGCCGCCGGGCCGCACCGATCGCGTTGTCCCGTTTGCGCTGCGGAAAGCCGTCAGAGTCCCGGTAGTCGGAGTACTTCGTGAAGGCCTTGCAGTCGCCCTCGAAGCGCTTGACGGTCCGCGGTGCCTCGGGCACGGAGCGCAGCAGTGATATGGCTTGCCACACCATGCGCCAGGTGGGCTGGATCTGTCCCGCGACCAGTTCCCGCAGATCGGTCTCAGCGGCGGCCAGTGCGTGCGGATCGTCGAGCGCGCGAGCCGTGTCGAACTTTCTGATCGCCGGGGCCAGGTCGCGGTTGTCGAACTCGGGGGAGGTCGACGGGCCCGCCGGCGGGCACACGTCCGGATTCTCCGCATCGGCCATGGCCTGCTCCACGCTCAAGCCCGACGGGGGAGCGATCCAGGCCATCAAGGAGGCGAGGTTCTGGTCCTCGAGCATGCTCTGGCCGGTCGCCCAGTGCTCGGCGAGCATGCCGGTGACGGGCAGCAGCATGGAGGTGCCGGCCTCCTCGGCCCTGTCAACCAGGAACGTCAGCCACATACCGAACTCCGGTACGACGTCCGGCACCGCATACGGACCGGACGTCGCGCGGAAGCGGCACATGCGTCCCAGATCGGCCAGGGCTTTGACGCCGCCGAGGTTGGGCACCAGGATCTGAGGCACGTCGGTGTACCAGGAACGCTCACCTTCTCCGCGGCGGTCCTGGCGGAACGAATTGATGTAATCCATCACGATCCGGCCGAGGTCGGCCGCGAACGCGAACCGCTGGTCCCGGTTACGGGGCTGCGCCACGACCAGCAGAGTCCCGCTTCTCCTGGCGGAGCCGACCATCGCGGCCAGGGGAGCCCCGGCCTCTCCGGCCATGGCCAGCGGGATGATCACCAGCGGCCGGCCCGAGAGGCGCCGGTGCCGGAACTCGGTCAGCGGGACCGCCTGCATCGACTCCATCGCCTGCACGTGCGCCAGCGCCGACAGCGTGCTCATGCCGCACCCCCGAGATCTTCCAGCTCTGCACGCAGCCGTGCGGCGTGCCGTAGGGCCGCGGCCATCTCCACCTGATCCTCGCTCGGCTGCAGTTCTCCGCGCGCCAGTCCCATGACCATGGTCGTGGTGTCAATGCCGCCGAACTGCTCGCGCACCACCGGCCCAAGAACATCCAGCGAGGCCTCCGCGCGGGCACGGCTGCGGCAGTAGAACGCCATCTCGCAGTGGCTCAGGCAGTCCGGGCGGTACGTCACGAGGACCTGATCCAGCGCCCCGGTCAGCTCCTCGACCGGGCGCCTGGGCCGCTTCTTCTCCAGGTCGAGATCGAAGGTGAGGTCCTCAGGCAGCAGGTCCACCAGGTCCCCGATGCGCTCGATGCGAGACAGCTGACGGGTCAGAGCGGCCACCTGCTTGCGGGCGTCGACGAACGCTCCGGTCGGCCGGTTGGTGAAGTCCTTCGGCGCGACCAGCACGATCGTGTCAGAGACGGCCTCCTCGCCGATACCGGCCCGCCCGAGCAGGTCGCGCAGCGCGATGACGTACGCGCACGCCTGCGTGGTCGCAGCCCGCACCTGTGCGGAGTCTGCCTGCTCGTCGATGATCGGGAAGCTCTTGATCTCCACGACGTGGAAACGTCCGTCGATGCGAAGGGCGACCAGGTCCGGCTCCAGGTACACCTTGTGCCCGCCGATCAGCAGGCGCAACATCGGGTGGTCGAACAAGGTGCCGTCACCCTCACCCCGGGCTGCCCGCAGCAGGACCTCTTCGGTGCGCTCGTGGCGCTCCTTGGAACGGCCGTCGCCTCCGACGTCGTTCAGGTCCTCGTAGCCCACCTCCGGCAGCGTCAGCTCCAGGGTCTCGCGCAGGACACGCAGGAGCTCCGCGCAGCCGTTGTCCTTCACCATCGCCTCAAAGACGTTGCCACGGGTAATGGCGAAGGAGGACTGGCCGAAGAGCGGGGGATGGCCGACGTGCGTGGCGATCGCGCCTTTGTCGGAGCCGGAGGCGTCCAGCAGGGCCCGCAGCGTGCAGCGCGGATTGTTCTCCAGGGCCGCCAGCGACCGGGCGTTGTAGTCCAGGCGCTTCGCGGATCCGCGAAGCGCAGCGAGGCGGTCGTCGACTGATGCTTTCACGGTCTCGTAGATCCTTGAGGGGGAGGAGGGACTGCGGGAAGACGAAAATCAGGCACGGGCCGACCGCAGATGCGTGACGCCCCGCAGGGGCGCGCCGAACAACTGCTCGTCGTCCCCGAGGGACTTACGTGCCCGCCGTGCGGCTGCCGTGCGGGTGGCGCGGTCTGTGTCCGTATGTACGTCCAGCTCGGCTTGGGCGGCGCAGATCACCTGCTGCGGGTCCAGGGCCCCCTCGTGACCGGAGGCGTTCCTCGGCATGGCGTCGGGGATGTTGACGGCAAAGCGCCACAGCAGCCGCAGGGCCTCCGGACTGGGGCCGTCCGCTGTGGACTCGGCCGCGGTGTGCACCGCCTCGGCGATGCCGATCGCGCCGGTGAGGAAGTCCACGCGCGGTGACAGCGGGCCGATGACGCGCTGCTCCAGCGTCCAGGTGCTGATGGTGATCAGTGCCCGCACCGGTGTCAGCAGGTCGTGCGCCAGTGCCGGGCACAGATAGTACGGCCGGGCACCCGGACTCGAGCGGTAGGAGCGCTCCTCGTCCCGGCGCAGGCTTGAGAGCTTGGACGCAGACAGCTCACCCGGGAAGAACGCCTCATGCACGCCGACGATCAACTTGGGGGCTGCCGGGGCCCCGAGGAGCATCAGGGCACGGTGTACGTGTTCGCGAGCCGGGAGCTGCGATCCCCGGGCGGCCGGAGCAGCTTCCGGTGCGGGGCGGGGCGGGGCAGCCGCCGGTTCACCGGCGTCGACGAGGGCGTCCCAGGCCCGCTCGGCGCGGCGCAGCTGCATCCGCAGCTCGCCGGCCCGGTCGGCGTCACCGGCGGCGGAAGCGTCGCGGATCGCGCGACGCAGGGTGCCGATGCTCTTCTCCAGGGCGTCCAGCGGATCACTCATGTACCAGACGCTACCAGAGTTCCAGAGTTTTCCAGACTTGTTCCTGAGATTCGAGTACAGTCGGGTCACCGAACCGCCGAACGCGGCGGCGCAACCCGCGCCGCTCCGCAGGCCGTTCCTCTGGAGGAACCCGTGACGGGACGCGTATTTCACACCTCCGACTGGCACCTGGGCCGCCAGATCGGCCGCCATCGACGTGACAGCGAGGTCGACGCCGTCCTGGACGAGATCATCGACATCGCCAAGGACTACGCCCCCGACCTGATCGTGCACAGCGGCGACCTCTTCGACGGCCCCCGCCCCAGCCTGGACGACATGCGCCGTGCGGCCCAGGCCTTGCGCCGCCTCGGCACGATCGCACCCGTGGTCGTCGTCGCCGGCAACCACGACACCACTCACGTCCTGACGTTCCTGGAGTACGTCCTCAACGACATGGGCGCCCGCGAAGGAGACCAGACCCGGGTCCGCTTCGCCACCGACGCCCACCCCGACAGACTGCTACTCGCCGAGTACCCGACCAGGAACGGGGAGCTCACCCTACGCATTGGCGCACTGCCCTACCTGCACCCCAACCGCTTCACCTACGACTTCGCCGACCCCGCCCTAACCACCGCGACTTACGCCGAACGGATGCGTACCGTCCAAGCCGAGGTCTACCGCCGCCTGACTGCCGACCGGGGCCCCCGGGACGTCCTCGTCTACGCCGCCCATCTGTTCATCGAAGGGGCCCTCCCGTCCTACTCGGAGCGGCGGATCTCCCTGAGTACCGAGTACGCGGCCGCGGCCGCGGACCTGCCCGACGTCGCCTACGGCGCCCTGGGCCACATCCACAAACCGCAGCCTGTCGGCCGTTCCGGATTCCCCGCCTACTACGCCGGCAGCCCGCTGCAGATGGACTTCGGCGAGACCGGCGACACCAAGAGCGTCGTACTCGCCGAGATCGGCCCGGACACCAACCCCCGCATCGAACTCGAGTCGCTGACCGCAGGCCGCCGCCTGGTCCGCCTCGAAGGAACCCTGGAACAGATCGCTCACCGCGCCGCCCGCGTGGGGGACGCCTGGGTGAAAGCGGTGGTGAACGTCGACGCCTTCGACCCGTCCCTGCCGGACACCCTCGCCAAGATGCTGCCGCAGGCGACGCTCGTCGACATCGACCAGCGCCGCACCGATACAGCACACCGCGTGCTCGACCGGCAGACCTCCGCCACCGAACTGCCCGACATCGACGACCTGCTGCACGACTACCTAGCCGACCGCGGCACAGGCGGCCCGGCCCTGGACCGCGCCATGGCCGCCTTCGCCCACCTGCGAGCCGAACCCGACCCCGAGGACCCCGCACCATGCTGCGAGGAGACGCTGCTGAGCGCGGCCATCGCCGGCCAGCCCCTCGACACCCTTGACCGCTCCATCCTGCTGACCGGCATCGACACCACCGACGCGGAGACCACGCGATGAAACCGATGACACTCACCCTCACCGGATTCCGCAGCTACCCCGCCCAGGCAACCGTCGACTTCACCGGTAAGAGCCTGGTCGCCATCCTCGGCGACACAGGCGCCGGCAAGAGCAGCCTGCTCGACGCCATCGCCTTCGCCCTGTTCCGCAAAAGCTCCTGGGACGCCAAGGAACCCCGGCAGCTCATCGCCGACGGTGCACAGGCCATGAGCGTCGAACTCACCTTCGGGCACGACGGGCAGAACTGGCGTGTCCACCGCACCATGCACGCCACCAACCCGAACGCGGGCCGGCACCACCTGAAAAACCTGGACACCGGCGAAGAGACCGACGGCGCCACCAACGTCGACAACCGCATCAAAACGGTGCTGCAGATGAGCTACGACACCTTCCTGCGCGTCGGGCTGCTCCCGCAGGGCAAGTTCGATCAGCTCCTCACCGCCGTCCCCAAGGAACGCAGCGAACGGCTCCGAGAACTGTTCGGCGCCGAATCACTGGAAACAGTCCGGAACCTGGCGGCCCGCCACGGCCGCACACTCCAGCAACTGCTGGGCGACGCGCGGGCCAAACGAGCCCCCATGCCGGACAACCCCGAAGAGACGGCCGCAGCAGCGGGTGCGGCCGCCGACGCGGCCACAGCCCAGGCCGAACGCCTGGACACCGCCGTCATCCGCATCACCGCACTGCAGGAAGAAGCCTCGCAAGCCCGGGCCGCCGCGGCGGCTGCCACCAGCGCCTCCCAGACCCTGGCAACACGCCAGGTGACCGACGCCGCCACCGTCCTCGACACGCTCGACTCCGAGGCCACCGACCTCGCCGCACGGCGCGACACCCTCAACCGGCGTGCCGAGCAGGCTGCGGCCAGGGAAGAGGAACTGACCAGAGCGATCACCGCGACAGAGACCCAAGGAGAAGGCCGCGACACCCTCGCCCAGGCCGCGATGCTCCTGAAGACCCTCGCGGAAACCGCCGAGGAACACCGCGACGAGCGCGACCGGCTGGCCTCCCTCACCACACAACTGGACGACGAACGCGACGACATCGCCACGGCCGAAACGAAACTGGCCGAACGCGCCGCACACACCCAAACGACGGCGGAGGCAGCCCGCACCGCCGCCGAGAACAGCAAGCAGACCCGCATGTGCGCCATCGCAGCCCGCACGGCCTGGGACGCGGCCCTCTCGGCGGCCCGCCACATCGCCGACACCGCGCGCGCCCACACCACCGCATTGGGCCGGCAGAAATCCGCCCACGAACACCTCGGCCCGGCGGAGGCCAAGGCAACCGCGGCCTACGAAGACCTCACTGCGGCCGAGACGCACTTGGAGGCACTCCAGCTGCGGAAGAAGGCCGCCGCGATCGCCGCCGAACTGCACCCCGGCGACGACTGTTTCGTATGCCGCCGGCAGCTCCCGGCCGACTTCCGCCCCGAGCAGGCTGACGCACATGAGCTGACCGAGGCGAACAAGCAACGAGAGCAGGCGAAGACCGCACACGACATAGCCGTCGACCTGCGCGCCGCAGCCCGCGCCGCCGTGGCCATCGCCGACGAAGCACTACTCGAACGTGACCACGAGCACCAAAGCGCACAGCAGATGGCGCAGGAGAACACCGAGAAGGCGGTACGAGCCTTCCAAAGCCTTGCGGCCCAGGCCGCAGAAGCGGGCACGGACTTCGACGACACATCAGCCTCAGCAAGGCTGACCGCAGCCACTACGGCCCTGGCCACCCCCGGCGCCGCCCATCCTGAGCAGGACACAGCGGCGATCAGCGACGCCATCTCCGCCTGCGAACACACGGCCACCACACACGCCGAAAAGCTGAAAGAAGAAGAGCACCGCCGCACAGCCGGGATCGAAGCAGACCGCAGAACACTGGCAGAACGCACGAAAGCACACCGCCGAGATACCAAAGACGCATCCGCAGCTTACGAGCGCCACATCCGGGCCGTGGCAAGGACCGCCGCCGACATCGGCATGCTTCCCGTGCGCATCCGGGCGATGCTGCCGCAGGACCCGATCGACGTCGCCACCGCCCAGACGGACGTCGCCACCACAGCCGTCATCGCCCGACAGACCGAACTTCAAGAACTACTCGACCAGAGGGAAGCAACCCGAGCGGAGAAGAACGCGGTACTCGCCGACCAGCGCACCCTCGACCACGACACCCGAGCCCGCCTTGAACGTCCCCTGGAGAAACTGCGTGACAACCTGGACGCGTGGGCCCAGGCTGCCGTCCAGGCCAGCACACATCTCGATGAGGCTGACCGGCCAGCGCTGCCAGCAGCTTCTCCCCAGCCGGCGATCGCCGAGGTCCGCCACTACGTCGCTGCCCTCTCGACTACGACCTCGGCACTCGACGACAAGCTCACCGAGCGAGCCGCCGCGGCGACAGAACGTGCAGCCGCCGCGGAAAGCCGCCTCGGCAAGCATGCAGCCGCACTCGCCGACATTGATGGCTTCGAGGCCTCGGCCGACCTGACCGCACCCCAGTCACTTCACCCCCTAGTCGCCGCAGCCGCGCAGGCAACCAAGGAAGCCGAAAATCAGCGCGGCAAACAGCAAGAAGCACAGGACCTGATCAAGCCGGCCGCAGACCTGGACTTCGCCATCACCGCAGGCGAGGCCCGCTACGAAGCCCTCGAGGTACTACGCCGCGAACTGGTCGACGCCAAGTTCCTGGGCCACCTCACCACGCTGCGAACCCACGCATTGCTCGGTGTCGCCAGCGACCTGCTCGGGCAGATGTCCGACGGTCGATTCGGCTTCGCAGACGACTTCGACATCATCAGCCGCTGCTCCGGAGTCGCCCACCACCCCAACCGCCTGTCGGGAGGGGAGAAGTTCATGGCGTCCCTCGCCCTTGCCCTGGCACTTGCCGAACTGCACTCCCGCAGCGGGCCGGCCCTCGGCTCCCTCTTCCTCGACGAGGGCTTCGCCGCCCTCGACACCGCCGCCTTGGACCTGGCACTGGAAGTACTGCGTGCACAAGCCGGCAGCGACCGGCTGGTGATGGTGATCAGCCACCTGCACGCCGTCGCCGAGGCCGTCGACGACGTGCTGTGGGTGGAGAGGACTACCGCCGGGTCGTCCACTCACTGGCTCACACCGGCCGATCGTGACGACATGGCACAGTCCGATCTGGCCAGCGGACTGCAGACACTGGCCCGGTAGCCACTTCAGTCCAAAGACCCCAAACCGCCTGGTGGTGAGGGCCCGCTCACACCGAGCGCGGGATCGGTTCCCTAAAGGAGGCTCGCGCCGCCCCGGTCTACAGCTCGAACTCGAGGTCGACGAGATCTTTTAGTTCGACTTCGAGGCCGTGGGCGCGGCGGCCGTTGTCGCGGAAGTAGACCTCGCCCAGAACCTCGGGGGCGACCTGGAGGAGGTCGTCTTCGTCCGCGCCGGCCTCCCGGGCTTCAAAAAGGCAGGCGGCGTGCCGTGGGTGCAGGGCGAGGGTGAGGTGACGCACACGGGCCTGGTCGGTGCTGTTGCCGGCGCGGTGTAGCCGAACCTCGCCTGCACATCGATCATGATGCCGTTCGCGGAGGGCGGCGGCCTGCTTCGCCTTGCCCTGATCTGCGGCTGCCAGCGTGCGCGGACCTCGCGAACGGCCCCTGCCCCTTGAACCGCTTCAGGAACCAGGACGGCAGCACGTGTTCCCGAGGCGTGCGTACCGGAGTTCCGCAGAACACGCAGCGCAGGTCACTCATGGCCGGGGTGCGCGCGAGGCCTTGCCCACCGCCGCGTGTCTTTACCGGGCGCGCAAGGCCCCACTCGCCGGGCGCCCCCACTCCCACGCCTGCCGGGCGGCTCCACGGCACCCGGCGAGTCTCCGCTGTGCCGAGCGGTCTCCGGCCGGACGTCCGGCCGCATCTGATTCATCCCGTGGACCGCCTGTTGGGGTACAGTGCTTCATCCTCTTCGGTCCGGCGATGACTCCATAGCTGTTCGAATTGCGTCTCGAACCAGGAGGCGAGCATGCGACCCTGCTCTGTCCGGGCATCTGCCGCGACCACGGGATTGTCGTGTCCCCAGACGGCGATCTGGTCGGGGTCGTCGAGTTCCTTGATGTGGTCGTCTCGATACGTGTACCAGCCGACGATCACGTAGTCCCCTATCTTCCGTCCGCGCAGCGTTGGCGGGGTGTGGTAGAAGCGCACTTCCAGCCGGGGATGGCTGTTGAATTCAACGTCCCGCAGATTTTGAACGCAGCTGGTAACGCGTTTCCGCTGCATTTCTGTGACGGCCTCATCGGGGTGGCTGAGCAGGAGGCGGATAGCGCAGTCCGTGTCGCGCAGTTCTTTGAGGATCGAATGAACTGTGTAGGAGCTGTATTCCAGCAGGACGGCGGAATCTGGTCTCGCTTCCCGGATGTATTGCTCTAGCCGGGTCTTGATCGCGTCTTGATTCTCAAGGGATTTTATTTCCTTGATTCCTGTGATCCGGGGGGCGGGGGGAAGGCGCTTTCTGTTGCTGGAGGCCCTCTTATTGTTCCCGGACTGCTTTTTATTTGCTGGCTCCAGGAGTGTTCTGGCTATATGCCGCAGCAATTCATCTGTCGGTTTTTTGCGGAAGTAGTTGGGTCTCAGCCCGAATGATGCGCTGGCCTCCTTCAGTCGGTCGGTCCAGGTCTTGACCCTGGCGTCCGGAGTCAGGCCCAGGAGCTTGCGAACTGCCAGCCTTTCGTCAGGGCGGAGAGTGCGGGCGGCCTCGTCGAGGGCGGTGCGGATGGCCCTCATCCGGGCACGCGGATCCCCGGCGGGTATTTTCCGTACTCCGGGAAGCGATTGCAGGCCGGCGGCGTGGGCCAGCGTGTCAGCAACCTGATCCGCTCGTGTCGCGTCTGCGTGCTTCGCGAACCACCGGATCTCCTCAGCCAGGAGATCGACTTCGTTCGGTGCCGTGCGGGTACTACTCATGGTCACTCCAGGGTCAATTCGTGACCAATCTGTCGCCACTCTCTAGCAAAACAGCGGTCACCTCACGTGTCAAAATTTCGAAGCGGCTGCACGCTGCTGTGTGATCGGCTCTCAAAACCCCTTGCCTGACGGCCTGTTGGCGCCAGGTGAGCGAGGTGACAAAGCCCCTCCAGAGGACGCTATTCCATGTCCAGTCCGAGAGCGCGCCCGTCACCTTCCTGCCCGGTACGGGAGGAGGGGGCGGGGAGGGCCTGAGCATCTCCGGAGATGGTTTATGGCGCAAGTAAATTGGGGCGGCAGTGACACTCTTGACGGAATGAGCCGCCTGCCGGATTATCGACCCCAAATGCGACGAGAAAGGGTGACTCCTCAGAATTCTCGCACCGGTGGAAGCGCTTGATCACGCAGAGAAAAGGAAAGCTTGAATGCGAAACAATGAGAATATGCAGGCCCAGGATCGTCTCCTTTCTGGAGGCCCCGACTGTCTCGATGAGTGGGCCGAAGAAATCCCTTCCATCCCGGCAGCGGGAGGGCACCTGCACTTGGAGCCGACGGACCTCGAGCAGGCGCCGCCTGCGCAGCCACCCGCCGAGGGTGCTGACGCCCGGCCCGCAGGCGGGGACCGCCGCTCGGAGACCGGGCGGGTACCGGACCCGTACGAAGACGTCGGTGATGTCGTGCTGATCGCCGGCTCCTTCATACGCGTCGGCATCACCTCAAGCCCGAGGTCCAAGCTGCCGCAGGAACGGATGGCCGCCGAACCGCAGGGATGGGCGGAGGCCATCGCCGCGATCGCGGATGCGGAGAACGACGGCGATGTCAGCATCCTTCCCGGTGGCGAGGTCGTGTTCGGATTGGCCTCCGAAGTCGCCGATCTCCCGCCGGCGTGCTTCGGTGGATGGTCCTCCTACACAGAGGTGTCCAAGCTGCCGCAGGAGCGGATGGCTGCCGAGCCGCAGGGATGGGCGGAGGTCCGCGGCATGATGGAGGACATGGAGGGCGGCGGAGACGAAGTCTTGCTGATACCCGGAGGCGGGTTCGTCCGCAGTGGGAACGAGGGAGGAGACCAACCCGTCTCCCGGCTGCCGCAGGAGAAAATGGCGGCCGAGAACCAGGGCCCCTCCTTGGCAGACCTCGAGGAACTCAAGCGGCTCGATCCGGCGAACACCGAGCGGTGGCGGCCGGTCGACTCCAGCTTCCTGCGCGGGTGGCGGTTCCAGATGACCCCTCCTTACCCGGGCCAGTCGCCCTTTGTCTTCTTCGCCTTCCGCAATGTCAGCGAGGGCAACGGATTCCGCATCATCCCCATCCGCCCGAACCTGGACGGGATCGTCAGCCACGAGAAGCACATGTTCAAGGTCCGGGTAGCGGCCGGCGGCGAACGGCTCTCCGTGCTCTGCGGGCCCGGTGGCCGCACCGCACAGAACCTCGATCAGGTACGCAAGCACGCCGCAAAGTGGATGGCGTACACATCGTTTCGCCTGGCCGGCGTGACCCCGGGATTCTCCCAGTGAGCGCCCGTGGTGAGGCCCGGCACCCGGCCACGAGGGCACCCGTAACGTTCAGCGACGGCGTGACCGATGCGATCCGGGAGCGGCTGTGCAGTGTCCGACCGGAGCGAGGCGGAGCGCTCCTAGTCTGCGGACGGCTCATCCACCTGTTCGTCGAGGACACTCACGGCCGCTACAGCGCGGCAAGCTGGGACATCTCGGCCCAGCTTTCACAGACCGTCGGGATCCTGGAAAGGGCTGGCCACGGTCGGCTGACGGGGACTGTGCACACTCACCCAGCAGGAGTGCCCGACCCGTCCCCGACCGACATCCGCAGCACCAAGAAGATGCTGGAGATCAACCCGCATCTCGATCAGATGCTGATCGCGGTGGTCACCTCCGGCTCACCGCGCGCGCTGGATGTTGATCTCGGCGCAGGCTTCCGGATGTCGTTGCACGTCCTGCGCCGGCACGGCCCCGGCCACGAACTGGAAAGGGTCCCGGGAACAACCGTGCCGCTGACCGCCGACCTCGCGGCGGCGGGCGTGGAACTGCCCGCCGCCACCGCGGTGCGACGCTGGGTCGCAGGCAAACACGATCCCACGCCGCCCGGTGACTCCCTCCCCTCAGTACTCCGTGTCAACCACCGGGCCCGACTCGTGGTGCCCGTCCCCTCCGACCGGGCCGGTGCGCTCCTGATCGACGCCGACTATCCGGACGTCGGCCCGCTGGCAGTGGCCTGGGAGTCAGCAGGTGACGGTGCAGCACGGCAACTGACACCGCTTCCCTCGCCGTGGGACCCCACAACGCCGACGGTCTCCCAACTCGCGGCCCTGGCGCGCACCGCAGCAGGACGCCACGTCGACGGCAGCGCCGACCGAGTGTGGCCGCTCGTGGGCAACCTGGCCGACCGGCACGTCGTCGTCGCCGGCCTCGGCTCGGTCGGCAGCCGCATTGCGGAGGATCTCGTCCGCTGCGGGATCGGAACCGTGACCGTGATCGACCCCGAGAACGTCGAGGCACCCAACCTCGCGCGCACCGTCTACACCGCAGCAGACCTCGGCCTGTCGAAGCCGTCTGCGATCGCGCGCCGTCTGCGCGCGATCGACCCCGCGGTACAGGTGACCGAGCACGTGGAGGCCCTCGGCGCACTCAACCTGGCCGACGTGCTGTCCGGTGCCGATCTGGTGGTCGGTGCCATAGACGACATGGAGGAGCAGGCACTGCTGTCACACCATGCCTATGCCGCCCGGATACCCATGGTGGCCTGCGCGCTGTACCGTGCTGCAGCCGCGGGTGAGGTGGTGATCAGCGTGCCTGAGGCCGACACCCCCTGCTGGAACTGCTCGGTGGGTACTGCCACGGCCTCCACAAGCCTGCGCCCGGAGCACGACTATGGCTTGGAGGGACGCCTCGTAGGCGAAGCAGCCCTCGGGCCGGCGATCCACCTGGTCGCGTGCTGTGCTTCCAGCGCCGCGATCGGCCTACTGGCAGGACCATCCTCCCCCGCGGGAGAGCCCCTCCGTCGGCTGATTGAGAAGCGCCGGACACTGGGCGTTGTCGCGACCAGCCCACGCTGGGGGTTCTTCCCCGACCTCGTACCCGAGCTCACCCAACCGCACCAGCATGCCCCCCAGAGCCTGTGGGCCATACCGGGCCGCGACCCAGATTGCCCCGCGTGCGGAGCGCCCGACAAACGAAAGGAACCACTGACGGCCGCCGAAGGAGAGGCGCTGGCCGAACTGCTGAACACACTCGACCTCGAGGAAGAGACAGCAGCGGACGCACCCATGACCCTTGAGCCCGCAGAACTGCCTCACGACGTTCGAACCGAGGAAGAACAGGAGGCAGACAGCGCCGAGCAAACTCGCCGGGCCAGCTGAACGGATCATGCCGTACTGGGGCGGCGCTCAGCGTCGACTCGGTACGGCCACCGAAAGGAGCCGACCGGGCGCCGCGGGCAATCGGCCATGCCGACCCGCGCTGCCCGGCTGGTCGTCGCGTTTTCTTGCCCAGCGCCTCGGCCGCCTACAGCTCGAATTCGAGGTCGAGGACGTCGGTGAGCTTCACTTCGAGGCCGTGGGCGCGGCGGCCGTTGTCGCGGAAGTAGACCTCGCCCAATGCCTCGGCGGCGATCTGGCGGAGGTCGTCCTCGTCCACGCCGGCTTCTTGGGCTTGGAGGAGGCGGGCGGCGTGGCGGGGCGGCAGGGCGAGGGTGAGGTGACGCACGCGGGCCTGGTCGGTGCTGCCGGGGGCCGCGGTGTAACCGAACCGGGCATGGACATCGATCATGATGCCGCCGGTCGTGGCCGCAATCTGCTTCGCCTTGGCCTTGATCTGCGGCTGCCAACGCACGCGCACTTCGCGTTCGAGGCGCTCGGCGAGTTCCGGCCGGGGCTTTTTGATCTGGTTCTTCACGTACCGCTCGACGGTGCGCTGACTGATGCCGAGCAGTTCGGCCACGCGCCGGGTGCTGCGCTGGTGCTGCTTGACCAGGTAGCGCATCTGCGCCCCCGCGGACTTGGGTGCAGGACGCGTGAACGCGCCCTGCACCGCCTTGTCGAGTTCTTCCCCGACCGTGACCATCGCCTGTAACGCTCCTACTCTCCGGTGTCCTTGGCGGTGACCTCGCCGGTCTTTATATAGCGGGCGAGGTTGGCGACATGGCCGTCTGCGGCGAGCTGTTCGAGGATGTCCGCCCCCCACAGCACGCTCTGGGTGCCCTCGTGCTTGACCATCCCGGGCGAGACCCCCAGCCGGAAGCTGCCGGGCACGGTCTTGCCGTCGGCGCCGTAGGGCAGGACGCCCAGCGGGCTGGGGCCGTCGGCCGCGTACACGGCGCAGTCGGAGAGGACCGCGACCGGGTAGCGGCCGGTGGCCGCTGCCAGGTTCAGCATCTTGCGGTGCATGTTGACCCGGGCCCGGGAGATGACGGTCGCGCGGATGTCCGGCCGCCAGGTCGGCCGGGCGAGGGCGGGCCAGGCCTGCCCGGGCTTCCATCCGCCGCCGCGCGCCTTCTCCTGCAGCTTGCCGATGCCGCCCTTGACGGTCATCTTGACGGCGTCCACCACGATCCCCAGCTCCGGATCACGGCTCTTGTAGCCGTCCATGGCCTCCAGGAACTGGTGTGGGGACAGCTTCTCCGTGACGCCGAGGTCCGCCATGGTGGCGACGTAGGCATCGCGCAGCCGCTTGTACCAGCCGTCCAGGAACCGGCCGCTCTCCCGGCGCACCCACGCCTCAAGCGGGGCGACGTCGTAACCGAGCTCGACGGCATACACGACCGTCGGCGTGGCGTACCAGGCCGGACCGGTGGGGCGTTCGCCGGTCGGCGTGAACGGGCTGGGCAGCAGCGCGGCGTCGAGGTCGCGCCACTGCTTGCCGATCTTCACCCGGGACAGGTCGACGTGGGAGAGGTCAACCAGCCAGGCACCGGGCACCGCCGCATCGAAGACCGGGCGGGTGACATGCACGGGCGGCGACGCCAGACCGACGACCGCGCCGTTGGCGGCCGCACCGAAGGCCAGGTTCACGTCCAAGCCGACCAGGTACCGCTGCATGCACTCGGCGTCCGTCAGGTCCCGCGCCCAGTCGTAGGCTTCCTCGAACAGCCTCTCGCCGGGGCCGCGCACGTGGAAGCGGGGCAGATGGGCCAGGACCGGGTGCCCGTCGGTCGCCTCGCACGGCGCCGGATCCACCGGCTCCGTGCCCAGTGACCCGGGCCGGTGCTCGCGATGCCGCCGGCCGTCGGCGTCCGGCTCGCTCGCGCGGGTCGGCGGGCTGAGCGCGGTCATCAGCTGCAGCCCCGTCACGGCCGTTGAGCCGACCGGCGTCATCACCCGGGCCGCGTACACGCCCAGCACCCGGGCGAGCTCCGCGGGCTGAAGCTGCGCGGCATGGCCCCAGGCACGGCCGTCCAGGGCACGCCAGGAGGGGATGCACAGCTGCACGCACTGCCTGCGGCTGCCCTGGGCGGGGCGGTAGATCCGCGCCCACGGCCCCAGCCCCCGCTTGGTCAGCTGCCAGTCGGCGCGCTCCAGCTGCCTGATGACCTTGTGTCCCTCCGCCAGTCGCCCGGCAAGCCGCTCGCTCTCGGACAGGACGGCGGGCAGGCCGTAGCGCTCGCACGCCGCCTCGGTGAGCACCAGCAGCGGGTCGCCGTCCTTCCCCGAGCCGTGCAGCCTCTCCGACCCCAGCCGCGCCTCGGTGAGCGTCCACTCCACCAGCGCGGGCAACGACTTGGCGGGCACATCCACCATCAGACCGCCGACGCCGTAGCCCGTCACATTCCGCTCCGTATCGGCGTCGAGGACGAGCAGCGGACCGTGCGCGTACGCCCCGCCGGGCGCGGAGGTGTTCGCCGGGGCGGCCCTCTTCGCAGCGGGGCGCCGCGGGCCCGGGGCCCGTTCGGCACGCGGCAGCGACACGGCGGCCGGTGCGCCGACCGCCGCCGGGGCGGTGGCCGGGGGCGTGGCCGGGGGCCCCTCGGTCCCAGGCGCGGCGGCAGTGTCCGGCGCCGCGGCCGTGGTCTGAGGCCGTGCTGCGGGTGCTGCGGGTGCTGCGGGGGTGACGGCCTGTGCCGCCATGGTGTCCGTGTCCTCCTGCGGGGCGCCGGTGCTTTCGGGGGCGGGGTAGAGCGTGGCGAGCTGCTTCAGCAAGCGCGCGTACGCCTCCCGCTCCGGCGGCCGGGGCTCGGTCCGGCCCGACTCCCAGCCGCCGACGGTCGCCCGCCGCACGTCCAGGGCAGCCGCCACCTCGTCCAGGGTGAGCGCGTGAGCCTGGCGCAGCCGCCTGCGCTCCGCCGGCGGCGGCAGTGGGGACCGGGACGCGACCAGCGCGTCAACCGCGTCGAACAACTCTGACATGAGACACCTCCGTCATTCACCCTACCCTGAAACTAACCTATCGCGTACTAAAGGCGTACGAATCGCGTACTTTCAGCGTATGGACGGTGTTCGGGGTGCTAAAGTCCGGTTACCGAATCTGGGCTGGGCGTCAGCGGAGAGGGGGCGTTGTGCGCTCGTGCCGTCGATCCCCGGGTGACGAGCGCGCGAAGCAGAGGGGGAGCGGTGGCGGCAGAGGGTGACGGCTGGGCCGGTATGGGCTGGGACTGGACGGATGCCGACGACATCCGTCGACGCCTCGCCGCAGGAGCCGATCCGGACAGGTGGAGCGGGGGTAGGCCCCTGCATCGGGCAGCGGTGTTCGGCTCTCCGGAGGCCGTCGCGGAGCTGGCCCGTCGGGTTGCGGATGTGGATGCGCTGGAGAACGGGGTGACGGCCCTGTGGGAAGCCGTCATGTCCCGGAGGCCGGAGAACGCACGAGCGCTCGCCGCTGCCGGGGCCGATCCCTGGCGGCTGTCGCTCGGCGGCTGGTCACCGGGGCGGCTGAGCCTGGCCGGACCGACGCCCGAGCTGTTCCCGGTGCGGGAAGGGGCGACCCTGACCGACACCGAGCGTGCGGCAGCGCAGGAGGCCCATCGGCTCACCACAGCACTGGGCGAGTTCGACTACGACGGCACGGGCCTGGCCTGCGTGGCGGGCATCGACGCGGCCGAGGCGGTGCGCCGTCTGCTGGCGACGCCAGTGGACGACGAACTCATCGATGAGCTGCTGGAGGATCCCTACGGGTACGACATGGACGAGAGCTTGCAGATCATCGGCGTGACGTCCGTGCCGGGCGGCTGCGTGGTCACCCAGCCTTGGGGATACGCACCGCAGATGCCGGGCGTCCTGGCCCGGTTGTCCGCCGGCACCCTCTGCTACGGCTTCTACGCCAATCCCAAGAGCGGCAACCAGGGCAGCATCGCACGTCATGGAACGATCGAGGGCTCAGACCTGCACCCCGGCGGAGAACCGGACGAGAACGACACCCCCGCGGAGGTACTGGCCTCCTACCTCTACCAGCACAACGCCGTCGCCTACGCCTGCGCCTTCACAGGACTGCGCCCGGCCGGCAGGCGCGCCGTGACCGGGCCGCCCGATGTGTGGGTCGAACTGCCCCGCCGCGACTACTGGAGTCACTGACCCAGAGGAGAGCTGTCATGACTGTGGTGGAACTGCCGAGGCCCGCCCGCCCCGAGCGCGCGCGGCTCTTTCCCGACCAGGCGGAGGCGGTCAAGGGGCTGGCACGGCATCTGCGGCGCGTGGGAACGCGGGGTCTGTTCGTGTCGGCGACGGGGACCGGCAAGACGCTGGTGTCGATCCGCACAGCGGACGAACTCGGCGCGCGGCTGGTGCTGTTCGTGGTCCCCACCCTTGACCTGGCGGCCCAGACGGCCCTGGCGTGGCGCCGGGACGGCCACGGCGAGCACATGGTGATCGTCTCCTCCCTCGATGCCGCGGGGCGCGACGATCTGGTCGCGGCCCGCGTCATGTCGACCACTGACCCGCACGCGCTGGGCGGGCTGATGTCGGTGGTGGGGGAGGGCGAGGACCAGATCCCGGCACTGACGGTGATCTGCACCTACGACTCCCTGAACAAGATCGAGGAAACGCAGAACACGGCCTACGCGGTGCCGCCGTTCGACCTCGCGGTCATGGACGAGGCACACCGGATCGCCGGCCGCACCGACAAGAAGTGGGCCGCCGTCAACGACGCCAAGCGCATCCGCGCCGAGCGCCGCCTCTACATGACCGCCACCCCCCGCATCTTCGCCGCCCCGGAACTGGCCGAGTCCGCCGACACCACCCGCCCGCGCCGCCGTCCCCCGGCCGGCGCGGACGCGGAGGCGCTCGCCAACTCCATGGACAACGAAGCCGTCTACGGCAAGAAGGTCTTCGAGTACCCCCTCGCCCAGGCCATCGAGGACGGCCGGGCCGCGGACTACCGCATCGTGGTCCCCACCCTCACCGACACCGACCTGCGCCACCGCCTCAACCTGCCCGCCTCCGGCACCACTTCCGGCGGCGACAGCGGCGAGGAGGCGGACGGCACGCTGCGCACCACCGCCCTGCACCTCGCCGTCCTGCGCGCCATGACCGAACACAGGCTGAAGAAAGTCCTCGTCTACTTCAACCTCGTCTCCGACGCCCGCCTCTTCGCCCGCGAACTCCCGCACACCCTGCGCCTGCTGACCAAAACCAGCCCCGGCCTCGTTCCCGACATCACCCCGAAGCTGTTCTTCGCCCACGGCGAGCACACCCCCGCCCAGCGCGCCAGCACCTTCGCGGCCTTCGCCGCCGCCGACTGCGCGATCCTCGCCAACTCCCGCCTGATCTCCGAAGGCGTCGACATCCCCAGCGTCGACGCGATCGTCTTCGCCGACCCCACCCGCAGCGTCATCCGCTGCGTCCAGGCCCTCGGCCGCGCCCTGCGCCTGGACGTGTCCGGCAAGACCGCCTCACTGATCGTCCCCGTCTACATCCCGCCCGGCGCCGAAGCTGACAACATCCTCGCCACTGCCTACGAACCCGTCTGGGCGATCGCCTGCGCGCTGGCCAGCCACGACCACCGCATCCTCGAACGCCTCCCCGACAAGGCCAACCGGCTCCCGCGCGAGACCAGCGACGTCATCGAACGCCGCTGGCACTTCGACTTCACCGTCCACCCCGAACGCATCGCCCAGGCGATGGACCTGGTCTCCTTCGACCCGCGCGAGGCGTCCGTCTCCCGCTCCCGCCGCCTCGGCCTCGCCGCTGCCCGCTCCTACCGCGACGAGTACGGCCACCTCGACGTTCCCCCCGCCTACACCGCCCCCACCGGCTACCGGCTCGGCACCTTCATCACCACCATGCGCGACGCCCGGACAGCTGGCCGCCTCGAAGCCGACGCTGACTGGATCGCCGAGCTCGACGCGCTCGGCATGATCTGGGACAAGCACGACGCCGCCTGGCGCGCCCGCCTGGCCGCGGCCGCCGACTACCACCGCGCCCACGGTCACCTCGCCGCCCCCGCCACCACCCCCGTCGGCGCCTGGCTCGCCGACCAACGCCACCTCGCCGCCAAGAGCGAACTGGCCACGGCACGCGCAGACGCCCTCACCGCCCTTGCCCCCGACTGGCGCCTGCCGCACGGAGCGGACTGGCACCGCAAATACCACCTCCTGCGCGCCCACCTTGCCACCGGCGCCGACCCCGCCACCCTCACCCGCGACACCCAGCTCGCCGGCGTGAAGATCGGCTCCTGGCTGGGTCGCCAGCTCACCACCTGGTCGGCGCTCGCCGACGGCCAGCAGCAGCTGATGACCGCGCTCGGCCTCACCCCGGAGGCCAACCCGCTGGCTCCCGCCCGTCGTACCCGCCGAACGTTCGAGGAGACCGTCCAGCTGCTGGAGCTCTTCCTGCACCGCGAGGGCCGTATCCCTGCCGCCCGTGAGACGGTTCGCGTCGACGGGGACACCGTCAAGCTCGGCGCCTGGCTCGCCAAGGCCCGCACCAAGCACCGCGCCCGTCAGCTCCCCGACCGTCACGTACGCCTGGTCGCCGCCCTGTTCGAGGGGGACTGGACCGCCGAGGACGCCGTGCCAGCCGTTCTGGTGTAGACGCCCGCCGGCTCGTATGCGGGGTGGGACTGGGTGTTTGGACTGCGCGGATGCCGCTGCTGGCCCGCGCGGCAGGCCAGCTCGCGGACCATGAAGGCGATGAGGCATGTCGGAAGCGGGGCTTGACCCCCCGATCCACACGATCGGCGTAGGTGCGCCGTGGACAGACGGGGCCCACGGCCTCACCGTGGGCCCCGCCGAACACCGTCTACGAAGCGCGGAGATACGGCTCGCTCGCCCCAGGGGCCAGCTTCTCAGCCAACTTCACGTAGGCGGCCTGTTCGATCATCTGCACCTGGAGCCGCGCCGGCGGGGCGAACCTCCGCCAGGCGGCGATCCAGCAGGTGAGGTCCCTTACCCCGCACGCCTCCAGGAAGTGCGCGTACCTATCGAAACGAGGAAGCGTCGCCCTGTCGGGACGGAGCATGTCTCCGATCGTGGACTTCTTGAGCTCACCTCCGGTCTTCTCCTCCAACTCCCGGTAGGACGGCCGCATGGCCCAGCTGTGCACCTCGCGCAGCTTCCGTAGCAGGTCCATAGCGGACGTCGCCGTCAACGGGTCAGGCAGGGCGGCGTCGATGACGTGCTTCGCCTTGATGTCGCTCGTCCGCCTCCGCGGCCCCTGCTCGGTGAAGAGCACGATGTACCAGAAGTCGATCGGAGAATCAGGCGCGATCCCCAGCAGGGCCCGGAGCGCCAGGAAGGTCGCCGGGTCGGGAATCGCCTCCGCCGTGAGGTAGCTCCCCAGGACCGTGGGGGTGACGTTCAGCTGTTTGGCCAGCTCCGCCCTACCGAAGCCGGATTTGCGATAAGCGTTGATCAGGGTCCGCCGCACGACGTCCCTGGCGTCAAGCTTGACCACGGTGTCGGACCTCCTTGCAGCCGCGCAGGAACCCGCCGATGGCATCGACGAGCACGGCCGCGAGCACTGCGGCGATACTTTCGATGGCGTGGCCGTGCAGAGTCCCCCACACGAGGGTGAGGGCCGCGAGCAGCGCTAGCAGCGCCCGGAACAGGCCGATGCCGCGGACGAAGCTGAGGCCGTCGGCGCGGGCGCCGTCGCCGGAGAGACCGAAGCTGCGGGGGACGCCGGGGAGGATGACGCAGCCGGGCCCGCAGAAGCGCAGGCCAGACCGCAGCTCGAAGTGGATGTACATCTGAGCCCCATTTTCTTAGGTGCCGGTACTTGGAGTGCTTGGAGGTGTTCGGGTGGAGCAACGAGGGGCCGTGAACCCGTCGGCGCTTGCGCGCAGAACGAGCATGCCTGCTGGGGGCGGACGGGCCAAATTCCCTCAGACGCACCCGAATTGGCGAAATGCTTGGTTCCGCCCCGCCATTCGAGCAGGATTTTCGAGAGAACGCTCAGCTAGGGCCGTCCGGGCCTGTCCAGGGCTTATGACTTCCAGCTCGCTCATGTCGACTGTCCGTCCGAAAGTGTCCGAGAGTTTTGACTTCGGAATGGCCTAGGCCGCATCCTCGGGTTCATGAGCCGTCCGGTGCTTGGAGGGCTTTGGGTCGGGCCGTGAACCCGATCTGTGTGACCCAGATCACACGTCATGTCAGGCCCGCGCTTTCAGTGCGGGCCTTACGTGTGTGGGGACGCGCCACGGCAGGGAGTCGGCCACCGACCGCTCCTCCTGCGCTCAACTCGAGCCAGCAGAAAGGAATGAACAGGTCGGATGCGTCTCCCCTGGGCCGTTCCCGGCCGATAATCACGCTGTGGCTGTCTATCCGAAGACCACGGAGACCAACGTTCGGCTCCCGTCGTGCGCCTTTGATGCGCTGACCGCGGTCATGGCCAGACACGGCACCTCGCGGGATGCGATCGTGCGCCGGCTCCTGGCCGAGCACGTCGAGCGGCAGGAGCAGACGAACCCCGACGACAGGCTGACCCACGTCTCCACCGTGCTGCGCTATCCGCCGCCGCCGCGCTGGCGAAAGGATCCCCGCCAGGACCGGCCCCTACGACTGCGGGCCAGCCCCGACCTGCTGGAGAGGGCCCGCGGGGTCTCGCTGGTACTGCCAGGGCAGTACCAGCGCGCCTTCCGTGACTACCAGAGCCGGGCACTGACCGACGCCGTGATGACCGCCATCTGCGTCGACGAACCGTTCACGGACGAGTTCCTGAATGGGCTGCTTCCCCTCCTGCACCACCGCGCTGCCCGTAACCTGTGGAGGCTGGCGACCGCCGGGCTCTGTACCGGTCCGGAGCGCGCACTGCTGGAGGCCGCTGTTGCGGTGCGTGAAACGACAGCCGGGACACCCGAAACCGCGCTGGACCCAGACACGCGGCACCTGCTGGCGGTTGTGAACGCCCTCGAGAAGGACGTGGCCTGGCACTCCCCGGCCCGCTTTCAGGTCGCGGCCAATATCGCCCGCGAACTGCTCACTGGTCCGCAGGCCGAGGCCAACGAGCGGCTGCTGCAGGAGGAGGGCGAGGACTGGGACGATCTGTACCTGGACACCCTCTACGCCGACGAGGACCGTCAGGATCACCTGCAGCAGGGAACGACGAGCTACGACTGGAGCGGGCGCGGCGGGGGAGCGGTATGGCGGGCCGAGCGCCAGGTCAGCCTGGACAAACTCGGGGACTGGCTCACCGCCCGCATCCAGACGGACGCGGACCAGTACGTGGTCCGTCCGCCCGGCTGGGTGCTGGCCCGCCCGCCGGGCTGGCACGCGCTCGTCCCCGATCCCACACACCCCGGCCGGCTGCCGCAGCCGTACGCGACATGGACGGACGAGGGCCGCGCCCTGGCCTTCCCCTACCGCAACAAGCAGGCCGTGTGGCCACTCCAGCACCAGCCCAATGGGCCGGGCTTCGAACCCGTGCCTGGCGCGGAAGCACTCCTCGCCCCCGCGACCGGCCTGAAGCCCGAGCAGCTCCTGAGCTACATCGAGGCCCTGCTCGTCGACTGGAACCACCAGTTCGACACCGAAGACGACCCCGACCTCCGCCTCGCCCTGGACGTCCCCGTGGGCCCCGCCTACGACTTCGGCCTCATCAGCGACGAGGAACGCTGGCGCGCCATGGCCGAGGCACGCACGGCGACCCTGGACAGCATGGACGAAGTCATCGCCCTCCTCACCGATGGCGATTGCGACGAGGAGGATCTGCAGTACCTACGACAAGCGCGTGGCAACGTCCGCCAGTTCACGCACGCGGCCGCCCGCCTCGACTCGTCGATCGGGGCGCGGTTCCGGGTACACAAGGCGACCTGGCGATGGCCCGGACTGTCGGTGGCCGACGAGTTCCTCGCCGGAACCTCCACCGACCTGGTGCAGTGGCTGGCCACCGTCGCCCACGCACGCAGCTCCCTGATCACACAGCAATCCATGCAACAGGCATGGACCTACGCCTTCGACCGCTACGCCCCCCGAGCCCGCAGCGCCCGACGCCGTATGTGACACCCACCGATACAACACCGAAGAGCCCCCGCCGTAGAACTGGATGCAGGCCGAGCAGAAAGCGCCCGGATTCCCGACATCCCGCGTACCGCACTCGTACGCCCGCCCGAGGGGGAAACCTTCGATGCACAACCCGAACCGACCGCTGATCTCGTCCGCTGCCACCGGCATCAGCGGCATCGTCCTGGCCCTGATCGGCGCTCCGTGGTGGCTGACCGCCCTGGCCTTCACCTGCTTCGCCCTCGCCCTGCTCGTCACCGCCATCCAGTCGGTCTTCCCCCAGGAATCCGCCCACCGGCTGGCCTGGTGGCGTGCCCGCTGGAACCATCAGCAGCGGCGCGGCACCCGCCCCCCGGCCCCTCAGACCACACGGCAGGCCCCCGTCCCGGGCCTCGATGCCCCTGACCACCATGGCGAGTGACCGTCCACCCGTCGGACGCCGAGCAGGCCGGCCCCAGTCCTGCTGTTCCGCACGCCGCTGCACGGCTGGCGGGACGCTGCTGGCGGCCAGCGCGCGGGGAGGACCGACAGGTCGGACAGGCGGCCACCGCGTATTGGCGATACCCGGTCCGTCGGTGCTGGCCGGAGGGTTACGGTGCTGCGGTGAGCGACGGGGTGGGGGTGCCGGTCGGCGCTAGCGGGTTGCCGGAGGTCGACGATGCCCTGGCCGCCGCTCTTGAAGCACAGGGCGAAGCGGGCGTACGGGCGTTGGGGCTGCTGCGGGATGCGCACCAGGTGCTGGCCGGGGAGAGGTTCGTACGGCCGGCGGAGGTGGCCGCGGCTTGTGTGCGCTCTGCGGCGGACGCGCTGCTGAGCCTGCCTGGCTCCCCGACCACGGCGGGCCTGAAGCCCGCAGCGCAGGGCCTGCTGGCCGCCGTGGACGCCTTCCCGTCGTCAGCCGTCGCCGAGGACTCCTCGCCCGGCAAGCCGGCCGCCTTGGCCGACACCCCCGACGCCAACCTCGGGGCCTCACAGGGCCCGCCGACTGCGGCGCGCGCCGGATGGGAGCGGGTGTCGACGGCGACCGAGGTGCTACGCAGCGAACTGCAACGCCCAGGTGGCTTCCACCGGGCGCGGGCCCGCGGCATCGTTGAGCGGCTGACCGGTGCCACGCTCGGCGCGGCGCAGGAGACCGCCCTGGACGTGTGGGGAGCCGTCTACGGAGTGGCGTCGGGCATCCTGCACGGCGGCACCGCCGGTCCTGGCGAGGCGGTCCAGCTGTACACCGAAATCCTCGGCGCGGCGCGCGAGTTGCTGGTTCCGCTCGCGGATAGGGCGGCCCGCGTCCTCGAATTCGCCGCCCTGCAGCAGCCGGGCGCCGCCGAGGCTGCCGAGCTCGCCCGCTGGGCGGATCCGCGCGCCACCGACTACTTCTTCCGCCGCGGCCCGGCGACGGCCTGGCTGGAGGTTCTGCAGGCGCACGCACCGCACCTGCTGATGCCGGACGGAGCGGTGGGCGGACGGTGGCCGGCCGCCCCGTTCATCGACCACGTCGCCCAGCAAGACCCGAATACCGTCCGAGCGTGGCTGGCCGCACCGACCGACGATGACCCCGCGGCCGCACGCGTGCAACAGATCGCCGCAGCCGGACGGCCGGCCCTGGATGCGCTGCTTGGTCTGGCCATGCGCCACCGGGACGTCGTCGACCCCAGCCAGATACGCGCCGTCCTCGCCGACCCCGGCGTACGGGACAGCGGCGGCGCGGCTGTAGGTACGACGCTGCGCCTGGCCGCGAGATGGGTGCGCGTCATCCCGCGCACCGAGCGGAAACGCGAGTGGATTCTCGTGGCCGAGGCACTGCTGGCCGACGCGGTCGAGGACGAGCACGCCGGCCACCAGTCGCTGCGGGCGGTCGCCGAGCGCATGGCCGCCGCCGAGGCCCAGGCCGCCGACGCCCTGGCCGACGGCGGGGACGCCGCCGCAGCCGAAGCGCTGGTCGCGGCTGCGCTGGTGCATGAGGAGGAAATGCGGGAGCTGATCGCCGAGGAGGCGTCCGCGCGGCTGCCTGGTCACGAGGTCGCGGTGCTGCTGCGCGAACTCGCCTGCACCGCCTACCCGGCAGGCCGCGGCGCCGCCGCGCATCCGAACATCCGCATGATCCGGGCCGCGCTGGCCAGCCTGCTCGCCCGGGACACCGAGCTGGTGCCCGCCGCCCGCCCGCTTGTCTACGGCGCCGACTTCGACCAGGTGAACGCCCGGGACTCGGCTGCGTACGGCGGGCCGCGGCTCGCGCGCACCGTACGCGACCTCGCCGCAGCGGATGCGGACGCCGGCGTACACCTGGCCGAGCGCACCCGCCGGCTGACCCGGGTGGCCGCGGTCGACGGCCGGCTGCACGACCGGCTGCTCGCCACGCACCTGGCCGGCCGCCCGCCAGCCGACTGCGCGGTGCCCGCCGATGGGCTGGACAGGCAGGAGTGGTGGGAGCAGGCCGTGTTGCTCGCCGCGCGCCTGGTGGCCGACGAGCCCGCGCCGGAGACGGCCCGCCTCGTCGACCTCGTGCTCGGCACCTGCCCGCCCGAGCGCGCCGCGCAGCTGGAAGCGGACGTCCGCACTGCGCTCGGCACCCCGCCGCCGGCTGCCCTGGTGGCCGAGGTCCTGCCCGACGACGCCGAGCAGGCCGACGGGAGGGCCGAGCCGCTCGCCTCGTGGTTGCGAGTGTGGGACTGGTCGCCCGTTCTGCCCGCGCGACTGCTGGCCGGCTGGGAGCCGGTATTCGACGCAGTACGCCGCCTGGAGCCCGCTGGCCCGTCCGGCCCGCGCACCGTGCCCATACGGGAACCGGTCAAGGCGACCACGGTGCTGGACGCCGAGGACCTGGCCGAGGTGGCAGCCGCCCGCGGACCGGCGGCGGCAGCGACCGCTCTGGCCGCCGCCAAGGACGTCGGCGCCGACGGCTACGCGGTGGTCCTTCACCGCCTCGTCGCCGCCGACCCGGCCGCCTGGACGGCCGACGTGCCTGCCGTCTTGGCCGCCCTGCAGCTGCCGGAACTCGGCGCGTTCTACCTTGCCGCGGCCGCCATCCTCGCCGACCGGCCCGGCGTTCTCTCCGACGGCGCCCTTGCGGCCGCTGCCACCGCGGTTCTCGACGTGCGCCGCCGCCTCGACGAGACAGCCCCCGCCAGCAGTGCTGCGGCCGCCGAGGACCGGTCCGCCGCAGGGTCCTTCGCCGACCAGGCACTGTTCGACCTGATCACCACCGTGTGGCGCACCGACACCGCCCTTCCCGGCGATCAGGAAAGGACGATCTTGGCCCGTCTGCACGTGCTGGCCGCTCCGCTGACCCGCCCCGCCGCCGCCCAGGCCCCGGACACCCCCGGCGACGTCTCCGGCCCGGCCGACAGAAGAGCGGACGCGCCGCTGCTGGGCTCGGACCCGTCCGTGCGGGCGCTGGGAAGCATGCTCGAGTACGCCGTCCACCAGGCCCGCACGCAAGGAGAGATGCTCGCCGACGTCCTTCAGGCGGTGTCCGGCGCGCTCGCCGCGTGCGGGGACCAGGACGCGGTGGCCACCGCAATCGGAGTGCACCTGCCCGCCCTGCACCGGTACGCCCCCGCCTTCACCGCCGCACACCGCACCGCGCTGTACGCTCTCGCGCCCGGCAGGCACTCGCCAGCCGCCTCCTGGCTGCGCTGGGGCGCGACCGACCGAGAGATCCTCGCCGCCCTGAAGCGCTCCGAGCTTCTTGCCGCGCTGCGCGACGCCCGCCCCGGCGCCGCCTCCCACACGGCGGCCGCGCTCCTGGCAGCCCCGGCCCTCCTCGGCGATCTCGCCACCTTCTGGGCCGAGTTGGCCACCGGCGCCGGGGGAGTGGAAGCAACCGTTCTGCTGCTGGCCGCGATCGCCTCCCGCACCCCGCGCACCGACGATCCCATCCCGCCCGACGCCTCCGGCCGACTCGCCGCAGCGGCCGACCACTGGCGCGCCGCGCTCGCGGCCGGCTGCCGCCCGGGGCCCTCGCCGGCGCGGGCGCCCTCGCGGACGCCGGCCTCGATGAGGACCTGTGGCTGTCCCTGATGCGGGCCAGCGCCGAGCACACCCCCACCCTGACGGACGCCGACCTCGTCGCCGAACGCGCCGCCCGCCACCCGGACAGCGCGGACGCGCTCGTCCTGACCGCACACCTGGTCACCCATCCCGCCGGGAGCGGGCAGAACGCAGCCGTACGACGTCACGCCCGCGCCCTGCTGGACGCCGCAACGGCCCTCCCACAGGACGAGCGCCCCTCCGAGGTACAGAAGCTGAGTAGGGCGCTGGTCAACGCAGGCGACATTGATGCCGCCACCCGCGGGTGAGTCACCCGGCCCTCGCACCCGGCCTATACGGCTGCAGCCGTTCAGCACCTGGACGGCCTCACAGGCGCCCTGGTTGTCGGAACCATGCGCGCGAACCGTAGGCACGGCCGGGCTAGCGTTGCGGGCTACTCGGCGCCTACCGCCCAGAGCGCACCCCGCGTACGGCATGGGGCAGGCCCCGTCTATTGCACTTTCTGACAGGAGAGAGCTCTCGGAACCTGCCAGGAGTCAGGGCGGAAACCTCATAGGGGCGGGCGCCGGTGCGGTGATAGGGGGTACGCCTTCCCCGAGAGTTGTATCGCAGCGAGCTAGAGCTGCACGTTTTCGGCGCGGATTCCTGTACGGAAACGCTGCGAAATCCTACGCAGATTATCGGGCACTCGCCGCACACAATCTTGTCCCCAAAGTCCTCTGAGCTGCGTAGACGCGCTTTGTATGCCAGCCAGAGGGGTGCGATGGTCTCTCCCGGCGCAACTCGGTGCCACTGAGCAAGGGGGAGACAAATACGCCATCATCGGGGCGGCCATCACCGGCGGTTGCACCGTCATCGCCGCGAACATCACGGCGCGACGACGAGGTTCGGGGGAGGATGCGCCGTGAGGTGACGTGACGCGAATCCGTAGCTCTGGCCGCGTCACGTCACCTCGTGGAGAGGCGACCGAAGAGGCTGCGTCCGGCCGGTCGCAGCCGGAAGGTGGCGGTTGGCCTCGGTGTAGAGGTACTCCCGGGTGACGCCCAGGAACGGCCTAGACAGCATGCGGGCAGGCTCGGCGGGGGCGTCGATGTCCAGGCCGTCGACGAGGCGCCTGCCGTCCTCGAGGAGCTACTGCGCGGCATCCAGTACGGTCGAGGTCAGCGCAGCGCCGAGGTCGTCCTCGGTTTCCGCCTTCCTTCCCTGGCCTGGCCACCCCCGGGGCCCGGCACGGGCGACGAGCCTGCCACCCGTGCGGCTCCCTGCCATCCGACGACCTGCTGCCGACTTCGTACCGCCCGCTCCACCTTCGCCCGTAAGGCCGCGAAATGTCAGTGCTGAGCCGTAGCGTCGACCTATGAACTTCCAGTACATACCGCCAGTTCCGGCAGAGCAGATCCGTCAGTTGCCCACGCGGGACGTCGCCCTCCTGCTTCTGCGGCATCTCGCCGGCAGCACCGGATACCTGCAGTACGTGGGCACCATGAGCTCGGCTGGGCAGGCGTTCCAGGCAGAGCCGGATACGGACGCGCTCGTGAACCGCCTGTCCGATGCCTGGTGCTGGCTGGAGGCGCAGGCGCTGCTGACTCGCGAGCCCAGCCAGTCCGAGGCGTTCCGCCGGATCTCCTGCGACGGTGTGGACCTGGCGAAGGACCCTCAGGGCATCACGAGGTTCGAGGCCCGCGAACGGCTCTCCGGCCCGCTCCACCGCGACCTGGAAGGCACGGTGCGCACCAACTTCGACCGGGGTGACTACGAGACGGCGTCCTTCGCCGCGATGAAGGCGGTCGAGGTCGCCGTCCGCGACGCCTCCGGACTCGACAACTCCCTGGTCGGAGTGAAGCTGATGCGCGAAGCGTTCCGGCCCCACGAGAACGGCAAGACCGGCGGCACGCTCGCCGACGCGGAAGCCGAGGGCGGCGAACAGGCGGCCACCGCCAACCTGTTCGCCGGCGCCATGGGCGCCTACAAGAACCCTGCCAGCCACCGCACCGTCGACTTCGACGACCCGATCGAGGCGGCAGAGATCATCCAGTTCGCCGACCTGCTGCTGCGCCAGGTCGAGCGCGCCAAGCGCCGCCGGACGGCGCCAACGACATAGACCCATACACGGTGCCGGGGCGGGGCCTGGGCGCCCGGCCCGGTCGAAGTGTCACCCTACAAGCAGGGGTGCGACGGCCTGCAGGAAGCCCGCCTCCTGCCCGCCTCTGGAGGCGTCCCAAAGGAGCCGGCCGACACCGGTATCCTCCAGCTTCACGTCCTGCGGCCGAGGATTCCGCTGCTCCTCCGGACGATCTGTTCCGCCAGGCGGGCAGCGGACGTAAGGACTCAGCGGCCTGCCGCATGACCCGCCTCCTCCGCCTTCCGGGCGTCCTGCGCAATGCTTTCCCTACGGGCCCAGTCGAAGGCCTGCATGCAACGGAGCGTCAATGCCCGTTCCACCAGCTCAGCAGCAGATGAAGGGTCGTCCGCTGCCGTGACCTGCTGAACGTCACAGAACCGATTGAGCGACGTGACATACACCCACGACACCCACCGCGCGCCCTCATCCGGGGCCGGAACCATCCGGCCATGCCCGATGACTGGAGGCGTGAGGGAACCAGAACTGCCGCTGGAGGGAGCACGCAGGGCGTCCTGGAACCACGCCTCTGTGGTCTCCCCGACGTAGATCGCCCGCACAACGCCGTCCGTCACCTCCGTAGGCAGGTCATGTGTCTGGGCGTGCGGAAGCGGCCGACGCCGCCAAAGGGGCACCCAGCTCTCGCGCGGGCCCTCGCAGTAGACCTCCGCAACCCGGCAGGCCACCTGCAAGTTGGCGTACAGATGCCGGTCCGCTGTGTGTGCCGCATCCCGGCGGAGGGCCGTCGTGGCGAGCGCCTCGCTGTGTGTGCCGGCGTTGTACTGCCGCGTCACGGCCCTGGCCCGAACGGCCTGGGCTCGAGCTTCGTCGACGATCTGCTGCGCCTGACCGCGTGCCTCCTCCAAGAGGGCCTCGGCTTGCCTACGAGCCTCCTCCTGGATCTCCCGGGCATCGAGTTGTAGCTGCTCTGCCTGGCAGAGCAGCCTCGCGACCGTACGGCGCATCTTCTCAAGGCCCTGCACGGAGTCCGCCCGTTCACGTCGGATCGTCCGCCGTGCTTCGGCGAGCAGATCCTCGGCCGTGCGCCGGGCCTGCTCGGTGATCTGCCGCGCCTGCGCCCGGGCACAAGCGGCCACGTCCAGGGATTCCAGGACCGTGGCCCACATCCCGAAGTCCTCGTGGGTCAGGGAGGGGGGCGGGATGGCCGCGCCGGGAACGATGCCGGCCGGATCGGCGGACGTGGTCGGGGCGGCCGGGGTGACCGTGTCGATCTCCTCGAGGGCCTCCTCGGCGCCGGGCACGCTGTGGTCGGCGGCCACGCGCAGCCACCGCTTGGCGGCGACGTAGTTGCCGCGCCTGCGGTAGTCGTGGCCCAGCGCATACGCCTCGTGGCCCAGCACCGCGGCATCCGCCTGCGCCCGCAGCCGGTCCTGCTCGTGCGCGGTACGGCCCTTCAGCCGCCGCATCACGGCGGCGAAGCCGTCCGCCTTCTCGGCCGGGCTCAGGGAGAGTGGCTCGTGCCGCTCACCGTCGTGGTCCTGTCCGAAGTTCACCGGTGCCCCTCCTTCGCCGTCCCGGCGGTCTCATAACCGTCCATCCGCAGCGACTGCCGCAGCTTGCGCAACGCCGTCTTCAAGATCTTCTTCATGTTGTCGATGCCGACCCCCAGGACCTCGGCGCATTCCTTCACCGGCAGATCGGCCCCGTACCGCAGCATCAGAGCCTGCTGCTCGCGCTCGTCCAGCCTGGCCAGCGCCGCTCCGAGGTCGACGCGATGGGCGACGTCTGTACCGAGATCGACGTGCTGGACGACGTCCGCGAGGTCGGCGAGGTCGTTGGCCTCTACGGTCAGGACCCGCCCGCTGCGGCGGAGATGATCGGTCAGGCGGCAGCGAGCGATCTGATACAGCGTCGCCACCGGCTTGGGATGCTCGGGGTTCCGCGGCCACCAGGCGAAGAACTCCTCGAAGACCTGGCCGAGGATCTCCAAGCCGTCGTCCCGGCCGGCCTTGCCGGCCAGGAACCCCAGCACTTTGTCCACGTGCGCCTCGTAGAAGGCGGCGAGCGCCGCCTCGTCGATCTCCGGGATGCCGGTGATCTCCCCGCAGGGCCCGGCCGCCTCCCGGCCGAGCCCCGCTCCTGAGTGGTCCTGCACGGTCACCGGCGCCGCCTTGCCGCGACCGGCCGCCCGCCCACCCGCGCACCGCGCCCGGCGGACACTTCCCGGCGCGGCGCACCGGCGGACCCGGTGCCCGTCAGCGACCACACCCCCGCCCCGCCGCGGTGCACCTGGACCCCTTGCTCGCCCTGGGCGACCTCGGCCACCATCTCGGCCAGCAGCTCCTGCTCGCGCTCGCGCCGCTTCTCGCGGGCCAGCTGCACCCGCCTCCACTCGCGCGCCCCGATGACGACCATCGTGACCAGGAGTTTCATCACCTCCTCGGGCACCAGCATCTCCTGCACCTTCTGCACCGCCCCGTTCCTCGACTCCCGTGACCTTCCACCGTGTTCATCGAACGAGCGGCCCACGACGGGTACCGGAAAATCCAAGATCTTCTATGCGGCCCGGTGCCGGCCCCGCAGACCCGCCCGTCCGTCCACGGCTGCGGTCTGCTCGCGCAGCCGTTCACGCCTCCATGAGGGGCCGGGGTCCGCCCGCGTCGGGACACCAGCCGTTGTCCGCAAGGCGACAGGCGGTATTCAGCCGCGCCCGCGTCGCTTGGGGCGCCGAAGCCTCCGGGCCTCGGACCGAGAAGGCGGTACGGCCTGGAACTTTGCCTGCACGAGCTGTACAGAGCCGTCACCGGATATGAAGATCCCGTCGATCTCGGTGTCGGGGACGAGACCGTTGCGCCGCGCGGAGCCGAACAACTGCTTGTGGAAGTCAGCGAGGACATCGGTGCGCTGGGAGACAGGCTTAAGAGATCTGACCGTCAAGGTCGGCCAGACGCCATCTGCGTCGGGCGGGCCGGAGGCTGCCTGCAGGACACGGACGAAATCGCCGTACTTCCTCGTGTCGCGGCCGGCCTCGCGCGCCCGCCGTCCCGGGTCACGCGGCTGCAGACTCTCCCCGGCAGTCGCGGCCCGATCCGTACGGGCGTGCTTCCACGCCTGCTTCCAATGCCCCAGCGTGCGTTCGCCGGCGACTCCACAGCCCCGCAGGAACGCTTCGCAGTGCTTCCAGGCGGGCAGTTTGATCTTCCGGTTGGCGATGCCCCAGAGGGTCCCGAGGGGAAGCAGGAACACCTGACTCTCACAGGCAGTTCCCGCGGGCTGCGGGACCGTTCCGGCGCGCTGCTGGACTGTGCGCAGCGGCGGGGCCCCGATGGCCTCGTAGACGGCCGCGAGCGCGGCGGTGAACTCCCGACGGGTGCGGATGTTGTGCACCGCGGGCGCCCGGAGCTGGTGCAGGATGCCACGGCCCTTGGCCCGGGCCCGCGCCCACAGAAGCAGCGCCTTGCGCTCCTCCTGCGGCGTGGCGCCGCAGCCGCGTACGTAGGCCACGACGGTGTTCTGCTTCGGCAGGGAGCGGCAGCCGGCCGCGCGCTTGAGCGTCGCGGCCGAGACAGCCCAATCCGGATTGCCGAGTACCGCGGTGCGCTCGGCGAGTTCGGCGAACGTGAACCCGGCCCGCTGCCGGAGCCCCTCGAGGTACTGCGCCAGCCCAGCGTGGTGCGGGCTGGCGGGCACGGTCTTCACCGGACGCATCTCACCTACCCCCGTCACCGGCGGGCGGCGGCGTTCACGGCGGCCGCGAAGGCCTCCAGCAGGCGGCGGCCACCCCCTCCGACTGCGTACACGGCGGCACCGATCGCCCCGCACCCGGCGAGGAGGACGAGCACGTCGCGCACCGGCATACCGGCGAGGGCGAGCCCCGCGCCGAGCAGCGGGAAGACACTGACACCGAAAGCTTGCGCGGCCCCGACCGGCGCCCGGCCGGGGCGCGCGCGGTAGGGGACGGGTGCCGCTGCGCCCTCACGGATGCTGGACATGACGAAGTACCTCCCTGGCATACGTGCGGGCCGCCGGGCCGTGAAGACGCCGACATCCCGCACGGTGACGTGCTACTGGCCGCAAAAACCGTTGAGCGCACGGAAGTTGACAGCTGCCGTGCCCGGTGACGAGCAGCATGCCACGGCCCGCACCCCCCGTGCGGGCCCTCGGCTCACCGGTGTTCCAGGAACCGCTGACAGACCAAGAACGCTCCACCCCGAGCAGCCGTACACCACTGACCACGCCTGTTGGCCGTCCCACGGAGTCAGATAGCGGTGCCCCGGCTCACGGGTGTTCAAGGTTGCCTTGCCAGGGTGTAGTCAAAGAGGGAAGGCTGGCCATCAACTAACCCCGAGCGTCGGGCC
>NZ_MJAJ01000029.1 GCF_001746365.1 Streptomyces sp. LUP30
AAACCTGCCAGCCCTGCCACGGCCCCGGCGTACAAGGCGGAGGCCGCTGATGGCCTGTTTCCGCAGCCGCGACCAACCCAGCCGCGACTACCCCGCCGCCGGAACCTCCGTCACCGCCTCGGCCGCCACGGCCGCGGTCGGCGCCTCCGCGCCCCCCGCCCCCGCACCCCTCCCTGCCGCGGCTCCGGCGGCTCCCGCCCCGCGCACATTCGGCTGGCGTCCGCCGGCCGAGGCCGATCGCGCCGCGCTCGCCGAGCGGGCCCGGCCGTATGTCACCCGGCAGGCCGACGAGCGCGATCTGCCGGCCATCGGGCGGTTCGAGGCCGAGATCGCCCGGGTCTCCTTCGGCGAGGACGCCATCGACGACCCGGCCCGGTGGGAGTCCCGTCTCGGCCGTGCCATGGAGAAGTCGAAGGAGGGCATGATCGTCGCCCACCGTCCCGGCGAGGAACCGGTCGGCTGGTGCTGGGTGAGCATCAACCAGAACGCGATGACCGGCGACCGCTACGCCAACTTCCGCTCCCTGGCGGTCTCCCCGGTCGACAACCGCGGCGACGTCGCCGAACTCCTGCTCACCGCGGGCCTGGAGTTCTGTCTGGCCAACGGCATCACGGAGGTCGTCGGCCGGGTCCACGTGGGCAACGTCCCGATGCGCACGGTCTACCGCAAGTTCGGCTTCGACCCGACCAGTCTGTCGATGAAGCTGTTCCTGCCGAAGGAGAAGGAGGACCGCGCCCGATGAGCGGCACGGACAGCTTCGACCCGGACCGGATCAAGTGCGTCGTCTGGGACCTCGACGGCACCCTGTGGGACGAGGTCGCCGTCGAGTCCGCCACCGACGCGCTGCCCACGCCCCGCCCCGGGACGCTCGCCGCTATCGACGCGCTGGCGGCCCTCGGCGTGCTCAGCAGCATCGCGAGCCGCAGCGCCCCGTCGGTGCTCGACCGGCTGGAGGCCGTGCCGGCGCTGCGGAGCCGGTTCCTGGCGCCGCGGGTGTCCTGGCAGGACAAGAGCGAGTCGCTGCGCGGGATCGCGAAGGAGCTGGGCATCGCGGTGGACGCCCTGCTCCTGGTCGACGACTCCCCCTACGAGCGTGCCGAGGTCGAGGCCCTCCTGCCGGGGGTGCGCACCCTCGCCCCCGAGGACGTCCCCGAGCTGCTCGCGGCTTTCGAGGGCCGGGAGGTCACCCCCGAGTCACGCGAGCGGGTGCACCGCTACCGCACCGAGGAGGCCCGCCGGGCCGAGGGGGAGCGTTTCCAGGGCTCGCGCGAGGAGTTCCTGCGCTGGTGCGACATGCGGCTCACCGTCGGCGCGGCCACGCCCGGCGAGATCCCCCGCGCACTGGAGCTCGCCGCCCGCACGCACCGCCTGAACTCCTCCGGCCTCACCCCCGACCGGCTGCGCGAGCTGGCCGCCGCGGAGGGACACGAGGTGTACACGGCCCGCATGACGGACCGTTTCGGCGAGTACGGCGTCATCGGCGCCGCCCTCGTCGACCGCACCGCCCCCGCCCGGTGGTCCGTCCCGCTGCTCGCCCTGTCCTGCCGGGTCGCCGGCCGGGGAGCGGCGGCGGCCTTCCTGTTCCGGCTGATGCGGCGGGCCCGCGAGCAGGGGGCGGAGGAGTTCCGGGTGACGCTGCGCCCGACGGACGCCAACCTGGAGATGCGCATCCTGCTCCGCCAGGCGGGTCTGCGCCGCGTGGACGACGCGGGCGCCGGCGCGGCCGCCGACTCGGCGGTCCTGGGCAGGAGCCTGCACGACGAACTGCCCGAGCCGCCCGCCTGGCTGCGGGTGACCGAACGAGAGGACGCCGAGGCGTGACGGACACCCGGAACCGGGGCGCGGTGGAACGCGAACTGCGTTCGATGATCGCCGAGGCCACCGGTCTGGAGGAGGCCTACGTCGGGGAACTCCCCGCCGACACCGACCTGTTCGGGCCGCGGATCGGTCTCACCTCGCTGGCCGGGGTGACCTTGCTGGGCGCCGTCGACCGGCGCTTCGGGGTGGACGTGGCCGCGCTGGACCTCAGCCTGGACAGTCTGCAGTCCATCGCCACCCTGAACGACTTCGTCACGGCCCACCTCCAGCCCTCCTAGCCACCCGTCTGTACGTCCACCCTGTTCAAAAAGGGTGATCCCTACGGTCGTGCCGTGACCCGGTGGGGGCGGCGGCGTTGAACGGGGAGTGCGACGGCGCCCCCTGCCGTCGTGCGAACCGATTCACTAAGGAGAACGTGATGTCTCGCATCGCGAAGGTGGCCGCTGTTGCCCTCGGCACCAGCGCCGTGGTGGTCAGCGGGGCCGGCCTGGCCATGGCGGACGCGGGTGCCAACGGTGCTGCCATCGGCTCGCCGGGTGTCCTGTCGGGCAACGTCGTCCAGGTTCCGATCCACATCCCGGTCAACGTCTGCGGCAACACCGTCAGCGTCATCGGTCTGCTGAACCCCGCGTTCGGCAACACCTGCGCCAACGTCAGCGACCACGGCAAGGGCGGCGGCGACAAGCACGGCGGCCACAACGGCTACGGCGACTGAGCAGCCTTTCCCAGGAGAGCCCCGGCACCTCGAGCGCCGGGGCTCTCCCCTGTTCCCGGGGGTTCCGTCAGGCGTACCGGTAGATCCGGGACGCGTCCTCCAGCTGGTCCGGGGTCACGTTCCAGGGGGGCAGCTTCTCGTGGCGGGCCACGATCCGCCGGTACTGCCGGCTGCCCGGCCCGGGCGGCTCGGCCGGCAGGTAGCGGTGCTCGCGGTGCCTGCCCTGCCAGCGGGTCCACAGCAGGTCGACGAAGGCGTGGTGGAGCCAGAACACGGGGTCGTTGACGGAGGCGCCGCCGAGCATGACCCCGCCGACCCACCGGTGCACACGGTTGTGGTTGCGCCAGGCGGCGCTGCCCGAGCCGGACCCCCAGCCCTCCAGCCGGTTGCGGAACCCGCGGCCGGCCGTCGAGTCCCAGGGCGAGACGTCGTAGACGGGGTCCCGCAGCGCCGTCTCCACGTCGCTCGTGGCCGGCAGGTCGATCGGGTCGGCGGCACGGCCGAGGTCGCGGGTGAGGAACTCCCCGTCGGTGACGTTCTCCTTGATGGTCCAGTTGCCGGTGGCGTACGCGAACGGCCCGGTCGTCACCTGATGGTCGGACCGGCGTCCGTTGCCGCCCAGCAGGTCCTTCGTCCAGGGCGTGGCGGTCGTTGCGCGGTCGCGCGTCCAGTCCCAGTACGGCACCGTCACGGACGGGTCGACGCGGCGCAGGGCCGCCTCCAGGTCCAGCAGGAACCTGCGGTGCCAGGGCAGGAAGGAGGGCGCCATGTGGGCGCTGCGCAGACCGCCGTCGCCGTCGGAGACGTAGTGGTCGATGTGCATGCGCACGAACTCGTCGTACTCGCCCCTCTTCTTGATCGCCAGCAGCGCGTTCACGAAGCGCCGACGCTCGGCGCCGGTGAGCGTGCTGACGTCCTTACGGATGTAGGCCATGGTGTCCCCCCATGTGCGTGTCGTGGTGTGCCGGACCGTCCTCGCGCAGCCGCTCCCCCGGTCCGAGCCCGTCGACGGCGGCGCGGACCGCCTCCAGCGGGGTGGCGTACGAGCGGTAGTGGTCGACCATGCTCAGCCAGGTGCCGTCGGCGCGGCGCATCAGGTGCAGTGGGCGGCCGTCGATGGTGACCTTCCACTCGGCGGCGCCGGCCGCGGCGGCGGGTCCCGACGGGGTGAGGACCCCGTGGATGCGCCGGCCCCGGTAGGTCTCGTCGAAGGAGGAGCCGGCGGGGCCGCCGTCCGCCGGGCGCAGCGGCCGGGAGGCGGCGGCGACCGGGGCGATCGCGAGGGCGGCGGAGGCTCCGAGGAGCCCGCGCAGCAGGTCCCGGCGCCGTGTGCGACGCGCCGGCGCGGTTCTGGCCGTGGCTGCCGGAACTGCGCTCACGGGTACTCCGTCGACGCTGACGGCCATGGTGTGCTCCCTCGTCCGGGACGGTGGTCCGGTGCGGTTGTCTGTGGGGCTAACCGCCGAGGGGGCCGACTGGTCACCGCCTGCGTCCGAACGGTCCGCTCGGGCAGGCGGATCCGGGCACGGCGACGGGCCCGGACGACGGTGTCCGGGCCCGTGTTCGCGGCGGTCGGCCCGCGGGCCTACAGTCCCTGGCCCAGACCGAGGTTCGCGCCGGGCACGGCCTGCAGCACGGGGGTGATCACGCCCGCCTCGGGCAGCTTCAGGTCCGGCAGGCCGAAGTGGTCGGGGTTGGGCGCGGTGAGGGGCGCGTCCAGGGTCAGGCCGGGGCCGAGCGTGCGCAGGTCGGAGGCGGGGGCGTCGAGACCGACGTGGTCGAACTGGTCGCCCAGCACCTCCGGCAGGGGCGCCCGCACTCCCAGGCCCGGCAGCCCGGCGGCGACGGGCAGCTGCGGGACGACGCGCTCCGGGATGAGGCGGCCCTCGACGAAGCGCGGGCCCTCGGGCGCACCCGGCGTCGGCAGGGGGATCTCGCCGCCGATGGTGGGCAGTTCCACGTTGAGGGACTTCTCGACGCCGTCCAGCGGTACGGGGACGGGAACGGTGCCGATCGCGGCTGCCGGGCTCGCGCAGGCGGCGGCGCCGGCCGCGGCCGCCACGCACGTGATCACTGCGGCGAGGGTTCCTCGGGTGGTCGACTTCATCTCGGGTACGGGCCCTTTCGGTGGAGTTCGGGGGGCGTTGCGTCCGTACCGGGTAACGAGCCGGAAAACGGCATCAGTTCACAATTCCCCCGAGTGCCGTAATAGTGCTACCGCCTATCGGCGCGAGGGGTGTCCCGGAACGTGGGGCGCGCTGATGCGACGGCGGTGCGTCAACTCGTCCAGAATTCCCACCAGCGGGTCAGGATCAGCATGCCGACGATCCCGATGTGCAACAGCGGGGGCGCCCAGGCGAATTCGTCGAGGAAATTCCGCACGCCGGCCGGCGCGGGCAGGAAACCGTGGCGCACGTCGAACGCGACGACGTACCAGAACGCGAGGATCGTGGCGACCCACGCCAGGCAGCACCACAGGCACAGCGCGTTGATCCGGTACAGCGACTCGAACTGCAGCCAGGACACGAAGGCGACGCCGAAGAGGCAGCCGGCGGTGAACGTCAGCCAGTACCAGCGGGGGTAGGCGGCCCGGGCCAGCAGGCCCGCGCCGACGCACAGGACGATCCCGTAGGCGACCAGGCCCAGCATCGGGTTGGGGAACCCGAACACCGAGGCCTGGTCGCTGCGCATGACGCTGCCGCAGGAGACGACGGGGTTCAGGCTGCACCCGGGGGTGAATCCGGGGTCCTCCATCAGCTTGAACTCGTCGAGGGTGATGACCCAGGAGGCCAGCAGCCCGGCCGCTCCGGCGAGGACCAGCAGCAGGGCGTACGCGCGGCCGCCGCCCACGGCGACCGGCTGCGGCCGCCGCATCAGCCGCGCAGGCGGCGGGCGGGCAGGACGATGTGCGCCGCCGCCGTCAGGGTCTCTTCGGCGCCCGCGAACGCGGCCAGCGCCTCGGGCGTGACGGCCTGGCCGGGCGTGGCCTCCGGCCAGGCGCGGGCGGTGAGGACGAGGTAGGCGTAGCCGCGCTCGCCGACGGCCGTGAGCCACTCCGCCGGCGGCAGGCACTGGGCGTTGAGGCCCGGCATGTTCAGGACGGCCGCGCCGGACTCGACGAGCAGGCTGAACGGCAGGCTGGGCCGCTCGGTGCCGTCGACGACGTCGCCGCCGACGGGCATGCCGTTGTCGGCGAGCAGCCGCTCGACGGCGGCGGCCGTCCCCTCGGGCCCGTCCGCGGTGTCGCCGAGGGAGTAAGCCAGGAGGTAGGGCATGTCACGGCCGTCGGGGGCCTCGCCGCTCCACGGCATCACGACGAGGGTGCCCAGGTCGGCCACGCGGAAGGGGCGGGTTGCGCTTGGGGTTGAGGTCACCGCGTGACCATAGCGGCGCGTCGGCGGGTGGCCGGACGTGTTCTCACCCGACCGGGGGACGCCGGCGGGTTGCTCCACACGAACGAGGGATGCGCCGCTCGACTCGCCTCGAACAAGGCCCGTGCCCTGTCGGCGAGGTGGCGTCGTCCGCCCGGAGGGACGCGCGCCAGACGCCACGAGCCGGGGGCCGTGCGGACATCGTCGGGGATCTTGCGGACATGACCGAGGGCCGGTCCGTCGGCGACGGGGCCGGCCCTGGCGGCGGGGGTGTCTCAGCCCTGCAGCGGCAGTCCGCCGAGAAGCGGATTGTGGGTGTTGAGAGCGCCCGCCGCGCCCTTGACGGTGCTGAGGACGGAGTCCTTGTTCTCGGTGTCGAGGGCGTCCGACTGGTGCTGGAGCGGCATCGCGTCCTCCAGGTTGATCGGCCCCCTGGCGAGGGTGTCCACGGCGCCGTTGAGGCTGGTGGGCGTGAGGTCGGCGGGGGCGGCGAACGCGGGCGCGGCAAGGCCGGCGAGGACCACGGATCCGGCAACGACAGCGGCAGCCTTCAGGGACTTCATCGGATTCCTTTCTTCGGCGACTCGGCAACTCAAGTCACCGGGGCACATTCTGACGTCGTGTCTAACGAGGCCTGACGGGTGCGGAAACCGGGTACGCAGAAAATTTCTGCACCCCGGCGGTGGAAATGCCGGGGTGCAGGCAGGGGCGAGCGGCCGTCAGCCGGTGGGCGGGGGCGGCAGCGAGGGCGCCGCCGGAGCCTCCGCCGCCTCGGCCGGCAGGCTGGGCAGACTCGGCAGGCTCAGGCCCAGTCCGTTCAGCGTCGAGGAGAGCAGGTCGAGCAGACCGTCCAGGACGCCGGTGACCGCCGACACGACCTGGCCGACGTCGGACGTGGCAGCCGAGAGCAGTGCGTCGACGGCCTTCTGCACCGCGGCGAGCGCGTCGGACACGGGGTCGGCGGCCGCCTTCGTTCCGCTGTCGGCGGCGCCCTCGGCGAGCGAGGGCGGCACGACCGCCGGGGCGGCCGGGGCGGCGGGGGCGGCCGGGGCCGCGGCGGTGATCTTTGCGACGGCCGTCTTGACGGCGTCGCCGAGCCGGGTCGCCTGGCCGGGCGTGAGGCGGCCGTCGTCGGCCTTGAGGACGGTGTTGAGCGTTTCGGTGACCGGGGCGAGGACGGTGCTGAGGTCAGCGAGGCCCTTGCCCTGGGCGCGCAGCGCGGCCACTCCGGGGACGGGCGCATCGGAGGCCGCCGCGAGGCGCTCACGGGCTGCGGCTCCGTCGGCCGCCATGGCGGCGGGGGCGGCGAGGCCGAGGACGAGGGAGGCGCACAGTGCGGTGGAAGCGATACGCCGAACGGGCAGACCACGCATGGGAAATCCTTTCGATTGCGTCGGGTCTCGTACCCACCGTGCAAAGCACCGTCGCTCCCCGCAACACAGCCGTCGCACCGGGTGACTCCTCGCAGCTCACCGGGCCGGCATCGCCCCTGATGGGGGGGCGCGCGGGGGCCCGCCGAGCGGGGCGCGACACCTTCCCCCTTTCGGGGCAACGGCCGCCGACCACGCGAACGGCCGCCCTCCTGGCGGGAGGGCGGCCGTTCGGCGAATGACGAGTCGTGACCTCTGGGGGAGGTGACGTCAGTCGTTGATGCAGGTGTTGCCGAACGCCGGGTTCAGCAGGCCGATCACGTTGATCGTGTTGCCGCAGACGTTGACCGGGATGTGAACGGGAACCTGGACGACGTTGCCCGACAGCACGCCCGGGGAGTGCTCGGCGACGCCGTTCGCGCCACTGTCGGCGGCGGCGATGCCGGAGGCGCCGGCGACGGCCGCGGCGGCAACGGAGGTCAGGACCAGGCCCTTCGCGATACGCGACATGGAGAGGTGCTCCTTGGGGGTTTTGACACAAACAGCTGGGCGGGGATGCCCGGCGCTGAAGTCAACGCGTGGGGCCGACCGGGGTTGTGCCGCCGAATGAGTGATGTCTCCGAGGATCAAGGTTCACGATACCGACACAGTTGTCCGGTTTCAGGGGATTAATCCGGACAGCAGTTAGAGTTGCGCCCCATCCGACGCACGCCTATAGCAAGCAAATCGCACGAAAGGGCACCGCCGGTCATGCGCAATTCCCTGGGTCCGACGCTGCATCGCGCCGCGGTCGGCGTTCTCGCCCTGGCCGCGCTCTGGGCGCCGGGCGGCGCCCTCGCGGCCGGCGCGCCGCCGTCGGCGGAGGCCGAACGACTCGCCTTCGCACAGCGCTACCACTCCACGCAGCACGGCGGGATCGTCCGTGCGGCCAACGCGGCCATCAGCTGCCGCGCCGCGCCTGCGGCCGCGGCCGCCCCCGCCTGCCCGGCCGTGCGCGCGGGCCAGGCGGCGCAGAACAACGACTTCGACATGTTCTACGTCGACGTCGACGACGACCCCAACACGTACAACTCCTCCCGCGCCGAGGTCCGGTTGCCCAAGGGCGCCCGGGTCTCGTACGCGCGGCTGTACTGGGGCGGCAACCTGCGCGTCGGCGAGCAGAAGCCGCCCAAGGACAACGGGCGGGTGCTGATCGCCGAGCCGGGCGGCGCGTACAAGGCGGTGCTCGCCGACACCGTCGTCGGCCACCGGGCGGCACACGGCGCCGACGCCTTCCAGGCCTCCGCGGACGTCACCAAGCTGGTGCGCGACAGCGGTCAGGGCCTGTACACGGTCGCGCAGATCAACGTGGCCATGGGCAGGTCGGCGGCCGGGGCCTGGGGCGGCTGGACCCTGGTCGTGGCGTACGAGAACCCGGCCGAGCCGCTGCGGGACCTGTCCGTCTGGGACGGCTTCGACGCCCTCGACGCCCCCGCAGGCAAGGAGATCCGGCTGAACGGGCTCCGCATCCCGGCCGGAGCGGGCGGCCGGGTCGGGCTGGTCGCCTACGACGGCGACCGCGGCCGTTCGGGTGATTCGCTCATGTTCTCGACCGGTGGCCGGGCGGCCGCCGCGCTCACGAACCCGGTCAATCCATCTGACGATGTGTTGAATTCCACGATCAGCGAGCCGGGGGAGTCTCCGGCGGCGCGTGTACCGGCGTACGTCAACACCCTCGGCTACGACTCCGACGTGTTCGATCTGCGCAGGGGTTTGCGGTCCGGCGGTGACCAGCTGGCGGTTCGGCTCGTTGCCCACCGGGACGCGGCGTGGGCCGGGGCGCTCTTCGTCGCCGTCGACACACGGAAGAAGTAGTCAGGCGCGTTCCCGCACGTCCCGAGCGCCACCGTGAGCGAGGAAACCGCGCCATGCACCAGCCAGAACCCGACGAGAGAACCCGGGTCCTGCACCTCACCCAGCCGGTGGACGGCGGGGTCGCCCGGGTCGTGACGGACTTGGCGCGGGCCCAGCTCGCCGCCGGTCTGCACGTCACGGTGGCCTGTCCCGCCGGTCCGTTCGCGGGGGACCTGCGGTCCCTGGGTGCGGACGTCCGGCACTGGGCGGCGGCCCGGTCGCCCGGGCCCTCGCTCCCCGGCGAGGTGCGGCGGCTCGCACGCCTGCTCGACGAGGTACGCCCCGACCTGGTGCACGCGCACAGCGCGAAGGCCGGACTGGCCGGCCGGCTCGCGCTGCGCGGGCGGATCCCGACCGTGTTCCAGCCGCACGCCTGGTCCTTCGAGGCCGTCGGCGGCGCCACCGCGGCGCTCGCGCTGCACTGGGAGCGGTTCGGAGCACGCTGGGCGGACCGGCTGGTGTGCGTGAGCGAGGCCGAGCGCGCGACCGGTGAGCGCGCCCGGATCGCCGGGCGGTGGAGCATCGTCCCCAACGGCATCGATCCCGAGCGCTTCCACCCCGCCCCCGTCGACACGGTGCGCGCGTCCCTCCTGCCCGGGCTCGCCGCGGCCGCCCCACTGGTGGTGTGCGTGGGGCGGCTGTGCCGGCAGAAGGGGCAGGACGTCCTGCTGCGGGCGTGGGAGGCCGTCGCGCGTCGGACGCCCGGCGCCCGGCTGGTGCTGGTCGGCGACGGACCGGACGCGGAGCGACTGCGGCGCGGGGCGCCGGAGTCGGTGCTGTTCACCGGGGCCGTCGCCGACATCGTGCCCTGGTACCAGGCCGCCGACCTGGTCGTGCTGCCCTCGCGCTGGGAGGGCATGGCGCTGGCCCCGCTGGAGGCGCTGGCCTGCGGGCGGCCCGTGGTCGTCACCGACGTGGACGGCGCCCGGGAGAGCCTGCCGGACGCGCTCGCGCCCCGCTGTCTGGTGCCCGCCGACGACCCGACGGCGCTGGCCGACGCCGTCACCGCACTGCTCCTCGACCCGCTGCTGCGCGAGTCGCTCGGCCATCAGGGGCGCCGGCACGTCCTGGCCACGCACGACGTGCGACGCACGGCCGAGGCGGTCGCGGGCGTGTATCGCGAGCTGCTCACGACCACACAAGGGGCGCCCGTCGCGCCCACCGAGTGCAGGGAGTCCATCCACTCGTGACTGCGGAAAGCACCGTCCCCTCTCCTGGCGCGCAGCCCGGATACTCGTCCGTCTCGGTCATCCCGCGCCGGGAGAGCGCGACAGGATTCAGGTTCCCCGCCCGACGGCCCTCCGCGCCGCCCGCGTCACCGTTGCCGCTGCTGCTCACCGACGGCCTCGCCGCGCTGGCGGGCGCGCTGGCGCTGAGCGGCGTGCAGCGCAGGCCGCTCCTGGCGGCCCTGCTGGTGGCGGCGACGATGCTGCTGCGCCCCCGGCGTGCGCGTCCGGTGGCGGGGGTCCTCGACGAAGTGCCCGCCGTCTGCGGCCGGATCGCGGTCGGCTGGCTGGCGCTGGCCGCGGTCGTCGGTGCGTGGAACCCGGCGTACGCGCTCTCGGCCCGCACGCTGCTCGTCGGCTGCGCGGCACAGGCCGCGGCCTGCTGCGCCGGCCGCGCTGTCGTCCATCTGCGGCGGCGGCGGGCGTTGTTGCGCCGCCCGCGCGCCGCGCTCGTCATCGGACCCGCCACGACCGCCCAGCGGGTGGCCGCCGCTGTGCTGCGCCATCCCCGGTGCGGGGTCCGACCGGTGGGGATCGTGGCCGAGAACCCCGACGGCGTCGACGGACTGCCGGTGCTGACCACCGGTCAGGAGGTGCAGCGGGCGCTCATCCAGAACGGCGTCCGGGACGTCCTGTGCGTCCACCCGGCCGTGCGCAGCGTGCAGGGCCCGCTGCTGCGGGCGCTCGCCGAGTCGGGCTGCACGGTGTGGGAGATCGACGCCGACACCCCTTCGTACGCGAGCCGCGAACAGCTCGCCGGGTTCTCCTGCCGACGGCTGGACATGGGCGCCCGGCGCCGGGGCAGCCTCGGCAAACGCCTGCTGGACGTCGCGGTCTCCGGCACTCTGCTGCTGTTGGTGAGCCCGTTGCTGCTGCTGTGCGCGACCGTGCTGCGGCTGACCGACGGACCCGGGGTCGTCTTCCGGCAGGAGCGCATCGGCAAGGACGGCAGGCCCTTCACCCTGCTGAAGTTCCGCACCCACCGCCCGGTCGACGAGCACGAGTCCGCGACCCGCTGGAGCGTGGCCGGCGAGCGCGAGATGAGCCGCTTCTGCCGCTTCCTGCGCCAGACGTCGCTGGACGAGCTGCTGCAGCTGTGGAACGTCCTGTGCGGCGACATGAGCCTGGTCGGCCCGCGCCCCGAACGTCCCTTCTTCGTCGGCCAGTTCAGCCAGAGTCACCCCGGCTACGCGGCCCGCCACCGCATGCAGACCGGCATCACCGGCCTCGCCCAGGTGCACGGGCTGCGCGGCGACACCTCGATCGAGGACCGGGCCCGTTTCGACAACGCGTACATCGACAACTGGTCGCTGTGGCAGGACGTGTGCATCCTGCTGCGCACCGCGGCCGCCCTCGTGCGACCGACCGGGAGCTGAAACCGCAGATGACCCCAGGACCCGTCCGGAGTTTCCCGCCCGCGCTGCGACGCCTGGCCCGGCGTCTCGCCGTGCTGTCGGGGTCGCCCGCGTACGCCCACGCGGGCGCCCCTCCACCGTGCGACGCACCGCACGGGGCGCCGCGACGCCCGTCCTCCGTGCAGCCGTCGGCACGCTCCGGGCCGGCCCCCGCCCTGCCGCCGAGGTCCGTCCGGTCGCTGTCACCGGTCCTGCCCGTGGTCGCCGTGGTCGCCGTGCTCGGTCTGCCGCTCTCACCCGGCGGCGAGGGCGGCGCCGGACCGGCCGACGCGCTGTCCGCGCTGGTCGTGCTGTTCTGCGCGGTCCGGCTGCTGCGGCAGCGACGCCGTCCGCTGTCCCGGACGGCCGCCGCGCTCTTCGCACTGCCGGTCGCCGGACTCGCCCTCGCCGCGATGGGCGCCTCCTCGCCGGGCGCGGGACTCACCGGCCTCGGCCGCTACCTGCAGATCTTCGTGCTCGTCCCGGCGGCCGTCGTGCTGCTGGTCCGCGACCGGGCCGACTTCCGGGTGCTGGCCTGGTCGTTCGTCGGCCTGGCGGGGTGGCAGGGGGCCGTCGGCGTCCACCAGTTCGTCACCGGGACCGGCGCCTCGTACCAGGGGGAGACGATCCGGGCGGTCGGCACGTTCGGACCGCAGGACGTGATGGGCATGGCGACCGTGGTGTCCTTCGGGCTGATCTGCGCGATCGGGCTGGCGCTCGGCCGGTCCCGGGCGCGGCACCGGGCGATCGCCGCCGGCTGCGCGCTGGCGCTGCTGGCGCCGCTGGCGCTCTCCTTCAGCCGGGGCGCGTGGATCGCGACCGCACTGACGTGCACGGTCCAGCTGGTCCTCGCCGGACTGCGGCGGGCGCTGAAGATCGGCGCGGTGGCAGTGGCGGCCGGGGTGATCCTGGTCGGCGGCTTCGGAGTGGGCTCGGCGATGCTCCAGGAGCGCGTCAGCAGCATCACCCAGGTCGCCGACGCGCCCGACCAGTCGGTCACCGACCGGTACACGCTGTGGGCGTCCGCGATCGGCATGTGGCGCGAACAACCGCTCACCGGCGTGGGGTTGAAGGGCTTCCCCGAGCACCGGGACGCGCACGCCTCGCTCGCCCTGTCCTCGGGCAGCGACACCGACGGCGCGGGGTCGGGCTTCGTCCGTCAGCCGCTGCTGTCCCCGCACAACATGTATCTGCTGGTTCTGGCCGAGCAGGGCCTGATCGGGCTGCTCGCCCTCGCGGGCGGCTGGCTGGCGATGCTGGCCTGCGGGCTGCGCGGCTGGTCCCGCGTGCGGCGCTCGGGTCCCGGCCTCGACTGCGCGCTCGTCGCCTGCGGTCTTCTGATCTGGCAGCTGATCGACTTCATGTACGCCGACATCGGCGGGCCATCGACCGTCCTGACGGCCGTCGTCTTCGGGCTGGTGGCCTGGTGGGCGCTGGTCGGCGCCGACGGCCGCGAAGGCCGCGAGGAGGCGCTCGCGCGATGACGGTGACGCCTCCCCGGACGCCTCGCACGGGCGACCCCCCGTCCGTGCCTCCGGCGCGGGACGCCGCACACTCCGGGGAGACCGCCGAGAAGACGGCCGATGCGACCGTGCCGCACGAGACGGCCGATACGACCGGGACGACCGTGACGCACGAGACGGCCGATACGACCGGGGCGGTCGGGGCCGTCGCGGAGGTCGCCGGGGAGGAGGACCGGAGCTCCGGCGACCTTCCCACGGTGTCCCGCGGCTTCCTCGCCCGGGCCGCTCTCGTCACCGCCGCCCTGTCGGTGGCCGGCGCCCTGCTCGGGCTGCTCCGGGACCAGGCTCTGGCCCGGCTGTTCGGAGCGGGCAGCGACACCGACGCGTTCCTCGTCGCGTGGACCGTGCCCGAGTTCGCGGCCACGCTGCTCATCGAGGACGGGCTGGCGTTCGCCCTGATCCCGGCGTTCAGCATGGCGCTGGCCCGCCGCTCCCAGGGCGCGCCGGGCGACCCGGTCCGCGCGCTGGTCGCCGGCACGCTCCCCCGGCTGTCGCTGGCCTTCGTCGCGGTGGGCGCCCTGCTGATCGGCACGGCCCGGCAGCTCGTCGAGATCCTCGCGCCCGGCCTGCCCGATCCCGCACTGGCCGTCGACTGCACCCGGCTCACCGCCACCTGCGCGGTGAGCTTCGGGCTCGCCGGGTACTGCAGCGCGGCCCTGCGCGCGCACCGGCGGTACGTGGCGCCGGCGGCGATCTACGTGGCCTACAACGTCGGCATCATCGCCGGGATGTACGCGCTCGGCGGCCGCTGGGGGGTGCGGTCGGCGGCGGCCGGGGTCGCGGTCGGCGGGCTCCTCATGGTTCTCGTCCAACTCCCTTCCCTGTTGCGCCAGTTGAGGAGGCCCACGGTGGGCGGGGCGCAGGCCGTCGCACACGGGGCGCCCCGGCCCCTCGACACCGCGCTCCTGACGACCGTCCTGCTGTTCGCCGTGTGCCGGCAGTCCCAGGTCCTCATCGAGCGCTTCCTCGCCTCGCAGCTGCCGGCCGGCGCGATCTCGCACCTCAACTACGCGCAGAAGGTGGCGCAGATGCCGATGATCCTGTCGGTGATGGTGTGCACGGTCACCTTCCCCGTCGTCGCAAGGGCGCTGGCCGAAGGGGACGTCGAACGGGCCCGCAGCCGGGTGGAGCGGGATCTGGCCCTGGCCGCGTGCATCGTGCTGCTCGGCACGGCGGCGGTGATCGCCTGCGCGCCCCAGATGATCGAAGTCCTGTTCCAGCGGGGCGCGTTCACCGCCCGGGACACGGCGGCGACGGCCGGGCTGATGCGGGTGTACGCGCTGGGGCTGCTCGGCCAGACCCTGGTGGGCGTGCTGGTCCGCTCCTACTTCTCGGCGGGCCGCGGCACCTGGTACCCGGTCGGCGCGATGGCCTGCGGGATCGCCGTCACGTCCTGGATCGGGGCACTGAGCGTCGACGCCTGGGGGGTGTACGGGATCGCAGCCGCCAACGCGACCGGCATCACCGTCACCGCCCTGGTGCTGCTGGCCGGGATGGGACCGCGCAGCGTCCCCGTCAGCGTCCGGGGCGTGCTGCACGAGCTGAGCCGGCCCGTGCGGGCCGCCCTGGTGGCGACCCTGGCCGGAGCCCTCGCCGCCGACCGGTGCCACGACGCGCTCCTCGGACTCCTCGTCGGCGGGCTCACCGTGACCGTCGTCTTCCTGTCGCTCGGCCGGGCCTTGCGCGCCCAGGGCATCGTCCACGCACTCCGTTCCGTACGTTCCGCGACCCGAAAGCTCTCCCATGGCCGCTCCTGACCGCAGCACGCCCACCGCCGTCCCCTGGGTGGCGATGTACCACTCCGTGGGCGACTGCTCCGAGGACCCCTACCGCGTCACGGTGACCCCCGAGCGGCTGGAGAAGCAGCTGAGGTGGCTGCGCCGGCGCGGGCTGCGCGGCGTCTCCATGGCCGAACTGCTCGCCGCCCGCGCCCGCGGCGAGGGCCGCGACCTGGTGGGTCTCACCTTCGACGACGGATACGCCGACTTCCTCACCGCGGCCCTGCCCGTGCTGCGCCGCAACGGCTGCACGGCCACCCTGTTCGTGCTGCCCGGCCGGCTCGGCGGCGACAACGTCTGGGATCCGCTGGGCCCGCGCAAGCTCCTGCTGACCGCCGACGGCATCCGCCGCGCGGCCGACGCGGGCGTCGAGATCGGCTCGCACGGTCTCACCCACGTCGATCTGACCGCGGCCGACGACGTCGCGCTCAAGGCGGAGACGGCCGAGAGCCGGGCCGTCCTCGCCGAGCTGCTCGGCGCCGAACCCGACGGCTTCTGCTATCCGTACGGGACGGTCGACCGACGGGCCGTGGACGCCGTGCGCGAGGCCGGCTACGCCTACGCCTGCGCGATCGACCCGGGCGCGCTGAACGGCCTGCACGCCCTCCCCCGACTGCACGTCGGGCAGAACGACGACGCCCTGCGCCTGTATCTGAAGTACCGGTTGCACCGGCTGCGCCGGCGTCCCGTGGAGGGGCTCCGGTGAAGGCGCTGCACATCATCACCGGACTCGGCGTCGGCGGCGCCGAGCAGCAACTGCGCCTGCTGCTGCGGCACCTGCCGGCGCGGTGCGACGTGGTGACGCTGACGAACCCGGGTTCGGTGGCCGACGGGCTGGCCGAGGACGGGGTCCGGGTCGTCCACCTCGGCATGGCCGGCAACCGTGATCTGGGCGCGCTGCCCCGGCTGGTGCGGATCATCCGCTCCGGCCGCTACGACCTCGTGCACACCCACCTCTACCGGGCCTGCGTCTACGGCCGGCTGGCCGCCCGCCTGGCCGGGGTCCGCGCGGTCGTCGCCACCGAGCACTCGCTGGGCGAGTCGCAGCTGGAGGGGCGCGAGCTGACCTCGGGGGTGCGCGCCCTCTACCTCGCCAGCGAACGCCTGGGCCGCACCACGGTCGCCGTCTCCCCCACCGTCGCCGACCGGCTGATGAGCTGGGGTGTGCCGGCCCCCCGGATCGAGGTCGTCCCCAATGGCGTCGACCTGGCCCGCTTCCGTTTCGACCCGGACGCCCGTCTGCGCACCCGGCGGCGCCTCGGGCTGCCGGACGACGCGCGCGTCGTCGGCGCGGTCGGCCGTCTCACGGCCGGCAAACGCTTCGACGTGCTCGTCCACGCCCTCGCCCGCCTCCCGTCCGACCACTGGCTGCTGCTGGTGGGCGGCGGGCCCGAGGAGAGCGTGCTGCGGCGCCTCGCACACGAGGCGGGGGTGACCGACCGCGTTCTGTTCGCGGGCGAACGCCCCTGCGTCCCCGACGGCACCCCCGGCCCCGACCTGCCGTCCCTGGTCTGCGCCATGGACGTGTTCGTCTCCCCGTCCCCCGAGGAGACCTTCGGCCTCGCGGCCGTGGAGGCGCTCGCCTCGGGGCTTCCCGTGCTCTACGCCTCCTGTCCCGCGATCGAGCACCTGCCCGCGCGGGCGTCCGGCGCCCGCCGGGTGAGCGGCGGCGCTCAGGCGTTCGTCCGCGCGCTGACCGAGACGCGTGCCCAGGCCCCCGGCCCGCGCGCCGCCCCGGACGCCGTCCGCCACTACGACATCACCCGCAGCGCCGCCCAGCTCATGGACGTGTACGCGGCCACCGTCACCGGACCACCCCGGTCGTCCTCCGCTTCCCCGACACCCCAGGGAGTCAGTTCCCCATGACCGAGAACCCCCGTCGTCCCGCCGCCCTGCGCCGCGCCAAGGCGCTGCCGCCCTGGTCCCTGCTCGCGGCCGGAGTCGTCGCCGGCGGTCTGCTCGGCGGCGCCTACGGAGTCGTCAAGCCGCCCGTGTACACGGCCACCGCCTATGTCGTCGCCGTCCCGACCGCGAAGTCGGACCCGGCGTCCGCGCTGGGCTTCGCGCAGGCCTACGGCCGCGTCGCCACCCAGCTCGCCGTGCTCGGCGACGCCCAGGTGTGGGCGGGCGTGCCCGTGCGGACGCTGCAGCAGAGCGTGCAGACGGCGACCTCGCCGGACGCCCCGATGGTCGCGATCACGGCGACCTCCCCGCGGGCCGACCTCGCCGCCGACATGGCCAACGCGGTCACCCGCGCGCTGACCCAGCACGCCAAGAGCTCCCAGGCCACCACCAACGTCGAGCTGCAGCAGTTCGCGCGCGCGGTCCGGCCGACCGCTCCCTCCTCGGCGTCCCCGGCGGTGACCGGGCTGGTGGGGGCGAGCGCGGGCGGGCTGCTCGGCGGTCTGGTCCTGCTGGTACGGCCGAGGCGGGGCTCGCAGGAGGAGGCCGGTCGCCCGGCCGCCGTCCCCGGCCCGGCGCTCGCCGCCGACGCCCACGGAGCGCTGTGAAACCGACGCTCACGACCGAACTCGTCACCGACGAGCGGGCCTTCGCCGAACTCGCGCCCGCCTGGGGCCGGCTGTACCGGCGGTGCGCGACGGCCACCCCGTTCCAGAGCCACGCCTGGCTGCACTCGTGGTGGCTGTCGTACGGGCGGCGCGGCCGGCTGCGGCTGCTGCTGGTCCGCGACGGCGGCGAGCTCGTCGCCGCGGCCCCGCTGACGGCCGTCCGCCGGCCGCTGCCCGCGCTCGTGCCGCTCGGCGGGGCGATCTCCGACTACGGGGACGTCCTCGTCGACGACGAACACGGCGAGCAGGCCGTCGCCGCGCTCACCGACGGGCTCGCCGCGGCCGCCCGTACCGCGCTGATCGACTTCCGCGAGGTGCGGCCGGGCGGCGCGGTGGAGCAGGTCTACGAACGCTGGCACGGGCCGCGCCGGCGGGTGAGCGACTCGGTGTGCCTGGAGCTGCCGGCCGTCCCCATGGAGGACCTGGTGGCCCGGCTGCCCTCGGCCAAAGCCCAGCGGGTGCGTGCCAAGCTGCGCAAGCTGACCGCGCTCGGCGTGGAGCGCAAGGCGGTGTGCCCGGAGGAGGTCGACTCGGCGCTGCGGCGGCTGCTGGAACTGCATCAGCTGCAGTGGCAGGGCCGCAGGGTGACGGGAGAGCACCTGCGCTCCCGTTTCTGCGAGCACCTGGTGCGCTCGGTCGGACCGATGGTGCGCGCCGGGGACGCGGTGGTCACCGAGTTCCGGCTGGACGACGACGTCGTGGCCGTCGACCTGACCCTGCTGTCGCGTCGGCTGGCCGGGGGCTATCTGTACGGCGCGCATCCGCGGCTGCGGGAGAGCAAGGCGGACGTCGCGGTGATGCTGCTGGACGCGTGCGCCGAGCACACCCGGGACGGCGGGCGGGCCGCGCTGAGCCTGCTGCGCGGCGACGAGCCGTACAAGCACCACTGGCGGCCCGAACCCGTCGTCAACCAGCGGCTGCTGCTGGCCCGTCGGCGCACCGCCCCGCTGCTGTCGGCGGCCGTCTGCGACGTGGCCGCGCGGCGGCGCGGCAAGGAGCTGCTGCTCCGTCTCGAGCAGCGGAGGGAGCGGGCCGGTGGCGGCAGGTCCTGACGCGGGCCTGCCGCCACCGCACCGCGGTTCACCCGCTCTTCGACCACCAGTCCAGGCGGAAGCACAGCTTGCCGCCGAGCCAGTACTCGACCCAGTCGCCGAGGTCCATCGGCGTGCAGTTCACCGGGGGTTCGCCGGTCGGGGCGGTCGTGGGCGGCTCCGTCGAGGGCTGCGAAGGCGTCGGCTCGACGGACGGTTCCTGGGAGGGCGCCGGAGTCGTCGGCGGCGTGCTCGGCTCGTCGACACGGCCGGACAGCAGCGAACGGTAGACCTCCGACGAGCGGGGGTTCTGCCGGCACTGCCACACGCCGTGCGGGCAGTAGTCGGTCAGCGTGTTGTACAGCGGTCCGTGCTCGTCCATCCAGGCGATCATGCGCCGCATGTACTCGGCGTTGTCACCGTTGCGGAAGAGTCCCCATTCGGGATAGGAAATGGGCTTGCCGTGGGCTTTGGCGAAATCCACGTGCGCCTGGAGTCCGTACGGTTCCTTCACCTGCTCGTCGAACGACAGACCGGTCGGCTGATCGTAGGAGTCCATTCCCAGGATGTCGACGGTGTCGTCCCCGGGATAGCACCGGGTCCAGGGAACGGCGTCCTTGCCGCGGGTCGGCGTGAAGTCGAACTTGAATTTCTGGCCCGGCACCGAACGCATCGTCGAGACGATCCTGTTCCAGTACTTCTTCCAGGCCTCCGGGTCCGGCCCGCAGCGATGGGTGTACGTGATGCCGTTCATCTCCCAGCCGAGCACGATCACCGTGTCCGGCACCTTCAGCGCGACCAGGCGCCGGGCGAGTGCCCTGAAGTGGTGATCGAACTCCCCCGCCGCGCCCTGCCGCAGCAGGCGGCGCACCTCGGCGTCGGAGACGCCCTCCTCGTTGCGCTCCATCATGGGCACGTTGAGGACGAGCATCCGGTCGTCCTCCTCCAGCCGCCAGTCCGCCCACACGTCGAGGAAGCCGGGCGGGCCCTCGATGTTGTGCCAGCGGTCGCCCGGCAGGTAGGTGTGGCCGACGCGCAGGTTCGAGCCGCCCAGCCACTCGCTGAGCTCGGCGATCCGGGCCACGCCCTGGGCGCCGTAGTCGAGGTAGGCGCCGAAGGCGGGGGTGCTCTTCGGGGCCGCGCCGGACGGGGCCGGCGTGGCGGACTCGGCGGACGGGTCGGGACTCTGAGCAGGTGTCACGGACGCGGAGGGCGCGGCCGGTGTCGTGCTCGGCGCGGGAACGGCCGGGTCGGCCGCGGCGGGCGTCGGGGTGGTGGGGGCGGCCGGGGTGGGGGCGGTCGGGGTGGGAGCGGGAGGATCGGCGACCCGCACCACCCCCGCGCCCGCGGCGAATCCAGGTCCGGACGCCAGGACGGCCGAGGCCGCGACCGCCGCCGCGACGACGGCCAGCCGCCGGGACCGTGCGCGTCGCTGCTGTGGAGCCATGCCTGCTCCTTTCTCCACTCTCGCGTAACGCGCACTGCCCGCGCATTACTGACACTCAGTCATATGAAAGTCACACGAAAAGGAATCACGCCACCGCCGTTAGGGCTTTCGAGTGCCACGATCGCCCATATCGGTGAACCGAGCCGAAGGACAACGCAGCAAATGCCCGAGTCGCCTCTCGACACCCGCGTCCCCGCCGTCCTCCTGCGCATCGACCGGAACCCCTTTCACCACGGAACGCTGGGCGCAGTTCGCTCGCTCGGCCGGGCCGGAATCGATGTGCATGTGATTGCCGACTCGACGGGAAGCCCCGTGCGCTCCTCCCGTTTCGTGAGCCGGCTGCACCCCCCGCCGCCGCCCGGCGCCGCCCCGGCCGACATCGCCGCCGTGCTGCTGCGGGTCGCCGCCCGCGTCGAACGGCCCGCCGTACTGATCCCGATGGACGACGCGGGCGCGATCGCCGTGAGCCGACTGCGCGAGGAACTGGCACCCGTCTACCTGCTGCCGCAACAGCCCCGTCATGTGCCCGAACTGGTCGCCGACAAGGCCGAACTGGCCGGACTGTGCGCGGCGGCGGACGTGCCGCACCCGGTCACCCTCATCCCCGACAACGCGGCCCAGGCCGCCTCCGCCGCCTGGCGGCTCGGCCTGCCGGTGATCGCCAAGTGGAGCCGGCCCTGGCTGCTGCCGGCGGGCTCGGGGCTGCGCAGCACGGTCGTGGTGCGCTCCGCCCAGGAAGCCCGCGACCTCTATCTGCGCACCGACGAGGCGGGCAGCCGGCTGCTGTTGCAGACCTTCCTGCCGCCGGGAGCGGACCGCGACTGGTTCTTCCACGGCTACGCCGACCGCTCCGGCGCGCTCGCCGCCGGCGGCCCCGGCCGCAAGCTGTGCGCCTGGCCCCGCGGGGCGGGCCTCACAGCGGTGGGCGAGTGGACGGACAACCCGCAGGTGGAGGCACAGGCCGAGCGGCTCACCGACACTCTCGGCTACCGGGGCGTCTTCGACCTCGACTTCCGCCGCTGCGGCATGACGGGCGACTACCACCTGCTCGACTTCAACCCCCGCCCCGGCGCCCAGTTCCGGCTCTTCGCCGACGCCGCCGGACTGGACGTCGTCCGGGCCCAGCACCTGGACCTGACACACCGTCCGCTGCCGGTACGGGCGCCACAGCCGGGGCGGGCGTTCGTGGTGGAGAACTACGCGCCGCTGGCCGCGCTGCGAACGACGAGCCGCAACCGCGAGCTGGCCTGGCACGCCCACGACGACACCGCACCCGGCCGCGCCATGTGGGGCCTGTGGGGCTCCCATGTGGCCCGCCGGCTGTTCGACCGGCTGCCCCGGCCGGGCACGGCGGGCGTGACCGGCGAACGGCCCCGAGTGGTCCGCCAGTCCCCACCGCCCGCACCGTCCCTGACCGGCCTGACGGGGACGACCGGCCTGCCGGGCCCGACCGGTTCCGCCGAGCAGACCCCGACCGAACCGACCGACGACGAGAGAGCGAGCAGATGCTGATGTACGACCTGCTGGTGGTGGGCGCGGGCCCTTACGGCCTGTCCATCGCGTCCCACGCCGCGGACGCGGGGCTGAGCCTGCGCGTCTTCGGTCGGCCGATGGCCTCCTGGCGCGACAACATGCCCGGCGGCATGTTCCTGAAGTCCGAGCCGTGGGCCTCCAACCTCTCCGACCCGGCGGCCCGTTGGCGGCTCGACGCGTACTGCGCGACCCAGGGCACGACCGCCCGGCACGGGGAGCCGATCCCGGTGGAGATGTTCGCCGAGTACGGCCTGTGGTTCGCCCGCAACGCCGTCCCGGAGGTGGACGAGCGCACGGTGACCCGCATCGCGTCCCGCCCCGGCGGCTTCGAGGCGGTCACCGAGGACGGCGAGACGGTGTCGGCCCGGACGGTCGCGCTCGCCGTCGGCGTGATGCCGTTCGTCGAGATCCCCGCCGCCCTGCGCGCCCTGCCCCGCGACCTCGTCACGCACAGCAGCCACCACGGAGACCTGGACCGTTTCCGCGGCCGGGACGTCACGGTGATCGGCGGCGGCCAGGCCGCCCTGGAGACGGCGGCGCTGCTCGCCGAACAAGACACCCGCGTCCGGGTCCTGGCCCGCGCCGACCGGCTGACCTGGAACGACGTGCCGCCGCCCTGGGAACGGCCGTGGTGGCAGTCGGCCCGCTCGCCGCACAGCGGCCTCGGCTGCGGCTGGCGCAACTGGTTCTACGCCGAACGCCCCGGCCTGTACCGTCGGCTGCGGGAGCCCACCCGGGCACGGATCGCGGCGACGGCGCTCGGACCGGCCGGCGCATGGTGGGTGCGCAACCGGGTGGAGAGCGCGGTCGAGGTGCGCCTCGCCCACGAGGTGACGGCGGCGCGCGCGGTGCCGGGCGGCGTACGACTGGAGCTGACGGGCGCAGGCCACGTCGAGACCGAGCACGTCATCGCGGCCACCGGCTTCCGGGCCACGCGCGACCGGCTCGGCCTGCTCTCCCCCGAGCTGCGCGACTCGCTGGCCGCGGTGGCCGACGGCTCCCCCGAGGTCGGCCGGGACTTCGAGTCGTCCCACCCCGGCCTGTTCATGGCCGGTCTGGTGACCGCGGCCGGCTTCGGCCCGGCGATGCGCTTCGTCCACGGCGCGACGTTCACGGCGGGGACCCTCGTGCGAGGGGTACGGCGTCGGCTGCACACCGACGCGCCGGTCGGGGTGATCCCGGCGCCGGGCCGGCGCGGGGCCGCGCAGGCCGTACACGGCTGAGGCGGACGGGGCTCCGGTGCCGGGCGCGAGAGCGTCCGGCACCCGTGGCGCCCCGAGCATTCAGCGACGCGACGCGCCCCTGCCGCGCCGGTACAGGACGGCGCCGCCCGCGATGAGCGCCGCGCTGATACCGGAGGCGGCGAGCAGCGCCGCACTGTCACTGCCGGTGTGCGACAGCTGGGGCGGGGTGTGCCCGCCACCGCCACCGCCGCCATACGGAGGTGTGGTGTGCCCGCCGCCGGGCGGGGTGGTGTGCCCGCCTCCGGACGGAGGCGTGCTGTGACCCCCGTGCGGAGGCGGTGTCGAGTGCCCACCACCGGGGGGAGGCGAGGAATGCCCACCACCGGGAGGGGGCGAGGAATGCCCACCACCGGGGGGAGGCGAGGAATGCCCACCGCTGGGGGGAGGCGAAGAGTGCCCACCACCGGGGGGAGGCGAGGAATGCCCACCGCCGGGGGGACTGCTGTGCCCACCACCCGGAGGAGGCGAAGAGTGCCCACCACCGGGCGGGCTGCTGTGCCCACCACCCGGAGGCATCGAATGCCCACCACCAGGCGGACTGCTGTGACCACCACCGGGCGGAGACGAATGCCCACCACCGGGCGGCATCGAATGCCCACCACCGGGCGGCATCGAATGCCCACCACCGGGCGGCATCGAATGCCCACCACCAGGCGGACTGCTGTGCCCACCACCCGGAGGCATCGAATGCCCACCGCCCGGCGGACTGCTGTGACCACCGCCCGGCGGGGTGCTGTGGTCGCCGCCGCCGCACGTGTCGCCGTAGCCTCCGCAGTCGTCGCTCGGGCCGTTGTTCCCGTTGCCGTGGTCCCCGTATCCGGAGCCCCCGTACCCGGAGTCGTCGTCACCGTACGGTGCTGCGTGTGCGCGGCGGCGGTGCGTGGCGGACGCGTCGGCACAGGAATTGCCGAACGCGGGGTCGAGCGCCGCGACGACGTCGACCGAGTTGCCGCAGGCGTTCACCGGGACGTGCACCGGTGCCTGGACGTGGTTGCCCGACAGGACTCCGGGCGCTTCCTTGGCAGTCCCCCCGGCCTGCGAGTCGGCGAGGGCGTGCCCGCCCCCGCACAGGGACAGAATGCTCGTCGCGGCGGCGGCCGCGACCATTCCCCTGCTCAGAGTCTGTCGCAATCTCGTTGTCTTCCTGCTCGGAGAAGTGGGAAGAGCCGGCCCTGGACCACAGGAGTGTCGTCCAAGGCCGGCTCGATCCAGCCGTACAGCTGGAGTGTCGCCTCGTCAGTCGTTGACGCAGACGTTGCCGCCGGCCGGGTTCAGCGCGGCGAGGATGTTGATCGAGTTGCCGCACACGTTGACCGGGATGTGGATCGGAACCTGGATGACGTTGCCCGACAGGACGCCCGGCGAGCCGATGGCCGCACCGTTGGCACCGGCGTCGGCGAAGGCGGGGGCGGCCCCGCCCAGGGCCAGGATCAGACCCGCGACAACAGCAGCACTCTTCTTCATGGGTTTCCCTTCTCTGCGGTCATGCCCAGATGACGGTCGAAACCGAGCGAGCGCAACCGGAAGGGCTCGCTCCATGACCCGCAGGATGCAAACGAGAGATAGACGGCCGAAGAAACTGAGGAGCACGCGGCGCACGGGAATTCACTCGAACGCCTTCATATAATCAACAGCGCGGGCGCATAAACGAAGAAACGTTCACCTGGATGGCTGGGCGAAAGCCGGAGAAACAGCCGGGAAGAGACGGCGGAAAACCCGACCGCCGCACGGTCCGCCGGAAGAGCGGCGGACCGTGCGGCGGGCGGCGCCGGTGAACGTCAGTCGTTGGCCACACCGTTGCCCGAGAGGGCGGAGATGTCGTCGACGATGTGCGACAGCGGCTCGTCGCCCTTCGCCTGCGTGCTGTTCTCGGCGCACTGCTGGTTCTGCGGAGCGGACAGGACGGGAATGTCCTGGACGCCGACGTTGGCGAGGACGGCGACGAGGGACTGAACGTCCGCCTTGACCGGCAGGCCCACGCAGAGCTTGTTGGCGGTGCCCTGGACCAGGGTCGCCTGGGGGCTCATGTCGCCCTTGGTCACCGAGTTGCCGAACGCCTCGTGCGCCCCGTTGCCGCTGGCGGAGGTGGTGCCCGCGTCGTTCCCGATGGCAAGCGCCTGGGGGGCGGCAGCCGCCGACACTCCGATGACGGAAGCGGCGACCGCAGCCGCGGCCATTGCCTTCTTCAGCATTTCGCTATTCCTTTCCCTGTCCTGGCTCCGGGCCAGGACCATGTGCCTGCCACCGAACCAACCGGATGTTCCGGGTTTGGTTGCGGTACTTCACCCGATCGGTTTTCCCGACACGCCGGGCCGCGTTCTCAGCGATGGGCCATCGGAGTGAAGTCGAAGAACCAAAGCGCGAGTCGGCGGTTAACCAGAGCGCTCCGGTGGACGGGGTTTTCACGAAAGGGACTTACAAGTGATCAAGAAGGTACTGGCCACCGCTGCGGTCGCCGCCTCCGTCGTCGGCGCTTCCGCCGTCGTAGCGGCCCCGGCCCTCGCCATCGGCAACGACAGCGGCACGACGTCCGCCAGCGGCAACGGCGCGAGCCAGTCGTTCGGCAACTCGGCCACCTTCGGCAACATGAGCCCCCAGATGGCGCTCATCCAGGGCTCCCTCAACAAGCCCTGCATCGGTCTGCCGGCGAAGGCCAACGTGCAGTCCGTCCTCGCGCTCATCAACGTCGGCGTGCAGGACATCCCGATCCTGTCGGCGCCGCAGAACCAGCAGTGCGTCGAGAACAGCACCCAGGCGAAGGGCGACGAGCCGCTGTCGCACATCCTGGACGACATCTCCGCCCTCTCGGGCAACGGTGCGGCCAACCACTGATCCCGACGTGGTGAACGGGTTCTTTTCCTGAGCCCCGGGGTGGATTCTCCGCCCGGACAGCGGGCCGCCGGATCATCGGCGGCCCGCTGTTCTAGCGTGCGGCGCGTGACGGTGAAGAGAAACCCTTGGCCCCGCCGCCTGGCGATTCCCGGAATCGTCCTGGCCACCGCGGGCGCGCTGCTCGGCACTTCCGCCCCGCCCGGCCGGGAGCACGTCCCGCGCGCGATGAACATCCTGCTGATGGGCACCGACGAACGGGACGTCATCAGCGACGCGGAGAAGCAGCAGTTCCACGCCGGCGGCCAGCCCTGCGGCTGCACGGACGTCCTGATGCTGATCCATCTGTCGGCCCACCGGGACCGCGTCAGCGTGATCGGCATGCCCCGCGATTCCGCCGCGCAGATCCCGCCGTACCGCCAGGGGGCGGACGGCAAGGAACGCCCGCCGCATCCGGCGAAGCTCAACGCGGCCTTCCAGGAGGGCGGGCAGGAGCTCGCCATCCGGACCGTGGAGTCGATGACCGGGGTGAACATCGACCGGTTCGTGCAGGTGGACTTCCGGCGCTTCATGGACACGGTGAACGAGGTCGGCGGCGTGGAGGTGTGCACGCCACGACGGCTCAAGGACTCCGCGACCGACCTGGACCTCGAACCCGGCAAGCACCGGCTCGACGGCGGGCGGTCCCTGCAGTACGTCCGGTCACGGCACGTCGACTCCAGCGCCGACCTCGGCCGCATCCAGCGTCAGCAGCGGTTCCTGGTGCAGACGTGGCGCGGGCTGCAGGCGCGCAGGCTGCTCGGCGACCCGGAGCGCGCGCTGCACCTGGTGCGCACGCTGCTCGGCTCCGGCCCGCAGGGCTTCTCGGTGAACGAGCTCGTCCAGGAGGCGGTCGCGCTGCGCGGGCTGCCCGCCTCGGCCACGGAGTTCACGACGGTACCGATCAGCGGCTTCGCCCCGGTGTCGCTGGGGATCGGCTCGGCGCTGCTCTGGGACGAGCAGAAGGCGGACGCGCTCTTCGCGAAGGTCCGCGACGACCAGCCCCTCGTCGCCGAGGGCGAGAACCCCCGGCCCGCCGACCCGCCGACCGTCCTCGGCAGCACGGTGCCGGTGCGCGGGAGCGCGTACGCGTGCACCTGAGGGGCGTGCGCCTGTCGTGCCCGGTGCGCTGGGCCGATCGGGGCACAGCACGCAACCCCTGGTGGGTGCGGGACGTTGTTGATCACGCAGCTCCTCCTCCGGAGCCCGCCTTTCGAAGGGAACGAACATGAAGAAGCTGTGGGCATCCGCGGCCCTCGCCGCCTCGGTCGCCGGTCTCGCGGCCGTGACCGCCCCGCAGGCGCTGGCCATCGGCGACGACAGCGGCACCACGTCCGCCAGCGGCAACGGCGCCTCGTCGGAGTTCGGCAACTCGGCCACCTTCGGCGACATGAGCCCGCAGCTCTCGCTGGTCCAGGGTTCGCTGAACAAGCCGTGCATCGGCCTGCCGGCGAAGCTCAACGCCCAGTCGCTCATCGCGGCCCTGAACATCGGCGTGCAGGACATCCCGATCCTGTCCGCGCCGCAGAACCAGCAGTGCGTCGAGAACAGCACCCAGGCGAAGGGCGACGAGCCGCTGTCGCACCTCCTGGACGACATCTCGGTCCTGGCGGGCAACGGCGCCGGCAACGGCTGAGCCACGGCCTGACGCTCCGCGACGGCGGGTCACCGGTTCTCCGGTGACCCGCCGTTTCGCGTGCCGTCCGGCCCCGTCACCTTCGGCACAGGTTCTCGCTGTCCAGGGCGTACCTTTCCGTCACCGCGTGCCGCTTCACCTCCCGGGACGGGGCGAGCAGGCAGCGGCGCGGCCGTCGGCCTAGGACACCACGTCCTTGCGGGCGAAGCCGCGGAAGGCCAGGGCGAACAGGACCAGGGCGTAGGTCACCGAGACGGCGGCGCCCTGGATCATGCCGGACCACTCGGGGGTGGGCTGGACGGCGTCGGCCCACGCGAACTGCCAGTGCGCGGGCAGGAAGTCGCGCCAGTCGCCGAGGGCGGTGACGGCGTCCAGCACATTGCCGACGATGGTCAGGCCGACCGCGCCGCCGACCGCGCCGAGCGGGGCGTCCGTCCTGGTCGAGAGCCAGAACGCCAGCCCCGCGGTGACCAGTTGGGAGACGAAGACGTATCCGACGACGATCACCAGCCGCTGGGCGGCGGTGCCCGGGGCGAGCGCGCCGCCGGTGGGCAGTTCCAGCGGGCCCCAGCCGTAGGCGGCGGAGCCGACGACGAGGGCGACGACCGGCAGCAGGACCATCGCGGCCAGGCTGAGGCCGAGACCGACGACGAGCTTGGACCACAGCAGGCGGGCGCGGGGCACGGGCGCGGCGAGGAGATAGCGCAGGGAGGACCAGCCCGCCTCCGAGGCGACCGTGTCCCCGCAGAACAGGGCGACCGGGATGACGAGCAGGAAGCCGGCGGAGACGAACAGGTTGACGGCGGCGAAGTTGGCGCCGGACGCCGTCGCCGTGTCCATCAGGGTCACCTGGTCGTTGCGGCCGCCCGGCTCGCCGCCGATGGCGAAGGCGATGAGCAGCACGAACGGCAGGACGGCGAGGATGCCGCCCATGATCAGCGTGCGGCGGCGCTTGAGCTGGCGGACCAGCTCGACGCGCAGCGGCAGGGTGCGGGACGCCTGGTAGCCGGAGGCGACCTCGGTGAGGGTGCTCATGCGGAACCTCCGATCAGGGTGAGGAAGGCGTCCTCCAGGCGGCGGTGCGGGCCGACCGAGGTCACCGGCACGTCGAGCCGGACGAGTTCGGCGACCAGCCGCTGGGCGGTGCCGTCGGCGTCCAGACGGACCAGCAGGCCGTCCTCGGCGCGGAGTGCGGAGGCCACCCCGGGCAGGGCGGCGATCTTCTCGACGACCGGCTCCTCCACGACGGCGGCGGTGCCGACGAGGAGGGTGTCCCCGGAGCCGACGATCTCGGCGACGGGGCCCGCCTGGACGAGCTTTCCCCGGTCCATCACCACGAGGTGCGTGCAGGACTGCTCGACCTCGGACAGCAGGTGGCTGGAGACGATGACCGTGCGGCCGGCCGCCGCGTAGCGGATCATCACCTCGCGCATCTCGCGGATCTGCGGCGGGTCGAGGCCGTTGGTCGGCTCGTCGAGGATGAGCAGGTCCGGCAGGCCGAGCATGGCCTGGGCGATGGCGAGGCGCTGGCGCATGCCCTGGGAGTAGGTGCGCACCGCGCGGGCCAGGGCGTCGCCGAGGCCGGCGATCTCGAGGGCCTCGGCGAGACGGGCGTCCTCTGCGGGCCGGCCGGTGGCCCGCCAGTACAGCTCCAGGTTCTCCCGGCCGGTCAGGTGCGGCAGGAAGCCGGCGCCCTCGACGAAGGAGCCGACGCGGGAGAGGACGGGCGCGCCGGGGCGGATCGCGTGGCCGAAGACGCGGACCTCGCCGCCGTCGGGCGTGATCAGGCCCATCAGCATGCGCAGGGTCGTCGTCTTGCCCGCGCCGTTCGGGCCGAGGAGTCCGAGGACCTGGCCCTTCTCGACGCGGAAGGACAGGTCGCGGACGCTGTAGCGGTCGCCGTTCGCGTACTTCTTGCTCAGGTCGGTGATCTGGAGGGGGACCTCGGCGAGCGCGGGGTCGGGGGCGGGACCGGCGGTGCGGCGGCGGGCGGACAGCAGCAGGGCGAGCGCGACGGCCGCACCGGCGAGGGGGAGCCACCACACCCAGGACGGCAGCGGGGCGGCGGCGGTCGTCACGGCCGCGGCGGTGGGGACCGACAGGTCGCCCTTCACGGAGACGGTGTACGTCGCGGGGGCCGTCGGGGAGGCGTAGCCGAGGTCGGTGGAGGCGAGGACCAGGCGCAGCCGGTGGCCCTCCTCGACCTTGTGGTCGATCGCCGGGAGCGTGATCGTGACGTCCTTGCCGGCCTTGGCGCCCTCGACGCGGACCGGGGTGACGAGCTGGGAGGGCAGCACCTGGTTGCCCTGCCTGCCGCCGCCGCTGACGTCGTAGACCTTGGCGAAGAGGACGGCGGTGTCGGACGTCGACTTCACGTGGACGGTGACCGTGGGGGAGCCGGTGATCCGCAGGTCGCCGGTGACGGGGGCGGAGTCGAAGGCGGCGAACTGGCCGGGGAAGTCGAGGGAGATGCCCACGCCGAGGGAGGAGAGCCGGGCGAGACCGCCGCCGCCGAGGCCGGGCAGGGCGGAGACGGCGGGCGGGGTGGCGCCGGGCGGATTGACGAAGGACTGCTCCTCGCGGCGGCCGGTGAGCGGGAAGGAGCGGTCGTCGTTGTTCAGGCCGGGGTAGCTGTCCGCACTCGCGCCCCTCAACCGGGCGGCGCCGTCGGTGGAGTCGACGCCTCCGGTGCGGGTGACGCGGAAGGCGGGGCCGGTGTCGGCGGACCGGTCGCCCTTGAGGTACCGGTCGAACCAGGCGTTCACGCGGGCCTGGACGCGGGCGGCCTCCAGGTCGCCGCCGTCGTGGCCGCCCGCGATCCAGTCGACGTCCACGGGCGCGCCGTTCGCGCGGATCGCCTTCTCGGCCGCGTCGGACTGGGCGAGGGTGAAGAGGGAGTCGGTCTGGCCCTGGAGGAGGAGGGTGGGGACCTTGATGCGGTCGGCGACGGCGGACGGCGAGCGCGCTTCGAGGAGTTCGCGCGCGGCGGCGTCCGGGGCGCCGGACTCGGCGACGCGTTCGTACATCGCGGCCAGCGCGGGTGCGAAGCGGGCGGCGCCGCCGCCGGTGTTGAAGAAGACGCCGGCCCACAGCTTCTTGAACACGCCGTCGGGGAACAGTGCGTCCGCGAGGTTCCAGTAGGTGATGGCGGGGGCGATGGCGTCGACGCGCTGGTCGTACCCGGCGGACAGCAGGGAGACCGCGCCGCCGTAGGAGGCTCCGGCCACGCCCACGCGCGGGTCGCCCGGCTTGTCGAGCTGCACCTCGGGCTGCTTCGCGAGCCAGTCGATCAGCCGGGAGACGTCGGCGACCTCGCCCTTCGGGTCGTTCAGCCCGATCTTGCCGGTGGACCTGCCGAAGCCGCGCGCCGACCAGGTCAGCACGGCGTACCCGTCGCGGGCGAGCTTCTCGGCCTCGGGCCTGACGTCGTCCTTGCTGCCGCCGAAGCCGTGCGCGAGGAGGACGGCGGGGCGGCGGCCCGAGCCGCCGGCGGTGAAGTAGGAGGTGTCCAGGCGTACGCCGTCCACCGCCATGACCCGGTCGGCGCTGTGCACGGCGGGCGTGTCGTCGTCGGCGGCGACGGCCGTCCAGGTACCGGCGCCTGCGAGCACGACGACGGCGGCCACGGCGGAGACGATCCGTCGTGGCCGCCGTGGTCCTCGCAGACCGGGCAGTCGAAGATCCATGCTTCAACCGTACGGTGTCGACCTGTCATGGAGCGGTCGACCGTGGGCCGAATCCGCCGCCCTCCCGGCGGCGTACACGGCGGCCCCGGCGTACCGCGGACGCGGTATGCCGGGAGGTCAGTCGCGTGCGTCCTCGGGGAGGGAGACCAGCCACCGGGTGTCGCGGCGCGGGCGGAGGTAGAGGGCCCAGTAGAGGGTGGCGACGGCGGTGATCCCGCCGGTCCACAGCAGATAGCCCGTCTCCTGCTGGGTGAGGATGTATCCGAGGACGACGATCAGCAGGACCGGCAGGACCGGCCACAGGGGCATGCGCCAGGCGGAGGTGTGCCGGTGCGGGCCGCGGCGGCAGAGCAGCGCGGCGACGGCGACCAGCAGGTACATCCCGGTCACCGAGACCCCGGTGACGCCGTAGAGGGTGTCCAGGTTCACGAAGCAGAGCAGCGCTCCGGGGACGCCGACCGCCAGGGTGGCCACCCAGGGTGAGCCGAAGCGGCCGAGCTTGGAGAAGACGTCGTTGACCGGCTGGGGCCACGCCTTGTCGCGGGCGGAGGCGAACAGGACCCGGGAGTTCTGGATGACCATGACGATGCCGGCGTTGATGATGGCGAGCGCCACGCAGAGGCTGACGAAGGCGCCGACCGCCGAGTCGGACCAGGCGGTCACCATGGAGCCGATGTCGCCGCCGGTGAGCTGGGAGAGGTCGGAGGCGCCGAAGGTGATGGCGACGACCGGGACCAGGATGATCACCGTGGAGATGGCGAGGGTGGCCAGCACCGTGCGGGCGACGTTGCGGCGCGGGTGCTCCAGCTCCTCGGAGAGGTAGACGGCGGTCGAGAAGCCCTGGGTGACGAAGAGGGCGATGGCCAGGCCGGAGACGACCAGCATGGCGGTGACGGTGTCGGTGCGGCCGTGCGCGCCGGCGACCTGCATCGAGACGAGGCTGCCCGCGCCGCGGTGGCTGTGGGCGAAGCCCAGGACGGCCACGACGGCCGCCGCGATGACCTCCAGGACCAGGAAGACGCCGGTGATCCAGGCGTTGGCGCGCAGGTCGAGCAGACCGGCGAGGGTGGCGAGCAGCATGACGCCGGCGCCCGCGAGGGCGGGGTCGAGATGGACGATCGGGGCGAGGTAGTCGGCCGTGCCCATGGCGATCACCGGCGGGACGATCATGACGACGAGGAGGGAGAGGACGAAGACCAGCCAGCCGGCGAGCCGTCCGGCCAGCGTCGACACCATGGCGTACTCGCCGCCCGCGCTGGGGATGAGGGTGCCCAGCTCCGAGTAGCAGAACGCCACGGCGATGCAGAGCAGCGAGCCGATCGCGATGGTGAGGGCGGTCGCCGTGCCGAGCGAGCCGAACAGGTCCGGGACGACGACGAACAGGGTGGAGGCGGGGGTGACGCAGGAAAGGGTCAGAAGGGTGCCGCCGACGACTCCGATGGAGCGCTTGAGCTTCTGGGGACTGTCGGGCGCCTGGGGGAGGGCGGTCTCGACAGGGCGGAGCGTGTCGGTCATGCGGCGATTCCGATCGACTCGTGCGGATGCCTCCGGCGGCTGTGATGGTGCTGCATGGAACCCCGACGAAAACCGGTGCGTCAATAGGTGTTCACCTACGGAATCCGTAGGCGCGAGGCTGTTTTCGCTGCGCTTACGGTCGTCCGGCGCTAGTGGGCACTGCGGCTCGGGGCGTGCTGGAACCGCAGGGCGGACGCCGAAAAAAACGGGAAGCCGTCCGGAGTCCGGACGGCTTCCCCAGGAGGAGTGGGTGGGTCAGTGGTTGCGCGGGAAGCCCAGGTCGACGCCGCCGGGGCCGTCCGCCGGGTCGGGCCAGCGGGTGGTGACGACCTTGCCGCGGGTGTAGAAGTGCGTGCCGTCGTTGCCGTAGATGTGGTGGTCGCCGAAGAGCGAGTCCTTCCAGCCGCCGAAGCTGTGGTAGCCCACGGGGACCGGGATCGGGACGTTCACGCCGACCATGCCGGCCTCGATCTCCAGCTGGAAGCGGCGGGCCGCGCCGCCGTCCCGGGTGAAGATCGCGGTGCCGTTGCCGAACGGCGAGCTGTTGATGAGGGCCACGCCCTCGTCGTAGGTGTCCACGCGCAGCACGCACAGCACCGGGCCGAAGATCTCGTCCTGGTAGGCCTTGGCCGTCGTCGGCACCTTGTCGAGGAGCGAGATGCCGATCCAGTGGCCGTCCTCGTAGCCGTCGACCGTGTGGCCGGTGCCGTCGAGGACGACCTCCGCGCCCTCGGCCGCCGCGCCCGTCACGTACGAGGCCACCTTGTCGCGGTGGACCCTGGTGATCAGCGGGCCCATCTCCGACGTCGGGTCGTTGCCGGGGCCGATCTTGATCTTCTCGGCGCGCTCGCGGATCTTCTGCACCAGCTCGTCGCCGACCGCGCCGACCGCCACGACCGCGGAGATCGCCATGCAGCGCTCGCCCGCCGAGCCGTAGGCGGCGGAGACGGCGGCGTCGGCGGCCGCGTCCAGGTCCGCGTCGGGCAGCACCAGCATGTGGTTCTTCGCCCCGCCCAGGGCCTGCACGCGCTTGCCGTTGGCCGACGCCGTGGTGTGGATGTAGCGGGCGATCGGCGTCGAGCCGACGAAGGAGACGGCCTTGACGTCCGGGTGCTCCAGCAGGCGGTCGACGGCCACCTTGTCGCCGTGGACGACGTTGAACACGCCGTCGGGCAGACCGGCCTCGGCGAGCAGTTCGGCCAGCTTGACCGCCGCCGACGGGTCCTTCTCGCTCGGCTTCAGCACGAAGGTGTTGCCGGTGGCGATGGCCATCGGGAACATCCACATCGGGACCATCGCCGGGAAGTTGAACGGCGTGATGCCCGCGACGACGCCCAGCGGCTGGCGGATCGACGACACGTCCACGCGGCTGGCCACCTCGGTGGACAGCTCGCCCTTCAGCTGCACGGTGATCCCGCACGCCAGGTCGACGATCTCCAGGCCGCGCGCGACCTCGCCGAGCGCGTCGCTGTGCACCTTGCCGTGCTCGGCGGTGATCAGCTCGGCGATCTCGTCCCGGTGCGCGTCCAGCAGCGCTCGGAACTTGAAGAGGATGGTGGTGCGCTTGGCCAGCGAGGACTGGCCCCAGGTCGCGTAGGCGTCCTTGGCGGCGGCGACCGCCGCGTCGACCTCGTCGACGGTCGCGAACGCGACCTTGGTGGTGACCGCGCCGGTCGCCGGGTCGGTGACCGGCCCGTACGTACCCGAGGCGCCTTCGACGGACTTGCCGCCGATCCAGTGGTTGACGATCTTCGTCATGACCGAGTGCTCCTTCACAGATGGCGGCGTCGGGTGGAGACGTGCCGTTCGTACAGCTCACGTGCCTTCACCGCGGACGGTCGGGTCGCGGTCTCGGCCACAGGTACATCCCACCAGGCCTGCGCCGGCGGCGGGCCCGACACAGTGTCGGCCGTTTCGGTCTCGACGTAGACACATGTGGGAGTGTCGGCGCGCCGCGCCTCGGCGAGGGCCTCGCGCAGTTCTCGGACGGTCTTCGCACGCAGCACGCGCATGCCGAGGCTGGCCACGTTCGCGGCCAGGTCGACGGGCAGCGGGGCACCGGTGAACGTGCCGTCGTCCGCGGTGTAGCGGTAGGCCGTGCCGAACCGCTCGCCGCCCACCGACTCCGAGAGGCCGCCGATCGAGGCGTAGCCGTGGTTCTGCACGAGCAGGATCTTGATCGCGATCCCCTCCTGCACGGCCGTCACGATCTCGGTCGGCATCATCAGATACGTGCCGTCGCCCACCAGCGCCCAGACGTTGCGCTCGGGAGCGGCCAGTTTCACGCCGATCGCGGCCGGGATCTCGTATCCCATGCAGGAGTAGCCGTACTCCAGGTGGTACTGGTCCCGCGAGCGTGTCCGCCACAGTTTGTGCAGGTCGCCGGGGAGCGAACCGGCCGCGTTGATGATCACGTCCGACTCGTCGACGAGGGCGTCGAGCGCGCCGAGCACCTGCGGCTGCGTCGGACGCACGTCGGGTTCGTCGGCCTCGTAGCAGGCGTCGACGCGCTGCTCCCAGCGCTCCTTGTCCTCGCCGTACTCGGTGACGTAGGCGTCGGCGACCCGGTGGCCGTGCGGGCGCAGCGCCCCGGTCAGCTGGTCCAGCGCGCTGCGGGCGTCCGCGACCAGCGGGAGGCCGGCGAGCTTGTGGCCGTCGAAGGAGGCGATGTTGAGGTTGAGGAAGCGGACGCCGTCGCCCTGGAACAGGGTGTTCGAGGCGGTGGTGAAGTCGGTGTAGCGGGTGCCGACGCCGATGACCAGGTCGGCGGTGCGGGCCAGCTCGTCGGCGGTCGCGGTGCCGGTGTGGCCGACGCCGCCCACGTCCTGGGGGTGGTCGTGACGCAGTGAGCCCTTGCCCGCCTGGGTGGAGGCGACGGGGATCCCGGTGGCCTCGGCGAAGGCGGCGAGGGCCTCCTCGGCGCGGCTGTGGTGGACGCCGCCGCCCGCGACGACGAGGGGACGCCGGGCCGCGCGGATCGCCCGGACGGCCTCGGCCAGCTCGGCCGGGTCGGCGCCCGGACGGCGGACGGTCCAGGTGCGCTCGGCGAAGAACTCGTCGGGCCAGTCGTAGGCCTCGGCCTGGACGTCCTGGGGCATCGCCAGCGTGACGGCCCCGGTCTCCACCGGGTCGGTGAGGACCCGCATCGCCTGCAGCGCCGCCGGGATCAGGGCCTCGGGACGGGTGACGCGGTCGAAGTACTTCGACACCGGCCGCAGACAGTCGTTGACGGACACGTCGCCCGCGTAGGGGACCTCGAGCTGCTGGAGCACCGGGTCGGCGACGCGGGTCGCGAAGACGTCGCCGGGCAGCAGCAGGACCGGGAGGTGGTTGACGGTGGCGAGGGCGGCGCCGGTGACCAGGTTGGTCGCGCCGGGGCCGATCGACGTCGTCACCGCGTGGGTGGACAGGCGGTTCGACTGACGGGCGTAGCCGACGGCCGCGTGCACCATGGACTGCTCGTTGCGGCCCTGGTGGAAGGGCATGGCGTCGCCGTACTCGACGAGCGCCTGCCCGAGGCCGGCGACGTTGCCGTGGCCGAAGATGCCCCAGGTCGCGCCGATCAGCCGCTGCCGTACGCCGTCGCGCTCGGTGTACTGGGCGGCGAGGAAGCGCACCAGCGCCTGGGCCACGGTGAGCCTGGTGGTCATCGGTAACCCCCTTCTGCGTGGGCCGGGTGGAAGCAGATCCGCCACTCGCGGGTCTCGCCCGGACCGGCCATGACGTTGAGGTAGTACATGGCGTGGCCGGGCTGGGCGATCGACGGGCCGTGCCAGCCGTCGGGGACGAGGACGGCGTCGCCGGAGCGGACCTCGGCGAGGACGTCGGAGCCTCCCTCACGGGAGGGGGACACGCGCTGATAGCCGAACCCGTGCGGGCCGTCGATCTCGAAGTAGTAGATCTCCTCGAGCTCGGCCTCCTCGCCCGGCCGGTGCTCGTCGTGCTTGTGCGGCGGGTACGAGGACCAGTTGCCGCCGGGCGTGATCACCTCGACGGCGATCAGCTTGTCGCAGTCGAAGGCGTCGGCGGAGGCGAAGTTGCGCACGTGGCGCAACTGGCCCCCGCTGCCGCGCTCTTCGACGGGGACCTCCGGCGCGGGGCCGTAGCGGGCGGGGAGTCGTCGCTCGCACTTCGCTCCTGCCAGGGCGAAGCGGCCTCCCGCGCCGGAGGCGATCTGGACCCGGGCGTCGCGGGGAACGTACGCGAAGTCGGAGACCGACGCGAACACCGTTTCCCTGCCCAGGAGTTGGAACTCGTCTTCGTCTGTGCGCACCGTACATCCGCCTGCGAGGGGAAGAACGATCCACTCGCTCTCACCGGTGGTGAAGGTGTGGGCGGCGCCCGGCTCCAGCTCGACGATCCGCAGGCTGCAATAGCCCCAGCCGGCCCGTTCGGGGTCGATGTCGAGCGTGTAGTGGTCGCCGGCGGTCGTGCCGTGCGGGATGTACAGGTCGTGGTGCGGCTCTGTGTGCGTCATGCGGCCCTCACAGCAGTCCTACGGCGGTGTCCACGGCGGCGGCGACGTCTCCGTCCGCCGGGTACAGCAGCGAACGGCCGACCACCAGGCCCCGGACGGTGGGCAGTTGCAGCGCCCCGCGCCACTTCTCGTACGCGCCGTCCTGATCGTCGCCGACCTCGCCGCCCAGCAGGACGGCGGGGAGGGTGGAGGTCTGCATGACCTCGGCCATGTCGTCGGGGTTCTCGGTGACGGGGAGCTTCAGCCAGGTGTAGGCGGAGGTGCCGCCCAGGCCGGAGGCGATGGCGATCGACCGGGTGACGGCCTCGGCGGACAGGTCGTTGCCCAGCCTGCCGTCGGGGCCGCGCCGGCTGATGAACGGCTCGACGAAGAGGGGGAGTCTGCGGGCGGCCATGTCGTCGACGGCGCGGGCGGTGGTCTCCAGGGTGGTGAGGGAGCCCGGGTCGTCGTAGTCGATGCGCAGCAGCAGCTTGCCCGCGTCGAAGTTCAGCCGCTCGATGTCCTCGGCGCGGTGGCCGGTGAAGCGGTCGTCGAGCTCGAAGACGGCGCCCTGGAGGCCGCCGCGGTTCATGGAGCCCATCACGACCTTGCCGTCGAGGGCGCCGAGCAGCAGCAGGTCGTCGAGGATGTCGGCGGTCGCGAGGACGCCGTCGACACCGGGCCGGGACAGGGCGAGGCAGAGGCGTTCGAGCAGGTCGGCGCGGTTGGCCATGGCCAGCCTGGCCCCGCCGACGCCGAGCGCGCCGCGGGCCGGGTGGTCGGCGGCGACGATCATCAGCCGGCCGGAGTCGCCCAGCAGCGCCCTGCGCGGGCGGCGGGCGGCCGCCTCGGCGATCGCCTCGGGGTACTGCGTGCGCAGCCGGACGAGTTCGGAGACGTCGACGTTCGTCACAGGACGGCCCCCGCGTCGATCGCCGCTTCCACTTCGGCCGGCGTCGGCATCGCGGAGGAGCACTCCAGCCGGGAGGCGACGATGGCGCCGGCCGCGTTGGCGTGACGCATGGTCTTCTCCAGGTCCCAGCCTTCGAGCAGGCCGTGGCAGAGGGAGCCGCCGAACGCGTCACCGGCCCCGAGGCCGTTGAGGACGTCCACCGGCAGCGGCGGGACCTCGGCGGACTCGCCCTTGCGGTTGACGGCGAGCACGCCCTTGGGGCCCTGCTTGACCACGGCGAGCTCGACGCCCGCGTCCAGCAGCGCCTGCGCCGCCGCCCGCGGTTCGCGCACCCCGGTGGCGACCTCGACCTCGTCGAGGTTGCCGACCGCGACCGTGGCGTGTTTCAGGGCCTCGGCGTAGAACGGGCGGGCGGCCTCGGCCGGGGCGCCCCCGGACGGGTCCTTCCAGAACATCGGCCGCCAGTCGAGGTCGAAGACCGTGATGCCGGCCTTCGCCCGGTGGGCGAGGGCGGCGAGGGTCGCGGTGCGGCTGGGCTCCTCGCTCAGGCCGGTGCCCGTGACCCAGAAGACGCGGGTCTCGCGGACGGCGTCGAGGTCGAGCTCATGGGCGTCGATCTCCAGGTCCGGCGCCTTGGGCTGCCGGTAGAAGTACAGCGGGAAGTCGTCCGGCGGGAAGATCTCGCAGAAGGTGACCGGCGTCGGCAGCCCGGCCACGGAGGTGACCCAGCGGTCGTCCACACCGAAGCCGCGCAGGGCCTCGTGCACATACGTGCCGAAGGGGTCGTCGCCGGTGCGGGAGATCACCGCCGTCCGCCGGCCGAGCCGGGCCGCGGCGACGGCGACGTTGGTCGCCGATCCCCCCAGGAACTTCCCGAAGGACGTGACCTGCGGGAGCGGGACGCCCGTCTGCAGCGGATAGAGGTCCACCCCTGTCCGCCCCATGGTGATCAGGTCGTACGCCATCGAGTTCCCTTCGCAATCGGCTCGGCCCCGGAAGACCGCTCACGGCACGTCCGCGGCGCACGTCCCGTATCGGCTCTCACGGCTTTCTAGCCCCGCACGGCGGGCCCTGTCAATGTTTTGTCCAGACATTCGGACCAGCCCTTGACACCCCTGGGGCGAGACTCCACGCTGGCGGCCATGACGTCGTTGTCACCTGAGTCCTCACTTTCCCGCATCCGGATCGGATCGGCCCCCGACAGCTGGGGCGTCTGGTTCCCGGACGATCCCGCCCAGGTCCCCTGGCGGCGCTTCCTGGACGAGGTAGCGCAGTCCGGCTACGAGTGGATCGAGCTCGGCCCCTACGGGTACCTGCCGACCGACCCCGCAGTCCTCTCCGAGGAGACGACGAAGCGCGGACTGAAGGTGTCGGCGGGCACGGTCTTCACCGGCCTGCACCACGGCGAGGCCGTGTGGGAGAAGACCTGGGCCCATGTCGCGGACAACGCGGTGCTCGCCCAGGCGATGGGGGCACGCCACCTGGTCGTCATCCCGTCGTTCTGGCGGGACGACAAGACCGGCGAGGTACTGGAACCGGACACGCTCACCCCGGAGCAGTGGCGCAACCTGACCTCGCTGACCGAGCGGCTGGGCAAGGAGGTGCGCGAGCGCTACGGGCTCCGGATCGTCGTCCACCCGCACGCCGACACCCACATCGACAGTGAGGAGAACGTCGTCCGGTTCCTGGACGGCACCGACTCCGACCTGGTCTCGCTGTGTCTGGACACCGGGCACTACGCGTACTGCGGCGGCGACAGCGTCAAGCTGATCGAGACCTACGGGGAGCGCATCGGCTATCTGCACCTCAAGCAGGTCGACCCGCAGATCCTGGCGGACGTGCGGGCCAAGGGGACGCCGTTCGGGCCGGCCGTGGCCCAGGGCGTGATGTGCGAACCCCCCACCGGGGTGCCCGCGCTGGGACCCGTCCTGGAGGCGGCGCAGAAGCTGGACGTGGACCTGTTCGCGATCGTCGAGCAGGACATGTACCCGTGCGCGCCGGACACTCCGCTGCCCATCGCGCAGCGGACGCGGGCGTTTCTGCGGTCCTGCGGGGCATAGGACCGGTCCGGCGCCCCACGCGCCCCGCGCGCCGAGGACGCCCAGGATGCCCAGGATGCCCAGGATGCAGAGGGCGCCGGCGGCCCACGTCCCCACCCCTGCCGCCCGCGCCCCGTGTCATCCGCACCTCTGCGCCGTCCACACCTCCGTGTCATCTGTGCCCCTGTGTCACGTCTGTCACAAACGCCTCCCTTCTGTCACACATGTCGCGCGTACGCGGGATATCCGTCACCGCATGTCAACAGCCGCTTCCGCACGGTCACCGAGCGTCGTTCACGGGGCACTGGCTTGGTGATCGCCAGCGCAGCGCCGGGCTCCCCCCGGCGGCCTCCCGGCCGCCGCCCCGCGCGCGCAGGGAGGTGCAGCTCATGACCGACCGAAGGCTCTGGTCCTACAAGGAGATCGCGGCGCACATCAGGGTGCAGCCGGACACCGTACGGTCCTACCGCAAGCACGGACTGCTGCCCCCGCCCGACGAGGTCGAGGGGGGCAAGCCCTACTGGTACGCCGACACCGTCCGCGCCTGGGTCGCCTCCCGCCCGGGCAACCGGGGACGCGCCCTGGACTGACCCGGGCCGGAGCGGAACCGGCTGTGCCCCGTCGGCCCGTGGGGCACAGCGCCGGGACGGCGCCGGGCGCTCCCGGTCCGCGAGCGGAGCGGGCCTCGCCGGAGGGTCACGCCCACGGCTCGATGACCGTCACTCCCGCGCCCTGCGCCGTGCCCAGGGCCGCCAGCGCGGCCGGCGCGGCGTCCAGCGTGATCGCCGACGTCACCAGGAGGTCGGGGCGCAGCGCCCCCGAGCGGATCAGCGCCAGCATCTCGGGGTAGGCGTGCGCGGCCATGCCGTGGCTGCCCAGGAGCTCCAGCTCCAGGGCGACGGCACGGGCCAGCGGGACGGGGGTGAGGCCGTCCTGCGAGGGCAGCAGCCCGACCTGGACGTGCCGGCCGCGGCGGCGCAGCCCGTTCACCGAGGCGGCGCAGGTGGCGGGCGAGCCGAGGGCGTCGAGCGAGAGATGCGCGCCGCCGCCGGTCAGCTCGCGGACCGCCTCCGCCGTGTCCGGCGCCCGGATGGCGTCCACGCACTCCGTCGCGCCGAACCGGCGGGCCAGTTCCAGGGCCCTCGGCGAGACGTCCACCGCGACGACCCGCGCCCCGCTCGCCGCCGCGATCATCACCGCGGACAGGCCGACGCCCCCGCAGCCGTGCACCGCCACCCACTCCCCCGCCGTGAGCCGGCCCTGGTGCACGACCGCCCGGAACGCGGTGGCGAACCGGCAGCCGAGGGAGGCGGCGGTGGCGTACGACAGGTCGTCCGGGATCGCGACGAGGTTGACGTCGGCGTGGTCCAGGGCCACGTACTGGGCGAAGGAGCCCCGGTGCGTGAACCCGGGCTGGGTCTGGCGTTCGCACACCTGGTGGTCGCCGGCCGCGCAGGACGGGCAGCTGCCGCAGCCGCACACGAAGGGGACGGTGACCCGGTCGCCGGGCTTCCAGCCGGTGACCCGGGGGCCCGTCTCCGCCACCACTCCGGCGAGTTCATGGCCTGGGACGTGCGGCAGCGCGATGTCCGGGTCGTGGCCCATCCAGCCGTGCCAGTCGCTGCGGCACAGGCCGGTGGCCTCGACGCGGACCACCACGCCGTGCTCCGCGGGCCGCGGGTCGGGCGTCTCCCGCACCTCGGCCGGCTCCCCGAACCGCTCGAACACCACTGCCCGCATGCGCCCTCGCCTCGCCTTCGCTTTCGTCTTCGTCCTCTTCGCCGAAGATCACCGCGAACGCTAGCCGCGCCCGCCGGCCCTGTCGCCGCCACACCGGGACCCTGCTTGGAAAAATACCCCCTAGGGGTATAGCCTGAAGTAACGGGAGACCCCTCGCGGCCCCGCCCGTCCCACCTGCCCCCCGAGGAGAACGACATGACCGCTCAGACCGACACCCCGGGCTCCGTCACCACCGTCTACAAGGTGAGCGGCATGAGCTGCGGCCACTGCGAGGGCGCCGTCTCCGGCGAACTCTCGGAACTCGCCGGTGTCACCTCGGTGAAGGCCGTCGCCTCGACGGGCGAGGTCACGGTCGTCTCCGCCGCCGCGCTCGACGAGGCCGCGGTGCGCGCCGCCGTCGACGAGGCCGGCTTCGAGCTGGCCGGCCGGGCCTGAGTCCCCCGGCGCCCCTCGGCGCCACCCCCACCGTGCCGCATCCGCGCACGGCCCGGGGAAACCCCTCCTCCTCCCGCCGGGCCGTACCGACCAGCTGATACTGGCTCCGTACGGCCCGGCCCGCTTCCTGGAGCACGGACATGACCAGCACCGTCACCACCCCACCGCCGACAGCACGACCACAGGGCCCGACCGCCGAGGTGGAACTGATCGTCGGCGGGATGACCTGCGCCTCCTGCGCCGCCCGCGTGGAGAAGAAGCTCAACCGCATGGACGGCGTCACCGCGACGGTCAACTACGCCACGGAGAAGGCGAAGGTCAGCTATCCGGCGGGCATCGAGGTGGCAGATCTCATCGCGACCGTGGTGAAGACCGGGTACACCGCGGAGGAACCCGCGCCCGAGCCGGTCCGGCAGGGCAGGGCCGACGAGGAGGACGGCAAGGACGGGGCGGACGCGCCCGTGGACCCCGAGCTCGCGGGCCTGCGCCACCGGGTGCTCGTCTCCGCCCTGCTCGCCGCGCCCGTCGTCCTGCTCGCGATGGTCCCGTCCCTGCAGTTCGACAACTGGCAGTGGCTGTCGCTGACGCTCGCCGCACCCGTGGTCGTGTGGGGCGGCGGGCCGCTGCACCGGGCCGCCTGGACGAACCTGCGGCACGGCGCGGCCACCATGGACACCCTCGTCTCCGTCGGCACACTGGCCGCGCTCGGGTGGTCGCTGTGGGCGCTGTTCCTCGGCGACGCGGGCATGCCCGGCATGCGCCACCCGTTCGAACTCACCGTCTCTCGCACGGACGGCGCCTCGACGATCTATCTGGAGGTCGCCGCCGGCGTCACCGTCTTCATCCTGCTCGGCCGCTACCTGGAGGCCCGCTCCAAGCGGCGCGCGGGAGCGGCGCTGCGGGCGCTGATGGAGCTGGGCGCGAAGGACGTGGCCGTGCTGCGCGGGGGCAAGGAGGCCCGGATCCCCGTCGACCGGCTGGCGGTCGGCGACCTGTTCGTCGTACGGCCCGGAGAGAAGATCGCCACCGACGGGACGGTCGTCGAGGGCGTGTCCGCCGTGGACGCCTCGACGCTGACCGGCGAGTCCGTGCCGGTGGACGTCGGGCCCGGCGACGCCGTCACGGGCGCGACCGTGAACGCCGGCGGCCGGCTGGTCGTCGAGGCCGCCCGCATCGGCGCGGACACCCGGCTCGCCCGCATGGCGCGGCTGGTCGAGGAGGCGCAGACCGGCAAGGCCGAGGTCCAGCGGCTGGCCGACCGGATCTCCGGGATCTTCGTGCCGGTGGTGCTGCTGATCGCGGTCGCCGTCTTCGGCGGCTGGCTCCTCGCGACGGGCGACGCGGTGGCCGCGTTCACGGCGGCCGTCGCGGTCCTGATCATCGCCTGCCCGTGCGCGCTCGGCCTCGCCACGCCCACCGCGCTGATGGTGGGCACCGGGCGCGGCGCCCAGCTCGGCATCCTCATCAAGGGCCCGGAGGTCCTGGAGTCCACGCGCCGCGTCGACACGGTCGTCCTGGACAAGACCGGGACCGTCACCACCGGCCGGATGACCCTGCAGGACGTGTGGACCGCCGGCGGCGTGGACGAGCGCGAGCTGCTGCGGCTGGCGGGCGCTCTGGAGCACGCCTCCGAGCATCCGGTCGCCCGGGCGGTGGCGGCGGGCGCCGAGGAGCGGGTCGGCGAGCTGCCGGCGGCCGAGCGGTTCGAGAACGTGCCCGGGCGGGGGGTGCGCGGGCACGTGGAGGGCCGCGAGGTGGCCGTCGGACGCCTCTTCGAGACCGTCCCGCAGGAGCTGGCGCGCGCCGTGGACGCGGCCGAGCAGGCGGGCCGCACGGCCGTCGTCGTCGGCTGGGACGGAGTGCCGCGCGGCGTGCTCGCCGTCGCGGACGCGGTCAAGGAGACCAGCGCCGAGGCGGTGCGCGAGCTGCGCGCGCTGGGCCTGACGCCGGTGCTGCTGACCGGGGACAACCAGGTGGTCGCCGAGGCGGTGGCGCAGGCCGTGGGGATCGACCGGGTGATCGCCGGGGTGCTGCCGGAGGACAAGGTCGACGTCGTGCGGCGGTTGCAGGACGAGGGGCGGGTCGTCGCCATGGTCGGGGACGGGGTGAACGACGCGGCCGCGCTCGCCGCGGCCGACCTGGGACTGGCCATGGGCACGGGCACCGACGCGGCGATCGAGGCGAGCGACCTGACGCTGGTGCGCGGGGATCTGCGGGTGGCCGCGGACGCCATCCGCCTGTCGCGGCGGACCCTCGCCACGATCAAGGGCAACCTGGTGTGGGCCTTCGGCTACAACGTGGCCGCGCTGCCGCTGGCCGCGGCGGGACTGCTGAACCCGATGATCGCGGGGGCGGCGATGGCGTTCTCGTCGGTGTTCGTCGTGACGAACAGTCTGCGGCTCCGCACGTTCACGTGAGTCGCGCGGAGATACCGCCGAGTAGGGCCAGACCGTTGACCTAGACCCCTGGAGTCCTGCGCGAGCCTCACATAAGCTCTTCACAAGGCTCGCGCATCATCCTTACGCTTGGGCCTCGATCGCCGTATCCGGTCCCTTGCGCATCTAACGGACATATGCAAGAGACACAGATCACAGTGACGTGAACGTAACCATCGAAGGGGCTCGAAGGTCTAAGTTGACGATGTCGGGAAGCGTCTTGGGGGGCGTGACCTGACATCTGGGGATGTCTTGGGGGACGTCCTCGGAGATGCGTTGCCGGGGCAGTACACCGGGAAGCTTTGAGCGGCCCTCCCAGCGTGCGCTGTCCCGGCAGATCGCACACAGCGGTGGTGCGGCGAGTTCTGCTCGTTCTGCTCAACCGCGGGCACGACAACCGAAGATGGTCACACAACAGCGAATTCAGGCGCTGTCCTCCGAACGCCCGGCCGGATCCCGTGGGGGGAATCCGCACCGGGACATGGGAAGGCGCCCTGGTCGTCGGCCCGTGGGGGGACCGGCGCCGGGGCGCCTTCCGTATGCCCGCACACGGGGAGCCCGCGAGAGGGCCCACCGCGCCCGGCCCTCGCCGCACCCGAAAGCCTCTCTCACGCGCGCCCGAAAGCCTTCCTCGCGCGCCGCCGGGCAGCCTTGGCGACACGGCCGACCGTCCCGACCGCAGGGGCGCGGGGAACTGCGCGGCCGGCCCCCACCCACCCGCACCCGACGACGCACCTCGACGCACCGCACCCCCCGGCTCCCGGGGCCTTGCCCCGGACACACGACTGCCCGGGGCAAGGCCCCGGGCAGTCGGACATCAGGACATGCGGCACATCACGAGGGGCGCCTGGAAGCGACCCGGCCCCCCGCCGCCGGAGGCGTCAGCGCTGCTCGACCGGAACGAAGTCGCGCTCGACGACACCGGTGTAGATCTGGCGCGGGCGGCCGATGCGGGAGCCCGGCTCCTTGATCATCTCGTGCCACTGGGCGATCCAGCCCGGGAGGCGGCCCAGGGCGAACAGGACCGTGAACATCTCGGTCGGGAAGCCCATGGCCCGGTAGATCAGGCCGGTGTAGAAGTCGACGTTCGGGTAGAGGTTGCGCGAGACGAAGTAGTCGTCGGAGAGCGCGTGCTCCTCCAGCTTCAGCGCGATGTCCAGCAGCTCGTCGGACTTGCCGAGGGCCGAGAGGACGTCGTGCGCCGCAGCCTTGATGATCTTGGCGCGCGGGTCGAAGGACTTGTACACCCGGTGGCCGAAGCCCATCAGGCGGACGCCGTCCTCCTTGTTCTTCACCTTGCGGATGAAGGCGTCGACGTCGCCGCCGTTGGCCTGGATGCCCTCCAGCATCTCCAGGACGGACTGGTTGGCGCCGCCGTGCAGCGGGCCCCACAGGGCGTTGATGCCGGCCGAGATCGACGCGAACATGTTCGCCTGGGACGAGCCGACCAGACGGACCGTCGACGTCGAGCAGTTCTGCTCGTGGTCGGCGTGCAGGATGAGCAGCTTGTCGAGCGCGGAGACGACGACCGGGTCGAGGTCGTACTCCTGCGCCGGCACCGAGAACGTCATGCGCAGGAAGTTCTCGACGTAGCCGAGGTCGTTGCGCGGGTAGACGAACGGGTGGCCGATCGACTTCTTGTAGGCGTACGCCGCGATCGTCGGGAGCTTGGCGAGCAGCCGGATCGTGGAGAGGTTGCGCTGCTTCTCGTCGAACGGGTTGTGGCTGTCCTGGTAGAACGTGGACAGCGCGGAGACCACCGACGACAGCATGGCCATCGGGTGGGCGTCGCGCGGGAAGCCCTTGTAGAAGTTCTTGACGTCCTCGTGCAGCAGGGTGTGCTGCGTGATGTCGTTCTGGAAGACGGTGAGCTCGTCGACGGTCGGCAGCTCGCCGTTGATCAGGAGGTAGGCGACCTCGAGGAAGGTCGACCGCTCGGCCAGCTGCTCGATCGGGTAGCCGCGGTACCGGAGGATGCCCTGCTCGCCGTCGAGGTACGTGATGGCGGATTTATAGGCGGCGGTGTTGCCGTAGCCGCTGTCCAGGGTCACCAGACCGGTCTGGGCGCGGAGCTTCCCGATGTCGAAGCCCTTGTCGCCGACGGTGCTGTCGATCACCGGGTAGGTGTACTCGCCGTCGCCGTACCGCAGTACTACAGCATTGTTGGTGTGCTCGCTCACGTCATCCCTCACCGACGTTGTGCCTCTTCTTCGAGGTTGCCCTGACTGTCTCTACCATCCCCCATTTGGCGCAGGAGAGTGCACTCGGGGTCGACCATTGGGCTTATCGGCGGCACTCAGTGCCGCCAACCAGCTCATCCTGCCGCCTTGTTCACGGTTGGGGAAGTGCTCTGTGACCTTCGTGACTCATTTGATCGATCATTTTTTACACGTTCTCCGGAAGTCCCGTGACCGCCGGGCTCACCGGCCCGCGAGCCGGAAGTCCAGGGCCGTGCAGCGGCGGCCCGCCGACACCGTCCGCACCGCCTGGCCGATCGCCTTGCGGGAGCCGACGAGGACGACGAGCTTTTTCGCGCGGGTGACGGCCGTATACAGAAGATTCCGCTGCAGCATCATCCATGCTCCCGTGGTGACGGGGATCACCACGGCGGGATATTCACTCCCCTGTGAACGGTGGATCGTCACCGCGTACGCGTGGGCCAACTCGTCCAGTTCGTCGAACTCGTAGGGCACCTCCTCGTCCTCGTCGGTCAGCACCGTCAGGCGCTGGTCGACCGGGTCGAGCGAGGTGACGACGCCGACGGTGCCGTTGAAGACGCCGTTCTCCCCTTTGTCGTAATTGTTGCGGATCTGGGTGACCTTGTCGCCGACGCGGAACACCCGGCCGCCGAAGCGCTTCTCGGGGAGGTCGGGACGGCCGGGCGTGACGGCCTGCTGGAGCAGCCCGTTGAGGGCGCCTGCGCCGGCCGGGCCGCGGTGCATGGGCGCCAGGACCTGCACGTCCCGGCGCGGGTCGAGACCGAACCTGGCCGGAATGCGGCGCGCGGCCACGTCCACCGTGAGCCGGCCGGCCTCCTCCGTGTCGTCCTCGACGAAGAGGAAGAAGTCCTTCATGCCGTCGGTGAGCGGATGCTGACCGGCGTTGATCCGGTGCGCGTTGGTCACCACGCCGGACTGCTGGGCCTGGCGGAACACGCGCGTGAGGCGCACGGCCGGCACCGGGCCGCCGTCGGCGAGCAGGTCGCGCAGCACCTCGCCGGCGCCGACGCTGGGGAGCTGGTCGACGTCCCCGACGAAGAGCAGGTGTGCGCCCGGCGGGACGGCTTTGACGAGCTTGTTGGCGAGGAGCAGGTCCAGCATCGACGCCTCGTCGACCACGACCAGGTCGGCGTCCAGCGGGCGGTCGCGGTCGTACGCCGCGTCGCCACCGGGCTTGAGCTCCAGCAGGCGGTGCACGGTGGAGGCTTCCGCGCCGGTCAGCTCGGCCAGCCGCTTGGCGGCGCGGCCGGTGGGCGCGGCGAGCACGACCTTCGCCTTGCGCGCGCGGGCCAGCTCCACGATCGAGCGGACCGTGAAGGACTTGCCGCAGCCGGGGCCGCCGGTGAGGACGGCGACCTTCTCGGTCAGCGCGAGCCGGACGGCCGCCTCCTGCTCGGGCGCGAGGTCGGCCTTCGTACGGGTCCTCAGCCAGGCCAGCGCCTTGTCCCAGGCCACGTCACGGAAGGCCGGCATCCGGTCCTCGTCGGTGCGCAGCAGGCGCAACAGCTGGGCGGACAGGGAGAGTTCGGCGCGGTGGAAGGGGACCAGGTAGACGGCGGAGACCGGATCCCCGCCGTCGGCCGCCGGCACTCTCTCCCGGACGACCCCGGGGTCCTCGCCCTCCTCCGGCGGTTCGGCGAGCTCCGCGAGGCACTCGATGACCAGGCCGGTGTCGACCTGCAGGAGCTTGACCGCGTCGGCGATCAGCCGCTCCTCCGGGAGGTAGCAGTGGCCCTGGTCGGTGGCCTGGGACAGGGCGTACTGCAGGCCCGCCTTGACCCGCTCCGGGCTGTCGTGCGGGATGCCGACGGACTGGGCGATCCGGTCCGCGGTGAGGAAGCCGATGCCCCAGACGTCGGAGGCGAGCCGGTAGGGCTGGTTCTTCACGACGGAGATCGAGGCGTCGCCGTACTTCTTGTAGATGCGGACCGCGATGGACGTGGACACCTCGACGGTCTGCAGGAAGAGCATGACCTCCTTGATCGCCTTCTGTTCCTCCCAGGCGTCGGCGATCTTCTTCGTGCGCTTCGGACCGAGGCCGGGCACCTCGATGAGCCGTTTCGGCTCCTCCTCGATGATCTTCAGGGTGTCCATGCCGAAGTGCTGGGTGATGCGGTCGGCGAAGACCGGGCCGATGCCCTTGACCAGGCCGGACCCCAGGTAGCGGCGCATGCCCTGGACGGTGGCGGGCAGCACGGTCGTGTAGTTCTCGACGGTGAACTGCTTGCCGTACTGCGGGTGGGAGCCCCAACGGCCCTCCATGCGCAGGGACTCGCCGACCTGGGCGCCGAGCAGTGCGCCGACGACCGTGAGGAGGTCGCCGCCGCCTCTGCCCGTGTCGACCCGGGCGACCGTGTAGCCGTTGTCCTCGTTGGCGTACGTGATGCGTTCCAGCACGCCTTCCAGCGTGGCGAGCCGCCGCTCTTCCGCCCCCTGGGCGGCCCCCGTCTGTTGGGACATGATCCGACGGTACCGCCCGCCACCGACAGGGCCGCCCGGGTCGCCTCGGGTCAGTCCTGCTCGATCGTCACACAGGTGCCGACCACGTAGCCGGTGACACCGCTCCTGGTGACCTTCACCCAGCGCTTGCTGACGATGCCGCACTTCTCGTAAGCGGTGGCGCCGTAGTACATCGTGCAGGAGGCCGAGGCGCTCTGACCCTTGTTGAGCTGGGCGAGAGCGGTGCCGCCGGTGCTGGTCGTGGAACGGATGACCACGGTCTCGAGGGCCTTGGCCGTGCAGCTCGCCGCGGCGGCCGGGGTGGCGGCGACGAACGAGGCGCCGACCAGGGCGACCGCCCCCGCGGACGCGCCGAGTATCCGGCTTGCGCGCATGTCTGTTCTCCCCTGTTTGCTTGGCACGGGCATGCCACCCGTGACGGTCCAGGGCAGCCTAGGGCCCTGCGCGGCCGCCTTCATCACGATCCGGTTTCAGCCAGGCCGGGGGCTTGATTAACGCCCGTGTAATCGATTCCAATCCTTCCTACGCGTCGATGTAATCGATTCCACGACGTACACGACGTGCACGAACCGAGTCCACGAGGAGGTGGAGCGGCGATGGCGAGCATCAAGGACGTCGCTGCCGAGGCGGGCGTCTCCGTCGCCACGGTGTCACGCGTCCTGAACGACCATCCGTCGGTCAGCGACGACGCACGCACGCGCGTGCTGGCCGCCGTCGAGGCGCTGGGCTACCGCCCGAACGCCGTCGCCCGGTCGCTGCGCACCGACCAGACCCGCACCCTCGGCCTGGTCATCAGCGACGTGATGAACCCCTACTTCACCGAGCTGGCCCGATCCGTCGAGGAGGAGGCCCGCGCCCTCGGCTACAGCGTGATCATCGGCAACGCCGACGAACGGCCCGACCTGCAGGACCACCACGTCACGACCCTGCTCGACCGCCGGATCGACGGGCTGCTGGTCTCCCCCACCGACGGCGGCTCCCCGCGGATGCTGGACGCCGCGCGCGCGGGCACGCCGATGGTGTTCGTCGACCGGTGGATCCCCGGCCTGGACGTGCCCGTGGTCAGGTCGGACGGACGGGCAGCCGTGCGCGACCTCGTGGCCCATCTGCACGGTCTCGGCCACCGCCGGCTCGCCATCATCGCGGGGCCCGCCGCCACCACCACCGGCAGCGAGCGCGTGGAGGCCTTCCGCGCCGCCCTCGCCGAGTACGGACTCCCCCTCCCGGACGCCTACACGGGACAGGGCGACTTCCAGGCCGAGAGCGGACGGCGGGTCACCGAGGGCTTCCTCGACCTGCCCGAGCCGCCCGAGGTCGTGTTCGCCGCCGACAACCTGATGGCGCTGGGCGCGCTGGACGCCGTCCGCGCGCGTGGGCTGCGTGTTCCGGACGACCTGGCGCTCGCCGCGTTCGACGACATCCCGTGGTTCGTGCACACCGATCCGCCGATCACGGCGATCGCCCAGCCGACGGGCGAGCTGGGGCGGGCCGCCGTGCGCGCGCTCGTCGACCGCATCGAGGGACGGCCCCCGCAGTCGGTCACCTTCACCGCCCGCCTCGTCGTACGCCGCTCGTGCGGCGAGTCCCCCGTAACGAACAGGAGCCAGACGTGAGCAACGCGGACGAGTTGCTGCGCATCGAAGGCATACGCAAGACCTTCCCCGGCGTGGTCGCGCTCGACAGCGTCGACTTCGACCTGCGGCGGGGCGAGGTGCATGTGCTCCTCGGTGAGAACGGCGCGGGCAAGAGCACCCTCATCAAGATGCTCTCCGGCGCCTACCGGCCCGACGCCGGGCGGATCCTGGCCGGCGGCGAAGAGGTGCGCATCCATGGCGCGCAGGACTCCGAGCGTCTCGGGATCGCCACCATCTACCAGGAGTTCAACCTCGTCCCCGATCTGACGGTCGCCGAGAACATCTTCCTGGGACGGCAGCCCCGTCGTCTCGGGGTGATCGACCGCAAGCGGATGGATGCCGAGGCCGCCGTCCTGCTGGAGCGGGTCGGCGTGAACGTCCCGCCCCGTGCGCGGGTGCGTGAACTCGGCATCGCCCGGCTGCAGATGGTCGAGATCGCCAAGGCGCTCAGCCTGAACGCGCGCGTGCTCATCATGGACGAGCCGACCGCCGTGCTGACCTCCGAGGAGGTCGACAAGCTCTTCGCGATCGTGCGCAGGCTGCGCGAGGACGGCGTCGGCATCGTGTTCATCACGCATCACCTGGAGGAGATCGCCGCCCTCGGCGACCGCGTCACGGTCATCCGCGACGGCAGGAGCGTCGGACAGGTGCCGGCCTCCACCCCGCAGGACGAGCTCGTACGGCTCATGGTGGGCCGCTCCATCGAGCAGCAGTACCCCAGGGAGCGCGCCGAGACGGGCGCCGCCCTGCTGTCCGTCGAAGGGCTCACCCGCGACGGCGTCTTCCACGACGTCTCCTTCGAGGTGCGCGCCGGTGAGGTCGTCGGCGTCGCCGGGCTCGTCGGCGCCGGTCGTACCGAGGTCGTACGGGCCGTCTTCGGGGCCGACCCCTACGACCGGGGCACCGTGCGGGTCGCGGGGGCGCCGCTCCCCCGGCACGACGTCAACGCGGCGATGACGGCCGGGATCGGCCTGGTGCCCGAGGACCGCAAGGGCCAGGGACTCGTGCTGGACCAGTCGGTCGAGGAGAACCTCGGGCTCGTGACCATGCGGGCCGCGACCCGTGGCGGGCTGGTCGACCTGAAGGGCCAGCGCGAGGCGGCGGCGCGGATCGCCGCGCAGCTGGGCGTGCGGATGGCCGGCCTCGGCCAGCAGGTGCGCACCCTGTCCGGCGGCAACCAGCAGAAGGTCGTCATCGGCAAGTGGCTGCTGGCCGACACCAAGGTGCTGATCCTCGACGAGCCCACCCGCGGGATCGACGTCGGCGCCAAGGTCGAGATCTACCAGCTCGTCAACGAGCTGACGGCGGCCGGCGCCGCGGTCCTGATGATCTCCAGCGATCTGCCCGAGGTGCTCGGCATGAGCGACCGGGTGCTGGTGATGGCCCAGGGCCGGATCGCCGGCGAACTGCCTGCCGAGCAGGCCACCCAGGACGCGGTGATGGCGCTCGCCGTCAGCGCGCCCGCCACCCCCCGTACCACCCCTACGACCACGGAAGTGGAGGCCGGCCGTGGCCGCTGACACGCATCCCAGCACGACGGGCGCCGGTGGCGGCGCCGCGGCGGTCCGCCGCCTGCTCCTCGACAACGGCGCGCTCACCGCGCTGATCGTCCTCCTCATCGCCATGTCGGCGCTGTCGGGCGACTTCCTGACCACGGACAACCTGCTCAACGTGGGCGTCCAGGCGGCCGTGACCGCCATCCTCGCCTTCGGCGTCACGTTCGTGATCGTCTCGGCGGGCATCGACCTGTCGGTCGGCTCGGTGGCCGCGCTGTCGGCGACCGTGCTGGCCTGGAGCGCCACGCAGCACGGCGTCCCGGTGGTCATAGCGCTGCTCCTGGCCGTCGCCACCGGCATCGTCGCCGGTCTGGTGAACGGTTTCCTCATCGCCTACGGCAAACTGCCGCCGTTCATCGCGACGCTCGCGATGCTCTCGGTCGCCCGCGGTCTGTCCCTGGTGATCTCCGAGGGCTCGCCGATCGCCTTCCCCGACTCCGTCTCGCACCTCGGCGACACGCTCGGCGGCTGGCTGCCGGTTCCGGTGCTCGTCATGGTCGTGATGGGGCTGATCGCCGCGTTCGTGCTCGGCCGCACCTACATCGGACGTTCGATGTACGCCATCGGCGGCAACGAGGAGGCCGCCCGGCTCTCGGGGCTGCGGGTGAAGCGGCAGAAGCTCGCCATCTACGCCCTGTCCGGCGTCTTCGCGGCCGCCGCGGGCGTCGTGCTCGCCTCCCGGCTGTCGTCCGCGCAGCCGCAGGCCGCCGACGGCTACGAGCTGGACGCCATCGCCGCGGTCGTCATCGGCGGCGCCTCCCTCGCCGGCGGCACCGGCAAGGCCTCGGGCACCCTGATCGGCGCGCTGATCCTGGCGGTGCTGCGCAACGGGCTGAACCTGCTGTCCGTCTCCGCGTTCTGGCAGCAGGTCGTCATCGGCGTCGTCATCGCGCTGGCGGTGCTGCTGGACACCTTGCGCCGCAAGGCGGGCGCGACCCCCGCGGCGGCCGGGGCGGGCAGCGGCGGCAAGGGCCGGCAGGCGGCGACGTACGGTCTCGCGGCCGTCGTCACCGTGGCGGTCGTCGGCGCGACCTCCTTCCTGCACGGCGGGAACTCCCCGAGCGCGAACCCGAGGATCGGCCTGGCGCTGTCCACCCTGAACAACCCGTTCTTCGTGCAGATCCAGTCCGGCGCGAAGGCCGAGGCGAAGAAGCTGGGCGTTGACCTGACGGTCACCGACGCGCAGAACGACGCCTCGCAGCAGGCCAACCAGCTGCAGAACTTCACCAGTTCCGGCTACGACTCGATCATCGTCAACCCGGTGGACTCGGACGCGGCGAGCAACGCGGTGAAGGCCGCCGACAAGGCGAAGATCCCGGTCGTCGCCGTCGACCGGGGCGTCAACAAGGCCCCGGTGGACGCGCTGGTCGCCTCCGACAACGTGGCGGGCGGTGAACTGGCCGCGAAGACGGTCGCCGAGAAGCTGGGCGGCACCGGAAAGATCGTGATCCTCCAGGGCCAGGCCGGTACCTCCGCCGCCCGGGAGCGCGCGGCGGGCTTCGCCGAGGGCCTCAAGGCCTACCCCGGCATCCAGGTGCTCGCCCAGCAGCCGGCCGACTTCGACCGCACCAAGGGACTCGACGTGATGTCGAACCTGCTCCAGGCGCACCCGGACGTCCAGGGCGTCATCGCCGCCAACGACGAGATGGCGCTCGGCGCGATCAAGGCGCTGGGCTCCAAGGCCGGCAAGTCCGTCCAGGTCGTCGGCTTCGACGGCACGCCGGACGGCCTCAAGGCCGTCGAACAGGGCACGCTGTACGCGTCGGTGGCACAGCAGCCGTCCCAGCTGGGCAGGATCGCCGTGGACAACGCGCTGAAGGCCCTGCGGGGCAAGAAGGTGGAGGAGACGGTGAAGGTGCCGGTGAAGGTGGTCACCGAGGCGAACGTGGCCGGGTTCAGCGGCTGACATCGAACGGGAAGGCGGGCGGTCCTCGTACGGACCGCCCGCCTCACGTCACGTACCAGGGGAGTTCTTCCATGTACGACTACGACCTGCTGGTCGTGGGGTCGGCCAACGCCGACCTGGTGATCGACGTCGAGCGCAGGCCGGCGGCCGGGGAGACGGTGCTCGGTTCCGACCTGGCCGTGCACCCCGGCGGCAAGGGGGCGAACCAGGCCGTCGCGGCCGCGCGCCTCGGGGCCCGTACCGCCCTGCTGGCCCGGGTCGGCGACGACGCCCACGGACGGCTGCTGCTCGACGCGCAGCGGGCGGCCGGGGTCGACACGGCGGGCGTGCTGACGGGCGGGGCGCCGACGGGCGTCGCGCTGATCACCGTCGACCCCTCGGGTGACAACAGCATCGTGGTGTCGCCGGGCGCGAACGGCCGGCTGACCCCGGCGGACGTCCGTGCCGCGAGCGATCTCCTGCACGCCTCGCGGGTGGTGTCGGCGCAGCTGGAGATCCCGCTGGAGACGGTCGTGGCGGTCGCGGCGAGCCTCGGACCGGACAGCCGGTTCGTGCTCAACCCCTCCCCGCCGCGCCCGCTGCCCGTCGTGCTGCTCGCGGCCTGCGACCCGCTGATCGTCAACGAGCACGAGGCGAAGGTGATCCTCGGCGAGGCCGGCGGGACGGCCTCCGCTCCCGAGGACTGGGCGCGGCTCCTGCTCGCGAAGGGGCCGCGGTCGGTCGTCGTCACGCTGGGCGCGCAGGGTGCGCTGGTGGCGTCGGCGGACGGCGGCGTGCGGCGCGTCGCCCCCGTGAAGGTGGACGCCGTGGACACGACGGGCGCGGGCGACGCGTTCACCGCGGCGCTGGCCTGGCGGCTGGGCCGGGGCGCCTCGCTCGAGGAGGCGGCGGCGTACGCGGCCCGGGTGGGAGCGGTGTCCGTGACCCGGAAGGGCGCGCAGGAGTCGTTCCCGACCGCCGAGGAGGTCGACGCCCTGTGAAGAAGGCGGGGATACTCAACCGTCATCTCGCCGGCGCGCTCGCCGAGTTGGGACACGGCGACGGGGTGCTGGTGTGCGACGCGGGCATGCCGATACCGGACGGGCCGCGCGTGGTCGACCTCGCCTTCCGGGCGGGCGTGCCGTCGTTCGAGGAGGTCGTCGACGGACTGCTCGCCGAGCTGGTGGTGGAGGGGGCCACGGCGGCGGACGAGGTCCGGGAGGCCAACCCTTCGGCCGCCGGACTCCTCGCGGGCCGCTTCCCCTCCCTGACCTACGTCTCGCACGAGCGGCTGAAGGAACTGTCGGCGGGAGCACGGCTGGTGGTCCGCACGGGCGAGGCACGGCCTTACGCGAACGTGCTGTTGAGGTGCGGGGTGTTCTTCTGAGGCGTGCGCCGGGGCGGCGGCTCGCGCCGGGGGGCCCGCACTCGACGACGCCGGAACGGTGCCGGAGCGGGTGGGACGCGGCCCCGGAGCAGCGCCGGAGCAGCCCGCCGGAGCGGTGCCGGTGTCGTCCGCCGGAGCGATGCGGAAGCGGTGCGGAAGCGGTGCAGGTGTCGTCCCGGATATGTCCGGATCAGGTCACATCGGGATCTACGACGTTGCGTCCGCAACGTGTTGTGCGACAGCATGCTCGAACAGGTATGTGATGTGTGCGTGACGCACGGGGGTGACACGTGAAGTTCGACATGGGATCCACGACCCTCTCGGATCTGGGCAAGAGCACGGTCGGTTCGAGCACCGACCTGGGCACGCTGATCCGTGGTCTCATCCAGGCGGCCGAGCCGCTGGAGGGCAAGTTCAACGGCTCCGGAAAGGTCGCCTTCGACTCGTTCAAGAGTCGTGCTGACGAAATCACCGCCGCGCTCAACGAATCGCTCGGCGGGATCCTCGAGGGCCAGAGCGGCATGGACACCGCGTTCGCCGGCGGCGACACCGAGCAGCACGACAACGCCAACAAGAACATGGGCGCGGCCAACTTCGACGCGGCCCGCTTCGGCGCGCGCTAGGCCTCGGTCCAGGGCGCAGGCAGACAACCACAGGGGGTTTGTGACGATGGGTCAGAATCTGGACCGCCGCTCGTACGACACCGGCGCCTCGGGCGAGGTGCAGGGTGGGCTGCAGGGAATCGTCGGCCAGCTGGAGCGGGTGCTGGCCGACCGCGACAAGGCCGTGAAGGCCGCCATGGCCGACTTCCAGGCCGACGGGGTGTCCGAGGAGTACCACGGCAAGGAACTCCGCTGGAACCGGGCGGCCAACGAGGTGCGCAGCATCATCCAGCTGGTGCGCACCACGCTGGAGGACAACGACGGGACGGCCCAGTCGACGATGGCGAAGGCACGGGCGGCGGTCGACAACATCGGCTGACGCGCGGCGTCGACGGGGCGACGGCACACGGGAGTCACGGGTGTCACGGGAGTACGGGGAATCCACATGACGGGGTGGGACATCTCGCCGTCGGGCGTGCGACACGTCCTCACGGAGACGGCGAAGGCGGCCGAGGGCCTCTCGAACACCGGGAAGGCGCTGCAGGAGACCATGCCCAGCGCAGCCGGGTCCGCCGGCACGATCCAGCAGGGCGGCGTCGAGAAGAGCGGGGTCCAGGGACCGGTCGGCGGGGCGCTGGCCGAGTTCTTCACGGCCTACCAGGAGAAGCTGGCGTATGTCGCGGTGCGCACGTCGAACTCGCTCAACGGGGCGGCCACCGCGACCAACGCCTACGTCAAGGGCGACCTGGACATGGCGGCGCAGGCCCAGGCGAACGCGCTGAAGGAGCCGAAGATCGACCTGCCGGGCACGGGCGGGCAGCAGGGGGGCAAGTGAGCGCGGACCTCATCGACCCGCAGAACATTCCGCAGTTCACCGGTGACCTGGAACAACTGGGCACGGACTCGATGCTCCTGACCGCGGAGGCCCTCACCTTCCGCCAGTCGGGGTCGGACGTGCACACCCGCTTCCAGGGGCTGTCGGCCTGCTACTCGGCCCCGGAGGCCGACCAGTTGTTCGCCACGACCGCGCCGGTGGCCGCCAAGGCGGACGAGTTCGCCGACGACCTGGAGAAGGTGGCGGCCGCCCTCAGCTCGTACGAGACCGAGGTCCAGCCGCTCGTGGCCAGGCTGAAGAGCCTCAAGCAGCGTGCGGAGACCTTCCGGCACGACATCGCGGGCGACGACCACTGGCGTGAGGACGACGACAACGTCCAGCTCAACAACGACCTGGTGCACGACGTCACGGCCGCCACGACCGCGTTCTGGCAGGCGGAGATCACCTGCCACAACAAGATCACCGCGCTGGTGGGCGGGACGACGCTGATCCTCGAGGACGGCGCGCAGAAGCGGTTGCTGAAACGCGGCACCAGCACGTACGGCTTCACCGCCGACCTGCTGAACCAGTCCGAGGAACTGCCCTGGGGCAAGACCGTGGAGAAGGAACGGCACGGTCTGGACTGGCTGGGCCACCAGGTGCTCGACTTCGGCAAGGGCTTCTTCGTCGACGGCGTATGGGGCACGATCCAGGGCCTCGGCACCTTCGTCGGCGTCGACGGATGGGACGCTGCGGGCGAGGCCTGGACGGGACTCGGCAAGCTCGCGACGGGCCTGGCCATCACCATGACCCCGATCGCCGGCAGCCTGTACTGGACGATGCCCGAGGACAAGCTGCCCGGGTATCTGCGCGAGACCCGCGACACGGTCAAGGAGGCGGGCAAGGCGCTGGTGGCGTGGGACGAGTGGGGCAAGAACCCCGCCCGGGCCGGCGGCGCGGTCACCTTCAACGTCCTGACCACGATCTTCACCGGCGGCGCCGGTACGGCGGCGAAGGGCGGGGCGGTGGCCCGCACGCTCGCCGTGCTCGGCAAGACCGGGCGGCTGGTCGACCCGATGACGTACCTCGGCAAGGCCGCGAAGTTCGGCACGGTCAAGGTCGCCGACGTGTTCGCCGGCCTGCGGGGCGTCCACGCGGGCGCCTACGACGACCTGCTCTCCGGAGCGGGACGTGTCCAGCCGGACGGCAGCGTGCTGCGGATCGCCGACGAGCTCCCGGTGATCCACGACAACGTCGTGCAGTGGCCGGACGGAACCCGCCTGAACCTGGACGACGGCTCGGTCGTCCGCCCGGACGGGACGGCGGCCCCGGCAAAGGTCGAACTGTCCTCGGCAGACCGGGACTTGCTGCGGCAGACGCTGCCGCACGACGAGGGGGCGCTGGTCGGGGCGGGCGACAGGGCGGGCGCACATGTCGCCGGAGACACGGCGGGTCATGTCGGCGGCGACGCGACGCCTCGGGGCGGCGGGCACACGACACCGACGGCGCACGCCACCGACCACGCGGGTGGCGGCCGGGGCACCGACACGGCGCCTGCGCGCGACACCGGCGGACACGCGACGGGAGGCGACCACGGTCACACGGGCGGCGGCGCGGACGGCGGACACGTTCCCGCCCAGCACGGCGGGACCGGCGGCGGCCACGGAGGCGGTCACGGCGGGAACGGATCGCCGTCCGGCGGTCACAACCCGCTGGAGCACGAGCGCGAGATCATGCGCCGGCAGGTCGAGCGGGCCAACAACGACCCCCAGTGGTTCAAGGACCACTACCGCGAGAACGGCTACCGCCTGTCGACCAAGGCCAAGGGGGGTTACGGCCAAGTCGTACCCCAGCTCGTACGCAATCCGTTCGCGCCGCCCGAGTGGATCGCGGCCAGCGACATGCCACCGGCGATCAAAGAGCACTACGTGCACAAGGATCCCGTGGTGGGCAACCGCTCGGACCTCTCCCCCGAGGCCCTGCACCACCTCGACGACCAGGCGGCGAAGCGGCACGCGGCCGTCACGGCCGACAACGCCGCCGAAGGCCGGCTCAAGGCTGCCGAGGAGGCGTACACCGCGCATCGCACGGACGTGACGGCCGCCGCCAGGGACCACGCCAACGCGGCCCACAAGCCGCTCCACGCCGACGCGAACCGGCAGGGCGAACTGCTCGGCGAGGACGCCGCCGAGCACCACGCCATACCCGAGCACTACGAGGGCGCGGTGCGCCTGGACGACGGGGCGTTCGGCAACAACCGGTTCGACCAGGTGTACCGGGCCCAGGACGGCCGGTACGTCGTCGTCGAGGCCAAGGGTTCCACGAAGGCCGACCTCGGCGTGCGCAAGGGGCACAGCGGGCGATTGGTGACCCAGGGGACGCGGGAGTACTTCGAGACCATCCTTGACGAGATGAAGAACAGAGCCAACAGAAACGAAAAGAAGGGTCTGTTCGCAGAGGCCGCTGCCGAGCGCGCTCTGAGGAACGACCTCAAGGAAGCTCTTAAGACCGGCAAAGTGGACTATGTCCTGGTCAAGGCAGATTTCAACGGGCCCACATACGCTGGGTACCAGATGAAGCAGTTCGACCTCACGAAATGAGAAGCGGTCCGTGCCCACGAAGATCTCTCGACCTCCGACGGAAATCGGCCACCCCGAACCTGCCAGGTTCCGGGCAGAGCTCAACGAGCGCCTGAGCAAGGAACTCGAGGAGTTGTCGGAGTGGCCGCAGGGCTTCGGCATGGCCTTCAGGAGCGCCTTGAGCACGGCCAAGCTCCAGTGTTCCCTGGACCCCACCGCCGAGATGCTCGAGACCTGGGAGGCATGGGTCATGGCCATGCAGGTCGGGTCGGCTCTGTTCGCCTCGGCGACCGCTCCCGAGGGTTCCACCGTCGAGTGCATGATCGCTCATGAGGTCCGGACGATCCCCGCCGTGGGGCCCACCCACTTCACGGACGCCGGGACCTGGCTGGACGCCTTCTGGCTGGCCGTGGTGTGCCGGGACCAGGCGCGGATGACGGCGTTGTGCCAGGTGCCGATCGAGACGCTGCGGGCCTCCGGGGCCGTGTTCGAGGAGTACATCTACCACTGGGTGGACGCCCTCCAGACGTACTGGCTGGAACGGCCGGGCCTCGGGGACAAGCTGGTCGCCGCGTTCGACGGAACCGACCCGGACCGGCTGCGGATCGTGGACCGGGAGCTGATGCTCAAGGTCCTGTTCCCGCCGCTCAACCTCTTCCACCGGTTCGTCGCCCAGGACCCGGTCAAGTTCAACGAGGCACTCGTCCGCGCGCTCGAACTGCACAAGGAGTACTGGACCGCCGACCCGGAACGCGAGGAGTCCGGCGACGGTGACGTGCCTCTCGCCATCCTCGCGATCACCTGCCTCGCGTACGACGCCGGCCGCCCGATCGACGTCGAGTCCGAGTACCTTCCCGAGCACTTGCTCAAGCGCAGTTGGCTCGGCGAGTTCCCGACGTGAGGGACGTGAGGCAGGTGAACCGGTTTGACCGCTCAGGAATATGACAGTCAGCTTCTCGAGTCCGTTGCCGTGCGGCGGCGGCGGTTGCGGGACGCCTTGTTGTTCGGGGCTCAGCGGCAGCGGCGGGCCGTGGACGAGCGGGTGGGGAAGGTGGTCGCCGGGATGGTGGTCGCGGCCGTGTTGTGCGCGGGGTGCGTGGGGTGGTCGTTCGTGTCGCACCGGGTGATCGGGCAGGGCACGAGCCCTTACTCCCCCGGCGTCTCCACACCCTCCGGCAGTCCTGCCGGCCGGTGATAGGTTCGCGAACGTGATGTCTACGGGGGCCTTGAATCGTAGGGCGGCCGGCGGGCCGGCAGTGCTGAGTCGCGTCACCCTCGTCGGTGAGCGGCGCCGCGTCGACCTCGTGCTGCCGGCGCAGGAGCCGGTCGGGGTGCTGCTGCCCGAGATCATGCGGTTGCTGGACGACCGGGCGGAAGGCCGGCCCGCCGCGCGTCACCTCGTCACGGTGGACGGCTCCGCACTCGATCACGACAGCACACTGGAGACGGCGGGCATCCGCGACGGCGCCGTCCTGCGTCTCGTCCGCGCGGAGGACGCTCCGCCCGCCCCCGTCGTGCACGACGTCAGCGACGAGGTGGCGGAAGGTCTCGGCCACCGGTCGGGGCAGTGGGGGCCTGTCGCGCTGCGGATCACCGCGGGGGTCGCGTGCGTGGGCTGGGCGGTCGTCGCCGCCCTGTTCGCACGTGCGCAGTACGACCGTTCCGTCGTCGCCGGTGCGCTGCTCGCCTCCGCCGGTGCGGCCGCGGTCGCCGGTGCGGTCCTGGGGCGTCTGCGCAGGCAGGCGCCGGCGGTCACCCTGCTGTGCTCCGGTGGCGCGCTCGGTGGGCTGGGCGCGTGGAGCCTCGTCGACGTACTCGGCGGGGATTCCCCGGGCGCGCTGCGGCTGGCCGGGGTGGCCGCCGTGGGCGCGCTGGTCCTCGTCCTGCTCGGGCTGTTCACGCCGCTGGGGCGGGGCGGTGTCGTGGGCGCCGCCGCCGTGGCCCTGACCGCCGTCGGCTGGGAGACCGCCGTCGTCGTGCAGTCCGGCGCCGGGACGGCGGAGCAGCAGGCCCGTGTCGGGGCCGTCGTCGGCGTCGTCTGCGTGGTGGTGCTCGGAGTGCTGCCGCGGCTGGCTCTGATGGCGTCCGGCCTCTCGGGGCTGGACGACCGGCGGGCGGGCGGGGTGTCCGTCAGCCGCTACCAGGTGTCCGCCGCTCTGGCCGCCGCCCACCGCGGGCTGGTGCTCGCCACGATCACCGTGGCCGCGTCGGCCACGGCGGCCGCCGTGCTGGCGGTGCGGTCTCCCTCCGGGTGGACGGTGTCGCTCGCCGCGGTCGTCGCGCTGGTGCTGGCTCTGCGGGCCCGGGCGTTTCCGCTGGTCGCCGAGGTGGTCGTGCTGCTGGCCGCGGCAGCCGGCGTCGCCGTACGGTTGCTGACGGTATGGGCGGAGCGGTCCTCGCCCGCTGCCCCGCTGGTCGTGCTCGTCGTGCTGGCGGTCCTGCCGCTGGCCGTGCTCGCCGTGCAGCCGGCCGAGCATGTGCGGGTGCGGTTGCGGCGGTTCGGCGACCTGCTCGAGTCGGTGGGGGTCATCACCCTTCTTCCGCTGCTCGTCGGCGTGTTCGGTGTGTACGGGCGACTGCTCGACACCTTCGCTTAGGAGGCGCGGCGGCATGACGCAGGGGGAACAGCGGCGGGAGCAGCCGCCGTCGCACGGCGGTGGCCGGGACGACGGTGGCCCGCACGGTGGCGGCCGTGGCGGTGACGGCGGCGACTGGCAGCGCGACGTGCTGCGGGAGCTGGGCGGCGGGCGGGAGGCGGCCTCCGGGCGGCCCGGAGAACCGGCCCTCCGACTCGTGCACCCCGCGCCCCCGCAGCCCGGACCCCCGCAGCCCGCAACCACCGGGACGGCAGCGGCCCCCCGGTCCGCAGCGGACGCGGTCGGCGACGCCGATGGTGGCAGTGGCGGTCGCGGTGGCGGTGGCCTGTCCGACCCTCAGGTATCCGGCGGCCCTCACATATCCGGCCCTCACATATCCGGCGCTCACATATCCGCGCCGCGCGAATCCGTGCCGCACATATCCGGGCCGGTGCCCCCGGCCCGCGTGTCCGATGTCGCGGCCCCCGGTTCCCCGGCCGCCGGCGCGCCGGACCCCGAGCGGCCCGCCTCGCCCGCCCCTTCCGCCCCGCCTGCCCCGCCTGCCTCGCCCGTCGCGCCTGGCCCGGATCCCCGGCTTCCGGCGTCCCCCGCTCCCGAGTCGTCCCCCACCCTCGATCCGCGGCTCCTCATCGCCCTGGGACGGCCCCTGCACGGTGACCCCATGACCCGGCGCACGGGGCGGGCGTTGCGCAAACTCACCTCGTCCGTCGCGCGCGACGTCGCCGAACAGACCCGGATCGCCCGCGAGTTGCAGCAGCCCGTCACGACGGGCCGGGTGGTGGCCGTCACCTCCATCCGCGGCGGCGTCGGCAAGTCCACCGTCTCCGCGTTGCTCGGACGCACCCTCAACCACTACCGGCACGACCTGGTGCTGACGATGGAGGCGGACGCCGCGCTGGGCACCCTGCCGGTGCGCATGGGCGCGGAGGCGGTGCGCTGGACGTGCGCCGACCTCGCGCCGATCCTCACCCCGTCGATGCGGCTGACGGACGTGACCGGCTATCTGGTGCCGGTGTCGGACGGCGGCTGGCTGCTGCCCGCGAGCCGGGGCCAGGTCGGCGCACCGCTCGACATGACGACGTACCGCAAGGTGACGCTGGCGTTGCGCCGCTACTTCGCCGTGACGGTCGTCGACTGCGAGTCGCTCCCCGGCGAGGTGGCCCGTACGGCCATGGACACCGCGCACGCCCGGGTCGTGGTCGCGCCGATGACGGCGGAGGGCGTCGGCGCGACCCGTCAGGTGCTGGACTGGCTGGCGCGGCTGCCGCACTCGGCGCTGGCCGGCACGGTCGTCGCGCTGGTCTGCGGCGCCCCCGACACCGTCCTCGACGACAAGGCGGCCGCCGGTCATCTCCGGGAGACGGGCGTCACCGTCGTCACCGTGCCGTACGACCGTCATCTGGCGGGCGGCGGGCCCATCCGCACCGACCTGCTGGCGCAGACCACGCAGCACGCCGTTCTTCGGCTGGCCGCCGAGGTGATGGGGCGCGCGGTGAGGGTGCGATGAGCACCCGGCCGTCACGAAGTCGCCCGCGTCCGCCCCGCCCCTCGTCCGTCACGACCCGCTCCGGAGAACTCCGCCCGTGACCCTGCGCATCGTCCACCGGCCCGCCCGGAGCACCCGTCCGCTCGAATCCGTCCGGCCCCGCACGGTCGAGGCGCCGCCCAACCTTCCCGAGGGGAAAATCGGCAACGCGGCGACCGCGCTGCTGCCGATGGCCGGCGTCATGGGTTCCGTGGTCATGATGACCGTGATCCGCAACAGCCGGTTCGCGGCGCTGGGCGCGGTCGTCCTGGTCTTCGCGCTGCTCGGGGCGGTGGCCCTGTTCCTGTCCCAGCGCGGCAAGGCGCAGCGCACCCGGCGCAGCCAGCGCGAGCGCTACCTGGAGTACCTGGAGGAGTTGCGGGAGGAGATGGGGGCCGCCGAGCGCCGGCTGCGGGATGCGGAGCGTGAGCTGAACCCGTCGCCGGACGCCCTGTACGACCTGGTGCGGGATCCGGCCCGGCTGTGGGAGCGGCGCCGCAAGGACGCCGACTTCCTGCGGGTGCGGGTCGGCCTCGGTGACGTGCCGGTCCAGGAGCCGGTCGTGCAGCAGAGCGGCGCCGGCGGGGTGATGACGCCGCCGGACCCGTTCATGCTCAACGAGGCGCGCGCCCTGCAACGCAGGTTCGCGACGGCCGCCGACGTGCCGTTGCCGGTGCCGCTGGACCGTGCCGGGAACGTCAGCGTCGTCGGCGACCGGGAGGGCGTTCTGCGGGTGGCCCGGGCGCTGCTCGTGCAGACGGCCGTGACGCACGCGCCGGACGACGTGGCGCTCGCGCTGGCCGTCCCCCGCGAGCGCTCGGCCGAGTGGGAGTGGGCCAAGTGGCTGCCCCATGTGCTGGATCCGCGGGCGCACGACGGTCCGGTGGCCGCACGCCGTATCGCGCCCGATCCCAGGCAGCTGGCCGAACGGCTCCGCCACGATCTGGGCCGGCGGTCCGCGTACGCGGCGGAGGTGCGGCGCGGTCTGGCCGATCGGGACGCGCTGCGGCTGGCCGACCGGCTGCTGGTGGTCGTGGACGGCTACGGCGAGCCCGCCGGCGAGCTTCCGCGCCCGGACTCGGCGGTCGGGCTGTCCGACATGGGCGTCACGGTGGTGCACCTCCTCCAGGAGCAGATCCACGAACCGGACGAGGTCAGCATCCGTGTCTCGGTCCACGGCGACCGGGTGGTCGTCGACGATCTGCGCGGCTTCGCCGCCGAGGGCGTCATCGACCCGGTCACCGTCGCGGGCGCCGAGGGCATCGCCCGGCTGCTGGCCCCGCTGCGGCTGTCACCGGAGTCCGCCGCCGAGGGCGCTCCCGTCACCGGACCGGTCGACTTCCCCGCGCTCCTGGGCATCGCCGACCCGGCCGAACCGGATGTCCCCACGCTGTGGAAGCCGCGCGGCGAACGCGATTTCCTGCGCGTCCCGATCGGGCTGACGGAGCGTCACGAGCCCGTTCTGCTCGACCTGAAGGAGGCCTCCCAGCTCGGCATGGGACCTCACGGACTGTGCGTGGGCGCGACCGGTTCCGGCAAGAGCGAGCTGCTGCGCACCCTCGTCCTCGCCCTGGCCGCCACGCACTCCCCGGAGGACCTCGCCCTCGTCCTGGTCGACTACAAGGGCGGCGCCACCTTCGCCCCCTTCGCCGAACTGCCCCACGTCGCAGGGATGATCACCAACCTGGAGAACCAGGCCGGGCTCGTCGAACGGGTCCACACCAGCCTCGCCGGCGAGGTCAGGCGCCGCCAGCAGGTTCTCAAGGACGCCGGGAACGTCGCCGACATCGGCCACTACGCCGTGCTGCGCGCAACCCGCAGGCCGGACCTCGAACCGCTCCCGCACCTGTTCGTCGTCATCGACGAGTTCGGTGAACTCCTCACCGCCAAACCGGACTTCATCGACCTGTTCCTGTCCATCGGCCGCATCGGCCGCTCCATCGGCGTGCATCTGCTGCTGTCCAGTCAGCGCATCGAGGGCGGCAAGCTCAAGGGCCTGGACACCTATCTGTCGTACCGGCTGGGCCTGCGGACCTTCTCCGCCGACGAGTCCCGCACGGTCCTCGACACCACCGACGCCTTCCATCTGCCGCCCCTGCCGGGATTCGGCTATCTGAAGGTCGACACGTCCACCTACGAACGGTTCAAGGCCGGATACGTCTCCGGGGCGCACCGCGGGCCCGTGGTGCGCGACCGGCACGACGACGAACCGCTGGTTCTGCCCTACCCGACGTACGACAGCGCGCAGCGGGCCGAGGAGCGGCAGGAGGACTCGGCCGCCACCCGCCGGGAGACCGGCCCGACCGTGTTGTCCCTGATGGTCGGCCGGCTCGCCGGGGCCGCGCCCGCCGTGCGCCGCATCTGGCTGCCGCCGCTGCCGGACGCCGTCACCCTGGACGCGGCCGCCGGCCCGGTCCGGGTCTCCGAACGCGGACTGCACCTGGCGCGCGCCACGGGCGGCATGCGGGCGCCGCTCGGCGTGCTCGACGACCCGGCCAGGCAGTGGCAGGGCCAGTGGGTGCTGGACCTGACCACGGCCGGCGGGCACGTGGCCATCATCGGCGGCCCCCAGTCCGGCAAGACCACGCTCCTGCGGACCCTCGTGCTGTCCCTGGCGGCCACCCACACCCCTCGCGACGTCGCCGTGTACGGCCTGGACCTGGTCGGCGGCGGCCTCGCGGCGCTGGCCGCCCTGCCGCACGTCGGCGGCATCGCCGGACGGGCCGACCGCGAGCGCGCGGCCCGCACGGTCGCCGAGGTGCGGACCATGCTCGCCGAGCGCGAGACGGTGTTCCGCGAGCACGGCATCGACTCCGTCGACCAGCTCCGCCGGCTCCGCGCCGAGGGCCGGCTGCCGCAGCTCGGCTCCACCGACGTGGTCCTCGTCGTCGACGGCTTCGGTGCGCTGCGCGACGAATTCGCCGACCTCGACGAGCCCGTCGCCGACCTGTTGAAGCGCGGCGGCGGCTACGGGATCCACGTGGTGGCGGGCATGCTGCGCTGGAACGACGTCCGCATCGCCACCCAGTCGATGTTCGGCACGCGCGTCGAGCTGCGGCTGAACGACCCGGCCGACTCCTCCGTCGATCGCAAGCTCTCCGAGACCCTCTCGCCGGACGTGCCCGGCCGGGTGCTCACCGACGGCAGACTGTTCGCGCAGGTCGCCCTGCCACGCCTCGACGGCTCGCCCACGACCGGCGATCTGGGCCCGGCCCTGGACGAGGCGGCGCGGACCGTCCACGCCACCTGGCACGGCGCACCCGCCGCCCCGGTGCGGGTGCTGCCCGCCCGGCTGCCGGCGACCCGGCTTCCCTCGCCGGCCGCCGAACCGCGGCGGACACCCCTCGGTCTCGACCAGGACGCCCTGGCCCCCGTGCTGCTCGACCTCTTCGGCGGCGACCAGCATCTGCTGGTCCTCGGCGACAACGAATGCGGCAAGACGAATCTTCTGAAGCTGATCGTCGCCGGCCTCGTCGAGCGGTACTCCGACGAGGAGCTGGTCTTCGGCGTCTTCGATCCCCGCCGCGGGCTGCGCGGCATCGTCCCCGAGCCGTACCGGGGCGGCTACGCCCACAACGCCGCGCTCGCCGGCGCCCTCTCCACCGGCATCGCCGCCGAACTCGAGAAGCGGCTCCCGGAGACCGCCGACCCCGACGCGCCCGAGACCGGCGAACCCTCCTTCCGTGGCCCGCGGATCGTCATCCTCGTCGACGACTACGACATCCTCACCACCGCCGGACAGCAGCCCCTCGCGCCCTTCGTGCCGTATGTCTCCAGCGCCCAGGACATCGGCCTGCACTTCGTCCTCGCGCGCCGCGCCGCCGGAGCCTCCCGTGCCCTGTACGAACCGCTCCTGACCACCCTGCGCGAGACGGGCGCCACCGCCCTGGTCATGACCGGCGACCGCACGGAGGGGCAGCTCTTCCCCGGCCTGTACGCCTCCCAGCAGCCGCCCGGCCGCGGCACCCTGGTCCGCCGCGGCCGACGCCACCAGCTCGTCCAGACCGCGCTGGCCGGAGCCGGGGAGGCAGGGGACCCCGGGGAGCCAGGGGCAGCCGGGGCAGCCGGAAAGGGGGAGTCGTGACCAAGGACGTCATCGCCCTGACCCCCGGAATGCCGGACACCTGGGCCCTGCTCGCCGGCCTGTACGCGGGCGGGGCCGGGACGCACGTGACCGCCGGGTCCGAGGGCGCCGTGCTGCGGCTGTGCGCCCCGGACGGCAGACCGCTCGTGTCGGTGGAGGCCCCGCTGCTCGTCCAGGTCCCCGGGGAGGCCGAACGGCTGCTCGGGCGGAACGTGCCCGTGCCGTTCTGGTGGACCGAGGCGCGGGCCTCCGGCGCCGTGCCAGAGGCCGAGCGGCTCGCGGGATCGGTGTGCGGGCGGCTCGCCCTGCTGCTGGGCGGCAGCACCTGGCCCGAGACGGCCGCGAGCACCGACGTCGTGGACGTGGACGCGGCGGTCGCACCGGACGACGGGCAGCCGGTCGTGGACGTCCTCACCGGGAGCACGGCCGTGGTCCTGGCCGACCGGCCCGTCCTCGCCCTGACCACCTGGCTCTCCGAGGTGCTGCGCGACACCGCGGAGTCGGGCCGCGCCCTGCAGATCGTCACCCCGCCGCACGTGCGGCTCAGCGCCCCGGCCCGCGCCACCCTCCTGCAGCCGCCCAACCGGTGGGTCGTCCAGGACCCGGACCAGGGGTACTACGACGGGCTGTCCGGGGCGGTGCTGCGCTGGCAGGGCGGGACGTTCGCACCGGCGCTCGGAGCCGACGGCACGGCCTCGGTCGCCGAGGCGTTCGGCCGGACGTCGCCGAGCGCGGAACGGCAGCTGCTCGTGGCGTTCCGCACGATGCTCCCCGCGCAGGAGGACGTCGTCCTGGGCGACGGCGTGGAGACCGCCTGGCGCGCCCTCACCGGCTCGCCGCCGGCCGGCTGGGGCACGGCGGAACCCGTCAACCTGCCGTGGTCCGCGCACAGGTTGACCGGCCTGGCACGCGACCGGGCCCCTGATCCCACTCACCTGATCGTGGCCGGGCACCCGGATCGGCCCGCGCTGGGGTGGATCCGGGTCACCCGGACGACCGCGGGCGTCGAGCAGGACGTCACGCTGACCCTCGGGTACGGGGACGGCGAGGCGCCACCGCTGGACGCGATCACGCCCCTCGCCGAGACCCTCGTCGAGGGACACGGCCTGACGACCATGCTGGTCTCGGTCCGCCGGGGCCCCCGCGACCTCACCACGGCGCCCGTGCTGCAGGGGCCGCCCCTGCCGGTGGCCTTCACCCTGGGCGCGCGGGACGTCCGGGACATCGGCCTCACCCATGCCCGCCGCCCGCCCGTCGCGGCGCGCCCCGTCGCCCTGGGCCCCGCCGCCGCCCCGGCCCTGCACTACCCGCTGGGAGACGGGACGGACCCCGGCGCCCTCACCGAACTCCAGCACCTGGCCGCGCATCTGCGGGCCGGAATGCCGGGTGCGGAGCGAGAGGCCTGAGGGCCGCTCCCGCTCCCGCCCCCGCTCCCGCCGGATCGCCGACGAACAGCGGAGCGAACGAAACAGGCCATCGGCACATGCCAGGCGCATCAAACACCTCCCCGGCGCATTGCATCACTTGTAATGAACCCCGCAGGTCAAACGGGTGACAGGGGCAAATCGCCCCCCATGATGTGGTCGTTCCCCACCCCTCCCACAAGGAGCACGACCATGTCGGAGACAGCCGAGCCCAACGTCGGCACGTTCACCCTCGGCGCCGCGATCACCGTCGAACCCCCCACCCCGGTCGAGGTCCCGGACCACGAGGACTGGACCCTGCCGAACGGCTTCGCCTGGGTCTTCCGGGGCGAGGGCAACACCACCCCCGGCAGCCTCGTCCGCCCCGTGATCATGGCCGACGGTTTCAACCTCGGCCGCAGCGAGCTCGACAAGCTGTACCAGGGCCTGGAGAGCGGCTTCCCGTTCATCAGCGAGCTGCGCGGGCGCGGCAGGGACGTGATCCTGCTCGGGTTCGAGGAGCGCAGCGCGTCGATCCTGGACAACGCGGAAGCCGCCGTGGCCGCCGTCATGCGGGCCAACGCCGAGAAACAGGGCGATGCCCCGTTGGTCGTCGGCGGGTTCAGCATGGGCGGCATCGTCACCCGGTACGCGCTGGCCAAGCTGGAGACGCAGCGGATGCACCACCAGACCGCGCTGTACTTCTCGTACGACAGCCCGCACCGCGGCGCCTCCATCCCCGTCGGCGTGCAGGCGTTCTCGTACTTCATCCCGTTCGCGAACGACTTCGCCAAGCAGATGGACAGCCCGGCGGCCCGTCAGATGCTCTGGCGGCACTACGACAAGGACACCGGGAAGATCGGGGTGGCCAAGGAGCGCACCGAGTTCCTGGCCGCGCTCGACCGGATGGGCGGCTGGCCGCGGATCCCGCGTCTGCTCGGCATCGCCAACGGCCGCGGCGACGGGATCGGCCTGCCGGATGTCACGCCCGGCGAGATGGCGCTGCGGATCGACGGGATCTACCCGGGCACCACCTTCTACACCCAGGCCCAGGGCGACGACGTGACGGTCGCCTACCTGAACCGTCGGTTCCCCGCGGCCGAGAAGACCATCACCACCGACGGCTTCCCGGAGCTGGACGGTGCGCCCGGCGGCACCCTGCACACCTACAAGATCCTCGCCGACGCGATGCGGAAGCTCGGCGGCACGGTGGATCTGCGGCACGAGGAGGTGTGCTTCGTGCCGTCGGTGAGCGCGGTCGCCGTCCGCGACATCGAGGCACAGGCCGACCTGTACGCGAAGGTCGACGAACTGGACCCGGAGGACAGCGAGTTGGACGACTACGTCCTTTCGTCGACGACCACGCCGCACACCGGGATCACCGAGGAACTGTGCACCTGGCTGCTGGACCGCCTGCCGCACTGACCCGCCGCGTCACGCCCTGGCATCACCGGGGCCGCCCACCGCTCGCACCTGGCGGAGGGCGGCCCCTTCGCCGCTCTCGGGGGCCGGCCGTACCAGGCAGACGGCGCGGGTGCCTCAGGGGCGGGCGGCAGGGGGTCGGAGACGAACCACCCGCGCTGCGGAACGGCGTACACCGTCATGGCGGCGGACAGGGGGCGCCGAGACGGGAGGACCTGTGGGCGCCCGGCACGCCCGGCGGCCGTCGCACGGTTCCCGCGGCCGGGCGCCGTCCCCGGACGGCCGCTTCTGGTACCGAAAAATCGCACCACTACTGGTACCGTTTTCTCGTACCGCCAGGAGAAGAGGAGTCTGCCATGTCGATAAGTGCCAGCGAGGCGAGGAAGACCCTGTTCCCCCTGATCGAGCAGGTCAACAACGACCACACCGTCGTGGAGATCACCTCCAGGTCGGGCGACGCGGTGCTGATGTCCGCCGATGACTACCGGTCATGGCAGGAGACCGTGTACCTCCTGCGGTCCCCCGCCAACGCGGCGCGGCTGATGAGGGCCGTCGCAGCCTACAAAGCCGGGGAAACCGTCGAGAAGACCGTCGACGAGCTGTACGGCGCCACGGAGGGTGAGGGGTGAGGGACATCCGCTTCACTCCCGACGGATGGGACGACTTCGCGTATTGGGCGACGACCGATCCGAAGATGTGCCGCCGTCTGGCGAAGGTGATCGACGACTGCCGACGCGATCCCTTCGCGGGGATCGGGAAGCCGGAGCCCCTGAGGGGCGAGCTGTCCGGGTTCTGGTCCCGCCGGATCGACGACGAGCACCGTCTGGTGTACGCGGTGGAGGACAAGGCCGTCGTCGTCATCAAGGCCCGGTACCACTACGGCTGACCGCTCGCCGCAGCGACACGAGCGGTCTTCGGGTCCTGGTCGCCGTCCCGGACCCGGTGGCCGTATGGTCCGGGACGGCGACCCGTCCGGTGACGGAGGCTACCGGTTCACGTGCGCCAGGAACCGCTGCGCCGTCTCCGCCAGGACCTCGCGGCCGTCCCGGGCCCACAGGCCGTCGTTGAACAGTTCGACCTCGATCGCGCCCGTGTACCCGGCCGTCTCCACGTGGCCCTGCCACTCGCGCATGTCGATCGCGCCGTCGCCGATCTGGCCGCGGCCGGTCAGCACGCCCTCGGGCAACGGCGTGGTCCAGTCGGCGAGTTGGAAGCTGTGGATGCGGCCGCCCGCGCCCGCCCGGGCGATCTGGGCGGGGGCCCGGTCGTCCCACCAGACGTGGTACGTGTCGACCGTGACGCCGACCTGATGGGCCGGGAAGCGCTCGGCCAGGTCGAGGGCCTGGGCGAGCGTCGAGACCACGCAACGGTCGGCCGCGTACATCGGGTGCAGGGGCTCGATGGCCAGTTTCACGCCCTGCCGCTCGGCGTACGGGCCCAGTTCGGCGAGGGCGTCCGCGATGCGTTCGCGGGCGCCGTGCAGGTCCTTGGAGCCGGCGGGCAGGCCGCCGGAGACCAGGACCAGCACCTCGGTGCCGAGTGCGGCCGCCTCGTCGACCGCGCGGCGGTTGTCGGCCAGGGCCGCCGCCCGCTCGTCCGGGTCGATCGCGGTGAGGAAGCCGCCCCGGCACAGGGTCGTCACCGTCAGGCCCGCGTCGCCGACCAGCTTCGCCGTCGCCTCCACGCCGTACGTCTGCACCGGCTCGCGCCACAGGCCGACGTTGACCACGCCCAGGTCCCGGCAGGCGTCGGCCAGTTCGGGCAGGGACAGTTGCTTCACCGTCATCTGGTTGATGGAGAAGCGGCTCAGATCCGGTTTGCTCACTGGGTCACTCCGTACAGGGCGAGCAGGGTCTTCATCCGCTCCTCGGCGAGCTTGGGGTCGGGGAACAGGCCAAGGCCGTCGGCGAGTTCGTAGGCGCGGGCGAAGTGCGGGAGGGAGCGGGCCGACTGCAGGCCGCCGACCATCGTGAAGTGCGACTGGTGGCCGGCCAGCCAGGCCAGGAAGACCACGCCCGTCTTGTAGAAGCGGGTGGGGGTCTGGAAGAGGTGGCGGGAGAGCTCGACCGTGGGGTCGAGCAGCTCCCGGAAGCCGGCCACGTTGCCCGTGTCGAGGACGCGGACCGCCTCCGCCGCCAGCGGGCCCAGCGGGTCGAAGATGCCGAGCAGGGCGTGGCTGAAACCGTGCTCGTCGCCCGCGATCAGCTCGGGGTAGTTGAAGTCGTCGCCGGTGTAGCAGCGCACGCCCTGCGGCAGCCTGCGCCGGATGTCGATCTCGCGGCGGGCGTCCAGCAGCGAGACCTTGATGCCCTCCACCTTGTCGGGGTGGGCGGCGATGACGTCGAGGAAGGTGCCGGTGGCCGTGTCCAGGTCGCCCGAGCCCCAGTAGCCCTCCAGCGCCGGGTCGAACATCGGGCCCAGCCAGTGCAGGATCACCGGCTCGGCGGCCTGGCGCAGCAGGTGGCCGTAGACCTCGAGGTAGTCCTCGGGGCCCGAGGCCGCGGCCGCGAGGGCGCGGGAGGCCATCAGGATGGCCTGGGCGCCCGATTCCTCGACGAGGGCGAGCTGCTCCTCGTAGGCCGCGCGGACCTCGGCGAGCGTGCCGCCGGCGGTGAGCTGGTCGGTGCCGACGCCGCAGGCGATGCGGCCGCCGACCGCCTTGGCCTCGGCGGCGGAGCGGCGGATCAGCTCGGCCGCGCCCGCCCAGTCCAGGCCCATGCCGCGCTGGGCGGTGTCCATCGCCTCGGCGACGCCGAGTCCGTGGGACCACAGGTGACGGCGGAAGGCGAGGGTGGCGTCCCAGTCGACGGCGGCGGGCGAGTCGGGCGATCCGTCCGCGAAGGGGTCGGCGACGACGTGGGCGGCCGAGTAGACCGTCCGGGAGGCGAGGGGCGCGCCGGTGGCCGGGGCGAAGGGTTCGCTGCGGGGCTCGTAGGTCCGCAGGCCGCCGCCGGCGGCGGGCAGTCGCAGGGTCACAGCGTGACCTCCGGGACGTCGAGACGGCGGCCCTCGGCGGAGGACTTCAGGCCCAGTTCGGCGAGCTGGACGCCACGGGCGCCGGCCAGCAGGTCCCAGTGGTAGGGGGCGTCGGCGTAGACGTGCTTGAGGAAGAGCTCCCACTGGGCCTTGAAGCCGTTGTCGAATTCGCCGTTGTCGGGGACCTCCTGCCACTGGTCGCGGAAGACCTCGGTGGCGGGGATGTCCGGGTTCCAGACCGGCTTGGGGGTGGCGGAGCGGTGCTGGACGCGGCAGTTGCGCAGCCCGGCGACGGCCGAGCCCTCGGTGCCGTCGACCTGGAACTCGACGAGTTCGTCGCGGTTGACGCGCACGGCCCAGGAGGAGTTGATCTGGGCGATGGCGCCGCCGTCGAGTTCGAAGACGCCGTAGGCGGCGTCGTCGGCGGTGGCGTCGTAGGGCTTGTCCTGCTCGTCCCAGCGCTGGGGGATGTGGGTGGCGGTGAGGGCCTGGACGGACTTCACCCGGCCGAACAGCTCGTGCAGGACGTACTCCCAGTGCGGGAACATGTCGACGACGATGCCGCCGCCGTCCTCGGCACGGTAGTTCCAGGACGGGCGCTGGGCGGCCTGCCAGTCGCCCTCGAAGACCCAGTAGCCGAACTCGCCGCGGATGGAGAGGATCCGGCCGAAGAAGCCGCCGTCGATGAGGCGCTTGAGCTTCAGCAGGCCCGGCAGGAAGAGCTTGTCCTGGACGACGCCGTGCTTGACGCCGGCGGCGGTGGCCAGGCGGGCCAGTTCCAGGGCGCCTTCGAGGCCGGTGGCGGTGGGCTTCTCGGTGTAGATGTGCTTTCCGGCGGCGACCGCCTTCCTGATCGCCTCCTCGCGGGCGGAGGTGACCTGGGCGTCGAAGTAGATCTCGACGGTCGGGTCGGCGAGGACCGCGTCGAGGTCGGTGGAGACGTTCTGCGGGTCCAGGCCGTGCTGCTCGGCGAGCGCCTTCAGGGCGTGCTCGCGGCGGCCGACGAGGACCGGTTCCGGCCACAGCACGGTGCCGTCGCCGAGGTCGAGTCCGCCCTGTTCGCGCAGGGCCAGGATGGAGCGGACGAGGTGCTGGCGGTAACCCATGCGCCCGGTCACCCCGTTCATGGCGATCCGCACCGTCTTGCGTGTCACGTCGATCCCTTCGTAGGCGTCGTGCGCAGCGTGGCTGCGCCTTTCGTACGCGTTGTGCGCGCCGCGTACGCCTCTTCCTGATCAGCGTGACAGCAAGCGCTTTCTATACAGGAAGAAGCTAGCCTCTGACCCGTGGTCCGGACAAGACCGTGTCCATCCCGAGTTGTTCGAGGGGGCGAACAACGGGGCTTCTGGGCCGTAAGGTCGGCTCGACACGCCCGGAACCGCGCCTGCCCAGGCTGCTGTCCACCAGGGCGTACGACGACGTACGACGAGATGTGTGACCGGAGGACGACGAGATGACGGTGACCCTGGCGGACGTGGCGGCCCGCGCGCAGGTCTCGCCCGCAACGGTGTCGCGCGTGCTGAACGGGAACTACCCCGTAGCCGCTACCACCAGGGAGCGGGTGCTGCGGGCGGTCGACGAGCTGGACTACGTGCTGAACGGGCCGGCGAGCGCGCTGGCCGCGGCCACGTCCGACCTGGTCGGCATTCTGGTGAACGACATCGCCGACCCCTTCTTCGGGATCATGGCGAGCGCGATCCAGTCGGAGATCGGGGGACCGGGCGGCCGGGCCGGCGGCGAGCGGCTCGCGGTGGTCTGCAACACCGGCGGCTCGCCGGAGCGCGAGCTGACCTATCTGACGCTGCTGCAACGGCAGCGGGCGGCGGCCGTGGTGCTCACCGGCGGGGCCGTGGAGGACGAACCGCACGCCTCGGCGGTGGCGTCGAAGCTGCGCCGGCTCGGCGAGGCCGGCACACGCGTGGTGCTGTGCGGCCGGCCGCCCGCACCGGAGACCTCGGCCATAGCCCTGACCTTCGACAACCGCGGAGGCGGACGCGAGCTCACCGAACACCTCATCGGGCTGGGCCACCGGCGCCTCGGCTACATCGCGGGGCCCGAGGAGCGCACGACCACCCGGCACCGGCTGGAGGGCCACCGGGCGGCGCTGGCCGCAGCCGGCATCGAGGAGGACCCGCGCTGGACCGTGCACGGCCGCTACGACCGGCGGGCCGGCTACGAGGCGACCCTGGAGCTGCTGCGCCGCGACCCCTCCCTGACGGCGGTCGTCGCCGCCAACGACTCCGTCGCGCTCGGGGCCTGCGCGGCGCTGCGCGAGTCGGGGCTGCGGATCCCGGAGGACGTGTCGGTGGCGGGTTTCGACGACCTTCCGTTCAGCATCGACGTGGTGCCCTCGCTCACCACGGTGCGGCTGCCGCTGGCGGAGGCCGGGGCGCGGGCGGGACGCATCGCCATGGGCCGCGAGGAGCCGCCGCCCGGCGGGATCGCCACGATCCGCGGCGAGTTGATGGTGCGCGGGTCGTCGGGAGTGCCGCGCGGATGAGGCTGCCGGCCGCCCACCGGGACGCCCGGCTGCTGGAGGTCGTCCGCATCGCCGATCCCGGCGACCCGTTCGCCGCGGGCGGCGTGCGGGGCGAGGTCGTCGAGGTCCGGGCCGAGGACGAGGTCCGGCAGACCCTGGCCCTGGTCGGCGGCCTGCCGGACGGCGAGCGGAGCCGCTGCTTCCTGCCGGGCTGGGCCGTCCGCCTCTACGACGAGGCCGACCCCGAGCCGCTCTTCGAGATCGCGTTCTGCTTCCGGTGCGACGGCGCCCGCCTCCTGGGCCGGGAGGTGCCGGCAGAGCTGGGATTCCAGGACTTCGACGGGCAGAGCCCGGCCGGTCAGGAGCTGCTGCGGTGGTTCCGCGCCTGCGAGCGTGACTGAGACCGCAGGCCGCCGAGGCCCCCGGTCGGACGGCCCCCGGTCGGACGGCCGGCGGCCGGCGGCCGCCCACGAACGGGTACGTCGCACCGAAGCGTGGGCGGCCATCGTCCCCGCCCGGGAGTCCCGGCGGCCGTTCGATCGGTGCACACCGGTACACACAGGTGCAAAACGCGCCGCCTGCACTGGACCCGTGTGCCGCGCCCGGGTGAGAGTGGGGAGCATGAAGTTCGCCTTTTCCACTCTCGGTGTCCCCGGTCTGCCCGTTTCCGATGTGCTGCGGCTCGCGGTCGCGCACGGCTATCACGGCGTGGAGTTGCGCGCCCATCCCGAGGAGCCGGTCCACCCGGGACTGAGCCCGGACGAACGGACCGCCGTCGCCGCCGAGTTCAAGGCGGCGGGCGTCGAGATCCTCGGGGTCGCGGGGTACGCGCGGGTCGCCGCGCCCGGCGACGACGAGCCCGTGCTCGACGAGATCCGCGGCCTCGTCGGCCTCGCCCGCGATCTCGGCGCACCCTTCGTCCGTGTCTTCCCGGGCGGATCCGAGGACCAGCCCGACGCGGACGCCGTGGCCGCCCGACGGCTCGGGGTCGCCGCCGAGCACGCCGCCGACTTCGGCGTGCGCATCCTGCTGGAGACCCACGACTCGCACCGCACCGGCGCGGACGTCATCCGGATCATCGGCCCCGTCGGGCACCGTCAGGTCGGCGCGCTCTGGGACGTCATGCACACCTGGCTGGGCGGCGAGCAGCCGCAGGACACGTACGCCGCGCTCTCCCCGTCCCTGGGCTATGTGCAGGTCAAGGACATCGTCTCGGCCGAGGACACCACCCCGCTGGCGCTGGGCGACGGAGTGCTGCCGCTCGCGGAGTGCGTCGAGGTCCTGACCCGCAACGGCTGGGACGGCTGGCTGTGCTGGGAGTACGAGAAGCGCTGGTACGAGGCCGCCGAGCCGCTGGAGGGCCTCCTCGACGGCGGCCGCGCCCACCTGGGCCGCCTGCTCAACGACTCGGCCTGAGCAGTCCGGGACGACCGCGCCGCCGGGGCGTGTGCCGGGCGGCCCGGTCCCGGCGCGCGCCGCGGCCTCCCGCACGGGACAGCGGCCCGCGGCGGGCGGTCGTCGTCCGGCCGTAGTTGCGCCGGGCGCCGTCCTGCGCCGCGGGGGCGGACGTCAGGCCGTGCGGGGGAGGCGGCGGGCCACCCGGTCCGTCAGCCGCCGCTCGCACCCGGGCCATTCCTGCGCCGTGACGGAGAAGATCGCGGAGTCGCGCAGCCGGTCGTCCTCGCCCGGCGCCCAGGAGCGGGACCAGTTGCGCAGCACGCCCTCGAAGCGGGCGCCGACGCTTTCGATCGCCGCACGGGAACGGCTGTTGCGGGCGTCCGTCTTCAGGTCCACCCGGGAGACGCCCCACTGCGCGAAGGCATGCCGGAAGAGGAGGAGCTTGGCCTCGGCGTTGACGCCCGTGCCCTGGGCGGAGCCGGCGAGCCAGGTGAAGCCGACCTCGACGGCGTCGAGCCGGTCGTCGGACCGCCAGGACCGGGGCTCCCAGTAGGAGGTCGCGCCGACCGCCCGGCCGGTGGCGAGGGAGATCTGCGCGTAGGGCGCGAGCCGGCCCGTCGCCGCACGGGCGAGCTGGGCGTCGAGGTAGTCGTCGATCTCGTGGGCCCTGGGCACCCAGGTGAAGGCGTACGTCCCCCGGTCCTCCTCGGCCGCCACCGCCAGCTCGGCCGCGTGCCGGCGCTCCAGCGGCTCCAGGCGCACCAGCGCCCCCTCCAGAACCGGCCCCCGCAGTGTGAAGCTCACTCCGACGTCGTCCTCTCGCACCCTGCTCAGACGTGCAGCTCCGCGAACGCCTCGTGGAAGCCGGGGAAAGTCTTGCGGACGCAGCCGGGGTCGTCGAACGAGATTCCGGGGACGCGCAGGCCCGTCACCGCGAAGGACATGACGATGCGGTGGTCGCCGAAGGTCTTGACGTCGGCGCCGACGGGGGCGGCGCCGGGCACGATCTCGATCCAGTCCGGGCCGGTGGCCACCCGCACCCCCATCCGCCGGAGGTTCTCCGCGCAGGCCTCCAGCCGGTCGCACTCCTTCACCCGGGTGTTCGCCACGTCCTCGATGCGCACGGGTCCGGAGGCGAAGGGGGCGATCGCGGCGAGCGTCGGCATGGTGTCCGAGATGTCTCGCATGTTGACCGTGAGGCCGTGGAGTTCGCCGGTGCCGGCCACCGTCGTGCGGTCGGCCCCCACGTCCACCCGGGCGCCCATCCGGCGCAGGACGTCCACGAAGCCCAGGTCCCCCTGGAGCGCGCCCGCGCCGAGGCCCGGCACGGTCACCTCGCCGCCCGTGACCGCGGCCGCCGCGAAGAAGTAGCTCGCGGTCGACGCGTCGGGCTCGATCGCGTACGTGGTCGCCCGGTAGCCGCCCGGCGCGACGACGTAGGTGTCCCCCTCGCGGCCCACCTCCGCCCCGAAGGCCCGCATCATGGCGATCGTGATGTCCACGTACGGCGCGGACACCAGATCCGTGACGGTGACGCGCAGACCGGTGCGGGTGAGCGGGCCGAGCAGCAGCAGCGCGGTCAGGTACTGGGAGGACTGGCCGGCGTCCAGCACGACCTCTCCGCCCTCGACGCCCGCCGCCCGCACGGTGAGCGGGTGGTGGCCCTCCGCCTCCTCGTGCCGCAGGTCCACGCCCAGGTCGCGCAGGGCGCGGGTGAGCGGGAGGAGGGGGCGGCGGCGCATCTGGGGCGAGGCGTCGAAGCGGTAGACCCCGTGGCCGGCGGCGGCGAGGGCCGGCAGGAAGCGCGCCGTGGTCGCGCCGTCCCGGCAGTACACGTCGGCCTCGGCGAGCGCCGGTCCCTGCGGGCGGCCGTCGATCTGCCAGGCGTCCGGTGTCCGTCCGACGCGGTAGCCGAGCCGGGTCAGGCCCTCGGCGAACCCCTCGGTGTCGTCCGAGCGGAGGGGGCGCTGGAGGGTGGTGACTCCGTCGGCGGCCGCGGCCAGGAACAGGGCGCGGGCGGTGAGGGACTTGGATCCAGGGATGTCGACGAGGGCCATGCCCCTCATGATCCCGCGCCGGTCCGCCCCGCCGCCGGTACGTCCACGGGATGGACGAGTGCCGGGACCGTTCCGTCCGGATGAACGGCCGCCTCCGCGGTGGGCCGCGCGGGTCGGCGGCCGGTCTTCCTCGCGGGCGCCAGGGAGGTCAGCGCCACCCCGCCCACCAGCAGGGCGGCGGCGCACCAGCGCGGCCCGCTCACCGACTCGCCGAGGAAGACGGCGGCCGACGTCATGCCGAAGACGGGGACCAGGAGGGAGAAGGGGGCGACGGTGGACGCCGGGTGACGGTGCAGGAGCCAGCCCCACGCGCCGAACCCGAAGACGGTCGTCACCCAGGCGACGTAGACGAGCGTGCCCGCGCCCTGCCAGTCCAGGTCACGCAGGGCCGCCAGGTCCCGGGACGGGCCCTCGGTCAGCAGGGAGAGGCCGAACAGCGGCAGGACCGGGACCGTGCTCACCCACACCATGAAGTTCAGCGCGTCCGGCGGGGACGCCTTGCGGGTGAGCACGTTCGACGCGCCCCAGCAGGCTGCCGCCGCGATGACCAGGGCGAACGCGCCGAGCGGGCCCGAGGCGCCCTCGTCCGCGGCCGCCACGCCGATGCCGGCGAGGGCCACGGCCATGCCCAGCAGACGGATCCGGGTCGGGCGTTCGCCGAGGACCGCGAAGGCGATGGCGGCGGTGAACACCGACTGTATCTGCAGGACCAGCGAGGACAGGCCGGCCGGCATGCCCGCGTCCATGCCGACGAACAGCAGCCCGAACTTCGCGACGCCCAGCACGAGTCCCACCGCCAGGATCCACTTCCAGGCCACCTTGGGGCGGCCCACCAGGAACACCGCGGGCAGCGCCGCCACCAGGAAGCGCAGGGCGGAGAAGAGCAGCGGCGGGAAGTGGCCGAGGCCGATCTCGATGACGGTGAAGTTGACGCCCCAGACGGCGGCGACGAGGACGGCGAGGGCGAGGTGAGCGGGTCGCATGCGTCGAGGATCGCCCGCCCCGACCATGAAGCACCAGCGATGATTGCTGCATGGTTGGATGAAGCAACGCTGATCTGTCACCGAGTTCCAGGAGCCCGCCGTGCTCGATCTCCAGCGCCTGCGCGCCCTGCACGCCGTCTCGGTGCACGGGACGGTCGGCGCCGCGGCCGCCGCCCTCGGCTACACCCCGTCGGCGGTCTCCCAGCAGCTCGCCAAGCTGGAGCGGGAGACCAGGACCGTGCTGCTCGAGCGGGAGGGGCGCGGTGTCCGGCTCACCGACGAGGCACTGCAACTCGTCGCCGCGGCCAAGGAGTTGCTGGCGATCGTGGAGCGCACCGAGACCGAGCTGGAGGAGCGGCGCGGGGTGCCGGCCGGGCGGCTGACCATCGCCGCGTTCGCGTCGGCGGCGCGCGGGCTGCTGCCCGGCGTCCTCGCCGACCTGGCCCGCAGGCATCCCGCCCTGGACGCCCGGCTCACCGAGGTCGACCCGCATCTGTCGGTGGACCTGGTCGCGAAGGGGGCCGTGGACCTCGCCGTCGCGCACGACTGGGACATCGCGCCGCTGCCCGCGCCGGCCGGTGTCGAGCAGGCGGTGATCGGGGACGACGCGTGCGACCTGCTGGTCCCCGAGGGGCATCCCTTCGCCGGGCGGACGGGGGTGCGGCGCGAGGAACTGGGCGGCGAGCGATGGATCTGCCAGCCGCCGGGCCGGGTCTGTCACGACTGGCTGGTGCGTACGCTGCGGGCGGCGGGGCACGAGCCCGACCTCGTCCACACGGCCGAGGAGAACCCGACCCTGGTCGCTCTGGTCGCGGCCGGGCTGGGGGTGGCCCTCATCCCGCGACTGGGGCGGGGCCCGCTGCCGCCGGGCGCGGTGGAGGTGCCGCTCGACCCGACGCCGGTGCGGCGGCTGTACGCGCTGTGGCGGACGGGGGCGGCACGGCGACCGGCGATCGCGGAGACGGTGCGGGTGCTGCGCGAACGGTGGCCGCAGGTGTCGGCCCACCGGCCGTGAACGCCGGGGGGCGTCACAGGGGTTCCGTTCCGTCACGTCCGCATCGGCTTGCGGGAGTCCCGGGTGAGCGGGAACCCTGCTCGAGCCCCGTGCGTCCCGTCCGCGCGCCGCCGGAGGACCGTCCACGGTGCGGTGTCGGCGCTCGCCGGCGGCGACCGCCGACCCGCCCTCTCCGCCGCACCGCGGCCGGCAGCCGAGCCGTCGTCGGCGCGCCCCCTCCAATGCGCCGATGTCGGCGCCCCCGCAGGTAGCGTGCGCCACCGGCCCCCCACCGCAAGGAGCGCACATGCCCTCCAGACGCACCGTTCTCGCCGCCACCGCCGGCGTCACCGCCGCCCTCGCCGCGGGCGGCACGGCCCGCGCGGACGACCGCTCGCCCGAAGCCCTCCTGTCCCGTATGACCCTGCGGGACAAGGTCGGCCAGGTCTTCGTCTCCCGGGTCCACGGCCACTCGGCGACCGCGCCCGACCCGGCCGACGCCGACGCCAACCTCACCGACTTCGGCGTGCGCACGGCCGCCGAGCTGCTCGCGCGCTACCGGCTCGGCGGGATCATCTACTTCACGTGGGCGAACAACACCCGTGCCCCGGGCCAGATCGCGGAGCTGTCCGACGGACTCCAGCGGGCGTCCCTCGCGCAGCCGCGCGGTCTGCCGGTGCTGATCTCCACCGACCAGGAGCACGGCGTCGTCTGCCGGGTGGGCCGACCGGCCGCCCTCTTCCCGGGCGCGATGGCGATCGGCGCGGGCGGCGACCGGGCCGACGCCCGCACCCTCGGGCTGCTCTCGGGCCGCGAGCTGCGGGCCATGGGCATCCGGCAGGACTACTCCCCCGTCGCCGACGTCAACGTCGACCCGGCCAACCCGGTGATCGGCGTCCGCTCCTTCGGCGCCGACCCGGAGGCGGTGGCCGGCCTGGTCGCGGCCGAGATCGAGGGATACCGGGCGGCCGGGGTGGCGGCGACCGGCAAACACTTCCCCGGGCACGGCGACACCGCCGTCGACAGCCACACCGGCTTCCCCGTCATCACCCACACCCGCGAGGAGTGGGAGGCGCTGGACGCGCCGCCCTTCCGTGCGGCGATCGCGGCCGGCGTCGACGCCCTGATGACCGCGCACATCGTCGTCCCCTCCCTCGACGCCTCCGGCGACCCCGCCACCCTGTCCCGGCCGGTCGTCACCGGACTCCTGCGCGAGCGGCTCGGCTTCGACGGGGTCGTCATCACCGACGCCCTCGACATGGCGGGCGTGCGCACCCGGTACGGCGACGACCGGGTGCCGGTGCTCGCGCTGCGGGCGGGCGTCGACCAGCTCCTCAACCCGCCGAAGCTGGACGTGGCCTGGAACGCCGTCCTGAAGGCCGTGCAGGACGGCGAGCTCACCGAGGCGCGGCTCGATCAGTCGGTGCTGCGGATCCTGCGGCTGAAGGCGCGGCTGGGCCTGTTCGACGATCCCTACGTGCGCGTGGGCGACGTCGGGCGGACGGTGGGCGTCCCGGCGCATCTGGCGGCGGCAGACCGGCTCGCCGAGCGCACCACGACGCTGCTCGTCAACGAGGGGCCGGTGCTCCCGCTTTCCGTCCGGACCCACCCCCGGGTCCTGGTGCTGGGCGCCGATCCGGCCTCCCCGTCCGGCACGACGGGCCCGCCCACCGAGGTCCTCGCCGCCGAGCTCACCGCACTCGGCTTCACGGCGACGGCCCTGTCGACCGGCACGGACCCCTCGCCCGAGGCGATCACCCGGGCGGTGGCCGCCGCGGCCGGGGCGGACGCCGTGGTGGTCACGACCTATGACGTCACGGCGGACAGCTCGCAGCGCACCCTGGTGCGGGAGCTGGCCGCGACCGGACGGCCGGTGGTGGCGGCGGCCGTCCGCAACCCCTACGACGTGGCCCGGCTCCCGTTCGTGAAGGCCTGCCTGGCGACCTACTGCTGGACGGACGTCGAACTGCGGGCGGCCGCCCGGGTGATCGCCGGGGCGGTCTCCCCGCGCGGCAGACTGCCGGTGCCCGTGCAGCGGCCGGACGACCCCGCGCAGGTGCTGTATCCGATCGGACACGGGCTGACGTACTGAGTCGCGCGTCCAGTGCGACGGGAAGGGCCGTGAACGCCCGGGCTCGGCGCCCGGCGTCCACGGCCCTGTCCGTCGGGTGCGTCGCGCCGCGCTACGGGCGCAGCGCGGGCTCCCGCTCCACGTCACGCACGTCCAGCTTCGCGTCGAACTTCGCGAGCGGCCTGGCCTGGGACACCGTCGGCGCCGGGACGCCCGCCCAGTCCAGGATGCGGGCGGTGGCCAGCGCCTTCTGGTCCGCGACCAGACCGGCCACGTTCGCGCCGTGGTTCAGGCCGGGAGCGGTGAAGACGTAGCTGTCCTGCGCGCCCTTGCCCGGCCGGAACCGCTCGGCGCCCCACGGGTCGTTCTGGCCGTAGACGAAGAGCATGTGCCGGGCGTTGTGCCGCACCCACGAGTCGACGTCGCGCATCGCCCACGGCTGGAACTTCATCGGGATGTCGCGGGGGACGAAGTTGCGCGGCGGCTGGTAGCCGTAGCGGACGTACTTCTTCTCGATGTGCGGGAAGTGGATGGTGGGCGCGCCGAGTTGGGTGCCCGCCTGGTAGTAGTACGGGGTGTACGTCGCCAGGCCCTGGTCGGCGTAGGCGGAGAAGCCGGAGATGGTGTCGACCGAGTTCCAGATCTCGTCGTCCGTGGCCGTGGCCGCGTCCGCCGGGACCGACCCGCAGTCGGACAGCAGGCTGTACTGCCAGAAGCCCCAGACGTAGTCCAGGACGACCGCCTCGTAGGCGCGGTCCAGGCTGCCGATGGTGGTGAAGGTGTAGCCGTTCTCCGCCGCGTACGCCGCGTACTTCTTCTCCAGCGGCGCCCGGCGCACCAGCGCCTCGCGCTGGACGGCGTTCAGCCGGTCGCGGCACTCCTTGGTGCCGACGGAGGCGAAGAAGCGGTCGTAGGCCGAGTCCTCGTCGTTGACGACGTCGTTCGGGGCCACGTAGGCCACCACGCCGTCCATGTCCCTGGGGTAGAAGCGCTCGTAGTAGGTGGCCGTCATGCCGCCCTTGGAGCCGCCGGTGGAGATCCACTTCTTGCCGTAGATCTTCTTCAGCGCCGTGAAGATGCGGTGCTGGTCGCTCGCGGCCTGCCAGATGTCCAGCTTGGACCAGTCCGCCGGGGACGGGCGGGACGGGGTGAAGAAGCGGTACTCCATGGAGACCTGGTTGCCGTCCACGATCTGGGTGGGCTCACGGCGGCCCGGCGTGGTGGAGACGTTGTAGCCGCCGGTGTAGAAGACCGTGGGGCGGCTGACGTCCTTGTGCAGCACCGTGATCCGCTGCTGGAACGTGCCCTTCCCGGGGTGTCTGTGGTCCACCGGCTGGGTGTACTCGAGGACGAAGTAGCGGTAGCCGGGGTACGGCTTCTCCTCGACCAGGCTCATGCCCGGTACGGCGAGGAGCCGGTCCTTGATGTCGACGGCCTCCGGTTCCGCGGCGGTGGCCGCTCCCGCCGTGCTCAGCGTGCCTATGAGCACCATGAGCGCGAGCAGCCATCTGAGCGCCTTGCGCATGCGCGTGCACCCTCCCTGTGAGACAGATGTGCGTCGCCGGAAGGTATCGGAGCAACACCCGTCACACCAGGGGGGCTTGGCACTTCACGCGGAGGGTCAGCACTGGAACCAGACGGAACGGTACGAGCCGCCGGTCACCGCTCCCGTCACCCGCACGTAGCGGTGGCCCGCGTACACCCGCGCCGGCGGGGAACTGCGGGTGTCCCGCCGGGACTTCGACACGGCGCGAAGGCCGCGCGCCTGCAGGCTCACCGAGATCAGCCGCCTGGCGCCCGGGTGGTTCTGGACGGTGACGGCGCAGACGTAGCCGCCGTCGCGGAAGACCTGCACGGAGCCGGTGGAGAAGGGCAGGGTGCGCACCTTGCGGCCCGCGCAGCCGGTGGCGGAGGCGGCCTGGGCGCTGCCCGGCGCGACGACGGCGAGCAGGCCGGAGACGATGAGCAGAGCCAGCCCCACCGCCAGCCGCCTGCCTGCCGGGCCCCTCGCGTCCTTCGGCCTCGAAGCGCCTGTGCCCACGGTCCCCGCCCTTCCCACGTTCCCCGTACGCGATGGCGTTTCGCGTCAACCGTACGGATGTACGGACGCCAGACACATGTCCGATGGTTGCGCGAGCCACGACAGCGACCCCGGAAACGGGCATCGGGGCGACCGGCCGGGCGGCGACCGGCGACCGCCACCGCGGAACAGCTCCCGGCCGCCTGCCCCGCCCCTCCCCCTGCCGCGCTCAGACCGCCGCGGGCGCGTCCTCGCCCACGAAGGTGCGCCACAGGCGGGCGTAGCGCCCCTCGAGGGCCAGCAGCTCCTCGTGCGTGCCGTCCTCCACCACCTGGCCGTGATCCATCACCACGACGCGGTCCGCTCGGGCGGCGGTGGTCAGGCGGTGGGCGACCACGAGGGTGGTGCGGCGGCCTGCCAGACGGTCCGTGGCCTGGTTGACCAGGGCCTCCGTCGCGAGGTCGAGGGCGGCCGTCGCCTCGTCGAGGAGCAGCACGTCCGGGTCGACGAGCTCGGCGCGGGCCAGTGCGATCAGCTGGCGCTGGCCCGCGGAGAGGTTGCGGCCGCGTTCGGCGACGGCGTGGAGATAGCCGCCGTCGAGGGTGGCGATCATCTCGTGCGCGCCGACCGCCCGGGCCGCCGCCTCCACCTCGGCGTCGGTGGCCTCGGGCCGGCCGTAGGCGATGGCGTCGCGGACCGTGCCGGGGAAGAGGTACGCCTCCTGCGGGACGACGCCCAGCCGGTGACGGTACGAGGTGAGGTCGAGGGCGCGCAGGTCCGTGCCGTCGACCGTGACCCGGCCGGCGGTGGGGTCGTAGAAGCGGGCCACCAGCTTGACGACGGTCGACTTGCCCGCGCCGGTCTCGCCGACGAAGGCGACGGTCTGACCGGCCGGAATGCTCAACTCGATGCCGCTCAGGGCCTCTTCGGGTCCGTCGGCGGCACCGTACGCGAAGTGCACGCCCTCGAAGGCGATGTCGCCGCGCAGGGAGTGGACCTCCAGCGGCGCGTCGGCGGACGCGGTGGACGTCGGCTCCCGCAGCAGCTCCTGGATGCGGCCCAGGGAGACGGTCGCCTGCTGGTAGCCGTCGAAGACCTGGGAGAGCTGCTGGACGGGGGCGAAGAACAGGTCGATGTAGAGGAGGTAGGCGACCAGGGCGCCGGTGGTCAGCGTCGCCGCGTCGACCCGGCCCGCGCCCGCGATGAGGACCGCCGCGGCCGCGACCGAGGACAGCAGCTGCACGAACGGGAAGTAGATCGAGATCAGCCACTGGCCCCGGATACGCGCCTGGCGGTAGCTGTCGGAGCGCTCCGCGAACCGCGCCCCGCCGTCCCGCTCGCGCCGGAACGCCTGCACGATCCTGAGCCCGGACACCGACTCCTGGAGGTCGGCGTTGACCGTCGACACGCGCTCGCGGGCGAGTTCGTAGGCCTTGACGCTCGCCTTGCGGAAGAAGTAGGTGGCGACCGCCAGCGGCGGGAGCGTGGCGAACACGACCAGCGCCAGCTGCACGTCGATCACCAGCAGCGCGATCATGATGCCGAAGAAGGTGACGACCGAGACGAAGGCGGTGACCAGGCCGGTCTGCAGGAACGTGGACAGGGCGTCGACGTCCGTCGTCATCCGCGTCATGATCCGGCCGGTCAGCTCCCGCTCGTAGTAGTCGAGCCCGAGACGCTGGAGCTGGGCGAAGATCTTCAGGCGGAGGGTGTAGAGGACCCGTTCGCCGGTGCGGCCGGTCATCCGGATCTCGCCGGTCTGCGCGATCCACTGCACGAGCACCGCGAGCAGGGCGAGCAGGGAGGCGGTCCAGACGGCGCCCAGCGCCATCCGGGTCACGCCCTGGTCGATGCCGTGCCGGATCATCACGGGCAGCAGCAGGCTCGTCCCGGCGTCGACGGCGACCAGCGCGAGGCTGACGAGGAGGGGCGCGCGGAAGCCGCGCAGCAGCCGGCGCAGGCCGTACGACTCCTCCGGCTGGACCGCCCGTCCCTCGTCGACGTCCGGCGTGTCGACGGCCGGGGGCAGCGCCTCGACCTGGGCGAGGAGGTCGGGGGTGGCCGGCGTCCCGGACAGGGCCGTGTCCTTCGGCTCGCGGTCGCCCGTCCACAGCCGGGGGGTCACACCGCGCTCGGCGTCGAACTCGGCGTCCAGCTCGTCGCGGACGGTCGTGTCCTCGCCCCGCGCGACCTGCTGGGCGTGGCCGGGCGAGACGCCGCCCAGCTCGTCGGGGTCGGTGAGCAGGCGGCGGTAGAGCGCGGAGCGTTCCTGCAGCTCTTCATGGGTGCCGAGGTCGGCGAGCCGGCCGCGGTCGAGGACGGCGATGCGGTCGGCGAGGTTGAGGGTGGACCGGCGGTGGGCGATCAGCAGGGTCGTACGGCCCTGCATGACCTGCTTGAGGGCCTCGTGGATCTCGTGCTCGACGGCGGCGTCCACGGCGGAGGTCGCGTCGTCCAGGACGAGCAGGCGCGGGTCGGTGAGGATCGCGCGGGCGAGCGCGACGCGCTGGCGCTGGCCGCCGGAGAGGGTGAGGCCGTGCTCGCCGACCGTGGTGTCGTAGCCGTCGGGCAGCTCGGCGATGAACCGGTCGGCCTGGGCGGCGCGGGCCGCGGCCTCGATCTGCTCCTGGGTCGCGTCGGGACGGCCGTAGGCGATGTTGGCGCGGACCGTGTCGGAGAACAGGAAGGAGTCCTCGGGGACCAGGCCGATCGCGGCCCGCAGCGAGTCGAGGGTGAGCTCGCGCACGTCGTGCCCGCCGATGAGGACGGCGCCCCTGGTGACGTCGTAGAAGCGGGGCAGCAGGAGCGAGACCGTGGACTTCCCGGAGCCGGACGAGCCGACGACCGCCAGGGTCTCGCCGGGGCGGATCCCGAAGGTGAGGCCGTCGAGGACGGGCTGGTCGGGGTCGTAGCCGAACGCGACGTCGTCGAACTCGACGGTGGCGGGGGCGTCGGCGGGGAGTTCCTTGGAGCCGTCCTTCATCGACGGCTCGGTGTCGATCAGTTCCAGGACGCGCTCGGTTCCCGCGCGGGCCTGCTGGCCGACCGTGAGGACCATGGCGAGCATCCGGACCGGGCCGACGAGCTGGGCGAGGTAGGTGGAGAAGGCGACGAAGGTGCCGAGGGTGATGTGGCCGCGCACGGCCAGCCAGCCGCCGAGGGCCAGCATGGCGACCTGGCCGAGGGCGGGGACGGCCTGGAGGGCCGGGGTGTAGGCGCTGTTCAGCCGGATGGTGCGCAGCCGCCCCGCGAAGAGCCGCCGGCCCACCTCGCGCAGCTTGCCGGTCTCCTGGTCCTCCTGCCCGAAGCCCTTCACCACGCGGACGCCGCTGACGGCGCCGTCGACCACGCCCGCGACCGCCGCCGCCTGGGCCTGCGCGTACCAGGTGGCGGGGTGGAGCTTGGTGCGGCTGCGCCTCGCGATGTACGCGAGGGCGGGTGCCACGGCCAGGGCGACCAGGGTCAGCGGCAGCGACAGCCACGCCATGATCACCAGGGAGATCACGAAGAGGAGCAGGTTCCCGATCGTCATCGGGAGCATGAAGAGCAGGCCCTGGATGAGCTGCAGGTCGCTGGTGGCGCGGCCGACCACCTGGCCGGTGGACAGCTCGTCCTGCCGGCGGCCGTCGAGCCGGGTGATCGTGTCGAACATCTCGGTCCGCAGATCGTGCTGCACGTCGAGGGCGAGCCGTCCGCCGTAGTAGCGGCGCACGTAGGTGAGGGCGTAGACCAGCACTGCGGCGGCTATCAGGGCTCCGGCCCAGGGGGCCATGTCACGGGTGTGGTCGCCGATGACGTCGTCGATGATCACCTTGGTGACCAGCGGGACCAGCGCCATGACGGCCATGCCGCCGAGGGAGGACCCGAGGGCGAGGACCACGTCCGTGGGATGGCGCCAGGCGTATCGGGCCAGTCTGCGCGCCCAGCTCCGTCGCCGCTCCCCCTGCTGCGCTGCCACGCCGGTGCCTTCCTGTCGTCCTGCTCTGCCGGAAGGCACCAACGCCGAAGCAAGCGGATTTCATCCCTCCGCAACAAATCGCGTCTTGTGCTCAGACCCGGACGCGCAGGAACAGGAACCGGGTCGTCTGCGCCGCGTTCTGGTTGTCGTCGCTGACCAGGAGCACCCGCAGACCGCCCCGGTCGCGGCCGGTGACCACCATGCCCTCGATGTTGTCCAGCAGCGGATTGGGCTGGGGCTGCCTGGCGGTCGCTCCCAGTGACGGGCAGGTCACCAGGTCGGCCAGCAGCCGCTTCGCGACCGTACGGACGCCGGGCCGCCCGGTCAGGTTCTCGATCCCGGCGGTGTCCGTGGCGCGGCGCGCGTCGGCCAGGTAGAGGCGGACCGTGTTGCCGACGCCCGTGGTGAAGCCGCGCTCCAGGACGAGGAGCCGCCCGTCGGCCAGGGCCTGGACCTCGGGCACGCCGAGGCCGGCGTCCGTGCGGTAGGCGTACTGGGCCGCGAGGCGGAAGCGGTCGCCCCGGGTCCGGGTCCAGGTCTGGAAGCGGACGAGGCCCGCGCTGTCCCCGGCGATCGCGTACTCCATCGAGGCGAGGAGGGTGCGGCCGCCGGGCAGGAGCGTCAGGCCCTCGAAGGTCTGGTTGGCGGTCGCCCGGCCGGCCGGGGCGACGAGGAGCGAGGACGGGACCGGGAGACGGTCGAGGATCTCGCCGTCCCGGCTGTAGCGGCGCACGGACGGCTCGCTCTCGGACGTGACCAGCCGGGTGCCGTCCCGGTCCACGACGAGCCCCTCGCTGTCGAGGGCCGCGCCGCTCTCGTCGGCGAGCGGGACGACCGACTCCGGGGCGAGGGTCCTCGCGTCCAGGCGGAAGAGGGCGGAACGGTCGGAGAGGGCCGCGAGGGAGCCCTCCCCGTCCAGGGCGAGGGCGGAGAGGTTGCCGACGAAGGAGCCGTCGAACGTCGTCTTGTCGAGCGCGTCGGAGAAGCGGTCGACGGAGACGGACGGCGAGCAGGCGTTCCCGGCGGCCGGGTGGGCGGCGGCGGGCCCGGCGGCGGTCAGCGTGGCGGCCGCCGCCAGGCCGGCGGTGAGGGTGGCGAGTACGGTTCGCAGGCGCATGGGCGTCACCGTAGGGCGGGCCGGTGACGCGCGGTGGGATACGGCATGAAGGAACCGGTCTCGGAGGAACCGGCGTTGACGGACCGGCGTTCCACGGAGGAACCGGTGCGAGGAACCGGCGTTCAGGACGCGGCGAGGTCCCGGTGGATGACCTTGGCGACGCCCTGGATGGTCGCTATGCCGTAGTCCATCGTGCTGTTGCCGTGCGTCAGGACGGTGATGACGTAGTCATGGCCGCCGCCCTTGAACGAGCCGATGCTGTGCACCCGCCAGCCGTTCGTGGCGCGCGACAGCCAGCCGTTCTTCACGTGCCAGCTGACCCCGGCGGGCCGCCCGTAGGGGGTGCCCCAGCGCTGCGCGGCTATGACCTGGCCCATCAGCGTGTTCACGTAGGCGCGCGAGGCGTCGGTGAGGACCGCGTTCTTGGCGGTGAGCAGCTTGAGCAGCTTCTGCTCGTCGGTGACGGTGATCTGGGTCAGACCCCAGTAGTTGTTCGCGCCGGGCTTGGTCTGCGTCATGTTCGCCGCGGTCAGGAAGCCCTTGATCTTCGTCAGGCCGAGCTGCTTCCACAGGGTGGAGGTGGACGCGTTGTCCGACTTGGTGATCATGGCCGTGGCGAGGGTCTTCTCCCGGCTGGTCAGCGCCCGCCGGGTCTTCTGCGCGTCCCACAGCAACGCGGACAGGACGGTCGCCTTGACGACGCTGGCCGAGTCGTAGGCGGTGGAGGCGCGCAGGCTGCACGTGGTGTTGGCGGTCCGGTCGTAGAGGCCGACGGCGACGGTGCCTCTGCGGTTGGCGAGTGCGGCGGTGATGTCCTTCTTCAGCTTGGCCGCAAGACCGGCCTTGGCCGACGTGCAGCTGACGGTCGGGGTGGCGGCCGAGGCGGGCGCGGCGGCCGCCACGGTGACGAGGAGACCGGCGCCGAGCCCCGCGGCGAGCAGGCGTGCGCGTCGTGTCGTGCTGGATGTCCGCTGGTTCATGACCAGTTGACACACGAGTTCGTAGGAAAGGTTGTACGAATCCGTCGGACGAATATTCGACCGCCGGGGAGAGCCCGGTCAACGCGTCACCGCGGCAGGAGCGTTCTCACAGGCCACGGCCAGCTTCGGCACAGCGGCCACCCACAACGCCCGTACAGCATGCGCAGGGTGACATCTGCCACCGATCCCCTCCCCCACCCGACCGCGTCCCCCGACTGGACGCCGCCCGCGCCGGCGGCCGGGGCGCCGCCACCGGACCGGACGCCGCGCTGGTCCCTGCCCACGCTGCTCGCGACCCTGGTCCTCGCGGCGGTGCTCTACGGCTGGAACCTGTCGGGCAGCAGCCTCAACAGCTTCTACAGCGCCGCCGTCTACAGCGGTACGAAGAGCTGGGAGGCCTGGTTCTTCGGCTCGCTCGACGCCGGCAACTTCATCACCGTGGACAAGCCGCCGTTCGCGCTCATGATCATGGGCCTGTCCTGCCGGATCCTGGGCTTCGGCACCTGGCAGATGATGCTGCCGGAGGTCGCGGCGGCGCTGGGCACGATCTGGATCCTGCACGCGAGCGTGAAGCGGGCGTTCGGCCATGCGGCCGCCGCCCTCGCGGCCCTCGTGCTCGCACTGACGCCGATCACCGTCGCCATCAACCGCGACAACAACCCCGACACGATCCTCGTCCTGCTGATGGTCGGCGGCGCGGCCCTCGCGCTGCGCGCCACGCGCGACGACCGGCTGCTGCCGCTCCTGGGCTCCGCCGTGTGCTTCGGGCTCGCGTTCAACACCAAGATGCTCCAGGGCTACATCGCCCTGCCCGCCGTCTTCGCCGTGTACCTGTACGCGTCGAGGCTCACCTGGCGGAAGAAGGCCGTGAACCTGGTGTCGGCCGCCGTGGCGCTGGCCGTCTCCAGCTTCTGGTGGGCCACGGCCGTGTCCCTGGTGCCCGCCGACGACCGCCCGTACATCGGCGGTTCGACCGACGGCAGCGCCTGGGACTTGATCACGGGCTACAACGGCCTGGGCCGGGTCCTCGGCGGCGAGGGCAACGGCGGGGGCGGCGGCGGAGGCGGCGGCACCTTCGCCGGGACCGCGGGCATCGGCCGGATGTTCAACGACGTCCTCGGCGGCCAGATCTCCTGGCTGATCCCGTTCGCGGGCATCGCGCTCGTCGCCGGGCTGGTGCTGCGCGGCCGCGCCCCGCGCACCGACCCGCCGCGTGCCGCGCTGGTTCTGTGGGGTGGCTGGCTCGTGCTGCACTATCTGACCTTCGCCATGGCCGAGGGCACGATGCACCCGTACTACACGACCGCGCTCGCCCCGGGCGTCGCGGCGCTGTGCGGGGGCGGCGGCGTCATGCTGTGGCGTGCCCTCCGCAGCGGCGACGCCCGCTGGTCGTGGGTGCTGCCCGCGGGGTTCGCGGTCACCGGCGTCTGGGCGATCGTGCTGCTGCGCCGGGCCACCGGCTGGAACACCTGGCTGTGGCCGGCCGTCGGCGTGGTCATGGTCCTGGCGATCGTGGGCCTGTCCGTCCTGCGGTCCGCGGGCTCCGGCGTCCGGGTCCGGCTGCTCGGCGCGTGCCTCGCCGCGGCGGTCGTGGCGGCCCTCGCAGGTCCGGCGGCGTACGCCGCATCACCGGCCTTCGGTTCGACCGGCGGCATGATGGGCGGCACCAACCCCACCGCGGGTCCGTCCACCGGGGGCGGCATGGGCGGTCCCGGCGGCGGCGGTCCCGGCGGTCGCACGCAGGACGGCCGGGAGGGCGGCCGGCAGGGCGGCGTGAACGGCGAGTTCCCCGGGGGCGGCGCGCAAGGAGGCCAGACGCCCCCGGGCGGCGACGACGGCGCGCTCCCCCAGGGCAGCGGCACGAGCGGAGCTCCGAGCGGCCAGGGCGGCCGACAGGGCGTCGGCAACGGCGAGTTGCCGGGCGGCGACGCCCAGGGCGGCGTGCCCGGCGGCATGGGCGCGGGGATGGGCGCAGGCGGCATGGGCGGCGCCGACAGCGCGCTCGTGACGTACCTGGAGAAGCACCAGGACGGCGCCACCTGGCTGATCGCGGTGTCCAACTCGCAGAGCGCCGGCCAGCTGATCCTCAGCACCGGCAAGCCCGTCATCTCGATGTTCGGCTTCACCGGCTCCGACAACGCGATGACCCTGGCCCGGCTCGAGGAACTGGTGAAGAAGGGCGAGCTGCACTACATCCAGCTCGGCGGGGGCGGCGGTCCGGGCGGCGGGAACAACAGCCTGCTGACCGAGATCACCGCCTGGGTGCAGAAGAACGGGACAGCGGTGAAGGAGAGCGCGTACGGCGCGAGTTCGTCGTCCTCCGCCGCGGACGCGGACGGGTCGTCCGCCGCGCAGAGCGGCGGTTCGACGGTCTACCGGCTGGACCCCTCCGACGTGAGCTGACCGGCGGAGGACCCCCACCGCGCCGACGGCCCCCGACCTCGCGTCGGGGGCCGTTTCGCGCACGCCGACTCGCGTGGAGTGGGGGCGGTTTGCCCGCCCCCGACATCTGATCGACATGTCAGGTTCATTGCCATGACCGCATGTGCATGTCACTCTCCCGATTGCCGCCTTCAATCAACCCGCGTAGATCGGACACCCCACATGCTGGCGACACGCATAGGCCGATGGAAGTCGGTGGCGCTTGCCACCACCGCAGTCCTGGTCGGCATCACCGCACCCGCGCTCACCGCGACCCCCGCCGCGGCGACCACGACGGCGTACGACTCGACGTACTACAAGAACGCGGTCGGCAAGACGGGTTCGAGTCTGAAGTCGTCCCTGCACACGATCATCAGCGCCAACGTCTCGAAGATCTCGTACTCGGCCGTCTGGAACGCGCTGAAGGTCACCGACCAGGACCCGAGCAACAGCAACAACGTGATCCTGATGTACAGCGGCGTCTCGCGCAGCAAGTCCCTCAACGGCGGCGCCGTCGGCGACTGGAACCGTGAGCACGTGTGGGCCAAGTCGCACGGCGACTTCGGCGAGGTGACCGGTCCCGGCACGGATCTGCACCACCTGCGCCCCGCCGACGTGACGGTCAACAGCGTCCGCGGCAACCTGGACTTCGACAACGGCGGCAGCACGGTCGCCAACGGCGGCGGCAGCCGCGTCGACTCGGACTCCTTCGAGCCCCGCGACGCCGACAAGGGCGACGTGGCCCGCATGATCCTCTACATGGCGGTCCGGTACGACGGCGGCGACGGCTTCGCCGACCTGGAGCCGAACGAGAAGGTCAACAACGGCAGCAACCCGTACATCGGGAAGCTCTCCGTCCTCAAGGCGTGGAACGACGAGGACCCGCCGAGCGCCTTCGAGGAGAAGCGCAACCAGGTCATCTACGACACCTACCAGCACAACCGCAACCCGTTCATCGACCACCCCGAGTGGGTCGACGCGATCTGGTAGGACCCGGTGCGCGGACTCCGGCCGGGGCAACCCGGCCGGGGCAGCCCGGCGGCAGGAGTCCGGTGGTACGGGACGTCTGCAACGGCGACCGGGGCGCGCCGCCAGGGCGACTTCGGCGGACGGATCGACGGGGTGGGCCCGGGCGCCTGCTAGCGCTCTCCCTCGCTCCGGGGAGCTCCGTGCCAGCGCCACGCGGTGCGGCGCGCGTACCCCGGCAGATCGCCCCGGCCGGTCGCCCACAGCAGCGTGGGCCACCGGTCGGTGTCGTCGGGGGCGTCCGGGAAGAGGCGGGCCAGCGCCCGGCCGCACAGTGCGGCGTCCGGCTCCCAGGCGAGGCCGAGCCCCTCGGCGACGTCGTGCAGATGCACCAGCGTCTCGACGACACCCATCGCGGCGAACCCCTCCGGGTCGGAGGACCCGAACACATGGTGCGAGCGGACCGTCGGCGGCGTCGTGCGCACCATGGCCGCGAGCAGCGCCCCGCAGGCCTCCAGGACCTGCACCAGTCCGGCCGCCCCGGCAGCCCGGTCGGCGAAGACGACGTTCGCCGGTCCGCCGGGATTCCTCCGGCTCCAGACGAACGGCACCTCCGTGTCCGACGGCGGCTTTTCGGGACCCAGTTGAGCGGCATAGGCGAACAGGTCGTCGGCGAGGTGCTCGACGGTCTCCCAGCAACTCCACTCCAGGGAGCCGGCCTTGGCCTCCCAGTCGCCGCCCTCCGCGCCCCGCAGCGCGGCGACGGCCAGCCGGACCGCGTGACGCACGTCGTCGGCGGTGACAGGGCCGGGATCGGCGTCGGGGCCGGGGCCGACGGCGGGTGCGGGGTCGACGTCGCGTTCGTGACCGGACGAGCGGTGGGCATCGGACATGCCGGGACCGTACCAACGATCGCCGGACGGCGGCCGCGCCCGGCCCGCCCCGGCCCCCGCATAGGTACACCTACTCATGCGCAGGTCACCGCCTCCGCCTACGTTGACGGAATGTCGGAGAACCCCGTGTCCCCGGCCGCACCGGCCGCCCCGTCCGGCCTGCGCGGGTGGTCCTGCTGCCTGTTGCCGGCCGTGCTGACCCTCGGCTGGTTCCTCGGAGCGCGCTTCCTGCCGGAGCGGGTGGCCTGGTACCCGATCTGGCTCGCCGCCGCGCTCTGGAACGGCTCGGACGGCCACGGCGGCGTCAGCCACCTCCTCGGCCGAGGTTTCCCCGGGCCGCTCAGCTGAGGTGCGTGGCCGCGAACATGCGCAGCACCGCCGGGAGCACGACCACCGACGGGCCCGGAGAGCGCAGCGCCTTCGCGAGGTCCGCCTCCAGGGTCTGCGGAGAGGTGCGCACGCCGGGCACCCCGAAGGACTCCGCCAGCGCCACGAAGTCGGGGCGGGCCAGCTCGGTGGCCGTCGTCTCGCCGAAGGCGTCCGTCATGTACTCGCGCAGGATGCCGTACCCGCCGTCGTCCACGATGAGCCAGGTGACGTTCAGGTCGTGCTGGCGCGCGGTGGCCAGTTCCGCGATCGAGTACAGGGCGCCGCCGTCGCCGGACACCGCGAGCACCGGGCGGGTCGGGTCCGCGACCGCAGCGCCCAGGGCCGCCGGGTAGCCGTAGCCGAGGCCGCCCGCGCCCTGCGCGGAGTGCATCAGGTTGGGTCCCCCGGCGTCGAAGGCGGACCAGGCCCAGTACGCGAGGACGGTCATGTCCCAGAAGGACGGCGAGCCGGCGGGCAGCGCTCCGCGCACCGAAGCCAACACGTCCTGTTCCAGGGTGAGTTCCTGGGCGGCGATGCGGTCGGCGACCTTCGCCAGAAGCGTGCGGACGCGCTCGGGGGCCGTCGGGTCCTCCCGCTCGGACACCGTCTCCAGCAGCGCCTGCAGCGCCAGGCGCGCGTCCGCGTGGATGCCCAGCGCGGGGTGGTTGGACTCCAGCTTGCCGAGGTCCGCCTCGATCTGGACGATCCTGCCCCGCGGCCTGAACGTGTGGTAGTTGGAGGAGAGTTCGCCCAGCCCCGAGCCGACGACCAGGAGCACGTCGGCGTCCTCCAGGAAGTCCGTCGTGTGCCGGTCCTCCAGCCAGGACCGCAGCGACAGGGGGTGGTTCCAGGGGAACGCGCCCTTGCCGCCGGGGGTCGTGACGACCGGGGCCCCGAGGGTCTCCGCCAGCTGCCGCAGCTTGCCCGAGGCGTCCGCCCGGACGACTCCCCCGCCCGCGATGATCGCCGGGCGGGCGGCGGTGGACAGCAGGTGCGCGGCCAGGGCCGTCAGCTCGGGGCGCGGCGGCAGCTCCTCGGGGAACGCGTCGCCGCCGGTCACCACCGGGATCGCCGTCCCGGCCAGCAGCACGTCCTGCGGGATCTCCACCCACACGGGGCCGTGCGGCGCCGACAGCGCCGACTTCCAGGCCGCCTCGATCGCCGACGGGATCTGCGACGGGGCGCGGACGGTGTGGACGGACTTGACCACCCCTCTGAACGAGGCCGCCTGGTCGGGGAGTTCGTGCAGATAGCCGCGCCGGCCGCCGCCCAGGCCGGCGGTGGGGACCTGGCTGCAGATCGCCAGCACCGGCGCGGAGGCGGCCGCGGCCTCCTGCAGGGCCGCCAGGGAGGTCAGCGCACCCGGTCCCGTCGACAGCAGCAGCGGGGCCGCCTCGCCGGTGATCCTGCCGTACGCGTCCGCCGCGAAGCCCGCGTTGTTCTCCACGCGCAGGCCGACGTAGCGCAGGTCCGAGCGGCGCAGGGCGTCGAACAGACCGAGCGCGTGCTGGCCGGGCAGGCCGAACACCGTCGTCGCGCCGAGGGCCGCCAGGGTCTCCACGACCAGGTCCCCGCCCGTGCGGCCGGCGGGAGGGTTCAGCGCGGCCTCCGTCTGCGCGGCGGTCGGGCGGAGCACCAGGTCGTGGTCGTGGGTCACTTGCCCTCGTTCTCCTCGCGGGCCCCGGCGATCCGACGGGCCATGATCGTGGTCAGTTCGTACGCCGTGTGGGACGCGGCCACCGACGTGATCTCCGCGTGATCGTACGCGGGGGCCACCTCGACGACGTCCGCCGAGACCAGGTTGCACGAGGCCAGGCCGCGCAGGATCTCCAGCAGCTCGCGGGAGGTCATGCCGCCGGCCTCGGGGGTGCCGGTGCCGGGCGCGTGGGCCGGGTCGAGGCAGTCGATGTCGATGGAGATGTAGAGGGGGCGGTCGCCGATGCGCTGCCGCAGCTGGTCGGCCACCTCGTCGGCGCCCCGGCGGTAGACGTCCGCCGACGTGACGATGCCGAAGCCCATCTTCTCGTCGTCGGTCAGGTCCTGCTTGCCGTAGAGCGGGCCGCGGATGCCGACGTGGGAGAGGGCCTCGGTGTCGAGGATGCCCTCCTCGACGGCCCGGCGGAACGGCGTGCCGTGCGTGTACTCGGCGCCGAAGTAGGTGTCCCAGGTGTCGAGGTGCGCGTCGAAGTGCAGCAGGGCCACCGGGCCGTGCCGCTTCGCGACCGAGCGCAGCAGGGGCAGCGCGATGGTGTGGTCGCCGCCGAGGGTCATCAGGCGGGCGCCGGTGCCGAGCAGGTCGTCCGCGGCCGCCTCGATCGTGTCGACGGCCTCGTTGATGTTGAAGGGGTTCGCGGCGATGTCGCCGGCGTCCGCGACCTGGGCGAGCGCGAAGGGGGAGGCGTCCTGCGCGGGGTTGTAGGGGCGCAGCAGCCGGGACGCCTCGCGGATCGCGTTGCCGCCGAAGCGGGCGCCGGGCCGGTACGAGACGCCGGAGTCGAACGGCACGCCCACCACGGCGACGTCGGCGCGGCCGACCTCGTCGAGTCGGGGCAGCCGGGCGAAGGTCGCGGGGCCGGCGTACCGCGGGACGCGGGAGGAGTCGACGGGGCCGCGGGGCGTCTCATTGCTGGTCATGGTCCATTGCCTTCTTTCCGGGGGTGCCTCGAACGATAGGTGGCCGGACCACGCCCGCGAAGTGTACGTTTCCTCCATTCTGCGCCCAGGGAAGGGAGGAAACGCACACCATGTCCGGGCAGCCCTCCGTTCCCCCCACGCCCGCGGTCCCGCTCTCCGCCCTGCTGGCCCGCGAGGACCTGGCGCTGCGGCAGATCGCCGGGCCCGCCGACGCCGGCACGGTGCTGCACGGCGCGCACGCCTCGGAGATGGCCGACCCGTACCCGTACCTGCTGGGCGGCGAGCTGCTGCTGACGGCAGGGGTGCACTTCGCGGGGGAGGACGGTCCGGCGGGCCGCTTCGACGACTACGTCGGGCGGATCGTGGCGGCGGGCGGGGCGGCCCTCGGCTTCGGCGTGGCGCCCGTGCACGACACCGTGCCGCGCGCGCTCGTCGAGGCCTGCGACGCGCACGGGCTGCCGCTGATCGAGGTGGCGCCGCGCACGACGTTCGCGGCGGTGGCCCGGGCCGTCTGGCAGCTGATGGAGCGGGCCCGCACGGCGGAGCTGCGGCGGGTCACGGAGGCGCAGCAGAGCCTGGCGGCCGCCGCCTCGCGCCCGGACCCGGTGCCGTCGGTGCTGCGGCAGCTGGCCCGGCGGGTCGGGGGCCGCGCGGTGCTGTACGGGCCCGAGGGGGCGCAGATCGCGGCGGCGGGCTCCCCCACCGGCGCGGAGGACGCGCTCGCCGGCCTCGCCCGCCGCCTCGCCTCGCGCGGTCCGTCCACCGCCGGCGACACCGCCGCCTCCGGTGTCCGGCTGGCCGCCTATGCCCTCGGCGCCGGACGGGGTTTCGTGCTGGGCGTCGCGTTCGCGCGGCGCGAGGCGGGCGACCACGCCATCGCCTCCGCCGCCGCGATCTGCGCCCCCTCGGGCCCGTACAGCACCGCGCGGCCCCCGACCCGCCGGGCCAGCTGCCGCAGCACCGACGGCACCGGGTCCGGGCGCGAGGCGGCGGCCGCCAGGCTCTGCTGCGCCTCCGTGACCCGC
>NZ_MJAJ01000003.1 GCF_001746365.1 Streptomyces sp. LUP30
GGGGTGATGGGTGGCTGGTCGTTGTTTGAGAACTGCACAGTGGACGCGAGCATCTGTGGCCAAGTTTTTAAGGGCGCACGGTGGATGCCTTGGCACCAGGAACCGATGAAGGACGTGGGAGGCCACGATAGTCCCCGGGGAGTCGTCAACCAGGCTTTGATCCGGGGGTTTCCGAATGGGGAAACCCGGCAGTCGTCATGGGCTGTCACCCGCTGCTGAACACATAGGCAGTGTGGAGGGAACGCGGGGAAGTGAAACATCTCAGTACCCGCAGGAAGAGAAAACAACCGTGATTCCGGGAGTAGTGGCGAGCGAAACCGGATGAGGCCAAACCGTATGCGTGTGAGACCCGGCAGGGGTTGCGCATACGGGGTTGTGGGATCTCTCTTTTACGGTCTGCCGGCCGTGAGACGAGTCAGAAACCGTTGATGTAGGCGAAGGACATGCGAAAGGTCCGGCGTAGAGGGTAAGACCCCCGTAGTCGAAACATCAGCGGCTCGTTTGAGAGAYACCCAAGTAGCACGGGGCCCGAGAAATCCCGTGTGAATCTGGCGGGACCACCCGCTAAGCCTAAATATTCCCTGGTGACCGATAGCGGATAGTACCGTGAGGGAATGGTGAAAAGTACCGCGGGAGCGGAGTGAAATAGTACCTGAAACCGTGTGCCTACAAGCCGTGGGAGCGTCGGACATCAAGCTTGCTTGGTGTCTCGTGACTGCGTGCCTTTTGAAGAATGAGCCTGCGAGTTTGCGGTGTGTTGCGAGGTTAACCCGAGTGGGGAAGCCGTAGCGAAAGCGAGTCCGAATAGGGCGTTTCAGTAGCACGCTCAAGACCCGAAGCGGAGTGATCTAGCCATGGGCAGGTTGAAGCGGAGGTAAGACTTCGTGGAGGACCGAACCCACCAGGGTTGAAAACCTGGGGGATGACCTGTGGTTAGGGGTGAAAGGCCAATCAAACTCCGTGATAGCTGGTTCTCCCCGAAATGCATTTAGGTGCAGCGTCGTGTGTTTCTTGCCGGAGGTAGAGCACTGGATAGGCGATGGGCCCTACCGGGTTACTGACCTTAGCCAAACTCCGAATGCCGGTAAGTGAGAGCGCGGCAGTGAGACTGTGGGGGATAAGCTCCATGGTCGAGAGGGAAACAGCCCAGAGCATCGACTAGATGGGTAGGGGAGCGTCGTGTGCCGGGTGAAGCAGCACCGGAAGGTAGTTGTGGACGGTTCACGAGTGAGAATGCAGGCATGAGTAGCGATACACACGTGAGAAACGTGTGCGCCGATTGACTAAGGGTTCCTGGGTCAAGCTGATCTGCCCAGGGTAAGTCGGGACCTAAGGCGAGGCCGACAGGCGTAGTCGATGGATAACCGGTTGATATTCCGGTACCCGCTGTGAAGCGTCAAACACTGAACCAGGCGATGCTAAGTCCGTGAAGCCGTCCCGGAGCCTTCGGGCAATGGGGAGTGGTGGAGCCGACGGACCAGACTTGCAGTAGGTGAGTGATGGGGTGACGCAGGAAGGTAGTCCATCCCGGGCGGTGGTTGTCCCGGGGTAAGGGTGTAGGACGGTGTGTAGGCAAATCCGCACACCACATAGKCTGAGACCTGATGCCGAGCCGATTGTGGCGAAGTGGATGATCCTATGCTGTCGAGAAAAGCCTCTAGCGAGTTTCATGGCGGCCCGTACCCTAAACCGACTCAGGTGGTCAGGTAGAGAATACCGAGGCGTTCGGGTGAACTATGGTTAAGGAACTCGGCAAAATGCCCCCGTAACTTCGGGAGAAGGGGGGCCATCACTGGTGAGAGGACTTGCTCCTCGAGCTGGGGGTGGCCGCAGAGACCAGCGAGAAGCGACTGTTTACTAAAAACACAGGTCCGTGCGAAGCCGTAAGGCGATGTATACGGACTGACGCCTGCCCGGTGCTGGAACGTTAAGGGGACCGGTTAGTCACATTTCGGTGTGGCGAAGCTGAGAACTTAAGCGCCAGTAAACGGCGGTGGTAACTATAACCATCCTAAGGTAGCGAAATTCCTTGTCGGGTAAGTTCCGACCTGCACGAATGGCGTAACGACTTCTCGACTGTCTCAACCATAGGCCCGGTGAAATTGCACTACGAGTAAAGATGCTCGTTTCGCGCAGCAGGACGGAAAGACCCCGGGACCTTTACTACAGTTTGATATTGGTGTTCGGTTCGGCTTGTGTAGGATAGGTGGGAGACTTTGAAGCGGCCACGCCAGTGGTTGTGGAGTCGTYGTTGAAATACCACTCTGGTCGTGCTGGATGTCTAACCTGGGTCCGTGATCCGGATCAGGGACAGTGTCTGATGGGTAGTTTAACTGGGGCGGTTGCCTCCTAAAGAGTAACGGAGGCGCCCAAAGGTTCCCTCAGCCTGGTTGGCAATCAGGTGTTGAGTGTAAGTGCACAAGGGAGCTTGACTGTGAGACCGACGGGTCGAGCAGGGACGAAAGTCGGGACTAGTGATCCGGCGGTGGCTTGTGGAAGCGCCGTCGCTCAACGGATAAAAGGTACCCCGGGGATAACAGGCTGATCTTCCCCAAGAGTCCATATCGACGGGATGGTTTGGCACCTCGATGTCGGCTCGTCGCATCCTGGGGCTGGAGTCGGTCCCAAGGGTTGGGCTGTTCGCCCATTAAAGCGGTACGCGAGCTGGGTTTAGAACGTCGTGAGACAGTTCGGTCCCTATCCGCTGCGCGCGCAGGAATATTGAGAAGGGCTGTCCCTAGTACGAGAGGACCGGGACGGACGAACCTCTGGTGTGCCAGTTGTTCTGCCAAGGGCATGGCTGGTTGGCTACGTTCGGGAGGGATAACCGCTGAAAGCATCTAAGCGGGAAGCCTGCTTCGAGATGAGTATTCCCACCCCCTTGAGGGGTTAAGGCTCCCAGTAGACGACTGGGTTGATAGGCCGGATGTGGAAGCCCAGTAATGGGTGAAGCTGACTGGTACTAATAGGCCGAGGGCTTGTCCTCAGTTGCTCGCGTCCACTGTGTTGGGTGAAGCTGACTGGTACTAATAGGCCGAGGGCTTGTCCTCAGTTGCTCGCGTCCACTGTGTTGGTTCTGAAACCACGAACAGCCCCATGCCATGGTCACGGTGTGGTGCGGCTGACAGTTTCATAGTGTTTCGGTGGTCATAGCGTGAGGGAAACGCCCGGTTACATTCCGAACCCGGAAGCTAAGCCTTACAGCGCCGATGGTACTGCAGGGGGGACCCTGTGGGAGAGTAGGACACCGCCGAACAATCATTCAAAGGGTTGGGATCTGAACTTCGGTTCGGGTCCCAACCCTTTTTTGTTTTCGGCCACTTGGCGTTCATGTTCCGGCTCCAGCATCCACGGCATGGGTACTGCTGCAATGCTCAGGGCCGCCGACGTCGGAGTCGGTGACGAGGTCGTCGTCCCGGCCTTCGGGAACGTGGAAGTCGCCGGCGCGGTCGCCCTGGTGGGTGCGCAACCGGTCTTCGCCGACATCGACCCGTTGACGTACTGCCTTGATGCGGTCGCTGTCGAAGCGGTCGTCACGGCACGTACCGCGGCCCTCGTCGTCGTCCACCGGTTCGGGCGGCCGGCGGATGTCCGGCGGTTGCACGAAGCGGGGCGCCGGCACGGGTTCCTGGTGGTGGAGCAGTCGGAGTCCGAGACGCCGTACGACGAGATCGCGCAGCGTCGGGAGCGGGCCGCCTTTCTGGACGGGCGGTTGCGTGGGGTGCGGACGCCCGAAGGCGGCGTCGGGCACAGCTACCAGCAGTACGTCGTGCGGGTGCCGGGTAACGGGCGGCCCGACCGGGACGCTTTCGCGAGGGCCTTGCGGAGCAAGGGCGTCGAATGCCGGGTGCCGGTGAGGACTCCGTCGCACCGGCTGGCCGAGTTCCGGCAGTGTGTCGCTCTCCCGGAAACCGAGCGGGCGGCCGACGAGACGCTCGCGCTGCCGGTGGACGCGTCGTTGACGAAACGGGACATGCAGCGGATCGTTTCGGCCTGCAACGCGCTCGGCGGACTGCTTGAGGCCGCCTCCTGAACGGGTTTGGGAACACCGGCTTGTTCGGGGTATGATCTATTCCGTTGCCGCGAGGGAAACCTCGAAAAGTGACCAGCCCCCTTAGCTCAGTCGGCAGAGCGTCTCCATGGTAAGGAGAAGGTCAACGGTTCGATTCCGTTAGGGGGCTCCACGAAAAAAGCCTCCGCCCTTTCGGGCGGGGGCTTTTCTCATGTCCGGCGCCTCCTCAGGCCACGCGCATCGCCAGGATCGCCATGTCGTCGGACGGCGCGTCGGAGGCGAAGCGCTCCACGGCGCGCATGATGCGCGCGGCCACGGCGCCGGCCGTGAGGCCCGTGCAGGTGGTGAGGACGTCGGCGAGGCCGTCGTCGCCCAGCATGCGGGTGCCCTCGCGGCGTTCGGTGACGCCGTCCGTGACACAGAGCAGGACGTCGCCCGGGTCGAGGGTGACCGCCTGCTCGTAGAGCTCCAGGTCCTCCATGACGCCCAGAAGCGGCTGGGGTTCGGCGGCCGGTTCGACCGTGCCGTCCTGGCGGAGGCGCAGGGGAAGAGGGTGGCCCGCGCAGACCACCTTCAGCTCCGCGCTGCCGTCCTCCTGGGGGCGCATCTCGCCGTAGAGGAGGGTGAGGAAGCGGCTGCGCGCGCCCTCGTCGAGGATGGCGGAGTTCAGGCGTTCCAGTACGGCGGGGCCGCTGAGGCCCTCCCGGGCCAGGAGTCTGAGGGCGTGTCGGGCCAGTCCGGTCACCGCCGCGGCGTTCGGGCCCGTGCCGCAGACGTCGCCGATGGCGAAGCCGTACGCGCCGTCGCTGATCGGGAACACGTCGTAGAAGTCGCCGCCGACCTCGTTGCCCTCGCCGGCCGCGCGGTAGATGACCTCGACCTCGACGCCGTCGATCGAGGGGAGTTCCGGGGGCAGGAGGCTGCGCTGGAGGGCCTGGCTGATGGCCGTGCGCTCGGAGTAGAGGCGGGCGTTGTCGAGGGCGAGGGCGGCTCTGCGGCTCAGGTCCTCGGCCAGTTCGAGGATCTCCTGGCGGAAGTGTTCGTCGGTGGGCTTGCCCAGGGTCAGCATGCCGATCACGCGGTTGCGGGCGACCAGGGGCAGGACCACGGTCTCGCCGCCGACCGCGGAGGCCGTGGCGAGCGTGGGGCCGATGCCCGAGGCCACCTGGTGGGTGGGGCCGCCGGTCAGACCGAGGCTGCGCATCGAGCTGCGCAGGGCCGCGTCGTGCGCGGCCTCGGCAGGGGCCGCCCAGACCCGCGCGCCGGGGGTGGGGACCGGGTCCGGGGGCGCGACCTTCGAGAGCAACGACTTGATGCCGTCGATGAGTTCCTCGTCCTCGTGCAGGACGTACGACAGGTAGGGGTCGGACGCCTGGTCGGCGATCGTGTAGACGGCGCACCAGGTGGCCAGCGTCGGCACCGTCATCTGGGCCATGAGAGCCAGAGTCTGGTCGCGGTCCAGGGTGCCCGCGAGGAGGTCGGAGGCTTCGACGAGGAAGCTGAGCGAGCCCCGGCGCAGGCGTTCCAGCTCGCCCAGGCGGGCGGACTCCACGGCCAGCGCGATGCGGTCGGCCGCGAACTGCAGGCGCAGGGCCTCCTCGTTGGAGTAACGGCCCGCGGCTTCCGCGGCCACGCCGAGGGAGCCCGTCAGGCGGCCTTCGACCTTCAGCGGGACGGTGACGACGGAGCGCATGCCCGTGCCGCTCAGCAGGGGGACGGCACCGGGTACGGCGAGCAGGTCCTCGTGGACGGCCGGCATCCGGGCCGAGCCGTAGCGGCCGGGCCCCGCTTCGACGGGCACGCGCGCGAAGCGCTGGCGGGCCGAGGGCAGGCCGGTGGAGGCGCGGACCTCCAACTCCGTCTCGTCGTCGGTGGCCAGGAGGAGGAAGGCGGAGTCGGCGTCGAGCATGTCGCGGGCACGCTCGACGGTGCGCTGGAGGAGGCCGTCGAGGTCGTCCGGCGCGGGGGAGCCGATGAACACCTCGAAGGGGTCCGTGCTCTGGCCGTCGGAGCCGGTGTTGGTGTCGGACGCCGGGACGCGCAACGGCGTCTGCAGGACCGCGCGTTCGTGGTCGCGGACGAGCAGGCAGACGGTGGATGGCTCGCCGTCGGTGTCGCGGACGCGGAGGTGGGAGGCGTAGACGGGGGTGACGCGGCCGTCGGCGCCGCGGATGCCGTAGCTGCCCTCCCAGCGGGAGAGCTGGAGGGCTTCCACGATGCCGGTGCTGGTGCCGGGGGTGTGCGGCCAGGCGGCGAGGTCGGTGAGGGGCTTGCCGGTGACCTGGTCGGCGGGGTAGCCGAAGAGTTCCTCTGCGTCCTCGTTCCAGGCGGAGATGGCGCCCGTGCGGTCGATCTGGACGACGGCGACGCGTACCCGGCTGTCGGCGAGCGGGAGCAGGTCGGCGGGGAGGGAGGGGCCGGCCGCGCGGGTGCCCACCGGGCGGTCGGGGAGGTCGAGTCGGAACCAGACCTGCTTGTGGGTGGGGGTGTACTCGACGCCCCAGCGGGCGGCGATGGCGGCGCACAGCTGGAGTCCGCGGCCGCCTTCGCGGTCGGGGCTTCCCATGGTGGCCAGGGAGCCCTGGAGGGGGATCTCGCGCTCCGGATACCGGTCGGCCACCTCGATGCGGACGCCGTCGTCGCTGCGCAGGCACAGGACGTCGGCGTGGGTGCCGGCGTGGACGACCGCGTTGGTCACCAGCTCACTGGTGAGGACGACGGCGTCGTCGATGATGTCGGCGAAGCCCCAGCCCTGGAGGGTGTCGCGGACGAAGGACCTGGCGGTCGCCACCGATCGCCCGACGGGCTCGAAGCTGGCGGCCGCGCGCGCGGTGATCACAGAACTCCTCGGCCGGTTGTCTGCGGACAGGGCTCCCCTGCCGTCCAGGTCGCGCCGCTGGTGGGGCGGGCGCGCGCCTGTGGGCCGGGGGTCCGGGGGATGTCCCCCCGGGATCAGTCCGGTGGTCATGTGTGCGGCCGCCCCTCCGATGCCCGCTCGTGCTCGTGCCACCGCCCAGACCGTCGGACCGGTGTGGCTGGACAGCCGCATGCAAGGTTACTTACCTTCCGGGGCCGTGCGGATGCCGGTCACCGGTGTTTCCGCCCGAGGGTGTGCGGACCGTGTGCGAAGCTGCCGAACTGTTATGGCCTGGTTCGGCAAGGGTGAAACACTGGGCAAGCTTCTTGTGAAGGTCCGGGCAGAGTGAGTGTCGTCCGGGCTCAGGGGGCAGCAGCCCTCCGGGCTCGCCTGGTTCCATCGGATGCGACACCGGGTGGCGCCAGGAACGGCGATGAGCGGCACCCAGGCACAGTGGTAACGGTCGACCCCTGCGGGAGGGACAACGTGGAGTCTGGCGCAGCGACGCGGGGCACTAAGACGCGCGCGAAAGGCGGACAGTCTCTGAGCAGGCCACGCACCCCACGCGGTGGCACCACTGTCGTGGACACGGCAGCTTTGGACCGTTTGCTCACGGCCTTGGCGTCCATGCGGGACGGGAACTTCCGCAAGCGGCTCACGGTCTCCGGCGACGGCGTGATGTCGGAGATCGCTGCCGTGTTCAACGAGGTGGCGGACCGCAATCTGCATCTCACGGGTGAGCTGTCGCGAGTGCGGCGCATGGTGGGACGCGAGGGGAAGCTCACCGAGCGGCTGGAGACGGGGGCCTGCGAGGGTTCCTGGGCGACCGCGATCGACAACTCGAACGCGCTGGTCGACGACCTCGTACGCCCGGTCTCCGAGGTCGGGCGGGTGCTGTCGGCGGTGGCCGAGGGCGATCTGTCGTCGCGGATGGAGCTGCGGACGCACACCCCGGAGGGGGCCGGGCATCCGCTGCGCGGGGAGTTCCTGAAGGTCGGGCGGACGGTCAACAACCTGGTCGACCAGCTGTCGACGTTCACCGACGAGGTCACGCGCGTGGCCAGCGAGGTGGGCACCGAGGGCAAGCTGGGCGGTCAGGCCCAGGTGCGCGGTATGTCGGGTTCGTGGAAGGACCTCACGGAGTCCGTCAACACGATGGCGTACCGGCTGACGGCGCAGGTGCGGGACATCGCGCTGGTGACGACGGCGGTGGCCAAGGGTGATCTGTCACGGAAGGTGACGGTTCACGTCGAGGGCGAGATGCTCGAGCTGAAGAACACCGTCAACACGATGGTGGACCAGCTCTCCGCGTTCTCCTCCGAGGTGACCCGGGTGGCCCGCGAGGTGGGCACCGAGGGCATCCTCGGCGGTCAGGCCCAGGTGTCCGGCGTGGACGGCGTGTGGAAGGAGCTCACCGATTCGGTGAACACCATGGCCGGGAACCTGACGGCCCAGGTGCGCGGGATCGCGGAGGTGACGACGGCGGTCGCCAACGGCGACCTGTCGCAGAAGGTGACGGTGTCGGCGCGCGGTGAGGTGGCACAGCTCGCCGACACGATCAACCAGATGACGGAGACGCTGCGGACCTTCGCCGACGAGGTCACGCGGGTGGCCAATGAGGTGGGGGCCGCGGGGCAGCTGGGCGGCCAGGCGAACGTGCCGGGTGCGGCCGGCACCTGGAAGGACCTGACGGACTCCGTCAACACCGTCTTCAGGAACCTCACCACCCAGGTGCGGGACATCGCGGCCGTGACGACGGCCGTGGCCAGCGGCGACCTGTCGCAGAAGGTCACGGTGGACGTGGCCGGCGAGATGCTGGAGCTGAAGAACACCGTCAACGGGATGGTCGACCAGCTGTCGGCCTTCGGCGCCGAGGTCACGCGGGTGGCGCGGGAGATCGGCGTCGAGGGTGAGCTGGGCGGTCAGGCGCAGGTGTCGGGTGCGGCAGGCACCTGGAAGGACCTGACGGACTCCGTCAACACGGCGTTCAGGAATCTCACCGGACAGGTGAGGAACATCGCGCAGGTCACCACGGCCGTGGCCAACGGCGACCTGTCGCAGAAGGTCACCGTGGACGTCTCCGGTGAGATGGCACAGCTGAAGAACACCGTGAACACGATGGTGGACCAGCTGTCGTCGTTCGCCGACCAGGTGACCCGGATGGCCCGGGACGTGGGCACCGAGGGGCGGCTGGGCGGTCAGGCGCGGGTGGACGGCGTGTCGGGCACCTGGAAGGAGCTGACCGACTCCGTCAACTCGATGGCCGGGAACCTGACCTCCCAGGTGCGCAACATCGCCCAGGTGACGACGGCGGTGGCGCGGGGCGACCTGTCGCAGAAGATCGACGTGGACGCGCGCGGGGAGATCCTGGAGCTGAAGAACACCATCAACACGATGGTCGACCAGCTGTCCGCCTTCGCGGACCAGGTGACCCGGGTGGCGCGGGACGTGGGCACCGAGGGGCGGCTGGGCGGGCAGGCCCAGGTGCCCGGTGTGGCCGGTGTGTGGCGCGATCTGACCGACTCGGTGAACGGCATGGCCGGCAACCTCACGGCCCAGGTGAGGAACATCGCGCAGGTCGCCACCGCGGTGGCCCGCGGTGACCTCTCCCAGAAGATCACCGTGGACGCGCGCGGGGAGATCCTGGAGCTGAAGAACACCCTGAACACGATGGTCGACCAGCTGTCGTCGTTCGCCCAGGAGGTCACGCGGGTGGCCCGTGAGGTGGGTACGGAGGGGCAGCTCGGCGGACAGGCCGAGGTGCAGGGTGTCTCCGGCACCTGGAAGGACCTCACGCAGTCCGTGAACTTCATGGCGAACAACCTGACCATCCAGGTGCGTCAGATCGCGGAGGTCACGACGGCGGTCGCCAAGGGCGACCTGTCCAAGAAGATCACCGTGGACGCCAAGGGCGAGATCCTGGAGCTCGTCACCACCGTCAACACGATGGTCGACCAGCTGTCGTCGTTCGCGGAGCAGGTGACACGGGTGGCCCGTGAGGTGGGCACCGAGGGCATCCTGGGCGGCCAGGCGCATGTGCCGGGCGTCACCGGCATCTGGAAGGACCTCAGCGGCAACGTCAACCTGATGGCCAAGAACCTGACCATGCAGGTGCGCAACATCTCCCAGGTCGCGGCGGCCGTCGCCAACGGCGACCTGACGCGGCAGGTGACGATCGAGGCGCGCGGCGAGGTCCAGCAGCTCGCCGACACCTTCAACACCATGGTGAAGACCCTGAGCTCGTTCGCCGAGCAGGTCACCAAGGTGGCGCGTGAGGTGGGCACGGACGGCATCCTGGGCGGACAGGCGCATGTGCCGGGTGTGGCGGGCACCTGGAAGGACCTCACCGACTCGGTGAACGGCATGGCGTCGAACCTGACCGGTCAGGTGCGCAACATCGCCATGGTCACGACGGCCATCGCCAAGGGCGACCTGACGAAGAAGATCGACATCGACGCGCGCGGGGAGATCCTCGAGCTGAAGACGACGATCAACACGATGGTCGACCAGCTGTCGTCGTTCGCCGAGGAGGTCACCCGGGTGGCCCGCGAGGTGGGCACCGAGGGGCAGCTGGGCGGTCAGGCACGCGTGCGTGACGTCGACGGCACCTGGCGAGACCTCACCGAGTCGGTGAACGAGATGGCCGGGAACCTGACCCGGCAGGTGCGGGCCATCGCGCGCGTGGCGACCGCGGTGACCCGCGGCGACCTGAACCTGAAGATCGACGTGGACGCGTCCGGGGAGATCCAGGAACTCCAGGACTACATCAACAAGATGATCGCGAACCTGCGCGACACCACGATCGCGAACAAGGAGCAGGACTGGCTCAAGGGCAACCTCGCGCGCGTGTCGGCTCTGATGCAGGGCCGGCGCGACCTTCAGGACGTGGCCTCGCTGATCATGAGCGAACTGCCGCCCCTGGTGGCCGCGCAGCACGGCGCGTTCTTCCTGGCGATGCCGCCGGCCGACGGTGACGCGGACCTGTACGAGCTGCGGATGCTGGGCTCGTACGGCTACTCGATGGGCTCCATGCCGTCGTCGTTCCGGCCGGGTGAGGCGCTGGTGGGGACGGCCGCCGAGGAGAAGCGCACCATCCTCGTCGCGAACGCCCCGAGCGGCTATCTGAAGATCTCCTCGGGACTCGGCGAGGCGCCGCCCGCGCAGGTGATCGTCCTGCCGGTGCTGTTCGAGGGCCAGGTGCTCGGGGTGATCGAGCTGGCGTCGTTCACACCGTTCACGCAGATCCAGAAGGACTTCCTCAACCAGCTCGCCGAGATGATCGCGACCAGCGTCAACACCATCTCCGTGAACACCAAGACGGAGCAGCTGCTGAAGCAGTCGCAGGAGCTGACCGAGCAACTGCGGGAGCGGTCGGCCGAGTTGGAGCAGCGGCAGAAGGCCCTGCAGGCGTCCAACGCCGAACTGGAGGAGAAGGCCGAGCTGCTGGCCCAGCAGAACCGCGACATCGAGGTGAAGAACACCGAGATCGAGGAGGCGCGGCAGGTCCTGGAGGAGCGGGCCGAGCAGCTCGCCGTGTCGATGCGCTACAAGAGCGAGTTCCTCGCCAACATGTCGCACGAGCTGCGCACGCCGCTCAACTCGCTGCTGATCCTGGCGAAGCTGCTCGCGGACAACGCGGAGGGCAACCTCTCGCCGAAGCAGGTCGAGTTCGCGGAGACGATCCACGGCGCCGGTTCCGACCTGCTCCAGCTGATCAACGACATCCTGGACCTGTCGAAGGTCGAGGCGGGCAAGATGGACGTCTCGCCGACGCGCATCGCGCTCGTCCAGCTGGTCGACTACGTGGAGGCCACCTTCCGCCCGCTGACCGCGGAGAAGGGCCTCGACCTGTCCGTGCGGGTGTCGCCGGAGCTGCCGGCCACGCTGCACACGGACGAGCAGCGGCTGCTGCAGGTGCTGCGCAACCTGTTGTCCAACGCCGTCAAGTTCACCGACTCCGGGTCGGTCGAGCTGGTGATCCGGCCGGCCGGGGCGGAGGTCCCGGTGGCGATCCGGGAGCAGTTGCTGGAGGCCGGTTCGCTGGCAGACCCGGACGCCCCGCTGATCGCCTTCTCGGTGACCGACACCGGCATCGGGATCGCGGCCAGCAAGATGCGGGTGATCTTCGAGGCGTTCAAGCAGGCGGACGGCACCACCAGCCGCAAGTACGGCGGTACGGGCCTCGGACTGTCGATCTCGCGGGAGATCGCGCAGCTGCTCGGTGGCGAGATCCACGCGCAGAGCGAGCCGGGCCGGGGCTCCACGTTCACGCTGTACCTGCCGCTGCACCCGAGCGAGCTTCCGCCGCAGGGCTACCAGCAGGTGGTGCCCGCCCTGGAGGCCGGCGACCTGGTGGCCTCGGAGAACGGGGTGAGGGAGTTGTCGGAGCTGTCCCCGGCGGAGATCCAGACGCCGGCCGAGGTGCGGTCGTACCAGGACGCGCAGAACGGTCCGGCGGCGCTCTTCAGGCGACGGCGGCGGCTGGTGAGCGGCGGCGAGCAGGTCGGCCGGCCCGACCAGTGGCCGGCCCGCACCCAGCAGGCGGGGACGCCGGCGCGCGCGGGCATCAAGTTCGGCGGGGAGAAGGTGCTCATCGTCGACGACGACATCCGCAACGTGTTCGCGCTGACCAGCGTCCTGGAACAGCACGGCCTGTCGGTGCTGTACGCGGAGAACGGCCGGGAGGGCATCGAGGTCCTGGAACAGCACGACGACGTGGCGGTCGTCCTGATGGACATCATGATGCCCGAGATGGACGGCTACGCGACGACGACGGCGATCCGCCGGATGCCGCAGTTCTCGGGGCTGCCGATCATCGCCCTCACCGCGAAGGCGATGAAGGGCGACCGGGAGAAGGCGATCGAGTCGGGCGCCTCCGACTATGTGACGAAGCCGGTCGACCCTGATCATCTGCTGTCCGTGATGCAGCAGTGGATGAGGGACGAGTGAGGCGTCACCCGACGGGAACCCTGGGCGTGACGGGAACCATCGGAGCAGGCCGGGAGTTGTTGACTCTGGGTGGCCGTCGCCGTGTAGCGAGGCGGAATTCGGGGAACCTTCTGGTCTCCTGCTGCGTTCCTGCTACGTGCACAGTGACATCACGGTGACAGGGTGTGGCGACGGTCGGGGTGCGGCTACGATGACCGGCACAAGGAAGGGCGGCGCAAAGGAGTCGTCCCCAGGGGCGGCGCCCGGTGCACTGCCGGGGCGAGGAGGGCGGGCCATGGTGCAGAAGGCCAAGATCCTCCTGGTCGATGACCGGCCGGAGAATCTGCTGGCGCTGGAGGCGATCCTCTCTGCGCTCGATCAGACGCTGGTGCGGGCATCGTCCGGGGAAGAGGCGCTCAAAGCACTGCTGACGGACGACTTCGCGGTCATCCTGCTGGACGTCCAGATGCCGGGAATGGACGGCTTCGAGACGGCCGCGCACATCAAGCGGCGGGAGCGGACCCGGGACATCCCGATCATCTTCCTCACCGCGATCAACCACGGGCCGCACCACACCTTCCGCGGGTACGCGGCGGGCGCGGTGGACTACATCTCCAAGCCGTTCGACCCGTGGGTGCTGCGCGCGAAGGTCTCGGTGTTCGTCGAGCTGTACATGAAGAACTGCCAGTTGCGCGAGCAGGCGGCGCTGCTGCGGCTGCAGTTGGAGGGCGGCGGCAAGGCCGCCGCGGGCGGCGACGTCAAGGAGCCGGCCGGGCTGCTCGCGGAGCTCTCCGCGCGGCTCGCGGCCGTCGAGGAGCAGGCGGAGGCCCTGTCCAAGCAACTGGACGACGAGTCGGCGGACGCGGCGGCGGTGGCCACGGCAGCGCACCTCGAGCGCAAACTCACGGGTCTGCGCCGCGCGCTGGACGCCCTGGAACCGGGCGCCGGCGGTGGACCGGCCTCGCTGCCCTCGCCGAACTGAACGGAACTGACGCGTGCGACGCAGAAGTTGCGCATGAGGGCGCGTCAGTTCCACCTCACCGCAGACCGCACGCGTCAGTTCCGCGCCCCGGCGCGTGCGACACGAACGGGTGAAGCACTGGGCACACGTGTCCCCAGTGGTCTCCACCGGTAACCTCACACCATGGCCTCACGTCCCTCCGCAGCCAAGAAGCAGCCCGCCAGGAAGGCGGCTGCTCCGGCGAAGGCTCCGGCGAAGAAGGCCGCCGCGAAGAAGGTCCCGGCGAAGAAGGCGCCCGCCAGGAAAGCCGCGGCCAGAAAGCCCGCGCCCGCGCCGGCGCCCAGCCCCACCGGGGGCGTCTACCGGCTCGTGCGCGCCGTGTGGCTCGGCCTCGCGCACGCCGTCGGCGCCGTGTTCCGCGGCATAGGGAACGGCGCGAAGAACCTCGACCCGGCCCACCGCAAGGACGGCGTCGCGCTGCTGCTGTTCGGCGTCGCGCTCATCGTCGCCGCGGGCACCTGGGCGGACCTGCGCGGCCCGGTGGGCGACCTCGTCGAGATCCTGGTGACGGGCGCCTTCGGCCGGCTCGATCTGCTCGTGCCGATCCTGTTCGCCGTCGTCGCCGTGCGCTTCATCCGCCACCCCGAGAAGCCCGAGGCCAACGGCCGGATCGTCATCGGCCTGTCGGCGCTCGTCATCGGCGTGCTCGGGCAGGTCCACATCGCCTGCGGCGCGCCCGCCCGCAGCGCCGGCATGCAGGCCATAAGGGACGCCGGCGGTCTCATCGGCTGGAGCGCGGCGACCCCGCTCACGTACACGATGGGCGACGTCCTCGCGGTACCGATGCTGGTGCTGCTCACGATCTTCGGGTTGCTGGTCGTCACGGCTACCCCGGTCAACGCCGTCCCGCAGCGGCTGCGGCAGCTCGGGGTGAGCCTCGGAGTGCTGCGCGACCCGGCGGAGGACGAGTACGACGAGTTCGGCGACGACGAGGCCCGCTACGACGAGCAGTGGCGTGAGGCGCTGCCCGGGCGCCCCCGACGCCGGGCGGACGCTTCCGAGCCGTACGACCCCGACAGCGCCGAGCAGGAGGCCCTGACCCGGCGACGCGGCCGCCCCCGGCGCTCCGCCGTGCCCCAGCCGGCGATGGACCGGCGGATGGACGCCGTGGACATCGCCGCTGCCGCGGCGGCCGATCTGGACGGCGCGGTCCTGCACGGCATGCCGCCCTCGCGGATCGTGGCCGACCTCACCCAGGGCGTGAGCGCGGGCGACGGGGAGCCGACCACGCCGACACCCGTGCCGACGCCCGTCCCGGCGCCGGCCCCCCGACCCCGTCAGGAGAAGCTCAAGACCGGGGGAGCGGTCCCGGATCTGACCAAGGCGGCCCCCGAGGCGCCGCGCGACCTGCCGGCGCGCGCCGAGCAGCTCCAGCTGTCCGGCGACATCACCTACGCCCTGCCCTCGCTCGACCTCCTGGAGCGCGGCGGCCCCGGCAAGGCGCGCAGCGCGGCCAACGACGCAGTCGTCGCCTCCCTGACGAACGTCTTCACCGAGTTCAAGGTGGACGCCGCCGTCACCGGCTTCACCCGCGGACCGACGGTGACGCGCTACGAGGTGGAGCTCGGGCCCGCCGTGAAGGTCGAGCGGATCACCGCGCTGGCGAAGAACATCGCGTACGCCGTGGCCAGCCCCGACGTGCGGATCATCAGCCCGATCCCGGGGAAGTCCGCGGTCGGCATCGAGATCCCGAACACCGACCGGGAGATGGTCAACCTCGGTGACGTGCTGCGGCTCGCCGAGTCCGCCGAGGACGACGACCCGATGCTGGTCGCGTTCGGCAAGGACGTCGAGGGCGGCTACGTCATGCACTCGCTGGCGAAGATGCCGCACATACTGGTCGCCGGCGCCACCGGATCTGGCAAGTCGTCCTGCATCAACTGTCTGATCACCTCCGTCATGATCCGGGCGACTCCCGAGGACGTCCGGATGATCCTCGTCGACCCCAAGCGCGTCGAGCTGACCGCCTACGAGGGCATCCCGCACCTGATCACGCCGATCATCACCAACCCCAAACGGGCCGCCGAGGCGCTCCAGTGGGTCGTCCGCGAGATGGACCTGCGCTACGACGACCTCGCCGCCTACGGCTACCGGCACATCGACGACTTCAACCGCGCCGTGCGCGAAGGGACCGTCAAGCCGCCCGAGGGCAGCGAGCGCGAGCTCCAGCCGTACCCGTACCTGCTGGTGATCGTCGACGAGCTCGCCGACCTGATGATGGTCGCGCCGCGGGACGTGGAGGACTCCATCGTGCGCATCACGCAGCTCGCGCGCGCGGCCGGCATCCACCTGGTGCTCGCCACCCAGCGTCCCTCGGTCGACGTCGTCACCGGCCTGATCAAGGCGAACGTGCCCTCGCGGCTCGCCTTCGCCACCTCCTCGCTCGCCGACTCGCGGGTCATCCTCGACCAGCCGGGCGCCGAGAAGCTGATCGGCAAGGGCGACGGGCTCTTCCTGCCGATGGGCGCGAACAAGCCCACCCGTATGCAGGGCGCCTTCGTGACGGAGGCCGAGGTCGCGACGGTCGTCCAGCACTGCAAGGACCAGATGGCGCCCGTCTTCCGGGACGACGTCACCGTCGGGACCAAGCAGAAGAAGGAGATCGACGAGGACATCGGCGACGACCTCGACCTGCTGTGCCAGGCGGCCGAGCTGGTCGTCTCCACCCAGTTCGGGTCGACGTCCATGCTCCAGCGCAAGCTGCGGGTGGGCTTCGCCAAGGCCGGCCGGCTGATGGACCTCATGGAGTCGCGCAACATCGTCGGACCGAGCGAAGGCTCGAAAGCGCGTGACGTTCTCGTGAAGCCGGACGAGTTGGACGGCGTCCTCGCCGTGATCCGGGGGCAGTCTGAGGGGTAGACGTCTGTCGAGCGGAGAGGCGCACGGTCGTGACTCACCCGTTAGAGAGCAGTGGGCAACCGTTTCCCTTTGGCGTACGTCCAGTTGAGCGAGAGGACAGGTGCGGCTCCCCGCCGGGGCCGTAACCGGCCCGTCATCGGTATGACCGGCCATACCGATGGCGTACAAAGTCGTACCGCCCGGTTGCCCCTCCCTTCGGCACCCCCCCTAGACTGAACCTCCAGCACAGGTGGCTATACGCTCGAAAGGCGCCCCCGTGTCCATCGGCAACTCCCCTGAAGACGAGCGTCCGTTCGAAGACCCGTCCGAGGAAGCCCCCCTCTCCATCGGTCGCGCCCTGCGTCAGGCGCGCATCGAGGCCGGGCTGACCGTCGACGACGTCAGCACCGCCACCCGCGTCCGCATCGCCATCGTCCGCGCCATCGAGGCGGACGACTTCGCCCCCTGCGGCGGGGACGTCTACGCGCGCGGGCACATCCGGACGCTGGCCAGGGCCGTCCACCTCGACCCCGCCCCGCTGATCGAGCGATACGACGACACCCACGGCGGCCGTCCCGCGCCGACCCCGGCCGCGCCCCTTTTCGAGGCGGAACGTATCCGCCCCGAGCGGCGCGGGCCGAACTGGACCGCGGCCATGGTCGCCGCGATCGTCGCGGTCGTGGGCTTCGTCGGCTTCACCGCGTTCAAGGGCGGCGACGACGGCGGGGCCAAGGAGCAGGTCGCCGAGGGCGCCACCCCCACCACCGGAACGACCGCCTCGCCCACACCGAAGACCGACAAGCCCGTCGACCGGAAACCGGAGCCGTCCGACAGCGCCATCGCCGCGGCCCCCCAGGACAAGGTGACCGTGCAGGTCAGCGCCACGGACGGCCGCAGCTGGGTCGCCGCCAAGGACCACAACGGCCGACTGCTCTTCGACGGACTGCTCAAGCAGGGCGACTCCAAGACCTTCCAGGACAGCGAGAAGATCAACCTCGTCCTCGGTGACGCCGGCGCGATCGATCTGTTCGTGAACGGCAAGAAGCTCAACGACGACTTCCGGCCCGGAGCGGTGGAGCGGCTGACGTACACGAAGGGCGACCCGCAGGCGGGATGAGCCCGGTGCGCCCGGGCGCGACGGGGCCGGCGAAGATCGTCAACCCCGTCGACGTGGGCTGTCGGTGAGACGAAGTAGTCTTGAGCCCATGCCTGAACGCCGTACCGTCGCACTCGTCACCCTTGGCTGCGCCCGTAACGAGGTGGACTCGGAGGAGCTCGCAGGCCGTCTGGAGGCGGACGGCTGGCAGCTCGTGGAGGACGCCGAGGAAGCGGACGTCGCCGTCGTCAACACCTGCGGCTTCGTCGACGCCGCCAAGAAGGACTCCGTCGACGCCCTGCTGGAGGCCAACGACCTCAAGGGCCACGGCAGAACACAGGCCGTCGTGGCCGTGGGCTGCATGGCCGAGCGGTACGGCAAGGAACTCGCCGAGGCCCTGCCCGAGGCGGACGGCGTGCTCGGCTTCGACGACTACGCCGACATCTCCGACCGCCTCCAGACCATCCTGAACGGCGGCATCCACGCCTCCCACACCCCGCGCGACCGGCGCAAGCTGCTGCCGGTCAGCCCGGCCGAGCGCCAGTCGGCGGGGGACGTGGCGCTTCCCGGGCACGGCGCGCCCACGGACCTGCCCGCGGGCCTTGCCCCGCAGTCCGGACCCCGCGCGCCCCTGCGCCGACGGCTGGACGGCGCCCCGGTCGCCTCCGTCAAGCTCGCCTCCGGCTGCGACCGGCGCTGCTCCTTCTGCGCCATCCCGTCCTTCCGCGGCTCCTTCATCTCGCGTCGGCCCAGCGACGTCCTCAACGAGACGCGCTGGCTCGCCGAGCAGGGGGTGAAGGAGATCATGCTGGTCTCCGAGAACAACACCTCCTACGGCAAGGACCTCGGCGACATCCGTCTGCTGGAGTCGCTCCTGCCCGAGCTCGCCGAGGTCGACGGGCTGGAGCGGGTGCGCGTCAGCTACCTCCAGCCCGCCGAGATGCGGCCCGGTCTGATCGACGTGCTCACCTCCACGCCGAAGATCGCGCCCTACTTCGACCTGTCCTTCCAGCACTCCGCGCCCGGCGTGCTGCGCGCGATGCGCCGCTTCGGGGACACCGACCGCTTCCTCGAACTGCTCGACACCATCCGGAGCAAGGCCCCTCAGGCAGGCGTGCGCTCCAACTTCATCGTGGGCTTCCCCGGCGAGTCCGAGGCCGACCTGGCCGAGCTGGAGCGCTTCCTCGACGGTGCCCGGCTGGACGCGATCGGCGTCTTCGGCTACTCCGACGAGGAGGGCACCGAGGCCGCGACGTACGACGACAAGCTCGACGTCGACGTGGTGGCCGAGCGGCTCGCCCGGGTCTCCCGGCTCGCCGAGGAACTCGTCTCGCAACGGGCCGAGGAGCGCGTGGGCGAGACCGTGCACGTGCTCGTGGAGTCGCTGGACGACGACGGCGTGCACGGCCGCGGCGCGCACCAGGCGCCGGAGACGGACGGCCAGGTGCTGCTCACGTCGGGCGAAGGTCTGAGCGTCGGTCGTATGGTCGAGGCGAAGGTGGTCGGCACGGAAGGCGTCGACCTGGTGGCCGAGCCCCTGCCGGGCTCGTCCGGATGTAGTGAGGAGGCGGGCAGATGACGGGTGTTCCGGCGTCGGCTGCGGGCGGCTCCTCACAGGCTTCGGCGGCACAGTCGGCAGCCACGCCCGTCTCGCAGGCACCCCAGGCCGCGCCGGCGGAGGCGCCCCTGACCGGTCCGCCGCCGGCCGTCGGTCCCGTGGGCGTGTCCGCCATCGCGGAGGTCGCCGCGAGCGCCGCCGGACCGCAGGAGGCCGCCAGGCCTCCGCGAGGCGCGAAACTGGCGGCCGCCGCCGTCAACCAGGCGAGCGTCTGGAACATCGCCAACTTCCTGACGATGCTGCGGCTGCTCCTGGTGCCCGGCTTCGTCGCGCTGATGCTGGCCGACGGCGGATACGACCCGGCATGGCGCTCGTTCGCCTGGGCGGCCTTCGCCGTCGCCATGATCACCGACCTCTTCGACGGGCACCTGGCGCGCACCTACAACCTCGTCACCGACTTCGGGAAGATCGCCGACCCCATCGCCGACAAGGCGATCATGGGAGCAGCCCTGATCTGCCTGTCCTCGCTCGGCGACCTGCCGTGGTGGGTGACGATCGTGATCCTCGGCCGGGAACTGGGCATCACTCTGCTGCGTTTCCTCGTCATCCGGTACGGCGTCATCCCGGCCAGCCGGGGCGGCAAGCTGAAGACGCTCATCCAGGGCATCGCCGTCGGGATGTACGTCCTGGCGCTGACGGGGTGGCTGGCCACCCTGCGGTTCTGGGTGATGGGTGCGGCGGTCGTCCTGACCGTGGCGACCGGACTCGACTATGTGAGACAGGCCATCGTGCTGCGCCGCCAGGGGATCGCGGAGCGCCGGGCCGCGTCGGAGGAGACCCAAGCGTGAGTTCCCCGGCCGCCGACGTGGTGCGACTACTCACAGTGAGGCAGGAGACGCTCGCTGTGGCCGAGTCGCTGACCGGTGGCCTGGTCGCGGCGGAGATCACCTCGGTCCCCGGGGCGTCCAAGGTCTTCCGCGGCTCGGTCACGGCGTACGCCACCGACCTCAAGCACCGGCTGCTCGGCGTCGACGCCGGTCTCCTGGAAGCCCGGGGAGCGGTGGACGCGCAGGTCGCGGCCCAGATGGCGGCCGGAGCCCGCAAGGCGCTCGGGGCCGACTGGGCCGTCGCGACCACCGGCGTCGCCGGCCCCGACCCACAGGACGGACAGCCCGTGGGGACGGTCTTCGTGGCCGTGGACGGACCGTCCCGGGCGGATTCCGGTTCTGCCGGCGGCGGAAAAGTGGAGGCCCTGCGGTTGAACGGCGACCGGGCGGAAATTCGTAGAGAGAGTGTACGGAGCGTACTCGCACTGCTCCTGACAGAGCTTGCGGGCGAACACACCGGGAATGAGCGGGCACAGGATACGGAACAGAACGGGGGGTTTTGATGTTTGCAGCCCTGAGTGAACACGACATCGCTCCCCGCACGGCCGCAGCGCAAGGCGGTACGGTGGGGCGTGAAGGATGCGGCTACGCGGTCCGAGGAGGGAGCCACCGATGATTCTGCTCCGTCGCCTGCTGGGTGACGTGCTGCGTCGGCAGCGCCAGCGCCAGGGCCGTACTCTGCGCGAAGTCTCCTCGTCCGCCCGAGTCTCACTCGGCTATCTCTCCGAGGTGGAGCGGGGGCAGAAGGAGGCTTCCTCCGAGCTGCTCTCCGCCATCTGCGACGCGCTGGACGTACGGATGTCCGAGCTCATGCGGGAAGTGAGCGACGAGCTCGCCCTCGCCGAGCTGGCACAGTCGGCAGCGGCAACCCCCAGCCAGCCTGTGCCCACGTCGGTTCGCCCGATGCTGGGTTCCGTGTCGGTGACCGGTGTGCCACCGGAGCGGGTGACCATCAAGGCCCCCGCCGAGGCGGTGGACGTGGTCGCCGCGTGAGATCCGTCCGCGTGGGCCGCTGAGGCCCGGGCAGACAGGTTCGCAAAGTACGCGCACAGGCAGTGTGAGGCCCCGGCCGGGGCTTCTCCGGAGGGAACCGGAGAGGTGCGGTCGGGGTTTTTCGCGTCCCGGGCCCCGTTCGAGCCCGTTCCGAGCCCGTTCCGGGTGCGGGCCGGCCGCGCCCGCGGTCCGTTTGCCGGTGTCGGTCGCCGAGGTCATCGTGGAGGGGCACGGGCGGGAGCCAATACACCGGAGGTACGGATGTACGTCGTGAAGAGCCCCCTGTCCGACACCGATCTGCGGACCGTCTCAGAGGCGTTGCAGGGCGCGCTCGTCGACCTCGTCGACCTGTCGCTCGTCGCCAAGCAGGTCCACTGGAACGTCGTCGGGCCTCGCTTCCGGTCCGTCCACCTCCAGCTCGACGAGGTCGTGGACGTCGCCCGGACCCACTCCGACACGGTGGCGGAGCGTGCCTCCGCGCTCGGCGTCTCACCGGACGGGCGGGCGTCGACGGTGGCCGCGGGCAGCGGCATCAGTGCGGTGCCGGCGGGCTGGGTCAAGGACTCCGACGCCGTCGGGGCGCTGGTCGCCGCCCTGGGGGCGGTCATCACCCGGATGCGGGAACGGGTGGGGGCGACGGGCGACGCGGACCCCGTGAGCCAGGACATCTTCATCGGCATCACCGCGGATCTGGAGAAGCATCACTGGATGTTCCAGGCGGAGAACGCGTGAGCCCCAGGGGCGGCTGCGACCTCTCGCGCCCGGGACTGGGCATGCGGCGGCGGTCTCGCCGGAGATGAGGGGCTCGGCGGTCTGACGTCGTGGACGGACACCGCGTGATCCGCGTGAGGCTCAGCTGGAGGTGACGGCCATGGCGGGGCGAATAGCGGGGCGCGGGGCCGGTTCCGGGGCGGGCGTGGTGCTGGGCTTCGGGCTGGGCGCGCTGTGGTGGTGGGCCGTGGTGAGGCTCGCCGTCACGCCCGACGCCGGCGCGTTGGAGGGAGCGGTGGCCGCGGGGGGCTGGGGACTGAGCCTGCTGCCGGTGCACTGTGTGGCCAGGTCGCGGGCGCTGGGGGTGGTGGCTCGGGGCCGGTGGCGAGCTGCTTGGCGGGGGACTGAGCGACCGCGGGAGCGGGAGGCCGGCGTGGCCGGGGAGCGAGGTGCGGGGGACGGGGAGGAGGGGGCGGAGCGAGGGGAGGCGGAAGGTGGGCGAGTCGCCGGGAGGAGGGGGTGATGAGGGGGGAGTGATGGGTGTGCGGGGCTCGGGGGTGTGGGTGGTGTGGGGTCTGGGGGGGGTGTGGGTGGCGGGGTGACGGTCACCAGGGCATGGCCACGCCGCCGTTCGGGCGAAGGATCTGGCCCGTGGTGAAGGCCGACGCGTCCGAGGCCAGGTGCAGGACCGCGTGGGCGATGTCCTCCGGTTCGCCGACCCGGCCGAGCGGCGACATGCGCGCCATGAGCGCCTCGGTGTGCGCCTGCGCGTCAGCGTCGTGGCGATCGGTCATCGGGGTGCGGATCCAGCCCGGCGCGACCGCGTTGACCCGGATGCCGTGCCGTCCGACCTCCGTCGCCAGCGTCTTCGTCAGCTGGACCACGGCCGCCTTGGCCACGCCGTAACAGAGCAGACCGGGGCCGCCGGTGTCCACGGCGCCCGAGGCCATGGTGACGATGCTGCCTCCGGAGCCGCGTGCCAGCATCAGGCGGGCCGCCTCCTGGCAGGCGTACAGGACGCCCTTGAAGTTGACGGCCAGGACCCGGTCCAGGTCCTCGTCCAGGGTCTCCAGGACCGGGCTGCTGTGCATGATCCCGGCCACCGCGGCCATGACGTCCAGCTGCTCGCAGGACTCCACGGCCTGACGGACCTGGACGCGGTCGGTGACGTCGAGATGATGGGTACGGGCGCTTCCGCCGTGGTCCTTGATCAGGGTCGCCGTCTCGTGCAGGCCCTGCGCGTCGCGGTCGGCGCCGTGCACGGTGGCGCCCGCCCGGGCGAGCAGCACGGCGCAGGCGCGGCCGATCCCGCTCGCGGCGCCGGTGACGAATGCGGTGCGTCCGGTGAGGTCGTACGCCTTCACGGCCATGAGGGGACGGTACGAGGGTTCCTGACGGGCCGTCAATTACCTGGACGTCGGTCGGTCGTCGGTCGGTCGCCGGTCGGTCGACGACTGTGGCGGCGTACGTCGACGGTCATGCCGTGCTTCGACCGCCGCGGCGGCCCTCGTCCGCGGTGGCTGGGTGCCTGCCGTGCGCCGTCATGGGGCGCCGTCGTGGGCGCACCGTCACGGGAGGATGCGAGAACGGGAACGCCAACGCTGGGTCGGGGGAGAGCCCGGCGCCGGGGCGGGGCCCGTCTGGCAGGTGGGGCACCAGTAGGTCGGGCGCTCGCGGGAGCCGTCGCCCTGGTCGGCCACGCGGATCCGGGTTCCGCAGCGCAGGCAGGGGCGGGGCGTGCGGCCGTAGACGAACAGGCCCGGGCCGCGGCGACCGGTGGTGTTGCGGACCGGGCGGTCGCGGTTGGCCTCCAGCAGCTTCTTCGCGAGCTCGGGCAGCTTCGCGGTGCGGTCGGCGGGGAGCGCGCCGACCGGAAGCCACGGCGTGACGCCCAGAAGGAAGCAGAGTTCGCTCTTGTAGACGTTGCCGATGCCCGCCAGATTGCGCTGGTCCAGGAGGGCCTCGCCGAGGGGGCAGTCGGGAACCGCGGCGAGGTTGGCCACGGCCCGCTCGGCGTCCCAGTCGGGGCCCAGCAGGTCGGGGCCGAGGTGGCCGACTGCCTGTTGCTCGTCGGCGGTGCGCAGCAGTTCGAGGACGGGGAGGCGGTAGCCGACGGCGGTGCGGTCGTGGGCGCCGAGGATCGCCCGGATCTGGTGCGCCGGGCCGCCGGTCCAGCGCTGGTCGTTCGCGTAGATCTTCCAGGCGCCGTCCATCCGCAGGTGCGAGTGGAGTGTCAGGCCGCCTTCGACACGCGTGAGGAGGTGTTTGCCCCGCGCGGTGACGTCGAGGACGGTGCGGCCGGTGAGGTCGGCCGTCGCGTATGCGGGCACGCGCAGGTCGGAGCGGGTCAGCACCTTTCCCGCGAGGGCGTCGTGGAGGCGCCTTGCGGCCTGCCAGATCGTGTCACCTTCGGGCATGGGTCAAGGGTGACATGTACGGACGGAGGGGGGCAGGGGAGCGGCTGCGGGTGCCGGGCAGGCTCCGGGCGGGCGTCGGGGGTGGGTGCAGGCCCGGGGCGGGCGTCGAGGCCGAGCCACGGCGGTGGGGACGGCCGCCCGGGCCGCCGGACGTGGACGGTCGGTGCTCGGTGGGGGGTGTGGCGCCGGTGCCCGTGCGCGTGCGGTTGTGCGTGCGGGTGCGGGTGCGGTGCGTCGGTGAGGTGGGCTCCGGGGCGTGTGCGTTCTGCTGTCATGCGCGCAGGCGCAGGCCCCGGGGGGTCGCGATGAAACCCGCTCCTTCCAGGAGGCTGCCGATGGGGGAGGTGAGGGCGGAGGCCCCGTTGACGCGCTCCACCGTGACCGTGCCGAGGGAGCCCGCGCGCGCTGCCTCGGCGAGAGCCTCGGCGGCGGCGTGCAGGCGCGGATCGTCGGCCGGCGTGTCCTCGGTGTCCGGGGCGGAGGGCCAGGCCAGCAGCGTCTTGCCGCCGCGCTCCATGTAGAGCGTCAGCTCGCCGTCCACGAGCACGACCAGGGAGCCGGCCTTACGGCCCGGCTTGTGCCCGGCGCCGCTGGGCGGCTCGGGCCAGCCCAGGGCCGCGCCGTAGGCGTTCGCCGGGTCGGCTGCTGCGAGGACGACGGCCCGGGACGCGTTGCCCCCGCCGCGGTAGGGGCTAGCGGCGTGGCCGCGGGGGGAGCGCCCGGGCGGCCCGCCGTCAGAGAAGCCGCTGCCTCCTCGCGGACCGCCGGCGCCCGGAGATGCGAGGTCCCGCGGCGAGATGTACCCGTCGCGCGAGGCGGGGGTCGGCCCGGGGCCGAAGGGCGAGGCGAAGGGGGTGTCGGGTTCGGCGAGGTCCCAGACGTCGTCCGACGGGGAGCCGTCGGGGAAGACGAAGCCGTCCTGGTCGCCCGCCGAAGCGCTCGGAACGGGCAGGGGCTCGCCGCGGTCCCGGGCGTTCGCCACGGCGCGCAGCCGGTCCACGGCGCCGTCCATGGCGAACTGCGCCGCGCCGAGGCCCTCGACGACGTACCCCCGCCGTGCCTGACCGCTCTCCTCGAAGACGGACAGAATGCGGTACGTGGCCGAGAAACCCCCCTCGACGCCCTCGGCGGCGACCGCGCCCCGGGTGACCACGCCGTGCCGGTCGAGGAGCGTGCGGGCGAGCGCGTGAGCCCGCACCGTGGGGTCGGGCTCGAGGACGGGGAGGAGCGACCAACGGCCCGCGACCGTCGGAGGACCGCTGCGGGAAGCCGGTCGGGCCGCGGCCGTCAGCGAGCCGTAGCGCCCGCGCGGGACCGCGCGCTTGGCGCGGTGGGCCGTGGAGCCGGCCGTGCGGCCCGAGCCCAGCAGGGAGCGCATGGGGGCGAGCGTGTCGTTGGTGAGCCGACCCGACCAGGCCAGGTCCCAGACGGTGTCGGCGAGTTGGGGATCCGTGGCCTCGGGGTGGGTGGTGGCCCGGACCCGGTCGGCGATCTGGCGGAAGAACAGGCCGTAGCCACCGGACAGCGCGTCCAGGACGGACTGGTGCAGCGCCGTCAGCTCCAGGGGGTGCGGCGGGGGGAGCAGCAGGGGCGCGGCATCGGCCACGTACAGGGAGACCCAGCCGTCCTTGCCGGGGAGGGCCCCGGCCCCGGACCAGACGATCTCTCCGGCCGCGGTCAGTTCGTCGAGCATGGCCGGGGTGTAGTCGCGCACCCGGGAGGGCAGGACCAGCTTCTCCAGGGCCGAGGCGGGCACCGACGCCCCCTGCAACTGCTCGACGGCGCGCACCAGGCCGTCGACGCCGCGCAGCGAATGGCCCTTCCCGATGTGCTGCCACTGGGGCAGGAACTGGGCGAGCGCGGGCGGCGGGACCGGCTCCAGTTCGTGTCGCAGAGCGGCGAGGGAGCGGCGGCGCAGTCGGCGCAGGACCGTGGCGTCGCACCATTCCTGCCCGATGCCCGCCGGGTGGAACTCGCCCTGGACGACGCGCCCGCCCGCCGCGAGCCGCTGGAGGGCGCCCTCGGTGACCGCCACGCCGAGACCGAAGCGGGCGGCCGCCGCGGTGGAGGTGAAGGGGCCGTGGGTGCGGGCGTGGCGGGCTAGGAGGTCGCCGAGGGGGTCCTTGACCGGCTCCGTGAACGCTTCCGGCACGCCGACCGGCAGGGCCGTGCCCAGCGCGTCGCGCAAGCGGCCCGCGTCCTCGATCGCGGCCCAGTGCTCGGCGCCGGCGATGCGGACCCGGATGGCGCGGCGGGCGACGGCCAGTTCCTGCGCCCAGTGCGGTTCGGCGCCGCGCTCGGCGAGTTCGGCGTCGGTGAGCGGGCCGAGGAGCCGCAGGCGGTCGGCGACGCCCTCGGCGTCCTTCACACGACGGTCCTCGGTGAGCCACTGGAGCTCTTGTTCCAGCTCGGCGAGGACGTCGGCGTCGAGCAGCTCGCGCAGTTCGGCCTGGCCGAGCAGCTCGGCCAGCAGCCGGGAGTCCAGGGAGAGGGCGGCGGCCCGCCGCTCGGCGAGCGGGGAGTCCCCCTCGTACAGGAACTGGGCGACATAGCCGAACAGAAGGGAGCGGGCGAAGGGGGAGGGCTCCGGGGTGGTGACCTCCACCAGGCGCACCTTGCGCGATTCCAGATCGCCCATCAGCTCCACGAGGCCCGGCACGTCGAAGACGTCCTGGAGGCACTCGCGGACCGCTTCCAGGACGATCGGGAAAGAGCCGAACTCACTGGCCACCTGCAGCAGCTGAGCGGCGCGCTGGCGCTGCTGCCACAGCGGGGTGCGCTTGCCGGGAGTGCGGCGCGGCAGCAGCAGCGCGCGGGCGGCGCACTCGCGGAAGCGGGCCGCGAACAACGCCGAGCCGCCGACCTGGTCGGTGACGATCTGATCGACCTCGCCCTTGTCGAAGACGACGTCCGCCGCGCCGACCGGGGCCTGCTCCGCGTCGTACTCGGCGCCCGCCTTCACGGGCTCGTGGTCGAGGAGGTCCAGGCCCATGAGGTCCGCGTCCGGCAGCCGCAGCACGATGCCGTCGTCGGCGTGCATGACCTGGGCGTCCATGCCGTACCGCTCGGAGAGCTTGGCTCCGAGGGCGAGCGCCCACGGGGCGTGGACCTGGGCGCCGAACGGGGAGTGGACGACGACCCGCCAGTCGCCCAGTTCGTCCCGGAAGCGCTCCACGACGATCGTGCGGTCGTCCGGGACGTGGCCGCAGGCCTGGCGCTGCTCCTCCAGGTACGACAGCACGTTGTCGGCCGCCCATGCGTCGAGACCCGCGGTGAGCAGCCGGAGCCGGGCGTCGTCCTTGGGCAGGGAGCCCACCTCGCGCAGGAACGCGCCCACCGCGCGGCCCAGCTCCAGCGGCCGGCCCAGCTGGTCTCCCTTCCAGAAGGGCAGCCGCCCCGGGACGCCCGGGGCGGGGGAGACCAGGACGCGGTCGCGGGTGATGTCCTCGATCCGCCAGGAGCTGGTGCCGAGCGTGAAGACGTCGCCCACACGGGACTCGTAGACCATCTCCTCGTCGAGCTCACCGACCCGGCCCCCGCCCTTCTTGGGGTCGGAGCCCGCCAGGAAGACGCCGAACAGGCCCCGGTCGGGGATCGTGCCCCCGGAGGTGACGGCCAGGCGCTGAGCGCCGGGACGGCCGGTGACCGTGCCGGTGACCCTGTCCCACACCACGCGCGGGCGCAGCTCGGCGAACGCGTCGGACGGGTATCGGCCGGCCAGCATGTCCAGAACGGCCGTGAACGCGGACTCCGGGAGCGAGGCGAACGGCGCCGCGCGTCGGACCGTCGCCAGCAGGTCGTCCACCTGCCAGGTGTCCAGAGCCGTCATCGCGACGAGTTGCTGCGCCAGGACGTCCAGCGGATTGGCGGGCACCCGCAGCGACTCGATGGAGCCCGTGCGCATCCGCTCGGTGACCACGGCCGCCTGGACCAGGTCGCCGCGGTACTTGGGGAAGACCACGCCGGTGGACACCGCGCCCACCTGGTGTCCGGCGCGCCCGACGCGCTGCAGTCCGGAGGCCACCGAAGGCGGCGACTCGACCTGGATGACGAGGTCCACCGCGCCCATGTCGATGCCGAGTTCGAGGCTGGAGGTGGCCACCACCGCGGGCAGCCGGCCCGCCTTCAGGTCCTCCTCCACGAGCGCGCGCTGTTCCTTCGAGACGGAGCCGTGGTGGGCGCGCGCGATGACGGACGGGGCGCCCTGGGCCGCGCCCGAGCCGCCCATGAGCTGCGCGGGGGAGTGGTGCTCGTCCAGGGACTCGCCGGTGGCCCGCTCGTAGGCGATCTCGTTGAGCCGGTTGCACAGGCGCTCGGCGAGGCGGCGGGAATTGGCGAACACGATCGTGGAGCGATGGGCCTGGACGAGGTCGGTGATCCGCTCCTCGACGTGCGGCCAGATCGACGGGCGCTCCGCGCCTTCGGAACCGTCGGCGACGGGCGAGCCGCCCAGCTCGGCAAGGTCTTCCACGGGCACGACGACCGACAGGTCGAACTCCTTGCCGGACTTCGGCTGGACGATCTCCACCTTGCGGTGCGGGGACAGGTAGCGCGCCACCTCGTCGACCGGGCGGACCGTGGCCGACAGGCCGATGCGGCGGGCCGGCCTCGGCAGCAGGTCGTCGAGCCGCTCCAGGGACAGCGCGAGGTGCGCGCCGCGCTTGGTGCCCGCCACGGCGTGCACCTCGTCCAGGATCACCGTCTCGATGCCCGTCAGCGCGTCGCGGGCGGCCGACGTCAGCATCAGGAACAGCGACTCGGGGGTCGTGATCAGGATGTCCGGGGGCCGGGTGGACAGCGCCCGGCGCTCGGCCGGCGGGGTGTCGCCGGAGCGGATGCCCACCCTGACCTCGGGCTCGGGCAGGCCCAGACGCACGGACTCCTGGCGGATGCCCGTCAGAGGGCTGCGCAGGTTGCGCTCGACGTCGACCGCCAGGGCCTTGAGGGGGGAGACGTAGAGAACCCGGCAGCGCTTCTTCGGATCGGCCGGCAAAGGCGTCGAGGCGAGCTGGTCCAGCGCGGCGAGGAAGGCTGCCAACGTCTTGCCGGACCCGGTCGGGGCCACCACCAGCACGTCCGAACCCTCGCCGATGGCCTGCCACGCGCCCGCCTGGGCCGCCGTGGGCGCGGAGAACGCCCCCGTGAACCAGCCGCGGGTCGCGGGGGAGAAGCCGTCGAGGGCTCGGTGTGCGGAGCTGACCATGCGTCCATCCTGCACCCGGCCACTGACAATGGCGCTGAGCTGCGGCTTCGCCGGAGGTGCGGCGGACGTGGCGGGGTGGCTGCGCCGGGCATGGGCAGACGCAGCGGGCAGGGAGTAGAGGGCCGAGCTGGGCCGAGCTCAGAGGGCAGAGGGAGGTGTCGGGGGAGACGGCGAACGGGGGATTTCAGGCCGTCGCGGAGAATGGGGGTATGGCTGATCCGGGTGAGCTGGCACGGCACTGGCGGTATGCCGAGCTGCCCGGCGTCGACCTGCTGCGCGCCCGGTACGTCCGCAAGACCTTCGTACGGCACACCCACGAGCACTTCGTGATCGCCGCCATCGCCGAAGGGGTGGAGGTCTTCGCCCATCGCGGAGCCGACCAGTACGCCGGGGCGGGAGCGCTCGCGCTGGTCAACCCGGACACCCCGCACACCGGGCGCGCCGGGGTGCCGGAGGGCTGGCGCTACGGGGCCCTGTACCCGTCGCCCGACGTCATGGCCGAGATCGCGGCCGAGACGACGACCCTGCGCGGAGCCCCCGGCTTCGTCCGTCCCGTGCTGGACGATCCCCGTGCCGCCAGGCTTGTGCATCAGGTGCTCCGGGCCGCCGAGGAGGGCAACGCGCTGGCCGCCGACACCCTGCTCCGGGCGGCGGTGACCCGGCTGCTCCGGCTCAACGGCGGAGCGCTGCCGCAGCGGGAGATCCGGTCGGCCGGGGCGCGGATCGCCGCACGCGCGCGTGCCGTGCTGGAGGAGCGGCTGGTCGATCCGCCGACGCTGGAGCAGCTGGCAGGGGACCTGGGCACCGGTTCGTTCGCCCTGCTGCGGGCCTTCCGGGACGCTTACGGCCTGCCGCCCCATGCCTGGCTGACCGACGCCCGGGTGCGGCGGGCCCGGCGGCTGCTGGACGCGGGCACGGCCCCCGCCGAGGCGGCCGTCGCCGTGGGCTTCACCGACCAGCCCCACCTCAACCGCCACTTCGCCCGGATCGTGGGAGTCCCTCCGGGGGCGTACCAGCGCGAGCGCAAGAACGTACAAGACCCGGCCGGGCCGACCCGCCTAGCGTCGGGGTCGTGGCAGAACAGACAGCTCATACGGACGCAGGTCACATGGACATCCGAGCCGACGCCGGGGGAAAACCCGACGGCGCCGTCGTACGGGACGCCCTGGCGGTCGGGGTCGCCGTAGGACTCTCCGGGTTCGCCTTCGGGGTGACCTCCGCGGGCAGCGGACTCACGGTGTGGCAGACCTGCGCGCTCAGCCTCCTGGTCTTCACCGGCGCCTCCCAGTTCGCGCTGGTCGGGGCGCTGGCGGCGGGCGGCAATCCGTTGACGGCGGCCGCGGGCGCCTTCTTCCTGGGCGTGCGCAACGCGTTCTACGGGCTGCGTCTGTCGCAGTCGCTGGCCCTCCCGCGCGCGGTGCGCCCGTTCGCCGCCCACTGGGTGATCGACGAGACGACGGCGGTCTCCTTGGCCCAGCGGGGACGCCGCGCCGCCCGCATCGGCTTCACCGTGACCGGACTGACCCTGTACCTCCTGTGGAACCTCACCACACTGCTCGGCGCGCTCGGCGCCGAGGCACTCGGGGACACCGATGCCTGGGGACTCGACGTGGCCGGGCCCGCCGTCTTCCTGGCGCTGCTCGCGCCCATGCTGAAGACCGCCGTCGAGCGGGCCGTCGCCGGGCTCGCGGTGCTTCTGGGACTCGGCCTGCTGCCGGTTCTGCCCGCCGGCGTGCCCGTGCTGGCGGCCGCGCTCGCGGCGCCGGCCGTGCTGTACGTCGAGGGCCGGCGCGCGGCCGGCCGGAAGGCGGCCGGCCGGGACGACTTCGGACAGGAGGAGGAACGTTGAACACCTGGATCGCGATCGGCGCGACCGCACTCGGCTGCTATGCCGTCAAGCTCGCCGGACTGCTCGTACCGGCGGGGCTTCTGGAAAGGCCGCTCGTCAGGCGCTTCGCGGCACTGCTCCCCGTCGCCCTGCTCGCCGCCCTCACGGCCCAGCAGACCTTCGCCGACGGGCGCGCCCTCGTCCTGGACGCGCGGGCCGCGGGGCTCGCCGCGGCCGTCGTCGCCCTCGTGCTGCGGGCTCCCTTCCTGCTGGTGGTCGCGGCCGCCGTCGCGGTCACAGCGGGGGTCCGGGCCATGGGCGGGTGACACGGCAGGAGAAGGAGAAGGAGGCAGGACTACTGCGAGAATCGTGAGAGCGGTGAGAGTGGTGAGACGGGTGAGGACGTGGCGAACGGGTCTCGACGGGCCTGCGGTCAGCCGATGGCGCGGCCGTGGGCCCGCAGAGTGCGAAGCGCCTCGATCGTCACCATGGGACGTGCCTCCAGCGCCGTGCCGGGCGCCCAGCGGCGCCAGCGGATGGGCCAGCCGCCGTCCTTCTGCTGTGCGTCGGCGAGGTGGTCCAGGGAGCGGCTCATCTCCTCGTCGGTGAACCACGCGCGCGCGAGGGACTGCGGAGTCCGCGCGAAGTCGTACGGGAAGTGATGCTCGCCCGGGGCGTAGCCGGGAGCGACGGGGAACGCGTCGAGGCGGTCCGGGTCCAGCGCGACGAGCCGGTGGTCGCGCACCAGACGGCCCAGACGGTCGGCGGCCGCCTGCGCGCGGGCGCGGTCGGGTGCGGAGTCCAGGAAGGCCACGGCCGCCTCGACCTCGTAGGGATGGGACCGCTCCAGGGAGTCCACCGCCTGCCAGCAGAAGTCCGTGGCCCTGAACAGCCAGGCGTGCCACACCTCGTTGCGGTGCAGCAGACCCACCACGGGCCCGGTGGACAGCAGCGCGCTGGGCGGGTCGTCCACGATCGGGATGAAGGGGGCCGCCGGGTACCCGCGCTGGCTGGGATGGATCGCGGGCAGTGCGCCGTCGCCCGTGGAGACGGACGTCAGGTAACCGCACACCCGCTCCACGCGCCGGCCGCTCAGTCGCCCGATGGAGTCCAGGACCGCCAGTGCGCGCGCGGTGTGCAGCGGCTGGCTGACGGGACCGCGCAGATCGGGCTCCAGCGCATGGCCGTATCCACCGTCCTCGTTGCGGTAGGCGTCGAGGGCGGTCTCGACGGGATCGGCGCCGCCGCGGAGGAAGTCGTGCGCGAAGACGCGCTGTTCCAGCACGCGCGCGGTCAGCCAGACGAAGTGCTCGGCGTGGAAGAGCGGGGAGTGCGCCGCGGGCGTCGGGGGGAGTGGGGATGCTCCGGTTTCGGCCATGGTCAGACCGTAGGGCGGAAAGCGTTCTCGGCAGGCGGTCCCGGCGAGGGCCACCCCCGCGCGCGGGATACTGGTGTCATGCGGTTGACGGTCTTCTGGCAGCGGATGGACGAGCACTTCGGCACGGGATACGCCGAAACCTTCGCGCGCGATCACGTGATGGCGGAGCTCGGCGGGCGAACGGTGCACCAGGCCCTGGCGGACGGCTGGGACGCCAAGGACGTGTGGCGGGTGGTGTGCCTGGTGATGAACGTTCCTCTGGAGATGCGCTGACCCTGATCGAAGATCGCACGCGGTTCCCCGATTGTCGGTGGCGTAGGCGAGACTTGCTCCGTGGCACCCACTGACGAGACCGGGCAGAGCGCCCGGAACGCATCCCCGCCCGGCATGACGCCGCCCCCGGAACCGTCCCCGCACCAGGGCGACGCCGGGCACGCGGCGCGCATGCCGCGCTGGCTCCCGCGCGCCATGGTGCTCGCTCTCGCCCTCATCGGCGCGTTCCAACTGGGCACCTGGGCCTTCCACCAGCTCATCGGTCTGCTGCTCAACATCCTCATCGCGTTCTTCCTGGCCCTCGCGATAGAACCGGCGGTCAGCCGCATGGCCGCGCGGGGGATGCGGAGGGGGCTCGCCACCTTCCTGGTCTTCTTCGGCCTGCTGATCGCCGTGGCCGGCTTCTTCACACTGCTCGGCTCGATGCTCGCCGGACAGATCATCAAGATGATCGAGGGCTTCCCGGAGTACCTGGACTCGGTGATCCACTGGGTCAACACCACGTTCCACACCGAACTCCGGCGCGTGGACATCCAGGAGGGCCTGCTCCACTCCAACTGGCTGAAGAAGTACGCCCAGAACAGCGCCGCGGGCGTTCTGGACGTCTCCACCCAGGTCCTCGGCGGTCTCTTCCAGTTGCTGACGATCGCCCTGTTCTCGTTCTACTTCGCCGCCGACGGACCGCGGCTGCGCCGCGCACTGTGCTCCGTCCTGCCGCCGGCCAGGCAGGCGGAGGTGCTGCGCGCCTGGGAGATCGCCGTCGACAAGACCGGCGGCTACCTCTACTCGCGCGGACTGATGGCGTTGATCTCCGGCGTGGCGCACTACGTGCTGCTGCAGGCCCTCGGCATCCCGTACGCGCCCGTGCTCGCCGTGTGGGTGGGCGTGGTGTCGCAGTTCATCCCCACCATCGGGACCTATCTCGCGGGCGCCCTGCCCATGCTGATCGCCTTCACGGTCTCGCCCCTGTACGCCCTCTGGGTGCTGCTCTTCGTCGTGGTCTACCAGCAGTTCGAGAACTACATGGTGCAGCCCAAGCTGACGTCGAAGACCGTCGACATCCACCCCGCCGTCGCCTTCGGCTCCGTCATCGCCGGCACCGCGCTGCTGGGCGCCATAGGGGCGCTGATCTCCATCCCGGCGGTCGCCACGCTGCAGGCGTTCCTGGGCGCCTACGTCAAGCGGTACGCCGTGATGGACGATCCTCGTGTCCACGGCCACCGGGAGCGCGGCGAGGGGCCAGGACCGCTCACCCGCGCGCGCGGGCTCTGGACCCGGGGCCGGGACCGGACGAGAGGCCCGCGACAGGGACCCGGCGGGTCCGGCTGACGGCCCCGCGACGAGGGCCCGACAGGTCACGGGAGGGTCGGCTGAGGAGCACGCGCGTGAGTGCACCAGTGCCTCAGTACGTGCGGACGGCCCACACTCCGGCCGCGGCGACCGCGACCGCGTAGCAGCCCACCCCGGCGGCCACGACCCGCCATCGCACGGTCTCGCTCCAGGACGTGCGGGACAGCAGCCAGGCCAGCGCGGGCAGCACCAGGACGGCATGCAGGCTGACCCCGTGCAGGGGCTTGAGCGGCGCCGTCGAGCTGTACGCGGCCGCCTGATGCCCGGTGCGGGTGAGCACGACGCCACGCGCGATCATCGCCGCACCCGAGGCGAGCGCGACGAGCAGGATCGCGAAGCCGGAGCGCACCGCGAGCGCCATCCCTGCCGGGCCCGTCGGCCGGCGCCGGAAGGAGATCGCCGCGAACACGGCGAGCAGCACCACCAGAACGCCGCCGCCGACCGCCAGCGTCATGGACACCGCCGTGTCGAAGGGCGTCTCCATGTCCAGGTGCGAGGGCACTCCGCGCCACGCCTGGAGCGTGATGCCCCCGACCTCCACGACGCAGTCGGCGGCGAAGACCCCGAGCAGCGCGGTACGCAGCCGCCGTCCCGTCCGCAGATACGACGTGATCTGGACGACCGCCAGGAGCGTCACCCCGAAGGAGAGCCCGAAGGTGACGGGCTTGCGCCAGGAGACGGGGCCGTTCCACGGGCCGCCGTCGACGGCGAACACCACGAGATGGAGGAGACCGGAGAGGATCAGCAGGAGCGCGGTCGCCCGGTAGAGGCCGTAGAGCGAGCGTGCGTGCCCGGCCACCGGGTCCGGCGGCCGGCTCATGTCCCCGGCGCCGGTCCCGCCGAGGGGCGGCCTGCTCTTCTGCTCGTCCACGTCCATGCACCGAGCCTCCCGGCCGCTTCGAGCGCCGTCGTCGTCCGGGCGGAGACATCCTCGGTACGCCCGGGGAAGCAGCCGGGCGGGCCCGGGGCTTCGGCGGCTCGTGAACGTCGTGCCCCGTGTCATCGAACCTTGATCGCGTGCCAGCGAAGGCCGAGGGACGACAGCTCGTGCCACTGGACACAGGTGGTTGGCGGCGCACGCTCGCGGGTCCGGATCGCACGTGGCCGACCGACCCGGCGGCGACGCCCTGCTCGGGGGCGGCGAGGGTGACCCGTACGGACGACGCGCGGTCAAAAGCGCCTCTGCCTGCGGCAATGCATTCGGACTCGCCCCTCTCCGTACGGTCACCCCCTGGTCGGGAGCGGCACGCTCGGTGGGCTCCGGTTCGGTGGGGGGGAGGGAGTCGGCGACGGCCTCTGATCCCTGGAGGGCCTGGAGGGCCTGGAGGGCACGGAGGGTGCCCCGCGATGTGCACTCGCGGCCCTGCTCCGCCGCGACGGTGCCTGGTAAGCGTGGGCACGGGCATCCGCGTGGCGCGGTTGCCGCGGCGAAGGGAAGGGCTTGTGCACGAGCGCACGAAGGACCCGCGGAACGACACGGCGATGCGCACGGCGCCCGCCCGCCGGACCGCCGCCCGGCCGTCCGCCGCGGATCAGGAGCTCCGGGCGAACGCACCGATGACTCCGGAGACGGCTCTGTTCCTCCAGACGAGTGTCGGCAACGCGGCGGTTGCCGGAATGATCCGGCAACAGCGGCAGGCCCACCGCCCCCCTGGCGGCGGACAGGATGCCGCGACCGGCACGGAGGCCGAGGCCGCACCGGTGCAGCGCTCCGCGGTGCACGACGTCCTGCGCGCACCGGGTCGGCCGCTGGCCGAACCGGTGCGCACCGAGATGGAATCGCGCCTGGGGGAGGACTTCCGTGCCGTGCGCGTCCACGACGACGCTCCGGCCGCCCGGTCTGCGGCCGAGATCGGCGCCCGCGCCTACACCTCGGGCGACCACGTCGTGCTCGGCCGCGGCGGCTCGGACGACCACACCCTCGCTCACGAACTGACCCACGTGATCCAGCAGCGGCGGGGCCCGGTGGCCGGTACCGAGATCGGATCGGGACTCCGGGTGTCGAGCCCCTCCGACCGCTTCGAGCGCGAGGCCGAGGCGAACGCCGCCGAGGCCCTGCGCCGCCCGCTGCCCGCGCCGGTGGCCCGGCCCTTCCCGGGGTCCGGCCCGGTGCCGCTCGGGGGCCCGCGGACGGAGGACCACTCGCGGGCGCCGATTCAGCGTGCTCCCGCGGCGACCACCGTTGCTGCACCGGTCGCGACGCAGGCCGCCTTCACGCACCTGGCGGGGGACGATCTGGAAGGCGAGTGCGGCGGCTTCGAACGCAGGCGGGCGTTGAGCGTCAACCCGCCTCAGCAGGGAGTGATCGTCCAGGAGATCAACCGGGTCTTCGCCGTGGAACAGTGGGACGGGGCGGCGTGGTCCACCCTGCCGAGCTCGGCCATCGACGCCTACGTCACGGCGAGGAACTCGACCGTGCACGCCACTGTCGGCCGCTATTGGGAGTTGTGGGAGGTCGACGCACAGGGCAACGTCTCCGATGGCGCGGAGGACACCTTCGGACTGCCCTCCATCATCCCGGGAAGGAAACGCAAGGACACCACGCGGGGGACCTACACGATCACAGGGGACGCGGTGTTCTACCCCACCACCGCGGCGCCGGACACTCTGGGGTTCACCCGGGGCGGGGCCGCGCCCGCGGGGGGCCTGTACAGCACCCTGGCCGACCCCTCGGGGGCCATCGCGGCCGGCGGACTCACCGCCACCGGCCAGCCGGTGCGCTGCCGGGTCCACGTCTCGTGGGACAGCTCCGCGAGCGACAGGTACTCGGTCGTCACCATGGCCTGAGCCGAGCGGGCGCCGGGCGACCGCCGACCCGGGCGGGGCCGGCCGCGCCGGTAGAACTCGACCTCGCCGGGAGCGATGAGACATCCGCGCCCGGGCCCGGCCGCGTGTGGATCACAGCCTCGGGGAACATCGTCACCGTGGCTGTCGCCGAGCGGTCGGTCACGGGCGCCCGGCACGGCCGCGCTGCCCTGCGGCGAAGTCCGGCGGCAGGCACGCAATCGGCTGCAGCCCTGACTTGCCTGTCGCTTCCCAGAGGCCCTGGACAAGGGGCTCTTCTTCCTCGTTCTTGGTCGTCGCGCACCTCGCGCCCCACTCTCCCGCTCAAAGACCGGCCCTGCTCGCGATCCAGGCCTGACCCCCGCGCCGGAGGACCCGGCCCGGAAGGGAGAGGGCGGCCGGGGGGCCGGACCGGCCCTCGGAGCGCTGACCTGCCTGGTCGATCTTCGGTGTCACGAACTGCCGTCCGTCGGCATTCGATGGCAATCGGACACGGTTCGCTGACGCGGGACACGTAGCCTCGGAAGTGCCGCGTGGTGCGCTTGACACCAAAATCGAACATCCATTCTGATGGAGGTTCCGGCAAGGCTCAGAGCGAGTGTTCCGTCCCGGTTTGGGGCGGTAAGCGCATGAGTTATCCACAGGCCGAACCGGCGTCGAGGCGCATTGTCAGTGGCAGGCGTTAGCGTCTTTGACGTGAAGCGATCGACTCAAGCAAATCGGGTGGAACCCATGGCAGGAACCGACCGCGAGAAGGCCCTGGACGCCGCACTCGCACAGATTGAACGGCAGTTCGGCAAGGGTGCCGTGATGCGGCTCGGCGAGCGGCCGAACGAGCCCATCGAGGTCATCCCCACCGGATCGACCGCACTCGACGTCGCCCTCGGCGTCGGCGGTCTGCCGCGCGGCCGCGTGGTCGAGGTGTACGGCCCGGAGTCCTCCGGTAAGACGACGCTGACGCTGCACGCCGTGGCGAACGCGCAGAAGGCCGGCGGCCAGGTCGCCTTCGTGGACGCGGAGCACGCCCTCGACCCCGAGTACGCGAAGAAGCTCGGCGTCGACATCGACAACCTGATCCTCTCCCAGCCCGACAACGGCGAGCAGGCCCTCGAGATCGTGGACATGCTGGTCCGCTCCGGCGCCCTCGACCTGATCGTCATCGACTCCGTCGCCGCACTCGTGCCGCGCGCGGAGATCGAGGGCGAGATGGGCGACAGCCACGTCGGTCTTCAGGCCCGTCTGATGAGCCAGGCGCTGCGGAAGATCACCAGCGCGCTCAACCAGTCCAAGACCACCGCGATCTTCATCAACCAGCTCCGCGAGAAGATCGGCGTGATGTTCGGCTCCCCGGAGACCACGACCGGTGGCCGGGCGCTGAAGTTCTACGCCTCGGTGCGGCTCGACATCCGCCGTATCGAGACCCTGAAGGACGGCACGGACGCGGTCGGCAACCGCACCCGCGTCAAGGTCGTCAAGAACAAGGTCGCGCCGCCCTTCAAGCAGGCCGAGTTCGACATCCTCTACGGACAGGGCATCAGCCGCGAGGGCGGTCTGATCGACATGGGCGTGGAGAACGGCTTCGTCCGCAAGGCCGGCGCCTGGTACACGTACGAGGGCGACCAGCTCGGCCAGGGCAAGGAGAACGCCCGTAACTTCCTGAAGGACAACCCCGATCTCGCCAACGAGATCGAGAAGAAGATCAAGGAGAAGCTGGGCGTCGGCGTCCGTCCCGAGGAGCCCGCCGTCGAACCGGGTCCGGACGCCGCGGTGGCTGCCGGCACGTCGGACGACGCCGCCAAGGCGGTGCCGGCTGCCGCCGCCAAGACCGCCAAGACCAAGGCCGCGGCTGCCAAGAGCTGATCCGTGACACGACGAACCGACTGGGCCGAGTACGTCCACCCCGACATCCCCCGTGAGGAGGGAAGCGGGGTCGACGGCGGCCTTGCCCAGGACGGCGAAGGCCGGCCGGAAGGCGGCCGGCGTCGAAGCGAGGGGGCGGACGGCGACGACCGGCCCCGTGGGGAACGGACGCGACGCGGCGGCGAAGGCGGTCCACGCGGCGGGCGTGGACGCCGTGGGCGCGGCTTCGGAGAACCGTCCGTCGAGGACGAAGGCGACTCTTCCTCGTCGAGGGCCGAGCAGGGGGCGTCTTCAGGGGACCCGGCTGAGCGGGCGCGGGCGATCTGTCTGCGCCTGCTCACCGGGACCCCGCGCACGCGCAAGCAACTCGCGGACGCGCTGCGCAAAAGAGAGATCCCGGACGACGTGGCGGAGGAGGTGCTGTCACGGTTCGAGGAGGTCGGGCTGATCAACGACAGCGCCTTCGCGGACGCGTGGGTGGAGTCCCGCCACCACGGCAGGGGACTGGCACGGCGCGCCCTCGCCCGGGAGCTACGGACCAAGGGCGTCGACTCGACGCTGATCGACGAGGCCGTCGGCCGGCTCGACTCCGAACAGGAGGAGGAGACGGCGCGCGAACTCGTCGCCCGCAAGCTGCGATCGACCCGCGGACTCGACCGAGACAAACGGCTGCGTCGCCTGGCCGGCATGCTCGCGCGCAAGGGCTACCCCGAGGGCATGGCCCTACGGGTGGTCCGGCAGGCGTTGGAAGAAGAGGGCGAGGACACGGAGTTCCTGGAGAACGACGGGTTCTGAACCTGGGGCGGGGGCGGGGGCGGGGGCGGGGCGGGACGGGGGGGAGAAGGGGGAGACTCCCGCCAATCGATCCCGGTCACAGCCCCTCACCAGCGCCGACCACACTGTGCCCAGTGCCCAGTGCCGAGTGCCGGGCGCCGACCACAGCCCGCCGGATGCCCCAGTGCCGAGAGCCGGGCGCCGACCACAGCGCGCCGAATGCCCGCCGCAGCCACAGGGTGGGGATAACCCCCCGTTGAGGACGCCGGAACACCGCAGTGCACAGGTGTCTGTGCACAGGCGAGTGTGTACGCATGCCTCGAACGCCTCAGGAACCCAGCGCATCCGAGCCCGCGACACCCGTCGAACTGGGCGACCTCGCCACGCTCAAGGCGCTCGCGCAGCCTCGTCGCCAGCGCATGCTCGAACATCTCACGCTGCACGGACCCGCCACGTCGGCGACGCTCGCCCGGGCCCTCGGCCTGAACACCGGGTCCACCAGCTATCACTTGCGTGAACTGGCCAGATACGGCTTTGTCGAGGAGACGGACGGCGAGCCGCGACCGGACAGGGGCGCGGAGCCGTCCGCTCATCGTGAGCGCTGGTGGCGAGCCGTGCCCGGTGACCGTCGATTCCCGCCGCGCAGCCGCCAGGGTCCCGAGATGCGGCAGGTGATGGACGAGCTGAACCATCACGCCTACGCCGCCGACGTGGACCTCTTCGAAAGGCTTCAGCGGGACACGGTGGACGGCGACCCCTGGGGCGACGCATTTCCCTACTCCCGTGCCGCGATCCGGCTCACCCTGCCCGAACTGCGGGAGTTCTTCGAGGAGTACATCGCCCTCCTCAACCGCTACAAGCGTCCCGAGTCCGAGACTCCGCCCGGCGCCCGCACCGTCCACACCCGGTTCTTCGCCCATCCCGCTGCCGAGCGTTCCGACGCGCCCGCACACCTCGCCGCCCCGGACGACACGAGAGAGACGGATCCGTCATGATGCTGCGCTACGCCCTGAAGACCGTCCGCGCCCGCAAGGCGGGGTTCCTCGGCGCCTTTCTCGCCCTGATGTGCGCGGCCGCTCTGATCACCGCCTGCGGCACGCTCCTGGAGACAGGACTGAGGGGGACCGTCCGCCCCGAGCGTTATGCCGCGGCGCCGGTGGTGGTCTCCGCCGACCAGAACGTCCACCGGACCACCGTCAAGCACAAGAAGGGCAAGACCAAGGTCAAGCACAAGGCCAAGCCCATCGCCGAACGCGCGTGGTTGCCGGCCGACCTGGAGAGAAGGCTGGCCACCGCCCCCGGGGTCGCGCGCATCGTCCCCGAACTCACCTTTCTCGCACAGCCGTTGAGCCCCGAAGGCCGCCCGGTCGACGCAACTGCGGACGGTGGATCCGCCTACGGGCACGCCTGGGAGTCCGCCGCGCTGACGCCGTACCGGCTCACCGCCGGCACCGCTCCCGCGGCCGCCACCGACGTGGTCGTCGACAACGCCCTCGCCGAACGAGCCCACCTCGCGCCCGGCGACCGGCTCACCGTCCAGTCGACACGCGCGCCGCGCACCTACCGCGTCTCCGGTGTCGCCGCCCCCGACACGGCCGTACGCCATCAGACTTCCCTCTTCTTCTCCACGGCGGAGGCGCGCCGTCTCGCCGCACGCCCCGGGCAGGTCTCGGCGTTCGGCGTGTTCGCCAAGCCGGGCGTCGACCCGGGCAAGCTCCGGGCCGCCGTGGTCACGGCGCTGCATGGCACCGACGCCCAGGTCAGCGCGGGGGACGGCCGTGGGCCGGTCGAGTTCCTGGACGCCGCCGCGGCTCGCACCAAGCTGGTGAGCATGGGCGGAGCCATGGGCGGCACCTCGCTGCTCGTTGCCGTCCTGGTGGTCGTCGGGACCTTCGCGCTCTCCGTGCAGCAGCGACATCGCGAACTCGCACTGCTGCGCGCCGTCGCCGCCACGTCGGGGCAGATCCGCAGACTCCTCGGACGTGAGGCTCTGATCGTGGGTCTGGCCGCGGGCACGGCCGGGGCGCTCCTGGGGATGCCCCTGGGCGGCTGGCTGCACGGCAGGTTCGTCGCCCTGGGCGCCGTGCCCGCCACGCTGCAGCACACGGTGAGCGCGCTGCCGCCGCTCGCCGCCGTCGCCGCGACGCTGTTCGGCGCCTGGGCCTCCGCCCGGATCGCCTCTCGCCGGGTGGCCCGGATCCGCCCGGCGGAGGCGCTCGCCGAGGCCCGCACCGAGCGCACCCGCCCCGGCTGGGGCCGTCTCCTCGCCGGTCTGGTGCTGCTGGCCGGCGGCGCCGTCCTCGTCGCCCTGCTGAGCGTCCTGCGCACCGAGCCCGCCTCGACGCCGGTGACGTTCCTCGCCGTGGTCGTGCTGTCCACCTCCGTCGCACTGCTCGGACCGCTTCTGGTCAGGGCGGCCGTCCTCGTCCTTGCCGGTCCGCTGCGCCTGACCGGCCCCGGCGGTCGGCTCGCCACCGCCAACCTCCGCGGGAACGCCGTCCGTATGGCCTCCGTCGTCACCCCTCTCACCCTGCTCATCGGCATGTCCTGCACGGTGCTGTTCGTACAGCCCACTCTCGGCGACGCGGCCCGTGCCCAGGCGCGCGAAGGGGTCCGCGCCGACTGGGTCGTCGCCTCGCAGGGGCCCGGCGTTCCGGGCGAGGCGGCGCGACGGCTTCGTACCCAGCACGCCGTCGTCACCGAGGTGGTCCGTACGACCGTGCGGGTCGGGCTGGACAAGTACGCTGCCCAGGGAGTCACCCCGGCCGGCCTGGCCCGCACCTGGGACCCGGACGTCACCGCGGGCTCGCTCGACAGGCTCACCGAGCGCACCGTCGCCGTGAGTGAACTGGCCGCGGACCAGCTGCATCTGACACCGGGAAGCACTCTGAAACTCACGCTGGGCGACGGCACGCCGGCCACGCTGACCGTCGCCGCCGTCTACGCCCGAGGCCTCGGCTTCGGAGACCTCACCTTCGCGCACGACCTGCTCGCCCGCCATGTCGACAACCCGCTCTCCTCCTCCCTCCTCGTCAGCACGGCCCGTACACAGACACAACTCTCGAACACACTGCGTGAGTTCCCGGGACTGACGGTGATCTCCCCGTCCGACGCCGACGCGCTGCAGGCCGAACGGCAGCAGGCGAACGCCGAGGTCAACTTCCTGGCCATGGGTCTCGTCCTGGCGTTCACGGCGATCGCCGTGGTCAACACGCTGGCCATGTCGGTCTTCGAGCGCGTCCGGGAGTTCGCGTTGCTGAGCCTCGCGGGGGCGACCCGCCGTCAGGTACTGCGCATGCTGCGCACGGAGGCGCTCGCGGTCCTCCTCCTCGCCGTGGGCCTCGGCAGCGGCATCGCCCTGGCCGTTCTGACCGCGTTCAGCGTCGGCATGACCGGGCGGGCGGCCCCGGCGGTCGTGCCTCTCGCGTACGCCACGGTCGTCGCCGGGGCGGGACTGCTCGCCCTCGTCGCCACGGCCGTCCCGGGGCGGGTGGCGCTGAGGGTGCGAGCGGTGACGGTCGCGACGGCGAAGGACTGAGTCGCGACGGCGAAGGACTGGAAGGACCGACCTGTTGGGGCCCGGTCCCGCCTACGCGGTCACCGGAAGGCCCGCCGCCTTCCATGCCTGGAAACCGCCGACCAGGTCGGTGGCCCGGCGCAGCCCCAGCTGGTGCAGTGAGGCCGCGGCCAGGCTCGACGCGTAGCCCTCGTTGCAGATCACGATCGCGCGCACGTCGTGGCTCGTGGCCTCGGGGAGCCGGTGGCTGCCCCGGGGGTCCAGACGCCACTCCAGTTCGTTGCGCTCGACGACCAGCGCGCCGGGGATCAGGCCGTCCCGCTCCCGCAGGGCCGCGTAACGGATGTCGACGAGCAGCGCCTCGCCCGCGCGTGCCGCCTCGTAGGCCTCCCGAGCCTCCACGCGCGCGTACCCGGAACGGACTCGTTCGAGCAACTCGTCTATGCCGAGCGGCAGTCGGTCGTCCGCCCCGCCGCGCGGTGGCTCGTCCCCGGGGATGTCCGCGCCGCTCACTGCCAGTCCTCGGGACGCTCGACCTGCTCCAGTCGCAGCACATGTCCGCTGCGGCTGTAGCGGCGGATGCCGGGCAGCGGCGGGTAGTAGGCGTGGACGGAGACGGCGTGCTCCTCGGCCGACTCGTTGAGCACCTCGTGGACGTGGTGCCGGCCGAAAGCGCGGCCGCGGCCGGCGGTGAGGGAGCGTTCCCGGTCGATGCCGTCGGCCAGTTCCAGGGTCTTCCAGCCGTCGGTGGGCAGCCGCGCGGCGAGCGAGTACTCCTTCAGCGCGCCCCGCGCGGTGAGGAAGGCGCCCTCCGAGTCGGCGTGGTCGTGCCAGCCGGTGCCCGTCCCGGGCGGCCAGCCGATCAGCCAGGCTTCGCTGCCGCCGGGGCCCTCCAGGCGCACCCAGGTGCGGCCCTCGGGGTCGAGCGGGAGCGAGGAGATCAGTTCGGCGTCGGCGGCCGTGCGCCGGACGAAGTCGAGGAGGTCCGCCTGGGTGGGCGCCGTGACGGAGGCGTCAGCGGCGACGGCGGACAGGGAGGGGGAGACAGACACGGGTACCGTCCTGTGAACGTTCGCGGGAGGCGCGCGGCGGGGCGCACGAGCGCGGATGCGCTACGGCGGGAGCACGCCGGCGGAAAGGGGGGGTGCGAATTCAGCAGGACGGGCGACACACGCAGCCCGCATAGCGGACGAGGTCCATATGGACCCTCCGCCACAGGCGCACATCGGTGTCGGTCACGATCCGGAGTACACCACGCCGGTGCACCCCGGTCAACTCACTGTCACGATGTGGACCTCACGGTGACTGCGCGTGCAGCCGCACGATCCATGCGAGGGCCGACCGAGGGCGACGACACCTGCGACCTGAGCCGCCAACGACCGGCGGCACCGCGACCTCCGCGCCGTCGGTCGGGGGCCCACGCGCGACGCGGCCCCCGACCGAGGGCGCGACGAGCGACGGGACCCGCGCGGGACGTCACTTGGCGGCGCTGCCCGCCGCGGCACCGGCAGCGGACGCCTCCTGAGGCCCCTCGGTCCCGTGAGTCGCCCGAGTCCCCTGCGCGCCCTGTGTGGACGCCGGACCGCCCAGGGCCGCCTCAGCCGCCGCGTACAGGTCGGCCGCGCGCACCCCGTTGAGCGCGGCGACCAGATGACCGTCGGGCCGGATCAGCAGGACGGTGTGGGCGGCCGCGCCCGGGTAGCTCTCCGCCACCAGCAGCTCGGCCGGGCTCGGCAGGGCCGTCACCGCTGCGGCCAGGCGCGGCATGATCCCGGCGCTCACCCAGTGGCGGCGCTCCCACACGCCCGTGCCCGGCGCGATCAGCAGGACGAGCAGCGCGCCCCGGCCGAGCCGGTCCCGCAGCTGTACGAACGAACCGTCCTCCGCCGTCACGCGGACGTCCTGGACCTGCGCCCCCGGGGCCGTGCCGACCGGAACCTCCGCCTCCAGGTGCCGGGGCGCGAGAGGCGACTCCTCGTAGCCGCCGGCCGCGCCCAGCGGTCCGCGTCCCAGGTGGCCGTCGGTGAGCAGCACGTCGTGGCCGCGGGCCGCGCCGGGCACGTACGCCCTTATGCCACCGCCGCCGCGCAGCAGCGGCAGCGCTTGGTCGGCGGCGCGCAGCCGGGCGGAGACGACCGCGCGCCGCTCCGCCTGGTAGCTGTCGAGCAGTGCCTCGCGCGGCCCGTGGTGCCAGGCCAGGGCGAGCTTCCAGGCCAGGTTGTCGGCGTCGCGCAGACCCTCGTCCAGACCCTGCGCGCCGAACGCGCCGAGCAGGTGCGCGGCGTCCCCGGCGAGGAAGACCCGCCCCACGCGCCAGCGGCGGGCCAGCCGGTGGTGCACGGTGTGGACGCCGGTGTCCAGCAGCTCGTAGGGGGGCGTGGAGCCCCCGCTCCAGCCGGCCAGGGTCTCGCGGATGCGCGCCACGAGCAGTTCGGGCGTGACGAGCTCCTTGCCCGGTGGCAGCAGCCAGTCGAGGCGCCAGACGCCGTCGGGCAGCGGCCGTCCGGTGACCTCCCCGGCGGAGGGGCCGGACGTCCGCCACGGCGGCGTCCGGTGGAGCAACGCCTCGTCGGCCCAGGGGAGTTCCACGCGCAGGGCGGCCACGGCGTGTCGCTCGACCGCGGTGCGGCCGGGGAAGCGGACGTCGAGGAGCTTGCGGACGGTGGAGCGCGGACCGTCGCAGCCGACCAGATGACTGCCGCGCCACCAGGTGCCCCGGGGGCCGCGGGTGTGGGCCGTGACGCCGGAGGCTTCCTGTTCGACGCCGTCCAGCCGGCTGTCCACGACGACCTTCACCAGCCGCTCGCCGTCCAGCGCGGCCCGCAGCGCGCCCGTCAGCACGTGCTGGGCGATGTGCAGCGGAGCCGGGTCGGCGGTGTGCAGGGGAGCGGGATCGGCCAAGTCGTCGAAAGTCACCTCGCGGATCACCTGCTTGCGCCGCATCGAGCGCCATCCGGCCCAACGGAGCCCGGCCCGGTCGAGGTCCGCTCCGGTCAGTCGCTGCACGAGAGCCGCGGTGTCCTCACGCAGCACGACGGTGCGCGCGAGACGCGGCTCGTCCTTGCCGGGGCCCTCGTCGAGCACGACGGACGGCACCTGCTGACGGGCCAGAGCCAGGGCGAGCGTGAGCCCCACCGGTCCGGCTCCGACGATGATCACCGGGTCCACGGCGTGCCGCCCCCTGCCTTCGACGGTGTCCTCGCGGGCTTGAGTGAACAACGGGTTGGAGCAGGGTGCACGATCACAGAACGTATGCAACCCATTGTCGTTGTTTGCGTCAAGCGACGGAAGGCAGTGGCGCGCACGCCACTGCCTTCCGTACCGGTCACCCTGCTTGAGTGGGCGTCAGATGCTGCCGCCGGCGCCGGTTCCGAAGGTGCCGCCGACCTCGGCCGCGTTCAGATCGTCGACCTTCTCCACGCCGAGCACCGCACCCGTGCCCTTCTTGCTCTGCCGCAGTCGGCGTTCCAGCCAGCTGGCGCAGCTGGTCAGGATGAAGTTCAGGACGATGAAGATGATCGCGACGACGATGAAGCTCGGGACGACGTTCGCGTAGTTGGCAGCGAGTGTGCCGCGGGAGTTGAGCAACTCGGCGAATCCGATCATCACTCCGCCGAGCGCGGTGTCCTTCACGATGACGACCAGCTGGCTGACGATCGCCGGGAGCATCGCGGTGACCGCCTGCGGGAGCAGGATGCTGCTCATCGTCTGGCCCTTGCGCAGACCGATGGCGTACGCCGCCTCCGTCTGCCCCCTGGGCAGGGAGAGGATGCCGGCCCTGACGACCTCGGCGAGGACGGCCGCGTTGTAGAGCACCAGTCCGGTGACGACAGCGTAGAGAGGCCGGTCAGCGCTGCCGACGTCGGTCGAGCGGGCGTAGAACTCGTTGGCGAACAGCATCAGCAGCAGCACCGGGATGGCCCGGAAGAACTCGACGACCGTGCCGGACACGCCGCGCACCCAGCGGTGGTCGGACAGCCGGGCGATGCCGAAGACCGCGCCCAGCGGAAGGGCGATGACCATGGCGAGCGACGCGGCCTTCAGCGTGTTGGCGAGGCCGGGCAGCAGGTACGTCGTCCATGCCTCGGACTCGACGAACGGCTTCCACAGCGCGGATTCGAGCTGGTCCTTGTCGTCCATCTTCTGCCACATCCACCACAGGAGCAGGGCGAGCAGGACGCTGAAGACCACCGAGAACAGGACGTTGCGCCGCTTGGCGCGAGGGCCGGGAGTGTCGTAGAGGACCGAGCTCATCGCTTCACCGCCAGTCGCTTGCTGAGCCAGCCCAGGATGAGGCCGGTGGGCAGGGTCAGTACCACGAACCCGAACGCGAAGACCGCGCCGATGAGCAGCGTCTGCGCCTCGTTCTCGATCATCGTCTTCATGAGGTAGGCGGCTTCGGCGACGCCGATGGCGGCCGCCACCGTGGTGTTCTTGGTCAGCGCGATCAACACGTTCGCCAGTGGCCCGATGACCGACCGGAACGCCTGCGGCAGCACGACGAGCCGAAGGGTCTGGCTGAAGCTCAGGCCGATGGCCCGGGCTGCCTCCGCCTGGCCCATGGGCACGGTGTTGATGCCGGAGCGGATCGCCTCGCAGACGAAGGCCGCGGTGTAGCCCACCAGCCCGAGCACGGCCAGCCGGAAACCCTGGACGTCGAAGTCGTCGCTCCCCATGGTCATGCCGAAGATGTCGGCGAGACCGAGCGAGCTGAACAGGATGATGACCGTCAGGGGGATGTTCCGGACGATGTTGACGTACACGGTGCCGAACCCGCGCATCAGCGGGACCGGGCTGACCCGCATGGCGGCCAACAGGGTGCCCCAGATCAGGGATCCCACGGCGGAGACGGCGGTGAGTTTCACCGTCATCCAGAACGCCCCTAGGACGTCGTAACCATCAAGAAAGTCGAACACGATCTCCCGCGCTTCCGGCTGGGTGGCGTATGGGAAGGGTGCGGTGCGCCGCCGCCGTGATCGCGACGGACGGCGGCGCACCGCAGGAACCCCGCAGGGTGGGCCGTGGCCCGGACTACTTGACGATGACGCCGATCTTCGGGGCGGGCTCGTTCTTGTACTCGGCCGGGCCGAAGTTGTCCTTGACGGCCTTGTCCCACGCGCCGTCCTTGACCATCTGCTCCAGCGCCTTGTTGATCTTGTCCACGGTCGCGGTGTCGCCCTTCTTGACGCCGATGCCGTAGTTCTCGTTGCTGAGCTTCAGGCCCGCGAGCTTGAACTTGCCCTTGTACTGCTCCTGCGACGCGAAGCCGGCGAGGATCGAGTCGTCGGTGGTGACCGCGTCCACGGCGCCGCTCTGCAGGCCGGCGATGCACTCCGAGTAGGAGCTCACCTCCTTGAGCTTCGCGTCCGGGGCGATCGACTTCTGCACGTTCTGCGCCGAGGTCGAGCCGGTCACGGAACACAGCTTCTTGCCGTTGAGGTCCGTGCCCTTGGAGATGTCCGAGTCGGACTTGATCAGCAGGTCCTGGTGGGCCAGCAGGTACGGGCCGGCGAAGTCGACCTTCTTCTTGCGCTCGTCGTTGATCGAGTAGGTGGCGGCGATGAACTTGACGTCACCGCGCGCGAGGGCGTTCTCACGGTCGGCGCTCTTGGTCTCGACGAACTCGATCTGGTCCGGCTTGTAGCCGAGCTGCTTGGCGACGTACGTGGCGACGTCCACGTCGAACCCGGCGAAGGACCCGTCGGGCTTCTTGAGGCCGAGGCCGGGCTGGTCGAACTTGATGCCGACCTTGATCTTGCCGCCGCCACCGCTGCCGGAGCCGCTCCCGGCGTCGTCCTTGTTGTCGCCGCCGCACGCGGTGGCGGTCAGGGCGAGGACGAGGGCTGCGGCCGAGGCGGCGGTGACCTTGCGAAGCTTCATGGAGAACGTCCTTAGAAGAGTGTTGAGGTACTGCGGGCGGTGCGGGGTCCGTCAGAGCTGCGGCTCAGTGGTGCAGGATCTTCGACAGGAAGTCCTTGGCACGGTCGCTGCGCGGATTGCTGAAGAACTGGTCGGGCGCAGCCTCTTCGACGATGCGTCCGTCCGCCATGAACACCACGCGGTTTGCAGCCGATCGTGCGAAACCCATCTCATGGGTGACGACGATCATCGTCATGCCGTCCCGGGCCAGCTGCTGCATGACCTCCAGGACCTCGTTGATCATCTCGGGGTCCAGGGCCGAGGTCGGCTCGTCGAAGAGCATGACCTTCGGGTCCATCGCCAGCGCGCGGGCGATGGCGACGCGCTGCTGCTGTCCGCCGGAGAGCTGCGCGGGGTACTTGTCCGCCTGGCTGCCCACACCGACCCGGTCGAGGAGGGCGCGTGCCTTCTCCTCGGCCTTCGCCTTGTCCACCTTGCGGACCTTGATCTGGCCGAGCATCACGTTCTCGAGCACGGTCTTGTGCGCGAACAGGTTGAACGACTGGAAGACCATGCCGACGTCGGCGCGCAGCCGGGCCAGCGCCTTGCCCTCCTCGGGCAGCGGCTTCCCGTCGATCGTGATCGCGCCTTCGTCGATCGTCTCCAGGCGGTTGATGGTGCGGCACAGCGTCGACTTCCCGGACCCGGAGGGGCCGATGACCACGACGACCTCTCCGCGGGCGATCGTCAGGTCGATGTCCTGGAGAACGTGCAACGCGCCGAAGTGCTTGTTGACGCTCTTCAGGACGACCAGGTCACCGCTCGTGACCGCGTCCTCTTTGGTCACCGATACTTCGGTCATCGCTCTGGGGCTCCGTCCTCCTCGGTTTCGCAGGACAGTAGTGACCCGCCGCGACCAGCGTCATTACATCTGAGGGGAATCTGAGCATCACGATCCGATAGCAATCGGACACATGTCGTAGCACTGGTGAGCTGCGGGCGTATCGGCCGGATAACGGAAGCCGCGTGCAACCGGAACTCGCTTGACTGCGTCCTCGTCCATCAGCGTGACTGCCATGATGCACACACGCGTGTGCCCGCATTTTTTCGTGCGTCGTGAAACCGCACACCTGTCGGAGTGAGTCGGACCGTATGCCCGAGGAACCGAACCGGAGGAGGCCGGGATGAGACTGCTGCTCGTCGAGGACGACAACCATGTCGCCGCCGCGCTGTCCGCGGTCCTCAAGAGGCACGGCTTCGACGTCACCCACGCGCGCAGCGGCGAGGAAGCCCTGCAGGCCCTCGTCCCGGAGGGGCCCGGCTTCGGGGTCGTCCTGCTCGATCTGGGCCTGCCCGACCAGGACGGGTACGAGGTCTGCGGCAAGATCCGCAAGCGCACCGCCACGCCGGTGATCATGGTGACGGCCCGTTCCGACGTGCGCTCGCGCATCCACGGCCTCAACATGGGCGCCGACGACTACGTGGTGAAGCCCTACGACACCGGGGAACTGCTCGCCCGCATCCACGCCGTCAGCCGTCGTACCGTCCACGAGGGCCCGGCAGCGGCCGGCGAGGACGCGCTGCGCATGGGTCCCGTGCACATCGAACTGCCCACCCGGCGCGTCACGGTGGACGGTGCGGTCGTCCAGCTGACCCGCAAGGAGTTCGACCTCCTGGCGCTGCTGGCCCAGCGTCCCGGCGTGGTCTTCCGCCGGGAGCAGATCATCAGCGAGGTGTGGCGCACCAGCTGGGAGGGGACCGGGCGCACCCTGGAGGTCCATGTGGCCTCGCTGCGCGCCAAGCTGCGCATGCCCGCGTTGATCGAGACCGTGCGCGGCGTGGGTTACCGGCTCGTCGCGCCGGCCGCGTAGCGGGGACCGCGGTTGCGTACTCGTCTCCTGCCGCTGCTCATCGTCCTGATGGCGGCCGTGCTGCTGGCCCTGGGGGTGCCGCTGGCGATCAGCGTGGCCGGCGCCCAGCAGCAGAAGGTGGTCGTCGACCGCATCGACGACACCGCGCGCTTCGCGGCGCTCGCCCAGTTCGTCACCGCCTCGCCGGGCGGCGGCGACTCCGCGTCGGCGTCCACGAACGAGCGGCGCGAGACGCTCGGTCGGGAGCTCGCCAGCTACTACGACGTCTACGGCATCCGTGCCGGTGTCTTCTACGGCACCGACACCCCCATGGCTCATGCCCCGCGGGACTGGTACCTCCCCGAAACCGGTGAGGTGCGCGACGCCTTCGACGAGGCGCTGCTCAGCCGGCGCAGCCACGACCCCCGGCAGGTGTGGCCGTGGCAGCGCAACCGGCTCGTCGTCGCGTCGCCGGTCATCCGGGACGGCGACGTCGTCGCGGTCGTCGTCACCGACTCGCCGACCGGGCCGATGCGGTCGCGGATCCTGCACGGCTGGCTGGTCGTCGGCGTCGGCGAGATCGCCGCGATGCTGCTGGCCATCGGCGCGGCCCTGCGGCTGACCGGGTGGGTGCTGCGGCCCGTGCGGGTCCTGGACGCCACCACCCACGAGATCGCGAGCGGCCGGCTGAAGTCCCGGGTCGCGGTGGGTGGCGGACCGCCGGAACTGCGGCGGCTGGCCGGGGCGTTCAACGAGATGGCGGACAACGTGGAGAACGTGCTGGAACAGCAGCGCGCCTTCGTCGCCGACGCCTCGCACCAACTGCGCAACCCGCTCGCCGCGCTGTTGCTGCGCATCGAACTGCTGGCCTACGAACTCCCCGAGGGCAACGAAGAGATCGCATCCGTCCAGAACGAGGGCAAGCGCCTGGCGCAGGTTCTGGACGACCTGCTGGACCTCGCCCTCGCCGAGCACACCGAGGCCCATCTGCGGGTCACCGACATCGGCGCACTGGCCGCCGAGCGGGTGGCCGCCTGGGCGCCCACCGCCGAGGCCAAGGGCGTCCGGCTCGTCGGTGACTGCCCGCCCACCACTGCGTGGGCGGACCCGGTGACGCTCTCCAGCGCCCTGGACGCCGTCATCGACAACGCGGTGAAGTTCACGCCGAAGGGTGAGAGCGTCGAGGTCGCCGTGGCGGCCGACGGCGACATCTCGACCGTCGTCGTCACCGACAACGGGCCAGGTCTCACCGACGAGGAACTCACGCGCGTGGGCGACCGTTTCTGGCGTAGCGGCCGGCACCAGAACGTCAAGGGCTCGGGATTGGGCCTGTCCATCTCCCGGGCTCTGCTCGCGGCCGGCGGCGGCTCCCTGACGTACGCCCACCACAAGCCGAGCGGACTGACGGCGACGGTCTCCGTGCCCCGGTCGGCGACGTCGTGATCACGCCCCCGGACCGCACGACTAGGGCTTGACGGAGCGGTAGTAGCGCCGGGCGCCCTCGTGCAGCTTGAGCGGGTCGGTGTAGATGGCGGTGCGCAGGTCGACCAACTGGGCGGAGTGCACGTGTGCGCCGATGCCGTCCCGGCTCCTGATCACGGTGCGGGTCAGCCACTCGGTGAGCCGGGGCGCCATGTCCGTGCGGGTGATGAGCAGGTTGGACACCGCGATCGTCGCCACGGTGGAGCCGTTCTGGATGGTGGGGTAGGCCGACTCCGGCATGTTCGTGGCCCGGTAGTAACCGGTGGAGTCGTCCTGGTCGTGCATCTGCGCGACGAGCTCGGAGCTGATCGGCACGAACCGGAAGGTGAAGGTGTCGGCCAGCTTCTCCAGTCCGGCGGTCGGCACCCCGCCGGACCAGAAGAAGGCGTCGATCTGGCCCCGCTTCAGCTTCTCGGGGCCGGTGTCGATGCCCTCCGATTCGGCCCTGATGTCCTTCGCCGGGTCCAGGCCCGCCGCCTTGAGCACGCGTTCCGCGATCAGGCGCACACCGGAGCGGGGCAGGCCGGTCGCCACGGTCTTGCCCCGGAGGTCCGCGATGGTGCGGATGGGCGAGTCGCGGGGCACCACGAGCTGGACGTAGTCGTCGTACAGCCGGGCCACTCCGCGCAGCTTCGCGGCGCCGCCGGGGTGCTGCGCCTCGTACGCCTGCACGGCGTCGGCCGCGGCGATGGTGAAGTCGGCGTCGCCCTTCGCCACGCGCTCGACGTTCTCCGGCGACCCGTTGCTGGTCGTCAGGTCCACGTCCAGATCGGGCATGTCCTTGGCGAGCGCGTCCCGCAGCTGGCTGCCGTACTCGTAGTAGACGCCGCTCGTCGTGCCCGTGCTGAAGGTGATCGAACCGCTCGGCGGCTCCTCGCCCAGGGGCAGCAGCCACCACAGCAGCAACCCCATGACGACGGCGACGACGGCGGCCGCGCCACCCAGGACGCCGCGCCTGCCGGGACGGGAGAACACCTTGGACATGCCCGCGATCCTGCCAGTCTTCACGAGGTGCTGACCAGGGCGGGACTCACAGGGCGGGGCGGACGGGCTTGTCAGTGGCCGTCGTTACAGTCGGTTCATGAGTTCCTCGCCCGCCGATCTGGTCCGTGAGTTCCACCGAGCCTTCGGGCTCGACGTCCGCGCCACCCCGACCGAGGTGTCGCCGCGTCTCGCCGCGCAGCGCGGAAGCCTGCTCGCCGAGGAGGCGGCCGAGGTCGCCGAGGTGTCGGTGAGCGGCCCGCTGGACCGGCTGGCGCACGAGCTGGCCGACGTCGTCTACGTCGCCTACGGCACGGCGCTGGTGCACGGGATCGACCTCGACGCGGTGCTCGCCGAGATCCACCGCTCCAACATGACCAAACTCGGCCCCGACGGCCAGGTCGCCCGCCGCGCCGACGGCAAGGTGCTCAAGGGCGCGCACTACCAGGCGCCCGACGTGTCCGCGGTGCTGCGTCGGCAGGGATGGACGTCCGACGGCGCCTGACCGGGCGGCCCGACCAGCGGACTGCCGAGGCCGCCCCGGGGCCGCTGGGGCTGCCGGGGCTGCCGAGGAGGTCGCGCGAGCTTCTCGGGGAGGGCTCCGGGGCGCGCACGCGGTCCTCCCGACCCGCCGTGTCGTACCGCCTCAGTCGCCCACCGGCGCCTGCGGTCGGGCCTCGACCGGCTGCTCCGGTACCGCGGTCCTCCCGCGAGGGTCCCGACGGCGCGTCCAGCGCGTCGCGAGCGGCTCCGTGAAGCGGGCGGTGAGGGGGCCCATCACGACCAGGATCAGCACGTACGCCGTGGCCAGCGGCCCGAGGGACGGCTCGATCCCGGCGGTGACCGCCAGACCGGCGATGACGATCGAGAACTCCCCGCGCGCGACCAGCGCGCCGCCGGCCCGCCAGCGTCCCTTGACCGAGATTCCGGCGCGTCGGGCCGCCCAGTAGCCGGTGGCGATCTTCGTCGCGGCGGTGACGGCGGCCAGGGCGAGGGCCGGCAGGAGGACGGGAGGAATGCTCGCCGGGTCGGTGTGCAGCCCGAAGAAGACGAAGAACACCGCGGCGAACAGGTCCCGCAGCGGGCTCAGCAGCGTGTGCGCGCCCTCGGCGACCTCCCCGGACAGCGCTATGCCCACCAGGAACGCCCCGACCGCCGCGGACACCTGCAACTGTTGTGCCACGCCGGCGACCAGGATCGTCAGCCCCAGCACGACCAGCAGCAGTTTCTCCGGGTCGTCGCTCGACACGAAGCGCGAGATGACCCGGCCGTAGCGCACCGCGGCGAACAGCACGAGACCCGCGACGCCCAGCGCGATCGCCAGGGTCACGCTGCCGGCCGCCAGCCCCGCCCCGGCCACCAGGGCGGTGACGATCGGCAGGTAGACGGCCATGGCCAGGTCCTCCAGCACCAGCACGCTGAGGATCACCGGCGTCTCCCGGTTGCCGACCCGCCCCAGATCGCCCAGCACCTTGGCGATCACCCCCGAGGACGAGATCCACGTGACGCCCGCCAGCACCACGGCCGCCACCGGCCCCCAGCCCAGCAGCAACGCGGCGGCGGCGCCCGGCAGGGCGTTGAGGGCGCAGTCGACGAGGCCGGACGGGTAATGGGCCTTGAGGTTGGAGACCAGATCGCTCGCCGTGTACTCCAGGCCGAGCATCAGCAGCAGCAGGATGACGCCGATCTCGGCGCCGGTGGCCACGAACTCCTCGCTCGCGCCGAGCGGCAGCAGCCCGCCCTCGCCGAAGGCCAGCCCGGCCAGCAGATAGAGCGGGATCGGCGAGAACCGGAACCGGGCCGCGAACCGGCCGAGCAGGCCGAGGCAGAGAATGATGGAACCGAACTCGATCAGCAGGACTGCGGAGTGCACCCGGTCACTCCCGACCGAGGATCGCCGCGGCCGCGTCGACGCCCTCGCGGGTGCCGACGACGATGAGCGTGTCACCGCCCGCGAGACGGAACTCCGGCGTCGGGGACGGTATCGCCTCGGCCCGCCGCAGCACCGCCACGATCGACGCGCCGGTCTCCGTGCGCATCCGGGTGTCGCCCAGCAGCCGCCCGTTCCAGCGGGAGGTCGCCGCCACCTCCACCCGCTCGGCGACCAGCCCCAGGTCCGTCGTGTACAGCAGGCTCGCGCTGTGGTGGGACGGCATCAGCGCGTCGATCACCGCGCCCGCCTCGGCGCCGGTCAGCCGCAGCGACTGTGCGCAGGAGTCGGGGTCGTCGGTCCGGTACACGTTCACGGTGCGGGCGCCGTCGCGGTGCGCCACGACCGACAGGTGGCGCTGCTCCCGCGTCACGAGGTCGTACTGGACTCCGATGCCTGGCAGCGGAGTCGTTCGCAGGCGTGGAGCAGGCACGTTTCTTCCCCTTGCTGGTCGTGGTCGCTGGTCGTGGTCGGTGGTTCCGTGACGTCTACCGACGAGTGCCCGGAGCCGCCATGCTGCCACCTGCCCGTACGGTGACGACATGGGTGTCGTGACGGATGGACAGGGCCGCCGGCCGACGGAGAGGCTGGTCACGGCGGTGCCATGGAGACCTCGCCGGGACGGTCCCGGCGACGTAGGAGGAGACAGCCGGGAAGACCGAGACGGGCGAGTCGGCCGGGACGGCCGAGAAGGCCCGGACAGACGACGCGGACGAGGCGGACGAGGCGGACGAGGCGGAGGAGGAGTCGCGCACATGTCGTTGTTCTGGCGGATCTTCGCCCTCGACGCCGTCGGCCTGGTCGTGGCGGCCGCGTTGCTCCTGGGCCCGGTGACCGTCTCCACGCCGATACTGCCGGGCGAGGTGCTCGTCGTGGTGGCCGGCCTGGCCGTGCTGCTGACCGTCAACGCGGTCGTGCTGCGCGTCGGCCTCGCGCCGCTGGGACGGCTGGGCCGGGCCATGGCCGACGCCGACCTGCTGCGCCCCGGGGCCCGCGCCGTCGTCTCGGGGCCGGTGGAGACGGCCGAGCTGATCACCACGTACAACGCCATGCTGGACCGGCTGGCGGCCGAGCGCGCCGCCAGCGCCGCCGGGGCGCTGTCCGCGCAGGAACGGGAGCGCCACCGCGTCGCCCGCGAGCTCCACGACGAGGTCGGCCAGACGCTCACCGCCGTGCTGCTCCAGCTCAAGCGCGTCGCCGACCGGGCCCCGAAGGACCTGCGCGAGGAACTGGGCCAGGCGCAGGAGGCCACCAGGGCCGGCCTGGACGAGATCCGGCGCATCGCCCGTCGGCTGCGCCCCGGTGTCCTCGACGAACTGGGCCTGCTCAGTGCGCTGCGCTCGCTGGCCGCCGAGTTCACCACCCACGGGCTGACGGTGCGCCACGATCTTCGCGCCGGGCTGCCGCCCCTGACCGAGGAGACGGAACTGGTGGTCTACCGCGTGGCTCAGGAGGCCCTCACCAACACCGCACGGCACTCGGGCGCCGACCGCGCCGAACTCCGTCTGAGCCCCGCCGCCGACGGCGTCGAACTCCTCGTACGGGACAACGGCACGGGCTTGGGCGCGCAGACCGGGGAGAGCGCCGGCATCCGCGGGATGCGCGAGCGAGCCCTGCTGATCGGCGCGGCCCTCAGCGTCACGTCGGGCGCGAACGGCAGCGGCGGGACGGACATACGGCTGCGGGCGGCCGCGGGCGCCGCCCCGGCGACCACCGCTCCGGCCTCCCCCGGAGGCCTCCGATGACCCACGCCACGCCCTCGCAGGCGCCGGCCCCACGGCCTGCGCCGTCCGCGCCGATCCGCGTCCTCCTCGCGGACGACCACACGCTCGTCCGCCGGGGAGTGCGGCTCATCCTGGACGGCGAGCCCGACCTGACGGTGGTCGCCGAGGCCGGCGACGGGGCCGAGGCGGTCGAACGCGCCCGGGAGGGGGACGTCGACCTGGCCGTCCTGGACGTGGCCATGCCTCGGATGACCGGGCTGCAGGCGGCGCGTGAACTCTCCCGGCGACTCCCGGATCTGCCCATCCTCATCCTGACGATGTACGACAACGAGCAGTACTTCTTCGAGGCCCTCAAGGCCGGGGCCGGGGGATACGTGCTGAAGTCGGTCGCCGACCGGGACCTGGTCGAAGCCTGTCACGCGGTCGTGCGCGACGAGCCGTTCATCTACCCCGGCGCGGAGCGGGCGCTCGTCCGCTCGTACCTGGACCGGCTGCACCGCGGCGACGACGTCGACGGCCTGCCCGAGCGGCCCATCACCGAGCGCGAGGAGGAGATCCTCAAGCTCGTGGCCGAAGGGCACACCTCCAGGGAGATCGGCGCGCTGCTCTTCATCAGCGCCAAGACGGTCGAACGGCACCGCGCCAACCTCCTGCACAAGCTCGGCATGCGCGACCGGCTGGAGCTCACCCGTTACGCGATCCGCGCCGGTCTCATCGACCCCTGAGCCCGCCGGGGCCCCGGGAGAGCGGGGGCGGCGGGCGTCCTCCGGCGAGCGCCTACCCTTGAGCCATGACCAGCAGCAGCGACCGGAGCCTCGCAGTGGACGTCCAAGCCCCCAAGAGCTACGAGATCCGCACTTACGGGTGCCAGATGAACGTCCACGACTCCGAGCGATTGTCCGGGCTGCTCGAAGAGGCCGGGTACGTGCGCGCCCCCGAAGGATCGGACGGCGACGCGGACGTCGTCGTCTTCAACACCTGCGCGGTGCGCGAGAACGCCGACAACCGGCTCTACGGCAACCTCGGCCGTCTCGCCCCGCGGAAGGCGACCCGGCCCGGGATGCAGATCGCGGTCGGCGGCTGCCTCGCGCAGAAGGACCGCGACACCATCGTGAAGCGGGCGCCCTGGGTGGACGTCGTCTTCGGCACGCACAACATCGGCAAGCTGCCGGTCCTGCTCGAACGCGCGCGCGTGCAGGAAGAGGCCCAGGTCGAGATCGCCGAGTCGCTGGAGGCCTTCCCCTCCACCCTGCCGACGCGGCGTGAGAGCGCCTACGCGGCCTGGGTGTCGATCTCCGTCGGCTGCAACAACACGTGCACGTTCTGCATCGTCCCGGCGCTGCGCGGCAAGGAGAAGGACCGCCGCACCGGCGACATCCTCGCCGAGATCGAGGCCCTGGTAGCCGAGGGAGTCAGCGAGATCACCCTGCTCGGCCAGAACGTCAACGCCTACGGCTCCGACATCGGCGACCGCGAGGCCTTCAGCAAGCTGCTCCGCGCGTGCGGCGCGATCGAGGGCCTGGAGCGCGTCCGCTTCACCTCCCCGCACCCGCGCGACTTCACCGACGACGTCATCGCCGCCATGGCCGAGACGCCCAACGTGATGCCGCAGCTGCACATGCCCATGCAGTCGGGCTCGGACACGGTCCTGAAGGCGATGCGCCGCTCCTACCGGCAGGAGCGCTACCTCGGGATCATCGAGAAGGTGCGCGCCGCCATCCCGCACGCGGCGATCACCACCGACATCATCGTGGGCTTCCCCGGCGAGACCGAGGAGGACTTCGACCAGACCCTGCACGCGGTCCGCGAGGCCCGCTTCGCGCAGGCGTTCACCTTCCAGTACTCCAAGCGCCCCGGCACCCCTGCCGCGACCATGGAGGAGCAGATCCCCAAGGAGGTCGTCCAGGCGCGTTACGAGCGTCTCGTCGCCCTGCAGGAGGAGATCTCCTGGGAGGAGAACAAGAAGCAGGTCGGCCGCACCCTGGAGCTGATGGTGGCCGAGGGCGAGGGCCGCAAGGACGGCGCCACGCACCGTCTGTCCGGTCGCGCCCCCGACAACCGTCTGGTGCACTTCACCAAGCCGGAGCAGCAGGTGCGCCCCGGCGACGTGGTGACGGTCGAGATCACGTATGCCGCCCCGCACCACCTCCTGGCCGAGGGCGCCGTCCTGGACGTGCGCCGCACGCGCGCGGGTGACGCCTGGGAGAAGCGCACCGCGGACCAGGCGGCCAAGCCGGCCGGCGTCCTGCTCGGTCTGCCCAAGATCGGCGTGCCCGCGCCGCTTCCGGTGGCCACGGGCAGCGGCTGCGGCTGCGACTGACGACGGAGCTCGCCTCGGCCGGTGACGCCCCGATGAGGGCGCACCGCCGAGGACGACCCGGCGGGGTGCCCGGGGGCACGCCCGCGGGGTTACCCTGCGGATCATGCTTGTCGCCGCCTCCGTCTGCCCCTGTCCGCCGCTGCTCGTGCCCGAGGTCGCCGCCGGCGCCGCGTCGGAACTGGACGCGGCGCGTACCGCCTGCTCCGACGCGCTGGCCGTGCTGGCGGCCGCCAGGCCGGACCGGCTCGTGGTCGTCGGGCCCGCCGAGAAGACCGGACGAGGCCTCCACCCCCACGGCGCGCGGGGTTCGTTCCGCGCCTTCGGAGTGGACGTCGGCGTACGCCTCGGCCACGGCGACGACACCGCGGCGGCCGCACCGGACGCGCCGCCCGCCCGCGATCTGCCGCCGTCCCTCGCCGTCGGCGCCTGGCTGCTGGAGCGGGCCGGATGGGCGGCCGCCCCGGTAGAGGGTCTCGGCGTCGGGGAACCGCTCGCGGCGGAGCGCTGCGTCGAGGTGGGCCGGGAGATCGGCGCGGCGCCGGGACGGGTCGCCCTGCTGGTGATGGGTGACGCGAGCGCGTGCCGGACGCTGAAGGCCCCCGGCTATCTCGACGAGCGCGCTGCCCCCTTCGACGCGGAGGTCGCCCGCGCGCTGGGCACGGCGGACGTGGCGGCGCTCAAGGCGCTGGACGCGCAGCTGGCGTATGAGCTCAAGGCCTGCGGCCGGGCGCCGTGGCAGGTGCTCGCGGGCGCCGCCGAGGACGCCGGGCTGACGGGCGCGCTGCTCTACGCGGACGCGCCGTACGGCGTGGGCTACGTGGTCGCGACCTGGACGTAGCCGCCCTGCGCCGCGGGGCGTGGTCCGGCCCCGGGCGTGGATCGGCGGACGGCCGCGAGCGTTCCCGCCGCGCGGCCGTCCGCCGATCCACGCCCGGTCAGGAAGCCGGTGGCGGCGGGGTCGGCGGGACGAAGGTGTCACCGCCTCCCGTCGAAGGCTCGTCCTTGTGCGCGAGCCGCTCCATGGCCCCCTTGGCCTTGTCGGTGCCCGTGTGGATCCTGTCGCTGTACTTGCCCTTGGTCTTCTCGTCGACGACCTTGGCGGCCTTGTCGAGGCCGTGATGCACCTTGCCCCCGTGCTGCTGTGCGAGGTCCGAGACCTTGCCCTTGGCCGGGGCGAGCCTGGCCTTCAAACTGTCCAAGAGACCCATGGGCCACCTTCCCTCGCGGGTGCGTTATGTACGGGCGCCCTCGTCGGCGGCCTCACTGTCGGCCGTCTCCTCGGGGGACTGCTGACGGGGGATGCCGACGCCGTCGGCACCGTCGTCGGAGGCGGCGACCGGCTCCTTCGCCGCCTCGCCGTGCGTTGCGGACGCGGCCTCGGTCGTCTCCTGCGAGTCCTCCGTGACCGTTTCCGCCTTGGCCACGTCCTCCGTCGCGTCGGCCGATGCCTCGTCGGCGGCGGTGGCCGCCTCCTCCGTCGCCGGCACCTCCACGGACTTCGACCTCCGGAAAAGTCGCGCCAAAACGCCCATGTCCACTCCATACGGTACTCGTGCGGGCGAAATCCCGCGTCGGCCGGTGCGTCCGTTCGTGCCACCGGGGGGTGCCGCCCTTGCGCAGGGCGACGGAAATCCCGCAACGGGGAACGACCCCGGGCCGACGCCGTCACGTAACTCGTTCGAGGCCGGGGGCGGGGTTTGCGAGACTGGTGCAGTGAGCAGCGCACCCCCCGCCCCCCGCGTCATCGCCGTCGTCGGACCGACCGCGGCCGGAAAGTCCGATCTGGGCGTTTTTCTGGCCCGGCGGCTCGGCGGCGAGGTCGTCAACGCCGACTCCATGCAGCTCTACCGAGGGATGGACATCGGCACCGCCAAACTGACGCCCGAGGAGCGCGCCGGAGTCCCGCACCACCTCCTGGACGTCTGGGACGTCACCGTCACCGCCTCCGTCGCCGAGTACCAGCGGCTGGCGCGCGAGCGGATCGACGCACTGCTCGCCGAGGGACGCTGGCCGGTCCTCGTCGGCGGCTCCGGTCTGTACGTCCGCGGCGCCGTCGACAACCTGGAGTTCCCCGGCACCGACCCCGAGGTGCGCGCCAGGCTGGAGGAGGAGCTCACGCTGCGCGGGTCGGGCGCGCTGCACGCCCGGCTGGCCGCCGCCGACCCCGAGGCCGCGCAGGCGATCCTGCCCGGCAACGGCCGCCGCATCGTCCGCGCCCTCGAAGTGATCGAGATCACCGGCAAGCCCTTCACCGCCAACCTGCCCGGCCATGACTCCGTCTACGACACCGTCCAGATCGGGGTCGACGTGGCGCGTCCCGAACTCGACGAGCGCATCGCCCGCCGCGTCGACCGGATGTGGGACGCGGGACTCGTGGACGAGGTCCGCGCGCTGGAGGCGCAGGGCCTGCGCGAAGGGCGCACGGCGTCCCGCGCGCTCGGATACCAGCAGATCCTCGCGGCCCTGGCCGGTGAGTGCACCGAGGGCGAGGCGCGCGCGGAGACCGTGCGTGCCACCAAGCGCTTCGCGCGCCGTCAGGATTCGTGGTTCAGGCGCGATCCGCGGGTGCACTGGTTGAGTGGGGCTGCGGCTGACGTCGCGGAACTTCCCGAGCTCGCGCTGGCGTTGGTCGAGCGACCGGTCACAGCCTGATCACGTCATGGCATCGGGACGCCCAGGCCGTCATCCGGGCCTCCGACGGCGTGCCATCATCGAGCTTCGATCGACCAAGTGGAGTCCGAGTTGGGAGGGCGCGTGGCGATGGAGGCCGGCCCTCGCGACACCGCACAAGGCACCGAGCACCGCATCACCGGCAGCGGTGAACCGGAGCCCGGTGAGTTCCGTCTGAGCCCGGACGGGCCGGACGAGGACGACACCCAGGGCGGTGTGACCGACGACGGTCCCGAGCCCGAGGAGATGTTCGCGAGCGGTCCCGAGGTCGAGGTCGAGCTGCGCCCGCAGCGTCGGCTGCGGATCTGGCAGCTCGCGCCCATCGTGGCCCTGGCCGCGATCGGCTCCCTGATGTTCGCCTTCCCGCTCGCCTTCGACTTCGGCGACAGCGGGGCCATGATCGCCATGCTGGGGCTGCTGATCTGCTCCTGCGCGGCCGGCTGGGGGATGATGGCCGCCCGCCGCGTCGGTTACACGTGGCCCGGCCTGCCCGCGCGCGGCTCCGGGCGCCGGCCCGACTGGCGGGTCGCCATCGCCTACGTCGTGATGGTCGCCGCGGTGGTGGCCCTGGCGGTCTGGCGGGTCGCCCGGCTCCGCTGAGCCGCCCGCACACGGGTGGCGGCCGGCTGCTCCGCGGCCCGGACCCGGTGTCGTGGCCACCCCGTACGATCGAGGGATGAGCACTCGGATCGCCTTCCTCAAGGGACACGGTACCGAGAACGACTTCGTGATCGTTCCGGACCCCGACAACGCCGTCGACCTCCCGCCGGCCGCCGTCGCCGCCCTGTGCGACCGACGCGCGGGCATCGGCGGTGACGGTCTGCTGCACGTCGTGCGGTCCGCCGCGCACCCCGAGGCGAAGGAGATGGCGGACCGGGCGGAGTGGTTCATGGACTACCGCAACGGCGACGGCTCCATCGCCGAGATGTGCGGCAACGGGGTCCGCGTCTTCGCCCGCTATCTCCAGCACGCCGGCCTCGTCTCCGAGGGCGATCTGACGGTCGCCACGCGCGCGGGCGTCAAGCGCGTGCACCTCGCCAAGGACGGCGACGTCACCGTCGGCATGGGCAGGGCGCTCCTCCCCGAGGGGGACGTCACGGTGAGCGTCGGCGAGCGCAGCTGGCCCGCGCGCAACGTCAACATGGGCAACCCGCACGCCGTCGCCTTCGTCGACGACCTCGCCCACGCGGGCGATCTGCACGCGCCGCCGCCCTTCAGCCCGGCCTCCGCCTACCCTGACGGGGTCAACGTGGAGTTCGTGGTGGACCGCGGCCCGCGCCACGTGGCCCTGCGTGTGCACGAGCGCGGGTCCGGCGAGACCCGTTCGTGCGGCACGGGCGCGTGCGCCGTCGCCGTGGCGGCCGCGCGCAGGGACGGCGCCGACCCGGCGCTCACCGGGACGCCGGCCACGTACACGGTCGACGTGCCGGGCGGACGCCTGGTGATCATCGAACTGCCGGACGGCGAGATCGAGATGACCGGCCCCGCAGTGATCGTCGCCACAGGGGAGATCGAGTCCGAGTGGCTGGAAACAGCCGGCCTCTGAGGTGAGCCGGACTTCATATCGGAGGCCGGGCCGCCCCGGAGGCGCGCATGATCAACCCCGATTGGCGGGCCGGGGGTTCGAATGCGCGACCGGCACCAGGACGGGTGGCTCAAAACCGTAAACCCGCCATCCGTCGCTCGAATGGGTGATCCGTTTCACGCTCGGCGAGAGGCGGTCGGTCCCGCGTGGTGGGCTCGGTAGCATCAAGCACCGGCCCGGACGGGGGACCGTTCACCAGTCCCCTGAGCCGTGTCCGCCCTGGGACACCCCGTCCGCCGGTCCACGCAGCCGGAGGTGCCCATGAGTGCGGAGGCCACGAACCCTGCGACCCCAGGCCCGGTAGCGCCGGCCACGCCCCGCAGGCGCAGCCGTCCCCGGATCGATCTGCGCCGCCTGGTCGGCGCCGCACTGCTCGGCCCCGCCTCCCGCGGCCGGCTCCCGGACGCGATCGGCCACGTCGTGGAGGTCCACCGCGCCCACCACCCCGACGCCGACCTCGAAACCCTGCGCCGCGCCTATGTCCTCGCCGAGTCCTCGCACCGCGGCCAGATGCGCAAGAGCGGCGAGCCCTACATCACCCACCCGCTCGCCGTGACCCTGATCCTCGCCGAACTCGGCGCGGAGACCACGACCCTGACCGCCTCGCTGCTCCACGACACCGTCGAGGACACCGATGTGACGCTCGACCAGGTCGGGGAGCAGTTCGGCGCCGAGGTGCGCTATCTCGTCGACGGCGTCACCAAGTTGGAGAAGGTCGACTACGGCGCGGCCGCCGAGCCCGAGACCTTCCGCAAGATGCTCGTCGCCACCGGCAACGACGTCCGCGTGATGTCGATCAAGCTCGCCGACCGGCTGCACAACATGCGCACCCTGGGCGTGATGCGCCCCGAGAAACAGGAGCGCATCGCCAAGGTCACCCGGGACGTCCTCATCCCGCTCGCCGAGCGTCTCGGCGTCCAGGCCCTCAAGACCGAGCTGGAAGACCTCGTCTTCGCGATCCTGCACCCCGAGGAGTACGAGCACACCCGCGAGCTCGTCGTCGAGAACGCGTCCCGCGCGTACGACCCCCTCGCGGAGTTCGCCGACACGATGCGAGCGATCCTGCGCGACGCCGGCATCCAGGCCGAAGTCCTCATCCGCCCCCGGCACTTCGTCTCCGTGCACCGCTTCTCCCGCAAGCGCGGCCGGATGCGCGGCTCCGACTTCGGCCGCCTGCTGGTGCTGGTGAACGAGGACGCCGACTGTTACGCCGTCCTGGGCGAGCTGCACACCTGTATGACGCCGGTGGTCTCGGAGTTCAAGGACTTCATCGCCGTCCCCAAGTTCAACCTGTACCAGTCGCTGCACACCGCGGTCGCCCGCGAGGACGGCCAGGTCGCCGAAGTCCTCATCCGCACCCACCAGATGCACAAGGTGGCGGAGGCCGGCGTCGTGGCGCTCGGCAATCCCTACCCGGCTCCCTCCGAGGAGCAGGCCCGGGAACGGGCCGCGGCGGCCGACGAGGAGCGTGTCGACCCGACGCGGCCCGGCTGGCTCTCCCGTCTCCTGGACTGGCAGGAGGCCGCGCCCGACCCGGACACCTTCTGGTCCACCCTGCGCGAGGACCTCGCGCAGGACCGAGAGATCACCGTCTTCCGCCCGGACGGCGGCACGCTCGGCCTGCCCGAGGGCGCGACCTGCGTCGACGCGGCGTACGCGCAGTACGGCGAGGACGCCCACGCCTGCATCGGCGCCCGGGTGAACGGCCGTCTGGCGACCCTCAGCACCGTTCTGCGGGACGGCGACACCGTCCAGCTCCTCATGGGCCAGGACCCGGCCTCGGAGCCGTCCAGGGAGTGGCTGGAGCACGCCCACACCCCGGCCGCCCGGATCGCCATCCAGCGATGGCTGGCGACGCACCCCGCCCCGGCCGAGCCGGAGGATCCCGCACCGGCGGGGGACCCGGAGGCCGCCAAGGCCGCCGAGGCGACCGCCCGGTCCGCGGCCGACCCCTTCGGAGCCGACGTGCCCGCCGAGCGCCCCGGAGCCGCCGTCACGGTGGTCGACCGGCCCGACGCCACCGTGCGGCTCGCCGGGTGCTGCACGCCCGTACCGCTCGACGACATCACCGGGTTCCTGGTGCGCGGGGGAGTGGTCACCGTGCACCGCGCGGAATGCGACGCCGTGGGGCGCATGGCGAGCGCGGGGCGCGAAGAGGCCGACGTGCGCTGGGGCGACACCACCGGCTGCCGGGTCACCCTGGTCGCCGAATCGTTCGGCCGGGCCCATCTGCTCGCCGACCTCACCGAGGCGATGGCCCTGGAAGGCGCCGAGATCGTCTCCGCGACCGTCGAGCCCCCGAGCCAGCAGCGAGTACGTCACAGGTACACCGTCCAGCTTCCCGACGCCGCCCACCTGCCGGCCCTCATGCGGGCCATGCGCAACGTGCCGGGCGTGTACGACGTGGACCGCGCGCAGCACCACGCGCAGACCTCGGCCGAACCGGCGTAGGGCACACCCCGCGCGCGGGGTGCGCGCGTCGCGGCGCCGTTCTCCCGAGTTCGCCCGGGTCGGCCCGGTTTCTCCTGGGCGTCCGCTCACGCGCGCGGGCGCCATCCGTTCGGGTGGGCCGGGAGCGCGTCGCCGACGCGGCCCGCGTCCGCGCTGGTAGCGGTGGTGCATGCTGCTCACCCCCCGCGTCCGGCTCAAGTCCGCGCTGCTCGCCTCGGCCGTCTCCGTCTGCCTCGTCGCCGCCAGTGCTCCGGCGGACCCGCTCGGCCTCGGCGACCGCCTCTTCCCGTACCTGGGCAACCCCGGGTACGACGTCGCCTCGTACGACCTGTCCTTCACCTATTCCGGCGTCAACAGCGAGCCGCTCAAGGCGGTCACCACCATCGACGCCTGGACCACGGCCGCCCTGGACCGGATCAACCTCGACTTCGCCCACGGCAAGGTCGACTCGGTCGAGGTCGACGGCGAGCCCGCCGCCTTCGCCGGAGCAGGCGACGACCTGGTGGTCACCCCGTCGAGGTCACTGCCCCCGGGCAGCTGGGTCCGGATCACCGTGCGGCACAGCAGTGATCCCGTGAGCGCCGACGACCGGGACGGCGGCTGGGTCAGGACCGCGGACGGCCTCGCCATGGCCAACCAGGCGGACGCCGCCCACCTGGTCTTCCCGTGCAACGACCACCCCTCCGACAAGGCGATGTTCACCATCCGGGTCACCGCACCCAACGACTACACGGCGGTCGCGGGCGGCCTGCCGGCCGGGGTCGAACGCGTCGGCGCGGCGACCACGTGGACCTATCGCACCCAGCACCCCATGGCGACCGAGCTCGCCCAGGTGTCGATCGGGCGTTCCACCGTCGTGCACCGCGAGGGACCGCACGCCCTCCCGGTGCGGGACGTCGTGCCCACCAAGGACCGCGAGGCCCTGGAGCCGTGGCTGAAGAAGACCCCCGAGCAGATCGCCTGGATGGAGAGCAAGGTCGGCCCCTACCCCTTCGAGACGTACGGCCTGCTCATGGCCGACGCCTCGACCGGGTTCGAGCTGGAGACCCAGACCCTGTCCCTCTTCGAGAAGGACCTCTTCACCGAGCCCGGCTACCCCAAGTGGTACGTCGAGTCGATCATGGTGCACGAGCTGTCCCACCAGTGGTTCGGCGACAGCGTCAGCCCGCGCAGCTGGTCCGACCTGTGGCTCAACGAGGGACACGCCACCTGGTACGAGGCGCTGTACGCGCAGGAGAAGGCGGGCCGCACCCTGGAGGCGCGGATGAAGGCCGCGTACGGCGCCTCCGACCGCTGGCGCGCCGCCGGAGGTCCCCCGGCGCTGCCCAAGGCGCCCCACCCGGGCCAGAAGATCAGCATCTTCCGGCCCAACGTCTACGACGGCGCGGCCCTCGTCCTGTACGCCCTGCGCCAGGAGATCGGCAGCCCCGCCTTCGAGCGTCTGGAACGGGCCTGGGTGCACAACCACCGCGACTCCACGGCGACCACGGCCGATTTCGAGCGCCTCGCCGAAGGGATCTCCGGCCGTGAGCTGAGCGGCTTCTTCAAGGCCTGGCTGTACGGCGAGAAGACGCCGGCGATGCCGGGTCACCCGGACTGGAAGCCCGCGCCGCCGGTCGCCAGGGCCGAGCCCAAGGCCGAACCGAAGGGCGCCTCCAAGGCCGGGCCGAAGACCCCGAAGCCGCAGCCGACGGCCGCGCGGGCGTCGGAATAAGACGATGACGAGACGGGCCGTACCGTGCGACCATCGTGCGGTCGGCGCGGCACGGTGCACGGGAATCTCCCGGGCTGATCGTGCGTTGTCCCTCATGAAGGCCGCCGAACCGGCATTCCCAACGACGTAAGGACCCAATGACCTCCTCTTCTTCCCCTTCCCAGGACACCCAGCGCATTGCGCACGCCTACCCCGAAGGTCTTCGGGCCGATGCCCTGATGGAAGAGGACGTCGCCTGGAGCCACGAGATCGACGGAGACCGGGACGGCGACCAGTTCGACCGCTCCGAGCGCGCGGCCCTGCGCCGCGTGGCGGGTCTCTCCACCGAGCTCGAGGACGTCACCGAGGTCGAGTACCGACAGCTCCGCCTGGAGCGCGTCGTGCTCGTCGGCGTCTGGACCACGGGAACCTCGCAGGACGCGGACAACTCCCTCGCGGAGCTCGCCGCCCTCGCGGAGACGGCGGGAGCGCTCGTGCTCGACGGCGTGATCCAGCGCCGTGACAAGCCCGACGCGGCCACCTACATCGGCTCCGGCAAGGCGAACGAACTCCGGGACATCGTCCTGGAGACCGGCGCCGACACCGTGATCTGCGACGGAGAGCTCAGCCCCGGCCAGCTCATCCACCTCGAGGACGTCGTCAAGGTCAAGGTCATCGACCGCACGGCCCTGATCCTCGACATCTTCGCCCAGCACGCCAAGTCCCGGGAGGGCAAGGCGCAGGTCGCGCTCGCGCAGATGCAGTACATGCTGCCGAGGCTGCGCGGCTGGGGTCAGTCGCTGTCCCGGCAGATGGGCGGCGGCAAGGGCGGCGGCCTCGCCACCCGTGGTCCCGGTGAGACCAAGATCGAGACGGACCGGCGTCGGATCCGCGAGAAGATGGCGAAGATGCGCCGGGAGATCGCGGAGATGAAGACCGGCCGCGAGATCAAGCGTCAGGAGCGCAAGCGCCACAAGGTGCCGTCCGTCGCCATCGCGGGCTACACCAACGCCGGCAAGTCGTCCCTGCTCAACCGCCTCACCGGTGCGGGCGTCCTGGTCGAGAACGCCCTGTTCGCGACCCTGGACCCGACCGTGCGCCGGGCGGAGACCCCGAGCGGCCGTCTGTACACGCTGGCCGACACCGTCGGTTTCGTCCGGCACCTGCCGCATCACCTGGTCGAGGCGTTCCGTTCCACCATGGAGGAGGTCGGCGAGTCCGACCTGATCCTCCACGTGGTGGACGGCTCGCATCCCGACCCGGAGGAGCAGCTGGCCGCCGTGCGCGAGGTCGTCCGGGACGTGGGCGCCACCGGCGTGCCCGAGATCGTCGTCATCAACAAGGCGGACGCGGCCGACCCGCTGACGCTTCAGCGGCTCATGCGGATCGAGAAGCGCTCCATCGCCGTCTCGGCCCGCACCGGCCAGGGCATCGACGAACTGCTCGCGCTGATCGACGACGAGCTGCCGCGGCCGTCGGTCGAGGTCGAGGCGCTCGTGCCCTACACCCACGGCGGCCTGGTCGCCCGTGCCCACACCGAGGGCGAGGTGATCTCCGAGGAGCACACCGCGGAGGGCACCCTGCTGAAGGCCCGGGTGCACGAGGAACTGGCGGCGGACCTCGCGCCGTACGTTCCGGCGCCGACCGCCTAGACCGCCGCGACCGGCCCGACCCGTCGTACGCCGAAGGCCCGTCCTCCGCTCACCGCGGAGGACGGGCCTTCGGCCTGTCCGGCTCACCGGCCGGAGTGCGTCACGTGCCTGCCGAGGAGCCGCTCCGGTGCGGGCGGACCGCCGGGCGCCGGGGCGAACAGCGGTGGGACGGCCCGGGCTCCACTGCCAGATCCCCTCGGCGACCCACCGCCGGTGCGGCTACCGCCCGGCGAACTTGCCGCTCACCGAGTCGTAGACGCCCTTGGCCACGTCGCCGAGCCGCGGGCCGGCGAGCCACCCCGACTTCACCGGGCCGATCGAGGTGTTGGACACCAGCGCCGGCTTGCCGTCCGAGCCCGTCGCGACCCAGCCGCCGCCCGACGAACCGCCGGTCATCGTGCAGCCGATGCGGTACATCGTGGGGTCCGCGGCGTTGATCGAGAACCGCCCCGGCCTGTCCTGGCACTGGTAGAGCTTCTGGCCGTCGTACGGCTTGGCCGCCGGGTATCCGGTCGCGGTGATGCTGTCGACCTTCGGCACCGCCGGGGCCTTGAAGTTCACCGGGAGAGCCGAACCGACCGTCTCCTCCAGCGACTTGCCCGAACCGCCCTCCTCCGGCGTCACATGGATGACGGCGTAGTCGTAGGAGGCGCCGTCGCCGCCGGTCTGACCGCCCTGCGCGATCCACTGGTCCGAGGTCTTCGTCCAGTCGCCCCACCAGACGCCGTACGGCGCGGCCTGCTCCTTGGTCGCCGTCTGCAACTGCTCGGAGGACAGGCCCTGATCGTTGTACGACGGGACGAAGGCGATGTTGCGGTACCAGCCGCCTCCCTTGCCCGCGTGCACGCAATGGCCCGCCGTCCACACGAGGTTGGACTTGCCCGGGTGGGCCGGGTCCTGCACGACCGTCGCCGAGCAGACCATGGTGCCCTCGGGGGAGTCGAAGAACACCTTGCCCGCCTCGGGCGCGTTGGCGTGGTACTTCGTCGGCACGGCCTTCGCGTCCACCGCCTGCGGCGTCGGGTCGGTCACGCCCTGGTCGCCGGAGAGGTCGCTGTCGTCGACGCTGCGGTCCGGGTCCTCCGCCTTGCGCATCCGGTCCGGGTCCCACAGTCCCTTGATGATCGGGTTGACGTAGTCCTGCGCCTCGCGCAGCCAGTCGTCCCTGTCCCAGTTCTTCCAGGCGCCGTTCTTCCACTTGTCGAGATCGATCCCGTGCTCTTTGAGCTTGTCCTTGATGTCGTCCGGGATCGTGATCTTTCCGTCGGCGGTGGCCGGCGCGGAGGAGCGCGTCTCGCCGCCGGCGTCGGTGTCGCCCGAGTCGCACGCGGTCGCGGTGAGCGCGAGCACCGAGACGAGCGCCACGGCGCCCAGCACGGGGGAGGTGCTGCGGCGCGCGTTCCTCCTCCGGCGAACGGTGAACGACGGCCGTGTGGATCGCATGGTGTGACTCCCCCTGCTGTGAACGAACTTGAAACACCTGCCGTTCCCCCGGAGCGGAACTCACGGGTGGCTCCGCCCGAGTTCAGGCGGGCCTCGCGGCCAGGTGCGATGCCTCCACACGATATGCGCTCGCTGTGGGGGTCTCCTGACGGAACGGCAACTGTTCGGTCACAGCGGAGATCTTGCGGCAACCCGTAACCGCGAAGACGGTCCGGGGTTGGTATCGGTGGGGGGTCCGCTGTCCGCGCCCGGCCCCTGAACTGCGGGAGGACGGGAAGCCGTGGTCGTCACCGAGCCAGTGCCCGAGGGCATTCTGAGGCGTCAGTCGGCGCGTGAGTCGGCGGCGCGCACCTATGCGCGTGCCCTGCCCATCGTGCCGGTGCGGGCACGCGGCCTGACCATCGAGGGCGCGGACGGCCGCCGCTACCTCGACTGTCTCTCGGGCGCCGGCGCTCTCGCCCTCGGGCACAACCATCCCGTCGTGCTGGAGGCCGTCCGCAACGTGCTCGACTCGGGCGCGCCCCTTCAGGTGCTCGACCTCGCGACCCCCGTCAAGGACGCCTTCGTCACCGAGTTGTTCCGCACCCTGCCGCCCGGCCTGGCCGACCACGCGCGCGTGCAGTTCTGCGGGCCGGCCGGCACGGACGCCGTGGAGGCCGCGCTCAAGCTGGTCCGGGCCGCCACCGGCCGTACGGGCGTCCTGGCGTTCACCGGCGCCTACCACGGGATGACCGCCGGATCCCTCGAAGTCTCCGGGGGCGCCGGCGACGTCAGGGTGGCACGGCTGCCCTATCCGCAGGACTACCGCTGCCCGTTCGGCGTCGGCGGCGAGCGCGGCGCCGAGCTCGCCGCCCGCTGGACCGAGTCCGTCCTCGACGATCCCAAGTCGGGGGTACGGCGGCCCGCCGGGATGATCATCGAACCCGTGCAGGGGGAGGGAGGGGTGATCCCGGCCCCGGACGCCTGGCTGCGCCGGATGCGACAGATCACCGCGGACCGCTCCATCCCGCTGATCGCCGACGAGGTCCAGACGGGCGTCGGGCGGACCGGCGCGTTCTGGGCGGTGGAACACAGTGGCGTCACCCCCGACGTGATGGTCCTGTCCAAGGCCATCGGCGGCAGCCTGCCGCTCGCCGTCGTCGTCTACCGAGAGGAACTCGACGTCTGGCAACCGGGCGCCCACGCGGGCACGTTCCGCGGCAACCAGCTCGCCATGGCCGCCGGCACGGCCACCCTCGCCTTCGTCCGCGAGAACGGCCTCGCCGACCGCGCCGCCGTCCTGGGCGCCCGCATACTGGGCCGGCTCCGGCGCCTCGCCGAGGAGTTCCCGTGTGTGGGGGACGTACGAGGGCGCGGGCTGATGATCGGGGTCGAGATGGTGGACCCGGAAGCGCCACGCGGGAGCGCGGGGAGCGACGAGACCGGTGGGGCCGACGACGTCCACCCGGCCGGTGCGATGAGTGGGTCCGCCGGGGCCCATGGGCTCGGTGGTGCGCATCGCCCCCTCCCCGCCGCCCCGGCGCTGGCCCTCGCCCTCCAGCGGGAGTGCCTGCGGCGCGGCCTGATCGTCGAGCTCGGGGGCCGTCACGCAGGCGTCGTACGACTGCTTCCGCCGTTGACCATCACCGACGAGCAGGCCGCCGCGGTGCTGGACCGACTGGCGGACGCCATGGCGGCCGTGGCCGCGAGCCGCGCCCACGGCACGGCCGACAAGGGACACAAGGGAGGCAAGGGAGGCAAGGGACCCAAGGAGCTGACGGCACACGCGGGGCAGGCGGGGCAGGGGGAGGCGCACGGCCCGGGCAGACGGAACCCGCCGGGCCGGCCCCCCGAGCAGGTCCCGCGCCAGGACAGCCGCGCCGACCGCGCCGGATGATCCGGCCGGCCGCTCCCCACCGGCGTCACCGGAGCCCGGCGCGCCCGGGGGAGCGGGAGCGACCGGCGGCTTCGTGCCCGCGCCTGCTCGCTTCGCCCTTCATTCCACGAGGACCGACCGAGGACCGACCTTGACCACCTCCCCGCAACACGCCGACGCCGAGCCCGGACCCCCTGCGGACGCACCACCGGCGCCGCCCGAGCGGCCGTCCGCCTCCTCCTCCGCCGGGCTCGCCGCCCCCTCCGCGCTCTCGTTGCCGACGCCGCGTGGGCCGGAAACGGCCCCACCCGCCGAACCGCCGCATTCCGACGCCGACGACCTCCTGGACCACCCCGATCCGCACACCGCCGCCCAGGCCGCCGCCGTGGAGAACCTGCTGCGCTGCTGGGTCCGCGAGACGGGCCTGGCCGCCCCCGGCGACGGCGTCCTGCGCGTGCCGTTGCCCGCGAGCGGCGTCAGCCTGCTCGTCCCCGTACAGCACTGGTCGGCGACGGGTTGGCACCGCTTCGGCCCGCCGCGCCTGGCCGGCGCTCCCGAGCAGGCCCCGTCCGCGGACGCCGTCACGGTCGCCGCCCTGCTGGCCCGCGAGACGCCCGCGAGCGGCCGGGGCGGCGCGGGTGGCAGGGACGGCAGGGACGGCAGCGGTGACGAAGGCGTCGACCTGGTCGCGCGGGTCGCCGACTCCGTCCGCCGTACCGCCGCCTTCATCGCCGAGCGCCGAGAGCGCCCCGCCGACGGCCCCGACCTGTTCCTGGCCGCCGAGCAGGCGCTGCTGCTGGGCCACCCGCTCCACCCGACCCCCAAGAGCCGAGAAGGGCTCACGGAGGGTGAGGCGCGGCGTTACTCGCCCGAGTCGCGCGGATCCTTCCCGCTCCACTGGCTCGCCGTCGCCCCCACCGTGCTCGCCACGGACTCCGCCTGGACGGAGGGCGGCCGCCCCGTCCCCGCCGCCCGGCTGACGGCGCGGCTGGCGGGCGCGGGACTGCCGCTGCCCGACGGTTTCGCCGCCCTGCCCGTGCATCCCTGGCAACTGGGCGAGATGCGCCGCCGACCCGAGGCCGAGGCGCTGTTCGACGCCGGTCTGCTCCGGGATCTGGGCGCGCACGGCCTTCCGTGGCACCCCACCTCCTCCGTCCGCACCGTGCACCGGTCCGGCGCCGGGGCCATGCTGAAGCTGTCCCTGGGCCTGCGCATCACCAACTCGCGCCGGGAGAACCTGCGCAAGGAACTCCACCGGGGCGTGGAGGTGCACCGCCTCCTGCGTTGCGGCCTCGCCGAGCGATGGCACGCGGCCCACCCGGACTTCGACATCGTCCGCGATCCGGCCTGGCTCGCGGTGGACGGCCCGGACGGCCGCCCGCTGACCGGACTCGACGTGATGATCCGCCACAACCCCTTCGCCCCGGCGGACGACGTCTGCTGCCTCGCCGGTCTCGTGGCGCCCCGGCCGCATGCCCGCGAGGCGGCCGACGCGGACGGCGCGGACCACCGCCCGCCCGGGACACCGCCCGCCCCCGCGGGCGCGGGGCCGGTCCGGCGCTCCCGGCTGGCCGTGCTCGTCACGCGTCTCGCCGGGCGCACCGGCCGGCCGCCGGGGGCGGTGGCGGCGGAGTGGTTCCTGCGCTACCTGGAGCAGGTCGTCCGGCCCGTGCTGTGGCTCGACGGCGCTGCGGGGATCGCCCTGGAGGCGCACCAGCAGAACACGCTCGTCCTGCTGGACCGGGAGGGCTGGCCCAGGGGCGGCCGCTACCGCGACAACCAGGGCTACTACTTCCGCGAGTCCCGCCGCGCCGACCTCGACGCCCGGCTGCCCGGAGTCGGCGAGCGCAGCGACTCCTTCGTCTCCGACGACGTCACCGACGAGCGGTTCTGCTACTACCTGGGGATCAACAACGTGCTGGGTCTGATCGGCGCGTTCGGCTCCCAGCGGCTCGCCGACGAGCGTCTGCTGCTCGCGGCCTTCCGGCGCTTCCTCGCCGACGCCGACCGGCCTCGCACCGACGGCCGGCCCGCCTCCGGCCCCGGGCGGACGGGCGGCGGCCGCAGTTCGCTGCCCGCCCGGCTGCTCGACGCACCCGTCCTGCGCTGCAAGGCCAATCTCCTCACCCGGCTGCACGGGCTCGACGAACTCGTCGGACCGGTGGACACCCAGTCCGTCTACGTCGACGTCGCCAACCCCCTGCTCGTCTGAACGGTCCGAGAGGAGTCCGCCGTGCCTCTTGCCGGGACGGCCGCAGACCCCGGTGCGCCTTCGGTCCCCGCCGTCGGCGACCTGGGGGCCGTCGGCACACCCGCCGGTGCGTTCCGGCTCGTCCCCGTGCGGATCGAGCGGGATCTCCCGCTCGTCGGCCGGTGGATGAACGACCCGGCCGTCGCCGCCTTCTGGGACCTGGCGGGACCCGAGTCCGTGACCGAGCGACATCTGCGCGGACAACTCGCCGCCGCAGGACACAGCATCCCGTGCCTGGGCGTGCTGGAGGGGCGGCCGATGAGCTACTGGGAGATCTACCGGGCGGACCTCGACCCGCTGGCCGGCCACTACCCGGCCCGACCCCACGACATCGGAGTCCACCTCCTCATCGGCGGCGCGGCCGACCGGGGACGAGGACTCGGCGGCCCCCTGCTCGAAGCCGTCGCCGATCTGGTCCTCGACGGAACGCCCGAGTGCACACGGGTCGTCGCCGAACCCGACCTGCGCAACGTCCCGTCCGTCGCCGCCTTCCTGAGCGCCGGTTTCCGGTTCTCCGCGGAGCTCGATCTGCCCGCCAAGCGGGCGGCCCTGATGATCCGGGAACGTCGGTTGCGTGATCTCCTGTGAAGCCACTCGGGCGACCCTGGTCGGATCCGGCCATCCCTCGCCGCCGAACGGTCACCTTCTGCCACCATCGGCCCGCCCTCTCCTCCACCACCAGGAAACCCACGGTCTTGATCCCTTCCCTCACGTCCGCCTCGGCCACCCGTTTGTCAGTGCCGCGCCGTAGGGTGGTCGCGCTATGACGAAGCCCTCACTCCCCGAACTCCTGCATGCCGCCGTCGCCGCCGTCGGAGGCACGGAGCGCCCCGGCCAGGTGACCATGGCCGAAGCCGTCGCCCAGGCGATCGACGACGGCTCACACCTGCTGGTCCAGGCCGGCACCGGCACCGGCAAGTCACTCGGCTACCTCGTGCCCGCCCTCGCACACGGAGAGCGCGTCGTGGTGGCCACGGCCACGCTGGCCCTGCAGCGCCAGCTCGTCGAACGGGATCTGCCGCGCACGGTCGAGGCGCTGCACCCGCTGCTGCGCCGGCGCCCGGAGTTCGCGATGCTCAAGGGCCGGTCGAACTACCTGTGCCTGCACCGCCTGCACGAGGGCGTCCCGCAGGACGAGGAGGAGGGCCTCTTCGACCAGTTCGAGGCGGCCGCGCCCACCAGCAAGCTCGGCCAGGACCTGCTGCGGCTGCGGGACTGGTCCGACGAGACCGAGTCGGGGGACCGCGACGACCTCACGCCGGGCGTGTCCGACCGGGCCTGGGCACAGGTGTCGGTGTCCTCCCGGGAGTGCCTCGGCGCCACGAAATGCGCCTACGGCGCGGAGTGCTTCGCCGAGATGGCCCGCGAGCGCGCCAAGCTGGCCGAGGTCGTCGTCACCAACCACGCGCTGCTGGCCATCGACGCCATCGAGGGCGCCCCCGTCCTGCCGCAGCACGAGGTGCTGATCGTCGACGAGGCGCACGAGCTGGTCTCCCGGGTCACCGGCGTCGCCACCGGCGAGCTCACCCCGGGCCAGGTCAACCGGGCGGTGCGCCGGGCGGCCAAGCTGGTCAACGAGAAGGCTGCCGACCAGCTGCAGACCGCCGCGGAGGGCTTCGAGCGACTCATGGAGCTGGCTCTGCCGGGCCGCCTGGAGGAGATCCCGGAGGACCTCGGCTACGCCCTCATGGCGCTGCGCGACGCGGCGCGGACGGTGATCTCCGCCATCGGCGCCACCCGTGACAAGTCCGTCCAGGACGAGGACGCGGTCCGCAAGCAGGCGCTGGCCTCCGTGGAGTCCGTGCACGACGTGGCGGAGCGGATCTGCAACGGCTCCGAGTGGGACGTCGTCTGGTACGAGCGCCACGACCGCTTCGGCGCCTCCCTGCGCGTCGCCCCCATGTCCGTCTCGGGTCTGCTGCGCGAGAAGCTCTTCACGGACCGGTCCGTCACCCTGGCCTCGGCCACGCTGAAGCTGGGCGGGGACTTCAACGGCGTGGGCGCGTCGATGGGCCTCGCCCCGGAGGGCACGGAGGGCGAGGACGTCCCGCAGTGGAAGGGCATCGACGTCGGTTCGCCCTTCGACTACCGCAAGCAGGGCATCCTGTACGTCGCCAAACACCTCGCGCGCCCTGCCCGCGACGGCGACCGTGCCGACATGCTCGACGAACTGACCGAGTTGATCCAGGCGGCCGGCGGGCGCACGCTCGGCCTCTTCTCCTCCATGCGCGCCGCGCAGCTCGCCGCCGAGGAACTGCGCACCCGTCTGCCGGAGTTCCCGATCCTCCTCCAGGGTGAGGAGACCCTCGGCGAGCTGATCAAGAACTTCTCGGCCGACCCGAAGACCTGCCTGTTCGGCACGCTGTCGCTCTGGCAGGGCGTCGACGTGCCCGGTGCCAGCTGCCAGCTGGTCGTCATGGACAAGATCCCGTTCCCGCGCCCGGACGACCCCTTGATGAGCGCCCGCCAGAAGGCGGTGGAGGAAGCGGGCGGCAACGGCTTCATGGCCGTCGCCGCGACCCATGCGGCGCTGCTCATGGCCCAGGGCGCGGGCCGTCTCGTCCGGGCGTCGGGGGACCGCGGTGTGGTCGCCGTCCTGGACCAGCGGCTGGCGACGGCGCGTTACGGGAGCTATCTGAAGGCCTCCCTGCCCGACTTCTGGTACACCACGGACCGCAACCAGGTCCGCAGGTCCCTGGCCGCGATCGACGCGAAGGCCAGGCAGGCGGAGTCCGACGTGGAGGCGCAGGCCAGGACGCGGGCGGAGACGCAGACGGGGGTCACTGTGTCGGAGGCCACCGAGACGGAGGCGGATGCCGAGGCTCAGGTGGACGCGTAGCGCCGGGGGAGGGGCGGGCCCGCCGGCGCAGCGCAGGGCCCCGGAACCGGCGCAGGGATCCCGGGGCCCAGTCAGGGGTAGGGCGGGGAAGTGCCCGCCCGCTGCCGCGCTCAGACGCGGCGGAGCACGGCCACCACCTTGCCGAGGATGGTCGCGTCGTCGCCAGGGATCGGCTCGTAGGCGGAGTTGTGCGGCAGCAGCCACACATGGCCGTCCTCGCGCTTGAAGCGCTTGACGGTGGCCTCCCCGTCGAGCATCGCGGCCACGATGTCGCCGTTCTCGGCGACGGGCTGGCGGCGGACGGTGACCCAGTCGCCGTCACAGATCGCGGCCTCGATCATCGAGTCACCGACGACCTTCAGGACGAACAGTTCGCCGTCGCCCACGAGCTGCCGCGGGAGCGGGAAGACGTCCTCCACCGACTCCTCGGCGAGGATCGGTCCGCCTGCGGCGATCCGGCCGACCAGCGGGACGTAGGACGCGGCCGGCTTCCCGGCGGTGTCCGTGGGCTGCACGGAGGCGGCCTGGTCGGAGCCGCGCACCTCGTACGCGCGCGGACGGTGCGGGTCGCGGCGCAGGAACCCCTTCCGCTCCAGTGCCATCAGCTGGTGGGCGACCGAGGACGTGCTGGACAGGCCGACCGCCTGACCGATCTCCCGCATGGACGGCGGGTAACCTCGCCGCTGTACGGAGTCCCTGATGACCTCGATCACTCGGCGCTGCCGGTCGGTGAGCCCCGAGCTGTCGGCGCGGATGCCTGGAGGTCGACCGGGCAACGAGCGCTTGTGCGCCTCGGGATTCATGGCTTCGTTCATCGCATGCACCGGCTCGAGTCGGCCCTGGGAGCGGTCCTGGGCAGTGATGGTGGCACTGTCTGCGGTGGTGGTCACGTCGGCCCCTCTCGGTTGTCTCCCTGCTGGACAACGGTAGTTGCTTTCGAAAGGTTGCGCCAAACACACGTTCGAGTGAAAAAGCGTGGATAACCGGACTTGATCATGTGTCGGGGTGTATGGCTAACGCGGTCTCCAGCGGGCAAAAGGGCTCATCGTTGTACCCTTCACCGCCGGAGACGATGACCTTGTGAGGCTTGGCCCCAGTCTGCCATCCGGTCTCCGGTCGGCCGAGGACCGGTCCCGCTACTGCGCGAGAGTCCCACCTCTCCTCCTTCCGGCGCTCACGGTATCGCCGTGGGCGCCGCCGCGATACGCCCGCACACGCGCGTGCCGGGGTGGATTTCGCGTGCTCGGTGTGACGGCCGGATCGCGCGCGGTGAGCGCGGCGGGCGCGACACGCGATACGGCCTGGATGTATGCGCCAAGCCCCACATCTAGTGGTTGGATTGGCGCAGCGGCCCAGAAGTTGTGGTCCCCGGTGTCTTCGGATGCTGCTGGATCCCCTATGCTTGGGGCTGCTTCGAGGGGCCCGTGAGGCCTGGCGAGGCCATTGAGTCTGCTGTGAGGAGGGTTGGAGTTCATGCACTGCCCCTTCTGCAGGCACCCCGACAGTCGTGTGGTCGACAGCCGTACGACGGACGACGGCACGTCGATCCGCAGGCGGCGTCAGTGCCCTGACTGCTCCCGTCGTTTCACGACCGTGGAGACGTGCTCGCTGATGGTGGTCAAGCGGTCCGGGGTCACCGAGCCGTTCAGCCGCACCAAGGTCATCAACGGCGTGCGCAAGGCGTGCCAGGGACGGCCCGTCACCGAGGACGCCCTCGCCCAGCTCGGCCAGCGGGTCGAGGAGGCGGTCCGGGCGACCGGGAGCGCCGAGTTGACCACCCATGACGTGGGGCTGGCCATACTCGGCCCGTTGCAGGAGCTCGACCTCGTCGCCTATCTGCGGTTCGCCTCCGTCTACCGGGCGTTCGACTCGCTCGAGGACTTCGAGGCGGCGATCGGGGAGCTCAGGGACCAGACGGGGCCCCCCGCCGCGGACGACGACGACCGCGCGGACGACGCAGGGGATCTCGCGGGGAGCCGGAAGGACGGCGGCGGGCGGGGAGGGACCGTGCAGGTCCCCGAGCCGGCCCGGGCCGCCGACTGACCGACGGCCGCACCCGGAGCCTCACCGAGGCGGCAGGGCGGCGGCGGACGAAGACCTGTTGTGGGCGGTAGCGCGTGGGTGCCCACAGCACCAGACAGAACAATGTGCCACGGGAACAACGTGGCATTTCAGGGCGTTTTCGCCCGTAGAGGGAGGCGGCATGACAGAGACGGCGAGCGGTCCGGCACGAGGTTCCCGAGCCAAGGGAGCCAAGAACGCCAAGGGCCTGCGCATCGAGCGCATCCACACGACCCCCGGAGTGCACCCTTACGACGAGGTTGCCTGGGAGCGTCGTGACGTCGTCATGACCAACTGGCGCGACGGCTCGATCAACTTCGAGCAGCGTGGCGTCGAGTTCCCCGACTTCTGGTCGGTGAACGCGGTCAACATCGTCACCAGCAAGTACTTCCGCGGTGCCGTGGGCACCCCCCAGCGCGAGACCGGCCTCCGGCAGCTGATCGACCGCATCGTGAAGACCTACCGGAAGGCCGGCGAGGACAACAGCTACTTCGCCTCGCCCGCCGACGCCGAGATCTTCGAGCACGAGCTGGCCTACGCCCTCCTGCACCAGATCTTCAGCTTCAACAGCCCCGTCTGGTTCAACGTCGGGACCCCGCAGCCCCAGCAGGTCTCCGCCTGCTTCATCCTGGCCGTCGACGACTCCATGGAGTCGATCCTCGACTGGTACAAGGAAGAGGGCATGATCTTCAAGGGCGGCTCCGGCGCCGGCCTGAACCTCTCCCGGATCCGCTCCTCCAAGGAGCTCCTCTCCTCCGGCGGCAACGCCTCCGGCCCGGTGTCGTTCATGCGCGGCGCCGACGCCTCCGCCGGCACCATCAAGTCCGGTGGCGCCACGCGTCGCGCGGCCAAGATGGTCGTCCTCGACGTGGACCACCCGGACATCGAGGACTTCATCGCCACCAAGGTGAAGGAAGAGGAGAAGATCCGCGCCCTGCGCGACGCGGGCTTCGACATGGACCTGGGCGGGGACGACATCACGTCCGTCCAGTACCAGAACGCCAACAACAGCGTCCGGGTGAACGACGAGTTCATGACGGCCGTCGAGAACGGCGCCGAGTTCGGCCTGCGGGCCCGCATGACCGGCGAGATCATCGAGAAGGTCGACGCCAAGGCGCTGTTCCGCAAGCTCGCCGAGGCCGCATGGGCCTGCGCCGACCCGGGCATCCAGTACGACGGTGTGATCAACAACTGGCACACCTGCCCCGAGTCCGGCCGGATCACCGCGTCGAACCCGTGCAGCGAGTACATGCACCTGGACAACACGTCCTGCAACCTCGCCTCGCTGAACCTGATGAAGTTCCTGAAGGACGACGGCAAGGGCACCCAGTCCTTCCAGGCGGACCGTTTCCAGAAGGTCGTCGAGCTCGTCATCACCGCGATGGACATCTCCATCTGCTTCGCGGACTTCCCGACCCAGAAGATCGGCGAGAACACCCGCGCGTTCCGCCAGCTCGGCATCGGCTACGCCAACCTCGGCGCCCTGCTGATGGCCACCGGCCACGCGTACGACTCCGACGGCGGCCGCTCCCTGGCCGGCGCCATCACCTCCCTGATGACGGGCACGGCCTACCGTCGCTCCGCCGAGCTGGCCTCGGTCGTCGGCCCGTACGACGGTTACGCCCGCAACGCGGACGCGCACAACCGCGTCATGAAGCAGCACTCGGACGCCAACGGGACGGCCGTCCGCATCGACGACCTGGACACCCCGGTCTGGGCCGCCGCCACGGAGGCCTGGCAGGACGTGCTGCGCCTCGGTGAGAAGAACGGTTTCCGAAACGCCCAGGCGTCCGTGCTCGCCCCGACCGGCACCATCGGTCTGGCGATGTCCTGCGACACCACCGGCGTCGAACCCGACCTCGCCCTGGTCAAGTTCAAGAAGCTCGTCGGCGGCGGCTCGATGCAGATCGTCAACGGCACCGTTCCGCAGGCCCTGCGCCGCCTGGGTTACCAGGAGGAGCAGATCGAGGCGATCGTCGCCCACATCGCCGAGAACGGCAACGTGATCGACGCCCCCGGTCTCGCGCACGAGCACTACGAGGTGTTCGACTGCGCCATGGGCGAGCGGGCCATCTCGCCGATGGGCCACGTCCGCATGATGGCGGCGATCCAGCCCTGGATCTCCGGCGCCATCTCCAAGACGGTCAACATGCCGGAGACGGCGACCGTCGAGGAGGTCGAGGAGATCTACTTCGAGGCCTGGAAGCTCGGCGTCAAGGCACTCGCGATCTACCGCGACAACTGCAAGGTCGGCCAGCCCCTCTCCGCCAAGACCAAGGAGAAGGAGAAGGCCGAGGTCACCGAGAAGGCCGAGGACACGATCCGCACCGCGGTCGAGAAGGTCATCGAGTACCGCCCGGTCCGCAAGCGTCTGCCCAAGGGCCGTCCCGGCATCACGACCTCGTTCACGGTCGGCGGCGCCGAGGGCTACATGACCGCCAACTCCTACCCGGACGACGGTCTCGGCGAGGTCTTCCTGAAGATGTCCAAGCAGGGTTCGACCCTCGCCGGCATGATGGACGCCTTCTCCATCGCGGTCTCCGTCGGCCTCCAGTACGGCGTGCCGCTGGAGACGTACGTCTCGAAGTTCACCAACATGCGCTTCGAGCCGGCCGGTATGACGGACGACCCGGACGTGCGGATGGCGCAGTCGATCGTCGACTACATCTTCCGCCGCCTGGCGCTGGACTTCCTGCCCTTCGAGACGCGCTCGGCGCTCGGCATCCACTCCGCCGAGGAGCGTCAGCGTCACCTGGAGACCGGTTCCTACGAGCCGAACCTCGAGGAGGAGGACGTGGACGTCGAGGGCCTCGCCCAGTCCGCGCCCCGCCAGACGGACCTGAAGGCCGTCGCCACTCCGAAGGCCGAGGTCGAGGCGCCCCGACCGGTGCCGCAGCAGGCCCACACCAGCGCCGAACTGGTGGAGATGCAGCTGGGCATCCAGGCCGACGCCCCGCTGTGCTTCTCGTGCGGCACGAAGATGCAGCGGGCCGGCTCCTGCTACATCTGCGAGGGCTGCGGCTCCACCAGCGGCTGCAGCTAGGTCGTGCGGGCCGGGTCCGTGTGATCCGGCGAGGGCGGTGGAGCCGGTCTTCGGCTCCACCGCCCTCGGCGTTCCCGCCCGTTCGTGACCGGCGCGTTCAGGAGCCGTGGACCTGGCCCATGACCCTGGTGAACGTCACCGGGTCGTCCTCGAAGCCGTGCACGCCCGAGTGGAACGACCAGCTGTCGGACGTCTCGCGCACGAACTCCCCGACCGTCGCCGCGGTCGCGCCGAGGACGTCGCCGAAGTCACCCTCGTCCAGGACGGTGTAGCCCTCCCGTATGCGGTAGCCCGGGTTCAGCACCCCGACGAAGGTCCGGTGCTCGGGGTTCTGCTGGATGACTACGCCGAGGACCACGCGCGCGTACCGCGCGTCCAGACGGTCGAGCTCCAGCGTCATGACCTCGTCCCAGCCGAAGCCCTTGCCGTCCTTGCTGTCCCGGTTGAGATAGATCGTGCCGTCGGGCGAACGGCTGTCGAAGTGGACCACATAAGCAGGGTCGCCGTGCGGATCGCTCGCCAGGTAGGTCGCCGCCACGACGTCCAGGTCGGTGGGCGGCTGCCCCGCCGGACTGGGATCCCACTTCAGCGCCATCTCGATCTTGCGGATGCCCTTGTTGAGGCCGCTCACCGGACTTCCCCTCCCCGATTCCCCGTTGCTGTCGCGCCCGAACGGGCCGTCCGCCAGGGCCGGTTGTCCATCCTGCCACGCGCGCGTGCAGCGTGGCAGCGGAGCACTGTGTACGAGAGTGACCAACGCCACGCCCGCTGGCCTTACCATGGCGCGGTGCTGGTCAAGTGGATTCGCTGCACCGTGGTGGACCGCCGCGGTTTCGAACGGGGACAGCGAAAGTGGGCGGGGCTTCTGGGGGAGCCGGGATTTCGGGGACAGGGCGGGGGCTGGAGCAGGGCACGGCCCTCCGTCGCGCATGTCTTCACGTTCTGGGAGAGCCGCGCCTTCTACGACTCCTTCATGGCCCGCTCCCACGACCGGCTGGCGACGGCCCAGTCGGGCACCTTCAAGGACCCCCAGGTACGGCTGTTCGACTACCGCTTCGACGTCAAGACGGGCTTCGAGCCCCGGTTCACCGACTCCGACCTGGTGCGGGTCGCCCTCTGCCGGGTCCACGAGGAGCGCGCCGAGCACTTCACGCTGATGCAGGAGAAGGTGTGGAACCCCGCGATGGCCGGCTCGCCCGGCATGATCCGCGGGCTGTTCGCCGAGGCGCCCGGTCCCGAGTTCCTCGTCCTGTCGATGTGGCGCTCGCAGGCCGAGCACGGCAAGTACCGGACGGAACGAGTGGAACGGCTTGCCCTGCGGGCGCAGACGGAGGCCGACGTCTCCTCCCTGACCGGCGACATCGTCGAGCTCGAGCCCGCCTGGACGGTATGAGGCCGTCGCCGTCCGACGTGCGCCGTCCGTGGCCTTCCGGGACAGTATTTGTGTGACCTATGCCGTATGGAGGCCGTACGAGTGCTCGATCCGCCGTCGATCGATCTAGGGTCTTGGCATGGCACGACCACGGCGCATCGTCCTTGTCCGGCACGGGGAGTCAACGGGCAATGTTGATGACACCGTCTACGAGCGTGAACCCGACCACGCACTGGCCCTGACCGACCGGGGCCGCAGTCAGGCCGAGGAGACGGGAAAGCACCTGCGGGAGGTCTTCGGCCGCGAGCGGGTCAGCGTGTACGTGTCCCCCTACCGGCGCACGCACGAGACCTTGCAGGCCTTCCATCTTGATCCCGAGCTGATACGGGTCCGCGAGGAGCCCCGGCTGCGCGAGCAGGACTGGGGGAACTGGCAGGACCGCGACGACGTCCAGCTCCAGAAGACCTACCGCGACGCCTACGGGCACTTTTTCTACCGTTTCGCGCAGGGCGAGAGCGGAGCAGACGTCTACGACCGGGTCGGCGGCTTCCTGGAGAGCCTCTTCCGCAGTTTCGAGGCTCCCGACCACCCGCCGAACGTGCTGCTGGTGACCCACGGCCTGGCGATGCGCCTGTTCTGCATGCGCTGGTTCCACTGGACGGTCGCCGAATTCGAGTCCCTCGCCAACCCGGGGAACGCGGAGATGCGGATGCTCGTTCTCCAGGACGACGACAGGTATGCCCTCGACCGGCCCTTCGACCGCTGGCGGGAACCGGCGCCCTATGGGATCACCGGGGACAGAGTGGGTGAAAGATGACCGCTGACTCCGCTTCCGCCGGGCGCCTGGAACGCGCCCTGGCCAGCCTGCGCGGGCTCGCCGTGGGCGACGCCCTGGGCTCGCAGTTCTTCGTGCCGGTGAACTATCCGCTGCTGCAGCGCCGCGAGCTGCCGCCCGGTCCCTGGCAGTGGACCGACGACACCGAGATGGCCTGCTCCGTGGTGGCGGTCCTCGGCGCTCACGAACGCATCGACCAGGATGCCCTGGCCCGCTCCTTCGCCGAGCACCACGACTTCGACCGCGGTTACGGCCCCGCCGTCAACCGCCTGCTCAGACTGGTCAGGGAGGGCGCCGACTGGCGTGAGCTGTCGTCCGCCCTGTTCAAGGGGCAGGGGTCGTGGGGCAACGGCGCCGCGATGCGGATCGCCCCCCTGGGCGCGTGGTACGCGGGCGACCCCGAGCAGGCGACCCACCAGGCGGAGATCTCCGCCTACCCCACGCATCAGCACCGGGAGGCCGTGGTCGGGGCCATGGCCGTAGCCGCGGCCGCCGCGCTGGCAGGATCCCCGGGCGGGCCGCCCGGAGCCGAGGCCCTGCTCGACGGTGTCATCGCCCTGGTCCCGAAGAGCGCCGTGCGCGCGGGCCTGGGCCGTGCCCGGGACATGCTCGACTACGCCGACGCGGCCACGGTCGCGGCCGTGCTGGGCTGCGGCAGACGGACGTCGGCCCATGACACCGTGCCCTTCGCGCTCTGGTCGGCCGCTCGCGCCCTGGCCGACTACGAGACGGCGTTCTGGACGACGGCGCAGGTGGGCGGGGACGTGGACACCACCTGCGCCATCGTGGGCGGGGTGCTCGCCGCGGGCAAGGCCGGGGCGCCTCCCAGCGCCTGGACGCAGCAGGTGGAGGACTTGCCGGGATGGCTCTTCTCGTCGGCGTGAGGCGAGAGCCGGGCGAAGGGACGGCCAGGTGACCGGCCGTCGTGCGGCGCAGTGCGGGCCGCCCTGTCCAGGTCGCTTCCCGACCAGCCGTTGTGAACTCTGTGTGCTCATCAGGAACTCTGTGTGACGGTCGGGCGTTGTTCGGACGACCGCTGTGCGAGGTGTGCGGGCATGGCGGTCGGGAGAGTGAGCAACGGAGGGGGTGCGCGTGCGGTTCGTACTGTTCATGATCATGCTGTGGTCGTGCAGATGCCGTGCGGGCCGACCGGGGAGCGGGGGACGCGCCTCCATCGAGCGCAGTGGCGACATTCCGGGGCCGGCCCATGGCACCGTTCGGTCAGCCCGCCACGGGGGCCGCCGTGCCGGACAGCGCCTCCAGGTCGCTCTTGCGGACCCGGATCACGAACCAGGCCGTCGCCAGGGCGAGAACGGCCATCCCGGCAGCCGGGACGAAGGCCGACGAGATGCCGTGGGCGAGCACCTCGTGCCCCCAGGGCGCGGGCAGTTGATGCGTTGTGGCGAACTCGGCCTTCTGTTCCGCCGAGCCCTCGGCGAGGAACTTCGGCAGTTGCTTCTCCGCCTCGTCCTTGGCGGCCGTGCCGAAGACGGTCGTCAGGATGGACAGGCCGAGCGAACCTCCCACCTGCTGCATGGCGTTGAGCAGTCCGGATGCCGCGCCGGCCTCGTGCGGGGCGACACCCGCCACCGCGGTGACCGTCGCCGTCACGAAGTTCAGCCCCATGCCGAAACCGAAGATCAGCATCGGCCCGAGCACGCCGCCGACATAGGAGCTGTCCGGGGTGATGAAGGCCTGCCAGGTGAGGCCGATCACCACCAGCGTGGCTCCGGCCACCATGAACGGCCTGGGGCCGAGGACCGGCAGGAACCGCTGCGACAGACCTGCGCCGGCGGCGATGGCGAACGTGACGGGCAGGAACGCGAGACCGGCCTTGATGGGGCTGTAGCCCAGCACGTTCTGCACGAAGAGCACGATGTAGAAGAACATGCCGAACATGGCCGCGGCGAGGCTCAGCATGATCACGTACGTGCCGGAGCGGTTGCGGTCGGTGAACATCCTGAGCGGGGTGATCGGCTCCTTGGCGCGCCTCTCCGTGAACACGAAGGCGATCAGCAGGAGCAGTGCGGCTCCGAAGGCTCCGAGCGTCAGTCCGTCCCGCCAGCCTTCCTCCGCGGCCCTGATGAAGGCATAGACCAGAGAGGCCATGCCGGTCGTGGAGGTCAGCGCGCCGGCGATGTCGAAGCGCCCGGGGTGGCGCTCGGACTCGTTGATGTACATCGGCGCGAGCGAGGCGATGAGTATCCCGATGGGCACATTGACGAACAGCACCCAGCGCCAGTCGAGCCACTCGGTGAGCATGCCGCCGGCGAGCAGTCCGATGGCGCCGCCGCCCGCGGACACCGCGGCGAAGACGCCGAAGGCCCGGTTGCGTTCGGGGCCTTCGGGGAAGGTCGTGGTGATGAGCGCCAGCGAAGTCGGCGAGGCGATGGCGCCTCCCATGCCCTGCAGGGCCCGTGCGGCCAGCAACTGCCAGGGTTCCTGGGCCAGTCCGCCGAGCAGCGAGGCGAAGGTGAAGAGCAGGATGCCGGCCATGAACACCCGGCGTCGGCCGAGTATGTCGCCGGCGCGGGCGCCGAGCAGCAGCAGGCCGCCGAAGGTGAGCGTATAGGCGCTGACCACCCAGGTGAGATCGGTGGTGCTGAATTTCAGTGCGCCTTGAATGTGCGGGAGGGCGATGTTCACAATCGTCGCGTCGAGGACCACCATGAGTTGGCAGGCCGCGATGACGGCGAGTGCGATGCCCGGGTGTCCCGCACGCCGGGCAGAGCCCGGCTTCCGGTCTTGGATCAACTGAGAGGTTGTCACGGTGAGTCCCCCACAAGAGCGTTAGTGAACGATGGCGTTCACTGGCCCGTCAAAGGTAGTGAGTTCCTCGTAGTGAACGCAAGCGTTCACTTGTGGCGTCGTCCCCTGGCGAGTCCTCCGCCGCTGCCGCCCGGAACCTCTCCCTGCCCCCTCCCCGTACTTTCTGCTCGCTGGAGACACTCAGATGGTTACTTCGCGCTGGACGGCCGCCCCCGCTCCGGCGGCCTCTCCTCGCCGGCGCGGCGCCGTGCTCGAACGTGCGATTCTCGATGCCGCGCTGGAGCAGCTGGGCACCGTCGGCTGGAACGGCCTGACGATGGAAGGCGTCGCGGCCGGCGCCCAGACCGGGAAGGCCGCCGTCTATCGCCGCTGGCCCTCCAAGGAGGACCTCGTCGCGGAGGCCCTGCGGGCGGGACTGCCGCGACTGGAGGGCGCCCCTGATCGGGGGAGCGTGCGTGAGGACCTGCTGGCGCTGTGCCGAGACGCGCGCGACGCGATGTTCTCCCGCCCGGGACTGGCGCTGCGCTCAGTGATTCACGAATGCGATCCACTCCAGGCGGAGCGCTTCCAGGTCCTGATCTTCGAGGGCGTGGTCGAGCCGACGGTCAGGCTCCTGCATGGCGTCATCAGCAGGGGAATCGAGCGGGGAGAGGTGCGAGCCGACGCGGCGAACAGTTACGTCTTCGACGCCATTCCGGCCATGATGATGTACCGCTCGAAAATATGCGCCTGCGAATGGGAGGATGCCGAGCTCGAGGAGATGGTGGACCGGCTCATGCTGCCCCTGCTCCGGCCGGGCGCGTCCTGAGCGCGCTGTCGACGCCGATGCGACCGGCCCGCGAGAGAGTCGGTGCCGACCGGGGTGTCGCGACCGGATCGGGGCGGCGTAATCTAGGGGCGCCATGCCGTACGAACCACCCACTCACACCGTCGAGCGCTCCCTTCGCGCCACGACCGGGGCCAAGGTCATTGCCGGCGTCGACGAGGTGGGCCGGGGTGCGTGGGCCGGACCCGTCACCGTCTGCGCGGCCGTCACCGGACTCCGTCGACCTCCCGTCGGCCTCACCGATTCCAAGCTGCTCACCGTCAAGCGTCGCAACGAGCTTTCCGAGGAGCTGCTGAAGTGGGTGACGTCGTACGCCCTGGGGCACGCATCACCCGAGGAGATCGACGATCTCGGGATGACCGCCGCACTGCGGCTCGCCGCCGGACGCGCTCTGGAGGCCCTCCCGGTCCGCCCGGACGCCGTGATCCTCGACGGGAAGCACGACTACCTCGGTTCCCCCTGGCGCGTCCGCACGGTGATCAAGGGCGACCAGTCGTGCGTGGCGGTCGCGGCGGCCTCGGTGATCGCCAAGGTCCGGCGCGACAAAATGATGGCCGAACTGGGTGCCGAGCATGCAGACTTCGGCTTTGCAGCCAATGCCGGGTATCCGTCGCCCGTGCACAAGGCTGCACTGGAGGAGCGGGGGCCCACCCCGTACCACCGGTTGTCGTGGGCGTATCTTGATGCGCTGCCCCAGTGGCGGCACCTCAAGAAGGCCCGCAGCTGGGCGAACGGAAGCGTTCCGGAGGTCGAAGGTCAACTCGGTTTCGACTTCTGACCGTCCCGGTCGCACTGATGTGCCACCCGCTGGCGCGTGCCGCACCAACGTTTGATAGACAACAGCTCATGCCTCTCATTCCCGAGGAGCCTCAGATTCACGAGAGTGCCCAGGGTCCCCGCGCCATGCCGGCCAGCGGCCGCACCGCGCCGACCCCTCGACCTGTTCCCGGACCCCGTCCCGCCGCGCCGTCGCGTCCCGGTCGTCCCGGACCCCTCCGGCCCACGCCGCCGGCGCAACGCGCGCCGCGTGACACGGCCGCCAAGCCCGGGCCTTCGGCCCAGGCCACTCCCGCCGCCGCGTCTGCACCGGCGACTGCTCAGGTCCAGTTGATCCCGGCCTCGGCCGAGGGCGCGCTGGACGCCGCCGAGGAGGCCGTGGACCTCCTCCTGGAATCCGGGCGCGCTCCGGGGGACGTGCTGGTGATCACCACCGGCGAACAGCACCCCTGGGCCGCTCATGAGCTCTCCTTCGGCGAGGCGCCGTACTGGGCGCAGCATGACGCCGGAGACGACGTCTTCTACGCCGATGCGGCCGCGCTGGCGCGAGCGGGCGTGCGTCCGGTCGTCGTCGTCGCCGTCAACGGCGGATCCGACACCGTCGCCGCCACCGCGGTGCCGTTGGCCCTCGCGCGCGCCTCGGCCCTGCTGATCGTCTGCGGCGACCCGCAGCAGATCAACGGGGTGTTGGGCGCGGGCGTCTGAGCCGTCTCCGGTAGGCCGCGAGGCCCGGAGTCCAGAGAGGCGTCGCTGCTGCGGCGCCTCTTCGGTGTGCCCGGAGACGGCCCTCACCGGGTCGGCCGGAGGCCCGGCTCCGGCGCGATACCGACCCGGTTCCGGCCCGACCGTGGCACCGTTCCGTCGTGATCGCCGTTGTCGTTGTCGTTGTCGTTGTCGTTGTCGCTGTCGCTGTCGCTGTCACTGTCCCGTCCGCGCCCGGCGTCCTCGTCTTCGCGTCGGCCGTCGCCATCGGCACGGGTCTTGTTCTCGGCTACCGCCAGGCTCCCGTGCCGTGCTCCTGCGCCTCGTGTGTGTTGCAGCTCAGGCCGACAGTGGCCGGCGCGTGCTCATCGGCGCGGGTCTCGGGGACGGTTCGAAGCACCGCGTGCTCGGCGTGCCGCCTCGTCCAAGTGCCCGGCCCTCGGGGCGTCTGCGCGCCTCGCCGGGGAGGGTCTCAGGCTGCCCGGCTGCCCGGCTGCCCGATGACCCGCGGGACCGGCGGTCGCCCACGCAGTCGGGGTAGGGAGCCGTCGAACCTTGCGAACGAACGGCAGCCGTTCAGCGGGCGGCAGCGCGACGCATCACCTCGGAGGCGGAGCCCCCGGTCCGAGGCAGCGGCGGCGGAGCCTCGGAAAGGGCGAACGGCTCCGGAGTCGAATCCGCGTTGGGCCGTCGGCCCCCGCGGCCCTCGCCGAGGACCTGCCAACCGTCCCGAGTCAGAGTGATGTACGCCCCGCAGCGCAGGCCGTGCAACGTGCAGGCGTCCCGCAGGCCCCACATCCACGCCCCGTCCTCCTCCGTCCAGCGCGCGTCGCCGTCGCGGCAGTAGAGCAGCACGGCGGTCCGCACGGGAGTCCGCAGACGCAGGTCGTGGGGTATGACTCGGCGTAGCTGGGCGAGCAGGGCGTTGCGGAACACCCAGCCGTCACTCGAAGCCTGTCGCCGGGTGAACGATGCGCTGGCCCGCACCCGCTCGTCCGGGTCGAGGACGGCCACGATCGCCGTGGTCGGCCCCGGCCGGTGCCGCGAGTGCAGTCCGCTGACGACTTCCCGTGGGTTGCGCAGCAGGGGTATCCCGGCCGCGGCCCATTCGGCAGGCTCGAGCAAGCGGGTGGCGGAGGTGGCGGACGTGGACGTCGACAACGATGCCGCCGAGGACGGAGCGAATCCGAAGGTCACGATCCTCCCTTCGGCTACGGCCCACACTGCGGGCGGGTCGGATTCGGGGGAGCGCACGCCGCAGCAGAGCCCAACCGGACTACGGACCGAGCCGTGCGGGGAGCGGACTTCAATTCTTCCTGTCGAACTTCGATGCGGCAACGAGCAATTGGGGCCACCGACCGTTATATGGCGGTGAGTGGCTTATATCCCTACCCAGTGATTCACGGATGGATGCGTGAGTCGATGTTCAAGCCTTGTAGGCGCCTCCGAGACGAGACGTTCGGCGCCTGGTGGCCGCAGACGCCGAGGGGTCGAGGCGCCCCGTCGACCGGCTCCTTCGGTGTCCGGCCGCACCCGGCGACGAGGGTCTCCAGGCGTCGGCCTGGGTCCGCCGAGTGCTCTCGCGGTCGGCTCCGCTCCGTCAGCCCTGCATGGCCAGCACCAACGGCAACACCCCCTGAGCACCCGCCCGCCTGAGCATCCGGGCCGCCACCGCGAGGGTCCAGCCCGTCTCGGTGTAGTCGTCCACGAGCAGGACCGGGCCCGGGTTCTCGGCGAGGGCGGCAGCGAGGGCGAGCGGCACCTGCAGCATGCCGTCGAGCGCCTTGAGGCGTTGGGCGCTGTTGCTCCGGGAGATCGGCGAGGCGTCGACGGTGTATTCCACCGCTCCCAGCAGGGGCAACCTTCCGACGTCGGCGATCCGCGCGCCCAGTGAGTGGACCAGCCGCGGTCGTGTGCGGGAGGCGACGGTGACCACGCCGACCGGGCGTGGTGAGGCGTCGGCCGCTCCGGAGGCCCAACCGCCGGGTCCCTTCGCCCAGTCCGCCAGCACATCCACCACGGCCCTGGCCACATCGTCCGGAACCTGCGCGTCCGGCGCCTGGGGGGTCAGCATCGGGCGCAGCCTGTTTCCCCAGCCGATGTCCGAAAGGCGTCCCAGGGCTCGTCCGGTCGCCGCCTGTTCGGTCGCCGGGATGCGCCCCTTGAGGTCCATGCCGATCGCCGCCAGGCCGGTCGGCCACATCCGACGGGGCTCCACCTCGACGCCCGCGCGGCCCAGATCCACCCGCGCCGCGTCCAGGGCGGCCGAGGACGTGTCGGCGGCGTAGCGCGCTCCCGCGCAGTTGTCGCATCGTCCGCACGGCTTGGCGCCGTCGTCGTCGAGCTGGCGCTGCAGGAACTCCATCCGGCAGTCCGTCGTCGACGCGTACTGCCGCATCGCCTCCTGTTCGGTCTTGCGCTGGCGCGCCACCCACGCGTACCGCTCGGTGTCGTAGCGCCACGGCTGTCCGGTCGAAAGCCAGCCGCCCTTGACCCGCTTGACGGCCCCGTCCACGTCGAGGACCTTGAGCATGGTCTCCAGGCGGGAGCGGCGCAGTTCCACCAGGGGTTCCAGGGCGGGCAGCGACACGGGCCGCTCCGCGTGCGCGAGGACGTCCAGAGTGCGGCGCACCAGTTCCTCGGGCGGGAAGGCGAGCGAGGCGAAGTACTCCCAGATCGCTTCGTCCTCCCGCCCCGGCAGCAGCAGCACCTCCGCGTGCTCGACACCACGTCCGGCGCGGCCCACCTGCTGGTAGTACGCGATGGGGGAGGACGGCGAGCCGAGGTGCACGACGAAGCCCAGGTCGGGCTTGTCGAAGCCCATGCCGAGAGCGGAGGTCGCCACCAGCGCCTTCACCTTGTTGGCCAGCAGATCCTCCTCGGCCTGCTGCCGGTCGGCGTTCTCGGTGCGGCCCGTGTAGGAGGCGACGACATGGCCGCGCTGCCGGAGGAAGGCGGTGACCTCCTCCGCGGCGGCCACGGTGAGCGTGTAGACGATTCCGGAGCCGGGAAGTTCGTCGATATGGTCGGCGAGCCAGGCCATCCGGTGCGCCGCGTCGGGCAGCCGCAGCACGTTCAGGCTGAGGCTCTCGCGATCCAGCGGACCGCGCAGCACCAAGGCGTCCGAAGCGCCCCCGGTGCCGAGTTGTTCGGCGACGTCGGCGGTCACGCGCGCGTTCGCGGTCGCGGTCGTCGCGAGGACCGGCACGCCCGGCGGGAGGTCGGCGAGCATGGTCCGCAGCCGGCGGTAGTCCGGCCGGAAGTCGTGGCCCCAGTCCGAGATGCAGTGGGCCTCGTCGACCACGAGCAGCCCGGTCGCGGCAGCCAGCCGGGGCAGCACCTGGTCACGGAAGTCCGGGTTGTTCAGCCGCTCCGGACTGACCAGCAGGACGTCGACCTCCCCTGCGGCGATCTCGCTCTGCACGGCCTCCCACTCCTCGGTGTTCGAGGAGTTGATGGTCCGAGCACGGATGCCGGCCCGGGCCGCGGCCTCGACCTGATTGCGCATCAGGGCGAGCAGCGGGGAGACGATCACGGTGGGACCGGACCCACGGGCGCGGAGCAGCGAGGTCGCCACGAAGTAGACCGCGGACTTTCCCCATCCCGTCCGCTGGACCACCAGGGCCCGACGGCGGTCGGCGACCAGCGCCTCGATCGCCCGCCACTGATCCTCCCGCAGCCGGGCCACGCCCGAGGCGTCGCCGACGAGGCGGGCGAGGACGGCGTCGGCGTCGGCCCGGAGATCCGTGTTGCTCGTGTGCTCCATGCCTCCATACAACAGGACGGCGCTGACAATCCGGTCACGGCCGTTGCGGGAGCAGGGCTCTCGACCGGTCCGGGCCTCGACGGCCCGGCTTGCCTGACATGTCCGCGATCGGAGTTATCCACAGGTCGAGCAGGATTCCGTCATCCGCGAGATCGTCTGCGCATGACGAATCACAGCGAATCCACTGGATCATCCGAAAACGGCGACATCACCCGACGGGACGCATGGGATGGGCAGGCTGCCCACGGCGGGCCCGAGGGGTGGGACCGGAGCCGGGACCGGATCGGTGGGCGCGACGGCGACGGAGGTTTCGGAGAAGGGCTCGGAATCGAAGGAGGTGGCGGACCAAAGGCAGGCGACGGTCCCGGGGGAGGAGAGTCCGTGAGTGAGGGCCGTGAGGGACGTGAGGGAGGTGATGGCGGCGATGAAGGCCCTCCGTACGGCGGCGGGCGGCTGCAGCAAGGGCTGTCGCAGACCGATGGCCGCACGACGTACGTGAGCCACCCGATGTACGACGGTGAGGCCGAGTACGGCACTGCCCAGACCGCCCACCAGGTCACGCTGCGTTCTCCGGACGAACTGGCCGATGCGCTGCCCTACCTGCTCGGGTACCGGCCGGAGGACAGCATCGTCCTGGTGGCCCTGCACGACCGCGGCGGACGAGGACGGTTCGGCGGCCGGGCCCGGCTCGGCATTCCCGCGAACCCGGACGACTGGGGCGCCGTCGCCCAACAGTTGGCGCAGGGCCTGGTCAAGGGCAGCGAACGCCGAGGCGACCGCCCGGCACAGATGGTGGCCTACCTCTGTCAGGAACCGGAGCGAGGAGAGACGGGCCGTCAGGTCATGGAGCGCCTGGAGCCGCTGGCCGAGCAGCTGCGTCTCGAATGCGGCCGTCTCGACATCCCCGTGATCGAGGCGCTCTGCATCGCGGACGGTCGCTTCTGGTCGTACTGCTGCGCCGGCGAGGGGTGCTGCCCGGTCGAGGGTGTCCCGATGGGCCTGCCCGGTACCTCCGTGCTGGCCGCGGCCGCGACCTATGCGGGGATCCAGGTCCGGGGCACCCTGCGCGAGCTGCGGGCCCGGCTGCAGCCGCTGGAGACCGGTGCGGCGCTGGAGCAGGAAGTCGCCCTGGACACCGCCGCCTTGGCGCTCGTCCCGAGGATCCTCGACGATGCGAGCCGTGCGGCGGTGGCCGCCGAGACGCTCCAACTGGCCGAGCGGGTCATGCGGCGCCTGGCCACAGCGCCCGTGGTGCCGGGCGTGCTCCTCGCCGATCACCGAGACGACGACCTGCTCGGATGCGACGAGGCCGCGGCTCTGATCCTCGGCCTTCAGGATCGCGTGACGCGTGACCGGGCCGCCGAGTGGATGGAGGGCGACGAGGCCGCTCCCGCGCTGCGTCTGTGGCGAGCGGTGGCACGGCGCTGCGTCGGACCCTACGGAGAACACGCGGCGGCGCCGCTCACTCTGGCCGGCTGGGTCGCCTGGTCCGGCGGCGACGAACTCGAAGCGAGGGAGGCGTTCGCCATGGCGCTGGGCGCGGACCCGGGATATCTCTTCGCCCACCTGCTGCACCAGGCCTGCAACGAAGGCCTCGACCCCGAGTCGGTGCGGCGTTGCCTGCGCGCCGAACGGCATGGACGCGGACGGCGCTCTGCGGCCGAGAGGCCGGGCGAGACCCCGCCGGCCCCGCCGACCGAAGGAACAGTGCGGCCGGTGGATACGACGGCCATCGGCGCGACCAGCACGACGGGCGAGACCGCCACGGCAGGGGATACCGGCGAGGACGTCGCGACCAGCGCCACCAGCGAGACGCGCGAGGCCTTCATGACCGACGGTGCGGGCGATCCGGACGACGGGGACGGCATCGGCGAGACCGGCGCCACGGTCCGTCCCCGCGATGTGGGAGGCACAGCGGACTGGGACGTGTCTGGGGCACCGGTGTGCACGCCAGTGCCCCTGACGACCTCCGCGCGCCCGACTGCCCGCAGGCGTCGCCGACCCCGTTCCACCGCCGGCGGGACGGCCCCCGCGCAGACTGTGGAAGCAGGTGCTGACGGACCGGAGACGGAGGAGCTTCTCACCCGCCCGACGCGTACGCACGCCACGCGTCCCGCCGCTCCGAGCCGTGCAGGATCCCGCACGCGCCCTGGAGGGAAGTCCTCCACCCGACATCATGGAGAGGGCATCGAAGGCGTGGGGTCCCGTCCGGGCGATACCCCAGCCGCCCCCTGAGTCCCGCCCACCGCGACGCAAGCCGGCGTTCCACGGCGACGCACATCGGCGTCTCACGGCGACGCACATCGGCGTGCCGTGGCGAGCGCTCCCACCGGGTGCGGCCGGCCGGACCGGCTCCCGGTCCGGCCCAGGTGGCTTCGCGACCAGCCGCGCCCCGGACCGGCCGACGCTCGCGGAGGCGACCGCCATTCGGTGGGGCCCGTGGGCCGGGGGCGTGACCTGGGGGAGTCCCACCCAGTTCACCTGAGTGGCGGAACGCCTGCACAGGGCAGGCCGCCACAGCTCACCCGCCCTGCCGGAGCCTTCCACCAGGCCTCGACCAAGCCCGAGGCGCACAGAGAGCAGAAGAAGTCATCGCATGTATCAGCCGACTCCGCCCTCCGCCGCCGACCACCGCTTCCGCCTCGACGAACGCTCCGGTCCCGCCGTCCCGGCTCCGCCCCATGGCACGGATGCCGACCGGCTACCTCCCGACCCACGAAGCTCCGACCCACGAAGCTCCGACCCACGAAGCTCCGACCCACGCCTCTCCGACCGGCCGGGTCCGGGCCGCCCGAGTCCGGACGACGGCCCACCCGCCCAGGGCGGTGTCCTGCCGCCCGGGCCCAACGCCCGCCTCCCTTCCAGCCTCCATCCGTCACCCGGAACCGTCGGTCGCCCGTCAGCGGCGGCGGCCAGGGGCAGCACCCCGGCACCCGTCTCGTCGGCCCCGCCGCGCATCGCGGGTCTGCCGCCCGCTCACACGGCGATGATCTGTGTCGCCCTGCCAGGTCTCGCCATCTCGACGGAACAGGGGCAACTGACAGGACACGGCCTGGAGGGTTTCTACCGCGCGGGCCGGCGGGTCCTGTCCCGTTGCCGGCTGCGGGTGGCAGGACGCGAACCCCTCGTGGTCCAGGCCCGGATGACATTGGCCGACTCCGCGCGCTTCGTGGGCACCCTGCGTGTCACTCCGCACGGCGGCCCGGACCCGGATGTGATCGTCGAGCGGATCCGGTCCGCGGACGGCACGGAGCGGATCACTCTGCGCAGTACCGCCGCCCGCCCGCTGCGCCTCCCGGTCGAGGTGGCCCTCGGGACCGACCTGGCCGACCTCGGGGCGATCGCGGCCGGCGCCGTCGGTCCCGAACTGCCCGCCACCGTCTACGACTCCGGGTTGCGGTGGTCCTGTGCCGCCGGGACGTCGAGCGTCAGCGCCGACCCCGCCCCCGCCGACGCGATCGCGTCCGCGGGACTGCTGCGCTGGGAATTCGACGTGCCGCCCGGCGGCAGCGTCTGCGTCGAGCTGAGAATCCGGCTGGACGGCGCGGGCCCGGTCCGTGCCGTCGGCCGAGCGGCGACCAGCCCCCTGGCGCCCGCGCACGCCACGGGCGACGACCCCCGCGTCCGGGCCCTGCTGGCCACGAGTGTCCAGGACCTGCAGGCCCTGCTGGTGCGCGACCCCGAGCGCCCCGCGGACACCCACCTCGCGGCCGGGGCCCCCTGGCGCTGCGGTCTGGCCCCGGCCGAGGCGCTCGCCGCGGCCCGCATGACGCTGCCCCTGGGCACCCGCCTCGCCGCGAGCACGCTGCGCACGCTCGCCCGCACTCAGGTCACCCTCCCGGGACCGCGGTGCGGCATGATTCCCGGACCGCGGCGGGACGCGGGCGTGCACCTGCCGCCGGCCTGCACGGGGACGGAGGCCACACTGCTCTTCCCGGTGCTCCTCGCGGAGGCCCGCCGATGGGGACTGCCCGACAGCGAGATTGAGGAACTGCTGCCCGCGGCCGAGCGCTGTCTGACCTGGCTGCGCACGTCGGTCGGCGACGGCCCCTACCTGCGGGACCCGCTGCCCAACGGCCCCGTCCGCTGCGACACCCAGGCCCACGCCCACCGTGCCGCGCTGCTCGGCGCCGATCTGCTCGACGCCTGTGGAGCCTCGGGCGACGGCGGGCTGCGGGAGTGGGCCCGGACGGCGCGCGCGGTGTTCCGGCGGGACTTCTGGATCGACGACCGGGCAGGCGGCCGACCCGCGGCCGCGCTCGGTCCCGACGGGCGACCGCTGCCCCACCTCTGCGCGACCACCGCCCACATCCTCGACACGGGGCTGCTGGGCGGCGGCGCCCACGCCCCGGGGCTGCTGGACAAGGTGCAGACCGAGCAGCTGGCCCGGCTGCTCGGCGGCCCGGCCATGGACTCGGGCTGGGGGCTTCGCGGCCTCGGCGCGAAGGAGGTCGGCCACAACCCCTTCGGCCACCGCAGCGGCGCCGTCCGGGTCTACGAAACGGCGATCGCCGTCGCGGGCCTGGCGGCCACGGGCCATGAGAAGGAGAGCGTTGCCCTGTTGCGCGGAGTACTGGCGGCGGCCGATGCCTTCGGCCACCGTCTCCCGGAGATGTACGCGGGGGAGCAGCGCGGAGACGGAAGCGCGCCCCTTCCGCATCCGGCCGCCTGCCGTCCCGCCGCCACCGCTGCGGCGGCCGGGGTCCTGCTGCTGACCACGATCGTCGGTGTCCGGCCGGACGCCCCGGCCGGAACCGTCACCCTGCGCCCCCTGCCCAGCGCGCCCTTGGGCGAGGTCGGTCTGACGGGTCTGCGGGTGGCGGGCGCGCCCTTCTCCGTACGGGTCAGCCGGCTCGGACTCGCCATGGTGGAGGAGGCGGCCGAAGGACTCCAACTGGGAGTGTGACCCCCATGTGACCTCGGGCGACGCCGAACAGGGCGGGGGGCGGCCCGTACGGCGAGGGCCGTGTTGGACGGCGGTGGATCAGCCCTCGATGCGACCGGCGAAAGGAGTGTTTATCGTCAGGGAGACGACTATGATCACCGCATGTCCTACGACCCGTCAGCCTTTCCGCCTTTCGCCGTCACCGTGGACCTGGTCGTGCTGACCGTGCGCCGTCACGCCCTGTGCGCGCTGGCGGTACGCAGGGGCGAGGCGCCGTACAAGGGGCGCTGGGCGCTGCCCGGCGGCTTCGTGCGGGCCGACGAGGACCTGACGCAGGCGGCGGCGCGCGAACTGGCCGAGGAGACCGGTCTGCACGCCCACGACCCCTCGGTCCCCGCGCAGGACAACGGCGCCCACCTGGAGCAGCTCGCCACTTACGGCGATCCCGGGCGCGATCCCCGGATGCGCGTCGTCAGCGTCGCGCACCTGGCGCTGGCCCCGGACCTCCCGGCTCCGCGAGCGGGCGGCGACGCCAGCAACGCGCGCTGGGCGCCCGTGGAGGAACTGCTGCAGCACGGGGGATACGGCCGCGACGGCGAGACGGTCGCACCGCTCGCCTTCGATCATGCGCAGATCCTCGCGGACGGGGTGGAACGGGCTCGCTCCAAGATCGAGTACTCGTCCCTCGCGACCGCGTTCTGCCCCACGGAGTTCACGGTCGGCGAACTGCGCCGCGTGTACGAGGCGGTGTGGGGCGTGGCACTCGACCCGCGCAACTTCCACCGCAAGGTGACGGGCACGCCCGGCTTCCTGGTGCCCACAGGCGGTACCACCACCCGGCAGGGCGGTCGCCCGGCCCAGCTCTTCCGCGCGGGCGGCGCGACGTTGCTCAACCCGCCGATGCTGCGGCCCGAGGTCTGAAGGTGGACCGTCGCGCGGGTGCAGCGCGCGGGCGAAGGCCGGCGGGGCGGGCATGCTTGCGCGCCGGACCCGTGCGGTGAACGGAAAAAACGGACATAGCGCGCTATCTTGCTTCGGGTGATCCAGGCCTTCGGACTGACCAGCAACTCCCGCAAGGCGCTTCCGCCCGCCGTCGACGACGTCTCCTTCGAGGCGCGCGCGGGCCGCGTCACCGTGCTGCTCGGGGCGTCGGGCGCGGGCAAGACCACCGTGCTGAGACTGATGCTCGAACTCCAACAGGGCCGCGGCCTCGCCTACTTCAGAGGCCGCCCCCTGCACCGCATCGCGCACCCCTCGCGTGAGGTCGGCGTCCTCCTGGGCGATGTGCCGGGGCACCCCGCGCGCACGGTCCGTGGCCATCTGCGCATGCTGTGCGCGGCCGCCGGGGTGCCGGTCCGACGGGCCGACGAGGTGCTGGAGGTCGTCGGTCTGGTGAGCCTGCGCGACGAACGCCTCGGCTCCCTCTCCCGCGGCGTCGACCGGCGGCTCGGTCTGGCCTGTGCCCTTCTCGCCGATCCGCACACGCTCGTCCTCGACGACCCCGCCGACGGGCTCTCCGGGCGGGAGAGCCGTTGGCTGTTCGGCATGCTGCGCGCGCACGCCGCCCAGGGTGGCACGGTCCTGACGACCACGGCCGACCCCAAGGAGGCGGCCCGCACCGCCGACCGCGTCGTCACCCTCGACCGGGGCAGACTCGTCGCCGACCAGGAGGCCGTCGACTTCGCCCGTACCCGGCTGCGCCCCCGGGTGGCCGTGCGCACCCCCCACGCCGTTCGCCTGGCCGCCCTGCTCACCCAGGAGGCCCGGGCCGGACGGCGCTCGGTCGAGGTCGTGCAGGAGGACGGCAACCGACTCTCCGTGTACGGCAGCACGTGCGCCCACGTCGGCGAGACGGCGTTCCGGCACGGCGTCCTCGTCCATCAACTGGCCGACGAGACAGGGGACATGGGGCCGGGGGCAGGGGTGGGCTCGGCGGCTTCCCTCCCCGTGCGCGCCGAAGCGGGGCCGCGCCTTGCGGGCGCCGCGCAGCCGAACCCGTCGTCCGGCGGGCGAGCCGTCGTCGGCGCCTTCGCGAAGGGCTCGGACGGCCGAAAGCCGTCCGAGGACCCAGGCGTCGAGGACGATGCGCGGGGGACCGCCGCCGTCGCGACGCAGGCGGCCGACAGTGAATCGCCACCCTTCCCCGTGACGCACCGCCCGGCCGAGGAACCTTCTTCGGGCGTTTCCCAGGCGGAGGGCGGCTCCTCCCGGCCCGGCGCCGCGGCGGTGGACGAGGACGGCGCGACCGCGGCCATGCCGACCGCGACCCCGTCGACCCCGACCCCGTCGACCCCGACCGCGTCGACTGCGACGGCGGCCCTCACCCTGGAGGAGCGTCGCCCCACCGACGCACCGCCCGTCCTGCCGTCCGCCCGGCGCACCCCGCGGGCCTCCGCCTCCCGTACCCCCGACGCCCTGCCCGACCTCCCACCCCCCATCTCCGTACGGTCCGCTCCCAGTCCTCTGCGACCCCTGCGCTACGAACTTCGCCGCGCCACGGGGATCAGCACCGGCTTCGTCACCGGTGCCGTCGTGCTGCTCGTCTCCGCCCTCACCGCCCTGCTCCTGGCCCACGACGGCCACACCGGGCAGGCACGACTGCTGGCCGCGTGGCCTGTGGAGCTGCCGCTGCCGCCGGCTGCGCTCGGCGCCGGGCTGCTCGGCGCGCTGGCCTTCGGCGACGAGTTCCGCCACCCCGCCCTGGCGGCGGACCGCGGCACCGTGCCCCGCAGGCTCGGGGTGCTCACCGCCAAGCTCCTCGTCGCCGCCTTCACCGCCGTGATGCTCGCCTTTCTCGCGGTGGGCTGCGACGCCGAAGTGCTCTACCTCGTCTACGGACGGGAGCTCGCGCGAGTTCCCGCGGACTGGATGGCGCTGAGCGCGGGTTGGCTCGCTCTCGTGGTCGGCTGCGCCTGGGCCGGTGTGCTGGCCGCCGGCGTCTTCCGCTCCACCACGGCCGGGCTGGCGGCGGTGCTGGCGGTGCCGGTGGTCGTCGTACCCGTCGTACAGGAGCTCGTGGGTAGTGCGTCCGTGCGGACGGCGGCCGGGCTGTCCGTGCGGTTGCGGGAGACGCTCCTGGTGCAGTGGCCCTTCGGGGGAGGTCGGTATCTGGCCGCCGCGGCACGCGTGATCGCTCAACCCGTCGGCGGGGCAATGACCTTGTCCCTCACCGCCCTGGTGTGCGCGTATGTGCTCACCACGCTGCGCAGCAAGGTCCGATGACGACCGTCCCCGGCCGATCCCGTCCTGGCATGTGCGCAACTCCCCACAGAAAGCCCGTTTCTTTCCGATAAGGCGTCAATTGCGACGAGGTGAGCGATCACCCTTTCGTGTGCTTTTCACCAAAGACCTCAAGGCAGTTGGAGGCAGCGCCGACAAAGGATCCGTGAGTACCCTTGCGCACACCATGATGACCGCCGCCCGCTCCACCGACTCCGGTCTGGCCGGCCCGGGCGGATTCGACCGCTACCCCTACGCCGAGGCCCCCGCCGCCGACCGCGTCGGAGCTCCCGTCTGGGAGTCCGTCGAGCCCGAGATGGGGCGCGTGGGGCGCCGCGCCACGGGCAGCCGCGGACGCGGACTGCACGGCCAACTCGTCCAGCAGCTCGGCCAGATGATCGTCTCGGGCGACCTGGGCGCGGACCGCCCGCTCGTGCCCGAGGAGATCGGCCAGCGGTTCGAGGTGTCCCGCACCGTCGTCCGCGAGTCGCTGCGCGTCCTCGAGGCCAAGGGCCTGGTCAGTGCCCGGCCGAACGTCGGCACGCGTGTGCGTCCCGTGAGCGACTGGAATCTCCTCGACCCGGACATCATCGAGTGGCGCGCCTTCGGCCCCCAGCGCGACGACCAGCGTCGCGAGCTGACCGAGCTGCGCTGGACGATCGAGCCGCTGGCTGCCCGCCTCGCCGCCGGGCACGGGCGGCCCGACATCCAGCAGCGCCTCTCCGACATGGTCGAGATCATGGCTCACGCCATGGGGCAGGGTGACGCACTGACGTACTCCCGGGCCGACACCGAGTTCCACTCGCTGCTCATCCAGGTCGCGAGCAACCGCATGCTGGAGCACCTCTCGGGGATCGTGTCCTCCGCTCTGCAGGTCTCCGGCGGTCCGATCGCGGGGTGCGAGCGTCCCAACGACGCGTCGTTGGGGCACCACGGCAGAATCGTCGACGCGCTCGCCGCGGGCGACGGCACCGCGGCGGAGACGGCCATGCGGCAGCTGCTCACCGTGCATCCCGAGGTGGAGCGCGTCGTGCCGGCGCCGCGCGAGCACTGACCGCATCCGCGGATGTCCTCTCCCGCCGCGTCGTCCCCGGGCGACGCGCCCGCCCTCTCACCGGACCCCGCAGAACCCGCCACGGGGTCTGCGGGGTCCGACGGCCGACAGGGGGAGATTCGGCCAGGGATGCAGGGAGGGCGCAAAGGGGATTCGGCTACGGAGGCTCGGGTAGACACCACGGGTGACCGCCTCTGCCCGTGTCTGACCGTTTTTGCATGCTTACGCGGTGTGACTCGGGCCACGAAGATTGGGCGTAACGCTTGTGGAAACAACGCGATGACCTAAGAGGTGGCTGCCGCGGAGGGAATACGGACGCCGTTCAAGGCGCTGTGAATCCTCCCGGTCCCCGCCCGCACCGTCGGCCCACCCCCAGGTCGGTGGTCGGCTCCTGTTCGTCTGCGAACGGGGCCGGAAGCCGTTTTCCAACGTTCCGAGAGGTTGTTCGTGTCGGCCAGCACATCCCGTACGCTCCCGCCGGAGATCGCCGAGTCCGTCTCTGTCATGGCGCTCATTGAGCGGGGAAAGGCTGAGGGGCAGATCGCCGGCGACGATGTGCGTCGGGCCTTCGAAGCTGACCAGATTCCGGCCACTCAGTGGAAGAACGTACTGCGCAGCCTCAACCAGATCCTCGAGGAAGAGGGTGTGACGCTGATGGTCAGTGCCGCGGAGCCCAAGCGCACCCGAAAGAGCGTCGCAGCGAAGAGTCCGGCCAAGCGCACCGCCACCAAGACGGTCGCGGCGAAGACGGTGACCACGCGGAAGGCCACCGCCACCACCGAGGCCGCCCCCGCCGCCCCCGCTGTGGACGACCCCGCAGAGGAAGCCGCCACCGCCAAGAAGGCGGCTGCCAAGAAGACGACGACCGCCAAGAAGGCGGCCGTCAAGAAGACCGTCGCCGCGAAGAAGACGGTCGCCAAGAAGACCTCCGCCAAGAAGGACGACGCCGAGCTGGTCGAGGAAGAGGTCCTCGAGGACGCTCCCAAGGCCGAGGGTGAGCCCGAGGGCACCGAGAGCGCCGGCTTCGTCCTGTCCGACGAGGACGAGGACGACGCGCCCGCGCAGCAGGTCGCGGCCGCGGGCGCCACCGCCGACCCGGTCAAGGACTACCTCAAGCAGATCGGCAAGGTCCCGCTGCTCAACGCCGAGCAGGAGGTCGAACTCGCCAAGCGCATCGAGGCCGGTCTGTTCGCCGAGGACAAGCTGGCCAACGCCGACAAGCTCGCGCCGAAGCTCAAGCGCGAGCTGGAGATCATCGCGGAGGACGGCCGCCGCGCCAAGAACCACCTCCTGGAGGCCAACCTCCGTCTGGTGGTCTCCCTGGCCAAGCGCTACACCGGCCGCGGCATGCTCTTCCTGGACCTCATCCAGGAGGGCAACCTCGGTCTCATCCGTGCGGTCGAGAAGTTCGACTACACCAAGGGCTACAAGTTCTCCACGTACGCCACCTGGTGGATCCGTCAGGCGATCACCCGCGCGATGGCCGACCAGGCCCGCACCATCCGCATCCCGGTGCACATGGTCGAGGTCATCAACAAGCTCGCGCGCGTGCAGCGCCAGATGCTCCAGGACCTGGGCCGTGAGCCCACCCCGGAGGAGCTGGCCAAGGAACTCGACATGACCCCGGAGAAGGTCATCGAGGTCCAGAAGTACGGCCGCGAGCCCATCTCGCTGCACACCCCCCTGGGCGAGGACGGCGACAGCGAGTTCGGCGACCTCATCGAGGACTCCGAGGCCGTCGTCCCGGCCGACGCGGTCAGCTTCACGCTTCTGCAGGAGCAGCTGCACTCGGTGCTCGACACCCTGTCCGAGCGGGAGGCGGGAGTCGTCTCCATGCGATTCGGTCTCACCGACGGTCAGCCGAAGACCCTCGACGAGATCGGCAAGGTGTACGGCGTCACGCGCGAGCGCATCCGCCAGATCGAGTCCAAGACCATGTCGAAGCTGCGCCACCCGTCTCGTTCGCAGGTGCTGCGCGACTACCTCGACTAGGTCGCCCCGCCGTACCAGGCCGAAGGCCCGGCCCCCCATCGGGGGCCGGGCCTTCGGCGTCGGTGCGCGGGTGCGGGACAGGTCGCTCTGAATCACTCTGGGTGTTCATCGATCACTTCGAGTGAGGAGCGCGCATGCGTCGTTGCCTGGTCCGGGCGCTGTCCCGGCCGTTGATCCTGGCGGCCGCGGTGATGGCCATACCGTTGGCCTCCGCCGCCCCGGCAGCCTCCGACGGCGTCGTCCTGGGGGGTGTCCCCATCGACGTCTCCCAGGCGCCCTGGGTGGTCGCCCTGTCCAGTCGTGACCGGTTCGGAGGTACGCGCTCGGGCCAGTTCTGCGGAGGCGTGGCCGTCGGCCGGTCCACTGTGCTCACGGCGGCCCACTGCATGGGCGAGGACGTCCTGGGAGGGCCCCCGGGGCGGTTGTCCGATCTGAAGGTCGTCGCGGGCCGTACGGACCTGTACACGGGCGTGGGCCAGGAGATCTCCGTGCGCAGCGTCTGGGTGAACCCGGGCTACGACAGTTCCAGCAACGCCGGCGACTTCGCCGTGCTCAGCCTCGCCGAGCCGCTCGCGGCGACGGCGGTCGCCCCCATGGCCGCCGCGGGAGACACGGCCTACGAGCCCGGCTCGGACGCCGTCGTCTACGGCTGGGGCGACACCTCGGGATTCGGCGCGTACGCGCACAGCCTGCGGGCGGCGCACGTCCACGTCCTGGCCGACACGCTCTGTGAGCGGGCCTACCCCGGTTCCACCGACGGCACCTACGAGGCGCGGAGCATGGTGTGCGCGGGGGAGGCGCGTGGCGGCCCCGACGCCTGTCAGGGCGACAGCGGCGGACCGCTGGTCGCACAGGGCAGGCTCATCGGGCTCGTGTCCTGGGGCAGCGGCTGCGGGCGGCCGGGCAGCCCAGGCGTCTACACACGGGTCTCGGACGCCCTGCGGACACTGCACTGGGACGTCGGCACCCGAAGCCCCCACGAGGCCCCTGGCGGCGCCTGAGCGGGGCTTCTCGGGCGCGACCCGGGCTCACGGGCCGCGCCACGTCACACGAGCGGGCGGCCGCCCCTGGAATCAGGGACGGCCGCCCGTACGCCGGCCTGTGCCGGTCTGGCTCGTCGTGGACGCGTCGGATCAGCGCTCTTCTTCGGAGGCGGACACGGGAACGGTAGTCAGCCGCTCCGTCTCGTCCTGTATCTCAGCGGCGATCTTCTTGAGTTCCGGCTCGAACTTGCGGCCGTGGTGGGCGCAGAAGAGCAGTTCTCCACCGCTGAGCAGGACGACGCGCACGTACGCCTGGGCGCCGCAGCGGTCGCAGCGGTCAGCGGCCGTCAGCGGGCTCGCGGGGGTCAGAACAGTAGTCACGTCGCCTCTTCTCTAGCTCGACGAGCTGTCGTACCAGGGTCAACATCCAACCAGCCCCAAAACGTTCCCGCTCGTGGCTTTCCCTCGAAAAATCTTTTCCGAGGTGGCCGTCTGCTGCCGGTTTGGCGGCGAATGTGCCGTATTGCGTGGTCTGTGGTGCTTACGGTTTCGCGCTGTCGGTCATGGTCCGGTCCTCCCGGCTGGCTTGCCGGTTTGTTCATGAGGACGTGCCCGGAGCCTAAATGGTTCATGCCCCGAAGGGAACGTGACATGTACTTCACTCCATCGAGGGATCGAACATGCATACGACGCTGGACTAGTGTGAGTCCAGACGCGAGGGTGGCGTGACAACGGCTCTACCAGGCCTCGGTACCCTCGGGGCGGCAACCCAAGCCGCGCCCTTACCCCGAAGGGCCCCAACTGAAATTCAGCGAGGAGCGAACCGCGTGACCGCCGAAATGTCCGTGCCGTCCACAGCGCTGCTGGCAGGAGCAGACCGGGACGGTTCCAATTACACCGCGCGGCACCTGCTCGTCCTCGAAGGCCTCGAGGCCGTGCGGAAGCGCCCGGGTATGTACATCGGCTCGACCGACAGCCGTGGCCTGATGCACTGCCTGTGGGAGATCATCGACAACTCCGTCGACGAGGCCCTGGGCGGTTACTGCGACCACATCGAGGTGATCCTCCACGACGACGCCTCGGTCGAGGTCCGCGACAACGGCCGTGGCATCCCCGTCGACGTCGAGCCCAAGACCGGTCTGTCCGGCGTCGAGGTCGTCATGACCAAACTGCACGCCGGCGGCAAGTTCGGCGGCGGCTCGTACGCCGCCTCCGGCGGCCTGCACGGCGTCGGCGCCTCCGTGGTCAACGCCCTGTCCGCCCGACTCGACGTCGAGGTGGACCGCGGCGGCCACACGCACGCGATCAGCTTCCGGCGAGGCGTCCCGGGCTCCTTCGCCGCGATCGGTCCGGACGCCGAGTTCGAGACCGGCGGCCTGCGCAAGGTCAAGCGGATCGCCAAGAACCGCTCCGGCACGCGCGTGCGGTACTGGGCCGACCGTCAGATCTTCCTCAAGGACGCCAAGCTCTCCCTGGACAACCTCCACCAGCGCGCCCGCCAGACCGCCTTCCTGGTGCCCGGCCTGACCATCGTCGTACGCGACGAGTACGGGCTCGGCGAGGGCGGCAGCAAGGGCGAGGAGTCCTTCCGCTTCGACGGCGGCATCAGCGAGTTCTGCGAGTACCTGGCCACCGACAAGCCCGTCTGCGACGTCCTGCGCCTCACCGGTCAGGGCACGTTCAAGGAGACGGTCCCGGTCCTGGACGATCATGGGCAGATGACCCCGACCGAGGTCACCCGTGAGCTCGGCGTCGACGTGGCGCTGCGCTGGGGCACCGGTTACGACACGACCCTGCGGTCGTTCGTGAACATCATCGCCACGCCCAAGGGCGGCACCCACGTCGCAGGCTTCGAGCAGGCCGTCGCCAAGACGATGAACGAGGTGCTGCGGGCCAAGAAGATGCTGCGCGTCGCCGAGGACGACATCGTCAAGGACGACGCTCTGGAGGGTCTGACCGCGGTTGTCACCGTGCGTCTGGCCGAACCCCAGTTCGAGGGGCAGACCAAGGAGGTCCTCGGCACGTCGGCGGCCCGGCGCATCGTGAACACCGTGATCTCCAGGGAGTTGAAGGCGTTCCTCACCTCCACCAAGCGCGACGCGGCCGCTCAGGCGCGGGTCGTCATGGAGAAGGCGGTCGCCGCCGCGCGGACGCGTATCGCGGCCCGGCAGCACAAGGACGCACAACGTCGCAAGACGGCGCTGGAGTCCTCGTCCCTGCCCGCGAAGCTGGCCGACTGCCGCAGCGACGACGTCGAGCGCAGCGAACTGTTCATCGTCGAGGGAGACTCGGCGCTGGGTACGGCGAAGCTGGCCCGCAACTCCGAGTTCCAGGCGCTGCTGCCGATCCGGGGCAAGATCCTCAACGTCCAGAAGTCGTCCGTGACGGACATGCTGAAGAACGCCGAGTGCGGCGCGATCATCCAGGTCATAGGAGCGGGTTCCGGGCGGACCTTCGACATCGACGCGGCCCGCTACGGCAAGATCATCATGATGACCGACGCCGATGTGGACGGCTCCCATATCCGGACCCTGTTGCTGACGCTGTTCCACCGGTACATGCGGCCGATGGTCGAGTCCGGCCGGGTGTTCGCCGCGGTGCCGCCGCTGCACCGCATCGAGCTGGTCCAGCCCAAGAAGGGCCAGGACAAGTACGTGTACACGTATTCCGACCGCGAGCTGCGCGACAAGCTCATGGAGTTCCAGAGCAAGGGTGTCAGGTACAAGGACTCCATCCAGCGCTACAAGGGTCTCGGTGAGATGGACGCCGATCAGCTGGCCGAGACGACGATGGACCCGCGTCATCGCACCCTGCGACGCATCAACCTCTCCGACCTGGAGGCCGCCGAGCAGGTGTTCGACCTGCTCATGGGCAACGACGTGGCACCGCGCAAGGAGTTCATCTCCAGCTCCGCGGCGACCCTGGACCGGTCGCGCATCGACGCGTAGCCGCAGCGGGGCCGTGCCGGTTCGTGCGGGCTCGGCCAGAAGTCCGTGCGACGGTCTGGTCGGGCCCGCGAATCCGTGCCGGCCGGATGCCGCGGACCGGTGACCGACCGGCGTCCGGTCCGTCTCCGGTCGCGGTCTCCACCCACGGGTGGAGACCGCCCCTGCCGGAGATCCACCCGCGATCCACCCCGGCTCCGATCTGCGGACGGACGGATTTCCGTAGCGTCGAAGGTGTCGGCAGCACTCGCTGCCGGCCTCCCCTTCCCGCTCACGGAGGCTGTGATGTCCGGGCTCGTCGACGCACTGGTGATCATGGCCGTGATCACGCTCGTGATCGTGCGGCAGTTCCGCGCAAGCCGCATCGACACGGACCGGCGATGGTGGCTCCTGCCCGGCATCCTGGCCGTCCTGGCGCTGCGCGAACCGCACCTCCTCGACGCGCATCACCCCACCACGGCGGCTCTGGTGCTCGGCGCCGAAGTGACCGTCGGCCTGGCCATGGGCGCGGCCTGGGCCTGGACCACCCGCATCTGGGTGGAGCCGGACGGCGCCGTCTGGAGCAAGAGCACCAAGGCGAGCGTCGCCGTCTGGGCCGTCGGCATCGGCCTGCGGCTGGGGCTCTTCGGAGTCGGCACGCTGCTGGGCGTCCACCAGGACAGCTCCGCCCTGATGCTGGCCCTCGCGACCACCCTGCTGGTCCGCTCGGGCCTGTTGGTCCGGCGTACGCAGTCCCTGCACCCGGCCCCCGCACCCGCCACGGCGTACGGTGACGGCGTGCCCCGGTCCGCGTGGAAGGAGCGCGTGTGAGGGAGAACGGCTGGACCCGCTGGCCCTCACGGGAGGCTCTGAGCCCCAAGGAGGTCTCGCGTCCCAGGCGGCTGCTGGCCTGGGCGGTGAGGCTGCTGGTGCTGACCGCGCTGATGTGGGCGGCCTTCCACGACAGTCGTGTCCACGGGTGGATCGCGGTGGCCGGCGCCGGCGGAGTCCTGGTGGCCGGTGGGCTGGCATGGGCCCTGTTCCGGACCACACTCGAACACCGTCTGTGGCCGTCCCTGGCACTCGCCCTCATGCTGCTGGGTCTGGCGGTCGGGTCCGAGGCCGCCGGGTTCCGTTCGCCGGCCATCGTCCTGTGCTGCGGATGCGCCATCACGGCCCTGGAGCGGTTGCCCTTGATCGCGGCCCTGCCGGTGGCCTCGGCGGGGTTCGCCGCTTTCGCCTTGGTCGACGACGGCAACGGTCTGACCTCGGCCTCCGTCATCGGGGGAATGGCCCTCGTCGGATACACCCTGCGTCTGGACGCCGAAGCCCGAGGCAACACGCAGCGGCTGCTCGCCCAGGAACGGGCGGCGCGCGCGGCCGAAGCGGAGTCCGCCGCGCTCGCCGAGCGGGCCCGTATCGCCCGGGAGATCCACGACGTTCTCGCCCACAGTCTCTCGGCCCAGCTCGTGCACCTGGAAGCGGCCAGGCTGCTGATCGAGCGGGGGGCGGACCGTGAGCGGATTCTCGAGCGCGTGGTGGCGGCCCGCGGGATGGCCCGTGACGGCCTGGACGAGGCCAGACAGTCGCTCTCCGCCCTTCGGGGAGAACTGACGCCGCTGGAGGACTTCCTGAGCGATCTCGTCCGTGCCTCCGACGGCGCCGAGGTCACGGTGGGGGGTGAACGCCGGCCGCTGTCGGCCGAGGCGTCGCAGGCTGTGCGCAGGGTCGCCCAGGAAGCCCTGACGAACGCCCGGAAGCACGCACCGGGCGCGAAGGTCCGCGTCAGGCTGGAGTACGGCCCGCGCGAAGTCACCCTGGACGTGCGGGACACGGGGGGTTCGCCGGGCGAACTCGCGGGGGTCGGGGGCGGGTACGGTCTGCTGGGCATGCGGGAGCGCGCGGAGTTGCTGGGCGGCTCGCTCGCCGCGGGACCGGGTGAGGAAGGGTTCGTGGTGACGCTGAAGGTGCCGGTATGACCGAGGAGCCGGAGAGGAAGCCCGCCAGGGTGGTGGTGGCGGACGACCAGACGGTCGTCCGGGAAGGCATCGTGATGTTGCTCGGGCTGCTGCCGGGAGTCGAGGTCGTGGGGGCCGCGGGGGACGGGGACGAGGCGGTGCGACTCGTCGCCGAACTCGCCCCCGACGTGGTGCTGATGGACCTGCGCATGCCCCGCTGCGACGGAGTGGAGGCGACCCGGCGCATTCGCACGCAGCATCCGGGGACGCAGGTGGTGGTGCTCACGACCTACGCGGACGACGAGTCCCTGTTCCCGGCGCTGAAAGCGGGCGCGCGCGGCTATCTCACCAAGGACGCCGGCGGGGACGAGATCGTACGGGCGGTGCACAGTGTGCTGTCCGGGGACGCGGGGCTGTCGCCGAGCGTCCAGCGAAGGCTGCTGGAGCGTCTGTCGGCCCCCGAACCGGAGCCGGCGGAGCCCGCGGTCCCGCCCGACGGGCTGACCACACGGGAGGCGGAGGTGCTGGTGCTGATCGCCGACGGTCTCAGCAACCAGGAGATCGCGCGCAGGCTGAGCGTGTCCACTGCCACCGTGAAGACCCACATCAACAACATGTTCACCAAGACAGGGCTCAAAGGCCGCGCCCAGGCGGTGCGTTACGCGTATCGAAAGGGGTTGGTACGGCCGCCCACAGGGTGAATGGCCGATTGGTCACCTGATGGGGTGAAGCGTGCAGGGAAGAAGAGTCAGGGATCTTCCCGTTCTGTCCATCCTTGGGCATGCAGTCAAGCAACGGTCGTGCCCGTGCCGACGGGGACGGTCCCGAGACCGGCGGTCCCACGTCGCACGCGCGTGAACACCACGAAGATCTGGACCGGGCTTTCATCGAGGCGGCAGGAGACCTGCACTACGAGGACCCGTGGTACGACGCTCTCGCCTCCGGCTGGGGCGAGTCGCCTGCTGTCGGTCCCCACGCGGGCGAGGTGCCGGCGGCGCGCCGGGAGCGGGAGACCGGCCCCGCGGCGGCGGCCCAGGTCTATCTCGAGGTGCAGCGCAGTGCCGCATTCCAGGAAGTCCGCCGCCGGTACCGGCGCTTCGTGGTACCCGCCGTCCTCGGGTTCTTCCTCTGGTACGTGGCCTACGTCGTGGTCGCGACGACCGCGCCCGGGTTCATGGCGCGCCCCGTGGCGGGGGCGGTGAACATGGGGTTGCTCGCCGGCCTCGGGCAGTTCCTCAGCACGTTTCTGCTCACCTGGGCCTACGCCCGCCACGCTCGGCTGCGCAGGGACCGGGCGGCGCTCGAACTGCGCTGGGACACCCAGGAGCTGACGCGCGGAGCGAGGGGCGGTGTGTCGTGACCGGCAACCATCAGACGCCGGCATTGCTGCTGTTCAGCGTCTTCGTCGCGGTGACACTGGGGATCACCACCTGGGTCAGCCGCAGCCGGCGCGGTTCCGCGGAGGAGTTCTACGCGGGCGGACGGCTGTTCTCCCCCATGGAAAATGGTTTTGCCATCGCGGGCGACTACATGTCGGCCGCCTCCTTCCTGGGTGTCACCGGGCTCATCGCGCTGTTCGGATACGACGGGCTGCTGTACGTGGTGGGCTTCCTCGTCGCCTGGCTGCTGGTGCTGTTCCTCGTCGCCGAACTGGTGCGCAACTGCGGTCGCTTCACCCTCGCCGACGTGGTCGCCGCGCGCATGAGCGAGCGCCCGGTGCGCATCGCGGCGGGAACGTCCTCGGTCACCGTGTCCGTTCTCTACCTGGTGGCACAGATGGTGGGCGCGGGCAGTCTGGTCGCACTGCTTCTGGGCAACACGGGCGAGGCGGCACGGTCCTGGGCCGTCATCGGGGTCGGCGCGCTCATGGTCGTCTATGTGTCCCTGGGAGGCATGCGGGCCACCACCTGGATCCAGATCGTGAAGGCGGTGCTGCTGCTGGGCGGCACGGTCGTCCTCACCGTGCTCGTCCTGGTGCGCTTCCACGGTGACTTCGACCAGTTGCTGCGCACGGCCGCCGACCGCAGCGGGCACGGCGCCGCGTTCCTGGCGCCCGGGTTGAAGTACGGCGGGGACTGGACCGCGCGGTTCGACTTCATGAGTCTGGGGCTCGCGCTGGTGCTGGGCACGGCGGGCCTGCCGCACATCCTGTCCCGCTTCTACACGGTGCCGACCGCACAGGCCGCCCGGCGTTCCGCCGTCTGGGCGATCGGGCTGATCGGCGGCTTCTACCTGATGACGATCGTGCTCGGGTTCGGCGCGGCGGCGATCGTCGGCCCGCAGGCAGTGCGCGGTTCGAACGCGTCCGGGAACACCGCGATGCCACTCCTGGCCCTCGATCTCGGGGGCGGCGCAGACTCCACGGGAGGGACGGTTCTGTTCGCGGTCGTGACGGCCGTCGCCTTCGCCACGATCCTCGCCGTCGTGGCCGGCATCACCCTCGCCTCCTCGGCGTCGGTGGCGCACGACCTGTACGCCTCGCTGCGCCGACGGGACGCCGAACCGCGCAGCGAGGTCACGGTGGCGCGGGTGGCCGCCGTGGGCGTCGGCGTGGTCGCGATCGGCCTCGGTCTGCTGGCCCGCGACCTCAATGTCGCCTTCCTGGTCGGGCTGGCGTTCGCCGTCGCCGCGTCCGCGAACCTGCCGGCCTTGCTGTATTCGCTGTTCTGGCGGAGCTTCACCACCCGGGGCGCCGTGTGGGCGGTGTACGGCGGTCTGATCCCGGCCCTGGCGCTCGTCGTGCTGTCGCCGGTGGTGTCGGGCAGCCCCGATTCACTCTTCCCGGACCTGGACTTCCAGTACTTCCCCCTGCAGAACCCCGGCCTGGTCTCGATCCCGCTGGGCTTCGTGGCGGGCTGGCTGGGCACCGTGACCTCGACCGAGAGCGCGGACGAGGCCAAGCACGCGGAGACCGAGGTGCGGTCGCTGACCGGGGCGGGGGCCGCGTGACGGGCTACGGACCCGCCGCTTGTCGTGCCGTCCGGGTGTTCCGCGGCCCCGTCACGGCGCCACCCACGCGTACCGGTGTTCCGGGCGGCCCGTGTCGCCGTACTTGAGGGAGAGGTGCAGCCGTCCCGCCTGTTCCAGCTGTCGGAGGTAGCGCTGGGCGGTGGAGCGGCTGAGGCCGGTCTCGGCGGCGACCTCGTGGGCCGACAGGGGGTGGCGCGCGCGGTGCAGGACGGCGCAGATCAGGTCGGCGGTCGGTTCGGAGTGGCCGCTCGGCAGACCGGGGGAGGACGGCCCCGGGCCGGTGCGCAGAGCGCCGAAGATGCGGTCGACCTGCTCCTGACCTGCGACGCCGTAGCCGCCGACCCGGTCGACCGTGCGGCGCAGCGCGGCGTAGGAGTCCAGACGGGTGCGCAACGCTGCGAACGTGAAGGGTTTGACCAGGTAGTGCAGAGCGCCCAGCCGCATCGCGCTCTGCACCGTCGTCACGTCGCCGGCCGCTGTGATCATGATGACGTCGGTGCCATGGCCCTGCTCCCGCATGCGGTGGACCAGGTCGAGACCGGTCCCGTCGGGCAGGTAGTGGTCGAGCAGGACCAGGTCGATGTTCCCCCGCTGCACGCAGGCGAGTCCCTGGGCAGCACTGTGGGCGCGGGCGGCGACCCGGAAACCGGGAACCTTTCCCACGTACTTGGCGTTGATCTCGGCGACACGGAAGTCGTCGTCCACCACCAGGACGTCAATCATGGGGCCTCGCTCCTGAGGGCCAGGCGGGCTTCGAGCCCGTGTTTCGGCTTCGCTGTTGTAGCGCGAGCAAAACGAGCACAACAGGCCTTTGCAGGCAAAAGAAGCGCATGCGCTCAGAAGGCTGATGCTGTCTCGTGGGTCACCTCTACCGTCCCCGGCCATGAGCGCACACACCAGTCCCGCCATCGAGCTGCGGGGCGCGAGCAAGGTCTTCAGGACCCCGTCGGGAGCTCCGCACACCGCCGTGCGGGAACTCGACCTCACCGTCGGTCACGGCGAGTTCGTGGCCGTCGTCGGACCGACCGGTTGCGGGAAGTCCACCACGTTGACGCTGGTCAGCGGGTTGGAGGAGCCCACCCAGGGCGAGGTCCTGGTCGCCGGGCAACCCGTGCGTGGCGTCGGCGACAAGGTCGGTTTCGTCTTCCAGCAGGACGCGACCTTTCCCTGGCGCACGGTCCTGTCGAACGTCATGGCCGGCCCCCGCTTCCGCGGTGTGCCCAAGGCGGAGGCGAAGAGCAGGGCTCGTGAATGGCTCGCCCGGGTCGGACTCGCCGCCTTCGAGGACCGCTACCCGCACCAGCTCTCCGGCGGCCAGCGCAAGCGCGTCGCCCTCGCCGCGACCTTCGTCAACGATCCCGAGATCCTTCTCATGGACGAGCCGTTCTCCGCGCTCGACGTGCAGACCAGGGCCCTGATGTCGGACGAGCTGCTCGAACTGTGGGAGGGCACGGGCGCGTCCGTCGTGTTCGTCACCCACGACCTGGAGGAGTCCATCGCGCTGGCCGACAAGGTCGTGGTGATGACCGCCGGTCCCGCGACCGTGAAGCAGGTCTTCGACATCGATCTGCCGCGGCCGCGCAAGGTCGAGTCGGTACGCCTGGAGCCACGGTTCATCGAGATCTACCGCGAGATCTGGGAGTCCCTCGGTGAAGAGGTCCGCATCACCCGCGAAAGAAGTGCCGCCCATGTCGCCTGATCTCCTCAGCACGCCGGTGGCCGACGCGGTCCCGGCCCCCGACCGCGCCCATTCACGCGCGCGTGCCGCACGCAGACGCAAGATCGTCGTCATGGTGTTCCGGGTCCTGCTCCTGGTGGCGGTGCTCGCCCTGTGGGAGGGGTTGTCCCGCGCCGAGGTCATCGATCCGTTCAACTTCTCGATGCCGAGCAAGATCTGGGACCAGATCTACACCTGGCTGACGCACGGGACCGCGCTCGGCTCCCTGGGCGAACAGATCTGGTACACGCTCTACGAGGCGCTACTCGGCTGGATCATCGGCGTGGTCACCGGTGTCGTGTGCGGGATCGCGCTGGGACGGATCACTTTCCTCGCCGACATCCTTGGTCCATACATCAAGGTGCTCAACTCCATACCCAGGATCGTGCTGGCCCCGATCTTCGTGATCTGGTTCGGGCTCGGACCGGCCTCCAAGGTCGCCTCGGCCGTCGTCCTGGTGTTCTTCCCGGTCTTCTTCAACGCCTTCCAGGGAGCCCGCGAGGTCGACCGCAACCTGGTCGCCAACGCCCGCATCCTCGGCGCGAGCGACCGCAGGGTGACCCTTCAGGTGGTCATCCCCTCCGCCACCTCCTGGATCTTCACCAGCCTGCACGTCAGCTTCGGCTTCGCACTCATCGGCGCGATCGTCGGCGAGTACATCGGCGCGACCAAGGGCATCGGGCTCCTCGTCGCCCAGTCCCAGGGCACCTTCAACGCGGCCGGTGTGTACGCGGCGATGGTCATCCTGGCCGTCGTCGCCCTGGTCGCCGAGGGGCTGCTGACCTTCGCCGAGAGCCGCATCTTCCGCTGGAAGCCGTCGGGCTCGGACGGCTGATCCCTCCTCGAACGCCCCCGGGTCGCCACCTGGCGAGCCCTCCTTCCCACCCCCCCCGGCTCTTCGCGCGCCGCTCGTTCCGCGCGCCGTTCCTCATCCCCGCATCGCCCTCTCACAAGGACGTGAACCCCGCCATGCGCACAACCGCCAGATACACGGCCGTGGCCGCCGCCGGCCTGCTCGCCCTCTCCTCGCTCACCGCCTGTGCCAACGACGCCGCCGGCTCGGCGTCCAGCGGAGCCGACATCAAGGGCGACGGCAAGGGCACCAAGGTCAAGATCATGGTCGGCGGCCTGGACAAGGTCATCTACCTGCCCGCCATGCTCACCCAGCGGCTGGGCTACTTCGACGCCGAGGGCCTCGACGTCGAGCTGCTCAGCGAACCGGCCGGTGTGCAGGCCGAGACCGCGCTCGTCTCCGGCCAGGTGCAGGGCGCCGTGGGCTTCTACGACCACACCCTCGACCTCCAGGTGAAGGGCAAGGAGGTGGAGTCCGTCGTCCAGTTCTCGCAGGCGCCCGGCGAGGTGGAGATCGTGTCGACGAAGGCCGAGGACGACATCACCTCGCCCAAGGACTTCAAGGGCAAGAAGCTCGGCATCACGGGCCTCGGCTCCTCGACCGACTTCCTCACCAAGTACCTCGCCGTCAAGAACGGCGTGAAGGTCAGCGAGTTCACCCCCGTCGCCGTGGGCGCCGGGCCGACCTTCATCGCGGCGCTGCAGCAGGGCGCCATCGACGGCGGTATGACGACCGACCCGACCGTGGCGACGATCCTGGACAAGAAGGCCGGCAAGATCCTCCTCGACATGCGGACGCCGGAAGGCTCCCAGGAGGCGCTCGGCGGACCGTACCCGTCGTCGAGCCTGTACATGCAGACGAGCTGGGTCAACGGCCACAAGGACACCGTCCAGAAGTTGGCCAATGCGTTCGTCAAGACGCTCAAGTGGATGTCCACCCACAGTGCGAGCGACATCGCCGACAAGATGCCTGCCGACTACTCGCAGGGCAACAAGATGCTGTACTCCGTGGCCATCAAGAACACGTTGCCCATGTTCACCAAGGACGGCGTGATGCCCAAGAACGGCCCCGAGACCGTGGAGAAGGTCCTCAAGGCGTTCAACCCGAACATCCAGAACGCCAAGGTGGACCTCGGCAAGACCTACACGACCGAGTTCGTCCAGAAGGCGACGGGCTGACGCTCGAGCGCCTCAGGCGCGGGTCGCCCACACGTAACGGTGTTCCGGGCGGCCCGCGTCGCCGTACTTCAGGGTCAGACGGGCCCTCCCCGTGCGCTCCAGAAGCTTCAGATAACGCTGCGCGGTCTGCCGGCTCACCCCCGTCCGATCGGCGATCTCCTGGGCGGACAAGGGCCCCTCGGCGCTCATCAGCGACTGGCGTACGAGTTCGGCGGTGGTGGGGGAGTGCCCCTTGGGCAGGCCGGGCTCCGAACGGGCGGACAGCGCGCCGAAGATCCGGTCGACGTCGGCCTGTTCGGCCTCGCCGCCGCCGTCCAGGGTGCGGCGCAGATCCGCGTACGCCTCCAGCTTGGCCCGCAGACCGGCGAAGGCGAACGGCTTCACCAGGTACTGCAGCGCGCCCTGGCGCATGGCCGCCTGCACCGTCCCGACGTCCCGCGCGGCGGTCACCATGATCACGTCGGTCTGGTGTCCGCGTCGGCGCATCTCCTGGACGACCGCCAGCCCCGTCTCGTCGGGCAGGTAGTGGTCCAGCAGGAGGAGGTCCACGCGGGGCAGCGTCTCCAGCCGGAGCAGCGCTTCGGCCGCGCTGTGGGCCTCGCCCGCGACACGGAAGCCGGGCACCTTCTCGACGTAGGCGGCGTTGACGCGGGCGACCCGGGTGTCGTCGTCCACGACCAGGACCTCGATCATCGCGATCCCTCCTCGGCGGCGCCCGCCGGTGCGGACAGGACGGGTTCCGATCCGGACCGCTGACCCGGTGGGCCCGGCCGCGGGCCGGGCTCGGTGAGCGCCTCCGGCAGGACGACGGTGAACTCGGCGCCCCCGCCGGCCGCATCGCCCACGGACGCGCTGCCGCCCTGCCGCTCGGCGAGCCTGCGCACCAGGGAGAGCCCGATCCCGCGCTTGCCGTGCGCCGGAGGCTTCTTGGTGGACCAGCCCTCGGTGAAGATCAACTCGTGCTGCTCGGCAGGGATGCCGGGGCCGGTGTCCCGCACCCGCAGTACGGCGGTACGGCCCTCGGCGCGCAGTTCGACCTCCACGCGCGCGTGCGGCTTGCCCGCGACGGCGTCGAGCGCGTTGTCCACGAGGTTGCCCACGACGGTGACCAGTCCGCGCGGGTCGATCAGCCGGTCGGGCAGCCGGGTCCGGTCGGAGACCCACAGGGCGACGCCCCGCTCGGCCGCGACGGTCGCCTTGCCCACGAGCAGGGCGGCGAGCAGCGGATCCCCGATCTTCTCGGTCACCTGCTCCGCGGTGGCCCGGTGATCGCCCACCACCTCGCCGACGAACTCCACGGCGTCGTCGTACATCTCCAGTTCCAGCAGGCCCAGCAGCGTGTGCATACGGTTGGCGTGCTCGTGGTCCTGGGCCCGCAGCGCGTCGATGAGACCGTGCGTCGAGTCGAGTTCCCGGCCGAGCTGCTCCAGCTCCGTGCGGTCGCGCAGCGTGGCCACGGCGCCGCCGTCGTCGGTGGGCATGCGGTTGACGACCAGGACGCGCTGGCCCCGGACGGCGATCAGATCCGTGCCGGTCACCCGGCCGGCCAGCACGTCGGCCGTACGTCCCTCGCCGAGTGCCTCGTCGGGCAGCCCGCCCACCGCCTCGTCGCCGATGCCCAGGAGGCGCTGCGCCTCGTCGTTGAGCAGGCGGACGCGGCCGGTCCGGTCCAGGGCGACGACGCCCTCCCGGATGCCGTGCAGCATCGCCTCGCGCTCGGCGAGCAGCGCGGAGATGTCCGAGAAGGCCAGGTCGCGGGTCTGCCGCTGGATCCGCCGGGAGATGAGCCAGGCCGCCAGCGCACCCACGGCGAGCGCTCCTCCGGCATAGGCGAACAGTCCGGGAATGGCGTGGATGAGGCGGGCGCGCACGCTGTCGTACTCGATGCCGACCGAGACCGCACCGATGATCTTGCCTTGGCCGTCGCGCAGCGGCACCTTGCCGCGGGCCGAGCGGCCCAGGGTCCCGCTGTCGATCTCCATGACGTCCCGGCCGCCGAGAGCCTTCTTCGGGTCCGTCGAGACATGGCCGCCGACCTGGGCGGGGTCTTTGTGCGACCAGCGGATGCCGTGCAGATCCATGACCACGACGTACTCGGCGCCGCTGGCCTTGCGGATCCGCTCGGCCTCCCGCTGCACCGGACCGCCGACCGTCGGCCGCGAATGCTGGAGGTCCTCGGCGATCTGCGGCACCGCCGCTGTCGTCTGTGCGATGGCCAGCGCGCGGCGCATCGCCTGGTCGTCCAGCTGGTTGCTGAGCGGGGCGAGGAACAGTCCGGTGGCGAGCACCACGACTCCCGCGGCGATCGTCAGCTGCATGAGCAGGAGCTGCGAGAACATGCGCCGCGGCATTCCGAGGCGCAGGCGACGAGCGGGGGGAGTGGGGCTCATACCCAAGACGGTACGTGGACGGGGCCGCGCAACCGTAGGGGCAGGTGGTGTGGATCTCTTGATCCGCTCAAGAGGAAACGGTTCGGCCGCACCCGCGCGTAGCGCTGCCCGTCCGCCGGAAAGCCGCGGCCGTGCACAGGGGGCGGTACCGGTCAGAGGCCGCTCAGCCCGTCCACGCCGCGCCCGACAGCTCCCGCACCGCCACGACGTCCATCCGCGCGGGCGTGCCGAGGACCGACGTTCCGCAGCTCTCCGGCCGGGGCGGCGTCGCGGCGCCCTGGTCCACCACGACCTCCCAGTGGCGTCCGTCCGTGTGCGCGACGGTCACCTCCCAGCGCGGCGCGCCCCCGGCGGTCCGCACGACGCTCAGCGCTTCCGCCGCGTCCTCGCCGATGGCCGCGCGCACCGCCAGTTCCGCCGCCTGGCCGGGCCGCTCCCAGGCGGAGCTCCCCCGACACCCCTGCAGGACGATCCGGCCCTCCTGGACACCGTGCAGGACCTCCTGGACGGTGGGTGCTCCGACGCGGCCGTACGCGTATCCGTGCGGTAGGACGAGCAGGGTGGGGGAGAAGCGGTGACCTCCCAGATGGGTGACCTCCCAGGCCCCCCGCAGTCCGGAGGCGGCCAGTTGCGCGGCCAGCGGACGGCCGAGGAGCGCGCAGCAGCGGTCGCGTCTGCCGTTGGTGCAGACGAGCGCGAGCGGGTCCCCGGTATGAGGCCCGCCCCCAAGCGCGTCGTCGAAGGTGCGGTGCTCGCCACGGCCGAGCGCGGCGAAGTCGAGGTCCAGCAGCCGGTGCGGATCGTGGGTCGTGGCGCCGTGCAGCCACACCCGCCCGGGAACGGTGTGGGCCGCGTAGACCTGCCGCAGCGCCGGAGGGCCGAAGTCGGCGTGGCGTCCCGGACGCCGGATGAGCGCGATACGCACCCCGGTGCCCTGCGCGGCCGCTTCCAGGGCGCGGCCCAGGGAGGGGTCCAGGTGGCTGGAGACCAGCGCTCTGGCGCCCCAGGGGCCGGGCTGTTCCAGGAGCAGCCAGGTGGTTGCCGTGGCCGCGGTTCCGGCGAGGGGCTCGTCGAGGTCCCGCGAGACGGTCGCGCACGTACTCACAGAGGTGAGCCTAACCTGACTCGCCTCGGGATGGCCTACGGCCCGGTCGGACGGCCGCCCGTCCGCCGGGACCGTGCGGGACGCGTGCGGGCCGGTACGCAGGTGGGCCGGTACGCGTGCGGGCGGGTACGCGTGCGTGTGCCGTGGTGCAGGGACGCCCCGCCGGCACAAACCTCACGCCGGGACGGGACGAACGGCCTCCCGGATCCGGCGGCCGGAACGGCAGGCCGTGGCGGAGGGTCGGCCGGGATCCGCCACGTCGTCGTGCCCGCCTCACTCCGGCGGCTCGTCATCGTCCCTGCCCCTCGGCCGGCTCGTCAGCGTGCCCGGCCTCACCCGGGCAGCGGCAGCGGTCGGGGCGGCCTCGGGCCCACGTAGTGTCCGCTCGGGCGCATCCTCAGGGGGCGTTCGCCGTACTCCTCCAGGGCGTGTGCGACCCAGCCCGCCGTACGGGCGACGGCGAAGATCGTCTCGGCGGCCGAGGCCTCCATGCCGCTCGACGCGGTGAGGACGGCGAGCGCCAGGTCCACGTTGGCGTGCAGCGGCGCGTGGCGGGCGGTGGTGGCCACCACGTCCCGGGCCGCGGCGAGGGCGGGCGCGGCCTCCGGGATCTCCTCCAGGAGGGCGAACAGGGCACGTGCGCGGGGGTCCTCGCCGGGGTAGAGCCGGTGGCCGAGACCGGGGACGCGACGGCCGGCCCGCAGCTCCTGCGCGATCACGGGCCCCGCGCTGCCGACGTCCAGTACGTCGAGCAGCATGCGGTGGGCGAGCCCGCCGGCCGCGCCGTGCAGCGGCCCCTCGATCACGCCGAGGCCGGCGGACACGGCCGCGTAGGCATGCGCGCGGGCCGACGCGGCGACCCGTACCGCGAGCGTCGAGGCCGCGAGATCGTGGTCGGCGAGCAGGCCGAGAGCCGTGTCGAGGACGTGCAACTGTGCCTTTCCGGCGGGCCGCCCGCTGAGCCGCCCCCACAGGCGGCCGGCGAGGGAGTCCCCGTCGCGATGGGTGAGTCGCTTCGGTGGCAGGGCGGCGACCAGGGTGGGGATCAGAACGCGCGCGGTGGCGAGAACCGCTTCCTCGGACAGGTCGAAACGCAGTGGGTCCGCGGCTGCGGCGGCGACGGCCGCCACCCGCAACCGGTCGGTGGGGCCGGTGTGTTCGGGCAGCGCGTCCACCACACGGCGGGCGGCCGCCACCGACGCCTCGGGCGCGGTGAAGACGGCCCCGGCTCGGAACCGCCCCGTCCACAGCCACTCCGCGACCTCCTCGTAGGAGTGCCGGACGGCCAGGTCGACCGCGTCCACGCCCCGGAAGTAGTACCGGTCCTCGTCGATGAGGGTGAGGTGCGTGCGCACGGACGGCTCCGCCCCCGGACCCGGACCGGCCTCGCGCCTGGTGCGCCGGGCGAGCGCCTCGACCTCCTGGGCGTCGAAGGTGCTGCCCCGGCCGCCGGGCGTGCGCCTGCTGCTCAGCCGGCCGCGGCTGACGTACGCGTACACGGTGTCGGGTTTCACCCCGAGCAGCTCGGCGGCCTCCCTGGTGCTCAGCCGTCGTTCGGGGTGGCCGGGGCCGGGTTCCTGATCGCGCATGGGGGTCACCGTATCCACAAGCGCAGGTGTGGATTCCGTGCCTGTGGACAACGGTGTTCGAGCGTGGGTCGTGCCTCGTCGGCCCGCGTCCCGGTGCGGGGACGCGGGCCGACGGCGCACGGCAGGCGTGGACTTCGTGGGGTTCTCCGCGGCTCGTATTCTGGGCCGCAGTCCATCCTCGTAGGTGCGCCGGGCCGCGAACCGGTGCATGCGCAGGCGCAAGAGAGGTCGTACGTGTCACACAGCCGCAGTCCGCAGCAGATCCCGGTCGTCGTGCTCGCCGGATTCCTCGGCTCCGGCAAGACGACCCTGCTCAACCATCTTCTGCACCGCAGCGGAGGCAGCCGGATCGGCGCGATCGTCAATGACTTCGGCGCCATCGAGATCGATGCCATGGCCGTGGCCGGTGCGCTCGGCGACTCCACGGTCTCCCTCGGCAACGGCTGTCTGTGCTGTGCCGTCGACACCAGTGAGCTCGACGTCTACCTCGAACGGCTGGCCCGTCCGGCCGCCGGCATCGACGTCATCGTCATCGAGGCCAGCGGCCTCGCGGAGCCGCAGGAACTCGTGCGGATGGTGCTGGCCGCCGAGCATCCACGGATCATGTACGGCGGACTCGTCGAGGTCGTCGACGCGGCCGAGTTCGACGACACCCGGATGAAGCACCCCGAGATCGACCGGCACCTCGCCCTGGCCGACCTGGTCGTGGTGAACAAGCTCGATCGCGCGCCCGGCGCCGGCCGGGTCCTCGGGCTGGTCCGCTCGCTGGCCGACGGCGCCGCCGTCGTCCCCGCCACCTACGGCCGCATCGATCCCGAGTTCCTCTTCGACTGCAGGCCGAGCGAGGAGCGCGTCGGGCAGCTCACCTTCGACGACCTGCACGACCGTGGCGCGGACGATCACGCCGACCATCTCCACACCGCCTACGACAGCGTCTCCTTCACCTCCGAAGCGCCCTTGGGGCCACGGCGGTTGATGGAGTTCCTGGACAGCCGGCCGGAAGGGCTGTACCGGATCAAGGGATATGTCGACTTCGGTCCGCACGATCCGGCCAACCGGTACGCCGTGCACGCCGTCGGACGCTTCCTCCGCTTCCACCCCGAGCCCTGGCCGTCCGGGGACTCACGCCGCACCGAGCTCGTCCTCATCGGTTCCGGCATCGACGCCACCGCCCTCGGCGGGGCGCTGGAGGCCTGCGTGAGCGACGCCCCACCCGCCGGCGAACACGAGATGTGGGGCGTCCTGCGCTACGTACAGGACCCCGAGGACCCAGAGGACCCAGAGGAGCCCGACGGCCCGGATGATCCCGGGAGCCTCGGGGAGTTCGACGCGCCCGGGGCGCTCGCGCCGTCCACGGAACCCCGGGACGGCGCGTTCGAGCGGGCCGGAGGGGCCGGGGCCTAGACCGGTCCCGCCACCACCGACACCGTCTTCGGCAACGACACGCCCGAGCCGTCACGGCGTGGGTCGATCTCCGGGAGATCGGCCGGCAGGCCGTTCTTCTGCGCCGCCTTCGCCGGGACAGGGCCCGCCCAGGCCAGGGACAGGCAGTCCTCGCCCTTCAGGAACCGCTGGCAGCGCACACCGCCGGTGGCCCGGCCCTTACGCGGATACTGGTCGAAGGGGGTGAGCTTGGCGGTCGTCTGGACCGAGTCGTCCAGGGTTCCGCGCGACCCCGCGATGGTGAAGACGACCGCGTCCGCCGCGGGATCCACGGCCGTGAACGAGATGACCTTCGCGCCCTCGGTGAGCTTGATGCCCGTCATACCGCCCGCCGGCCGGCCCTGCGGCCGCACCTGCGCGGCCTGGTAGCGCAGCAGTTGGGCGTCGTCGGTGATGAAGACCAGGTCCTCGTCGCCGGTGCGCAGCTCGACGGCGCCGACGATCCGGTCGCCGTCCCGGAGGCCGATGACCTCCAGTTCGTCCTTGTTGGTCGGATAGTCGGGCACCACGCGCTTGACGACGCCCTGTTCCGTGCCGATGGCCAGACCGGGGGACGACTCGTCGAGCGTGGTCAGACAGATCACGCTCTCGTCGCCCTCCAGGGAGACGAACTCCGCCAGCGGCGCGCCGCCCGAGAGGTTCGGCACCGATGCGGTGTCGGGGAGCTGCGGCAGATCGACGACGTTGATCCGCAGCAGGCGGCCCGAGGAGGTGACCGCGCCGATCTCCCCGCGCGCGGTGGCCTGGACGGCGGAGACGATCACATCGTGCTTGGTGCGCCGGCCTTCCGTGTCCTCGGAGTCCTCGGCGAAGGGCTCGCCGTTCGCGGTGCGGGCCAGCAGGCCCGTGGAGGACAGCAGCACGCGGCAGGGGTCGTCGGCGACCTGCAGAGGCACGGCGGCGGCGGTGGCGCCGGAGGACTCCAGCAGCACCGTACGGCGGTCGGTGCCGAACTTCTTCGCCACCGCGGCCAGTTCGGCCGAGACCAGCTTGCGCAGCTCCGCGTCCGACTCCAGGATCCGGGTCAGCTCGGCGATCTCCTCGTTGAGCCGCTCCTTCTCCGCCTCCAGTTCGATGCGGTCGAACCGGGTCAGCCGGCGCAGCGGGGTGTCCAGGATGTACTGGGTCTGGACGTCCGACAGCGAGAAGCGCTCCATCAGGCGTTCCTTGGCCTGCGCGCTGTTGTCGCTGGAGCGGATCAGCCGGATGACCTCGTCGATGTCGACGAGCGCCGTCAGCAGGCCCTCGACCAGGTGCAGCCGGTCCCGGCGCTTGGTGCGGCGGAACTCGCTGCGCCGGCGAACGACGTTGAAGCGGTGGTCGAGGTAGACCTCCAGCAGCTCCTTCAGCCCCAGCGTGAGCGGCTGGCCGTCGACCAGGGCCACGTTGTTGATGCCGAAGGACTCCTCCATCGGCGTCAGCTTGTAGAGCTGCTCCAGGACCGCCTCCGGCACGAAGCCGTTCTTGATCTCGATGACCAGACGCAGGCCGTGCGCGCGGTCGGTGAGGTCCTTGACGTCGGCGATGCCCTGGATCTTCTTCGAGCCGACGAGGTCCTTGATCTTGGCGATGACCTTCTCGGGGCCGACCGTGAAGGGCAGTTCGGTGACGACCAGGCCCTTGCGGCGGGCCGTGACGGTCTCCACCGCCACCGTGGCGCGGATCTTGAAGGTGCCACGGCCGCTCTCGTACGCGTCCCGGATGCCGGAGAGGCCGACGATCCGGCCGCCGGTGGGCAGGTCGGGGCCCGGGACGAACTTCATCAGGGTGTCGAGATCCGCGCCCGGATAGCGGATCAGATGACGTGCGGCCGCGACGACCTCGCCCAGGTTGTGCGGCGGCATGTTGGTGGCCATGCCGACCGCGATCCCGGAGGCGCCGTTGACCAGCAGGTTCGGGAAGGCGGCGGGCAGCGCGACCGGCTCCTGCTCCTGGCCGTCGTAGTTGGGCGCGAAATCGACCGTGTCCTCGTCGATCGACTCCGTCATCAGGCTCGTCGCCGCGGCCTGACGGCACTCGGTGTACCGCATGGCGGCCGGCGGGTCGTCGTTGCCCAGCGAGCCGAAGTTGCCGTGGCCGTCCACCAGCGGCAGCCGCATGGAGAAGGGCTGGGCCATCCGCACCAGGGCGTCGTAGATCGACGCGTCGCCGTGGGGGTGCAGCTTGCCCATGACCTCGCCGACGACACGGGCGCACTTGACGTAGCCGCGCTCCGGGCGCAGGCCCATCTCGTTCATCTGGTAGACGATGCGGCGGTGCACCGGCTTCAGACCGTCACGGGCGTCCGGCAGGGCGCGGGAGTAGATGACCGAGTACGCGTACTCGAGGAAGGAGCCCTGCATCTCGTCGACGACGTCGATGTCGAGGATGCGCTCCTCGTACGAGTCGTCGGGCGGCGGGGTCTTCGTGCTGCGGCGGGCCATCGCTGCCGGCTCCTTGCTGGGGCGTGTGACGGGATCTGATGCGGACCATTGTGGACCGTGGCACTGACAGAGCGGGCGAGGGCCCGGCGTCGGCTGTCCGGGCCCGTGCGCAGAGACACCTCCTCCACGGCTGCCCGCAGGCTACGCGATCTCGCTCTCGGCGTACGTCGCCCGGGAACTTCGCCGACCGTCCGCACGCTTGCATACAGTGGCAGGACCGGCAGGAAAACCGCGGTTTCGACGACCGCGTCCGCGATCGGAAGGGACGTACATGCCCATGGGTCACACGGCCACAGCCCAGGCAGGCTCCGGGGGCCTGACAGCGACCGAGCACCGCCTGGCCAACGGCCTGCGCGTGGTGCTGTCGGAGGACCACCTGACCCCCGTCGCGGCGGTGTGTCTCTGGTACGACGTCGGCTCACGCCACGAAGTCAAGGGCCGTACCGGCCTTGCCCACCTTTTCGAGCACCTGATGTTCCAGGGTTCGGGCCAGGTCAAGGGCAACGGACACTTCGAACTGGTCCAGGGCGCGGGCGGGTCCCTCAACGGCACCACCAGCTTCGAGCGCACCAACTACTTCGAGACCATGCCCGCGCACCAGCTGGAGCTCGCCCTCTGGCTGGAGGCGGACCGCATGGGGTCCCTGCTCACCGCGCTCGACGACGAGTCGATGGAGAACCAGCGCGACGTCGTCAAGAACGAGCGCCGGCAGCGCTACGACAACGTGCCCTACGGCACGGCCTTCGAGAAGCTGACCGCCCTCGCCTACCCCGAGGGCCACCCGTACCACCACACGCCGATCGGCTCGATGGCCGACCTGGACGCGGCGACGCTGGAGGACGCGCGCGCGTTCTTCCGCACGTACTACGCGCCCAACAACGCGGTGCTCTCCGTGGTGGGCGACATCGACCCGGAGGAGACCCTCGCCTGGGTCGAGAAGTACTTCGGTTCCATTCCCGGCCACGACGGCAAGCCCGCTCCCCGTGACGGCGGACTGCCCGACGTCATCGGCGAGCAGCTCCGCGAGGTCGTCGAGGAGGAGGTGCCGGCCCGCGCCCTGATGGCCGCCTACCGGCTGCCGCAGGACGGCACGCGCGCGTGCGACGCCGCGGACCTGGCGCTCACCGTCCTCGGCGGCGGCGAGTCCTCCCGCCTGTACAACCGGCTGGTGCGCCGTGACCGTACGGCTGTGGCGGCCGGCTTCGGCCTGCTGCGGCTCGCCGGCGCCCCCTCCCTGGGCTGGCTGGACGTGAAGACGTCCGGCGACGTCGAGGTGCCCGTCATCGAGGCCGCCATCGACGAGGAGCTCGCCCGGTTCGCCGAGGAGGGCCCCACGGCCGAGGAGATGGAGCGCGCGCAGGCCCAGTTGGAGCGCGAGTGGCTCGATCGCCTCGGCACGGTCGCCGGCCGCGCCGACGAACTGTGCCGCTTCGCCGTTCTGTTCGGCGACCCGCAGCTCGCCCTCACCGCCGTCCAGCGCGTGCTGGACGTGACGGCCGAGGAGGTGCAGGAGGTCGCCAAGGCCCGCCTGCGCCCCGACAACCGTGCGGTGCTCGTCTACGAGCCGACCGCCGCCGAAGCCCCCGCCGACCAGGACGAGAACGAGGAGGCGGCCCGGTGACCGAGCTCGCCACGATGGACTTCCACCCCCAGCCCCGGGCGGGCGAGGCCAAGCCGTGGGCGTTCCCGGCGCCCGAGCGCGCCACGCTGGGCAACGGCCTGACCGTCCTGCACTGCCACCGCCCCGGCCAGCAGGTCGTCGCCGTCGAAATCATCCTCGACGCCCCCCTGGACGCCGAACCGGCCGGTCTCGACGGCGTCGCCACGATCATGGCGCGCGCCTTCTCCGAGGGCACCGACAAGCACTCCGCCGAGGAGTTCGCCGCCGAACTGGAGCGCTGCGGCGCCACCCTGGACGCGCACGCCGACCACCCCGGAGTCCGCCTCAGTCTCGAGGTGCCGGTCTCGCGCCTGGCCAAGGGTCTCGGCCTGCTCGCCGACGCCCTGCGCGCGCCCGCGTTCGCCGACAGCGAGGTGGAACGCCTCGTCCGCAACCGTCTGGACGAGATCCCGCACGAGCTGGCCAACCCGGCCCGGCGCGCCGCCAAGGAGTTCTCCAAGGAGCTGTTCCCGGCCACCGCGCGCATCTCGCGCCCGCGCCAGGGCAGCGCGGAGACGGTCGAGAAGATCGACTCCGCCGCCGTACGCGCCTTCTACGACCGGCACGTCCGCCCGGCGACGGCCACCGCGGTGGTCGTCGGGGACCTCACCGGGATCGATCTGGAAGCGCTCCTGGGCGACAGCCTGGGCGCCTGGACGGGCTCCTCGGCCGAGCCGCGGCCCGTACCGCCGGTGACCGCCGACGACAGGGGCCGGGTCGTCATCGTGGACCGTCCCGGCGCCGTCCAGACGCAGCTGCTGATCGGCCGGATCGGCGCCGACCGGCACGACCGCGTGTGGCCCGCCCAGGTGCTCGGCACGTACTGCCTCGGCGGCACCCTCACCTCCCGCCTGGACCGCGTCCTGCGCGAGGAGAAGGGCTACACCTACGGCGTCCGCGCCTTCGGGCAGGTCCTGCTGTCCGCGCCGGACGGCTCGGGCGCCGCGATGCTCGCCATCAGCGGCTCCGTGGACACCCCCAACACCGGTCCCGCACTGGACGACCTGTGGAAGGTGCTGCGCACCCTGGCCGCCGACGGTCTGACCGACGCCGAGCGGGACGTCGCCGTGCAGAACCTGGTCGGGGTGGCGCCGCTGAAGTTCGAGACCGCCGCGGCCGTGGCGGGCACGCTCGCCGACCAGGTGGAGCAGTACCTGCCCGACGACTTCCAGGCGACGCTGTACCGGCAGCTCGCCGCGACGGGCACCGTGGAGGCCACCGCGGCGGCCGTGAACGCCTTCCCGGTGGATCGGCTGGTGACGGTCCTGGTGGGTGACGCGGCGCAGATCAAGGAGCCGGTCGAGGCCCTCGGCATCGGCGAGGTGAAGGTCGTCCCCGCGGAGTAGTCCGGCAACGGCACGCGCGTGCGGGGGCCCTGGTCGACGCGAGCGTCACCAGGGCCCCCGTGTGGGGGAATTGAGACCTTCGTGTGTCCGAATTGGGGCGGAGTCACCCGTCTGTGCTGTGGGATGCGCTACAAAACCCGTGATTCGTTTGAGGATTGAAACCCCTGCGGCTTAGCGTCATCCGGGCTGTTCGTCAGGCACTGCGCCGCACCCGCGGCACCGGACAGTCATCGCCGAGTCCCCGCATGGCGCGAGCCAGGGGAGCCGGGGACCCACTTGTGAAGTCCCTGGGGTGAATCGGACGCCCGCGCGCACGCGAGGGGGTCCGTAGGAGACCTTCCTGCTCCGAACCCGTCAGCTAACCCGGTAGGCGAGAGGGAAGGAAAGGACACCGCTGACTTCATGGCGTTCACCTGCGCCACCGGGAAGCATCGTCGGCCCAGCCGGATGCAGCGCACCACGGCCCGCGCGGCGGGCGTCGCGGCGCTCACCACCACCGGTGTGATGGCCACCGTCGCCTCCACCCCGGCATTCGCCGCCGAGCCCACCCCCGAACAGACCGGGCTGATCCCCGTCGTCACCGCCGGAGAGGCCGTCGTCGAGCAGCTCGACGACCAGGTCGCCGTGCAGAAGCAGGCGGCCTTCGAGGAGGCCGCCCGCCAGGCCGCCGTCAAGAAGGCCGTGGAGGAACGCGAGGCCCGCGTGCGTGCCGCCCGCGAAGCCGAACGCAAGCGCCTGAACACCTTCGTGATCCCGATCACCGGCTCCTACGTGTCCACCGGCTACCAGGCCAGCAGCTCGCTGTGGTCCTCCGGCAGCCACACCGGCATCGACTTCCACGCCGCCAGCGGCACCACCGTGCACGCGGTCGGTTCCGGCACCGTGGTCGAGACGGGCTGGGGCGGGGCCTACGGCAACCAGGTGGTCATCCGGATGAACGACGGGACGTACACCCAGTACGGTCACCTGTCGTCGATCGAGGTGTCGGCGGGACAGCACGTCACCCCGGGGCAGCGCATCGGCCTCTCCGGTGCGACCGGCAACGTCACCGGGCCGCATCTGCACTTCGAGGCCCGCACCACCCCGGAGTACGGCTCCGACATGGACCCGGTCGCCTATCTCCGTAAGCACGGCGTGAACGTCTGACGACGCCCGACGGCAGAACGCCCGGCCCCGGCCCTTCGGCCGGGGCTTTGCCGTTTCCCGGCGCATGCTGTCCAAAAAATATCCATGGATTCCGGCCCGCCATCGGAAATTCCCGTTCATTGCAATAGAGTCACTGAACACACGTCAATCGTCGACGTTTCACGGGGATTAAGGCGGAGGTCCGTCATGCGTATTCCGGCGCACTCGGTGTGCACGGCCGTCCGGGACGACATCGTCGCGGGCGTCTACGAGCGCGGCAGCCGCCTCACCGAGGAACTCCTCGCCCGCCGCTACGGCGTCTCCCGTGTCCCGGTCCGGGAGGCGCTGCGCACGCTGGAGGCCGAGGGCTTCGTGGTCACGCGGCGGCACGCGGGCGCGTGCGTCGCGGAGCCGACCGAGCAGGAGGCCGGCGACCTGCTGGAGATGCGCATGCTGCTGGAGCCGCTCGGGGCCTCCCGGGCCGCCCAGCGGCGTACCGAGGCGCATCTCAAGGTGCTGCGCGGACTCGTCCGGCTGGGTCAGGAGCGGGCCAGGAGGGGCAGCAGCGACGATCTGCGCTCCCTGGGCGGCTGGTTCCACGAGACGCTCGCCCAGGCCTCCGGCAGCCCCGCCCTGACGTCGATGCTCACCCAGCTGCGCCACAAGATCGCCTGGATGTACACGGTGGACGCCCCGGCCGACCCGATGGAGTCCTGGGCGGAGCACGGCGCGATCGTGGACGCGGTGACGCGCGGGGACGGGGAACGCGCGCGAGCCATCACCGCGCTGCACACCGAGCGCTCGACCCCGGCGCACCGACTGCGCTTCACCGGCGGCGCGGAGCGCGTAGACCGTGTGAGAACTTCGCAACCTCCCGTAAACATGTCGGGTCTGCGGCATTAACACGGGGGCCGTATACAAAGAAGGGGATAATTCGCGGGGGATTATTTCCGCTGCCGTCGACGGGAAATACCAAGGGCTCGCCCGATAATTCGGGCGAGCCCTTAGCTGAATATGAAGACGCGCTCAGACGGTCTCGGGGAGTTCCTCGAGGCCCTCGGCGACCAGCTTGGCCAGTCGGTCGAGGGCGACGTCCGCGCCCTCGGCGTCGGAGGCGAGGACGATCTCCTCGCCGCCCTGGGCGCCCAGGCCGAGGACGGCCAGCATGGAGGCCGCGTTGACGGGATTGCCGTCGGCCTTGGCGATCGTCACGGGGATGCCTGCGGCCGTGGCGGCCCGGACGAAGATGGAAGCGGGGCGGGCGTGAAGGCCCTCGGCCCAGCCGACGTTGACGCGGCGCTCAGCCATGTGATGCTGCCCTTCAGTGTTCAGGTTGTCTAGACCAGTGTTCCACACGTGAAGCGTGTGGGGGAGAGTCCGAATCGTCCTCTCCCGGTGTGGTCGTCGGATCGCGGCCCCGACCCGACGTCCGTCCTCCACAGAGTGCCTGGCGCCGTTGTCGTACGCGAGCCGTACTCTGGGCCCCATGCAGAGCGCGTCGGACCGGCACGAGTACCCCGCCCACTGGGAGGCCGACGTGGTGCTGCGCGACGGCGGCACCGCACGCATCCGCCCCATCACCGTCGATGACGCCGAGCACCTGGTCAGCTTCTACGAGAGGGTGTCGGACGAGTCGAAGTACTACCGCTTCTTCGCGCCCTACCCGCGCCTGTCCGCGAAGGACGTCCACCGCTTCACGCACCACGACTTCGTGGACCGGGTGGGACTCGCGGCCACGGTCGGCGGCGAGTTCATCGCCACCGTACGCTACGACCGCATCGGGCCCGACGGCATGGCCGCCTCCGCGCCCGCCGACGAGGCCGAGGTCGCCTTCCTCGTGCAGGACGCCCACCAGGGGCGCGGTGTCGCCTCGGCGCTCCTCGAACACATCGCGGCCGTCGCGCGTGAGCGCGACATCCGCCGCTTCGCCGCCGAGGTGCTCCCCGCCAACACCAAGATGATCAAGGTGTTCACCGACGCCGGCTACACCCAGAAGCGCAGCTTCGAGGACGGCGTCGTCCGTCTGGAGTTCGACCTCGAACCCACCGAGCGCTCCCTCGCGGTCCAGCGCGCGCGGGAGCAGCGCGCCGAGGCGCACTCCGTGGGACGGTTGCTGGCGCCGGGCTCCGTCGCCGTCGTCGGTGTCGGCCGCGCCCCGGGCGGCGTCGGCCGCAGCGTCCTCGGCAACCTCCGTGGGGCCGGGTTCACCGGCCGCCTGTACGCCGTGAACAAGGCCTTCCCCGAGGACCTGAAGGAACTCGACGGGGTGCCCGCCCACCGTTCGCTGCGTGACGTGGCGGAGCCCGTCGACCTCGTGGTCGTCGCCGTCCCCGCCGAGTACGTGCCCGAGGCCGTGGCCGAGTGCGGCGAGCACGGCGTCCAGGGGCTCGTCGTCCTCTCCGCCGGCTACGCCGAGAGCGGCCCCGACGGGCGCGAGCGCCAGCGCCAACTCGTGCGCCAGGCACGCGCGTACGGCATGCGGATCATCGGGCCCAACGCCTTCGGCGTCATCAACACCTCCCCACAGGTGCGCCTGAACGCCTCCCTCGCCCCGGAGATGCCGAGAGCCGGCCGCATCGGCCTGTTCGCCCAGTCGGGCGCCATCGGCATCGCCCTGCTGTCCCGCCTCCACCGGCGCGGCGGAGGCGTCACCGGCGTCACCGGCGTGTCCACCTTCGTCTCCTCCGGCAACCGCGCGGACGTCTCCGGCAACGACGTCCTGCAGTACTGGTACGACGACCCCGACACCGACGTCGCCCTCATGTACCTGGAGTCCATCGGCAACCCCCGCAAGTTCACCCGCCTCGCCCGGCGCACGGCGGCGGCCAAACCCCTGGTCGTCGTCCAGGGCTCCGGTTCCGCGCCGCAAGGTCACGCCGTGCGGGCGACCCGGCTGCCGCACGCGACCGTGTCGGCCCTCCTGCGGCAGGCCGGAGTGATCCGGGTCGACACCATCACCGAGCTGGTCGACGCGGGCCTGCTGCTGGCCCGCCAGCCGCTGCCGCCGGGACCGAGGGTGGCGATCCTCGGCAACTCCGAGTCGCTCGGGCTGCTCACCTACGACGCCTGCCTCTCCGAGGGGCTGCGCCCCCTGCCGCCGTCCGACCTGACGACGGAGGCCTCGGCGGAGGACTTCCACGCGGCACTGGCGCGGGCGCTGGCCGACGACACGTGCGACGCGGTCGTCGTCACGGCGATCCCCGCGATCGGGGAGCGCTCGCCCGGAGACGCGGAACTCGCACAGGCCCTGCGTTCGGCGGCCGCCGCGGCTCCCGCCAAACCGGTCCTCGTCGTGCACGTGGAACTCGGCGGCCTCGCGGCCGCCCTGTCCGCCGCCACGAGCACCGCACCACGCCCCGAAGGCGCCGCACACGCGCGTGCGGCGGCCGAGAACGCCACGGCGCCCCAGCCCGCCGCCGTCGAGGCGCCCGAGGGAGCGCACCTCATCCCCGCCTACCCCGCCGCCGAACGCGCCGTCCGCGCCCTCGCCGAGGCGGTGAGATACGCCCAGTGGCGACGTGAGGCGGCCGACCCCGGCAAGGTCCCCGAGTACGAGGACATCGACGAGAAGGGCGCCGCCCGGCTGATCGGCGGGCTCCTCGCGCGCGGGCAGGGCCTCACCCTCGGCACCGAGGAGACCTGCGAGCTGCTCGGCCGCTACGGCATCAGCACCCGCCGGGCGCTCCCCGCGCCCACCCCCGACGAGGCCGCCCGGGCCGCGGGCGCCCTCGGCTACCCCGTCGCCCTCAAAGCGACCGCCCCGCACCTGCGGCATCGGGCCGACCTCGGCGGCGTACGGCTCGATCTCGCCGACGAGGAGCAACTGCGCCGGGCGTACGCCGAGTTGACGGAACTCTTCGGCAAGCCACAGGAACTGCGTCCGGTGGTCCAGGCGATGGCGCCGCGCGGGGTCGACACGGTCGTGCGCGCGGTGATCGACCCGGCCGCGGGAGCGGTGCTGTCCTTCGGGCTCGCCGGGGCCGCCTCGCAGCTGCTCGGGGACATGGCGCACCGACTGGTCCCGGTCACCGACCGCGACGCCACGTCGCTGGTCCGCTCCATCCGCACCGCACCGCTCCTGTTCGGCTGGCGCGGCTCGACCCCCGTCGACACCCCGGCGCTGGAGGAACTCCTGCTGCGCGTCTCACGGCTGGTCGACGACCACCCCGAGGTCGTCGCCGTCACCCTGGAGCCGGTCGTCGTCGCCCCGCACGGAGTCAGCGTCCTCGGCGCCTCGGTCCGCCTGGCGCCCCCGCCCGCGCGCGACGACCTCGGACCGAGGACCCTGCCGACGTACTGAGCGCCGACGTACTCAGTGCCGACGTACTCAGTGCCGACGTACTGAGCGCCGATGTGCCGACCGAACGGGCCGCGGGCGTTCCCGGCCCGTCGGACCCCGCCCGAGCGGTGCCTCAGAGTCAGTGGGTCCCCGTAGGATGGAGGGCATGGCCAAGACCAGTACGACGACCCAGGGGCTGCGCGCGGCGATCGAGCGCAGCGGCTACTACCCGGCCCTCGTGGCCGAGGCGGTGGAGGCCGCCGTGGGCGGCGAGCCGATCCGGTCGTTCCTGGTCCACCAGGAGACCACGTTCGACCAGAACGAGGTGCGCCGGCATGTGACGGTGCTGGTGCTCACCGGCAACCGCTTCATCGTCAGCCACACCGACGAGCAGGCCGCCGACAGCACCTCCCCGACGCCGTACGCCACGACGTCCACGGAGTCCGTCAAGCTCGGCAGGATCTCGTCGGTCGTGCTCAGCCGTGTGGTCGCCAACCCCGAGTCGTACACGCCGGGCGCCTTGCCGCGCGAGGTCGTGCTCACCATCGGCTGGGGCGCCGTATCCCGCATCGACCTGGAGCCGGCCGCCTGCGGCGACCCCAACTGCGACGCCGACCACGGCTACACGGGCAGCTCGACGGCGGACGACCTCAGCCTGCGCGTCAGTGAGGCCGGGGACGGTCCGGAGACGGTGCGCCAGGCCCTGGCCTTCGCGCAGTCGCTCTCCGAAGCCACCGCGGACGTCACCCGCTGATGGATCGGTCCGCCCCCTGGGACTACCCCGAACCGCTCGCCGTGGGGTCCGCCCCCGCCCCCGAGTACGGCTCCGGCTCACTCGCCGACCTGCTGCCCACGCTGGCGGCGGGCATGGCCGTGCCCGGTATGACCGCAGCGATCCCTGAGCTCGCCCCGGCGGACCGCAACTGCGTCTTCCTCGTCGACGGCCTCGGCTGGGAGCAGATCAAGGCCCACCCAGACGAGGCGCCCTATCTGCACGCACTGCTCGGCAGCTCGCGCGGCGGCACCGGACGCCCGCTGACCGCCGGCTACCCGGCGACCACCGCGACCTCGCTCGCCTCCGTCGGCACCGGCCTCCCGCCGGGCGCGCACGGTCTGCCCGGCTACACCGTGCGCAACCCGGCCACCGGCGAGCTGATGAACCAGCTCCGCTGGCAGCCGTGGACCGCACCGGGCGTCTGGCAGCCGTACCCGACCGTGTTCCAGCTCGCCCACCAGGCGGGCGTGCACGCCGCCCAGGTGTCGTCCCCCACGTTCCAGAACACCCCGCTGACCAAGGTCGCGCTCAGCGGCGGAACGTTTCACGGAAGGCTCACCGGCGAAGAGCGCATGGACCTCGCCGCCGAACAACTCGCTGCCGGCGACCGCTCCCTCGTCTACACCTACTACGCCGAACTCGACGGCGCGGGGCACCGTTACGGCGTCGCCTCCGACACCTGGCGCGGTCAGCTCATGTACGTCGACCGGCTCGTCCAGCGCCTCGCCGAGCAACTGCCGCCGCGCAGCGCGCTCTACGTCACCGCCGACCACGGCATGGTCGACGTGCCCTTCGACGAGGAGCACCGCATCGACTTCGACGCGGACTGGGAGCTGCGCGCCGGGGTCGCCCTGCTGGGCGGCGAGGGCCGCGCCCGCCATGTCTACGCCGTGCCGGGCGCCGCGGAAGACGTGCTGACCTGCTGGCGCGAGGTGCTCGGCGAGCAGTTCTGGGTGGCCTCGCGCGACGAGGCGATCGAGGCGGGCTGGTTCGGCCCGCAGGTCGACGAGCGGGTGTACGCCCGCCTGGGCGACGTGATCGCGGCCGCCCGGGACGACGTCCTGATCATCGCCTCCGAACGCGAGCCCAAGGAGTCGGCGATGGTCGGCAACCACGGCTCGATGACCCCTGCCGAGCAGTTCGTCCCTCTGCTCGAAGTACGCTCCTGAAGCCCGAACCGTTTCCTCCCGCTGCCCCCTCTCCCTGACCGAAAGGCGCTCGACTCCCCATGCCCGAGCTGGTGTTCTTCTCCGGAACCATGGACTGCGGGAAGTCGACGCTGGCTCTCCAGATAGAGCACAACCGCTCCGCGCGCGGTCTGCAGGGCATGATCTTCACGCGTGACGACCGCGCGGGCGAGGGGAAGCTGTCCTCCCGTCTCGGCCTGGTCACCGACGCGGTCGAGGTCGAGGACGGCCAGGATCTCTACGCCTACCTGGTGGAGCACCTCTCGCAGGGCGGTCGCGCGGACTACGTGATCGCGGACGAGGCGCAGTTCCTGGCCGAGGAGCAGATCGATCAGCTCGCGCGCGTGGTCGACGACCTGGACATAGACGTCTACGCCTTCGGCATCACCACCGACTTCCGCTCCAAGCTGTTCCCCGGCTCCCAGCGGCTCGTCGAACTCGCCGACCGTGTCGAGGTGCTGCAGGTCGAGGCGCTGTGCTGGTGCGGCGCCCGCGCCACGCACAACGCCCGCACGGTGGGCGGCGTCATGGTCGTCGAGGGCGCACAGGTCGTCGTCGGCGACGTCGACCAGGCCGACACGATCGGCTACGAGGTCCTGTGCAGACGCCACCACCGGCGCCGGATGACCGCGTCGTCGGCGCGGGCGGCGGCCTTGTCGCCCGACGTGCTGCCGGTGCAGCACGCCTAGCCCCGGCGCGTCGACAGGTCAGGGGGCGCGTGGTCAGCGTGCGTCCTGGATGAGGGAGAAGTGGGCCCCCTCCGGATCGGCCACGGCCGCCACGCGCCCGTGCACGCCGTCGTGCGCCGGCTCGAGGACGTGCCCGCCGAGGTCCACGACGAGGGTGAGTGCCGCGTCCACGTCGGCCACCTCGAAGTACGTCGTCCAGTGCGGCCCCAGGTCCCGGGCCAGTGCGGCGCCCACCCCGTGGACGCCGGCGACCGGGCGGCCGCCGACGCGCAGGGTCACATGGTCGAAGTCGGCCGCCGGCGCGGCCTCCTCCTGGTACCCGAACACCGTGGCGTAGAACTTGCGGACGCTCGCGGTCTCGTAGGTCGTCAGCTCGTACCAGACGGGCGTGCCGGGAACGCCGGTGATCTCGGTGCCCACGTGGGCGCCGGCCTGCCAGACGCCGAAGACGGCGCCGGAGGGGTCGGAGCCGATCGCCAGACGCCCTGCCTCGGCGGCCTCCAGAGGGCCGACCCCGATCGTGCCGCCGCACAGCCGGACCGTTTCGGCGGTCGAGTCCACGTCGTCCGAGGCGAAGTAGGGCGTCCAGGCGACGGGCAGATGCCGGTCCGGGGCAAGCTGGCCGATGCCGGCCACCTCACGGCCGTCGAGCAGCGCCCGCACATAGGGGCCGAGCTGCTGCGGGCCGGGCTGGAACTCCCAGCCGAACAGCTCACCGTAGAAATCCTGAGTCGCCGTCAACCCGTGCGCCATCAGACTCACCCAGCAGGGTGTACCGGACGCATAGTGTGCGTGTGCTGCGCCGATCGGGCCGGTCGGCCCACCTGCCTCGGTCATCGTCACTCTCTCCTCGGCCACTCGTGGTGGCCGTGTCGCTTCGGCCCTCGGAGGATGCCTGATGGGGGGTTCTCATCGGTTCACGCGCGGTTGTCGCCGTATGTCGATCGCCTGTACGGCACGTGTTCGTTCCCGCACGCCTCGTGATCGAGCGTGTCCGGCCGAGCAGAGTAGCCGGACATGAGCGACGGGGCCACCCCGTACGCGAGGATGGGGGACATGAACGCCATCATCACCGCATCGGAACTGGCCGGCGAGCTGGCCGGGGACAGACCGCCCGTGGTCCTCGACGTCCGCTGGCAGCTCAGCGTGGCGAAGGCGGCCGGGGAGCCGCCGTTCGACGGCCGGGCCGCGTACGAGGCCGGGCACGTGCCCGGCGCGGTCTACGTGGACCTGGACAAGGAACTGGCGGGACCGGCCGGTGACCGCGGCCGGCACCCGCTGCCGGACCTCGCGGAGTTCGGCGCCGCCATGCGCCGGGCGGGCGTGTCGGCCGGCACGCCGGTGGTCGTGTACGACGGCGGGCAGGGCTGGGCGGCGGCACGCGCGTGGTGGCTGCTGCGCTGGACGGGTCACCCGGACGTGCGAGTCCTCGACGGGGGGTTGCCGTCGTGGCGGGGCGGACTCTCGGTCGACGTCCCCGCGCGCGGGGAGGGCGACTTCGCGCCGGCGCCGGGCGCCACGGGTCTGCTCGACGCGGACGGCGCGGCGAGCCTCGCCCGCTCCGGCGTGTTGTTCGACGCCCGCGCGGGGGAGCGGTACCGGGGCGACGTCGAGCCGATCGACCGGGTCGGCGGGCACATCCCGGGCGCGGTGTCCGCACCCACCAGCGACAACGTCGCTCCGGACGGCCGTTTCCTGCCCGCGGAGGAGCTGGGGGGCCGCTTCAAGGCGCTGGGGGCGGCGGACGGCGTCGAGGTGGGCGTGTACTGCGGCTCGGGCGTCTCCGGTGCTCACGAGGTGCTGGCCCTGGCGGTGGCGGGGATCCCGGCGGCGCTGTACGTCGGATCCTGGTCGGAGTGGTCCGCGGACCCGGCCCGGCCGGTCGCCGTGGGCCCCGACCCCCAGTGACCCGTCGCACCTGACCCGCCCCACCCGACCCGTTGCACGGACGGGTGGAGGGCGGGCCCGGGAAAAGGGCCGCACCCCGGCAGGGCGCGGCCCTTCGCGCTTACGCAGGAACGCGCGAACCGGCGCGCGCCCCGGGGGAGTTGCCGCCCCGGGGGCCGCTCACTCCTGCTTCTTCCGTCGGGTGCCGAACACGATCTCGTCCCAGCTCGGCACCGCGGCCCGGCGACCGGGACGGACGCCGTCCGCCTCGGCCTGACGGTCGGTGGCGCCGACCAGACGATCCCGGTGACTGCCGACGGAACGCGGCATGAGGACGTCCGCGTACGCGGAACCGGCGGAGGCGGCGGGCGCCGGGGGCTCCTCGGCGACGACCTCCTGCTCGTCGGGGTCCTCCGTGGCGGGCTCCGTCGTCGGGCGCTCCGGGACGACCATGTCGCCGCGGAAGCTCGGCACCGCCTCCAACAGGCTGGTCAGCGAGTCGCGTTCGCGCTCGCCGGCACTCTCCTCGTCCGGTTCGGACGGCGGGGCCGGCAGGCTCGGCCGGTCGAGCGTGCGGTCCAGCGGGCGGTCGCGGGGCAGCCGGGCGATGCGCGGGACGAACGGAAAGCTGGGCTCGGGGGCGGCCAGGTCGTCGGACTCCCCGATGAGCGAGCGCGCCTCGTCGTCGACGGCCTGGACGAGCCGCCGGGGCGGGTCGTACGTCCAGCTCGCCGAGTGCGGTTCGCCCGCGACCAGGTAGACCAGCAGGACCTCCCAGGTGCCGTCGTCGCGGCGCCACGAGTCCCACTGGACGGTGTCCTTTTCGGCCCCGCGGACCAGCAGCCGTTCCTGGACGGCCTCGCCGAGCTGCGGACCGGCGTTCTCGCCGGGCCGACGGACCGGGGTCTTGCGGGCGCGCTCGGCCATGAAGGCGCGCTCGGCCAGCACGGGACCCTCGAATCGGCGCACGCGGTCGACGGGGATGCCGGCCATCTGCGCGACTTCTTCGGCTGTCGCGCCGGCACGTATACGCGCCTGGATGTCGCGGGGGCGGAGATGGCTCTCCACCTCGATCTCGATCTGGCCGAGGCGCGGACGGTCGCCGCGTACGGCGGCGCGCAGACGCTCATCGATCGGAAGCGTGTACTCCGTGCTGTCCGCAGCCTTCAGCACCAGCCGTGTGCCGTCATTCGAGACGGCCACGACACGCAGTTCGGGCATGGGGACCTCCCGGGTGGTGCCTGCCGACGTCACGTGCGTCGCTGCTTCCGCTAGTCGAGTGTGGCCTGCCCGGGTGCAGCCTGCCACAACCTTGCCGAGTTGCCCGGCGTGTCGGGCACAGGCCCTGCGTCGCCGTTATGGCACGGTTACCTATTCGCCACGCTAAGTGACCAACACCGTCACCCTGTGCAACTAGTCCCCTCCAGGCGGTCCAGCGAGGCCCCGGACGTCCTGGTGGGAGACCGGGCCCAGGGCTCGCAACAGTACTCCATTTGGGCCACGTGCGTGGATTGGCGCGCCACCCAACTTCTGGCAAGAGAGGCGTTCTGGCCCTCCGTCACGAGCCTTCCCGATCTTGGCCGTGGCACACTCCGCGCGCCTCCGGAAAAGCTGCCGATGGTTCCGGTCGGGCCGGAGACGCCATGGTTCGGGCCGCGCGACGGGGGCGAGGGCCCTGCCGTCCGGCGCGCCCGCGCGGCCCGTCACGCGCCCAGGACCCTCCGCAGGTAGTCGTTCTGGAACAGGCGATCGGGGTCCAGCCGGTCCCGCAGCGCAGTGAACTCCTCGAAGCGCGGATAGACGCCGGCGAAGTACTCCGCGTCCCGCGTGTGCACCTTTCCCCAGTGCGGACGGCCCTCGTGCGCGGTGAAAATGCGCTCCGCCGCGGTGAAGTACCCCTGATAGGCCGTCCCCTTGACCATGTGGACGGCGATGTACGCGCTGTCGCGGCCGGAGGCGGTGGACAGGGTGATGTCGTCGGCGGGAGCGGTGCGCACCTCGACGGGGAAGCTGATCCGCAGCCCCGAACGGTCGACCATCGTCCTCAGCTCGCGCAGCGTCTCGGTCACCGCCTCGCGCGGGACCGCGTACTCCATCTCCACGAACCGCACCCGGCGCGGCGAGGTGAACACCTTGTAGGGGATGTCGGTGTAGGTGCGCGCCGACAGGGCCTTGCTGGAGAGCCGGGCGATCGCCGGGATCGTGCCGGGCACCGCCCGGCCGACCCATTGGGCGGCCTGGAAGACGCCGTTGGAGAGGAACTCGTCCTCGATCCAGCCCGCGACCCGGCTCACCGGCTCGGCCGGGCCGGCGCTGCGGTTGTTGCGCTTGGTGTTGGTGCTGCCGGTGTGCGGGAACCAGTAGAACTCGAAGTGCTCGTTCTCGGCCCACAGCTCGTCGAACTCGGCGAGGACCTTGTCGAAGGGCATCGGCTCCTCGCGCGCGGTGAGCAGGAACACGGGCTCCACGGCGAAGGTGAGGGCGGTGACGACACCGAGGGCGCCCAGGCCGATCCGGGCGGCCGCGAAGACCTCGGGGTTCTCCTTCTCGGAGCAGACGAGCACCGAGCCGTCCGCGGTGACGAGTTCGAGGCCCTTGATCTGGGCGGCGATGGACGCGGACTCGCGGCCGGTGCCGTGGGTGCCGGTGCTGGTGGCTCCGGAGACCGTCTGCTCCATGATGTCGCCCATGTTCGTGAGCGACAGACCCTCGCGCGCCAGGGCCAGGTTGAGTCTCTTGAGCGGCGTTCCGGCCTCGACCGTGACGGTCATGTTGTCGCGGTCGATCTTGCGAATGCCGGTCAAGAGTTGAGGGCGGATCAAGACCCCGTCGGTCGCCGCGATCGACGTGAAGGAGTGGCCGGTGCCGACCGCCTTCACCTTCAGACCGTCCTCCGCGGCCCGGCGCACCGCCTCGGCCAGCTCGTCGACGGAGGCGGGCGTGACCTCCCGCGCGGGGCGCGCGACGACGTTGCCGCCCCAGTTACGCCACGTGCCGTTCTTCGCGCTCGCTGTGCTGCTCAACGGTGCCTCCCCGACCCGGAGCCGGCCTGCTCAGCCGGCGGTAGCCCAGGAAACCGACCGCGACCGCGACGGCTCCGGACACCGCCGGAACCCCGTACCCGGCCCGCGCCCCGGCCGCGTCGATGACCCAGCCGGCGACGGAGGAGCCGAGCGCGACCCCGACCGCGAGCCCGGTGCTAATCCAGGTCATGCCCTCGGTCAGTTGCGCGCGCGGTACGTGCTGTTCGATGAGGGACATGGTGGTGATCATCGTTGGAGCGATGGCCAGGCCCGCCACGAACAGCGCCACGGCCAGGAACGGCAAGTTTCCGACCAGTAGGAGGGGGATCATACTCACGCCCATCATGAACACGCCCAGCAGCCAGCGGCGTTCCGGCGCCCCCTTGAGCCGCAGCAGACCGAACACGAGCCCCGCCAGACAGGAACCGGCCGCGTACAGCGCCAGGACCACGCTCGCCGCGCCCTTGTGACCGCGCTCGTCGGCGAAGGCCACGGTGACCACGTCGACCGCCCCGAAGATCGCTCCGGTCGCCACGAAGGTCGACACCAGGACCTGCAGCCCCGGCGAGCGGAGCGCCGAGCCCTTGTCGCGCTGCCCGCGCGGATGGGGCTCGGGCTCGGTGGCCCGCTGGGCGGTCAGCCAGAAGACGCCGACGGCGAGGAAGCAGGCCGCCAGCAGCGGCCCGGCCTCCGGGAACCACACCGTGGACAGTCCGATGGAGATGATCGGCCCGAAGATGAAGCACACCTCGTCCACCACGGACTCGAAGGAGTACGCGGTGTGCAGCTTCGGGGTGCCCCGGTACACGGCCGCCCAGCGGGCCCGGACCATGGCACCGAGGCTGGGCACCGCGCCGATGCCGACGGCGCACACGAAGAGCACCCAGTCCGGCCACGCGAAGTGCGAGGCCAGCAGCAGCCCGGCCGCGGCCGCCAGCGCGACCAGCGTCGCGGGGCGCAGCACCCGGCGCTGCCCGTGCAGGTCCACCATGCGCGAGATCTGCGGACCGAGGGCCGCGGCCGCCAGCGCGATGGTCGCCGACAGCGCGCCCGCGAGCCCGTAACGGCCGGTGAGCTGGGAGACCATCGTGACCACGCCGATGCCCATCATCGACAGCGGCATCCGGCCGAGGAATCCCGCGGCGGAGAACCCCTTGGAGCCGGGGGCTGCGAACAGAGCGCGGTACGGGCTGGGCACTGGGTTCTCCGGTGGTCCGGCTCACGCGCGCGTGACGGCTCGGCGCGGCGCGAGGGAAGGCGGCTCGGCAGGACTCGGCGGGGTGCACCGGCCCGGCAGAACCGGTAAGGCGTGAATACAGCTCATACAGCTGACGATCGAACTTAGGCAACCCTAACGCACCCTGGCGCGCCGGGCTCGCGCCCGGGGCACGCCCGGCCCCCGTTCGTTTCCGGGCTGTCGGAGTCGGGTGGCAGGATCGACTCATGCCAGACGCGCTCGATGCCACCCCCTACGACGCCCTGCTCCTGCTCTCGTTCGGCGGCCCGGAAGGCCCGGACGACGTGGTCCCGTTCCTGGAGAACGTGACCCGCGGGCGCGGCATCCCCAAGGAACGCCTCAAGGAAGTGGGGCAGCACTACTTCCTGTTCGGCGGAGTCAGCCCCATCAACGACCAGAACCGCGCCCTGCTGGACGCCCTGCGCAAGGACTTCGCCGAACACGGCCTGGACCTGCCGGTCTACTGGGGCAACCGCAACTGGGCCCCGTACCTCACGGACACCCTGCGCGAGATGGTCGCCGACGGCCGCCGCCACGTCCTCGTCCTCGCCACCAGCGCCTACGCCTCCTACTCCGGCTGCCGCCAGTACCGCGAGAACCTCGCCGACTCGCTGGCCGCGCTGGAGGCCGAGGGCCTCGAACCGCCCCGGGTCGACAAACTGCGGCACTACTTCAACCACCCCGGCTTCCTGGAGCCCATGATCGACGGCGTGCTGCGGTCGCTGGCCGACCTCCCCGAGGACGTCCGCGACGGCGCGCACCTGGCCTTCTCGACCCACTCCATCCCGATCGCGGCCGCGGACGCCTCCGGCCCGGTCGAGGACCACGGCGACGGCGGCGCGTACGTGAAGCAGCACCTGGAGACCGCGCGGCTGGTCGCCGACGCCGTGCGCGAGCGCACCGGCGTGGACCACCCGTGGCAGCTCGTCTACCAGTCCCGCTCCGGCGCCCCGCACATCCCCTGGCTGGAGCCGGACATCTGCGACCACCTGGAGGAGCGGCACGCGGCCGGAGTCCCGGCGGTCGTCGTCGCACCCATCGGCTTCGTCTCCGACCACATGGAGGTCCTCTACGACCTCGACACGGAGGCCGAGGCGAAGGCGCGCGAGCTGGGCCTGCCGATGCGCCGTTCCGCCACCGTCGGAGCCGACCCCCGCTTCGCCGCCGCGGTCCGCGAGCTCGTGCTGGAGCGCGCCGCGGTGGAGAGCGGCCTGGCGGCCACCCCGTGCGCCCTCGGAGCGCTCGGGCCGAGCCACCACCTGTGCCCGGTCGGCTGCTGCCCCGCCCGCGCGCCCAGGCCCGCCGCCGCGGGCGCCGACAGCCCCTACGCGGGAGGAACGGCGTGACGGACCACCTGCACACGGAACTGCTCGCGCTCGCGCGGGAGGCCGCCCGCCGCGCCGGTGAGCTGCTGCGCGACGGCCGCCCGGCCGACCTCGCGGTCGCCGCCACCAAGTCCAGCCCCATCGACGTCGTGACCGAGATGGACATCGCGGCCGAGAAACTGATCACCGGTCTGATCGCCGAGCGTCGCCCTGACGACGGCTTCCTCGGCGAGGAGGGCGCCTCCAGCGAGGGCAGCAGCGGCGTCCGCTGGGTGATCGACCCCCTCGACGGCACGGTCAACTACCTCTACGGGCTGCCCACGTGGGCCGTCTCCATCGCGGCCGAACAGGACGGCGAGGCCGTGGTCGGCGTCGTCGAAATCCCCATGCGCGGGGAGACGTTCCACGCCGTGCGCGGCGGCGGCGCCCGGGGAACCGGCGCCTGGGACGGGGAACGCGTCCTGGCCTGCCGTCCGACGGCACCCCTCGACCAGGCCCTGGTCTCGACCGGCTTCAACTACGTCACCGAGGTCCGCTCCCACCAGGCGGACGTCGCGCAGCGGCTGATCCCGCTGCTGAGGGACATCCGGCGCAGCGGCTCGGCCGCCGTCGACCTGTGCGACGTGGCCGTCGGCAGGCTCGACGGCTACTACGAGCGCGGACTGCACGCCTGGGACCTCGCCGCGGGCGACCTGATCGCCCGGGAAGCGGGCGCGCTGACCGGTGGACGGCCCGCAGAGCGCCCCGGACGGGATCTCGCGATCGCCGCCACCCCGGGCGTCTTCGAGCCCCTCCAGCGCCTGCTGGAGGACTTCGGGGCCTGGCACGACTGAGCAGGCCGAGCCGCCGTCGCGCGGACACGCGAAGGGGCCCCGGCGCTGGATTCGCCGGGGCCCCTTCGCGTACGCGCCTACCGCTAGACGCTCGTCGCGCCGACCTCCACACCGTGCTCGGCGGCGAGGCGACGCAGGTCGTCGAGCTCGGCCTGCTCCACCTCGACGAGGAAGTCGTCGCCCTCGTCGCGAGCCCGCGTCAGGTCGGTCTCCGTCGCCCTTATGCGCTGCAGAAGTCCTGCGGTGAATGCGTCCATGCTGCGCCCCCTCGTCCTGGGTCGTGGGTCGATGGCACGGGGGTGTGCCGGGTTGGGAAGGGGCGATCACGTCTCTCACAGGTGCCCAGCGCTGCCCTGCCGGGCGGCGACGGTGCCGGACACCCACGCCCGCTCTGCGGCAAGCGGACCGCGGAGTGCCACATGGTGCAGCGGCACATGCAGAGCGTGATCGCGGGGTGTAAAGCCGTCCTCCCCTCGCTCCCTTCCGCGGAAACCTCAACCGGACGAGAAAATCTCGCATTCCCGGGCCTCACACCCGCCCTTCATGTACCGCCCACCCGTCTTACCGCCGACTTATGGCCGAAAAGGGCAGGATGGACGCAACACTCACCGAGACCCCCACCCGCGTGCGTCCACGGACGCTACGCGGGTGGACACAGGAAGGACTGCGACGTGCGCGTACTCGTCGTCGAGGACGAGCAGCTGCTCGCCGATGCGGTGGCCACCGGACTGCGCCGGGAGGCCATGGCCGTCGACGTCGTGTACGACGGTGCGGCCGCCCTGGAGCGCATCGGAGTCAACGACTACGACGTGGTCGTCCTCGACCGCGACCTCCCCCTGGTGCACGGCGACGACGTCTGCCGCAAGATCGTCGAACTCGGCATGCCCACGCGCGTGCTGATGCTCACGGCCTCCGGCGACGTCAGCGACCGGGTCGAGGGCCTGGAGATCGGCGCCGACGACTACCTCCCCAAGCCCTTCGCCTTCAGTGAGCTGATCGCACGCGTGCGTGCGCTCGGCCGGCGCACCAGCGTGCCGCTTCCGCCCGTCCTGGAGCGGGCCGGCATCAAGCTCGACCCGAACCGCCGCGAGGTCTTCCGCGACGGCAAGGAGGTGCAGCTCGCGCCCAAGGAGTTCGCCGTCCTGGAGGTGCTGATGCGCAGCGAGGGCGCGGTGGTCTCCGCGGAACAGCTCCTGGAGAAGGCGTGGGACGAGAACACAGACCCGTTCACCAACGTCGTGCGGGTGACCGTGATGACGCTCCGCCGCAAGCTGGGCGAACCGCCGGTGATCGTCACCGTCCCCGGTTCGGGTTACCGGATCTGACCGCCGTGGCATCGACACCCGCGCCGCCCCAGGCGCCCCCCAAGCCCACCTGGGACCCCCGCAGCCCGCAGCTGCCCTTCCCGTGGCTCCGCCCGACCATCCGCATACGGCTGACCCTGCTGTACGGCGGCATGTTCCTGATCGCCGGCATCATGCTGCTGTCGATCATCTACCTGCTGGCGGCGCAGGCCTTGCACGAGGGCGGCGGCGGCCAGGCCCTGCAGATTCGCGGACTCAACCTCAAGGTCAGCAGCCTGAGCTGTCCCGCCGTGAACTCCGCGCCCGAGGAAGACATCAACTCGGTGCTTAAGCAGTGCGACGCCATCCAGCGCCAGCACGCTCTCGACGATCTGCTGAGCCGCTCCCTGCTCGCCCTCCTGGGCCTCGCGATCATCGCCTTCGCGTTCGGCTACGCCATGGCCGGCCGCGTGCTGTCCCCGCTCGGCAGGATCACCCGCACCGCGCGCGCGGTGGCGGGCTCGGACCTGTCCCGTCGTATCGAGCTGGACGGCCCGGACGACGAGCTCAAGGAGCTGGCCGACACCTTCGACGACATGCTGGAGCGCCTGCAGCGCGCGTTCACCGCTCAGCAGCGTTTCGTGGGCAACGCCTCGCACGAGCTGAGAACACCGCTGGCGATCAACCGCACCCTGCTGGAAGTGCACCTCTCCGATCCGGGAGCGCCGGTGGAGCTGCAGCAGCTGGGCAAGACGCTGCTGGCGACCAACGAACGCAGCGAGCAGCTCGTGGAGGGCCTGCTGCTGCTCGCCCGCAGCGACAACCAGATCGTGGAGCGCAAGCCGGTGGATCTCGCGGAGGTCGCCGAGCAGGCGGTCGACCAGGTGCACGGAGAGGCGACGGCCAAGGGCGTGGTGATCCGCGGGGAGCAGAAATCCGCGATCGTTCAGGGCAACGGCGTCCTTTTGGAGAGGATCGCGCTGAATCTCGTGCAGAATGCCGTGCGGTACAACGTGCCCGAGGACGGCTGGGTCGAGGTGACCACCGACGTCCGGCACGGCCAGGCGGTTCTGGTCGTGTCGAACACCGGCCCGGTCGTGCCGGCGTACGAGATCGACAATCTGTTTGAACCGTTCCGTCGGCTGCGTACGGAGCGGACGGGCAGCGACAAGGGGGTCGGGCTCGGTCTGTCCATCGTGCGGTCCGTGGCCCGGGCGCACGGCGGCCATATCGTGGCCCAGCCGCGCGAGGGGGGTGGGCTCGTGATGCGAGTCACGTTCCCTGTCTGAGATCATGTCGCCGACACACGCGGGGATGTTCGCTTTGCGCGGAATTTTCTGGGCTTACGACAGTTCTCTCCGTGTGTGATCGATCACAGGGGCGAATTTCCGGCCATCTACTCTCCGTGATCATGACTGTCCGTGTAAAGCCCGGAAAATCCGGGTTTTCGGGGGTCCTGATCACGGGAAGTACACGGTGAGGCGCCTTTGAAGTGCGGCAATCGGACCGTGTACGGTCCCGATCGCCATCCAAGCCGATCACTCGTGAGGAGTTCGGTTGGGTGTCGATTGAGTAACAGACCTTGATGTGAGGCAAAATCTCCGCCTCGAGGCGGGCACAAGTCCGGCCTCTCACGCGTTACGTGCGCTGGAGACACCGCAGACACCCAGAGGGGGAGAGGCGAAATGGCTACCGATTACGACACCCCACGCAAGACCGACGACGACGTCGACTCAGACAGCCTTGAAGAGCTGAAGGCCAGGCGGAACGACAAGTCCGCCTCCGCAGTCGATGTCGACGAATTCGAGGCCGCCGAAGGTCTCGAACTGCCCGGCGCAGACCTCTCGAACGAGGAACTGGCCGTCCGGGTGCTGCCGAAGCAGCAGGACGAGTTCACTTGCATGAGCTGCTTCCTGGTGCACCACCGCAGCCAGCTGGCCCGGGAGAAGAACGGCCAGCCGATCTGCCGCGACTGCGACTGAGGCGGGGTCGGCCGTGACTGGCTCGACCCCTCCTCGGAAGCGCCGCTTCCCCCTGCGGGGAACGGACAAAGGGCCGTCGCTCGACGGCCCTCACGGCGTGCGTGACGACGAGCGAGGCTCATCCGGTACGGGAGCAGTCCCGGCGGGATCTGCCTCGCTCGAACCCGCGGCGGACCGGAGTGACCACCCGGCGCCGGCGCAGAGCGCCGCCCCCGTCGCAAGGCGGAGGGCGGCGGTCATCCGGGACAAGGCCACGGGCCTGGCCCGGGAAGGCGCCCGGAAGGGCGGCAACCGGGCCAGGGCGGCCCTCGGGCACCTGGCCGACCGGATCATCGACCTCGCCCCCCGGGTCCCCGTACGGGACCTTCAGACGCTTCGCCGGCAGTTCCCGGGTCTGGGGCCGGAGGAGATCGCCGACAAACTCGTGGCGGGCGCGGCGAACGCGACGTCCACCGTCGGCGCGGGCATCGGCGCGGCGGCGATGCTGCCCGTGCCGCCCGCGATGCCGACCGAACTGGCCGCGGAGATCACCGGGGTCGCGGCGATCGAACTCAAACTGATCGCCGAACTGCACGAGGTCTACGGCGTGCGGCCGGCGGGCAACCTCAAGGACCGCAGCACCGCGTATCTGCGCTCGTGGTCGGGCGAACGCGGGGTCGACGTGCTGAAGCCGTCCTCGATCAACTCGGCCCTCGGCGGTCAGATGAAGCGCGAGCTGCGCCAGCAGATCATGAAGCGCATGGTCCGCGACCTGCCGAACCTGATGCCCTTCATGGTGGGCGCCGTCGTCGGCGCGGTCATGAACCGGCGGGACACCAGACGGGTCGCCGCGAAGGTCCGGGCCGATCTGCGCAAGATGCAGGTGCCCTGGGACGAACTGCGGGAACTCCCGGCGCTGGAGAAACCCGCGGACCCGCTGACCATGGGGGACATCCCCGGATTCCCCGGTGAGCCCGGGCACTGACGTCCGAGGGCTGCCCGGGTCGCCGACGGCGACCGGGGTTCTCCCGGTCAGGGGTGTTCCCGGTTTACGCCGTCGTTTCCCGCGCCGCCGCCAGGGCCTGCGCCAGGCGCTCCGGCTCCCGCGTCGACAGATACAGGTACGGCGTGGGGTCGTCCGGGTCGGTGACCTCCACCTTCAGGGCCGTGGGGATGTAGGAGCGCAGCAGCAGGAAGGCGCGGGTGTCGGCCTTGTGGGTGCGCCAGGCGCGCGCCTCCTCCGCGTCCAGGATCTGCGTCTCTCCCAGGGCGGCGACCGGGATCTTCGCCTCGCCCGCGATGAGGGAGTCGCCCACGATCCGGATGCGCAGCGAGCCGTAGGAGCTGGCCACGACGGCCGCGACAGCGGTGCCGCCGACCAGGCCGCCGAGCAACGGCAGGGTGCCGAAGGGCAACATGATCAGGGCCATGGAGACGCCCACGAGGAACGAGACGAACCACCACGAGCGCGGGGCGGTGAGGCGTTCTTCGTAAGGGGCGGCGGAAAGCTGCATGGAGCCAAGCTTGGCACGGTGTCCGGATATCGCGGACGCGCGGGTAAGGTCTGCGGCTGTGAGTGGTACTTCCGCAGCTCTCGAGCCTCCGGCCGACGCCGTGAAACCCGCGCGTCACCCCGACGCTCCCGCACCCGGTGAGCTTCTCGGCGCCCACTACGAACACTGTTTCGGATGCGGCGGCGGTCAGGTCCACGGGCTGCACCTGGAGACGCGGGCCGGCGAGGGGGTGAGCGTCACCGCCGAGTTCACCGTGCAGCCCGCTCACCAGGGAGCGCCCGGTCTCGCGCACGGCGGGATCCTGGCGGCGGCTCTCGACGAGACCCTCGGCTCGCTGAACTGGCTGCTGCGGACGATCGCGGTCACCGGACGGCTCGAGACCGACTTCCTGCGGCCCGTCCCCGTCGGTGCGACGCTGCACCTGGCGGCCGAGGTGACGGCGGTGGCCCGCCGCAAGATCTACTCGAGTGCCACCGGCCGGATCGGCGGCCCCGACGGGCCCCTGGCCGTCCGTGCCGAGGCGCTCTTCGTGGAGGTCGCGGTCGAGCACTTCGTGCATCACGGCCGCGAGGAGGAGATCCAGGCCGCGATGAGCGACCCGGACCGGATCAGGCGCGCCCGCGCCTTCGAGGTGAACCCGTGAGCCGAGACGCGCTGAACGTCCTGATCCGACGCGTCGACCCCGACGTACCGCTTCCGGCGTACGAGCACCCCGGGGACGCGGGGGCCGATCTGCGCACCACCCGGAGCCGGGAACTGGCGCCGGGGGAGCGGGCCGTACTGCCCACGGGGGTGTCGATCGCCCTGCCCGAGGGGTACGCGGCCTTCGTGCACCCGCGCTCGGGGCTGGCCGCCCGATGCGGCGTCGCCCTCGTGAATGCCCCGGGGACGGTTGATGCCGGGTACCGTGGGGAGATCAAGGTGATCGTGGTGAATCTCGACCCGCACGAGACCGTGCGGTTCGAGCGCTTCGACCGGATTGCCCAACTGGTCGTCCAGCAGGTCGAGAGGGTCCGCTTCCAGGAGGTGGCGGAGCTTCCCGAATCGGCGCGGGCCGCAGGGGGCTTCGGGTCCACCGGCGGGCATGCCGCTGTGGGCGGTGCAAGCGATACAAGCGGTCAGGCCGCCGAGGGCGGCGCGACGGGTGGGAATCGATACGCTTCGGTCGTATCCGATCGGGAAGGACAGTGACGTGTTCGGACGTCGCAACAAGAAGGGTGCCGCCGAGGACGCGGCCGGCGAGGCCGAGCAGGTCGTCGACAGTGTCGACACTGAGGCGGACGACGTAGAGGGCGTGCGCGAGCGCGTGCGGCTCGAGCCGGAGCCGCGGCCCGACGGGCCCTGGGACGACTCCGAGGTACGCGACCCGGCCGAGGGCCGCGTGGACCTCGGCGGACTCTTCGTGCCCGGGGTCGACGGCATGGAGCTGCGCGTCGAGGTCGCCGGCGACGCGATCGTCGCCGCGACGGTCGTGCTGCGCGACAGCGCCATCCAGCTGCAGGCCTTCGCCGCTCCCAAGCGCGAGGGCATCTGGGGCGAGGTGCGCGAGGAGATCGGCTCCGGCATCACCCAGCAGGGTGGCATCGTCGACGAGGTCGAGGGCCCGCTGGGCTGGGAGCTGCGGGCCCAGGTGCCGGTGCAGCTGCCGGACGGCACGAGCGGCTTCCATGTCGTGCGGTTCGTCGGCGTGGACGGCCCGCGCTGGTTCCTGCGCGGGGTGATCTCGGGTCAGGGCGCCGTTCAGCCGCAGGCGGCGGGTCTGCTGGAGCAGATTTTCCGGGACACGGTCGTGGTGCGCGGCGAGGGCCCGATGGCGCCTCGCGACCCGATCGTCCTCAAGCTGCCGAACGACGCCCAGATGGTGCCCGAGGGCGTGCAGCAGGACGAGAGCTCCCGCTTCTCCGGCGGCATGGGCCAGCTGCAGCGCGGACCGGAGATCACCGAGGTCCGCTGACCCGCTGAAGCGCCGACCGCTCGATCCGTCGGCGGAGAACGCACGGCTGACAGGGCCGCATCCCTCACCGGGGTGCGGCCCTTCGGCATGCTCCCCGCCCTCCCGGTTTTCCGTGCGTGAAGGCTTGACGGTCCATTGGTCCGGACCTACGGTCTCCGCTCAACGCCCGAGTTCATAAGGGCGCTCCGAGTTCACATACGAGAACGGGAAACGGAGCCTTCGTGCGTCGAGCCGCATTCCTGGTGACCGTCACCTCGCTGGTCGTGGGCGCCCTGGCGTCCCCGAACGCCTCACGGGCCCAAGCCGCTCCCACCGCTTTCGTCCACCCCGGAGTCGCCGTCTCCCGGGCGCAACTGGACTTCGTCCGGGACAAGGTCAACGCCGCGGCCCAGCCGTGGAAGGGAGCCTTCGACCAACTCCTGGCCAGCAAGTACGCCGACCTGAATCGCACCCCCGCACCCCGTGCCGTAGTCGAGTGCGGGTCCTACTCCAACCCGAACCACGGCTGCACGGACGAGCGCGAGGACGCCCTCGCCGCCTACACCGACGCCCTCGCCTGGTACGTCACGCGGGACGAGCGGTACGCCAAGAAGGCCATCGCGCTGATGGACGCCTGGTCGGGCGTCATCAAGGACCACACCGACAGCAACGCCCCGCTGCAGACCGGCTGGGCGGGCTCCACCTGGCCGCGGGCCGCCGAGATCGTCAAGTACACGTACTCGGGGAGCTGGACGAACTCCGGCCGCTTCGCGGCCATGCTGCGCGACGTGTACCTGCCCGAGGTGATCAACGGCTCGAACTCCAACGGCAACTGGGAGCTGTCGATGACGGAGGCGGCGATCGGCATCTCCGTCTTCCTCGAGGACAGGACGTCGTACGACAAGGCCATGGCGAAGTTCCGCGCCCGCACCGCCGCCTACGTCTACCTGGCCTCCGACGGCGAGCTCCCGAAGACCGTGCCCGGCCAGAACCTGAACACCCGGGAGAAGATCGTCGCCTACTGGCAGGGGCAGGGCACCTTCGTGACCGGGCTGACCCAGGAGACCTGCCGGGATCTCACCCACACCGGGTACGGTATCTCCGCGATCTCGCACGTCGCCGAGACCAGCCGGATCCAGGGCCAGGATCTGTACGGCACCGATGTGGGGGAGCGGCTGCGGCAGGCCCTCGGCTTCCAGGCCAGATACCAGCTCGGCGCTGCCGTCCCGGGCTGGCTGTGCGGCGGCTCGCTGAACCTGGGGCTAGGTCCTGTCACGGAGGTCGGCTACAACGCGCTGCACAACCGGCTGGGCATCGCGATGAGCAACACGCAGACGCTGACCCTGCGAAACCGTCCGGCCGGCAGCAACAACCTCTTCGTCGCCTGGGAGACGCTGACCCACGGGGACAATCCCGCGTGAACCGATGCGGGGGGATCGTCCGATGAAGGGCTGAGGGGCGCCGCTGTCCGTCACGCGTCAGGGTTGCGTCAAAGGCGCGCCCCGCCCCTCGGCTCGCCCCTCGTCCCGGAAGGGTTGGCCGTAAGGTCGACGCTGCGTAGGCAGTAATGACAGGAAGACAATGAGGCCATGGCACGCGGCAAGCTTCGGATCTACCTCGGCGCCGCACCGGGCGTGGGCAAGACGTACGCCATGCTGTCCGAGGCCCATCGCCGGGTGGAACGGGGCACGGACTGCGTGGTCGCGTTCGTGGAGCACCACGGCCGCCCACGCACCGAGGTGATGCTGCACGGGCTGGAGGAGGTCCCGCGCCGCGAGCTGCGCCACCGGGGCGCCGTCTTCACCGAGATGGACGTGGACGCCGTCCTCACCCGCGCTCCGAAGGTCGCCCTGGTGGACGAACTCGCCCACACCAATGCTCCGGGGTCCCGCAACGCCAAGCGCTGGCAGGACGTGGAGGAACTGCTCGCCGTCGGCGTCGACGTGATCTCCACGGTCAACATCCAGCACCTGGAGTCCCTGGGGGACGTCGTCGAGTTCATCACGGGCGTCCGCCAGCAGGAGACGGTGCCCGACGAGTTCGTCCGGCGCGCCGACGAGATCGAACTGGTGGACATGTCGCCGCAAGCCCTGCGCCGGCGGATGGCGCACGGCAACGTCTACAAGCCGGACAAGGTCGACGCGGCCCTGTCCAACTACTTCCGGCCCGGGAACCTCACGGCCCTGCGGGAACTGGCCCTCCTGTGGGTCGCCGACCGGGTCGACGAGTACCTGCAGCAGTACCGCAGCGAGCACCGGGTGTCGGCGATCTGGGGTTCGCGCGAGCGGATCGTGGTCGGGCTGACCGGCGGCCCGGAGGGGCGCACGCTCATCCGGCGGGCGGCGCGGCTCGCGGAGAAGGGCGCCGGCGGCGAGGTGCTCGCCGTGTACATAGCGCGCAGCGACGGGCTCACCTCGGCCTCGCCCAAGGAACTGGCGGTGCAGCGCACCCTCGCGGAGGATCTCGGAGGCACCTTCCACCACGTGGTCGGCGACGACATACCGGCCGCGTTGCTCGACTTCGCCCGCGGGGTCAACGCCACCCAGATCGTGCTCGGCTCCTCGCGCCGCAAGGCCTGGCAGTACGTCTTCGGCCCCGGGGTCGGCGCGACCGTGGCCCGGGAGTCCGGGGCCGACCTCGACGTCCACATCGTCACCCACGAGGAGGCCGCAAAGGGGCGTGGACTGCCCGTGGCCCGCGGTGCCCGGCTCGGGCGGGCCCGGATCGTCTGGGGCTGGCTGGTCGGGGTGGCCGGGCCGGTGCTGCTGGCGCTGCTGCTGAGCACCGTCCACCTCGGTCTCGCCAACGACATGCTGCTGTTCCTGGCCCTCACGGTGGCGGCCGCGCTGCTGGGCGGCCTGCTGCCCGCGCTGGCCTCGGCGGCCGTGGGCTCGCTGCTGCTGAACTACTTCTACACACCGCCCCTGCACCGCTGGACCATCGCCGACCCGAAGAACATCGTCGCCATCGTGATCTTCGTCGGTGTGGGGATCTCGGTGGCGTCGGTGGTGGACCTGGCCGCCCGGCGCACCCACCAGGCGGCCCGGCTGCGGGCCGAGTCGGAGATCCTGTCCTACCTGGCGGGCAACGTCCTGCGGGGCGAGACCAGTCTGGAGGCGCTGCTGGAGCGGGTGCGGGAGACCTTCGGGATGGAGTCGGCGGCGCTCCTGGAGCGGGCGGGCGACCACGAGCCGTGGACCCGGGCCGGCCACGTCGGCTTCGGGACGCCGGTCGAACGGCCCGACGACGCGGACGTGGAGGTGCCGGTCGGCGACCGCACGGCGCTGGCGCTCACCGGGCGGGTGCTGCCCGCGGAGGACCGGCGGGTGCTGGCCGCGTTCGCCGCGCAGGCCGTCGTCGTGCTGGACCGGCGGCGTCTGCAGGAGGAGGCCGACCAGGCGCGCACGCTGGCCGAGGGCAACCGCATCCGCACGGCGCTGCTGGCCGCCGTCAGCCACGATCTGCGCACGCCGCTGGCCGGGATCAAGGCCGCGGTCTCGAGCCTCAGGTCCGACGACGTGGCCTGGTCCGAGGAGGACCGGGCAGCGCTCCTGGAAGGCATCGAGGACGGCGCGGACCGTCTGGACCACCTGGTGGGCAACCTGTTGGACATGTCCCGCCTCCAGACGGGCACGGTCACGCCGATCATCCGCGAGACCGACCTCGACGAGGTGGTGCCGATGGCGCTCGGCGGGGTGCCCGACCCGCAGGTGAGCGTCGAGCTGGACATCCCCGAGACGCTGCCGATGGTCGCCGTGGACGCCGGGCTCCTGGAGCGGTCGGTCGCCAACCTGGTGGAGAACGCCGTCAAGTACAGCCCGGGCGGCGCACCCGTGCTGGTGTCGGCGAGCGCCCTGTCCGACCGGGTGGAGGTGCGGGTCGTGGACCGCGGGCCCGGCGTCCCCGACGAGGCCAAGGAGCGGATATTCGCCCCCTTCCAGCGGTACGGCGACGCTCCGCGCGGTGCCGGGGTGGGGCTGGGCCTCGCGGTCGCCCGCGGCTTCGCCGAGGCCATGGGCGGCACCCTCGACGCGGAGGACACCCCCGGCGGGGGACTCACCATGGTCCTCACCCTTCGCGCGGCCGGACCACTCGCCGAGCCGCAACCCGGCCCGGACGCCGAGCCACCCGCCGGCCCGGACCCCGAGCCGCAACCCGCAAGACCCGAAAGGCAGGCCTCATGCTGAGCCCGGCGGGGGGGACACCCCAGGCTCCCACGAGGGTGCTCGTCATCGACGACGAGCCGCAGATCGTGCGCGCCCTCGTGATCAACCTCAAGGCCCGCAAGTACGACGTCGACGCCGCTCATGACGGCGCCACCGCCCTCCGGCTCGCCGCCGCCCGCCACCCGGACGTCGTCGTCCTCGACCTCGGGCTGCCGGACATGGACGGGGTGGAGGTCATCAAGGGGCTGCGCGGCTGGACCAGGGTGCCGATCCTGGTGCTGTCCGCCCGCCACTCCTCCGACGAGAAGGTCGAGGCGCTGGACGCGGGCGCCGACGACTACGTCACCAAGCCGTTCGGCATGGACGAGCTGCTGGCCCGGCTGCGGGCCGCCGTCCGCCGCGCCGAACCCGCCGGCGGCGGCGAGGACGAGGTCCTCGTGGAGACCGACGAGTTCACCGTGGACCTCGCCGCGAAGAAGGTGAACCGGGCCGGGAAGGACGTACGGCTGACGCCCACCGAGTGGCATCTGCTGGAGGTGCTGGTGCGCAACTCCGGCCGCCTGGTCGGCCAGAAGCAGCTGCTGCAGGAGGTGTGGGGGCCGTCGTACGGGACGGAGACGAACTATCTGCGGGTGTACATGGCACAGCTCAGACGCAAGCTGGAGGCGGATCCCTCGCATCCGAGGCACTTCGTCACGGAGCCCGGGATGGGGTACCGGTTCGAGCGGTAGGAGGTGGCCCCGGGCCGGGAGGCCGACGCGGCGCGGACACGGCCCTGGGACGGCCCCGGAACGGCCCCGGGACGGTCTCGGACACGGCCCCGGAACGGCCTCGGGCACGGCCCCGGAACGGCCTCGGGCACGGCCGCGGGTACGGAGAACGGCGAGCGGCCATGTCGACGGCCGCCGGTCGGGCGGACAGGTACCGCCGCGGTTACGGCTCTGTCGGCGGGCCCCGGTACGCTTCAGATATGAGCGCTGTTCCTCGTTCCGAAAAGCCGGTCGGCCGGTTCCGGCGCATGCTGGACCGGCTCTCCTCGTCGCAGGAGGACCTGGAGTCCGAGGAGCTGCGAGAGGACGCCGAGACGGCCGGTTGCACGCGGATCGGAGACTGCCAGGACCGGCAGATCGTCACCGTTACTGGTACCTTGCGCACGGTCACCCTGCGACCGCGCGCCGGAGTCCCGGCCCTGGAGGCCGAGCTGTTCGACGGCACCGCGGCACTCGACGTCGTGTGGCTGGGCAGGCGCTCCATCGTGGGCATAGAACCGGGGCGCAGGCTCATCGCATCGGGCCGGGTCTCCATGAGCCGCGGCCGCCGGGTGCTGTTCAACCCCAAGTACGAACTGAGACCCCTGGGTAGGGAGTAGCCGGTGACGTCGCTCGACAAGCCGACCGAAGACACGACCGCGGAGGACACCGCCGCGGCCGACGCCCGGGCGGTGACCGAGGCCGCGCTGTTCGAGGCGTTCGGCGGCGTCCGCGGAATGGTCGAGACGGTGGTGCCCGGCCTGCTCTTCGTCACGATCTTCACGATCAACAAGGACCTGCACATGTCCGCGATCGCCGCGCTCGCGGTGTCGCTGGTCCTGGTCGTGGTCCGCCTGGCCATGAAGGACACCGTCAAGCACGCGTTCAGCGGGGTCTTCGGCGTCGCGTTCGGCGTCGTCTTCGCGATGATGACCGGCAACGCCAAGGACTTCTACCTGCCGGGCATGCTCTACACGCTGGGCCTGGCCCTTGCCTACATCATCACGACCCTGTGCGGGGTGCCGCTGATCGGGCTGATCCTGGGCCCGGTCTTCAAGGAGAACCTCTCCTGGCGGACCCGTAACCCGGGGCGCAAGAAGGCGTACGCCAAGGCCAGTTGGGCGTGGGGGCTGATCCTGCTCGCCAAGTGCGCGATCCTCTTCCCGCTCTACTGGTGGGCGAACACCGCGCAGCTGGGCTGGGTGCTCGTGGCGCTGAAGATCCCGCCGTTCCTGCTCGCCGTCTGGCTGACCTGGGTGTTCCTGGCGAAGGCGCCCGCGCCGATCGACGTGTTCGCGGAGATGGAGGCGGAGGAGAAGGCCGCTGCCGCCGCCGGGGACGCCGCCGGGGACGCCGAGGCGTCGGAGGCCGGTGGGCGACACCGTCGGGAGGGGTAGTCCCGGTGCCGGGGTGACCGCCTCGGGGGCTGCCGCCCCCGGCCCCCGCTTCGGTTCTGAACGGGCCTCGTTCTCGAACGCCGGACGGGCTGAGCAAATGGCAACCGCATGGGGGCGCCCGGAGATCTCCGGGCGCCCCCATCGTCGTATCCCTCGGTCCGGTCCGGGCCGCACGGGTCCGGGCCGGACCGCCGAGGCTCAGCCGGCGGTGTCGGTTGCGTCCTTGCGGACCGACAGCAGGTCCTCCAGCTGCTCCTCCCGGGCCTGGGCGGCCACGAAGAGCAGCTCGTCGCCCGGTTCGAGCGAGTCCTCGCGGGTCGGGGTCAGGACCCGGGTACCGCGAATGATGGTGACCAGGGACGTGTCCTCCGGCCACTCCACGTCGCCGACCTGGGTGCCGGCCAGCGCCGACTCCTCGGGCAGCGTCAGCTCGACCAGGTTGGCGTCGCCGTGGCTGAAACGGAGCAGCCGGACCAGGTCGCCGACGCTCACCGCCTCCTCGACCAGGGCCGACATCAGGCGCGGGGTCGAGACGGCCACGTCAACGCCCCAGGACTCGTTGAAGAGCCACTCGTTCTTCGGGTTGTTGACGCGTGCGACGACGCGCGGGACGCCGTACTCCGTCTTGGCCAGCAGCGAGACGACCAGGTTGACCTTGTCGTCGCCGGTGGCGGCGATCACCACGTTGCAGCGCTGGAGCGCGGCCTCGTCCAGCGAGGTGATCTCGCAGGCATCGGCCAGCAGCCACTCCGCCTGGGGGACGCGCTCGACCGAGATGGCGGTCGGCGCCTTGTCGACGAGCAGGACCTCGTGGCCGTTCTCCAGCAGTTCGCCGGCGATCGAACGGCCGACGGCGCCGGCTCCGGCAATGGCGACCCTCATCAGTGACCGTCCTCCTTCGGGCCCTCGGCGAACGAGGCCTCGACCTTCTCGACCTCGTCGGTGCGCAGCATCACGTGCACCAGGTCGCCCTCCTGGAGGACCGTCTGCGAGGTGGGCAGGATCGCTTCGCCGAGGCGGGTCAGGAACGCCACGCGGACGCCCGTCTCCTCCTGCAGCTTGCTGATCTTGTGGCCGACCCAGGACGCGGCGGCGTGCACCTCGGCGAGCTGGACGCCGCCGGTGGGGTCGCGCCACAGCGGCTCCGCGCCCGAGGGCAGCAGCCGGCGCAGCATCTGGTCGGCCGTCCAGCGCACGGTGGCGACGGTGGGAATGCCCAGACGCTGGTAGACCTCGGCGCGGCGCGGGTCGTAGATACGGGCGGCGACGTTCTCGATGCCGAACATCTCGCGGGCCACGCGGGCGGCGATGATGTTGGAGTTGTCGCCGCTGGAGACGGCGGCGAACGCGCCGGCCTCCTCGATGCCGGCCTCGCGCAGGGTGTCCTGGTCGAAGCCGACCCCGGTGACACGACGGCCGCCGAAACCGGAGCCGAGTCGTCGGAAGGCGGTGGGGTCCTGGTCGATCACGGCGACCGTGTGCCCCTGTTGCTCCAGGGTCTGCGCGAGAGCGGAACCCACTCTGCCGCAGCCCATGATGACGATGTGCACGACCGTCCTTCCGAGGTCAAGAAGTAAAGAAGTCCATAAGTTTTCTGGCCTGGCCATGGCGCTCGGCCCTGAACAGGGTCTCAGACCGCCGCCCAAGCTACACAGGCGCGGTCCTTGCAGGGCACCCCCCGTGCACGGTCGACGCGCGGTTCGCCCGATCCAGGGCCCGATCTAACGGCGGCTGATGCTCCAGAGACTGAGGAAGGTAAGGATTCCGAGGCCGACGAGGGTGCCGACGGCGCCGATGATCTCCGCGGTCGTGTGCATGGACCCTCCGAAGGGCGTCAGCGGGCGGGGGATTGTCATATAGACATGACGATCGACGAGGCTGCGGAAACCGCAACTCGGGGCCGGCCGATTTCACTCGGGAGGCAGACGCGGCGGCCTGTCACCCGGCTGAGCCCGGGGGAGGGTGGGCGGTCCCGTGTTCGAAGGCCTACGATCCTCTGTTGTGTCCAAACTGACCGACGTGCCCAAACGGATTCTGATCGGGCGTGCACTGCGCAGTGATCGACTAGGAGAAACGCTCCTGTCGAAGCGCATCGCCCTACCCGTTTTCGCTTCCGACCCGCTGTCCTCCGTGGCCTATGCGCCCGGGGAGGTGCTGCTGGTCCTGTCCATCGCGGGCGTGTCGGCCTACCACTTCAGCCCGTGGATCGCCCTCGCGGTCGTCGTGCTGATGTTCACGGTGGTCGCCTCCTACCGACAGAACGTCCACGCCTACCCCAGCGGCGGCGGCGACTACGAGGTCGCCACCACCAACCTCGGCCCCAAGGCCGGGCTGACGGTGGCCAGCGCGCTCCTCGTCGACTACGTCCTCACCGTCGCCGTCTCCATCTCCTCCGGCATCGAGAACCTCGGCTCCGCGATCCCGTTCGTCGTCGAGCACAAGGTGGCCTGCGCCGTCGCCGTCATCGTGCTGCTGACGCTGATGAACCTGCGCGGCGTCAAGGAGTCCGGCAAGCTCTTCGCGATCCCCACCTACGTCTTCGTCGCGGGCGTCTTCATCATGATCGCCTGGGGGGCCTTCCGCGGGCTGGTCCTCGGCGACACGATGCATGCCCCCACCTCCCAGTACACGATCAAGGCCGAGCATCAGGGCCTGGCCGGTTTCGCACTGGTCTTCCTGCTGCTGCGCGCCTTCTCCTCCGGCTGCGCCGCGCTCACCGGCGTCGAGGCGATCTCCAATGGCGTCCCGGCCTTCCGCAAGCCCAAGTCGAAGAACGCGGCCACCACGCTCGCGGCGATGGGGCTGCTGGCCGTCACCATGTTCTGCGGGATCATCGTCCTGGCCCTGGTCACCAAGGTCCGAATGGCCGAGAACCCGGCCACCGACCTGCTGAAGGACGGGGTCGGCGTCGGCGCCGACTACGTGCAGAACCCGGTGATCACCCAGGTCGCCGAGGCCGTCTTCGGCAAGGGCAGCTTCTTCTTCGTCGTGCTCGCCGCCGCCACGGCCCTGGTGCTGTTCCTGGCCGCCAACACCGCCTACAACGGCTTCCCGGTGCTCGGCTCGATCCTCGCCCAGGACCGCTACCTGCCCCGCCAGCTGCACACCCGCGGCGACCGTCTCGCCTTCTCCAACGGCATCGTGCTGCTCGCCGGCACGGCCATGCTGCTGGTCGTCATCTACGGCGCCGACTCCACCCGGCTGATCCAGCTCTACATCGTCGGCGTGTTCGTGTCGTTCACGCTGAGCCAGACCGGCATGGTCCGCCACTGGAACCGCCTCCTGGCCACCGAGACCGACCAGGCCAAGCGCCGTCACATGGTCCGCTCGCGTGCGATCAACACCTTCGGCGCCTTCTTCACCGGCCTGGTGCTGGTCGTCGTCCTCCTCACCAAGTTCACGCACGGCGCCTGGGTCGCCCTGCTCGGCATGGTGATCTTCTACGGGACGATGACCGCGATCCGCCGCCACTACGACGGCGTCGCCGCCGAGATCGCCGCTCCCGAGGGCCCCAGCGACGACAGCGTCCGCCCCTCGCGCGTCCACTCGGTGCTGCTGATCTCCAAGATCCACCGCCCGACGCTGCGCGCCCTCGCCTACGCCAAGCTGATGCGCTCCGACACCCTGGAGGCGCTCACCGTCAACGTCGACCCGACCGAGACCAAGGCGCTGCGCGCGGAGTGGGAGCGGCGCGGGATCGACGTGCCGCTGAAGGTGCTGGACTCGCCCTACCGCGAGGTCACACGGCCGGTCATCGAGTACGTCAAGAGCCTGCGCCGGGAGTCGCCGCGCGACGCGGTGTCGGTGATCATCCCCGAGTACGTGGTCGGCCACTGGTACGAGCACCTGCTGCACAACCAGAGCGCACTGCGGCTCAAGGGCCGGCTGCTGTTCACGCCGGGCGTCATGGTCACGTCCGTCCCCTACCAGCTGCAGTCCTCCGAGGCGGCGAGGAAGCGGGCGCGCAAGCGGCAGGAGTGGAACGCCCCGGGTTCCGTGCGCCGCGGCCCCGCACACGTGGGCCGTCCCAAGGAGCCGTCGGGTTCCGCGTCGGGTTCCGGCAGCTCGCCGGGCGCCCCGGGGCCGGACGACAAGCACTGACCCCCGCCCCGCGCACCGGCGCGTGGTGAACGGCCGGACGACAGCCACGTAGACTGGTGGGCTGTTGTCCGGCCGTTCCTCGTTCGACGTTGTGGAGTCTCCCCGCCATGCAGGCAGAACCGAAGAAGTCGCAGGCGGTGTCCCTCGTCGGCGAGGAGTACGAGGTCGAGATCGGCCCCGTCGCCCACGGCGGCCACTGCATCGCCCGCACCGAGGCCGGACAGGTGCTGTTCGTCCGGCACACGCTGCCCGGCGAGCGGGTCGTGGCCCGGGTCACCGACGGCGAGGAGGGCGCCCGCTTCCTGCGGGCCGACGCCGTACGGATCCTGGAGCCGTCCAAGGACCGCGTCGAGGCCCCCTGCCCCTACGCCGGCCCCGGCCGCTGCGGCGGCTGCGACTGGCAGCACGCCAAGCCCGGCGCGCAGCGCCGCCTCAAGGGCGAGGTGATCGCAGAGCAGCTCCAGCGGCTCGCGGGCCTCACGCCCGAGGAGGCCGGCTGGGACGGCACCGTGATGCCGGCCGAGGGCGACAAGCTGCCCGCCGGACAGGTGCCGCAGTGGCGTACCCGCGTGCAGTACGCGGTGGACGCCGACGGCAACGCCGGCCTGCGACGCCACCGCTCGCACGAGGTCGAGCCGATCGAGCACTGCATGATCGCCGCGGAGGGCGTCAGCGAGCTGGGCATCGAGCAGCGTGACTGGGCGGGGATGGAGTCCGTCGACGCCATCGCCGCGACGGGCTCCCAGGACCGCATGGTGATCCTCGAACCCCGGCCCGGCGCCCGTCTGCCCCTCGTCGAGCTCGACAAGCCCGTCTCCGTCATGCGCGTCGAGGAGCACGACGGCGGCATCCACCGCGTCCACGGCCGCGCCTTCGTCCGTGAGCGTGCCGACGGCCGGACGTACCGCGTCGGCAGCGGCGGCTTCTGGCAGGTCCACCCGCAGGCCGCCGACACCCTCGTGAAGGCCGTCATGCAGGGCCTGCTGCCGCGCAAGGGCGACATGGCGCTCGACCTGTACTGCGGCGTCGGCCTCTTCGCCGGAGCGCTCGCCGACCGCCTCGGGGAGAAGGGCGCGGTGCTCGGCATCGAGTCCGGCAAGCGCGCGGTCGAGGACGCCCGGCACAACCTCGCGGGCTTCGACCGGGTGCGGATCGAGCAGGGCAAGGTCGAGAGCGTCCTCCCGCGCACCGGGATCACCGAGGTCGACCTCATCGTCCTGGACCCGCCGCGGGCCGGCGCGGGCAAGAAGACGGTGGAGCACCTGTCGTCCCTGGGCGCACGGAAGATCGCCTACGTGGCCTGCGACCCGGCGGCCCTGGCCCGTGACCTGGGGTACTTCCGCGACGGCGGATACCGGGTGCGGACACTGCGGGCTTTCGATCTGTTTCCGATGACGCATCACGTGGAGTGCGTGGCTGTTCTGGAGCCTGTGGCTAAGGGCGTCTGACCTGCTGCTCATCTGTTGCGGGCGTGTCATGCCGGCCCTCACGAAGTTGAGGCTGGTTGTTGCGAGGCGGATGTCTTCGCGCAGCCGCTCACTGATCGCCCTCGGGCGTCCTCCGCTCCCTTGTGGGTCCAGTGCATCGAACCCCCGCTCGATGAAGGAGCGCGACGGCGCGGACGGGTCCGCTTGACCCTGTCGGGGGCGCCTGAAGCCGACCGTGGAGACGCGGTCCACGTGTCGTGTGCGGACCGCTTCGTCCTTCCGGCTCACCTCACCCGTAGGACGTCGAGCGCGGTGAGTGCGACGTGCAGTTCGGTGCGGTGTTCGCCGGACTCGAGATCGCAGTCGAGTATCCGCTCGATGCTGCGCAGACGTTGGTAGACGGTCTCGCGGGACAGACAGCCGGAGCGGGCTGCCTGGGTCTTGTTGCCTGCCGCGTCAAGATAGTGGCGCAAGGTCGTCAGCAGGTCCGTCCCGTGGCGGGCGTCATGGTCGAGGAGCCGGCTGAGCCGGCGCTCGGTGAAGTCCTGGATCCGGGTGTCTTCCCGGAGTGCGAAGAGCAGGCGGCGCAGGCCGATGTCGGATGGCTTGTGGTAGGCGCGTCCCGGCGGGAGCGGCTGGCCGGGCTCGGTGGCTTCGGTGACGCGGGTCGCCTCGCGGAAGGACCGGGCGACACCGAAGAGGTCTGTCGCCTCGCTGCCTGCGCTGACGGTGGCCCCCGGCGCCAACTCGAGTACGGTGCGGCTCAAGTGTTCGACCACGGGTGGGCAGGACCGGCCGGGGCGCAGGGACAGGAGGATGCCGAGGCGCGTGGGGCCGAGAACGCCGACGAGGGCCTGTGTCCCTTGCTTCTTCAGCTCTTCGCAGAGGAGGGCCTCGCTTTCCGTCGCGTCGGTCTCTTGAGGGAAGTCCGCGAGCACGGCCATGAAGCTGCAGTCCTTGGTGGACAGACCCAGTGCGGCGACCCGGGCCTCGGCGTCCGCAGGAGAGTGGTGACGTTGTCCGACGAGGTCGCGCAGGAGATTGCGCTGTGCGGTGCGTTCCCAGGGCACGGGCTGGATGACGCGGGCGATGGTGAGGGCCATCGCAGCTCTCTCCAGGACCGTCACGGCCGTGGGGCCGAATGCCGAGGGGGTGGGCCGGCCCGAAGGGGCGGGCAGCATGACCACCCGGCCCCAGCTCTCGCCCTGGTACTCCACGGATGTCGCGAGCCAGCGGTCCGGTCCGGACACGGATGCGTGACCGGCGGGAGGTGTCGCTCGTGAGCGCCGTTCCCAGTCGCTGAGAGCTGCCTCGACCGTGCCTGCGGAGGGCGCGCAGATCAGTGCCTGGTGGGCCAGGTTCTCCAGTACCACGGTGTGGCCGCTCATCTCAGCGGCGGCACGTACGACCTCCTCGGGCACGGCGCCGCGCAGGGTGAGGGCGGTGAACGCCTCGTGAATGCGCTGGGTCCGGCGCATCTCCTCGGCCTGGTTGCCGAGGATGAGAGCGTGGACGACCTGCGTGACCTCGAGGAAGTTGACGTCCTTTGCCAGGGTCACGAGGGGGAGCCCGCGGGCCTCGCAGGCACGGACCAGGGCGTCGGGCGGGCGGTGGTAACGGCGGACCAGTTCGATGACCAAGGCCGCCGCACCGATGTCGGCGAGTTCGTTCACGTAGCGGCGTACTCCGGCCGGCTCCTCCGGGAGGGGCATACCGGTGGTCAGTACGAGCTCGCCGCCCTTGAGGAAAGAGGCAGGGTCGGTCAGCTCGGTCATGTGAACCCAGCGGACGGGGCGGTCGAGCAGGTCTGTTCCGGTGACGACCTGCGGCTGCCCGGCGGACAGGACGGGAAGGGTCAGAACGTCGGCCACGGTGAGCGGACGGCCGGCGGTGGCCATGTCCGGGCCTGCCAGGGAGGCGTCAGGACCGTCGGCGACGGGCCTCGCAGCCGTGTGGTGCTTCTCGCGCATGGGACCTCCCTGGGTGCTCCGTCACCCTGACAAGCCTCACTGACCTGCGCAAGAGCTATGTAAGGGCCGCTGAGCAGGGTGAGCGGGGCGTGCTGCCCGGTGCGGCTGACACAACGTCCAGATGCCGCGGCGCGGGCGGACAGATCGAGCATTGGTGTCATCGAGGTACGCGGAGATGCTCGACCGGACCGGAGCCAGACCGACGATCCGCCGGGAGACGAACATGACTGCACTGTCGCCGCACCTTCGCCAGGCCACGCCCGTGGTGGCGGTCCGGGGAGAGGGCGTCCACCTCTACGGTGAGGACGGCCGCCGCTACCTCGACTTCACCGCCGGCATCGGCGTGACCAGCACCGGGCACTGCCACCCCAGGGTCGTGGCGGCTGCCCGGGAACAGGTGGGCACCCTCGTCCACGGCCAGTACACGACGGTCATGCACCAGCCGCTGCAGCGGCTGGTCGGCAAACTGGGCGAGGTCCTTCCCGAGGGGCTCGACAGCCTGTTCTTCACCAACTCCGGCAGCGAGGCGGTGGAGGCGGCGCTGCGGCTGGCCCGGCAGGCCACCGGTCGGCCGAACATCCTGGTCTGCCATGGCGGCTTCCACGGTCGTACGGTGGCCGCCGCCTCGATGACGACCTCCGGCACCCGCTTCCGGTCCGGCTTCTCCCCGTTGATGAGCGGTGTCGTGGTCACCCCCTTCCCTGCCGCCTTCCGCTACGGCTGGGACGAGGAGACCGCGACACGATTCGCCCTGCAGGAGCTGGACTACACACTCCAGACGATCTCCTCACCTGCTGACACGGCCGCCGTCATCGTCGAGCCGGTGCTCGGCGAGGGGGGTTACGTGCCCGCGACCCGCGCCTTTCTGGAGGGCCTGCGGGAGCGGGCCGACCGGCACGGCTTTCTGCTGATCTTCGACGAGGTGCAGACCGGAGTGGGCCGCACCGGCCGGTTCTGGGGACACGAGCACTTCGAGGTCACACCCGACATCCTCGTCACCGCAAAGGGACTGGCCAGCGGCTTCCCGCTGGCAGGCATCGCCGCCTCCGAGGCGCTGATGGCCAAGGCGTGGCCGGGATCGCAGGGCGGTACGTATGGCGCCAACGCCGTCGCCTGCGCGGCGGCCTGCGCCACCCTCGACATCGTCCACGACGAGAAGCTCGTCGAGAACGCCGAGGCGATGGGCAAGCGCCTTCGCCAGGGCCTGGAGGCGGTGGCCGACCGGACCGCAGGCATCGGCGACGTACGCGGCCTCGGCCTCATGCTCGCCACCGAGTTCGTCACCGAGGACGGCAGCCCGGACCCCGAGACCGCCGCCCGCGTGCAGCGTGCCGCTGTCGACCAGGGCCTGCTGCTGCTTCTGTGCGGCGCCTGGAACCAGGTCGTGCGGATGATCCCGGCCCTGGTGATCGACGAGACGGCGGTGGACCAGGGACTCCAGGCATGGGCGGCCGCGGTGGAGGCCGGCACATCGGGAGCGGCGCGGCGATGACAGACCCACCGCACCGAGGGCTCCTGTGCGGTCGTCACCGCGGCGACGGTCCGTCTGGTGGCGAGCGCACAGGCCTCGACACCGCTGCCTCGCGTCCGGGCCGTGGCGGGCCTGCGTGGTGGCGACGATCGCCTCGTCCATGCCCATCACCGCGGTGAGAGGGCAACACGGCGCTCAGGGAACGTTGGTCCGGACCCATCGAGTCGTCGGCTGCCTTATCGAGGGGCAGAGTGTGCGTAATGGACATTCGGCAGCTGGAGTACTTCCTTGCGATCGTTGATCGTGGGGGGTTCAACCGTGCGGCCTCGGCTCTGTACGTGTCGCAGCCGTCGCTGTCGCAGGCCGTGCGTGCACTGGAGCGTGATCTCGGTTCCGAGTTGTTCCGTCGCATCGGGCGCAGGGCAGTGTTGACGGAGGCCGGGAGGGCTCTGATCGAGCCTGCCCGGGAGGCCGTGCGGAGTCTGGAGACGGCGCGGGCGAGTGTCGCGGCGGTGCACGAGCTGCGTGAGGGGCGCCTGGACGTGGCATCCGTGCCGTCGCAGGCGGTGGAGCCGCTTACGCATCTGGTGAGTACCTTCACCCACCGGTATCCCGGCGTGTCCGTGGCCATCAAAGCGGCGTTCACCGCGCGTGAGGTGACCGACATGGTGCGTACGGGTGCCGTGGAGCTAGGGCTCTTGGCATCCACCGGGCCGTTCTCCGACAAGGAGGTCGTCTCCCACGCGCTGGAGCGGCAGCGCTTCGTGCTGATGGTGCCGACCGACGGCCCGTTCGCCGGCCGGACGGCGGTGGAGTGCCAGGAGCTCGCAGGACAGCGGCTGATCGTCGGACAGCCGGGCACCGGGATGCGCGCCTACGTCGACGCGCTGCTGGACCAGGGCATCGAGTTCACCATCGCCGCCGAGACCGAGCACCGGGTGTCGCTCATGCCCCTGGTGCTGGCCGGTGTCGGGCTCGCGGTGATCATGGATTCCTGGCGGGACCTCGCCCAGCGGCTGGGCGCCCGCGTGCTGGACATCGAGCCGGAGACCACCTTGGACATCGCTCTCGTCAGCCGCCGCGGCAGCCTGTCGCCGGCGGCTGCCGCGTTCCTGGCGGCCGCCATCCCGGCTGCCGGCAGCTGATAGGCGCCGCTTATCAGGGATATCCGCTTTGCGTCTTGGACGCCCCGCGGACCGCCTTGCTGCAATCGACGGCATGACGACCAACCACCGCATTGCCCTGATCCCCGGCGACGGCATCGGCGCCGAGGTACTGCCCCCAGCCCAGCAGGTGCTCGACGTCCTCGGCCGCCGCCACGGCTTCAGCCTCTCCTACACGTCGTACGACTGGTCGTGCGAGCGGTACCTGCGGGAGGGCGCCATGATGCCCGCCGACGGTATCGACCAGCTGCGCGACAAGGACGCGATCCTGCTGGGCGCCGTCGGCTACCCGGGGGTCCCGGACCATGTCTCGCTGTGGGGGCTGCTGATCCCGATACGGCGCAGCTTCCGCCAGTACGTCAACCTCCGGCCCGTCCGTGTCTTCGCGGGCATCGACAGTCCGGTGCGCGGCGCACGGCCGGGCGAGGTCGATCTCGTCGTCGTGCGGGAGAACGTCGAGGGCGAGTACAGCGAGATCGGCGGCCGGCTGAACCAGGGCACGCCCGAGGAGCTGGCCGTCCAGGAAGCGGTGTTCACCCGGGCCGGGGTCACCCGTGTCGCCGACTACGCGTTCTCGCTCGCCGCGCGCCGCAGAGGGAAGGTCACCTCCGCAACCAAGTCCAACGGCATCATTCACACCATGCCGTTCTGGGACGAGCTGATCGCCGAGCGGGCCGCCGAACACCCCGGCGTCACCTGGGACCAGGAGCACATCGACGCTCTGGCGGCCAAGTTCGTCCTGGACCCCGCCCGCTTCGACGTGGTCGTCGCCTCCAACCTCTTCGGCGACATCCTCAGCGACCTCGCGGCCGCGGTCGCCGGATCCATCGGCGTCGCCCCGGCGGCCAACCTCAACCCGGAGGGTGACTTCCCCTCGATGTTCGAGCCGGTGCACGGCTCAGCGCCCGACATCGCGGGCCAGGGCATCGCCAACCCGCTGGGCGCGATCTGGTCCGCGGCCATGATGCTCGACCACCTCGGCCACCCGGCCGCGGCCAGGGACATCACGGACGCGATCGCGTCGGTCCTGGCCAAGACCGATACCCGCACCCGTGACCTGGGCGGAGCCGCGACCACCGCCGAGTTCACCGACCGGCTGATCGCGCTTCTCTGAACCAAGTTCTTCCGCGGTGGGCGGCAGGAACGACGCCGCCGCCCACCAGTCATCCCCGCGCGCCCTCTGCCGCTGCTTCTCCCGCGTCCAGAACCAGCACCGCGACGTGCAGGGACGTGCGCTCCAGACCTGATTCCAGGTCGCAGCCGAGGAGCCGTTCGATGGTGTGCAGACGCTGGTAGTACGCCTGCCGGGACATGCCGGCGCGTTTCGCCGCGACCGACTTGTTCCCGGCCGCCGCCAGATAGGCGCGCAGTGCCGGGAGCAGATCGCCGTTGTTGCGGTCGTCGTGCTCGATGAGGCGGGTCAGTTGCCGTTCCGCGTACCGCTGAAGACGGGTGTCCTCCCGAAGGACGCCCAGCAACTCCGGCAGCCGGACGTCGGCGGGGACGTAGAACCACCGCTCCGGGGAGGCCGGTGTGATGGCCTCGGCCGTCTGCTCCGCCTCCTGCCACGACCGGGCGATCCCGCCGAGGTCGGTCACCCCGGGGCCGACGGCGACGACGGCCCGCGGTCCGAGCTCCTCCCGGGTCAGACGGCCTATCTGCTCGGCGACCGGCTGCCAGGCGCTCGCCTGTGCCAGAGCCATGAGCACACCGATGCGGCCCGGGGCCGTCTCGCCGACCAGGGCGCGGACACCGGTGTGCGTCAGCGCCTTCGCGATCCGTTCGTCGAGGTGCTCCCCCGCGGTGCCGGTGTACGGGTGGCGGATGACCGCGGCGAAGAGGCGGTGTCCGAGGGTGGGCAGTCCCAGTGCCTCGGCGCGGGCGCGGGCGTCCGCGGGGGAGCGGAAACGCCGTTCGTACAGGTCCCGCAGTACGGAGCGGTGGGCCCGGCGCTCCCACCATGCCTGCCCCGCCAGACGCGCCATGGTCAGCGCGACCGCCGCACGCTCCAGCACCAGGACGTGCTCCGGGTCGGGCTCGGCGCTCAGCCGGTCCTCCAGCAGGACCAGCCGTCCCCACGGCCCGTGGTGGTCCTGCACCGGCGCGATCAGCCACCCCTCCGGGCCGCTCGGCGTGAGCCTCTCCGGCGTCGGGGCGGCCCGCGAACGCCGCGACCAGGCCGACACCACCGGTTCGTACGGCCGGCCGAGCAGCTCGCACATCAGGACCCGGTGGGTGAGATCCTCCAGCACCACGGGCGCTCCGGTGAGCTCCGCGGTGGTGTGCACCAGCTGCTCGGGGTCCGCGCCCCGCAGCGTCAAGGCCGTGAAGATGTCCTGGATGTCCCGCCCGCGGCGCAGCAGGGCCCCCTGGGCGTCCAGAATGAGCGCGTGCACCGTCTGCGTGACGTCGACGAACCGGACGCCACGGGCCAGTTCGACCAGCGGAACATCACGGGCACGGCACGCCGCCACGAGCTCCTGGGGCACCTTCTGGTACCGGTAGCCGAGCTCCACGATCAGGCCGGCCGCGTCGACGTCCGCGAGCTGGTCGACGTAGCCGCGCAGCTCGGAGGCGTCCTCTGGATGCGGCACGCCGGTCGTCAGGATCAGCTCGCCGCCCTCCAGGAAGTCCGCGGGGTTGAGCAGCTCGGTGACATGCACCCAGCGCACCGGGCTGTCCAGCCGTGCCTCGCCGGCCAGCACGCGAGGCATGCCCTCGGCGAGCACGGGCAGGCCCAGTACCTCCCTAAGGGTAGGAAAGTGCCCGCTTGCATGGTGTCTGGGCGGCATAAGGGGTCTTTCATCCGACGGAATGGGGCTCACCTTCGCACCGGCCACTCATCGTGACAAGAGGCGGGCCGTCATTCGAGCGGTCCGGTCGTCCGCAGTGACAGACCGTCTCGAGAAGGCCCTGAAGCGGAACACAGTGTGGGTTGACCTGCGGGTTCCGCGGGGCGGAAAGTGAACGCCATCCCCAGCAGGATCCGAACTGCAAAGGTCCGCGCGGTATCCGCAGCGTGCTGGGGCGACTTCCACCCAGACCACACCATCGAGCGGAGCGATCTCATGCGCATTCCGAAGCGCGTCGCCGTGATCGGTGCCGGCAGCATGGGCAGCCAGGCCATGTGGCGACTGGCCGCCCGCGGCGCCGAGGTCATCGGCTACGACCGTTACGCACCGGGTCACGACCGAGGCGCGGCCGGGGGCGAGAGCCGGATCTACCGAGCCGCCCACCTCGGCGAGCCCGCGTACATTCCGCTGCTGCGGCTGGCGGACCGGATGTGGGAGCAGCTCCAGGCGGAGACGGGCCGGTCGCTGCGACGCCGCAGCGGCAGTCTCGTGATGGGAGAGAGCGCCTCTCCGTCCATGCGCCTCCTCCTGTCCACCAGCGCCGCCCATGGGCTGGATCACGAGGTACTGGACCGGGAGGAACTCGGCCGCCGCTACCCGCAGCACCGGCTCCCGGACGGACACACCGCTGTCCTCGACCGGTTGGGCACCGTCATCAGGCCGGAGGCGTCGATCCAGGCAGCCGCCGCCCGTGCCGAACAACTGGGCGCCCGGCTACACCGCTACACCACGGTGCGCGAGGTCGTCCCCGCGGCGAGCGGCGGCGTGCGGATCGTCACCGACCTGGGCACGGACCACGTCGACGCCGCCGTGGTGACCGTGGGCCCCTGGATCAACACCCTGCTCCCGGACCTCCCCCGGACCGTCGACGTCCGCCGGGTGGTCTGCTCCTGGCACCTGCCCACCCGCCACGACTGGTTCGCGGGCGGTGCCCCGTCCTTCGTGCGCGCCGCACCCCACGACTGCTTCGGGATCCCGTCGCCCGACGGCATCTCCGTCAAGCTCGGTCTCTCCTTCAAGTACCACGCGCCGGTGCCCGAGCCCGATCGGCTCGACCGTACCGTCCGCCCCGAAGAACTCGGTGTCTTCCGCGAGCTCATCGGTGAACTCATGCCCGACCTGAACCCCGACCCCATCAGGACGTCGGCCTACATGGAGGGCTACACGGAGTCCGGAAACCCGCTCGTCGGTCACCTCCCCGACGAGGACGACATCATCGTCATGGCCGGGTTCTCCGGCAGCGGTTTCAAGTTCTCGCCCGCGATGGGAGAGATCGCCGCCGACCTGGCGCTCGACGGCAGCACGCAGCACCCTGTCGACTTCCTTGCTCCGGCAGGAGTCGGCGCCGCCTGATCCCCGGCGGTCGCCGTCGTCATCACCCCCCATTCCTGACGTCTCTGTCGTGCCCTGTCGTGAGCATGCCAAAAAGCCCAGTTCCCCGACGTAAGAAAGTGGAGTACTTCCATGCCCATTCCCTCGTTCCGGTTCCGCCCGAAGTACGTCTCGTTCGACTGCTACGGGACGTTGATCGAGTGGCCGATGACCCCCATCACGCGTGAACTCGTCGGCGACCAGATCCCCGCCGAGCAGTGGGACCAGTTCGTCAAGGAGTTCCGCGGATACCGCTACGACTCGGTCCTCGACAAGTACTGCCCCTACGAGCAGACGCTGCAGGCCGCCTTCGAGCGGGTCTGCCGCAAGTGGGGCGTCAAGGCGGCCCCGGACGCGGGCAGGCGGCTCGCCGACGGCGTGCGCAGCTGGGGCCCGCACGCCGACGTGCCGGAGCCGCTGAAGAAGATGGGCGAGCACTACAAGCTGGTGATCCTTTCCAATGCCGACGACTCCTTCCTCGCGGAGAGCGTGCCGCGGCTGGGCGCCGACTTCCACGCCGTCTTCACCGCCGAGCAGGCCGGCTACTACAAGCCCCGTTACGCCGCGTTCGAGTACATGCTCGACCAGCTCGACGCGTCCCTCGAGGACTTCGTGCATGTCTCCTCGCACACCCGCTACGACCTGATGCCGATGCACGACATGGGCTTCCGCAACCTCGTCCTGCTGGACCGCGGCTGCGACCCGGTCACCCATGGCTACGACTACGTGACCGTCAAGTCCCTGGACGAGCTCAACCAGATGCTCGGCATCTGACGCGCGACGCGCACCCGCTCACCCACCCCCCCGTCCGATCCGCACGTCGTCCCCGCATCACGGATTCCCCGTATCCCCGTATCCCCAGGAGGCACCGCCATGGAAACCAACCGGACAGGCCGCAGAAACGTATTCCGCACCGCAGGCGCCGTGGCCGCCGCGATGCAGGTCAACAGACACCTGAGCATCCCGGTCGCCACCACCGCCCTGGCCCTCGCGCTCGCCGCGTGCGGGGCGACCGGCACGGCGGAGAACGCGGCGGCGAAGGGCACGACGCAGGGCGGGGGAGCCGGCGCGTCCGCCGAGCACACCGACGACATCTCGGTGGGCGTGAAGCCGGATGCGAACGCGGTGAAACTGCTGCCCGCGGCGGTCAAGGCCGAGGGCACGCTCTCGGTGGCCATGGACCTGTCGTACCCGCCCACCACGTTCATGGCATCGGACAACAAGACCCCGATCGGGTTCAACCCGGACATGGCCCGGCTGATCGCCGCCAAGCTCGGCCTGAAACTCCAGATCAACAACGTCAAGTTCGACACCATCATCACCGGACTGCAGGCCGACCGGTACGACTTCACCGCCTCCACCATGGGCGCCACCAGCGACCGGCTGAAGGTGCTCGACATGGTCGACTACGTCAACTCCGGGACCGGAGTGTCCGTCCCCTACGGCAATCCGCAGAAGCTGGGCACCCACACGCTGTGCGGGCACCGCGTCGCCGTCCCCTCCGGCAGCACCGCGGAACTCCAGTGGCTGCCCCAGCTGTCCGAGCAGGACTGTACGAGCAAGGGCAAGCCGGCCATCAAGTCGGTGTCCCTGCCCAGCGTGAACGATGCTCTGACCCAGCTGGTCTCCAAGCGGATCGACGCGGTGATGTACGACTTCATCTCGCTCGAGTGGGCGGCCGCGCAGCAGCCCAAGACGTTCGACGTCCTCACGCCCTTGGTGGCCACCAAGCCCGCGACCGTCGCGCTGAAGAAGGACTCGCCGCTGACCCCCGCGGTGAAGGCTGCCGTCCAGTCGATCATCGACGACCCCAAGTACACCCAGGCGCTGGGCCGCTGGGGCCTCAAGGACCTCGGGATCAAGACCGCGGCCATGGCCGTCCCGCAGGACTGACATGTCCACGGATCTGATCGGTACGAAGACCAGGAGCCGACCGGTGTCACCACTGCTGGCCGAAGAAAAGAAGCGGATCACGCCGAGCCGTCCGCGCGACTACGTCGCCTGGGTCGTCGCGATCGCGATCGTCGCCGGTCTGGTGTGGACCGCGGTGACGAACGAGAACTATCGCTGGCCGGTGGTGTTCAGCTACTTCACCACGCAGACCATCCTCAACGGCCTGCTGATCACGCTCCTCCTGACCGTGGCGAGCATGGCCCTGGGCACGCTGCTCGGGCTGGTGCTGGCGGTGATGCGCATGTCGCACCAGCGGCCCGTCTCCGGGCTCGCGCAGCTCTACATCACCTTCTTCCGCGGCACTCCGGTGCTCGTGCAGCTGGTCTTCTGGTTCAACATCGCGGCGCTGTACCCGCACCTCTCGATCGGCATCCCGTTCACGGACATCTCCACGCCGGTGAACGTGAACGCGATCATGACGCCGATGACCGCGGCCGTGGTGGGGCTGACGCTCAACCAGGCCGCCTACATGTCCGAGATCATCCGCGGCGGGTTCGCCTCGGTCGGTCGCGGACAGCACGAGGCGGCGGAGTCCCTGGGCATGTCGGGGTTCACCAAGCTCCGGCACGTGATCATCCCGCAGACCATGCCGGCGGTCATCCCCGCCACGGGAAACCAGGTGATCGGCATGCTCAAGGAGACCTCGCTGGTGAGCGTGCTCGGCGTCGCCGACCTGCTGAACAGCGCACAGTCGATCTACGCCCGCAACTACCAGACGATCCCGCTGCTGATCGTGGCCAGCCTCTGGTACCTGATCATGACTCTGGTGCTGAGCGTGCCGCAGTCCATGATCGAGCGCCGGTTCTCCCGCTCGACCCGGGCGCGGCTGACCCCGGCCGCCACCTCGGCCGAGCCGGGGGCGGCCCAGCCCGTTCCCACCACGAGGGAGTCCCTGCTGTGAACGCCGACGGAACGATCGTCGCACGCAAGCTGTGCAAGAGCTTCGGACGTCACCAGGTCCTGCGTGACATCGACCTGACCGTCGCGGCCGGGGAGATCTCCTGCATCATCGGGCCCAGCGGATCGGGCAAATCGACCCTGCTGCGGTGCATCAACGGGCTGGAGACCGTCGACCGCGGAGTCCTGCGGGTCAACGGCGAGGACTTCGGCTACGTCGAGAAGGACGACGTCTATCACGCCGTCCGCCCGCAGCGGCTCGCCGAGCAACGAGCCCGCATCGGCATGGTGTTCCAGCAGTTCAACCTGTTCCCGAACATGACCGCCGAAAGCAACGTCATGTCCGGACCGGTGCTGGTGCAGAAGAAGAACCGCGCCACCTGCCGGGAGCAGGCACAAGAACTGCTGGCCAAGGTCGGCCTCAAGGGCTGCGGCCACAAGTACCCCGCCCAACTCTCCGGCGGCCAGCAGCAGCGCGTGGCCATCGCCCGCGCGCTGGCGATGCAACCCACCATCATGCTGTTCGACGAACCCACCAGCGCGCTGGACCCCGAGCGCGTGGGTGAAGTGCTCGCCGTCATGCGCGACCTCGCCGGCAACGGCATGACCATGCTGCTCGTCACCCACGAGATGGGCTTCGCCCGCGAGGTCGCCGACGAAGTGCTCTTCATGGACGAAGGCATCGCCGTCGAACGCGGCGACGCACGCGAAGTGCTGGCCAACCCCCGTGAGAAACGAACCCAGGCCTTCCTCGAAAGAGTCCTGTAGAAGCGGACGGGACCGACGTGACGTCCGCACCCTGCAGGTCCCGGTCCTCGACGCCCTCCAGTCAGACCTCGTCCGACCGTCGCTGACATCGCCGTCGGCCGGGCCCCTGGCGCCGCCCGGCCGCGCCTCCTTCGAAACTCCCCGCTAAGGACCCGACATGAAGACGATTCCCTACTGGACAGAAACCGCCGGGGCGTTTCCCGACCGATCCGGCAAGCCGCTGACCGAGGACACCGACCTGGTGGTCGTCGGCGCCGGCCTGACGGGTCTGTCCACCGCCCTGCACTCCGCCCGCAAGGGCGCCCGCGTCACCCTCGTCGAAAAGGGCCAGATCGGCTCCGGTGCCTCCGCCCGCAACGGCGGCATGGCCAACCTGGGCTTCACCATCGGCGTGGGCCAGGCCATCCGCCGGTACGGACTCGAACGGGCTCGCGAGATCTACAACTCCTACGGCGAGGCCGTGGACACCGTCGAGCGGCTCGTGAACGAGGAGTCCATCGACTGCCAGTTCCGCCGCGTCGGACGCCTGGGTGTCGCGTCCCGCCCCGCCCACTTCGAGAGCAAGAAGGTCCAACAACGCGACCTGGCCGAGTACTTCGGACACGAGACCACTCTGATCGGCAAGGCCGAGCTGCGTTCCGAGATCGGATCCGACGCCTACCACGGCGGCCTGCTCGACCCGTTCAGCGCCGCCCTGCACGTCGGCCGCTTCGTACGCGGTATGGCCGAGGCGTGCGAGCGCGCCGGTGTGGAGATCCACGAGCGCAACGCTGCCATCGGCGTGCGGCGTACCGCCGCCGGCCGGTTCGAGGTCAGCACCGAGCGCGGTGTCATCCGTACCGGGCAGGTCATGATGGCGACCGACGCCTACACCGACAAGAACTTCCCGTGGCTGCGCCGACAGCAGGTCTGCGTGGGCAGCTTCATCATCGTCACCGAGCCGCTCGGCGAGGACCTCGCCCGGGACATCATCCCCAAGGCCCGCCTCATCGTCGACTCCAACAAGGTCTGCCACTACTTCCGGCTCACCCCGGACAACCGGCTGCTGTTCGGCGGCCGCGCCCGTTTCGCCCCGTCCGACCCCACCTCGGACAAGAAGAGCGGGGCCGTCCTGTTCCGTGAGATGTGCGAGATTTTCCCCCAGCTCTCCCGCACCAGGATCGAGTACGTGTGGGGCGGCTCCGTCGGCTTCGCCATGGACCGCATCGTGCACGCCGGGCAGACCGAGGACGGCGTCCACTACTCGATGGGATACGCCGGCCACGGCGTGCAGATGGCCACCCACATGGGGCACGTCATGGCCGAGGTGATGGACGGCCACCCCGAGGCCAACCCCGTCCGCGACATCGCACCGCCCCGCATCCCCCTCTACAACGGCACCGCATGGTTCCTGCCCTTCGCGGGCGCCTACTACAAGACGCTTGACCGCGTCCGCTGACCGGTCGGCAGCCTCTCTACACCCACAAGGAGACACCCACGATGACTGTCGTCCGTGATGTTCCCAAGCAGCTGTTCATCGGCGGCGATTGGCAGGACGCGGAGTCCGGCCGGACCCTGTCCGTCGACAACCCGGCCACCGGCGAGGATCTGTGCCAGGTCGCCGACGCCTCACCCGCCGACGGCCGGCGTGCGGTCGAGGCGGCGGTCGCCGCGCAGGCCGCCTGGGCCGCCACCCCGCCGCGCGTGCGCAGCGAGATCCTGCGCCGCGCCTACGACATCATCATCGCGCGCACCGAGGACCTCGCGCTGCTGATGACCCTGGAGATGGGCAAGCCCCTGGGCGAGGCGCGTGCCGAAGTGGCGTACGGCGCGGAGTTCTTCCGCTGGTTCTCCGAGGAGGCCGTCCGCATCGACGGCGGCATGATGACCGCCCCCGACGGCAGGAACCGTCTGCTGGTCGCCCGTCAGCCCGTCGGCCCCTGCCTCCTCATCACCCCCTGGAACTTCCCCCTGGCGATGGGCACCCGCAAGATCGGCCCCGCCATCGCCGCCGGCTGCACCATCGTCCTCAAACCCGCCCCCCAGACCCCCCTGACCAGCCTCGCACTGGCGGAGATCCTCATCGAAGCGGGCCTGCCGGCCGGTGTGCTGAACATCGTCACCACCACCGACGCCGCCGGCGTCGTCGAACCCCTCCTGCGCGGCGGGAAGATCCGCAAGCTCTCCTTCACCGGCTCCACCCAGGTCGGGCGGATCCTGCTGGCCCAGTGCGCCGACACCGTCATCCGCACCTCCATGGAACTGGGCGGCAACGCCCCCCTCATCGTCTTCGACGACGCCGACCTCGACACCGCCGTCGAGGGCACCATGGTCGCCAAGATGCGCAACATGGGCGAGTCCTGCTGCGCGGCCAACCGCATCCTCGTCCAGAGCTCCGTCGCCGACGAGTTCGCCCAGCGCCTCACCGCCCGCATGGCCGCCCTCACCGTCGGGCCCGGCACCGAACCCGGCACCGACGTCGGCCCCCTCATCGACCTCGCCGGCCGCAGCAAGGCCCACGACCTGGTACGGGACGCCGTCAAGCGCGGGGCCACCGCCCTGACCGGCGGAGAACTCCCCGAAGGACCGGGCTGCTTCTACCCGCCCACCGTCCTCACCGGCATCGCCCCCGACGCCGCGATCATCGACACCGAGATCTTCGGCCCCGTCGCCGCGATCCGCACCTTCGAGACCGAGGACGAGGCCGTCGCCGCCGCCAACGACACCGAATTCGGCCTGGCCGCCTACCTGTTCACCCAGAACCTCGACCGTGCCCTGCGGGTCGCCGAACGCCTCGAAAGCGGCATGATCGGCATCAACACGGGACTGGTCTCCAACCCCGCCGCGCCCTTCGGCGGCGTCAAGCAGTCCGGCCTGGGCCGCGAAGGCGGACGCGTCGGCATCGACGAGTTCCTGGAGTACAAGTACATGGCCGTCCCCGTCGGAGCCTGACATGCGCGAGCGACTCGTCGTCCTCTACCGCGGCAACCGGCCCCCCGCCACCGACCGCATCGAAAGCCTCGCCGACACCGTCTACGCCACGGAGGAGGAACTGCCGTACCTCCTCCCCGGCGCCGACGTCCTCATGGCCTGGGTGACCATCACCCCGGCCATCCGGGAGGCGTGGCCCGATGATCCGCAGAAGGCGCCCCGCTGGGTCCACGCGTCCTCCGCGGGCGTGGACTCCTTCCTGTTCCCCGCCCTGGTGGACGATCCGCACCTTGTCCTGACCAACGCCCGCGGTGTCTACGAGCAGCCGACCGCCGAGTACGTCCTGGGCCTTATCCTCGCCCTCGCCAAGGACTTCCCCGGCACCTGGGAGCACCAGCACCGCCGCGAGTGGCGTCCGCGCCCCAGCGACGGCATCACGGGACGCACCGCGCTGGTCTGGGGGACGGGGCCGATCGGCCGGGCCATCGCCCGGCTGCTGCGCGCCGTGGGGATGCGTGTGTGCGGCGCGGGCCGCGAGGCCCGCACGGACGACCCCGACTTCGGCACGGTCCACGGTGCGGCGACCTTGCGCTCCGCCCTGACAGAAGCGGACTACGTCGTCCTGGCCGCCCCTCTCACCCAGGACACCCGGGGCATGGTCGACGCCCCCGTGCTCGCCGCCATGAAGCCGGGGGCGCGGCTGATCAACGTGGGCCGTGGCGGACTCGTCGACGAGGAGGCGCTGGTCGACCACCTCGCCGCCGGACGGCTCGCCGGGGCGGCCCTGGACGTGTTCGCCCAGGAACCGCTGCCTGCCGAGTCTCCCCTGTGGAACATGCCCGGCGTGATCATCTCCCCGCACACGGCCGGCGAGACCACCAGCGAGCGGGAGGCGCTCATCGAGGTGTTCCTCGACAACTTCGCCCGCCACATCGAGGGCCGACCGCTGCGCAACGTGGTGGACAAGCGGCGCGGATACGTGGTCGACGACACGCGCCCAGCCTGAAGGCGAGCAGCACGCGCCCCGACCGGTGACTCCTACCGGCCGGGGCGCGTGCTACTCGCCTTTCTCTCCCCGACTTGCGGCACCCGGCTGGACACGGACGCCGAGCAGCAGGCAGGCGACAGCTTTGTCATGAAGCCGGGTTACGTCGGTGTCTGGAAGACCATCGAAACCGTGCGCAAGATCTACCTGACCGTTTCATAAGCCCGGCTCAGCGAAGCACTACGGGGTGATGGGACCGGGCGGCTACCGCTCGCCGCCTTCCGGCGTGAGTTCGATGACGCCGGAAAGGATGTGGCAGAACTCGAAGAGCTCGCCCTTGATCGAGTGCGTCTCGCCGGGCGTCGCTTCCCAGACACCAGTCTTGATCGTTTCCCCGCGGGCGGCGTCCTGGGTCCAGGTCTTGTAAGTCGGGTTGCCGGCAATCAGGCGTTCCGGCAGCGGGCCGGACTCCTGGGGTGCGAAGGAGGGGTTGGGATCGATGGTCTTCAGGAGCGACATGCTTTTCCTCTACTGGATGTGACAACGACGCAAATCGGGAGCGGACGTAGCAGGCGTCACCGGGCCGAGTTCGACCGGACTCATCGCGCGTCTCGGAGCAGGGCCTGACGGCTGCCCACCACGGGTTTCGACTCCGACATGAAGTGCCGGACGATCGGCATCGAAGGTGACCTGATGGGCGGCGGCCTGCACCGGCGGTGCGGAGCGTGCGACTGCCCCGGCCCATCGAGTATTTCTGACGCCCCGCACGGAGCCCATGTGTGATCTGTCCGTCGCGGGCACGAGGTTCGGACGTTGTGTCAGGCGAAAGGCCAGAGGGGCATTCATGGCGAGGCGCGGATCGGTCGCCACGCATCCAGCGGCACGGACGGGTCTGCGAGCATCAGCCCGTTCCCCGGTGCACCATGCAGACGAACCGCGTCTTCATGCGATGTCCCCTCGCCGGCTCCGGTAGTCGTGGAGCCAGCGGAGACCTTCGCTCGTTCCGGCGCGGGGGCGGTACTCGCAGCCGACCCACCCGCCGAAGCCCAGCTCGTCGACCACGTCGAGCAGGTGGCGGACGTTGAGCTCACCCCGGTCGGGCTCACCCCGGTCGGGCACGCCCGCGATCTGCAGATGGCCGACCCGGCCGGTCGGCAGGTCACGGCGCAGGGTCGCGGTGAGGTCGCCTTCGACGATCTGGCAGTGGTAGAGGTCGAACTGCACCTTGAGACGTGAGGCTCCCACCTCCTGAACGACGGCGTGCGCCTCGGCCTGGGTGCTCAGGACGTACCCGGGCATGTCGCGGCCGTTGATCGGCTCGATCAGGATGTCGACGCCGGCCGCGGCGGCCCGCTCCGCGGCCCAGGCCAGGTTGGTCAGATAGGTGTCACGGTGCTCGGCCCGCTCGACCGGTGGCGCGTCCGGCCGGACCAGCCCGGCCATCAGGTGCACCCGTGGGCAGCCCAACGCCGCCGCGTACTCCAGCGCCCGGTCGACCCCGGAACGCACCTCCGCCTCCCGCCCGGGCAGTGCCGCCACCCCGCGCTCTCCGCACTCCCACGCTCCGGGAGGGGCGTTGAAGAGCACCTGCTCCAGGCCGTGGTCGTCGAGCCGGCGGCGCAGCTCGGCGGCGTCGTACGCATAGGGGAAGAGGTACTCCACGGCCTCGAAGCCGTCAGCCGAGGCCGCGGCGAAGCGGTCGAGGAAATCGTGCTCGGTGTACATCGTGGACAGGTTCGCTGCGAACCTCGGCATGCCGGCTCCTGTGTTTCGGCCGGGGTGGGCGAACAGCTCCACAGCCCCTTGCCGTTCCATGGTCTAGAAAGCCCTGGCTGTGGCACGGACGGGTTCAGCCGCCTGCTCGTTCAGCACACGCACCGCGTCCTCCGCTCCGCTGCGTGGGCTGGAGAGCACGGGCTTGCCTACGGCTTCGGCGATCGCGGGAGCCAGCCGTGCCATGGACGCCTGGGCCAGCACGATCACGTCGACCTCGGTGGCCAACGCCCGTGCCCCGTCCAGCACCATCGCATCGTGGCGGTCGCGGTCACCGGACGTGAGCACCGAGAAGGCGCCCTCGCAGAGCCGTTCTCGGACGGTGATGTCGCGACCGGCCGCCCGGGCCTTCTCCTCGACGAGAGCACGGGTCGGCGGCAGCGTCGTGGGGACCGTGGCCAGGACGCCGATGGCGTCAGCGGACTCGACCGCTGACGCGGTCATCGCGTCGTCGATCTTGACGATCGGGACGGAGACCAGGCGTCGGGCCACGTCCATGGCCGGACCGACCGAGGAGCAGGCGGAGAAGATGACATCGGCCCCCGCGGCCTCCGCGGCCTGGGCCAGGTGCACCAGACGCTGCGTGCTGGCAGGCGAGACCTCGCCGTCGCGCACCACGGCAGCGAGCACGTCGCTGTCGACGAAGTGCAGGACCCTGGCGTTCGGCGCGAGTTCCGCGAGGTCTTCGTTGATGACCGAATCGGGGTTGATGAACAGCAGACTGGTGTGCAGCACGGCGATCGAGGCAGTGGTGGACATGGTGTCTCCAACAAGGTGAAGTATCGGGCCGTGTGCCGGTGAGGGCACGAGGGCACGAGACGAAGCGGTGCGAACCGCGCGCCACGCGCGCGGCCGGTGGTGTACGACGGTCTGGTGCCCGTCGCTGCGGTGCGGTCCAGGTCAGCGGGGCTGAGTTCAGGTCACGCGTTTCCCGCTTCGGCTTGGGGGCTCAGGCGGCCGATGACATCCAGGGCTGCGTCCCGAACCGCGTCGCGGCCGGCCGCCCACATGGAGACGACGTCGGAGCCGGGCAACGCGGACGGGAGGGACGCGCCGGTGGCCGCCAGATAGGAGCGGCGTAGTTCGGCGTTGACGTTGACCTTGGCGACGCCTCGGGCGAGGGCGCCGTGCAGCTCCTCGACGGGCAGACCGCTGGCGCCGTGCAGGACGAGCGGGACCGGTACGGCCTCGTGGATCGCGGCCAGCCGCTCCAGGTCCAGGCGGACCGGGTGCTTGGTGAAGCCGTGGACGTTGCCGACGGCGACGGCGAGCGCGTCCACGCCCGTCGCGGACACGATTCGGCCGCCTGCTGCGGATCTGTCATCGCCGCGGCCTGCGCGACGGCGTCGGTGGAGACGTCCTCGTCGCCCGGCAGGGCACCGAGCTCGGCCTCCACCCAGGTGCCGTGGTCGCGGGCTCGGCGGACCGCCTCCTTCGTCAACGCGATGTTCTCGGCGAACGGCAGGTGCGAGCCGTCGACCATGACAGAGGTGTAGCCGGCCTCCAGGCAGGCGGTGATCTCGTCCAGGTCCCGGCTGTGGTCGAGGTGCACCCCGAGAAGGGCCGTGGAGCGTGCGACGGCGTCCAGCACCAGCCGCATCAGGGCCTCGCGGCCGGCGTGCTGGAAGGGACTGGAGCCCGCCTGGATGATGACGGGCCGTCCGGCGGCCTCGGCGGCGGCCGTGATGCCCTGGACTGTCTCCAGGTTGTAGGCGACGAACCCGGGCAGAGCGTGACCGGCGGCCGCCGCCTCCTTCAGGGCATCGGTTCCGTGCTGCAGCATCAGGCACTCCTGAGCAGGTCGAGGGCGTCGGCCAGGGCGTCGGTGCCCCCGACGTTCCCGGCGAAGACGATGTAGGGGATGCCGGCGGCGGGGCCGTCCACCGGCTCCCAGAGCGAGACGATGCCCGGCAGCAGCGTGCCCCGGGCCCAGGCACGGCGGATCCGAAGGCCGTGGGTGGCGGTGTCGCTGGAGGTGATCCCGCCCTTGGCGAGGACGAAAGCGGGCCGCCGGGAGGCGTTGACCTGGCGCACGGCCGAAACGAGCGCGGCGGAGACCCGGCGGGAGATCGCCAGACTGTCGTCCGCGTCGGCACCCGTCATCAGCACGCGAGAGGTACGGATCACCGCGTCCGCCGAGCCCAGGGCGCCGGCGGCCGCGGCCGCGACCTCGGCGATGTGGGCCTCACGCCGCTCCTCGTCGAGCAGCAGGGCCACGTCCAGCTCGTACTCCGCGATCCCGCCTCGCTCCCGCAGCCGGTCCAACTGCCGTGTCGTCAAGGCGACATGAGACCCCACGACGATGAGACCGTGCGGTGCGTCGCCGCGCAGAGGGCGCAGTTCGGCCGGGGTGAGCGGTGCCCGCGCAGCCTGTCCGGCGCGGGCCCTGACAAAGGACGGCCCGACCCGGTACACCAGCCGCGTGCCGTTCTCCTCCGCCTCCGCGAGTGCCAGGGCCAGCACCCGCAGATCGTCGTCGCACACCGCGTCGACCACGGCCGTACGTCCGCCGCGCAGCGAGGACAGCTGCCGCGCCGTGTGCACGGGGCCGCCGCCGCGCAGGTCGTCGAGAGTGACGCGCAGAACCTCGTACGCGGGGATGCGTCCGCCCGTCTTCTCCTCGACCCACTCGGGCAGCGAGGAGCTGCGATAGCCGAAGGTGGCGTCGCGGGCGAACTCGCTCTCGCCGACCGGGAGCAGTCCGTCGGCGGTCCGCATCCAGTGGCGGGAGCCAACGGTCAGCCGGCCCGCCTCGACGTAGGCGGGGACCACCACCACGCCGTCCGGAGCACCTGCGCCCAGCTCCGTCAGCTCCTCTGCGAGGACATCGGTCTCCAGCGGGAAGTGACCGCGAAGCGTGGAGTCCCCGCGGCTCGCCAGGACGTAGCCGGTGCCCTCGGCCGCCGACGCCGCGTGCAGGGCCCGGAGGACCTCGCGGTTGCGGGCGGCCGCGTCCTCGGGGGACAGGCTGCGGGTGTTGGTGAGGACGAAGAAGACGGCGCTGTCCTGGCGCAGCGCCCAGCGCAGGTCGTCCACCGTCCAGGACGTCAGGACGGGCACGTCGGCGACCGTCTGGGTGCCGGTCGGATCGTCGTCGAGGACGACGAGACGGGGGCCGCCGGATATGCGGGCGGCCACTTCCGCGGCGCTCACCTCGTGGACTGGAGGCAGCCCTTCCAGCACCACCGCCTCGGGGACGGGCCGCGTCTGGGCATGAACGGGTAGAGACATGGCGAATTCCTGGTCTGTTACGAGTGGTGCTCGCTGCGGTGGGCTACGGCGGTCATGGCAGGCCGGGCCGTCTCTCGGAGCATGTTCGGGCGGGCGGGTCCGTGGGGTCCAGCAAGGGGGCGAGCGAGCCGGCCCGCCAGGGCGGTGGGGGGCTTGCCCCGATTACGTGGCGGGCGTCCGCGCAGTGTCACCGCCGTGGGTATCGGCTCAGAACGACCTCTCCTTCGCCTTGCAGCAGGCGCGGCCGAACGGCAGGCACTGGGCGGGCGGCAGGACCTCGATCCCGCGGCCCCGATGCCGTCACCGGGGATGAGGGTGACGCGGTGGTTCTGGGTTCGTCATAGGGCCGATTCCAGCAGCGGGCCGGGCAGCGCGTCCAAGACGCAATGCCGATGTTCCTTATAGGATCGCCCTATAAGGCGGCTTTACTGCGGTTCCGTCAGCTCCGTCCGGGAAGTACATCGCCGCCGGGGACTGTGGGCCGCGGCGGCTGATCAGCGCGATACGCAGCTCTCCGTTCGCTTCCAGGTCGAGCACCGGGGTGCCAGCCCGCTTCCACGGTCCACCACCCGGGTCGGTCACCACCGCCGGCCCCACCCCCTCCGGCGCCATCGACAGCACCGACAACACCGTGCTCGCACGGGTCGTCCACACGGGCCCGCCCGGCCGTGCCCCGCTGCCGCTCGGCGGTGTCCCGCGCACCGCGCTGACCTGGGCGCCGAAGCGGCAGTTGGGCCGGCGTTCGGCCGCCCGGCGGCAGTAGTGCTCGTATGCGCGGCGCGGCAGGTGGAGGCGCTCCGTGTGGTTCGACGGGTTCCGGAACCACCGCATCATCGCCGAGCCCGACGGCAAGCTGTACCAGACCATGGCACAGTCCCAGTCGGGCCCGATCATCTACGCCTTCCGCGACCCGTTCGTCTTCCGAGACCCCCGGGACCGCAAGATCCACATCTTGTTCGAGGGCAATACGGCCGGTACCGCCGGCAGCTACCAGTGCACCAAGCGCGACATAGGTGACGTCCCGGCCGGCCACGAGGTGCCGGAGAACGCGAAGTACTACACGGGCAACATCGGGCTGGCCACGGCCGACAGCGACAGCATGGGCAAGTGGCGGCTGCAGCCCCCGCTGCTCTCGGCCAACTGTGTGAACCAGCAGACCGAACGGCCCCACCTGGTCATCCGCAACGGCAAGTACTACCTGTTCACCATCAGCCACAAGTTCACGTTCGCGCCGGGGCTGAGCGGCTGGGACGGCCTCTACGGGTTCGTCGGTCCGTCCCTGCGCAGCGACTACAAGCCGCTCAACGGCAACGCACTGGTCCTGGGCAACCCGGAGGACGCCCCGACGCAGCAGTACTCGCACTACGTGATGCCCAACGGCCTCGTGGAGAGCTTCATCGACACGGTCCCCACCGCCGACGGCGGGACCCGCTTCGGCGGCACCCTGGCACGCACGCTCGTGCTGTCCATGAACGGCAACAAGACCAGGCTCACCCAGCAGTTGGGCTACGGCTTCATCCCGTAATCGACCCACGGTCGAGCAACGCGCCATGGCGGGCCGCGCCACAGTGGCCCGTCACGGCCGTTCGAACCGGTCGCTGAGGAGCTGCTGCACATGGTCGTCACCGTCGCACCCCCTCGTTGAGCGGCTTCGCGACCTATGTCGTACGCAGCCTGCCGCGGCGGCCCGCTCAGCCGCCCGCATCAGGACTCAGTCCAACAGCGCGGCCAGCGCGGTGCCGCCCGCCATGATCCGCCATGCGGGCACCCGCACTGTCCGGCTCACCGGGCCGGGTTTGGCCCCATGGCCCCCGGAGGGCAGTCCGGTGAGCAGGTCACCTCGCGCGTGGGTCAGCCTGAGATGCCGCGCGGGGTCTTCGCCGGGCCTCGGGCCGGGGTCGATCAGCACGGCCGTGTTCTCGCCGGCGTCGGTGAACAGCAGGTCCACCGGGTTTCCCCCCACCGGTACGGCGCGCTCCATATCGGTGACGCCTCGTCCGGTCAGGTACCGCTGCAAGCGGTCGGCGAGGTCCTCGCGCGCCTCGCTCACCGGGCCGGCCCTGCCGGTCCCGGCCGCGATGCCGCCCTCGCCCCCTCCCAGCGGTGCCGAGCGCGCGGCGAGGAGGGCGGGCAACCCGCTCTGGTCCTGCCAGAAGGCGTGGCAGCCCACGGTGATCAGCTGTGACTTGGCCCGGGTAACCGCGACATTCCACAGGTTGACCTGGCTCGCGACCCAGTGCGTGGTCCGGGGCGGTGTGTTGCGCGCCGCCACTGGGCTGAGCACCATCACATCACGCTGTCCGCCCTGGAAGGTGTGGACGGTACCGACCCGGACCCGGTCGTCGTTCCGCCACATCCGGGCCAGTGTCTCCTTCTGCGCCCGGAACGGCGTGACCACTCCCACCGTCGTGTCCGGCGGAAGTCCCGCCAGCAGTCCGTCGACCACGCGCCGGACGGCCTCCGCCTCCGCCGCGTTCCGCCAGGACCTCCCGTCGCCGCCGCGCGCGGACGCCCCGGACGGTACGTCGACCCAACCCAGTACCGGTGCCGGGTCCGCCACTCCGACCGGGTCGTGCGCCGGTACCTGCCGCCGCACGTCGGTCAGCACCCGCAACCGGCCGCCGTAGCAGTGGCCGTTGACGACGTCCGCGATCCGCGGGTGGCAACGGTAGTGCTCGTCGAGGAGCAGCGCGCCGTCGCCGTGCTGTTCGGCCGCGTGGTACGAGGAGTACACGTGGTAGGCGAGGCGCTGGTGCTCCAGTTGCGCGGCGCTCAGTCCGGCCCGCGTCCGTGCCTGCCGCTCCTGCTGCGGTGACACTCCGGGGATGTGCCCGAGCTGCATGGGGTCACCGATGATCAGCGCCCGACGGGCCCGGAACAGCAACGGCAGCACCGAGGGTATGGAGCACTGGCTCGCCTCGTCGATGACCACGAGATCGAACAGCTTGGGGGTGAGTTCCAGCTGCCGCACCGAATGGGTGCTGACGGCCCATCCCTTGATGTGCGTCATCAGGTTCTTCTGGCTTCGCTGGTAGCCGGATCGGCGGCGGAGCGCCTGGAGCCGCTGGTTCATGAGCGCGGTGGCCCGGTCGAGGGTCTCGGCGGACAGCGCACGGGACAGTTCCGCCGCCAGGCCGGACAACGCCGCCGCCGTTGCCGACCGAGACGCCTTGAGCCCTTCCTCGTCCCAGTCCTCCTGTCTGCGGACGAGCTCGCGCACCTCTCGTTCCATGGTCACGATCCCAGCCAGGGATTCCAACAACTCGGGCGGCACCGGTCGTTCCGTCGCCCACTCCGGCCACGCCGGTCCGGGCCGCTCTGGCTGCTCCGGCCCGGCCGAGACCAGCGAGGCGAGCGCACGCCCACGCCGCCATGGTCCCAGCTGCCACCAGCCGGCCCCGGCCGTCTTCCGCGCCCGCTCCGCCCACCGGTCCAGCGCTGCCGGGCCGTCCGCGTCCACCGACCAGACCCCCTCCAGGAGGGACAGGGCCAGCTCCAGCTCGGCGGCCCGCTCCTCCCGGTCGCGGAGCAGTTCCAGCAGACGTGTCTCCTCACCGACGTGGTGCGCCGCTTCCGCCCGCAGCTGGTCTGCCGTGCTCCGGGTGTTGCGCAGATCGCCGCCGACGATCGCCGATCCGCGTCGCGGCGCGGTGACCGGTTCGGCGAGCAGCCGTTCCAGTTTGGCCGCCTCCCGCTCCAGCGCCTCCGCGTTTCCCGTCCGCATCAGCAGACCGGGCGCGATGTCGTCGCAACGCTCGGCCACGACGTTCACGGCCTCGTTGTTGGTGGAGGCGACCAGCACCGACTGCCCCGCGGCGACGCAGGTGGTGACGACCGCCGTGACGACCTCGCTCTTGCCCGTGCCGGGCGGCCCCGTCGCCACCGTCAGCGGCTGTGTCATCGCCGAGGAGATCACCTGTTCCTGGCTCTCGTTGCACGGCCCTGGAGCGACGGGTGCCACCGGGCTCGCCGAGGCTGCCGTCGCGGCCGGCGCCTCTCGGGCCCCGCCGTCCAGCAGCGCGTCCAGGGCGGTGCCCGTGATCTGGGCGGTCCGCGTGGAGATCTCGAGCAGGTTGTCCACCAGCGCCTGGGTGGCCACGGCCTCCGCACCGGACGGCACCAGCAGCACGGCTGCGTTGTGCGCGCCGGGCCGCAGTGCCTGCATGACCGTGCGGTCGCTGAGCGCGGACGGGTCCAGCGGTTCGAGTTCCGGCAGTCCCAGCTCCCCCAGCAACTCCCTTATGGCGCGAAGCATCTGGACGTCGTTGCCCTCCTGCCAGGCCGGCTGCCAGCGGGCGACCAGGTCGGCGGCGTCGCCCGCGTCCAGGAATTCCGAGACGACCCCGGTGTGCAGGGACGGCACGCCGCTGGGCCGGAGCACGTCCCTGCCGTCCTCGTCCGGCGCCAGCTCCATCTGCTGGAGGAGCAGCGGCGCCAGCTCGACCGCCGCGCGCCGCCCCCGCCCGCCGTCCCGTGAGGGAAGCGTGATCGCCGGATACCCGTACCAGTACTCCTGTCGGGTCCCCGCCTCGGCGCCCGAACCGGTCCGAACGTCCTGAGGCCGGGGCAGTGATCCGGGCGCGACGATGTGCGGTCCGCGGCCCGACTGAACGACCTCCTCGCCCTGGGTCAGCAGGAAGTACTTCGTGTTCAGTCCGCCGTCCCGGTCGGGCCGCATCCCGGCCGCCGCCTGCGCGGTGAGGCAGTCCGCGTAGTACCGCAGCAGCCGCTGAGGGGCGACGCCGTCCCGTTCATCCGCCTCGGCCGCTTCCCGCGCCTTGATCAGCGCGGGGGAGCGCAGGGCGGCCTCGGTGGCGTCGTGGGGCGGCATGGGAAGCCGCACCGGTCGTGCCACCGACCGGGCGAAGGGCAGGCTCCGGGTGGCCCTGATCGTGGACTTGGTGGGCCGCTGCTCCTCAGGGACGCCTTCGCGGGCCATCTGGGCGGTCAGGTAGTCGAAGAGGTCGTCCGGGGTGATCCAGCCGCCGTCCTTGATCCGGCCGTTGCGCAGCCCTTCGACGATCTCCCCGGTGAACCGGGAGGTGCCGAGGTCCGATCCCTGCGGCGCCATCGCGGAGGCCGCCTGGAGGGCATCGGACGCGGTGATGAAGTACACGCCGGTCGGCCGCAGCAGGGTGCTCGGCGCGGTCCGGTCCGGTTGTCCCGCCGGACCCTTGGCGGTCCAGCCCTGGACGACGGAGCCGCTGGAGCAGCAGTCGAGCAGGACCAGTTTGGAGGCGGCCCGGCAGGACTGCAGCATCCGCTCCAGGAACTCCGCCGGCACGGCCGTGCCCGGCAGGTCGGCGGGGTCGGTGTCGCGGGTCAGGAAGTACAGCTGGCCGTCCTGCTCGCAATACTCGCCGTGGCCGCTGAAGTAGAGCAGCGCGGTCTCACTGGGCTGCCGGGCCTCCAGGAACGTCTCGACGGCGTGCAGCATCTCCGCGCGTGTCGGCTCGGCGGCCACCTCGCACGCGTTGTACATGCCGATCTCGGTGTTCTCCAGCACCGCCCGCATGTAGTGCAGATCGGCCCGCACGGCGGAGAGGTCCTGGTACACCTCGCTGTCGTACATGGAGACGCCGACGAGTAAGGCATGACGGTCGTTGTCGGTCATCGCCGCTCAGCCCGCCGTCGTGCCGTCGCCGCCGTCCGCGAGGAACCGCTCGACCAGCGTGTCGTCCTCGCGAGCCTCCTTGCCGGTGATGTGCAAGACCGCCCCGTCGGGCCGCTTGACCACAATGGTGCGTTGAGGGATACGCGCAAGCCACACCTGCACCAGCGCGGCGACGAACGAACCGGCGCTCAGCAGCAGCCCGATGGTCTCGGCGGACGGGCCGCCCTTGTCGCCGGCCCCTGCCAGGCTGCCCGGTTCGGGCAGATCCAGCGTGGCCGCGGAGTCCGCCTCGGCGAGAGCGGCGAGCAGTTCGCGTGCGTCCTTGCGGGCGCGCAACGGGTCATCGTCGACGACGGAGATCCGGTATCCGCTGTGGTTGTCGGGCATGGCGTTCTTGTGCTCCCCCTGGGTCCACCGGCTCCTTGCCGGGCGAACGACACTAGCGTCCGCCACTGACACCGACGGTCCGATGCGCCACGCGGGCCCGGCCGTTGGCGTGAACACGATTGCCGATGGCCGGGTCTTGTGCGTCTCACGCCAGGCGCAGTTCCGCCCGGACCGTCTTGCCCGGCGCGCCGTCGCGAGGCGTGCCGGCCCAGCGGGTCGCCGGCCCCAAGACGATCAGCAGACCCCGGCCGGACTCCACGTCAGCCGTGTGTGCCACCGCGATGGACCGCGCGGCGCGCACGCTGGAGGGGACCTCACCCGTTCACCATGGGGTGCTCCACCGCCGTTGGCGGGAGCCGTCAGTGCGAAACAGAGCTCGCACGGCACACCTTTCCGGTCAGTGCCTTCTGCGGGGCGAAATGTCACTCCGGTGTCGGGTGGGGGTTCTCGGGGTGCCGTGAAGCGGACTGGGCGGGGGCGGTTCGCCGTGCCGCGTCGTTGGTTAGGGTGGTCGTGGCTCCCGGGTGGGCCGATTCCGATACGTCGGGGGGCGTTGGTGGGGACTGGACGACGGCAGACGACGGTCCGTGACGCTGTGCGGGCCGTTTCGACCGGCCGGTCGGCGTATCCGGCGTCGCCTCCGGCGCTGCGTGGGTCGCTCGGGCCGGTCGCGGGTCTCGCCGCGGTGGTGGTCGCCCTGCTCGGGGGTCTGTACGCCGGCGGGGGCGGGCCCGGGGGTGTGGACAGGTGGCTCAGCTCGCCCACGGCGGACAGTGTGCGACCGCCGTGGCGGCACCTCGCGCTGGCCCTGGACTTCCTGGGGGAGCCCCTGGGGTCCGTGCTGCTGGTCGCGGGCGTCGTGGCGGGCTGTCTGCTGCTCAGGCATCCTCGTGCGGCGGTGCTCGCCGTGACCGGCGCCGGTGCCGGCGTGGGGGTGGCGACGCTGCTCAAGCACCTGGTGGGGCGCACCATCCACGGCGACGGCAACCTGTCCTACCCGAGCGGTCACACCGCCTTCGCCACCGCGCTCGCCCTCGTGGTGGCGCTGCTGGCGACCGGCCGGCTCGGGCTCGGCAGGACGGCCGGCACGTCACTCGTGCTCGGCGCGGCGCTGGTCGCCGGCGCCGCCATGGGCTGGGCGGAGGTGGCCCTGGGCGCGCACTACCCGACCGACGCGATCGGCGGCTGGTGCACCGCGCTGGCGGTGGTGCCGGCGACCGGGTGGCTCGTCGACCGGACCGCTGACCGGACGGCTGAGCGGACCGCCGGCCGGGCGGCTGACCGCCGGAACGGGCGGGCGGCCGACGCCGGGCGCCCCGAGGGTCGCTGACGCCACGTCGGGCAGGTGGGGCCACCGCACGCACGCGACCCCGCCTCGCACCCTGTCACCTCACCGCACGCCACCCCGTTTCACACCGAGCGACGGAACACCGGCTTCACCGGGCGGCCGCCCTGCCAGGGGGTGGGGTCGCCACCGTCCAGGGCCTTTCGGTAGACCGCGCACGCCTGGGCCACCACGTCGACGGTGTGATCGATGTCGGCGTCGTCGAGGGCGCTGCTCACCACGAACGACGGGGCCAGCACGCCGCCCGCGAGGAGCCGGCGCAGGAACAGGGTGCGGTACTCCTGCGACGGCCGCAGGTTCTCGTCGAGGGTGGCGAAGACCAGGTTGCTGGCCCGGCCGCGGACGACGATGTGGTCGCCGACGCCCATGGCGTCCGCGGCGTCGCGGACGCCCGCGGCCAGCCGCTCGCCGAGGGCGTGCAGGCGTGCGGTGACTCCCTCTTCGACGTAGGTGTCGAGCACCGCCATCGCGGCCGCCAGGGAGTGCGTCTCCGCGCCGTGCGTGGTGGACAGCAGGAACACCCGCTCGCCGGTGTGGCGCAGCCCGCCCCGCTCCATCAGCTCGCGGCGCCCGGCCAGTGCGGAGACGGCGAATCCGTTGCCCAGCGCCTTGCCGAACGTGGACAGGTCGGGGACGACGCCGTACAGGCCCTGGGCGCCCGCCTCGGACCAGCGCAGGCCGGTGATCATCTCGTCGAAGACCAGTACGCAGCCGTGCCGGTCGGCCAGCTCGCGCAGGCCGGCGAGGTAACCCGGCGGTGGCTCGCTGTGGGTGGCGGGTTCGAGGATCAGGCAGGCGACCTCGTCGTGGTGGCGGGTGAGCAGCTCCTCCGTGGCGGCCAGGTCCCCGTAGGGGAACGTCACGGTGAGGTCGGTGGTGGCCGCCGGGATGCCGGCGGACATCGGTGTGGTGCCGATGAACCAGTCGTCGGTGGAGAAGAACGGATGGTCGGCGCAGAGGGCCACCAGCGGGCGCCCGGTGGCGGCGCGGGCGAGGCGCACCGCGGCGGTGGTGGCGTCGGAGCCGTTCTTCGCGAACTTGACCATCTCGGCGGTCGGCACCGTGGCCAGGAACCGTTCCGCGGCTTCGACCTCCACGATGGACGGCCGCACGAAGTTGCTGCCGCGGTCGAGTTCCCGTCGTACCGCCTCGGTCACGCGCGGGTGGGCGTGACCGAGACTGACCGACCGCAGGCCCGAGCCGTACTCGACGTAGCGGTTTCCGTCGACGTCCCACACGTGGGCGCCGCGGCCGTGGCTGATGACCGGGGCCAGGTTCTCGGGGTACTGGTCGTCGCCCTTGGCGTAGGTGTGCGCACCCCCGGGGATCATGGCGTGCAGCCGCTCGTTCGCCTGCTGGGACCGGGGCAGGAGGAGTTCTGCGGTGTCTGCGGTGTCTGCGGTGTCTGCGGAGTTCGCGGTGTATGGGGTGTCCACACCGACCTCAACTTTCTACTGTTGCTTCAGGACCTCGGCGAGGCTCGGCGCCTCCCGGTCCCGCTGGGACATCGAGGTGACCGGCAGCGGCCAAGGCACGGCGAGCTCCGGGTCGTCGAAGGCGATCGTGACGTCCTCGGCCGGGTCGTGCCGGCGGTCGATCCGGTACGAGACGTCGGCGGTGTCGGTCAGCGTCTGGAAGCCGTGGGCGCAGCCCGCCGGGATGTACAGGGTCAGCTGCGTCTCGTCGGACAGCTCGAAGGTGGCCAGGTTGCGGTAGGTCGGCGAGTCGGGGCGCAGGTCCACGACGACGTCGAAGATCCGCCCGTAGGAGCACCGCACCAGCTTGGCCTCGCCGGCACCGGAGCGCAGGTGCAGGCCGCGCAGCACGCCCCCCACCGACCGGGACAGGCTGTCCTGGACGAAGGCGTCCGGGTCGAGGCCCACCGAGCGGAACACGTCGGCGTCGAACGTGCGGCAGAAGAAGCCGCGTTCGTCGGCGTACGGCGTCGGCTCGAACAGATACGCGCCGGCGATCGCCGGGACCTCGGTCGCTTTCATTCCGGGCGCGTTCATGAGGTCTCCCGCAGGGCGTGGGCGTGGTCGGTCGTGGGGAACAGGGCCGCCGTCAGGGCGGAGAACTGGTGCTGCAGGCGCCCGGCGGCGATCAGGTTCCGCTCGGCGAGGGTGCGCCGCACGTCCGCCGAACCCTTCTCCAGCTCGCGGAACTGCTCCAGGAGGCGGTCCGCGTCGACCTCGCGAGCCGGGTGGCAGAACGCGCCCACCCCCATGTCGGCCATGAGCGCCTCGCTCTTCGCGGCGTAGCTGACCGCGAGGGTGGGTGTGCCGGCCTTCAGCGCGCAGATCAGGTTGTGGTACCGGGTCGCCACCACGGTGTCGGCAGCAGCCGCCTCCCGCATCAGGTCGGCCAGCGACGCCGCCTCGGCGTCCGTGACCAGCGGCGAGTCCACCGCGTCGAGGATCGCGGCGACCACCGGCGCATCGCACGCGTCGCCGGTGAGCAGCCGGACCGGTCTGCCGTCCTCGACCAGCGCGCGGACGAAGCGGATCGTGCCGTCGAGGTAGCGCCGGTGGATCTCCTCGGCCCGGGCGCGGTCGTCGTCGCCGCCGTGGAAGGCCATGACGCCCACGCAGACCCGGCCCGGCGGGCCCTCGGGCGCGCTCGCCGGCGGCGTCGGCAGGGCGAACGCGAGGTCCGGGTGGACCTCGTCGTGCGCGGTGTCCACGCCCATCGCCCGCAACGCGTCGCGGGACGGGGCGTCCCGGTACGACCGGTAGGCGGCCAGCCGCGCCGACCAGCGCACCAGGGTGCGGGTCGCCCGGTTGCCGATCCCGGCGGCGCCGACGCCGACCAGCGCGACCCTGGCGCCGGACAGCCGGCCGGTCGCGCAGAGCAGGAACAGCGCGTACGGGAAGCCCCACGGCCGCAGCGGCAGCGTGGCCTCCAGGACGCCCATGCCCGGCACGATCACCACGTCGTGCCGGCGCACCCAGGCGGCGGTGCGGAAGACGTCGAGCAGTTTGCCCAGGCCCTTGCCCGCGACCGCGCCCGCGCGCGACGCGGTCCGGTACTCCCCGCGGTACCAGTGCAGCCGTGTCGCGGGGATCCCGTACCGGGCCGAGACGACTTCCGGTCCGCCGCACAGCGCGTCCACGACCGCCTCCGGGTGCTCGGCGCGAAGGTATCCGAGCACGGCCTCCAGCGACCCGTCGTTGCCGAGGTTGCCGGAGCCGAGCAGGCCGAACACCCCGACGCGCACGGCAGTCGCGTCGGTCGCCCTCGCGGCGGCCGTCATGCCTGCCTCCCCTCCCGGCCGGCGACCAGGGCGTCGACGCTGACGTCGAGCCGGGCCGGATCGACCGGGGCGCGGTCCTCGACCCGCTCGCCGGCGCCCGGCCGGGCGCGGCTGGTCATCCACGCGGCCAGGTGCCGGTAACACGCGCGCCGGTCGGCCGCGGACAACGGCGCCCGCCGGATCGCCGAGGCGAAGCCCCAGACGTACTCGGCGAGCAGCCGCGGCGTCGGGTGCAGCCGGCCCGCCCGGCGCGGGTCCAGGTTGACGCACCGCGAGCGCTTGCTCGGGTTCGCCCGCTCGGCGCGGTTGGGGTGGTCGCGGCGGAAGTACAGCAGCTCCGGCACCTGGTGGAAGGGCCCGTGCAGGGTGATCTCGGCGACGTACGTGCGGTCCGCGTGGTGGTAGCTGTCCATCGGCTTCACCCGGCGCAGCACGTCGGTCCGCATCACCCCGTAGAAGTCGTCGCCGCCGGGCTCGAACAGCAGACTGCGGAAGCGCTCCGGCGCGTGCGGCGAGTCGGTGGCGAGGGTGTACTCGTAGGGGACCTTCACCCGGCCGTCGCCGTCGATGACCGCCTGGCCGCTGTGGGCGAGGATCATGTCCGGCCGCTCGTCCAGCGCCTCGACGCAGCGCCGCAGCAGGTCCCGGCCGTACAGGTCGTCGTGCGAGGCCCACTTGAACAGCTCGCCGCGGGACTCGGCGAGCACATGGTTGTGGTTCGGGGTGGCGCCGATGTTCCGGGGCAGCCGCAGGTACCGGATGCGCGAGTCCTTCGCGGCGTACCGGCGGCAGACGTCCTCGGTCCCGTCGGTCGAGGCGTTGTCGGAGACGATCAGCTCGAAGTCCTCGTAGGTCTGGCCGAGCAGGGCGTCGAGCGACTCGGCCAGGTACTCCTCGCCGTTGTACACGGGCAGGCCGATGCTCAGCCTGGGTCTGTCGGTCATGAGGTCCTCACTTCGGGAACGGGTTCGGGGCGCCGCTCGCCCAGGGCGGACCGCAACTGCAGCCACCACACGGCCGAGCCGCTGACGGTCGCGGCGGCGGCGCCCCAGGCCGAGCCGACCGTGCCGGCCAGGACCGCCCCGCCGAGTCCGCCGCCGACGTAGCAGACGGAGGCGAACAGCTGGGAGCGCAGGCTGCGCCGGGCCGCGCCGAGCGCGCGCAGCCCGGCCGCCGCGCCGGTGCCGAGGCCCGCGCCCGCCACGCCGAGGGTGATCGGCACGACGAGCTGCGCGGCGGAGTGCCAGACCGCGCCGAGTGCGAACTCGCCGAACCGGTCCGGCATCAGCAGCAGCGCACCGCCCCAGCACAGCGCGCCGATGGCCTGACCGCCGCCGAGCAGGAGGCAGAACGTGCCGAGGCGGTGCGGGGCCCGCCGCAGCACCCGTGCCGCCTCCGGGACGGTGACCAGGGACAGCCCCATCAGCACGGCGAGAAACGGGCCCATCAGGAGCTCGGCGCCCCGCACGGCGCCCACCGCGCCGACGCCGACGATCGCGCCGAGCCCGTACGCCCGCAGCTGGCTCGCGCCGCTGAGACTGACGTTCTCGACCAGGTACCGGTAGCCGAGGTCGCGCTGCTCGCGCAGCCAGCCGCGCGCCCCGGCCGGCCGGGGCCGGATGCCGGACTGCAGGCAGCCGTACGCCGCGGCCACCGCGGCGGACGCGCCCCACGCGAGGACGAAGGCGGCCACGCTGCCCACATGGGCCGCCACGACCATGGCCGGCACGAGCGCGACGCCCCACACGAGGTCGTTCACGAACGCCTTGCGCCCGGCGCCGGCGGCGAAGAACGAGAACCGCCAGGCGTCCTGCAGCAGCAGCCCCGGCAGCATGACGCCGAGGCAGGCGAACGCGGGCCCCACCCGGCCGCCGAGAGCGAGACCGACCACGAGACAGGCCGCCCCGAGGGCGGTGCCGACGCCGAGCGCGGTGCCCGACGACCGGGCCACCGCCCCGCGCCAGGACGCGTCCGACGCGCCGCTGAAGCGCACCACGAGCGGGTCGGTGGCCAGCCCGCGGGAGACGTTGAGCACCACGCCGTAGGTCACCCAGGCCAGGCTGAACACGCCGAACGCGGTCACCCCCAGCGAGCGGGCCACATAGATGCCCACCGCGAAGTTGGAGATGCTGGAGGCCGCCTGGTCGGCCAGTCCCCAGGACAGCCGGCCGAGGAGGGCGCGCCTGGCGGATCCGGCGGGCGGCGCCGTCGTCCGCGGATCCTCCCCCTCGGTGGTCATCGGCTTCACGCCTTGATCAGCTCGGCGTCGTGCAGGGCGTCGGCCGCGGCGGCGACGGCGGCGAACGGCAGCCCGGCCCGCTCGGCGACGTCCAGCAGGGTGTGCTCGCCGTCGGAGAGGCTCAGCACCCAGAGCATGGCCATCTGGGCCTGTTTCGCGTCGCTGCGGCCGCCGAGCGAGTCGTACAGCCCGCGCCGGCCCAGCTGCGGTTCGCCGTACGGGCTGAGGTTGACGTACGTCCGGTTGCGGTCGAGGACGGCGAACGCCTCGCGGCAGACGGCGAGGGTGTCCTCCATCGCCTCGGGTGCGACGAAGTCCAGGTTGTCGGCCGAGGTGTGGTACTCGGGGTACCCCGCGTAGGGGGTCCGGCTGAGCGAGCCCACGCCGAGATCGAACCCGGGCGAGCAGTACTGCCGCTCGTCATAGCCGTACGGAGTGAACTCGGTGATGCGGTGCGGGCGTTCGGAGGCTGCCAGCACATGCCGCAGCACCCGGTCGATCTCCGCGTCGCCGCGCCTGCTCCGCTTGTACGTCAGCCGGCCCGGGTCGCCGGCGCAGGCCAGCACGAGGCCGTGCGCGACCCGTTGCACCCGTTCCGCGTTGCGGGCCAGCCAGGTGATCGCCCCGATGGTGCCGGGCGCGAAGATGAACCGGTAGGTGTAGTACGGCGTCTCCTCCGCCAGCGCCCGCGCCAGGAACACGGCCACCGCGACGCCGGCCAGGTTGTCGTTGGCCAGCGAAGGGTGGCAGACGTGGCAGGAGACGATGACCTCGTCGGCGACCTGCCCGGGGACCACGTGCTCGGCGTAGGTGAGGTGGCCGTCGGCGAGCGTGGAGTCGATGCGCACCTCGTACTCGCCGTCCGGCATCGAGTCCAGGGTGTCCTGGGACAGGCAGAACCCCCACTCCGGCCGGTAGTAGCTGGTGCGGTACGGCACCCAGGACGGGTGGTCCGGCAGGGTGTGCAGATGTGGCCGCAGCTCGGCCAGCGGCATCGTCGCCGACACCGGCACGCTGTAGCCGAGCACATGCAGGCTGGACGCGGCGAAGTCGACGACCCGGCGTCCGGAGCCGTCGGCGATGTACGCGTCCCGGATGTTCCACTCCTGCGGCACCGTCCAGTCGAGGACCTGCGTCCCGGTCGGCACCTCGTGCACCTGCAGCGGGACGTACTCGCCGACGATGTCCAGGGTCGCGCGCACCCCGTCGCCGGTGATGCTCCGGCACAGCGGGTACATCCGCTCCACCAGCGCGTACATCTCCTCGCCGGGCGTGGTCACGGGCGCCACCGCAGGGTGTCGTCGACCGCGCCCGCGTCGGACGCCGCGCGCAGCACGGCCAGCCGGGTGAAGCGCTGCTCGAAGGCCTCCCGGGTCAGCCCGTGGGTGCGGTAGGCGTCGGCGAGTTCGAGCGCGCCCCGCTTCACCGTCCACTCGCAGTCGAAGCCGGGCACGGCGGCGCGGAACCGGGAGAAGTCCACCCGGTAGGACCGCGGATCGGCCCCGTTCTCCCCGGTGATCACCACCTTGGAGCCGGGGACCGCCTCGGCGACCTGTCCGGCGATCTCGGCGACCGTGACGTTGTTGACCTCGCTGCCGATGTTGAACGCCCGGTCGTGCACCGCCTCGTGGGGCGCGACCAGCGCCGCCGCGAAGGCCCGGGCGATGTCGGCGGCGTGCACCAGGGGGCGCCAGGGCGTGCCGTCGGAGAGCACGAGGACCTCACCGGACAACAGGGCGTGCCCCACCAGGTTGTTCAGCACGATGTCGGCGCGCAGCCGGGGCGAGTAGCCGAAGGCGGTGGCGTTGCGCATGTACACCGGGCTGAAGTCGCCGTCGGCGAGCGCGTGCAGGTCGTCCTCCACCCGCACCTTGGACTCCGCGTACGGCGTCACCGGGCGCAGCGGGGCGTCCTCGGCGACGAGTTCGTCGCCGCCGGCGGCGCCGTAGACCGAGCAGGTCGACGCGTACAGGAAGCGTCGCACTCCGGCGTCACGGGCCAGCCGGGCCAGCCGCACGGACGCGTGGTGGTTGATGTCGTAGGTGAGCTCCGGCGCCAGCGATCCCAGCGGGTCGTTGGACAGCGCGGCCAGGTGGATCACGGCGTCCACCCCGGCCACCTGTTCGGCCGTGACGTCACGCAGGTCCACCCGGTGGCCCCGCGGGTCCGCGGGCTTCGGGCCCAGGACGCAGTCGGCGAACAGGCCGGCGTCGAGGCCGACGACCTCGTGGCCCGCGGCCGCGAGCACGGGGGCCATCACGGTGCCCAGGTATCCCTGGTGTCCCGTCAGCAGTACGCGCACAGTTCATTCCCCCAGGTCGAGAGTGAGTTTGGTGACGGCGAACGCCTCGGCGTAGCGCGCGTGGCATTCGATTCCGCGGATCCGGGCAAGACCGAGGAACGCCTCCCGGTCGTACCAGGGCCGGTGCCGCTGCGAGGGGTAGTGCTCCTGCAGCAGCCGCACCTTCCGCTCGGCGACCTCGTCCGACAGCGGCTGGTACGCCGTCGGGCGGCCGAGGTCGCCGTCCCACTTGACGATCTCGTAGCCGAGCACGAGATGGTCGCGGAACGCGGTGGGTATCAGCTGCGCCAGACCGCGGTGGTCCTGGTGCGCGTCGTCGGTGCGCGGGGCGAGGATCAGGTCCGGCTCGGTCCTGCCGCGCAGCTCCTCGACCGCGGCCTTGGCCTCGTCCCAGTACACCGGCAGCCGGCCGTCCGGCAGCTTGTGCACGGTCAGCCGCAGGTCGGCCCCCGGGCAGAACGCGGCGAGCGCGGCCTGCTCCTCCTGCTCGCGCTCGCTGCCGCCGCCGGAGAGCACCAGCGCGTCGACGCGGATGCCCGGCCGGGCCAGGCACAGCGTCAGCAGCGTGCCGCCGGCGCCGATGGCGATGTCGTCGCAGTGCGCGCCCACCGCGACGATCCGGTCGGGGCGTCCGGCCCCGAGCCGTATCACGCGGTCCTCGTCGCGGCGGCCGACGCGGCGCCGTCGCGTTCCCACACGGCCCACGGGCGATCGCCCCGGGCGTAGGCCTCGTCGAGCGCGGCCCGCTCCTTCACGGTGTCGGTCGGCTTCCAGAAGCCGCGGTGCTGGTGCGCCACCAGCCGCCCCTGCTTGGCCAGTTGGGCGCACCCGTCGGCGACCAGGTCCCCGTTCTCCGGGATGTGGTCGAAGATCTCCTGGCGGAGCACGAAGTAGCCGCCGTTCTCCCACAGCGGCAGCTGGCTCACCGCGGTGATGCCGCCCACCAGGCCGTCCTCGCCCAACTCCACGCAGTGGAACGAGGACTGCGGCGGCACCACCATCATCGACGCACCGGCGTCGCGCCGGGCGAACCGGTCGATCATCTCGGGCAGCGGGGCGTCGGTGAGCACGTCGGCGTAGTTGGCGAGGAACATCTCGTCGCCGTCCAGATGGTGCCGCACCCGGCGCAGCCGCTCCCCGATCGGCGACTCGACGCCGGTCTGCACGAACGTGACGGTCCAGTCCGAGATGTCGGTGGACAGCAGCTCGGTCCGCCCGCCGCGCAGCACGAAGTCGTTGGACGTCGTCTCCTCGTAGTTGAGGAAGAAGTCCTTGATGTGGTGGGCCCCGTACCCGAGGCACAGGATGAACTCCGTGTGCCCGAAGTGCGCGTAGTAGCGCATGACGTGCCAGATCAGCGGCCGGGGGCCGACCATCGCCATCGGCTTGGGCACGTCGTCGGAGGCTCCGTTGCGCATCCGCATCCCGTATCCGCCGCAGAACAGTACGACCTTCATGACGCGACCTCGACGATGCTCAGTTCCGGTATGGGAAAGACCAGTCGGCCGCCCCATTCGTGCACGAAGGACAGCTGCTCGACCAGCTCGGCCCGCAGGTTCCACGGGAGGACGAGGACGTAGTCCGGTTTGTCGGCGGCGATCTGCTCCGGCGGCAGGATCGGGATGCGGGTGCCCGGAGTGAACCTGCCGTGCTTGTAGGGGTTGCGGTCGACCGTGTACGGGAGCAGGTCGGGCCGGACGCCGCAGTGGTTGAGCAGGGTGTTGCCCTTGCCCGGGGCGCCGTAGCCGACGACCGTCTCACCGCGCTCGGCCGCCTCGATGAGGAACTTGAGGAGGTCCCGGCGCACCTTGGCCACCCGGGCGGAGAACTCGGTGTACCCCGACAGCTCCTGAAGACCGGCGGCCTTCTCCCGGTCCAGCACGTCGGTCACCCGCGCGGAGGGCTCGCCCGCCGCCTCGGCCGGCCGGGCCCACAGCCGGATCGAGCCGCCGTGCGTGGGCAGCAACTCGACGTCCACCAGCGCGAGTCCGCCGCTCTCCAGCGCCCGGATCGCGGAGGCGACCGTGTAGTACTGGAAGTGCTCGTGGTAGATCGTGTCGTACTGGTTCTCCTCGATCAGGGTCAGCAGGTGCTGCACCTCGATCGAGACCCAGCCGTCGTCGGCGACCAGGGCGCGCAGCCCCCGGGTGAACCCGACCACGTCGGGGATGTGCGCGTACACGTTGTTGGCCACGACCAGGTCCGCCGGGCCGTGCTCGGCGCGGACGCCGGCGCCCGTGGCCGGGTCCAGGAACGCCGTGAGCGTGGGCACGCCCGCGTCCCGCGCCGCGGCGCCGACGTTCACCGAGGGTTCGACGCCGAGGCAGCGGATCCCGCGGTCCCGTACGTGCTTCAGCAGGTAGCCGTCGTTGCTCGCGACCTCGACCACGAAGGCGTCGGCCCCCAGGCCCAGCCGTCGAACGGAGTCGGCGACGAACGTGCGCGCGTGCTCCACCCAGGAGGTCGAGTAGGACGAGAAGTACGCGTACTGCGTGAACGTCTCCTCCGGCGTGATCAACGGGGGGATCTGCGCGAGCCAGCACTCGGTGCAGACCCGCAGATGCAGCGGGTACGCCGGCTCGGGCCGGTCCAGTTGGTCCGCGGCGAGGAAACTCTCGCATGGTGGCGTCGCCCCGAGATCGACGACGCTCGCCATCGCTTCCGAGCCGCAGAGTCGGCATCGTGTCATGTGCTGTCCCCATCCCCCCTGCTCGCACGGGTGTCCCCGCCTCGAGCCGGTGCTGACCGCCCCGCGATCGCGGTGCGGTACCCCTCCACCAGGCGCTCCAGCCCGACAGCCGGGCTGAAGTCCTGCTCGTATCGGCGCCGGGCCGCCTGTCCCATCTCCCGGTTGCGCGCCGGATCGGCGGTGATCCGACGCAGGCACGAAGCGAGCGAGGCGGCCTCGCCCGGCCGGTGCAGCAGCCCGGTCACCCCGTCCTCGACGAGTTCGACGAAGGCGCCGTGAGCGGCGGCCACGGTCGGCACCCCCGCAGCCATCGCCTCCACGACCACCAGGCCGAACGCCTCCAGCCACGTCGAGGGCGCCACCACGGCGACCGACCGCTCGACGGCCTGCCGGCACTGCGCCGCGTCGTACAGACCGACGTAGCGCACGTCGTCGCGGCCCGCCGCCCAGGCGGTCACCTCCCGCTCCAGCGGCCCCGTGCCGGCGATCACGAGCGGCACGCCCGGACCGCCCTCGGCGGCGACCTCGTCCCATGCGGCCATGAGCAGCCGTACGCCCTTGGCCTCCGCGAGCCGGCCCAGATAGAGCAGATGCTCGCCGGCGCCCGCTCGGCAGCCGCCCGGGTCGGGCACGAAGTTGTGCTTCACCGCCAGCCGCTCCGACGGCATGCCGGACCGCACCAGGACGTCGCGTTGCGCCGCGGAGATGCAGAAGAACCGCTCCACGCCGGACCACCACCGCCGCCGGTTGACCGCCAGGCTGACCGCGAGCGGCACCGTCGCCAGCCGGGAGCCGCGGTAGCAGCCGTGCCGCACGGCGGGCAGCGGCGTGGACCCGACGCACTCGGTGCACGGCCGGCCGTCGCGCTGCAGCGTGCCCGGCGGACAGACCTGGGTGTAGTTGTGCAGCGTGGCGACGGCGGGCACGCCGGCGTCGGCGCACGCGGCCAGCACCGCGGGGGACAGGAGCGGGAAGACGTTGTGGACGTGCACCACGTCCGGCCGCTCGGCGCGCAGCCGGGCGGCGAGCTCCGCACGGACCGCCGGGTTCCACGGCACCAGCAGCGGCACCGCGACCTTGCCCGGCAGGGACCGGGCGGCGATGTCGTCGCTGCGCCGCTCGAACAGCTCGACCCGGTGGCCGGCCTCGCGCAGCAGCGCCACCTCCTGGTCGACGACCTTGTTCTCCCCGCTCGGCTGGGCCGAGGCGTAGCGGTTGTGCACCACGAGGACGTGCATGCTCAGTTCACCTCCGATGTACGGGCCCAGCGCGGGGCGGGTCGTCGACGGATCTCGGGCGTCGACGGGGGAGCGGTCTCGGCGGGCGCCGCCAGCAGCGAGGCGGCCACGGCCAGATGCAGCAGGTACGGCGAGGCGTCGCCCAGCCCGGCCTCGGTGTACGACGCGATCGCGCAGTAGCTGATCAGGAAGATCGCGCAGGCCCTCGACAGCGACGGCGGCCGCAGCAGTGCGACGCCGCCCAGCACGATGATGATCGCCGCCACCAGGGCGATGCCGGTCACGCCCTGCTCGTTGTAGACGGCCAGCCAGCTGTTGTCGATCGGCAGCCCGCCGTACGACTTGTCGCCCAGACCCGTGCCGAACAGGTGCTGCGAGGTCGTCCGGGGCGCCGCCAGCAGGGCGTTCCAGACCTTGGCCCGGCCGGTGAGGCTGGAGAAGTTCTCCTGGCTCTGCCCGCGCAGGAACCACGCCTGGAGCGCGGAGCTGAACCCCACGGCGGCGACCGCGGCGCACAGCACCGCCCAGGAGAAGACCCGGCGGGCGGCTGCGCTCGTCAGGACGAGGGAGGTGATCGCCAGCACCAGCGCGATGATCAGGCCGAGCGTGGCCGTGCGGGTATGGGTCAGCGCGAGCAGGACGAGGGAGGGCACGATGACCACGGCCGCGCTGGTCCGGTCGGTGCGGCGGCCCAGGAGAAGCAGCACGGTGAGCCCGATGATCACCGCTGCGTACTGGCCGATCTGTGGCGGGGTGAGCGGCCACAACGCTCCCACCAGCCGCCCGCCGTACAGGTCGGGCAGGGCGGCGCCCGGGGAGACGACCAGACCGGCGGCCACCGAGGCGAGCACCGCGAAGTACATCCGGATGTGGTGCCGGACGAACGTCGTGCCGCCGTCCCACCAGCGGCTGAGCAACCACAGCGTGCCGACGAAGAGAGCCAGCCGGCCGCAGCGGAACAGCGCGCCGAGCCCGGCCCCCTGGTCCACGCTGGAGATCAGGCTCGGCACCAGCAGCAGGGTCAGCAGGAACACGTAGGCGCTGGCCCGCAGGCGCACCCGGGGGTTGACCAGGAGCGCCAGCGCGAACGCGGCGGCCAGGGAGCCCATGGTGACCATCTGGATGAGCGAGCGGGGCAGCGGGACGATGGTCACCGCCCCGGCGGAGCCCAGGGTGTTGAGGACGAGCAGCCCCCAGACCGCCCCGACGATCTTCGACGTGTGGTTCGTGCGGGTGTCCGCGGACCTCATCTCAACCACCGTCCCCGGGACGCAGGGTGCTGCCCGCGTCCTGCCGGTACGGCGAGCCCCGCCACTTCTCGAAGCCGAGGGTCCGGCTCGCGTCGTGGACGACGAAGGTCCACGGTCCGACGTAGACGTTGTCGTGCCAGCGGTTGTGCTGCCGGCCGGTGATCGCCTCGGCCACCCGCTCGCCCTGATAGGGCGACCAGTCCGGATAGGTGCCGTAGTTGGACAGCACCGCCATCCGGTCGCACATCACCGTGCAGCGCATGACGGACTTGTCCAGCACGAAGCGGTTGTCGTGGACGTCCACCCGCTGGGTCTTCCACCGGCAGTCGGAGTACAGCGGTGCTCCGGCGATCGCGGGCTGCACGCAGCGGCCGGTGTTCTTCACCAGCAACGTGCACTCACCGGAGGAGGTGTTGGCAGGGCTGTTGCAGAACCGGTCGGCGTTCTCCCACAGGGTGATCCCGGACCAGTTGTCCTCCAGCACGTTCCGGTAGACGTCGATCTTGTCCGTGCGGGCCCGGATCCGCGGTTCGCCGCCCGACTCGGAGAGGTAGACGGTCGCGAGCGGGAAGGTGTCGCCCGCGGCTGCGGAGGCGCGGCCCTCGACCCAGTTGTTGCGCCGGATCGTGTTGTCGCGGACGACCGCGTTGTAGCTGATCTCGTAGATCAGCGCCGCGCCGTCGTTGTCCTCGATCAGGTTGCCCTCGATGAGGAAGTCGTTGTTGTTGGTGTCCGCCCACAGCCCGGTTCCCCGGTTGTCGTGCACCCAGTTGCCGCGTACGTCCGCGCCGTCGACGGCCCAGAACTTGACGCCCCCGCTGCAGCCGCAGTCCGGCCGAAGGCGCTCCCAGTCGTCCGTGTTGTTGCCCGCGATCTCGTTGCCCTCGACGACCAGGTCGTTCACGCCGCCGTCCTTGTACGCGTTCATTCCGTACTGGCCGTTGTCGCGCAGGCAGCTGGCGCGGACCTGCTGGCGGGAGCCGGCCATCAGCCCGGCGCCGGAGTTGTCCCGGATCGTCGTGTGCTCGATCACCCATCCGTCGGCCGAGTCGTGGTTGACGACGCCCTCGTCGCGGGGCGCGACGAACCTCTGCACGGTCAGGTAGCGGATGGCGACGTCGCTCGCGGCGCCGCCGAACGCGTAGTGGTTGCTCCTGCGGCCGTCGAGCACCGCGCCCGGCGCGCCGACGTAGACGTCGCCCTCCTTGGGGATCACCTGGTCGTAGCGGTCCGACATGAGGGTGTGCGTGCCCGGCCGCAGCCAGAAGGTGGTGTGCGCGGGGCTGCTCTCGGTCTTCGCGGCCAGGTCGCCGGGCACCGCGGGGTCGACCGTCACCGCGCCCGGCGGCGCCTTCGCCGGTCCGGCGGCGGGCTTGGCGCACACGCGGGCCAGGGGCTTCGAGGGCGCGGCGGACGTGGAGGGCGCCGCGGTCGGTCTCGGCGTCGCGTCCGTCGTGCCGCCGTCACAACCGGTCGTCGCCGCCAACGCCAGCGCCAGTGCTGCCGCCGGCAGCGCCCGGTGCCGCCACTTGATCCCCACGCGCCCTCCCCCCTCCCTAACCCTGGAACCTGAGCACGGTGGTGAAGCCCTCCGTGCCGTCGGTGAAGCCGGCGCCGACCAGCGTGGTGGCGGGTTCTCTGCGCCCGAATCCGGCGGAGTACCAGCCCAGCGGCGGTGCGCTCGCCCCGCGATGCGCCGTCCAGGACAGCTGCCCGGGCAGGTCGAGCTCCGCGGAGCGGTCCTCGCCGTCCCGCGTCCAGGTGAGCACCGCCCGGTTCCCCGTCAGCTCGGCGGTGACCGCCGGGCCGAGGTGGAACGCCAGGCGCACGGCCCGGCGCGGGCCGCCGTGCACCTCGTCGACCACCGTCAGCTCCCGGCTCGCGGACGCCAGCTCGACCCGGCGCCGGTGCACCGAGGGCCGGTAGCCGTCGTGCTCGGCGGCCCAGCGGACCGTCCCCCCGCCGGAGGCGCCGGACGTGTCCGCGACCAGGACCCGGCTGCGGGCCTGCCGCGTCCACAGGAACGGGCCGCCGGAGGCGGACTGGTCGGCGCCGTCCAGCTCCAGGGTGTTGTGGCCGAGCGTCGAGCGGAAGTAGCGCCGCCACTCGGGCTGGCCGTGGTAGCAGAACGTCCCCGGGTCGGCGAGCACGTCGACCCCGTCGTGCCGGACCTCCACGGACAGCGCGTCCGCGTGGGCGTGCGCGGCGATCGACAGGAACCCGTGCGGACCGCCGTCGCAGCGGCACCAGATCCCGCCCGGTCCGCGCAGGACGGTCATGCCGGCGTCGGCGAAGTGCGCCGGGCGGCTCGCCGGGCGGGACACCGCCGACGCGGCCGCGCCCTTGGCGTACGGCCGGACGAGCGCGGCCAGCAGCGGGGTGCGCACATCGGCGCCGGTCACCGCAGGCCACCAGTCGAGCCGGCTGAACACGGCGTCCCCGGTGGCCAGCAGCGAGGCCCAGCGGTCGGTGTCCGGACCGTCCACGACCAGGCCGTGCCCGTCGTCCGCGTCCCCCTGACGCGGCGGCCGCAGCCGGTCGTCCACGACGGCCGCGAGCGCGTCGGTCATCCGCAGCAGCACCAGCCGCACCGACGCGGGCACCGCGACGCCCGCGGCATCGGCCTCGGCCACCGCGGCCAGGCCGAGCTCCAGGACCAGCCCGTGGTACTCGGTGGCCAGCTCGCGGTTGAGGCCGGAGCCGAAGGTGTTGGCGCGCAGCTGCCGTTCCAGCGACCGCAGCGCGTCGGCCCGCCAGCGCGGCGAGGACGGGAACCAGCCGAACGCGCAGGCCGCGGCGAACTGCCCGGCGGCCTCGGCGACGACGTGGTTGTTCGCCGACGACCCCCGGCTGGGGAAAGCGGCCAGCCAGCGCTGGTGGTGCCAGATCTGTTCCAGCGCCGCCGGGTTGTCCTCGAACAGGGCGGCCGCGCCCGGCCAGCCGTCGAGCAGCCGGCGGATCCACACCCAGGACAGCAGCCGGATCCCCAGCTCGATGCCGCTGGTCCAGTGCACCCCGCGCAGCGGCGTGTTGGCCGCCCACCACGACCGCAGGTGCGCGGCCACCCGCTCCGCGTACCGCTCGTCCCCGGTGACCGCGTAGGCGGCGGCGAGGACGGTGAGGTACTGGTGCCGCGACGGCTCCCAGATCTGCTTGATGTCGCCGACCGCTTCCTCGTCGCGGTACGGCACGTCGAAGGCGTAACCCCACGGGGCACGGCGCCCGGTCTTCGGGTCGTGGCACCAGTCCGGGTCGGCCATGTCGTCGCGCGCCACACCGAAGAACACGGCGTGCCCGGACATCAGCCGGTCCGCCTCGCCGACGAGGCGTTTCACGGCGTCCGGCTCCACCGCGGCGACCGTGCCCGCGGGCAGCACCGCGGTGAACCGGACGCCGCTCACGCGCGGCGCGTCCGGCGGCGCGGACCGCCACCGCCGCCTGCGCAGCGTGTCGCCCGCCCGGCCGCCGACCTCCCGCGGCCCCATCCGGGACAGCCGCCGCAGGTACCAGCCCGGGCTCCCCGAGCTCACCGTCATCGCGACCGCGCCAGCGTCACGGGCGCGCCGCCGGCCAGCGCCGTCTGCACGGCGAGGGTGGCCGCCGTGGTGGCGACCAGCGACTCCAGCGGCACCGGCATCGGGCCGCCGGTCCGCACCGCCCGCACGAACGCGGCCAGTTCGGCGGACTGGCCCTTGTCCCGTGCCTTGGGCAGTCGCGAACTGACCCACCGCTTACGGCTGTGGACCGACGCGCGGACGAAGTCGTCGAGCCGCAGCACCTTGCCGTCCGCGACGAGGTCCAGCGTCTCCTTGGGGAACCCGGACGCACCGGTGGTGACATAGCTGATCGTGGCCGTCGACCCGTCCGGGTAACCCAGCACGACCTGCACGTCCTCGTTGCCGGGCGTGGCGACCGCGTACACCGAGACCGGATCGGCGCCGAGGAGCCAGCTCGCCGTGTCGACGAAGTGGCCGCCCTCGCCCGCGAACCGCGAGCCCTCGGTGCCCTGCCGCAGGTACCAGCTGCCGTGGTCGAGGCGGCCGGCGTTGACGAGGTAGCGCAGGCTCGCCGGGCCGGTCCGGACGCCGAACTGCTTCTTGGCCTCCTGCAGCAGCGGCGCGAACCGCCGGTTGAAGCCCACCTGGAGCCGGTCGTTGCCGGACTCCTCCACCGCAGCGAGGACGTCTGCCAGCTCGTCCTGGTCGAGCGCCAGCGGCTTCTCCACGAACACCGTCTTGCCGGCCAGCAGCGCCTTGCGGGTCAGTTCGGCGTGCGAGCTGTGCCGGGTCACGACGAACACCGCGTCGACCGACTCGTCGCCGAGCACGGCGTCGAGATCGGTGGTCGCCCGGGCGAAACCGAACTTGCGCTGCGCGTTGGCCGCGGACAGCGCCGTCGTGGTGACGACCGTCGACAGCTCGACGCCCTCGCGCTGCGAAAGGTGCGGCAGCAGCATCGACGTCGCATAGTTGCCCGCGCCGACGAACGCGAGACGCACCGGCGACTTGACGGCCCGGGCCGGGGCGGGCGCCGCGCCGCCGGAGCGCCGGACCGCGGGCACGGTCACCGCCGCCGGGGCCTCCGTCCCGGGTGCCGCCTCCGGCTGCCCGGGGTACCCGAACAGCACGGCCACGGCCTTGAGTTCGCCGTCCTTCAGCCGCCGGTACGTCTCGACGGCGTCGTCGAAGTCGGCCACATGGGAGATGAGGGGCTCCACGTCGACGCGGCCGCGGGCGGCCAGGTCGAGGAAGCACGCCAGGTTGCGGCGCTCCGTCCAGCGCACGTAGCCGATCGGGTAGTCCCGCCCCTCCAGCTCGTACGACGGGTCGTAGCGCCCGGGGCCGTAGCTGCGGGAGAACCGTACGTCGAGCTCCTTCTCGTAGTACGCGTTCCACGGCAGGTCCAGCCGGCACTTGCCGATGTCCACGACCCGGCCGCGGTCCCGGCTCAGCCGGGCCGCCAGCTCGACGGGCTGGTTGCTGCCGCCGCCGGCCGCCAGGTACACCTGGTCCACGCCGTGCCCGCCGGTGAGTTCGGCGACGGCGCCCTCCACGGCCGCCGAACCGGGATCGCCGCAGGCCGCCGCGCCCAGCCGCTCGGCCAGCTCACAGCGCGTCGGGTCGGGGTCGGCCCCCACGACCAGGACCCCGGAGGCCGCCAGCAGCTGCACCACCAGCTGCCCGATCAGCCCGAGGCCGACGACCAGCGCCACCTCGCCGAGCCGCGACTCGCCCTGGCGGACGCCCTGCAGCGCGATCGACCCGACGGTGCCGAAGGCCGCGTGCCGGGGCGCGAGGCCGTCCGGCACCGGGGCGTAGAGGTTCTTCGGCACCCAGTTCAGCTCGGCGTGCAGCGCGTGCTCGTTACCGGCGCAGGCCACCAGGTCGCCGGCCTTCACGTCGTCGATGCCGGCGCCGACCTGCTCGACCACCCCGCACAGCGAGTAGCCCAGCGGCGTGTAGGAGTCCAGCTTGCCCATCACCTTGCGGTAGGTGGCGGGCACTCCGTTGGCGGCGACGCTCTGCACGACCTTGGCCACCTGGTCCGGCCGGGAGCGGGCCTTGCCCACCATCGACATGCCCGCCTCGGAGACCTTCATCAGCTCGGTGCCGGTCGAGATCAGCGAGTAGGCGCTCCGGACCAGCACACCCCCCGGCTTGCACCCCGGCGCCGGCACGTCGAGCAGGGCCAGCTCGCCGCTCTTGTAGTTCTGCACAACCTGTTTCACCCGAAGTCCTCTTGTCTCTACGCCGTCAGGGTGCGGTCCGGCCCGACCCGGAGGTCGCGCCGCGATACCAGTACTCGAGGGTCAGCACATGCCACAGATGCTTGGAGTGGTCCCGGTGTCCGGCGGCGTCCTCGGCGACGAGCCGTTGCAGCGCCTCGCGGCGCAGGAACCCGGAACGGACGAGCACGCCGTCGTTGACGACCTCGCGCACCAGCGGCGCCAGATCGCGGCTCATCCAGGCCCGCAGCGGGGCGCTGAACAGGCCCTTGGGCCGGTACACGATCTCCCGGGGCAGGATCGAGCAGGCCGCCTCCTTCAGGACGGCCTTGCCCTGCCGTCCGACGATCTTGCGGTCGCCGGGCACGGCGAACGCGGCCTTCACCACGTCGACGTCCACGTACGGCACCCGCACCTCCGTCGACGCGGCCATGCTCGACCGGTCGGTGTAGGCGAGGTTCAGGCCCGGCAGGAACATCCGGGAGTCGCCCAGGCACATGCGGTTCACGAAGTCGTCGAGGTCGTTGTCCTGGTAGACGTCCGCGTGCTCGGTGAGCACGTCGTCGACCGTCCCGGCCAGGTCCGGATCGATCAGGGCCAGCAACTCGTCCTGGTCGTACATGGTGTAGCTGCGCCGGAACGCGGTCTCCTCCGGCAGATCGGCGAAGGACAGGAACCGCTTCGCGAAGCGCACCGACCGGTACCCCCGGCGGGCCGAGGCGACCGGCAGCCGGTCCACGGCCGCGGACAGGCCGCGCCGCAGCGGCCGCGGGACGCGCTGGTAGCGCACGGCGAGCAGGTTGGCCAGGTGCTTGCGGTACCCGGCGAACAGCTCGTCGGCGCCCATGCCCGAGAGCATCACCTTCACCCCGGCCTCCCGGGCGGCCGAGCAGATCAGGAACGTGTTGATCGCGGCGGGGTCGCCGATCGGCTCGTCCAGGTGATACGTCATCCGCGGCAGCAGGTCGAGCACGTCCGGGGCGATCTCGATCTCGTGCAGGTCGACGCCGAACCGCTCGGCCACCTGCCGGGCGTAGCGCAGGTCGTCCGGCATCGCCTCGAACCGGGCGTCCTCGGCGCGGAACCCGATCGTGTAGGCGGAGATCCCGGGCCGGTCGCGCGCCGCCAGCGCGGTCAGGTAGCTGGAGTCGAGACCGCCGGACAGGAAGGTCGCCACGGGCACGTCGGAGAGCAGATGACGCCGGGTCGACTCCTCGACGACGGCCGCGATGTCCGGCCGTTCCCCGCTGCGGGCGCGCTCCGCGCCCTCGGCGGCGACGTCCCGCAGGTTCCAGAACCGGCCGCGCTCCACCCGGCCGTCGGGCCGGCACCGCAGCCAGGTCCCCGGCGGCAGCTTCTCCGCCTCGCGGAACGCGCACCGCGAGTCCGGCACCCAGTAGTAGAGCAGGGACGCCACCAGCGCCGCGTGGTCCACCTCCAGCGATCCGCCGGTCACGGCGGCCAGCGCCTTCAGCTCGGAGGCGAACACCAGCCCCTCGCCTCGGCGGAGCAGGAACAGCGGCTTGATGCCGAGCTGGTCTCGGGCGAGCACCAGGTCCCCGGTGCGCTCGTCGAAGATCCCGAACGCGAACATGCCGCGCAGCCGGGGGAGACAGTCGGTGCCCCAGCGCCGCCAGGCCTCCAGCAGCACCTCGGTGTCGGAGGTGCCGCGGAAGCGCACCCCGGCGGCCGCCAGTTCGGCACGCAGCTCGGGCGCGTTGTACAGCTCGCCGTTGTAGGTCAGGACGAGGCCGTCCGAGACCATCGGCTGGGCGCCCGTCTCGGACAGGTCGACGATGGCCAGCCTGCGGTGCCCGAGCTGCACCTCGCCGTTGCCGAGGGCGTGGCCGTAGCGGCCCGCCCCGTCCGGACCGCGGTGGGCGAGGGTCTCGGTGAGCCGGTCGGTCACGGCCTTCCCGTCCGGCCACCGGTATGTGCCTGCGATGCCACACATGTGCTACCGCGCCTCCTGGTCGCTGTCCGGGACCCGGGCCGCCCACATGGGCGGCCGCTCCGTCCCCCGCCGTCCTTCCCCCACTGCCTGAACGGCGTGCGAGGTACCCCCGCCCTTCTGCCGGGCCGGCCGCTCGCCGTGGCCGCGCAGCGCGGTGTGCAGCCCGTTCCACAGCGTGCCGTCGGTCCGGTCCCGCGGGTCGGGGTCGATCAGCACCACGCCGACCACCGCGATGCGCTGGTCCGCGAGCTGCCGTGCCACGGTGTGCAGCCATGCGGCGCTGCCGTGCCCGGCGCGCACGACGAGCACCGTCCGCGTGCCGAGATACCGCAGGTCGGTCCACGCCGCGCCGGGCGCGACCGAGCCGACGCCGAGCCGGCGCTCACCGGGCGGCAGGGCCGCGGCCCGCTCGCCGGTGACCACGGCCGGCCCCCCCGGCTCGGGGACGCGGCCGGAGAGCTGCCGGCCGGGCAGACCGTCGACGACGGCGACCGGCCCGTCGTGGGCCAGCGCCCCGGCGAGGTCCATGGCGATCACGCTCGTGTTGCGCGCGCAGCCCAGTTCCAGCAGCGACACGGGTTCCGAGGAGCCGCGCACGACACGGGCCAGGGACGTGGTGAGCCGTTCGCGTGCCGCCCGGCCACGGCGTCGCTGCCAGCGCCCGCCCGGCCGGTGGGGAAGCTCGGCGATGACCGAGGCGCCGAGATTCGCGGCGATCTCCCGGCGCAGCACCGGACGGTCCGCCACCACCGCGCCGACCGCGGCCACCGCGAGCCCGAGGAAGAGCCCCAGGAAGAGCCCGATCGCCGCGTCGGTCGCCACGGCCTTGGGCAGGGAACTGCGCACCGCGTACGGGGCGTCCACGATCTGCGTGCCGGCGACGAGCCGTGGGGTGCCGATGCTCGCCTCCGCGGCGCGCTGGCTGAAGTCGGTGATCTGCGACGTGAGTTCGGCCCGGCGGGCGTACAGGGACTCCAGGTCCGCCGACGACTCCGGCCCGCTCGCCCCGGCCCCCTCCCCGATCGCCTTGTTGACCTGGGCCAGTTGCGCCTTCAGCTGGTCACGCTGGTCGAGCAGGGCCTTGGACTCGGCCTTCGAGGCCGCCTGAATCCGCTTCACGTGGTCGGCGACGAAGGCGTCGGCCAACGCCCTGGCACGGGTCACCGCTTCCGCGTCGCTGTCGCCGGTCACGGTGATCTGCAGCACGTTGTTGGTCAGACCACTGCCGCTGTAGTGCTGCATGAAGTCCTCGGCGTTCTCCCGGGACCCGAGGGACTTCAAGGCGTTCTCGGCGATCCGTGTGGTCTGCAGCAGCGCGACGTCGGTGCGGATCAGCGTGCCGGGGTCGTTCGGCTGGTCCTCCTCGTGCGCGACGAGGATCTTGGTCACCGCGGTCGGCGGCTGCGGCAGCAGGAACGCCACCGCCGCGCCGACGAGCAACCCCAGCAGCGCAAGGGACGACCAGAGGCGGCGCCGTCTGCGCACCGCCGCCACCAGGGCCTGGAGATCCAGCAGCGGAGCGGCGGCCGATGGCTCCGCGGGCGTACTCGTCGTCACCCTGTGACCCCCGTCACGTCGTCCCGTTCGCCGTCGAAGCCCACGAGCGCCGACACGGCGGCACGCGGCGGGTGGTCGGCCGACCGCGTCGCACGGACCGGACCGGCGAGGACGACGCCGACGACCCCGTGCTTGGCGTCCGCACACGCCTCGGCGATGCCCGCGAGCTCCGCCGCGGTCCAGACGCCGGCGCTGACCACGACCAGCGCGCCGGACTCGTGGTCGCGGTCCGGCACCATCGGCCGGGACACCGGCACCGCGACCGCTCGCAGCGCCGGATCGCTCCCGGCCTCGACCACGAGGTGCCCGGCGGCCCGGCGGGCGATCTCGTCCCCCTCGGGGAAGACGACCAGCAGCCGCTGCGGGGCCGGCAGCCGGTCCCGCAGCCGTGAGCACACCCGCCGGTAACGGATCCGCCTGCTGGCCTCGTCGCCGGACGACTGCGGGGCCGGGAGGTCCCACCGGACGTCGACACCCAGCAGCCGGCGGACCCAAGCCCTCGGGCCGTGGCCTTCCGGCCGGTGCGTGGGCCGCCGAACGGGCACGTCGACGGTCCCCAGCAAGGCCGAGCCCAGAGCCGCGGTGATCTCGGACTCGCCGCGCAGCCGTCGGCTCATCCGCGCGGCGGTGAGATGGCCGATGACCGCCGACAGGAAGAACAGCAGCGCTCCGCCGGCGATGAGCTGCGTCCTCGTCGGCGGCGCCTCACCGGTCGGCCGGGCCGCCGACCCCATGACGACCATGTTCTTCGCCTCGTCGTCCGCCGGATCGGCCTGCTTGATGGTGCTGATGGCCTCCCGCAGCGCGGTGCGCAGCTTCTCCAGCTCGGTGCGGGTCTGCACGCTCTCGACGGTGTTTCCCGGGTCGGTCGCGTCGGACAGCTTGCTGATGCGGCGGCTGGTGTCCTCCACCGACTGCTGCAGCGCGGCGAGCTCCTGCGCCGCCGCCGGGTCGGCGCTCTCGCTCGCGATCCGCGTGGCGTAGGACACGAAGTCCTTGGCCACCTGATCGGAGAGCCGCTGCGCGCGCTCCGGCGTCTCGGCCGTGCCGGAGATCTTGATGATGTTCCCGTCGGTGGCCTTGGCGCTGACGTGATCCCGCAGGTCGCTGCCGCTCACCCCGGGCCAGCCGAGCGTGGCGGCCGCGCGGTCGACCACCACCGAACTGGTCGCCACCTCCGTCTGGGTCAGCAGCTCACGCTCCTCCCACGTCCCCGGCAGCAGCACCGATGCCGAGGTCGTGTAGCGCGGCGGGAACAGCGCGGAAGCGCCGTACCCGACGAGCGCGCCCACCAGGGCGTACAGGGCGAGCACCCGCCAACGCCGACGGATGATCCGCCCGATGGTGACCAGGCGTATCGTGTCATCGCTCAATGGTGCGGCCTTCCCCTGCCCGGTCCGGGTCGCGCGCGGTCACCGGGGACCGGTCACGGCCGGCAGCGGCGTACGCGGCCAGCAGCGATCGCTGGGAGTTCCGCCAGGAGAGCGGCCCGCTGATCCGCTCCTGTCCGATCTTGCCCATCCGGGCCCGCTCCTCCGGATCGTCCAGCAGCTCCGCCACGAGCCCGGCGAACGCGGCCTCGTCGTTGGCGGGCGCGTAGACGGCGGCGTCACCCGCGGAGACGCGCGCCTCCCGGAGGTCGAACGAGACGATCGGCCGTCCCATCACCATGTACTCCAGGACCTTGTTCATGGTCGACACGTCGTTGAGCGGGTTGTGCGGGTCGGGGGAGAGGCACACGTCCGCGGTGGACAGGTAGCGCACCAGGTCGGCGTCCGGTATGCGTCCGGTGAACTCCACCTGCTCCGTGAGCCCGAGCCGCCGCGACAGCTCCACCATCGCGTCGAAGGTGTCGCCGCCTCCGACGAACACCGCGTGCCAGTCGGTCCGCCCCACCTCGTCGCGCAGCTTCGCCAGGGCCCGCAAGGCGTAGTCGACCCCGTCCTGCGGACCCATGACGCCGAGATAGCACAGCAGATGAGGCTTGCCGCGCTTCAACTCCGGCTCGGGCGGCACGGGGTGGAACCGGTCGACGTCGGGCGCGCTGCGCACCACGAAGACGTCCTGCGGCCGACGCCCGCCGCGGCGCACCGCGACGTCCCGGTAGCTCTCGTTGGTGGCGAGCACGACGTCCGCGGCCCGGTAGGTCCGCCGCTCCAGCGCGCACACCGCGCGGTAGAGCAGGTCCTCACCGCGGCCGAACCGGGACAGGTACAGCTCGGGCACCAGGTCGTGCTGGTCGAAGACGAACCGCGCTCCGCGCCGCTTCAGCCACAGTGCCGGCAGGAACAGCAGGTCGGGCGGGTTGCAGGCGTGGACCACGTCGACCGGGCCGACCTTGCGGGCCAGTCGGAGCGTGTGCCACAACGCCGTTCCGTACTCCCGCAGATAGCCGGCCGGCCCTCCGGTGGCCGCGCGCAACGGGTAGCGGTGGATCCGCACCCCGTCGATCTCCGCCTCCGCCTCCGTGTCCCGCTTGCTGCCCTGCGGACAGATGACGTGCACCGTCCAGCCCGCGTCGCGCAGCGTCGTGCACTCCTGCCACACCCGCCGGTCGAACGGCACCGACAGGTTCTCCACCAGGATCAGCGCGCGCCGCTCCGGCCGGTCGCCGCTTCCCGTTTCACCAGGCAAGGCCCACATACCCCTGTTCGGCCCGGCGCGCATCGGCGTCGGGAAGATGGACGAGGTCGATGATCACCGGGGCGTCGCCGTGCGGCAGAGCCGCCAGCACGGCCGGATCCTTCGTCCCGACCAGGCACACCTCGGCGTGGTCGAGCACCTCCTCGACGGAGTCCGCGAGCAGTTGCGCGAGGTGCGGCAGACGGGTCTCGATGTACTCGCGGTTCGCCCCGAGCAGCCGGGACAGGCTCACGTTGGCGTCGTAGATCTTCAGGTCGTACCCCTTGCCGAAGAGCCGCTCCGCCAGCTCGACGAGCGGGCTCTCGCGCAGGTCGTCGGTGCCGGGCTTGAAGGACAGCCCGAACAGGCCCGCCCGGCGCTTCCCGGTGCGCTCGACCAGCTCCACCGCGCGCTGCAGGTGGTCGGAGTTGGAGGGCAGCACATGGGACAGGATCGGCACCGAGACATCGGCCCGCTGCGCCGCGTGGACCAGACTGCGCAGGTCCTTGGGCAGGCAGGAGCCGCCGAAGGCGAAGCCGGGCCGCAGATAGGCGGGGCTGATGTTCAGCTTGCGGTCGGCCAGGAACACGTCCATCACCTGGTGCGAGTCCACCCCGAGCGCCTGGCACACCGCGCCCAGCTCGTTCGCGAAGCCGATCTTGAGGCCGTGGAACGCGTTGTCCGCGTACTTGATCGCCTCGGCCGTCGGGACCGGCACCCGGAACACCTCGCCGGGCAGGCCGCCGTACAGGGCCGCCACCGCGTCGCCGCTTGCCGGGTCGAGTTCGCCGATGACCGTCTTGGGCGGGTCGAAGAAGTCCCGCACGCTCGTGCCCTCGCGCAGGAACTCCGGGTTGACCGCGACCCCGACGTCCACCCCGGCCATGCCGCCGACGTACTTCTCCAGGATCGGCACCAGCAGGTTCAGACAGGTGCCCGGGAGCATGGTGCTGCGGAACACCACCGTGTGCCGGCTCCCCTCTTCGGCCCCGTCGGCCAGCGCGGCACCGATCTGCTCGGTGACCCGCTCCAGGTACGTGGTGCACAGGCTGCCGTTGGGCTCCGACGGTGTGCCCACGCACACCAGCGACACGTCACTGCCCAGGACCGCCTCGCGTACGTCGCCGGTGGCGCGCAGCGCCCCGGTCCGTACGACCTCGGCGATGAGCTCGCCGATCCGCTCCTCGACCACCGGGGCCTTGCCGTCGTTGACCAGGTCGACCTTCACCTGGTTCACGTCCACCCCGATGACCTCGTGCCCCATGCTGGCCAGGCACGCGGCCGACACGCAGCCCACGTAGCCGAGCCCGAAAACGCTGACTCTCATGACGCGTTCCTCCCCCAGGCAGACCCGCTCGGGCCTGCGGTCCCCGCACCGGCGACACCGTTGAGTTGCAGCCCCCCGCACATCAGTAGGCCCCCTGCCCGTAGAGCACCGCACGCAGCGTCTTCCACAAGATCACCGTGTCCAGGGCGAGCGACCAGTCCTCCACGTACCGCAGGTCCAGCCGGACCGCCTCCTCCCACGACAGGTCGCTGCGTCCGCTGATCTGCCACAGACCGGTGAGCCCGGGCTTGACCAGCAACCGCCGCCGGATGTCCGGGCCGTACGCGGCGGACTCCTCCGGCAACGGGGGCCGCGGGCCGACGAGCGACATCGATCCGGTGAGCACGTTGAACAGCTGCGGAAGTTCGTCGATCGAATACCGGCGCAGCACCGATCCCACCCGGGTCACCCGCGGATCCCGGCGGAGCTTGAACAACGGGCCGGCGCCCTCGTTGAGATCGGCCAGCCCGTCACGCGCCCGGTCGGCCCCGGCGACCATGGTGCGGAACTTGAGAATGGTGAACTCGCCGCCGTCCTTGCCGACTCTGCGCTGGCGGTAGAACACCCCGCCACGACTGTCCGTCAGCACGAGCAGCCCGACGAGCACCATCAGCGGCGCGAACAGGACCAGCAGGATCGCCGCGCCCATCCGGTCGACCACCCCTTTGACCGCCCGACGGCCCCCGGTGAAGGCTGGCATGCTGACCCGCAGCATCGGGATCCCCAGCACCGCGTCGATGTGCAGCCGCGGACCGGCGACCTCCATCAGCACGGGAGCCACGACCATCTCGGCGTCACTGCCCTCGAGGTTCCAGGCCAGCCGCTGCAGCCGGTCCGGCGACCAGTGCGGGTCCGGTGTGACGGCGACGACCCGGTAGCCGTCGGCGTGGACGTGCTTGGCGACGTCGGTCAGTCGGCCGACGACCGGTACTCCGTCCAGCAGGTCACCGTCGAGCACGGTGCCGTCCGTCGTGCACACCGCGTCCACCCGCCAGCCGAGATGCGGGAACTTGCGGGTCCGGCTGATCAGATCGCGGACGGTGGCCGGACTCCCGGCGGCGAGCACCGGCCGCAGACACTGGCCTTCCTTGCGCTGCTTGTGCAGCCCGAGCCGCAGCAGATACCGCGCGGTCATGGTGACGAGCGCGATCGCCGGGATCGCCACGAAGATCCAGAGCTTGATGTTGCGCGAGGTGAGGGCGATCCCGCCCAGGGCCAGGACCACGGTCGCCGCGAAGAGCGAGCGCCCGAGCCGGCGGAACTCCTCGGCGCCCTGGCCGAGCACGGCCGGGACCCACGCCCGGCTGACCGCGAGCGCCCCCAGCACCAGCAGCTCGGTGCCGAACGCGAGAATTCCCCACTTCTCATGCCAGTTGGCCGCGTCCCGGGCCCCGAAGAAGTTGCCGATCCCCGCCACCACGAAGGCGGTGGCGACGGTGTCGCTGGTGATCACGGTACGGCGGTACCGCTGCTCCCAGTCGCTCGCGGGCCGGCCGACTGCTTCGTTCGCCAGACGCCCCCGCGCCGACGGAAACGGGCTGACCAATTCCCCTTGCCGCACAGAAACCCCCCAGGTTCCCAGTGATGTCGACGTGCTCGCCGTCCGGGAGGCCCCCGCCTCCCGCACCGTGCCTCCCCTCGGGAGGCCCCCGCCTCCCGCACTGTCGCTCTCCTCGGAAGGCCCCCGCCTCCCGCACCGTGCTGCTCCTCCTCCCGGGAGGCCCCCGCCTCCCGCGCACGGCAAAACCGGATACCGGCTATCGCAGAGCCCCTCGGGCAATTGGCTCCGACGACAGCGCACATGCCTGTTGCGCCGGAGTGTCGAGGTGCGCGGAAACCCTTCGGAACCTTGGGTGCTCCCCGCACTCAAGGCCCTCTCGGGTTCCGTGAATTGATCCCCCCTGCGTCTGGCACCGGGAACCCGACTACAGGCTTTCTCCGGTGCCGGACCTATTGATCATTACGGATTGCCTCATGTCCGAACGGCTGAAGCAAGGTCAATCTAGACCATCGAGGCCAGTATGAAGAGAGGATGTGTGTAATTTGTGCTTAAGCTTTGATTCTTGATCAATCGGCCGCTGACCACCCACAAGCGCCCCGTCGGCACCACCCGCTCCAGGGGCCCGCCCGGCCCCCTCGCGCGGCTCCGGCGCGACATCGATCGCCGCCCTGTACCGGTCGGCTCAAGTCGCCTGCTGTGGGGCGCAGTTCGACGACGACACCCCGTCCTGCGCACGTCGGGACATGGGCTGCGGGTACCGGACGGGTCGGCCGACCGGCCTGCACGGCGAGCGGCGCGACCCGACCTGATCGAGCCGTAGGGCCTGCCTGAAAGTCCGGAAAACGCGGTCCACTACAGGGCCTTACCCCGTGGGATGAGCTGCGATTTTCCTGTCCGGATGCCAATCGGATATGTATACGTCATATTCCATGACCGTGCGGCCGCCGCCGCGGAGAGCCCGAAGTCACGAGCGTCAGAAACGGGTTCGCGCACCTGTGAGTTCCCCGAGGAGCCGGCGTCCGGGAAGTGGCGTGGGACTCTCGCCGGGGCGCGGGGCGCGGGGCGCGGGGCGCGGGGCGCGGGGCACGGGGCACGGGGCATGGAGGCGTTCGGGTGTCCGTGAAGCGGGGGAGGGGTCGAGAGCGGCGCACCCCGTTCTGGTGTACGCCGCCCCGGCCCTCGACCTCGTCGACTTCACCGGTGCGGGCCCGGCCTGCGCACCCGTCGGACCCCCGCCGCGCCGAACCGCCCTCCCGCCGCGGTCGGCGTCGGCTCGGCGGTCGGCGTCGAGCTCAGCGGTCGGAGTAGCTGAAGTCGCCGACGGTCCAGGCGCTGACGTCCTCGATCGCGACTCGGTACATGCCGCCCGTCTCCGGGATCCCCACCGTGCCCTGGAGGATCCGGGCCACGTGGAAGTGCAGATGCGTGGGCGACCCCTCCGGCCCGGGTGGGGCGAAGACGGCGGAGAACTCGCCCAAGCGGTCCGAATCCGTCAGTACCTCCGACACCCGCTTTCTCCACACCGCCTCGGGGGCCAAGCGACCGGTGATGACAGCGCCACCGGTGACCACGGTCAGGGACATCTGGTTGCTCTGCTCGGACTCCACCAGGGCGGCGACGGCGACCAGCAGTTCGTCAGGCTTCGACACGAGACAGATTGTATTCACCGGTCGTCCGGCTGGTTGGGCGGTAGGCGCTACCGGGCCGGGCGGGCCTTCGCGGTCCCGCCGCCGGCGGGACGGGTGCGACGCGCGGGTGGATCACCAGTGGACTGATCGCAGAGGGTTACCTCATCCTCCGGCGCGCAGAAATCTGCACCCGTCGCAGTAGACATTGTGCAGGGGAGTGGTTATGGTTTCACTCGTAGCCGAGATCGAGCAGGGCCCGGCAGACACGAACTGCCGGGGAGCAGTACATGTAGTCGGTAGTTCGCAGGACGGTGCGGTGGTGGAGTCTCGAAGCCAGGGTTCTCGCAGGACGGCGACGGGACTGACCACCGCACTGGGTGGCCCGCAGTGATCAGGGGCCGCCGAGAGCAGTACCGCAAGGGCAGTACCCAGCAGCAACGCAAGTGAGCAGCACCTCGGTGAAGGCGCCGGCTGCGGGCGCGCGCACCGGGAGGTTCGGCAGGACGCAGCAGTGCGCACTGCCGTTCGGCAAGTGATCGACAGAGGGAAGAGCGGAGGACGTCAGCGCCATCAGGATCGCCCGGGCGGAAGCCTGAACCCGGGTACCGCAGGACATCGACAGTGAGGTGGTCTCCGGTCAAGCAATCGCGATCCCCGCGCCCCCGACAGCGTCTCGGTCGGGTCGGCGGACTCAGAAGGCCGGCGCAGCAGTAGAGCCGGCAGATGGTGTAGCAGCTCCTTCGGGGCCCCGGTGTCAGCACGACACCGGGGCCCCTCGACCGTGTGGGGCGCCTGACGGGTTACGGCAACCTCATCGACGACGACCACGCGACGAGGCTCGAGCACCGGTCGCCGTTCTTCACGAGGGGCACGGTGTCCCGCCAGCAGGGCGACGGCGGTCTACAGGCACGGTCCGCCGCGTGGGCGGCGTCACCAGTTCGTGCCGATCGATGACACCCGGATCCGCAGGAGCTCCTCGACCACGTGGTCCGCTGAGAAGGCGTGTTGCAGGTCCTGGACCAGGTGGACCAGCGTCTGGAGCATGTAGTCCATGGTGATGAACCGGGCCTGCGTGCCCTGTTCCTCAAGGACGGTGCGCGCGCCGGTGTCCACACCTCGAACGATGACGCGAGCGGGTCTGCCCGCCACGGCCTTGGCGCCCTCGGCGGTGAGCGAGAACTGCTTGGGCACCAGGACGTCGACGGTGGCCCGGCTGACCGGAGCGGTCCATACCGTCACGGCGAACGACCCCTCGACCACCGTGTCCGAGACCTCGACCCCCATGTCGCGCACGGTTTCGCACAGGCGGTCCAGATAGTCCTTCGCCGTCTCCGTGTTGTCCAGGTCGTGCGAGAGTTCCGCGAACGTCTCGCCCTCGGTCCCCGGAATGGTCTCGCCGGCCATCTCGACGCCCACCCGCTCGAGCTGTCTGCGTTCGTCCTCCATCCTGCTCTCGATGGTGTGCCGGACGATCTCGCGCTCGTTCTCGTCGAGCACCTTGTGCAACGCTTCGGCGTCCACCAACGCCGACAGCGGCTCCAGTTCCTCTCCGTCGGCGAGCTTGGCCAGGCGCTCACGATGGAGCGAAGGGATCCGCATCCGCGACACCCGCGCGAGCCACGTCGGCAGCCCGGACTCCACGCGCTGTGCCAACGCTTGGACGCGGAAGGAGTGGTCGACGCCGTCCTCGCCCACGCAGAGCTCGGCGGCGGCCCGCAGATATCCCGCGACCTGTTCGCAGAGCTGCTCGACGTCCGCGTAGTACAGCTTCACCGACGGAGCCCTGTTCTTGCCACGGTCCGGCTGCTCCGCCGATTGGACGACGCCCCCGATCCGCTTGGCCATCTCCTCGTAGGGGACGCCGTTCAGCCATTCCCACGCGACGACCGCGCGGAGCAACGCGTTGGCGTCCTCGGTCGCCAGCGCGTCCTCGTCGACTCCGAGGAGCTGACGCAGCTCCTCGGAGACGACCTGGTTGCCCTCGCTGAGCAGCCGTTCGGGTATGGCCGGCCCTTTGGCCGCGATGTACCGCAGGCAGAAGTGGCGCTTGGTCGGCATCTCCGGCGAGTCCTTCGGCAGGCAGTGCGCCAGCAGAAGGGTGAGCACACTGCCTTTGAGGGAAGGCATGTGATTGCTCGTGGGCTGTCCCGGCAGCGCCACCCAGGCGGTCACCCGCTGCACGGAACGCGCCTTGAACGCATGCCACAGCAGGTCGAGGTGGCCCTTGTTCTCGATGGCGAGATGCGCCAGATGCTGCAGTTCCGCCGCGTCGTCGAGTTCCAGGCCCGACTGCCCGAGGGCCTGCCCCAGCGGAGACAAGGACACCACCTCCTCGCCGCCCCGATACCCCTCGCCCTCACTGAAGACCAGAAGATTCCGGCTCTCCAGTTCGCGCAGGACGTCCTCGGCGACGGGGATGTCGGGAGAGTCGGGCTCGTAGGAGATGAGCAGCCCGGAAAGGATCTCCGAGACGCGGTCGAGCCACTGGCGTCGGGTGAGCCCACTGCGTCCCTGGCACAGGACCTGGAGGACGAGACCGCTGATCTGCAGCGTGTCGCGGAACTGGGAGCGCACTTTGAGCGAGCGGTCGTCACTGGCGACGAAGTGTTGGTAGATGCCCTCCTCCGTGGCGAGGGCCTTGACGCTCTCCGGGCTCAGGCCCTCGATCTCCTGGAGATCCCGGTCGGACGGCACGAGGATGTAGAACTTCCCACGCTGAGATTCGACCGTTCGGTCGAGCCGCCGACCCGCCCGGCCGCCCTTGTTGTCCAGGTCGGCTGCCCGCAGGAGGCGCCGCATGCGACTGGACCCCTCGCCCGACCAGCCGGACACGCTCGTCGCGATGACGATGTCGGCGGGCAGGTTGAGTCCCACCGCCAGGGTGTCCGTGGCCACGATCACCCGCAGCAGTCCGTCGGGCTCCCGGAACTCGTCCTCCACCTGGCGTCGGAGCGGCGGTGCCAGCGCCGCGGTGTGAAAGGCGACGCCGTGGCGCAGGCCGCGCATCACCAGGTCCTGCAGTGGCAGGTCCGAGTTCTTCAGTTTCTCGTACAGGTGGCCCTCTGTGTCCCTCTTCTGCGACTCGGGCCCGTGGTACCGGCCCCCTCGCCAGGGCGATCCGCGCCGGCCGACCGTCCGCTGACCGCTCGTGCCCTGCAGCAGGTCCTGAATGGCGAGGGCCAGGCTCTGCGCGATGGTCCGGCCGGGAACGAAGACGATGATCCGTTTGTCGGGATCCTCGGACAGGGAGCGGACGACCAGGGCGGCCGCGAGCGGTGCCGTGGACAGCCTCGTTCCGGGGAGCCCTTCGAAGCGCAAGGACAGCGTCTCGGCGTGCTTGGCGCGTATGTCGCCGAGTTCGTGCTCCTCCTCGTACGGAGCCGCCGGCGGCCGCGTCTCGCCCGGCATGCTCAGCAGATGTGCCTCCTTCTGCACCAGCCACTTTCTGGGGCCGACCACGTAGGTGTCGAGCGGCACCGGCCGTACGTTGGTGAAGTGCCTCCGCAGCAGGCGGCCGTGCCCGAGCCAGTGCTCCAACGTCTCCCCGGCTTCCGGGGACAGAGCGGCGGACAGGCCCAGGAGGGCAGGCTGGTCTTCGCGGGGCAGCATCTTCACCAACGTGAGCAGGGCCTCCAGCTTGGCGGCCCGCTCGCTTCGCTCCACCAGCATCTGCAGCTCGTCCACCACCAGCAGGGCGCTGCGACGCAGTGGCATGAGCCGGTGCACGAGATACACGCCGAGCTTCTCGTAGATGGCCAGCGCGACGTCGTAGGAGCCCGAGCCGACCGGCCGGTCGTTCTCCGGATAGTCCCGCGACGCCGGATAGACACGCAGCCTCTTCATGTCCGGGTTCCCACGCTGCAATCCCTGCCACTCGGTGTGTTCCTGGGTCACGAGGGCTTTGATGGGCAGCAACATCATCGAGGCCTTGCCCGAATTCACGGCCATGGTCATGCCGAAGCGGGCCAGCGTGGTCTTGCCGCTGTTGGTGACGGCGTAGATGAGGCCGACCCCTCGCTGGTCGACGATCTCCCGGCACAGAATGAGGAGCTGCTGCTGGAAAACGGACAGTCCGGCCCAGGGGCCCAGCCGCTCCTCCCAGCCCTCCAGCAGGGCGTTCCTGAGGTCCGGTCGGTCACCGGCAGGGAGCAGCTCTCCGTATCCGCGGATGGTGGGCCCCGAACGGCCGATCTCGGACTCGGGCTGCCCCGGCTGGATCACCGCGCCTCCGAGGCTCTCCAGGACGATGGGGGCGGGAGCCGGACGGCCCAGCCTCGCGAAGATCGGCTGTTGGCCCGCGGTCTGGTCCTCGTAGGCCCGTTGGGCGAGATCCCGCCAGCCCAGTGACACCGCTCCCGATTCGGCGCGCTCGCGGACGTGTTCCCAGAAGACGGCGTTGCTTGCCGCGGCGGGCGGCTGCTCCTGGGGCGGAAAGCCCAGGTCCCGCAGGAACCTGTTCCTCTCGCCGGAATCCAGGTATGCCGAACTCAGTCCGGAGCGCAGTTCGTCCCAGTCCTCCCGTGTGATGTCCCAGCCGCCCGGAGTCGGCGGCGCCTGCTCGGGCACTGCGTCGGCCGACGGCGGCTCGGACACGTCGTTGAACGGCATGGCGACTCCTTTGCGGGAGGCGGAGGGAGATGCGGTCGGTCGGATGCTGCGGCAAGCGTCTACGGGAGGGGGCCGCTCAGGCGGTCTCGGGCAGGACGATCAGACCCGTCCGGAGGCTTCGGCACATGGCTGCCTGGTTGACGGTGTCCTGCGCCGCGAAGTGCGCGGCGGCGGCTATCTCCCTCGCGGCGGCCGAGGAGGACAGCGCTGCGAGTTCGCGATAGAAGCCGGTGGCGAAGAGCACGGCGCACTCGGCGTCCAACGCGCCGCGGTGCGCGATGACGATGTCCGCGTACGGCGTGAAACGCTCGGCCGTGTGCTCGCTGTCGCAGGACCGCAGGAGCAGTGCCCGGAGTCGGTGACCGCGGTGCTCGGCCACCAGCTTCAACGTGTCCGCGAGATCGTCCGCGGCCAGGTGGTGTGCCTCGCCGTGCGCGTCCTCCAGAACGAGCGTGTCCTGCGTACCGTGGCAGGCCAGGTGCAGCACGTGCGGCAGAACGGAGCGGATCTCGGCGAGGTCGGCGCCACCGGCGGCCGGGAAGAGCCGTACGTCCAGGCGACCGCGGGCTTCCCTGACGACCTCCCGCAGCTCGGCGGCCGCCCGGTTGACGCCGTACCGAGCAGGCTCCGCGCCCAGCACCATCACGCGCAACCGGTCGTCCGCCCCTTTCGGCGGATCACCGGCCTCGGCCGAGGCGGAGGCGTCCCCCGGCCGCCGTGTCGCCGCTGAGGCGAACAGGGAGTGGAAGGGATGCTCGGCATGAGCCTTGGCCAGGATGCGGTCCCGGCCCGCCGCCATGGCCCCGTTCTCCAGCTCCGCCGAGACCTGACTCCAGAAGTTGCCCATGGTGATCGCTCCGGCGGGCACCGCGGAGGCGGGATATCCGGCGGAGCGCAGCATCAGTTGAGCCTGCTGTGCCGAACGGTAGACCTCGGCCAGCGCCTGGACCTCTTCCCGGAGCAGGGGGGCGCGGTCCGTGCTCCCACCGGCACGGGGGACGCCGGGCGGGTGGTCTCCGGCGGCCGTGGCATCGGTGCCCGTGTGCGTCACAGGAATGCCTTCAAGTGCAGCGGGTCGGGCAGTTCCCGGCTGAAACGGCGCAGCAGCGGCGCCTCGACCCCGGCGGTCACCGTACATCTCAGCTCCGCCTCGGAGCCGGCTCCGGACCGTACGACGAGGCTGAGCGGGTAGGTGCCGGTCAGCTCGGTCGCCGTGGTCGGCCTGAAGTCCCAGGACGGTGACGAGCCGCCGAGGTCGAGTGCCTGGACGAGAGGCTGGTTGGCGATGTAGCCGACCGACCGGCTCATCTCGCCCAGAGCGGCGTCCGCGCCGAGCAGAGAGAGTTGCGGACCGAGCCGCCGAACGCGCTCCACCTGGACGGGGTCGGTCAGCCGGATCGGGTCCATCGAATGGGCGACGGGGTTCGGGCCCCACCCGGACACGAGTTGGACCGAGACGTTCGCGAACTTCAGCCGCGGGCCACGGAGTTGAGGGACAAAGGTGACGGATAACCGGACCAGGTAGTGGTCATAGAGCGTGGCCTGCTCCTCCGCGTACCGGGCGAGGTCCGGATCCGCCGAGAGCTCCTTCGGAGTCAGGCGTACGGCATGAGGCCCGCCGAGCCGAATGCGGCCGGCCAGGGACTTCGGCTCACCTGCCGTCCCGGGGGGCGACTCCCCGCCGCGGGCCGGGTCGTCAGCCGTGAGGACGATGTCCTGAGCAGTCAACTGAGGATCAGCCAGCTCGATCATCAGCCACCCTTTCGAGAGCGGAGCAGGGCCGCGGCGGACCGCAGAGCCTGGCTCCGACCGGTATGGCGACGCTGACGAACTTCCCGAGTTGCCCCGCGTGTCCCCCTGATAGGCAAAGGGTACCCACGGCGGCTTATATAGGGGCTTGTTTGGATGAGAGAAAATCGGATGGGAGGAGGAAAGGGGACGGAGTCGCCCGGCCGGCGTCACGGGTGTCGTGCCGGTCCACGTCGCCGATCGACAGGGGTCAGGGCGGAATCCGGACGTCACGCTGAGGAGATCGCCCGGGCCTCCGGTGCCGCACGGCGCACGCTCTTCGGCCATTTCCCGGGCCGGGCATCGCTGTTGGAGGCGCTCGCCGAAGAAGCCTCCGAGGCGCTGCGGGGTGTGCTGGAGGCCGCGGTACGGCCCGGCGAGCGGGCCGGGCGGGCGCCGGCGCACTTCGTGTACTCGATCCGGCCGGTGGGCGACCGCTACCGGCTGCTCCTCCCGCCGGCCCAGCGGGACCTGGGCATCGAGCAGGGGCGAGGATCCTCGCCCGGACCCGCGACGAGGTGGCCGACCGAAGGACGCTCGACGAGGTGGCCGACCGAAGGACGCTCGAGCCTCGCCGGTCTACGCGACGACGGAGGGTTCCGCCCCCGGTTCCGCTCCCGGCTTCGCGGCCGCTTCCGGCAGCAGTCCGATCAGAGCGGCGCACTGCTCGGGTCCCATGACGTGGGCCAGCGCCTCCGTGACCGTCTCGGAGAGTGCCGCGGAGGCCTCCCGCAGCAGCCGGCGCGCTGTGTCGGTGAGGGCGATCTCGACGCCGCGCTTGTCGCCGCACACCGTCTTACGGGTGACGAGCCCGGCGTGCTGGAGGCAGGCGACCTGATAGGTCAGACGGGTCTTGGGACGGCCCAGGAGCTCCGCGACCTGTGTCATGCGCAGCCCTTCGCGGGGCAGTTCGGCCAGGAGGCACAGCACCAGGAACTCGTCGTGCGAGACGTCCAGTCGCTCCTTGACCACGGAGCGCAGCCGCTGTTCCACCGCCCCTGTCGCGGCCAGCAGCAGCATCCAGCCGCGCAGCTCGGGGGGCAGCAGGCCGGTGCCGCCGCCCTGTGCGGACGGACAGGGCGGCAGGTCGGCGGGGGTGTCAGCGGGGTCTGCCATGGCTTCGATTGTATCCGTAGTCCAAATTTGCATGACCTGGTTGTTCAGAATTGGATAACCCGATAGCGTGGCCACGACATCATCATCCAAATTTGGACCACCAAGGAGGACGGTCATGACCGTCGCCGTGCAGACCGGACTGTGGACACTGGACGCGGGTGCGTCCACCGTCGCCCTGAAGCAGAAGACGATGTGGAACCTCGTCACGGTCAAGGGCGCCTTCACCGCCGTCTCCGGCGGCGGCGAGGTCGGGCCCGACGGATCCGCCACCGGCTCCCTGACCATCGACGCGGCCTCCCTCGACACCAAGAACGCCAAGCGTGACGAGCACCTGCGCGGCCCCGATTTCTTCGATGTCGCCAACCATCCCGAGATCACCTTCGTGGTGCGCGCCGCCGAGCTCGGCGCCGACGCGACGGTGCAGGTCTCCGGTCAGCTGACCGTGCACGGCATCAGCCGGCCCACGTCATTCACCGCGCGGCTGACCCGGGCGGACGCCGACGCGGTCACTCTGGACGCCGAATTCACCGTGGACCGTGCCGAGTTCGGCATCGGCTGGAACCAGCTGGGCATGATGCGCGGCCTGACCGCCGTCAGCGCCACGCTCCGCTTCACGCGCACAGGCGCCTGACGCGCCGTCGTCAACGCAAAACCGTCGCGCAGGGCTGTTCCCACATCCGTGCTCGACAGTGTCGGGGGCGTCGCGGTGAAGGCTCGCAGCGACGCGGTGCCACGGTTCGGGCAGCCCTTGACCGTCGACGGTCGTCGACGGGGCGGGTTCCCGGTCCGTCGTCATCAGCGGTGTCTCTGCCGCATACGCGGTTCCGCACCGTGATCAGGGCTGGTGAACGCCGTGCGCTCGGAGGGGGAAGTTCCCGTGTGCCGGGGTGGGCGGCCTTCGTCCTGCGTCCAGGCAGGTGGCCGACCGTGTCGCTGTTGGGCCGAACGGGTGACTTGGCGTAAGAATTGACTGGTGCATGCATTGAAGGCGAGTCAGTTCGGGGGGTGCCGGTGAACCGTTACGACGTCACCGATGAACAGTGGGAAGGGCTCGCTCAAGTCGTTCCGTTGCGCGGCCGGGACGCATGGCCGTCGGCGGTGGACCACCGCTCGCTGCCGGACGCCGAGACGGAGACCAGACGCCGCTTCGTCGTGTTGCGGGTCAACGTCTTCGCGGACGCCCGCGAGGTCGCCGAGACGCTGATGGCGGGCATTCCGGTGCTGCTCGACCTGACGGGAGCGGAGACCGACACCGCCAAGCGCGTCCTGGACTTCTCCACCGGGGTCGTCTTCGGGCTGGCCAGCGGTATGCACCGGGTCGACCGCAACGTCTTCCTCCTCACCCCGCCGGGCACCGAGGTGAGCGGACTCATGGAAGGGGCGGGGGCGCCCGGCGTCTGAGACAGGACGGGGGCGGGCGACCGCGTCGAACGGCCGTCCGCCGGTGCGCGGTGCTCCGCACCGGCAGGCGGCTCCGTGGCCGCGCGAAGAAGGGGAAGAGGGCCTGAAGGGCCGCGCACCCCTCACGGTCGCCCGATCGTAGGAAGCTTTCCCGGGCGGAACGGTTCGCCCGCCGGCGGAGTCCTACCGTCCGCATATGCCCTCCCCGCAGTCCGCTTCCGCGCCCTCCCCGCAGTCCGCTTCCGCGCCCGCCCCGCCGACCCCTTCCGCGCCCCCGCCGCGGTCCTCCTCGACACCCGCCCCACGCTCGTCCTCCGCGCCCTCCCCCCAGCCCGCGTCCGACGGTCCGCCGTCCGGGCCGGCCTCTCCCACGGTGCCGACGCAGGCGCCGCACGCCGAGGTCCGGCGGCTCCCGCCCGGCGGCGCCCTCGCCACGACCACGTCCGGTCGCACCCCGTCCACGCAGGTGGGCTGCGCCTCCCGCGGAGCCGACCCGCGGGCGACGGCCGGCTCCGAACCGCCCCCGGAGACGGCCCCCGCCGCGCCGACGGGCTCGTCTGACTCGACGACCGCACCAGCGCCGCCACCCGGCGCCCTCCCGCCGGCAGACCCGCCGGTCCACCCCGTCCCGCCGGTCCACCCCGTCCCGCCGGTCCACTCCCTCCCGGGGGTCCACTCCGTCCCGTCGGTCGACTCGGCGTCCGGGGGAGCTCCGCCCACCGCCCCTGCCCGGTATGTGCGGCCGTGCGTCACGGAGTTGCGGCTGTCGGCGTTCGCGGGACACCGCCGGGCCCGCTTCCCGCTGGGCGCCGTCACGTTGTTCGCCGGGGCCAGCGGCAGCGGCAAGAGCAGTGCGCTGCGTGCCTACGAGGCGCTGGCGCGGCTGGGCGGCGGGGCCTTGCTGGGCGAGGTCTTCCCCGATCCGGTCGCGTGCGTGCCGCAGGGTGCGCGGCCCGACGCCCAGCGCCGCCGGGGATTCCGCATCGGGTGCACGGCCGACGGACCCGGCGGCCCGGTCCGGCTGGACGTCGCCGTGCAGGCCGAACCCGAACTGCGCATCGTGGGGGAGCGGCTGAGCGCGGGAGGCGTCGTCCTGCTGGAGACGGCCCTGCGCGACCCCGGGCGCCGCACGGTGCAGGCCGCCTGGCACACCGGCGGCCCCGCACCGGTGACCCGCGCCCCGCTGCCCGACGACCGGCTCGGCACCGCGCTGCTGCCGCTGCGCGTGGCCGGCAAGACCGACGGGCAGCGGCAGGTTCTGGCGGCAGCCGAGCAGATGGTGGTCGCACTGCGGTCGGTGTTCGCCTGCGACCCCCAGCCCGACTGGATGGGCGCACCCGTGCCCATCGGCACCGGTCGGCTGCTCACCGGGTGCGACAACCTCGCCGACGTCCTCTGGCGCACCCGGGAGGAGTGCGGCCGACGGCATGCGCAACTCGTCGCGGCCCTGTCCGCCGGGTCCACCGCACCGGTCGTGGACCTGCGCGCCGAGCCGCTCGACGACGGCACGGTCCGGGCGGTGCTCGACCGCGCCGACGGCGCCCGGACGGAACTCGCCCGGCTGGGATACGGCGAACTGCGCTACGTCGCCCTCGCGCTGGTGCTGCTCACCGGGCCGGGCGTCCTCGACGTGGACCCGGCCGGCGAGGTGCCGGCCGCGATGCAGACCCTCACCCTGCTCGCCGACGGCCTCGACCGCGGCCTCGACGCACGCCAGGGCGGGGAACTGCTGCGGCTGGCCGTGCGGATGGCCGAGCGCGGACACATCCGCTGCGTCGGCGCGGTCAGCGACGGAGCCCGGGCCGCCCGGACGCACGGGGTGACGGTGGTACACCTGGGGCCGTGACAGAACAACACCTCGATGTGGCGAAGCTGCAGCGCAGACTGGCCGAGTTCGCGGCGGCGCGGAACTGGCAGCCCTTCCACACCCCCAAGAACCTCGTCGCGGCGCTCAGCGTCGAGGCGTCCGAACTGGTCGAGATCTTCCAGTGGTTGACGCCGGAGGAGTCCACGCGCGTGATGGACGACCCGGACACCGCGCACCGGGTGACGGACGAGGTCGCCGACGTCCTCGCCTACCTGCTGCAACTGTGCGAGGTGCTCGGCGTCGATCCGCTGACGGCGCTGGCCGCGAAGATCGACCGCAACGAACTCAGATTCCCGGCGCCCTAGCTCCCCGGCCGGAAGGGCCGAGAAGGGAGCCACTCGATCCGTTTTCACTCTCCGCAGTCGAAGAGCGGACCGAAATCGATTTGTTGTCCACAGATTTCGGTCTACCTCTGGCTTTTCGCCCCGCACACCCTCACTCTGGGTAGTGAACAGTCATGTTCGGGCGGCGTGCCGGCAGCACGCCGGGGCAGACGGGGGCGGCGCATGGACGCGGTGCGGCTCATCCTGACGAGCAGGCGCGCGCTCGCCGGCAGCGGCGGGCGCGCGGGGATTCTCACGGAGGTCTGGCAGGCGCAGGCCCTGGCACAGGCGATCGGCAGCCGCCTGGCCGTCTCGGGCCCGCCCGAACTGCGGGGCGAGGCGCTGGGACTGACGGAACTGGCGGGCAGAGGATGCGGCGTCCTGGGCCCGCCGGACCTCGACCCGGGGGACCTGCTGGCCGCCCGGCTCACCGAACTGGACGACGCCCGCCGAGCCTTGCTCGACCTGAGCGGCCTGCTCGGCGAGGTGGGCATCGCCCTGGTCGCGCTGGCGAGTTCGGTGGACGACCAGGGCACGTACTGGCAGTGCATGGAGGCCATCGACGCGGCGGACGAGTCCAGGGACCGGGTCCTGGAGATGCTGCGCAAGCTGGCGGCGAGAGAGGAACGGGAGGAGAGGGAGGGCGCGCTGCCGGAGAGATGAGCGGGCCGCTCAGCCCGCCGCGCCCTCTTCGCCCGCCGTCCGCTGCGACATTCCGGTCGACTGCAGATCGGCGTCCAGCGCCGAGAGGTCCGCGTTCAGGTCAGCCATCAACTCCTCCATCTGCTGCGGCAATCCTTTCGGCGGGGCGGCGGCGGTCCCGCCCTGCCGTGGGAAGGTCTCTTCGGACATGACGGCCTCCTCGGCCCCGGCCCCGTGAGCCGACACGGTGACGTCCCGGCGTCGGCCTGCCGGGAACGGACGCCGGGCTGTCCGGCTCCGCCCCGGCCAACGATCATCGCGGGGGCGGGTCACCGGCCAGGGCAGCCCCCCACGCGGGGCACGGACGTTTTCCACCCGCCCGGGGACGCACTGGGCGCGCGGGGCGCGGGGGACCGGTGGGATCGACGGACGGGCCGGCGTGCAGGATGGAGGCATGGACCTTCGTATCTTCACCGAGCCCCAGCAGGGGGCGACCTACGACACCCTCCTCACCGTGGCGAAGGCCACCGAGGACCTCGGTTTCGACGCCTTCTTCCGGTCCGACCACTATCTGAAGATGGGGGACGTGAGCGGCCTGCCGGGCCCCACGGACGCCTGGATCACGCTCGCCGGCCTCGCCCGCGAGACCAAGCGCATCCGCCTCGGCACGCTCATGACCGCCGGTACCTTCCGGCTCCCCGGCGTCCTCGCCATCCAGGTCGCGCAGGTGGACCAGATGTCCGGCGGGCGCGTCGAACTGGGTCTGGGCGCGGGCTGGTACGAGGAGGAGCACAAGGCGTACGGCATCCCCTTCCCGAAGGAGAAGATCGGCCGCCTGGAGGAGCAGCTGGAGATCGTCACCGGTCTGTGGGCCACCGGGCCCGGCAAGACCTTCGACTTCCGCGGGTCGTACTACGAGCTGGCCGACTCGCCCGCGCTGCCCAAGCCCGTACAGGCGAAGATCCCGGTGCTGATCGGCGGCACGGGCGCGACCCGCACGCCGCGACTGGCCGCCCGGTTCGCCGACGAGTTCAACATGCCGTTCGGCTCGGTCGAGGACAGCGGACGCCAGTTCGCCCGGGTGCGGGACGCGGCGGCGGAGATCGGCCGCGCGGCCGACGAGATCACCTTCTCCACCGCACTCGTCGTCTGCGTCGGCAAGGACGACCAGGAGCTGGCCCGGCGTGCCGCCGCGATCGGCCGCGAGGTCGACGAGCTGAGGACCAACGGGCTGGCGGGGTCCCCGGCCGAGGTCGTCGACAAGATCGGCCGCTACGCCGAGGCCGGCGCCGAACGGCTCTACCTCCAGGTTCTCGACCTGCACGACCTGGACCACCTGGAGCTCGTCTCCGGCCAGGTGCAGGCACAGCTGTCGTAGGACGGCGGACGCGGGCGCAACCTCCGGCAGAGTGCCCGCGTGACGGCCGTCTGTGACACGGCTGTGACCGGAAGTATGGCTTCCGCCACAGTCGGATGAGCGGGGTCCTGATGAGGTGGCCGGATGCGCAGAACCACCCCGCTCATTTCGGTCATCGCCGCCGCACTGCTGCTCACGGCGTGCGGATCGGAACGCGCCGGCACCCACGACGGTCGTGTCGGCGCAAGCGGTTCGGCGCCGGGGACCGCGCTCTCCGGGCCCGCGGTGGACGGGGTGCGGATCACCTCGGTGACCATCCCGACCGCCTCCCCCTCCGCGAGCCCCGGCGCCGCGGACGGCGTCGTCGGGGCCGAGTCCCTCACAGTCGGAGGTGCGGCGGGCTCAGGGGTCTCGGCGGATTACGAGGTCACCAACTCCGGTGCAGAGGAGCTGACTTACACCGTCCTCTTCGACTTCACGACGAACGGGGGCGGGGCCGTGACCAACCAGAAGGTCACCGTGGGCCCGGTCGGGCCGGGCCGGACGACGGGCGGGACCGTACGGATGGCGGCGCTTCCGCCGGGAGCGCCGTCGGTGACGGGGGTGAAGGTCGCCCAGGTGACCAAGGTCCCGGCGGCCGAGGCGCCGGCCGCGTCCGGCGTCTGCCCGCCCTCCGGGATCCGTGTCACGGCCGACGACGGCGACGCCGCGATGGGACTGCGCGTGGTGGGGCTGGTCCTGGAGAACTGCGGCGAACGGGACTACACCGTCACGGGCTACCCGCAGGTCACCCTGCTGGACGAGGACCGGCAGCCGGTCGACGGCGTCAGGGTCCTTCGCGGCAGCGGGGGCATCGCCACCGTCACCGGGTTCGACGACCCGCCCCGGACCGTGACCCTCGAACCCGGCGAGCGCGCGAGCGCCGGCCTGATGTGGCGCAACACCACCGGCTTCGGCACGGCCGTCGACGTCCCGTACGTCAGGGTGCGGGCCACGCCGCGCGCCGCCCCCGTGACGATCACCCCGCACCTCGATCTCGGGACCACCGGACGACTCGGGGTCAGCGCCTGGCACAGACCGGCGCAGCAGCAGGGTGCGCCCGGCGCAGTTTCCCCCTGACGGGACAGGCCCGCCCGCCCGCCCGCCCGGCCGTCCGGCCCGTAGGGGGTTCGTCCGCCCCGCCCCACCCGACGTCCCGCGGACCCCGTGTCCCGTGTCCCGTGTCCCGTGTCCTGCACCTGACCAGCCCGGACGGGTGTCCCCGGCATCGAAATTCCCGGGTGCCGCCGACCTGTTCTCGGTACGTTGTGCAGGCGTGCGGGCGCACTGTCGGCGCTCCCGTTCCCATCCCACCTCTCCAAGGCACTCATCGTGTTCCTGACCATCAGCACCACCGGCGCTCCCGAACGCCCCGCGACCGACCTCGGCTTCCTGCTGCACAAGCATCCCGAAAAATCGCAGGCGTTCTCCACCTCCTACGGCACGGCCCACGTCCTCTATCCCGAGGCCGACGCCGAGCGCTGCACGGCGGCGCTGCTGCTGGAGGTGGACGCCGTGGCGCTGGTCCGGCGCGGCAAGGGCAAGGGCCGCGGCGGCGCTCCCGACGCGGCCCTCGCCCAGTACGTCAACGACCGCCCCTACGCGGCCTCCTCGCTGCTGGCGGTCGCGTTGAGCGGGGTGTTCTCCAGCGCGATGCGCGGCGTGTGCGCCGCGAGGCCCGAACTCCCCGCGCAGACAAGGCCGTTGCGCGTCGAGATACCCGCACTGCCTGCCCGTGGCGGCCCCGGTCTGGTCCATGCCCTCTTCGAACCGCTCGGCTGGCGGGTGAGCGCCGAACCGGTGGCCCTCGACCCCCGGTTCCCGCAGTGGGGCGACTCGAGGTACGTGAGCCTGACCCTGGAATCGGAGACGCTCACCGTCGCCGAGACCCTGCGCCACCTGTACGTCCTGCTGCCGGTCCTCGACGACGCCAAGCACTACTGGGTGTCGCCCGACGAGGTCGACAAGCTGCTGCGCGCCGGTGCGGGCTGGCTGCCCGACCACCCCGAGCAGAAGCTGATCACCAGCCGTTTCCTGTCCCGCCGCTGGTCGCTGACTCGGCAGGCGATGGAGCGGCTGGAATTGGTCCGTCTCGCCGAGTCCGACGACAGCGACGTCGAGGACATCGACAACGCGGTCGAGGCGGAGGCCGAGACACAGGAGAAGCCGACGCCGCTGGCCGATCAGCGCCGCGAGGCCGTCGTCACCGCGCTGACCCGCGCCGGGGCCGCCCGGGTCCTCGACCTCGGCTGCGGCCAGGGCCAGTTGGTGCAGACACTGCTGCAGAACCCGCGGTTCACCGAGATCGTCGGTGTCGACGTGTCGATGCGCGCCCTCGCCATCGCCTCGCGCCGGCTGAAGCTGGACCGCATGGGGGAGCGGCAGGCCTCCCGTGTCCAGCTCCTGCAGGGCTCGCTGGCGTACACCGACACCCGTCTCAAGGGTTACGACGCGGCCGTGCTCAGCGAGGTGATCGAGCACCTCGACCTGCCCCGGCTGCCCGCGCTGGAGTACGCGGTGTTCGGCTCGGCCCGTCCGCGCACGGTCCTGGTGACCACCCCGAACGTGGAGTACAACGTCCGCTGGGAGAGCCTCCCGGCCGGCCACCGCCGGCACGGCGACCACCGTTTCGAGTGGACCCGGCAGGAGTTCCGCGCCTGGGCCGCCGCGGTCGCCCGACGGCACGGTTACGACGTCCGGTTCGTGCCCGTCGGCCCGGACGACCCCGAGGTCGGCCCGCCCACCCAGATGGCCGTGTTCGAGATGAACGCGCCCGGCGCGAAGAACAGGACCACCCGACGCGAGAACGCCGGGAACGAAGGCGCCGACGAGGCCGCCGGGAACGAGGGCGCCGGGAACGGCTCCGAGAAGAGCGCGAAGGAGGCGAAGGCGGCATGAGCGACACCCAGGCTTCCGCCACGCCGGGCCGTGTCCTGCCCGTCACCGACCTGTCCCTCGTCGTGCTCGTCGGCGCGTCCGGCTCCGGCAAGTCCACGTTCGCACGTCGCCACTTCAAGCCCACCGAGGTCATCTCCTCCGACTTCTGCCGAGGCCTCGTCTCCGACGACGAGAACGACCAGAGCGCCACCCGGGACGCCTTCGACGTCCTGCACTACATCGCCGGCAAGCGGCTCGCGGCCGGCCGCCGCACGGTGGTCGACGCCACCAGCGTGCAGCCGGACGCCCGCCGCCGGCTGATCGACCTCGCCAAGCAGCACGACGTGCTGCCCATCGCCATCGTCCTGGACGTCCCGGAAGAGGTGTGCGCCGCACGCAACGCGTCGCGCACCGACCGCGCCGACATGCCCCGCCGGGTCATCCAGCGCCACATCCGCGAACTGCGGCGCTCGCTGCGGCACCTGGAACGCGAGGGCTTCCGCAAGGTGCACGTCCTGCGCGGCGCCGAGGCCGTCGAGAACGCCTCCGTCGTCACCGAGAAGCGCTACAACGACCTGACCCACCTCACCGGGCCCTTCGACGTCATCGGCGACATCCACGGCTGCTCCTCCGAACTGGAGTCGCTGCTGGCCAAGTTGGGCTACACGGACGGCGTGCACCCCGAAGGCCGCCAGGCCGTCTTCGTCGGCGACCTGGTGGACCGGGGCCCGGACAGCCCCGGGGTGCTGCGCCGCGTGATGTCGATGGTCGCGTCCGGAGACGCACTGTGCGTGCCCGGCAACCACGAGAACAAGTACGGCCGGTATCTCAAGGGCCGCAACGTCCAGCACACGCACGGGCTCGCCGAGACCATCGAGCAGATGGACGGGGAGAGCGACGAGTTCCGCGCCGAGGTGCGCACGTTCATCGACGGGCTGGTCAGTCACTACGTCCTCGACGGCGGCAGGCTCGTCGTCTGCCACGCCGGCCTGCCGGAGAAGTACCACGGCCGCACCTCCGGCCGGGTCCGCTCGCACGCGCTCTACGGCGAAACCACCGGCGAGACCGACGAGTTCGGCCTGCCCGTGCGCTACCCGTGGGCGGAGGACTACCGGGGGCGCGCGGCGGTCGTCTACGGCCACACGCCCGTTCCGGAGGCGACCTGGCTGAACAACACGATCTGCCTGGACACCGGCGCCGTCTTCGGCGGCAAGCTCACCGCGCTGCGCTGGCCGGAACGCGAGCTGGTCGACGTACCGGCGGAGCAGGTCTGGTACGAGCCGGCGAGACCGCTGCGCTCGGAGGCGCCCGGCGGACACGACGGCCGTCCGCTGGACCTGGCGGACGTCCATGGCCGACGCATCGTAGAAACCCGTTACGAAGGCCACAACCGTGTCTCCATCCGTGAGGAGAACGCGGCGGCGGCCCTGGAGGTGATGAGCCGCTTCGCGGTCGACCCGCGCCTGCTGCCGTATCTCCCGCCGACGATGGCCCCCACGGCCACCAGCCATGTGGACGGCTACCTGGAGCACCCGGCGGAGGCGTTCGCGCAGTACGCCCGCGACGGCGTCGCACGGGTCGTGTGCGAGGAGAAGCACATGGGATCCCGGGCGGTGGTCCTGGTCTGCCGCGACGCGGAGACAGCACGTAAGCGTTTCGGCGCCGGGGGCGCCTCCCGCCCGGGCGCGACCGGGAGCGGGGGAGGCCCCACCGGCTCCCTGTACACCCGTACCGGTCGCCCGTTCTTCGACGACGAGACGGTGACGGAGGAGATCCTCGGGCGGGTGCGCACGGCGGTGGAGGAGGCCGGCCTGTGGTCGGAACTGGACACCGACTGGCTGCTGCTGGACGCGGAGCTGATGCCGTGGTCGCTGAAGGCGTCGGGCCTGCTGCGCTCCCAGTACGCGGCCGTGGGGGCCGCGTCCGGCGCCGTCCTCCCGAGCGCGGTGGCCGCCCTGGAGTCCGCCGCGGCCAGAGGTGTGGACGTCGCCGGCCTGCTCGCACGCCAGCGTGAACGCGCCTCGGACGCGGCCGCGTTCACCGAGGCGTACCGCCGCTACTGCTGGACGACCGACGGCCTGGACGGCGTACGGCTGGCCCCGTTCCAGATCCTCGCCGTCCAGGGCCGCAGCCTCGCGGCGCTGCCGCACGACGAGCAGCTGGCGCTCCTCGACCGGTTGGTGGAACACGACAACACGGGCCTGCTCCAGACCACCCGGCGGCTGTATGTCGACACGGGCGACGCCGAGTCGGTGCGATCCGGTGTCGACTGGTGGCTGGAGATGACCGGCCGGGGCGGCGAGGGCATGGTCGTCAAGCCGCTGGGCGCCCTGGTCCGCGGCGAGGGCGGACGCCTGGTCCAGCCCGGCGTCAAGTGCCGGGGTCGCGAGTACCTGCGGATCATCTACGGCCCCGAGTACACCCGCCCTGACAACCTGGCCCGGCTGCGTGGCCGTTTCCTGAACCACAAGCGGTCGCTGGCGATCCGCGAGTACGCCCTCGGCCTGGAGGCCCTGGCCCGTCTGGCGGAGGGCGAGCCACTGTGGCGCGTCCACGAGGCGGTGTTCGGCGTGCTGGCTCTGGAGTCGGAGCCGGTGGACCCGCGGCTGTGAGCCCCGGCCCGGTCCGTGCCGTCGGCGCGGACCGGGCCTCGCGTGTCCTCACCCCACCAGCCGCAACCGCTCCTCGCACACCCCGACACGGACCCGCTGACCCCACGTCAGCTCCACCGCGTCGGTCTCGATGCCGTCGCCGAAGGCGATGAGCCGCTCCGACTCGACGGTGAGGGTCAGCCGGTGGCCGGCCGCCAGTTCGCCCGCCACCAGCGAGGTGCCGGTGGCCGGGGACGGCCACGCCTCCCGCACGAACCACACCAGCCGCTGCTCCGTCGGGGCCGGCAGGCGCAGGTCGCCGTCCGTCCGGCCGCCGCCCCGCTCCTGCCACACCGACCGGATCCAGCCGGTCGCCCCCGTGCCCGTGCCCACCAGCACCCCGGAGGAGGCCTGGGCCTCGACGGCACCCCCGTCGTCGTCGAGGCCCAGGCGGTAGCGGGCGGTCTGGTGGCCGGCGGCGCCGAGATAGATCTCGTTGAGGGCCAGCAGCCGCTGGGTGTCGTCGGCCACGGCCTCCACCATGGTCAGCTCGGTCGTTCCGGTGCCGGCCGCGAGCGCGCCGGGCAGAAGCGTCGGCGCGTCCGCCGGGCGATGGCGGACCAGGACGCCCGCATTGCGGCCCGGGTCCGCGTCGATGCCCACCACGGGCTGCCCGGACAGGTACTTGGCGACGTTCGCCACCAACCCGTCCTGGCCGACGACCACCACCACGTCCTCCGGCGCGAACAGAAAACGGTCCAGATCGGCGCGCTCCACCCGGCTCTGACGCCAGGTCAGCGGTATCGCCGCCGTCACCTCCGCCAGCGCGCGCCGCATGCGGCGGTGGCGCTCGGCGACCTCCTCGATGTCCCGGCCCCGCGAGGAGAGGAAGAAGGCGGCCTGGCCGTGCGTGCCGTGCCGGGCCACCAACTCCTCGTACTCCGTGGTGCGGTGGACCAGCACGGCCCGCGGGGCGAGACTCATTCCCGTTCTCCGGCCCCGAGCCTCGACAGCAGGCCGGTCAGGACGTCCGGCGAGATCGTCACGCTGTCGATGTGCGGCAGGTTCTCCGCGAGCCGTGTCCCGGTGAGCGCGTGCAGGGTCGCCACGTCGACGTCCCCGTGCACCCGCAGCCAGGCCGCCTGTGCCTCGGCCCGCGCCTCGCCGACCTCGCGCGCCGCCTCCGCCTCGGCCCGGGCGAGCCGGACCGTGCGCGTCGCCTCCGCCTGGCTCAGCCGCTCGGTGCGCTGGGCCTCGGCGTCCGCCAGGCGCACCTGCCTGTCGGCCTCCGCCTCGGCGAGCTTCACCGACCGCGCGGCCTCCGCCTCCGCCAGCCGCACGGACCGCGTCGCCTCCGCCTCCGCCCGCACCTTGTCCGCGGCCGCGTTCTCCTCCGCCTCGCGGCGGGTGTTCGTACCCCGCTGCTCGACCAACTGCTCCTCACGGCGGGCCAGTTCGATCTGGCTGGCGAGTTCGTTCTCGGCGATCGTCCGCTCCCGCTCGACGGCCACCGCCCGCCGCTCGTAGGTGGCCCGGTCGGCCTCCTGCTGGATCTGCTCGCGCGCCGGGGTCCGCAGCGCCCGCTCCACCTCGGGTTCCGGACGCAGCGCGACGACCCGGACGGCGACGATCTCGATGCCGGTGGCCGGCAGACGCGGTTCCGCCGCCAGCCCCGCCGCCACCCGCTCCCGCACCGCCGTCACGCCGTCCACCAGCGCCGACGACAGCGGGGTGCGCGCGAGGACGTCCAGCGCGTGCTGCTGAGCCGTCTCCGTGAGCAGGGTGCCGAGCTGCTCCAGGGGCGCGCCGCGCCAGATCCCGGTGTCCGGGTCGATGGAGAAGTCGAGGCGGGCCGCGGCGACGGCCGGGTCGCTGACCCGGTAGGTCACCGTCGCCTGCACCGTCACATCCTGGAAGTCGACCGTGCGGGCGTGGAAGGTCATCGCCAACTCCCGGTCGTCAACCGGCACTTCGGAGAGGGCGGCGCTCAGTGAGCGGAACCAGAAGCTGAGCCCCGGACCGTCGTGCGCCAGCTTGCCGGAGCGGTGGTGGCGCACATGGGCCGTCGGAGCACCGCGCAGATGGCGCCAGCCCAGGCGCCGGGTGATGTCGGCCATGAAAGGCCCCCCTCGTTCCTTTTCTCGTCACTGCGACGATAAGAAAACGATATCCGCGCCTCCTCTTCTCGTCAAGGGGACGAGAACGGGTGACAGATTCAGGGCGGGACGAGGTGGGACAAGCTCGTGCGGAAACGGTCCAAGAAGGCCGAGTGGGGGGTGAAGACGGTCCACTGTGGTCAGGATGGAGGCATGGGATTCCACGTCGACTCCGAGGCCGGGCGGCTGCGCCGCGTCATCCTGCACCGGCCTGATCTCGAGCTCAAAAGGCTCACCCCCAGCAACAAGGACGCCCTCCTCTTCGACGACGTGCTCTGGGTGCGCCGGGCGCGCGCCGAGCACGACGGGTTCGCCGACGTGCTGCGCGACCGCGGTGTCGCCGTCCATCTCTTCGGTGACCTGCTCACCGAGGCCCTGGAGATCCCGCAGGCCCGAGCGCTCGTCCTGGACCGCGTCTTCGACGAGAAGGAGTACGGGGTGCTCGCCACCGACCACCTCCGCTCCGCCTTCGAGACCCTCCCCGCCCCGGAACTGGCCGAGGCCCTGGTCGGCGGCATGACCAAGCGGGAGTTTCTGCAAGCGCATCCCGAACCCACCTCCGTGCGCTTCCACGTCATGGAACTCGACGACTTCCTCCTCGACCCGCTCCCCAACCACCTCTTCACCCGGGACACCTCCGCCTGGATCTATGACGGCGTCGCCATCAACGCCATGCGCTGGCCGGCCAGGCAGCGCGAGACGGTCCACTTCGAGGCGATCTACCGGCACCATCCGCTCTTCCGCGCCGAGACGTTCCGCGTCTGGTCCGAGGGGCAGGCCGACTATCCGTCCACCATCGAGGGCGGCGACGTCCTCGTCATCGGCAACGGCGCCGTGCTGATCGGCATGAGCGAGCGCACCACCCCGCAGGCCGTCGAGATGCTCGCCCACAAGCTGTTCGCCGCGGGCTCGGCCCAGACCATCGTGGCGCTCGACATGCCCAAGCGGCGGGCGTTCATGCACCTCGACACCGTGATGACGATGGTCGACGCCGACGTCTTCACCCAGTACGCCGGGCTCGGCATGCTCCGGTCGTACACCATCGAGCCCGGCGCCGGCGAGAAGGAGCTGAAGGTCACCGACCATCCGCCGGAGCACATGCACCGCGCGATCGCCGCGGCCCTCGGGCTCAGTGAGATCCGCGTGCTCACCGCAACCCAGGACGTCCACGCGGCCGAGCGTGAGCAGTGGGACGACGGCTGCAACGTCCTCGCCGTCGAACCGGGTGTCGTCGTCGCCTATGAACGCAACGTCACCACCAACACGCATCTGCGCAAGCAGGGCGTCGAAGTGATCGAGATCCCGGGCAGCGAGCTGGGCCGGGGCAGGGGCGGTCCGCGCTGCATGAGCTGCCCGGTCGAACGGAGCGCCGTATAGGCGCACATGTGGCTGTATAAAAATGCTGAGCTTCGTATAGACTTCCGAGGTCTGTCATTGCAGCAACCGTTCACGGCAGTTTTCACCGCATCTCTGGAGCGACCCCATGGCGACAGTCCCGACCGCCCTCGCCGGCCGCCACTTTGTCAAGGAGCTGGACTTCACCGGGGAGGAGTTCCGCGGTCTGATCGCCCTGGCCGCCGAACTGAAGGCCGACAAGAAGGCCGGGACCGAGAACCGGCGCCTGCAGGGCAGGAACATCGCGCTGATCTTCGAGAAGACCTCGACGCGCACCCGCTGCGCGTTCGAGGTCGCCGCCGCCGACCAGGGCGCGTCGACCACCTACCTCGACCCCTCCGGCTCGCAGATCGGCCACAAGGAGTCGGTGAAGGACACCGCGCGGGTGCTGGGCCGGATGTACGACGCCATCGAGTACCGCGGCGACAGCCAGGACAAGGTCGAGGAGTTCGCCGCCCACGCGGGCGTCCCCGTCTACAACGGTCTCACCGACGACTGGCACCCCACCCAGATGCTCGCCGACGTGCTCACGATGACCGAGCACAGCGCCAAGCCCCTGACCGAGATCGCCTTCGCCTACCTCGGCGACGCCCGCTTCAACATGGGCAACTCCTACCTGGTCACCGGCGCCCTCCTCGGCATGGACGTGCGGATCGTCGCCCCGAAGAGCTACTGGCCCGCCCAGGAGATCGTCGACCGAGCCCGCGAGCTCGCCGAGGCGAGCGGCGCCCGCGTCACCCTCACCGAGGAACTCGCCGAGGGCGTCCTCGGCGCCGACTTCGTCGCCACCGACGTGTGGGTGTCCATGGGGGAGCCCAAGGACGTCTGGGACGAGCGGATCGCGGCCCTCGGCCCGTACGCGGTGACCATGGACGTCCTGCGCGCCACGGGCAACCCCGACGTCAAGTTCCTGCACTGCCTTCCGGCCTTCCACGACCTCGGCACCGAAGTCGGCCGCGAGATCCACGAGAGCCACGGCCTGGACTGCCTGGAGGTGACGGACGAGGTGTTCGAGTCGGCCCACTCCGTCGTCTTCGACGAGGCGGAGAACCGGCTGCACACGATCAAGGCCGTCCTGGTCGCCACCCTCGCCTGACGCTCCCCGGCAGCACCTCGGCCGCGACTCGGCCGGCCGAGGTCGCACCGGACGGCAGCGCCCCTGCCCGCGGCGAGCCGGTGGAGAACGCGCCTGCCTGCGAGACGGTCGGCAGGACGCCCGCGCGCGCCCGGTCGGCCGCGATCACGCCCGCCCGCGGCGGGCCGGTCGGGATCACACCCGCGTGTGCGAGGCCGGTCGGGATCACACCCGCGTGTGCGATGCCGGTCGGGAGAGCGCCTGTGTGAACCGGGCCGGCCGGACCGCGACCGCCGACGGGACGGCTGCGGGGGCCCGCCTGCCGGGAGAACGCCTGCGGACCGCACGCCTGCCGGCGACCCGCCACGCCGCCCGCGGGGCAGGAGCGTGCCGGGCAGGAACACGCCGCACCGGATCACGCCGGGCCGGGGCCGCGCTGCGGCGGGACCGCGGCCAGCCTGAACCACACCGCCTTGCCCTGCTCGGTGGGCCGGTGTCCGCAGGACGAGCTGAGGGCGCGGATCAGCAGCAGTCCACGCCCGTGCTCCTGCCAGGGGTCGGGCTCCTCGCCGGACGGACGGGTGAGGTCGCCGGGCGCCCCCGGGTCCGGGTCGTGCACCTCGATCTGGCAGCCGGTCGGCCGCAGCTCCACCACCAGCTCTATCGGCGCGTCCCCCGAGGTGTGCTCCACGGCGTTGGCCACCAGCTCGGCGGTGAGCAGCTCCGCGGTGTCGCTGTACGCGACGTGCTTCAGCTCGGCCAACGCCGTACGGACCAGGGCACGGGCCACCGGCACGGCCGCGGCGGAGTGCGGCAGCGCGATCCGCCAGGAGGCGGCTGCGTCGGAGGGGCGTTCGTGCAAGGCGAGTCCGTTCATGGCGCAGGTTCCCGTGATCGACATCAGACGGTCCTGCCTTCGACTTCAGGAATGGTACGGCGGCCTCCGGCAGAAACGCTCGGCGGCGTCGTACGGGACCTCCGGCCCCGTTGCCGGTCGGCTTACCCGGGACAACGCCCGCCCTCGCGCACCTGATCCCGTTGTTACCGCCTTATCGACGACCGGTGACGTGTGTGACGGGGGCATGGCGTGCGGTGACACGGCGATTCTTCCCGTCCGCCCTATCGCGTACTCATGACGGCAGTCACAAGGGAGTGATAACTTCGAGGGACCGTCGAGGAGGCCGCCCTCATGAGTCCCTTCACCGGCTCCGCCGCCCGCACCTCCGACTGGCGCCATCTGCACGTCGAGCTCGCCGACGGCATCGCCGCCGTCACCCTGGCCCGCCCCGAGAAACTCAACGCCCTCACCTTCGGCGCCTACGCCGACCTGCGCGACCTGCTCGCCGAACTGTCCCGGGAACGCTCCGTGCGCGCCCTGGTGCTGGCCGGCGAGGGCCGCGGCTTCTGCTCCGGAGGAGACGTCGACGAGATCATCGGCGCCACCCTCGGCATGGACACCGCCCGGCTCCTCGACTTCAACCGGATGACCGGCCAGGTCGTGCGCGCCGTGCGCGAAGCCCCCTTTCCGGTGATCGCGGCCGTGCACGGCGTGGCCGCCGGCGCCGGCGCCGTCCTCGCCCTGGCCGCCGACTTCCGGGTCGCCGACCCCGGCGCCAGCTTCGCCTTCCTCTTCACCCGCGTCGGGCTCTCCGGCGGCGACATGGGCGCCGCCTACCTCCTGCCCCGCGTCGTCGGCCTCGGCCACGCCACCCGGCTGCTCATGCTCGGCGAACCGGTCCGCGCCCCCGAGGCCGAACGGATCGGCCTGATCAGCCGGCTGACGGAGGAGGGGCGGGCCGACGAGGCCGCACGGGCACTGGCCCGCCGCCTGGCCGACGGGCCCGCACTCGCCTACGCGCAGACGAAGGCCCTCCTCACGGCGGAACTGGACATGCCGCTGGCGGCCGCGGTGGAACTGGACGCCGCCACCCAGGCCCTGCTGATGAACGGCGAGGACTACGCGGAGTTCCACGAGGCGTTCACGCAGAAGCGCCCGCCCGAATGGAGGGGACGGTGACGAGGACGACCGACGTGCCCCTGCGCGTCGCGATCGTCGGCGGCGGCCCCGGCGGACTGTACGCGGCGGCGTTGCTGAAACGCCTCGACCCGGCCCGCGAGGTGACCCTGTGGGAACGCAACGCCCCCGACGACACCTTCGGCTTCGGAGTGGTCCTCTCCGACGAGACCCTGGGCGGCATCGAGCACGCGGACCCGCAGGTCTACACCGCCCTCCGACAGCACTTCGTCCGCTGGGACGACATCGACATCGTGCACCGGGGCGCCCGCCACACCTCCACCGGGCACGGCTTCGCCGCCCTCGGCAGAAAGCGTCTTCTGCAGATACTGCACGAACGGTGCCGCTCCCTCGGCGTCGACCTGCGCTTTCGCACGAAGGCCCCGGACACCGCGTCGCTGTCCGCACGGTACGACCTCGTCATCGCCGCGGACGGCGTGCACAGCACCACCCGTGCGGCGTACGCGCACGTCTTCCGGCCCCGGCTGACCGGCCACCGCTGCCGCTACATCTGGCTCGCCGCCGACTTCGCCCTCGACGCCTTCCGCTTCGAGATCGCCGAGACCGAGCACGGCGTCGTGCAACTGCACGCCTACCCCTACGCGCCCGACGCCTCCACCGTGATCGTGGAGATGCGCGAGGAGGTATGGCGGGCAACCGGTTTCGACGAACTCGACGAGCGGGAATCGGTGGAACGCTGCGCCAAGATCTTCACGGACGCCCTCGGCGGACGCCCCCTCAGATCCAACGACTCCACCTGGACCACGTTCCGCACGGTGGTCAACGAGCGCTGGTCGCACGGCAACATCGTCCTGCTGGGCGACGCCGCCCACACCGCCCACTTCTCCATCGGCTCCGGCACCAAGCTCGCCGTCGAGGACGCGCTGGCGCTGGCGGCCTGTCTGGACGAACACCCCGACCCGAGCACCGCGACGACCGCCTACGAGACGGAACGCAGGCCCGTCGTCGCCTCCACCCAGCGCGCCGCCAGGGCCAGCCTGGAATGGTTCGAGAACGTCGGCCTCCACCTCGACCAGCCGCCCCGCGGATTCGCCTTCGACCTCCTCACCCGCAGCCGCCGGGTCACCCACGACAACCTGCGCCTGCGCGACTCCCGCTTCACCGACGCCGTGGAACGGGAGTTCGGCTGTCCACCGGGCACCCCGCCCATGTTCACCCCGTTCCGGCTGCGCGGCCTCACCCTGCGCAACCGGGTCGTCGTCTCGCCCATGGACATGTACTCGGCGGTGGACGGCGTCCCCGGCGACTTCCACCTCGTCCACCTCGGCGCCCGCGCCCTCGGCGGGGCGGGACTGGTGATGACCGAGATGGTGTGCGTCTCCCCGCAGGGACGCATCACGCCCGGCTGCACCGGCCTCTACACCGCCCGACAGGCCGACGCCTGGCGACGGATCACCGACTTCGTCCACGAACGGGCGCCGGGGACGGCCGTCGGCGTCCAGCTCGGCCACTCCGGCCGCAAGGGTTCGACGAAGCTGATGTGGCAGGGCATGGACGAGCCGCTGCCCGACGGCGGCTGGCCGCTCGTCGCCGCCTCCCCCCTGCCGTACACACCGCACAGCCAGACGCCCCGAGAACTCACCCGAGCCCAACTCACCGACCTGCGTGAGCAGTTCGCGTCCGCCACCCGGCGGGCCGCACGCTCCGGCTTCGACCTGCTCGAACTGCACTGCGCACACGGGTACTTGCTGTCCGGCTTCCTCTCCCCGCTCACCAACCGCCGCACCGACGCCTACGGCGGCTCGCTCGCCGCACGGCTGCGCTTCCCGCTGGAGGTCTTCGACGCGGTCCGCGAGGCATGGCCGGCGGAACGGCCGATGACCGTCCGTGTCTCCGCCACCGACTGGGCGCCGGGCGGGACGTCGGCCGACGACGCCGTCGAGATCGCCCGGGCCTTCGCCGCCCACGGCGTCGACGCCGTCGACGTGTCCACCGGGCAGGTGGTGTCCGACGAGCGCGTCGAGTACGGACGCTCCTACCAGACGCCGTTCGCCGACCGTATCCGGCACGAGGTGGGCGTCCCGGTGATCGCGGTCGGCGCGATCTCCTCCTGGGACGACGTCAACTCCCTCGTCCTCGCCCGCCGTACGGACCTCTGCGCCCTCGGCCGCCCCCATCTGTACGACCCCAACTGGACCCTGCACGCGGCCGCCGAACAGGGCTACACCGGACCGGGCGCTCCCTGGCCGGCCCCGTACCGGGCGGGCAGCCGTCCCCCGCGGACCGGACGCACGGATGTACCCAAACCCCGTCTGCGACCCAAGAACTGACGATCACTCGGAACCGGCACGACACTCGGAACCGGCAGGAGCGGACGCCGGGGTGGGTTCACACTCCGGCGAACTCTGCTCCCGCGTCCCGCAGCCGTTCGTGCAGCCCCTGGAAGACGGCCGCCGAACGGGTCCCGGGCCAGTCGTGCGGCAGCAGCCGTGCAGGCAGGCCCGGGTCCACGTACGGCAGGTGGCGCCACGCGTCCAGGGCGAGAAGATAGTCGCGGTAGGCCTCCTCCGGCGGGGTGTCCGACCGTGTCCGCCAGGCATCCAGCACCCGCGCATGCCGGCCGAGGAAGGCCTCGTGCTCCTTGGCGATCGCCGCCAGGTCCCACCAGCGGCCGACCGCCTCCAGGGTCGGCGCGAAACCGAGATGCTCGCCCCGGAAGAGGTCGACGTACGCGTCCAGACGCAGCCGCTGGAGCGTGTGCCGCGTCTCCTCGTGCAGCCGCGCCGGGGCGATCCACACCCCGGGGGCGGCCGTGCCGAAGCCCAGTCCCGCCAACCGCGACCGCAGCACGTGCCGCTTCTGCCGCTCCGACTCCGGCACGGAGAACACCGCCAGCACCCAGCCCTCGTCGGCGGGAGGCGCGGTGGCGTAGATGCGCCGGTCGCCGTCGTCGAGCAGCTGCCGCGCCTCGTCCGAGAGCTCGTAGCCGGCCGCGCCCTGCGCCGTACGGGCCGGCAGCAGCAGACCGCGCCGTTTCAGCCTGGACACCGAAGAGCGCACGGAGGGCGCGTCGACGCCGACCGCGGCGAGCAGCCGGATCAGCTCGGCGACGGGCACCGGACCCGAGGCGAAGCGTCCGTACGCGCCGTAGAGCGTGACGATGAGAGACCGAGGTGCGGGCTGGTCGGACACGTTGATCATCTTAAGGTCTTCGGCATCACTGCTGGTCACCATTGGTGCAACCGCTTGCGCGCAATCGGAATCTCTGCAGTTTTCCGGTGGCGGTGCGCGGCAGCGCGTCCAGCAGGACGATCTCGCGCGGACACTTGTACGGTGCCAGCTCCTCCTTCAGGAACGCGCGCAGCGCCTCCGTGTCGCGCCGGGCGCCCTCGCGGAGCACGGCGAACGCGACGACCACCTGGCCGCGCCGTTCGTCGGGCCGCCCCACCACCGCCGTCTCGACCACGTCGGGGTGACGCAGCAGCGCCTCCTCCACCTCGGGCCCCGCGATGTTGTACCCGGCCGAGATGATCATGTCGTCGGCACGGGCGACGTACCGGAAATAGCCGTCGGCCTCGCGCACGTAGGTGTCTCCCGTGACGTTCCAGCCGTCGCGCACGTACTGCTGCTGCCGCGGGTCGGCGAGATAGCGGCAGCCGACCGGGCCGCGCACGGCGAGCAGTCCGGGCTCGCCGTCGGGCACGGGCGCGCCGTCGGCGTCCTGCACACGGGCCCGCCACCCCGGCACCGGGACGCCGGTCCTGCCGGGCCGGACGTCGTCGTCGGCGGCGGAGACGAAGATGTGCAGCAACTCGGTGGCGCCGATGCCGTTGATCAGCCGCAGCCCGGTCCGCTCGTGCCAGGCCCGCCAGGTCGCGGCGGGCAGGTTCTCGCCCGCCGAGACACAGCGCCTCAGCGACGACAGGTCGTGCCCGTCGAGCTCCTCGAGCATCGCGCGGTAGGCGGTGGGGGCGGTGAACAGCACGCTCACCCCGTGTTCCGCGATCGCCGGCAACAGTTGCCGGGGCCCGGCCTGTTCGAGCAGCAGCGCGCTCGCGCCGGCCCGCATCGGAAAGACGACGAGCCCGCCCAGACCGAAGGTGAAGCCGAGCGGCGGGCTGCCGGCGAAGACATCGTCGGGAAGCGGTTTCAGCACATGTTGCGAGAAGGTGTCCGCGATCGCCAGCACATCCCGGTGGAAGTGCAGACAGCCCTTCGGGCGACCCGTGGTGCCGGAGGTGAACGCGATCAGCGCAACGTCGTCGCAAGCGGTTTCGACGGCTCGGTACGGCTCGACCGACGCAGGCCGGTTCAGCAGATCCCCGGCGGAGTCCCCGCCGTACGCCGTGATCCGCAGTCCGGGTATCTCCGCCTTGACGAGATCGTCCATGGCCCTGACATCGCAGAGCGCGTGCTCCACCCGCGCGATCTCGCACAGGGTGCGCAGCTCGTGCGGCCGTTGCTGAGCCAGCACGGTCACCGCGATCGCCCCCGCCTTCAGCACCGCCAGCCAGCAGGCCGCCAGCCAGGGCGTGGTGGGCCCGCGCAGCAGTACGCGGTTTCCCGGAATCACCCCGAGGTCGCCGCTGAGCAGGTGCGCGATCCGGTCGACGCGGGCGCGCAGCTCCCCGTACGTCCAAAAGGGTCCCGAAGGGGTGCGGAACGCCACCCGGTCCGGCGCCGTGTGGGCGAGCAGTTCGGCGGCGCAGTTCAACCGGTCGGGATAGTCCAGCTCGGGCAGATCGAAGCGCAGCTCGGGCCACTGGGCGGGCGGCGGAAGGTGATCGCGCGCGAAGGTGTCGACATGGGCCGAGACGTTCATCGGCGTTCGTCCCCTTGCCTGGATGGACCTCCGCCCGGGCTGCCCGGACGGACTTCGTCGTGAGGGGTCGCGCAAGGAGCGTATCGCGTTGGTGACGGCAGTCAACGGTACGCGATACCGTCGGGGTGAAGCCGTGACCGGCCGTCGGGAAGGGCCGTGACGGCCGGCGCCGAAAGGCCGGGACCGGTCGTGGGGAAAGGTCGTGACTGGTCGGTGCCGAAAGGCCGGGACCGGTCGTGGGAAAGGCGGTGACCAGTCGCAGCGACACGCGGTGGACGGTCGTCGAAGGGCCGTGACCGGTCGTGGGGAAAGGCGGTGGACGGCCGTCGAAGGGCCGTGACCGGTTCGTCGGAGACAGCCGTGACCGGCCGACCGGCGCCGCCGAGGCGCGGTCGGGCAAGGACAGCCGATATGGCAGAGGGGACCGCGATGCCCGCATTCGCGCTCGAACCGGCACAGACCGCATGGTGCGCCGAACTGCGCGCCCTGGCCGCCGACCGGCTGCGCCCCCTGGCCGAGAAGGGTGAGCCGGGCCGCGTCAACCGCCCGCTCATCGCCGAACTCGGCCGACTCGGCCTGCTGTCCCGGCTGTTCACCTCCGGCGCCGTCGACCTCTGCCTGATGCGCGAGTCCCTCGCCCACGCCTGCACCGAGGCGGAGACCGCGCTCGCGTTGCAGGGACTCGGCGCGTATCCCGTCCACGCCCACGGCACCCCCGCGCAACGGCGGCGCTGGCTGCCCCGAGTCGCCGACGGCACCGCGGTGGCCGCGTTCGCCCTGAGTGAGCCGGGCGCGGGCTCGGACGCCGCGGCACTGTCGCTGGCCGCGGAGCGCGACGGGCCGGCCGGCGGAACAGCGGGCGGAGCGGGGCGTGGCGCAGGCGGCAGGACAGGAGCCGAGGCCGGGAGCGCGAGCGGGGTCGGGGGCGGGAGCAGAGCCAGGGTCGGGGCCGGGGTCGGGGCCGGGGCGGGAGCCGGGGCCGGAGGGTGGCGCCTCACCGGCGAGAAATGCTGGATCTCCAATGCCCCAGAAGCCGATTTCTACACGGTTTTCGCCCGGACGACACCGGGAGCCGGAGCCCGTGGCGTAACCGCTTTCCTCGTTCCCGCCGACCGCCCGGGACTCAGCGGCTCCGCCCTCGACATGCTCTCCCCACACCCCATCGGCGCCCTGCGTTTCGACGCCGTCCCCGTCACCGCGGACGACGTCCTCGGCGAGCCGGACCGCGGCTTCCGCGTCGCCATGGGCACTCTCGATCTGTTCCGCGCCAGCGTCGGCGCCTTCGCCGTCGGCATGGCCCGCGCCGCCCTCGACGCCACCCTTTCCCACACCGCCCGACGAGACGCGTTCGGCGGCAAGCTGATGGACCTTCAGGCGGTCGCCCACCAGGTCGCCGAGATGGCCCTGCGCACGGAAGCCGCCCGACTGATGGTCCACGCCGCGGCGACGGCGTACGACGCCGGGGAACCGGACGTCCGCAAACGGGTCGCGATGGCCAAGCTGCTCGCCACCGAGACCGCCCAGTACGTCGTCGACACCGCCGTCCAACTCCACGGCGCACGGGCGCTGCGCCGCGGCCACCTGCTGGAACACCTCTACCGCGAGGTGCGCGCACCCCGCATCTACGAGGGTGCGAGCGAAGTCCAACGGGACATCATCGCGCGGGAGTTGTACGCGGAGCGGACGGAAACAGGCGGGCATTGCGACGAGATGGACCGGCGGTCCGAGTCCGGCGAACAGGTCCTACCAGTCATGGACGTCGATCAGGAGGCCACGTGAGTGCCGAGCGCGTCAACCCGTCCGAGCTCTCCCCGCCCACCGGCTTCTCGCACGCCGTCGTCGCCACCGGCGAGCGCATCGTCTTCCTGGCCGGACAAACCGCGCTCGACGCCGAAGGAAAGATCGTCGGTGAGGGGCTCCCGGAGCAGTTCGAGCAGGCCCTGGGCAATCTCCTCACCGCTCTGCGTCGCTGCGGCGGCGTCCCGGCCGACCTCGCCCGGGTCACCGTCCACGCCACCGACGTCGCCGACTACCGTGGGCACGCGCCACGACTCGGGCGGATCTGGCGCGACCTGGCGGGCCGGGACTATCCGGCCATGGCCGTCGTCGAGGTCGTGCGGCTCTGGGACGAACAGGCGCTCGTCGAGCTCGACGGGATCGCCGTACTGGGCCCGCCGCCGTCCACCCCGCACTGACCCGCGTGAGTGACGGTCCCGTCGGATCAGGCCGCCACCGCCAGGCCCTCCACGGTCACCCGGTGCGGGTCCACGACCCGGCCGTCGGGCAGCAGCTCACCCGAGTCGTCGAAGACGATCGTGCCGTCGCACAGCAGGTTCCACCCCTGCTCGGGGTGGGCGGCGACGACATGCCCCGGGCGGGCGTCGGCGGAGGGCCGGGCGTGGGCGTGGGCAGAAACGCCGGGAAACAGGTGGGAACACATTTCGCACCTCCACGTCGACGGGATCGGCCGTCCGGCCGGCCCGTATGGACAGACCATGCGCCCGGCCGGGAGCCATCGCCAGAGACCGCCCGAAAACGTGACAGCACCAGGACAAGCCCAGGACCGTTCGTCGACGACGGGTGCGGACTCGCCACCGAAGGAGTGACGATCATCGCCCAGGGCCGGTCCGCCCGGTACCAGTGGAGGCCCCCATAACAGGAGGTTCTCCCATGTCGATGCGTCCCGTACTGTCCGCGGCCGCCGGCGCCGCCCTGCTCCTGCTGGCCGCCCCGGCGGTCACCGCCCACGCGGCCCCGACCGAGTCCGTCACCGTCGACCCGGCCGGCCGCATCGCCGCCGACGGCACCGTCACGCTCTCCGGCACCTACCGCTGCGTAGGCAACAGCGGCCCGGTCTTCGTCAGCTCGTCCGTCGGCCAGAGCGCCGACGGAGCCCGGCACGGCATCGGCGGCACTCGCGCGGTGTGCGACGGCGCCGAACACAGCTGGAAGAACACCGGCAAGGCCACCCCGGACGACCTCAAGCCCGGCGCCGCCCACGTCGAGGCCACCCTGATGGAACTCCGCCCCGACAGCGGCCTTCCCCTGCCCCGCTTCCACGCCGTCCAGCAGCAGGACATCACCCTGACCAAGGTCTGACCTCACTCGATCAGGTCTGACCTGGGTCTGGTCAGGGTCCGATCGAGGTCTGGTCGGGATCCGATCAGGGTCTGATCGGGGTCTGATCGGGGTCTGGTCGGCCCCGGTCAGGGCCTGTTCGACGGCGGTGGCGGGACTGCGGGCCACCGGTGACGGCGAGCCGTCGGGCCATCGCGGGACATCGGGACATCCGGTGACGGAAGAGAACACGGGCTTCCGCGCCGTGCGCTTTCCGTCGTCGGTGAAGAGGTGGCCGTCGCACGGCTGTCTCGGGTGTGGCGCGCCCGCACCCTGTCGCCCTCGCCGCCGCCGTCGGGGCACGGCCCGAGCCCCGACGTGCGGAGGCGCGGAGGTGCGGCAGAGCCCGGCCCTCACCTTCGCGGAAACCGCGGATGCCGTACGCAACCGTCAGATATCCCTGAAGATCTCGATCTGCGCCCCGATCGAGTTCAGCCGTTCGGCCAGATCCTCGTAACCGCGGTTGATCACGTACACGTTGCGCAAGACCGACGTGCCCTCCGCCGCCATCATCGCCAGCAGCACGACCACCGCAGGGCGCAGGGCCGGCGGGCACATCATCTCGGCGGCCCGCCAGCGGGTCGGTCCCTCGACCAGTACCCGGTGCGGGTCCAGGAGTTGCAGACGGCCGCCGAGCCTGTTCAGATCCGTCAGGTAGATCGCGCGGTTGTCGTAGACCCAGTCGTGGATGAGGGTCTTGCCCTGGGCGACGGCCGCGATGGCGGCGAAGAAGGGGACATTATCGATGTTCAGGCCGGGGAACGGCATCGGGTGGATCTTGTCGATCGGGGCCTCCAGTTTGGAGGGCCGGACCGTGAGGTCCACCAGCCGGGTCCGCCCGTTGTCGGCCGGGTACTCCGGCGTCCTGTCGTGGTCGAGGCCCATCTCCTCCAGGACCGCGAGCTCGATCTCCAGGAACTCGATCGGCACCCGGCGCACCGTCAGCTCCGACTCCGTGACGACCGCGGCGGCCAGCAGGCTCATCGCCTCGACCGGGTCCTCGGAGGGGGAGTAATCCACGTCGATGTCGATGTTCGCCACACCGTGCACGGTGAGCGTCGTGGAGCCGATGCCCTCGACCCTGACGCCGAGCGCCTCCAGGAAGAAACAGAGATCCTGGACCATGTAGTTCGAAGAAGCGTTGCGGATAACGGTTACGCCGTCGTACCGGGCAGCCGCGAGCAGCGCGTTCTCGGTGACCGTGTCGCCGCGCTCGGTCAGCACGATCGGGCGGTCCGGGCGGACGGCGCGGTCGACGACGGCGTGGTACTGCCCCTCCGTCGCCGCCACCTCCAGCCCGAACCGACGCAGCGCGATCATGTGCGGCTCGATGGTCCGCGTGCCGAGGTCGCAGCCGCCGGCGTAGGGCAGCTTGAAGTGGTCCATACGGTGCAGCAGGGGGCCGAGGAACATGATGATGGAACGGGTGCGTACGGCGGCCTCGGCGTCGATGGCCGCCATGTCCAGCTCGGCCGGCGGCACGATCTCCAGGTCGACGCCGTCGTTGATCCACCGGGTCCGCACACCGATGGAGTTGAGAACCTCGAGCAGGCGGTAGACCTCCTCGATGCGGGCGACCCGGCGCAGCACCGTGCGCCCGCGGTTGAGCAGCGAGGCGCACAGCAGGGCCACGCACGCGTTCTTGCTGGTCTTCACGTCGATCGCGCCCGACAGCCGACGGCCGCCCACGACACGCAGGTGCATGGGACCCGCGTAGCCCAGAGAGACGATCTCACTGTCCAGGGCTTCACCGATTCGAGCGATCATCTCAAGGCTGATGTTTTGGTTGCCCCGCTCGATGCGGTTGACGGCGCTCTGGCTGGTTCCGAGCGCTTCGGCCAGCTGTGCCTGTGTCCAGCCCCGGTGCTGACGGGCGTCACGGATGAGCTTGCCGATGCGTACGAGGTAGTCGTCTGCCATGAGGCTGAGGTTATCTCAGATATGAGATGCCGCCTCTCGGGGGGTCCGTTCGGGTGACAGCCCGTCAATGGCGCTTGGCGTTACGCGTACGACGCCACCCGAAAGGTCCCGGCAAATCCATCGATGTCGTACGACGTCCCGTGCTGCTGTGCGTGTGACGGGGGCCGTGCTGCCCGCCGCCGGTGGTGATCGACCATGACCGCCGGTTGATGTTCAGCCGCACGCCGGGGAGGATGCGGAAACTCTTGCGGAAGGTGAGGGGCATCGGAGCCTCCTTCGTCGGGGGTGCCTGTCCGCTCTCGTCTACCCCGGCACGACAGGCCCATGACGCCCATTCAGAAACCGGTCTCTGCGCACATTGCCCGCCGGGTCCGGCAAGCGGCGCGAGTCGGGTTCATGTCATCAGGACCGGTCGGCCGCGCTGTCCAGAGTGCTGGCTCCTCCAAGGCAGCCGGTCACTTCGCGGCAGCCGCCTCCCGCACGGTGGTCGTCTCCTTGGCGGGGGGCGGGGGGGCGTCTCATACACACCGAACATCACGCCGCCCGGTGACCACCACGGCCCCTCGGAGGCTCGGGGAGGAGCCTGGGGGCATGGAGAACCGGCAGCGCGAGTGGAACCCTGAGAAGCAACCCGAGCGCAATCCCGAGCGCTATCCCGAGCGCAATGCCGAGCAGCGACCGGACCGGCGGCCAGACAGGCAGCACGAGCAGAAGTACGCGCGGATCGAACGGGAGAGAAGGTTTCTGATGGCGGGCCCCCCGGCCTCAGCGCCGGTCACGGCAACCCGCCTGATTCGGGACCGGTATCTGGAGGGCACGCGTCTGCGGCTCAGACGCGTCGACAGGCCGGACGCCGACGGCCCGGAGTTCAAGCTGACCCAGAAGATCCCGTCAGATCGGCCGGGCGCCGTGCAGGGACTGATCACGAACACCTATCTGTCGCAGAGCGAATACGACCTTCTCGCCTCGTTGCCGGCGGCTGTGTTGTCCAAGACGCGGCTCAGCCTGCCGCCCCTGGGCGTCGATGTCTTCGATGGCCCTCTGGCGGGCCTCGTCCTGGCGGAGGCCGAGTTCGGCAACGATCAGGAAGCGCTTGCCTTCGCGTTTCCCCCGGCCTGCGTGGCAGAGGTCACGGCTGACGTGCGCTTCACCGGCGGGAGGCTCGTCCGCGCCACCCGGTGGGAGCTACGGGCGTGGCTCGACGAGTACGGAATCCGTCTTTCACCGGAAGCGGACGGCGATGCCCTTGGGCACTGAAGTCGGCCGATGTCGGCGCCCCGATCCGAGGCGACCGACGTCACTGCCGAGGTGTCTGCCGTGCGGCCACCCACTTGCCACAGGACGGCGTGGGGTCCTCAGCCTCGCGGGGTGCGAAGGGCCGTCCCGCCGCACCCTCGACTCCGCCGCACCCCCGACTCCGCCGAACCCGCGGCTCCGGCATATCCAGGGCCCTGTCGTACCCGCGGCTCCGGCCAATGCCATCCGGGGGTCAGGTCTAGGCTTTCCGGGCCAGTCCGGCCGCGATCAGGTGTTCCCAGACCGTGAGCTCGCGTTTTCCGCCGCCGCTCCACGGGTTTTCGGTTTCGTCGGGATGCCACAAGGACGCGGGGACGATCCCGGGGTCGACGATCTCCAGGCCGTCCAGCAGGGCGGCGATCTCCGCGTCCGTACGCCACCGACCGCGGCCGAACGTCTGCTGGAGGACCTTCTCGGCCTCCTCGGTCTCCGGATTGTTGCCGGAACGGAAGTGACTGATGAAGAAGTAGCTCCCGGAGGGGACATGGTCGCGCCAGTAACGCACGATGCCGGCCGGGTCCTCGTCATCGTTGACGTGGTGGAGGATCGCACTGAGGATGACGGCGACCGGGCGGGTGAAGTCGATGATGTCGAGGGTGTCGGGATGAGTCCGGATGCCTTCGGGGTTGCGCACATCGACCGCGACGACGCGGGTCCGGTCGTTGTTCTCCAGCAGTGCGCGGCCGTGGACCAACACCTGGTCGTCGATGTCGACGTAGACGACCCGGGACTCGGGAGCGTGCCGTTGCGCGACCTGGTGCACGTTGTCCGCGGTCGGCAGGCCACTGCCCAGGTCGATGAACTGCCGTATGCCGGTGGTCTTCGCGATCTCCCTGACCGCCCGGGTCAGGGCCGCGCGGTTGGCGAAGGCGATGGCCACCGAACCGGGCAGGTCGCGCTTGAAAACGTCGCCGATCTCACGGTCCACGGCGTAGTTGTCCTTGCCGCCGAGCAGGTAGTCGTAGACGCGGGCGATGCTGGGCTTGGCCGGGTCGATGGAGGAGCCTTCGTACGTCATGGCGGCCATTCTTCCCCGCAACGCCCCCTGTGCACCCTCGTTTTGGGGTCCTCCGGTCCTCCGGTCCTCCGGTCCTGCGGTCCTGCGGTCCTCCGGTCCTGCGTCCTCCGGTCGGCCGGGGACGCGAAAGCGAGGACGCCTGGGAGCCGACGTCGAACAGAAGCCGGCCCCGCTTCGGCCGCGCCCCGAGACCGACGCGCTGCCCGGTCGTCGCAGCCCGGTACCAGCCCGTGACGTGACGCTCATCAACGCGACCAGCGGAGCGGCGACCCTGCGGGCACATCCTCGAACCGGGCCGTCACCCACAGTCCAGCGGCGGGCGCCGCGACGCCGCTCGACGCCTCGGCCGGATGACAACCGGTCAGTCCCAGTCGGACGCCGGCTGATCGACCCGGCCGCCCGTGTGCGGTGTGGGGATGTAGTCCTTCGCCCCCTCGGGCAGTTCGGCCACACATGCCGGCGAGCAGGCGCTGACCAGCAGAGGAAGCACGTCGGTGGCCACGCGCAGCGAGATCCACGCCTGGTGGAATCCGCTCTGCGGGACCGCATGGTTGCAGACACTGCAGCGTCGGACGGCGGTGATGCCCCATCGCCGGGGATCCAGATTCTCCAGATCGAGGTCCGCGACGGAGTCCTGGGCAGTCTGAAGCCTCGGGAAGGGCGGCCGCAGTTTCTCGTTGCCGAACGACGCGCGCGTGCTCACTGTGCTACGGGTCAGCTTCCGGCATCGCGTGATCTCGTAGGGGAACCAGTGAAGTCGGTACGAGGTGTACGGGGTGAACTCCTCCAGGCTGGACATGGATCCGATCTCGGGCGGGATGCGGACCAGGTTGCTGCCGTAGAGCACCAGGTGTCTGACCGCGGTCAGCCTGGCGATACTCGGAGGCAGCGTGATGACCTGCCGCCGCTCTTCCGGGCTCAGCTCGGTGAGGGGACGGAACTCTTCGCGCCCGTCGGCGGCGGCCTCATCGACGAGCTCCAGCAGGTGTTGCCAGCCCGGGGCAGAGGTGTCCTGCCGTTCGGCGTGGAATTCGACGCGGGCTGGCGGGCGCGGCCTGGACTGGTCGAAGCAGGAGCACGCGTCCTGACGGGGTCCCCGCCGCTCCGGGGCTGGATCCGATGTGTCGCCCCAGCGGTTCACGTAGAGCTTCGGTTCCTCCGCGTCCGTCATGGCAGCAAAGTACGGAAGTCACCGAGGGCCGCTCCAGTGGCTTTTTCGCGCAAGGGACTCGATGCCGAACGCTTACGCCCGACGGGCTGCTCCGTCTCGGGCCTCGCCCCGGCCCTGAGGCTCACCACGCGAGCAGCGGAGCGGCCGCACCGCAGCCACGTACCGGCACCGGGCCGCCGCGCAGTCCAGGCGGACGCCGCCGACGCTCGCGTACAGGATGCACGTACGACGTACGACGGCTCTGCGTACGGTTCCGCAAGATCCGTCCCGACGGGGTACGGCCCCCCGGCACCCCGCAGCGCGTCCCTCGTACGAACGGGTTCCGCCGGCCGGGAAGCCGGGACGGCCGGGTTCGCTGTCGGACGCCTCGATCGGATGACATTCGATGACAGCGGACGAGCGAGCCCGGGCATGACCATTCAGCCCCCATGTACTAGAGTTATCTCGACATCGAGATATCTGCCGAAGGCGCACCGCAGCCGCCACCCGGTAAGGGCAACCTAACTTAGCCTGACCTCAGCGGATCGGCCAAGCCCGCGTGACGGCAGGATGCGGTGGTACGCGCACATCAATGAAGGAGACTGTCGTGTCGGCGAACAGCTTCGACGCCCGCAGCACGCTGCAGGTGGGCGACGAGTCGTACGAGATCTTCCGGCTGGACAAGGTGGAAGGCTCGGCTCGCCTTCCGTACAGCCTGAAGGTGCTGCTGGAGAACCTGCTCCGTACCGAGGACGGCGCGAACATCACCGCCGACCACATCCGTGCGCTCGGCACCTGGGACTCCCAGGCCCAGCCGTCGCAGGAGATCCAGTTCACGCCGGCCCGCGTGATCATGCAGGACTTCACCGGCGTGCCCTGCGTCGTCGACCTCGCCACCATGCGCGAGGCCGTCAAGGAGCTCGGCGGCGACCCCGCGAAGGTCAACCCGCTCTCCCCGGCCGAGCTGGTCATCGACCACTCCGTCATCGCCGACAAGTTCGGCACTAACGAGGCCTTCGCGCAGAACGTCGAGCTGGAGTACGGCCGCAACAAGGAGCGCTACCAGTTCCTGCGCTGGGGCCAGACCGCGTTCGACGACTTCAAGGTCGTCCCGCCGGGCACCGGCATCGTCCACCAGGTGAACATCGAGCACCTGGCCCGGACCGTCATGGTCCGCAACGGCCAGGCGTACCCCGACACCCTCGTCGGCACGGACTCGCACACCACCATGGTCAACGGCCTCGGTGTGCTGGGCTGGGGCGTCGGCGGCATCGAGGCCGAGGCCGCGATGCTCGGCCAGCCGGTCTCCATGCTCATCCCGCGCGTCGTCGGCTTCAAGCTCACCGGTGAGCTGCCCGCCGGCACCACCGCCACGGACCTCGTCCTCACGATCACCGAGATGCTGCGCAAGCACGGCGTCGTCGGCAAGTTCGTCGAGTTCTACGGCGAGGGCGTCGCCGCGACCTCCCTCGCGAACCGCGCCACCATCGGCAACATGTCGCCGGAGTTCGGCTCCACCGCCGCGATCTTCCCGATCGACGACGAGACCCTGAAGTACCTCAAGCTCACCGGCCGCTCCGAGCAGCAGGTCGCGCTCGTCGAGGCGTACGCCAAGGAGCAGGGCCTCTGGCTGGACCCGAAGGCCGAGCCGGACTTCTCCGAGAAGCTCGAGCTGGACCTGTCGACCGTCGTGCCGTCCATCGCCGGCCCGAAGCGTCCGCAGGACCGTATCGTCCTCGCGAACGCCGCCGAGCAGTTCAAGAAGGACGTCCTCAACTACGTCAACGACGAGTACGAGGCCAGCAAGGAGTCCTTCCCCGGCTCCGACGCGCCGTCCACGATCCCGAACGGCATCCCGTCCAAGCCGGTCACCGTGACCGCCCCCGACGGCTCGACGTACGAGATCGACCACGGTGCGGTGACGGTCGCGGCGATCACCTCCTGCACCAACACCTCCAACCCGTACGTCATGGTCGCCGCCGCGCTGGTCGCGAAGAAGGCCGTGGAGAAGGGCCTGACCCGCAAGCCGTGGGTCAAGACCACCCTCGCCCCGGGTTCGAAGGTCGTAACCGATTACTTCGACAAGGCAGGTCTGACTCCGTACCTCGACAAGGTCGGCTTCAACCTCGTCGGCTACGGCTGCACCACCTGCATCGGCAACTCCGGTCCGCTGCCGGAGGAGGTCTCCAAGGCCGTCAACGACCACGACCTCGCCGTCACGTCGGTCCTCTCCGGCAACCGCAACTTCGAGGGCCGGATCAACCCCGACGTCAAGATGAACTACCTGGCTTCCCCGCCGCTGGTCGTCGCGTACGCCCTCGCCGGTTCCATGAAGGTGGACATCACCAAGGACGCCCTGGGCGCCGACCAGAACGGCAACCCGGTCTTCCTCAAGGACATCTGGCCCACCGAGGCCGAGGTGAACGACGTCGTGGCGAACGCCATCGGCGAGGACATGTTCAACAAGTCCTACCAGGACGTCTTCGCGGGCGACGCGCAGTGGCAGGCGCTGCCGATCCCGACCGGCAACACCTTCGAGTGGGACGCCGAGTCGACCTACGTCCGCAAGCCCCCGTACTTCGAGGGCATGACGATGGAGACCACCCCGGTCTCCGACATCACCGGCGCGCGCGTCCTGGCCAAGCTGGGCGACTCGGTCACCACCGACCACATCTCCCCGGCCGGCGCCATCAAGGCCGACACCCCGGCCGGCAAGTACCTCACCGAGCACGGTGTGGAGCGTCGTGACTTCAACTCCTACGGCTCCCGCCGAGGCAACCACGAGGTCATGATCCGCGGCACGTTCGCCAACATCCGCCTGCGCAACCAGATCGCGCCGGGTACGGAAGGCGGTTACACCCGCGACTTCACGCAGGACGGCGGTCCGGTGTCGTTCATCTACGACGCCTCCCGCAACTACATCGAGCAGGGTGTCCCGCTGGCCATCCTGGCCGGCAAGGAGTACGGCTCGGGTTCCTCGCGTGACTGGGCCGCCAAGGGCACCGCGCTGCTCGGCGTCAAGGCCGTCATCGCCGAGTCGTACGAGCGCATCCACCGCTCCAACCTCATCGGCATGGGCGTCCTCCCGCTGCAGTTCCCGGAGGGCACCAACGCCGAGTCGTTCGGCCTGACCGGCGAGGAGGCCTTCTCCTTCACCGGCGTCGAGGAGCTCAACAACGGCACCACCCCGCGCACGGTCAAGGTCACCACCGACACGGGCGTCGCGTTCGATGCGGTCGTCCGCATCGACACCCCCGGTGAAGCCGATTACTACCGCAACGGCGGCATCATGCAGTACGTGCTCCGCAGCCTGATCCGCAAGTAAGCGGACGAGTAAGCGGTAACGCAAAGCGGTTCAGGGCCGCACCCCCCATCGCCGGGGGTGTGGCCCTGAACCGTGTCCGCCGTCCAGGGCCACCCGCCACCGGCCCTTGGGCCCCAGGCGTCGGGGTCACCGCAGGCACCCGGGACGCTCACCGGGAGAAGACCTGCGCCCGGCGCCCCCGGGGCCCGGTCCCGGCACCCCAGGATGTGGCAACCGGCACCCCAGAGGGTCCCGCACCGGTCGCGTCCTCGCGTCCACCGTCGGACGTGATGCGAAACCGTTTTCCGTGGCGGAGGCCGTACTGCCGATGGGCGCACTGGCGATGGGCGCACTGCCCGCGCCGGCGCTGTGCGGCTGCGCCGGTCGGACCGACATGATCCCGCACCGACGCCTCGTGCGCGTCTTCGGTGCGCGTCCTCGGCCGGTGGGCTCGCGGCGGCCGACGAGCCCTCTGCGCCGCGCAGACGACGCGGCATCGCTCGACAACGGGTTGCCGTGCCCGCCCGCCGGTCGCCGGAGCCGTCGTCGTGGGGTTCCTGGCCACGACGCGTTCCGGTGTCACTGCACCCCTGCTGACGGCCCGATGCTCGAGAAACCGTACGAGCCCGTTTACAAGTGGGCCATACGGCGCTATCTTCCGCCACAGGTGAAGTGGGAGCGCTCCCATGTGCTCGCGTCCGGTGGACCGGAACCTGCCGGACGGGAGTGGGACGCTCCCACTTCGCCATCGCAAGAACTCGCCCACACCCGCTGGTACCCCGCAGGTACGCGAACCGCTACCGCATCCGCAGTGCACCTCATGCCTGCACGGTCCGTACACGGAAGGCGGACTCATCTGTCATGCGATCTGTCACCCGAGCTGTCATGATCACACCAAACGAGAAATCAAGGTTACGCACCCGAGCCCTGTTCCTCGTCCTGCTGGCCTTGCTGGCCACCGTTCCCGCCCTCGGTCTGATCGTCACGGCCGGTGGCAAGGCCGAGGCTCACGGCACTCCCATGAAACCCGCCAGCCGCACATTTCTGTGCTGGCAGGACGCGCTGACCGACACCGGTGAGATCAAGCCGATCAATCCGGCCTGCAAGAACGCACAGCAGGTAAGCGGTACCACGCCGTTCTACAACTGGTTCTCCGTGCTGCGCTCCGACGGCGCGGGCCGCACCCGGGGCTTTGTGCCCGACGGTCAACTCTGCAGCGGCGGCAACACCAACTTCACCGGCTTCAACGCGCCGCGCAACGACTGGCCCCTGACCCATCTCACCGCAGGCTCAACTGTCGACTTCTCCTACAACGCCTGGGCAGCGCACCCGGGCTGGTTCTACGTCTACGTCACGAAGGACGGGTTCGACCCGACTCGGGCACTCACCTGGGACGACATCGAGAGCCAGCCCTTCCTCTCCGTCGACCACCCGCCGCTCCACGGCAGCCCTGGCACGGTCGAGGCCAACTACTCCTGGACCGGCCGACTTCCGGCCAACAAGTCCGGTCGGCACATCATCTACATGGTCTGGCAGCGATCGGACAGCGCGGAGACCTTCTACTCCTGCTCCGACGTCGTCTTCGACGGAGGAAATGGCGAGGTAACCGGTATCCATGAGCCGGGCAATCCGACCGAGCCGGTCCCAGGCACCTGCACTGCAACCCGCAGGACCACGAACACCTGGAACGGCGGCTACCAGTCCGAGGTGACCGTCACCAACTCGGGCGACGTCCCGATGCTCGGTTGGATGGTCGACTGGACGCTGCCGTCAGGGCAGTCGATCGCCAGCCTGTGGAGTGGCAACGCCACGTACAACGGGCAGGCGGCGATGGTCCATAACGCCGACTGGAACGGCTCGTTGAGTCCAGGCCAGAGTACGACCTTCGGGTACGTCACCTCCGGCTCGGGCGGAGACAGCACGACAAGCCTGCCCTGCAGGGTCGGTTGAGCAGTCCAACTGCCGTAGTGGAGGACCCGGTGGGCGGTCAGTGCTCACCGGGCCCGCGAACCGGACGGGGACCGGCCCTGCAAGGGAAAAGCGAAGCGATCCGGAGCGTCCTCGACCGGACGATGCCACTGGTCGCACTGGTCGCACTGGTCGCACTGGTCGCACTGGTCCCACTAGCCGCCCTGATTGCTCGGGGCGCCCGGGCTGCCTGATTCGCCATCTCGAACCGGACCGAAGGGCTGACGCCGCCCCCGTGTCGCCGCCTCCAGAGTGGCTCCCGGTCGGGGCCCGCATCGACACCTGGGCGACGACTGTCGAAGGGCCGATCGCGCGACTGGACGGCGTGTTCGTGGACGGTCGACCGTCCGTGCCGGAACTTCGGCTCGGCTCCACCGAACGCCGGTAGGTCATTGGTCCGAACGGTGCGTCAAGACCACCTTCCTGCACGTGCGCGCAGGTGAACTGCTACCGGATGTGGGCGCTGCGAACACAGTGGGGCAGGGGCACGGATGGTGAGCGAACCCGTTGACCTCTTCTGCTGGACGAGTCCACCAATCCACCTCTCACCCGCCTGGGTCGAGGACGTGGATGAGGCGGTTGCCGACTATGCGGGCGCATTGGTGCTGGTCACCCACGACCGCCGGATGCGGCGCGGTTCACCGGCTGCCGGCTGTCGGCTGGAGCTGAGAGAGGGAGGGGTGCCGGGCGGACGGTGAAGGACGGCCGGCGCATCATTCAGCCAACTGTGCTGCCAACCAGTGGAGTTGTCGCCTCACCTGCGCGCCCTCGCCCCCCTCGTGCCCGTTGAACGGATACGTGTGGATCTCTTTGCGGGCAGGGGCCCCACTGCTGAGCTCGCCGTAACGGTTGAACGCGGCGTACGCCCCGCTCGGAGGACAGACGATGTCGCGCAGGCCCGTGCCGAAGTGGACCGGGGCCTGGGCCCGCCGAGCGAAGGAAACGCCTTCTACATAGGAAAGCGTGCGGTAAGCGGCTTCTTCCGCACCCCGATGGACGGAGAGGTAACGGGCGATCTCTCCGTACGGCCCCGCGTCGGTGAGGTCCAGAGCGCGCCGGATGCCGCACAGGAAGGGGGCCGTGACGAGTGCGGCGGCGAGATCGGGGACCAGGCCCGCGACGGCCAGGGCGAGCCCGCCGCCCTGGCTGTTTCCGGCGGCGACCGTGCGCGCGGGATCGACACCGGGCAGCGCGCGGACGGCCGTCACGGCACGCACCGCGTCCGTGATCAGGCGCCGATAGTGATAGTCCTGCGGTGAGAGCAGGCCGCGTGCGGCAGGGCCCGGACCGCCCGGCGCGGTGGCGTGCGGGTCGGGGGTGACGCCTCCGTCGCCGTACTGGTCGCCCTGGCCGCGGTTGTCCATGAGGAGATGCGCGTAGCCCGCGTTCACCCAGGTCAGCCGCTCGTGTGGGAACCCGCGCCCGCGCCCGAAGCCGACGTACTCGACGACCGTGGGAAGCGGTTCCCGCGTGTCGGTCGGGCGGGTGAACCATGCCCTGACCGGATCACCTGCGAAGCCTCGGAACGCGACGTCCCACGTCTGGACGAGACGCAGACCGGTTTCGACGGGACGCACGGAAACCAGTGGTTCTCGCTGCTGCGCCTGGCGCAGGGTGTCGGCCCAGAACGCGTCGAAGTCGGCGGGCTCGTCGAGTTCTGGGCGATGGCGTTCCAGCTCGGGTAGCGGTAGGTCGAACGCGGGCACAGTGCCACCTCGCAGTGTCGTGGGGGAGCGATTGTTGCGTAGGTCAGCCAGAAATTTGCGGGGGACGGAGCAGTCGACTTCCCGGTTCTACCCCGCCTTCGAGGATTCCACAACGCCACCCGACGTCCCACCAGCCCACCGTGCAGCACCCATTGACAGCGCTTTCCGCGAACCCTTACGTTGCCGCAGAGTTACCGGTAAGGGCACGAAAGTTTCGAGATCACGCACGTCGAATCGAGCGTTTCGAAGGATGCCCCGGGAGGCCCGAGCATGAGCACCTCCACCAGGTCGGCCCCACCGCCAGGAACCCGGCACCCGCTTGCGAAGCCCCGGCACGGGCCGGCACGACCGGTCGTGCGCCGCGGCTGGGGGCGGGCGCTGCGCCGGGACTGGCAGCTGTATTCGCTGGCCGTGCTGCCGCTTCTGTTCTTCCTCGTCTTCCGCTATCTGCCGATGATCGGCAACGTGATCGCCTTCCGCCGCTTCGAACCGGGCGGGTCGATTCTGGGGGAGCGGTGGGTGGGACTCCGATACGTGCGGATGTTCCTGACCGACCCCACCTTCTGGCAGGTCTTCCGCAACACCTTGTGGCTCGGCGGGCTCACACTCGTGTTCTGCTTTCCGATCCCGATCGTCCTGGCGTTGCTGCTCAACGAGGTACGGCGGCGCTCGCTGAAACGGTTTGTGCAATCGATTTCGTATCTTCCTCACTTCCTGTCGATGGTGATCGTCGCCGGCATCACCCTGCAGATGCTGGCCACGGACGGTCCGGTCAACCACGTACTGACCTGGATCGGTCATGAACCCGTCCGCTTCATCCAGGAACCCGGATGGTTCCGCACGATCTACGTGGGGTCGGAGATCTGGCAGACCGCCGGCTGGGGCACGATCCTCTACCTCGCGGCGCTCACTACCATCGACGAGGACCTCTACGAGGCCGCCCGCATCGACGGTGCGAGCCGCTGGCGGCAGATCTGGCACGTCACTCTGCCGGGCATCCGCCCCACCATGATCACGCTGCTGATCCTCAACATCGGCACCTTCATGGCGGTCGGTTTCGAGAAGGTCCTTCTGCTGTACAACCCGCTGACCTACCCGACCGCCGACGTGGTCTCGACCTACCTGTACCGAACCGGTGTCGAGTCCAACAGTTTCAGTTACGCCGCCGCGATCGGGTTGTTCGAGGCGGTCATCGGCCTCGTGCTGATCACGAGCGCGAACCTGTTGTCCCGTCGCAGCGTGGGGACGAGCCTGTGGTGAACCTCCTGACCGCCCGTGCTCCGCGCCCGCGCACCTCGGTGCACCAACCCACGCGTGGCTACCGCGTCTTTCAGGGCGTCAACGCCGTCATCCTCACCCTCGTCGTGCTCGTGACCCTGTATCCCTTCGTCAACATCATCGCCCGGTCCTTCAGCGGGGAACGTCAGATCCGCGCCGGCGAAGTGACCCTGTGGCCCAAGGGGTTCAACCTCACCACCTACAAGATCGTTTTTCATGACTCGATGTTCTGGCGCAACTACGGAAACACGGTTCTGTACACGACCGTCTCCACCGTCATCGCCATGGTTCTGACGACCTGCTACGCCTACGTTCTGTCGAAAAGGAATCTGAAGGGGCGAGGGCTGCTGGTCGGCGTCGCCGTGTTCACCATGTTCTTCACCGGCGGGCTGATTCCGAACTATGTCCTGGTCACCAGCCTTGGCCTGAAGAACTCGGTCTGGGCGATCGCCCTGCCCAACGCGATCAGCGTTTTCAACCTGCTGGTGATGAAGGCGTTCTTCGAGAGCCTGCCGAGCGAACTCGAGGAGGCCGCGGAGATCGACGGGCTGAGCACCTACGGGATCCTGATCAGAATCGTGTTGCCGCTGTCCAAGGCGGTCATCGCGACGATGGTCCTCTTCTACTCGGTGTCCTTCTGGAACTCCTGGTTCTCGGCGTATCTGTACATGGACCGGACCGAACTGATGCCGGCCACGGTCTATCTGCGCAACCTGATCTCAGGTGCCACGACCGGCGGCAACGCCGGTGCGGGAACAGATCAGCTCAGCCAGGTCGGGGCGAACATCCAGGCGGTCACCATCGTGCTGACGGCGCTGCCCATCCTCTGCGTGTACCCGTTCGTCCAGCGCTACTTCGTCTCCGGCGTCACGCTCGGCGCGGTCAAGGGCTGAGAGCCGTACCCCTTACGGAACAAAGGAGTCTCCGTGAAGAACGCAGGCCAGCTGTCACGACGTCAGATGCTGTCCGCCGCAGGCTTCGTCGGTCTTGCCGCGCTCACCGGCTGTGGAAGCGGAGACGATGGAGGTGACAGCAAGGACCTCTCCAAGAAGCAGAACGGAGCGATGAAGGAATACCGCGTCGGGCAGCAGTTCAAGGCGGAGAAAGCCCTTTCCTTCTCCATTCTGCACAACAACAACCCGGTCTACCCGATGAAGGACGGCTGGCTCTTCTGGAAAGAGCTCACCCGGCGCACCGGGATCACCCTGAAGCCGATCGCCGTTCCGCTGAGCGACTACGAGAAGAAGCGCAGTGTCCTCATCGGGGCGGGCGACGCGCCGTTCCTGATCCCCAAGACCTACCACCCGTCGGAGGTGGCCTTCGTCTCCTCGGGTGCGATCCTCCCGGTCAGCGACTACGTGCACCTCATGCCCAACTTCCGGGACAAGGTCAGAAAATGGAGACTGGAGCCCGAGCTCGATTCCATCCGTCAGTCCGACGGAAAGTACTACCTGCTCCCAGGGCTGCACGAGAAGGTGAAATCTGGATATTCGCTGTCCTTGCGCACTGACGTCCTCGACAGGCTCGGTCTGGACCTGCCCACGACCTGGGACCAGGTCTACGACGTCTTCAAGGCGATCAAGGCCGAACACCCGGATCTCTATCCCTTCTCCGACCGGTGGAGCACCAACACGCCCTTTCCGGCCGCCGCGTTGCTCAGCTACCTCGGGCAGGCGCACGGTGTGAAGGCCGGCTGGACCTACGACAACATCAGCTTCGACGCGAAGAGCGGAGAGTTCGTCTTCACCGGAGCCACGGACGGTTACCGCCAGGTGGTCGAGTACCTGAGGAAACTGGTTGCTGAAAAGCTGATGGACCCGGAGAGCTTCACCCAGACAGACGACGAAGCTGCTCAGAAACTTTTCGGCCAGAAGTCCTTCGCGATCAGCGCCAATCCACAGGAGCTGGTCCAGAACTACCGCTACAACCTGGAGAAGCAGGTCAAGGGCGCGAAGATCGAGATGGTGCCGGTTCCGCTCGGCCCGGCCGGCCCTGTGGTGATGGGCGGTGCTCGGCTGGAGAACGGCGTCATGATCTCCACCAAGGCCCTCAAGAGCGACACCTTCGTCGCGATGATGCAGTTCGTCGACTGGCTCTGGTACTCGGACGAGGGCCAGCGGTTCGCCAAGTGGGGCGTGCAGGGCACCACGTACACCTACTCGGGCAGCCAGTACAAGCTCGAGCCCGGCATCAGCCTCATGGGGTCGGACCCGGACGCGCCGAAGGACCTGCAGAAGGACTACGGGTTCTTCAACGGCGTGTTCACCTACGGCGGCAGTTGGGCGCTCGTTTCCTCGTCCTTCGGTCCGGACGAGAAGAGGTTCCAGGACGCCATGGCTCAGCGCGAACAACTGCCCATCGACCCGGCCCACCCGCTGCAGTCCGTGGAGCAGGAGCAGGCCTCTCTCTGGGACACCCCTTTGAGGGACCACGTCACCCAGAACATGCTCAAGTTCGTCCTCGGAAAGCGCCCGCTGTCCGAATGGGGCGATTACGTGACCGAGTTGAAGGCCAAGAACATGGATCGGTTCGTCGGGCTGCACAACCAGGCGCGCGAGCGCTTCAAGAAGGAGAACGGGTGATCCGCGTCCCTGCCGATCCGACGGGCCGGTTCTCCGACGCCTGGCGACAATGCGTCGGCACCGGCCGGATCGAACTCGCCCTACGCCGCGACTACCAGGACTCCCTCCGCCTGCTTCAGCGCGACATCGGTTTCCGGCACATCCGTGGTCACGGCCTGCTCAGCGACGGCATGGGTGTGTACCGGCCTTACGATCACGAGGGTGCTCGCCGAGTCCACCATTCCTTCACCTACGTCGACCAAGTACTCGACGCCTACAGGGAAACCGGTATCAAGCCGTTCCTGGAACTCGGATTCATGCCCGCCGGGCTGGCCTCCGGCGAGCAGACGGTTTTCTGGTGGCGCGGCAACGTCACTCCACCCCGTTCCCCCCACGAGTGGGCCGACCTGGTGCGTGCGACGCTCACCCACCTCGTCGACCGCTACGGTCTCGACGAGGTCCGGACCTGGCCCATCGAGGTGTGGAACGAGCCCAACCTGCGCGACTTCTGGCAGGACGCGGACGAAACGGCGTACCACCGGCTGTACGAGATCACCGCACACACGGTCAAAGAGGTGGACTCCGGTCTCCAGGTCGGTGGCCCCGCGATCTCGCCGGGCGCCGATGTCTGGCTGGACAGGTTCGCCGAGTTCATCGACCGACGGGACGTTCCCGTCGACTTCGTGTCGAAGCACGCCTACTCCTCCGGCCCTGCCCAGCACGTCCCGTTCGGCGTCCACCAGACGCTGGCCCCGGCCTCCGATCTCCTCGATCAGTTCGCCACTCCCCGTGAACGTCTCAAGGGCACCGCACTGGCCGGCTTGCCGCTGCACATAACGGAGTTCAACTCCTCCTACCGGCCCGACAACCCGATCCACGACACCGCGTTCCACGCCGCCTACCTCGCCCCCGTGCTCGCCCATGGTGGCGACCTCGCGGACTCCTTCTCCTACTGGACGTTCAGCGACATGTTCGAGGAAAGCGGTGTCCCCACGGCTCTCTTCCACGGCGGCTTCGGACTGCTCACCCACCGGCAGCTCAAGAAACCGACGTACTACCTCTATGCCTTCATGGCCCGGATGGGTCCCGATCTGCTGGCCCGAGGTGACGATCACCTCGTCACCCGCCACGCGGACGGCCGGATCGCGGTCCTGGCCTGGGCGCCCGTCGACCCGACGGGGCGGACCGCGGGCCCCGACCGGCATGCGCTGCGCCTGTCACTTCCGGCCGCGGCCCGGGAGCTCTTCGTCCGCCGGTCCACCGTCGACGAGGATCGAGGCAACGCGTACACCGCTTGGCGGCACATGGGCAGCCCGCGCTCGCCACGGCTCGGGCAGTTGGACGTCCTCCAGGAGGCTGCCGAGCCCGCCCGCAGCCACCGGCGGCTCTCCGTCCAGGACGGCCGCGCGGAACTGGACCTCACCTTGGCACGCCACGAGATCACCCTCGTGGAACTCACACCGGTGACCGACGAGACACCGTCCTGGTGGGACGAGCAACGCTTGCTGGGCCGGTCGGTGCCATGAGCGTGAGAAACGCTGCGATACCGCTTTCTCGACGGCAGCCCCTTCCCACAGCTCGCACCGAGAAAACACGGCCGGGGAACGCCCGACACGCCCGACGAGGCGCCCGCCCTGAACGATCTCGAAACCGTTTTCCTCACCCGTTACGACCAGCCCCAACACCCCGCAGCCCGTGTCCGGCAGCCCGCGAGCGTCAGAAGGAGCGAGCTGATTGTTTGCGGAACCGGTTGCCCCGCCACCTTCCGTTTCCGCCGCCGAGCGTCCGCCAGGGGGCCTCATGAGCACCGTGGGTTTCGGAACAGGACCGCTCTCCCGGGCAACTGCCCTGCTGCACACCCTGCTCACGGTCGAGGCACTGTTCCTCGTCACGGCCGCCCCAGGTCTGGCCGCTCTGCTCGCGCTGGGCCCCGACCCCGCCAACCTGCCCCTCGTCGCCGTCTGCGTCTCACCGCTCGGCCCGGCCGCCTCCGCCGCGCTGTACGCCTTACACCACCGCAGCCGCGACCTCACCGACCTGCACCCGGCCCGGGCCTTCCGGCGCGGGCTGCGCCTGAACGCACTGCCCGCGCTGAGGCTCTGGATGCCGCTGTCGGCGTGGCTGACCGTGATCGTCTTCACCCTCACCCACTTCGCGGCCACGGGGCTGCCCGTCTGGTGGGCGGTGTTCCTCGGGGCCGTCGGCGTCGCCTCCCTGCTCTGGGGGGCTCATGCACTCGTCATCACCTCGTTGTTCACGTTCCGGGCCCGGGACACCGCCCGCCTCGCCGCGTACTTCCTGCTCCGGCGGCGGCGCGTCACCCTTGGCGCGGCATCGCTGCTGACGCTGGCCGCAGGTCTGACCGTCACTCTCACGGAGGCGCTGACCGTCCTGCTGGCCGCACCGCTGCTGCTCTCGCTGCTGCAGTCGAGCCGCCCGGTGATCGTCGAGACGCAGGAGGACTTCACCGCATGACCGAGCACGAAACCGCAAACGACGGCCGGCTTCCGTGCACCGCCAAGATCCCGTACGGCGGCGACTATCACCCCGAACAGTGGCCGCGGGACGTCCAGGACGACGACCACCGTCTGTTCACGCAGGCCGGCGTCGACACGCTCACCGTCGGCGTCTTCTGCTGGTCGGTCATGCAACCCGCCGAGGACGTGTACGACTTCACTGTGATCGACGGCGTCCTCGACCGTGCCGCCGCCGAGGGACGCCAGGTGTGTCTGGCCACCGCGACCGCAGCCGTCCCGCCCTGGCTCGCGAAGAAGTACCCCGAGGTCAACCGCACCGACTTCGAGGGGCGCCGTCACGGGTACGGGCAACGGCACAACTTCTGCCCCAGCTCGCACGCGTACCGGCGGCTCTCCACGGCACTGGCCGCTCGGCTCGCCGAACGCTACGCCCAACACCCTGCGTTGCTGGCCTGGCACATCAACAACGAGTACGGCGGATCGTGTTACTGCAAGGTATGTGCCCGTGCTTTCCGTGGCTGGCTGAGAGACGCGCACGGCACCCTCGACGCTCTCAACGACGCATGGTGCACGACGTTCTGGTCGCACCGATTCACCGACTGGGACGAGGTCGAACCGCCGAGCGCGCTGACGGAGCACTGGCGCGGACCCGATCACACCGCCTTCCAGGGCATCACCCTCGACTACCAGCGCTTCATGACGGACGCCCTGCTCGGCTGCTTCACCGCCGAGAAGGACGCCATCCGCCTCCACGACCCGGACACGCCCGTCACCACCAACCTCATGGGCGCCTACCGTCCGATCGACTACCACCGGTGGGCGCCGCACCTCGACTTCGCCTCGTGGGACAACTACCCCCAGGCGGACGCCCCGCCCACGCGGCCGGCCCTCGCCCACGACCTGATGCGCGGCCTCAAGGACGGGGCCCCCTTCTGGCTGATGGAGCAGACGCCCTCCACCACCGCCTGCCGCAACGTCAACCCCCTGCGCCGCCCGGGCGAACTCCGGCTCGCGACCTGGCAGGCCGTCGCGCACGGAGCGGACGCCGTCCTCTACTTCCAGATGCGCGCCTCACGCGGTGCGTGCGAGAAGTACCACGGCGCGGTCATCGGCCATGCGGGCCGAGCCGATACCCGGGTCTTCTCCGAAGTGGCCGCCCTGGAAACCGAGTTGGCGCAGCTGGGCGCGATGACGCTCGGTGCCCGGACGCCTGCGCGTACCGCTCTCCTCTTCGACTGGGACAGCTGGTGGGCGCTGGAGATCTCCGACGGCCCCTCCCGGCTGATCCGTTACCCGGACGTCGTACACGCTTACTATCGTGCAGCTCGGGAGGCGGGCGCGGATGTGGACGTCGTGCCAGTGACCGCAGATCTGACATCGTACGACGTGGTCCTCGCGCCGGCGCTCCACCTCGTCAAGCGGGACCTGGCAACGCGTCTGGAAGCGGTTGCCCGGCGCGGCGGGAGCGTGCTCGCCACCTTCCTCACCGCCCGGTGCGACGAGCACGACCGTGCCTTCCTCACCGACGTCCCCGGCCCGCTGGCCTCCCTCATGGGGATCCGCGTCGACGAGTGGGACGCACGACCGGAAGAGGTCGTACAGCCGGTGCGGCTGGGGGAGCTCACCGCACAGGCGCGGCTCGTCTTCGAGATCGTCCAGCTGCGCGGAGCCGAGCCGGTCGCCCTGTACGGCGCGGACTTCTACGCGGGCACCCCGGCTGTGACCCGCAACCGCTTCGGCCCCAGCGGGGGAGAGGGCTGGTACGTGGCGACGGCTCTCGACCGGTCCGGCGTCGAGCATGTCGTCCGGCGCGTCCTGGCACGTCACGCGCTCATCGGCCCCTATGCCGACCACCGCGCCGTGGAGACGGCCACCCGCGTCGCTCCCGACGGCATCCGCCTGCTCTTCCTGCTCAACCACGGTTCGGCATCGACCGACGTGGCGGTCCATGCCTCGGCGAGGGACCTCCTCACGGGCAAGCGGCTCGACTAGGGCGACGCCCTGACCCTGGACCCTCTCGGCGTGGTCGTGCTCGTGCTTCAGTAGATCGTTCGCCCCCGTTCGTCGGGGACGCCCGACTTCCGCAGGAAGTAGCTGTTCACCTGGTCCCGCCACTCCCGTGCGCCGCGTACCTGTTCGTCGTAGCGTTCCGCGACGCGCGCGTGCCGTGCCGGCTCCACCAGATCCGCGAGGCCCGCCCACACCCGACGAGCCTGTTCCGCTTCCTCGACGCCCTCGAAATGCGTGTCATAGATATGCTGCACAACCGTTTTCCCGCTCTTCAGAACATGCCCGTACGGCACGTGATGGAAGAACAGCAGCAAGGCGTCCGGACACGAGTCCGCCGACTCGTACAAGGTGGACCAGGGCTCGCTGTACTGGCTTGCGTAACCGGTGCCGGTCGCCGCGCTCCGGTCGACGCCGATCCCGTCCCGGTCAGCGAAGTGATACGTCCCCCAGGGGCTGTACTCGTAGCCGTCGACTGCGGGACCGTAGTGATGCCCGGGCTGCACCATGAAACCCACGCCCAGCGGCGCGGTGTACTTCTCATAGGTCCGCCAGGAGTTCCGCAAGACCGTGCGCAGACCTGCCGTCAGCCGCTCGGGGGCGGCGGGGAAGGTGAGCGCGATCCACTCGTCCAGGATCCGAAGCGGGTCGGCCTCCGGCTGCCAGGCGAGCCGGCCGAAGGTGTAGAGGTTCGCCTGGGCCAGCGGGTGCCCGGTCCAGAACGGGTCGTCGCCCACGTTGGACACGGCCACCGAACCGCCTGATGCCAACTCGCTCACGGACAAGCCCTGTTCGCCGTCCGGCCGGAAGCGCAGCACCTCGCTCCACATCGGCCCGAGCCAACACACGTGCCGTTGCTGCCCGGTGTACTCCTGGGTTGCCTGCACCTCCACGGCGACCCGGGTCCGCGCAAGCGCGCCGAACACCGGTGAGACCGGTTCGCGGACCTGGAAGTCCATGGGTCCGTGCTTCACCTGGAGCACGGCGTTGGCGGCGAACTCCCCGTCGAGCGGCGCGAAATGGTCGTACGCGGCGCGAGCCCGGTCCGTCGACCGGTCCCGCCAGTCCTGACGGTGGTCGTACACGAAGGCCCGCCAATGGACCGTGCCGTCGTACGGGGCGAGGGCGGCGGCCAGCATGTTCGCGCCGTCCGCATGTGTGCGGCCGTAGGTGAACGGGCCCGGTTGGCCCTCCGAGTCGGCTTTCACCACGAACCCGCCGAAATCAGGGATCGCCTCGTAGACGGCGCGTACGGCTCGCGCCCACCAGTCGCGCACGACGCCGTCCAGGGGGTCGGCGGTGGGCAGGCGGCCGAGCACGACAGGCGCGGCGAAGGTCACCGAAAGGTGCGTCCGGATGCCGTACGGCCGCAAAGCCCGGGCGATCTGCGCCACCTCGCCGATCCGGTCGGTGAGCAGGTGCGCCTCGACGTCGTGGACGTTGACGTTGTTGACCGAGACGGCGTTGACGCCGCAGGCCGCCAGCAGTCTGCCGTACGCCCTGACGCGCTCGGTATCACCACGGGCCCGTCCGTCCCGCCAGAACAGCGAGCCGCCGGCGTATCCCCGTTCCACCTGTCCCATGACCGGATGAACGGCCACGTTGTCCCAGTGGTCCAGCATCCGCAGGGCCGTCGCCGGTCGGTGCGCCTCACGTGGACGCGCACCACGGAAGGCGTCCTCTCCGAGCCGCACGACATGGAACATCCCGTACAGCAGCCCGCGTTGCCCGGCCGCCGTGACGGTGGTCGTCCCGGCGGCACGCTCATGGAGGAACCCCTCCTCGCCGGCGCCCCCACTGGCGTCGTCGGCCACGCGCAGCACGAGGTCGTACGGGGAACGCGATGCTTCCCGTACGACCTCCCCGCCGAACTGCGAGCAGGCGAGGGCGACTTCGCCGTGCACCGTCTCCACCAGTGGCCCCGAGCCCTGGATCAGGGTCCGCCGGCTGCCCAGCGCCCGGAATGCGTCCGGTGGCAACCAGGCGGGGTCGACTCCCTCGGGCAGGGCGGGCACGGTGCTCGGCATGGTCCCTCCGGTGATGCGAGCCGACATGGGGTCCGTCGTCTGAATCGTGCCGAGTGCGTGGAACCGCGGCCTGGCCGGGCTCACCGTGCCGAGCCTTGCCGACGGCGCCGACGGCCGCAGGGGCCGCCCGGGCTCCGTCCTCCGCCTCACGGGCACGCCATTCCTCGTCCGTGAAGAGGCCGACCGTCACCGACCGGCCCTAGGGCCCCGGCCCCCGTTCGCCGATCTCGATTGTTCCCGACCGTTACCGACCGACCCGGGCGAAGCGTCTACGCGATGGCTGCTCCGGTGCCGCGCGCGGCACCGATGAGGTCGGTGAGTCCTGCGTCGTCGTACACGGAAATGTCGACGTAAGCGCCTTCCGGCAGATCGAAGTCCTCCACCTCGTAGTCCAGCACCGCCGAGGTGCCGGAGGGACTGAAGGTGCCCAGGTTGCGCGTCGTGCCACCGGTTGTGTAGCTGACCTTGACGTAGAACGTGTCACCGTCGTTGGCGGTGTCGTACACCCACAGCTTCTCGTCGTTCGGGTGGAACTCCACTTTGCCGACGAACGCACCGGCGTTCGTCAGTTCCATCTTCACGGCGTAACCGCCGGCGTCCTGCGCGAAGTACGTGTTGTCGAACGGGTCGGTGAGGTTGCCGCCGCTGCACGGGCAGCCGCCGGTGTCGTAGTAGTACGTGTGGAACGTCGGGTTCGGACTGTACGCCTGGGCCGGAGCCGCGGTGGCGAAGAGTGCCCCCGTCGCCAGCGCTGCGCCCGCGACCAGTCCCGTGAACTTTCCGGTGATGCCCATTCCCGCTTCCCCTCCGTGGCGGACCGCGCGACGCGCGATGTTCGCGCGCGGCTCGCCCATTCTGAAACACGGGTGACGCCCGGTACAGCGGAGGATCGCTGTTGGTTACCGGATCAGGACAACAACTCGACCTCAGCCAGGTGCAGTTCGGCCGCCGCGCTGCCCCCACCCGCCGTGGTCCTGGTAACTCCTTCTCCGTCGAGGACAAGTCGGTAGTGCCCGTAGTCGCCGGGTCGGGCGATCGTGAAGGCCCGTGTCTGGCGGTCCCATCGGAACGTCTCCCCGGATCGCCGGTCCAGGTCGGTCCACGTGAGTCCGTCGACGGACCCCTGCAGCACCCAACCGCCGGGAGCCTGGGCGTGATCGGCGGACGTCAGGGTGTACTGCAGCGCCTTGGTCCGCGCCGTGACCGGCAGGGAGAGAGTTCCTGACACCGCTTCCTGCGTTGCCGACGTGTCGTCGAAGAGCGCTCCCCCGCCGCCCTTCAGCGCGTCGGTGCGGGGCGTCGGCGCTTTGTCGCCCCGCGTGATGGAGACCGGACCCGCGTCCTTTCCGGTACCCCACGTCGAGGGTCGCGCCCCCATGGCGAACTCCAGGACCGCGCCTTTGGCGAGGAGGGCGTGGGGAAGCGCGGTGGACGTCCAGGGACGGCCGTCGACCTTCAGGCCCTGCACGTAGACGTTCCTCGCACTGTTCTTCGGCGCCTTGACCACCAGGTCCTTGCCGTTCTCCAGGTGCACGGTGGCCTTGGTGAACAAGGGGGAGCCGACCGCGTACTCGCCGCCGCCCATCACCAGCGGGTAGAAGCCGAGGGCGGAGAACAGGTACCACGCCGACTGCTCGCCGTTGTCCTCGTCACCGTGGTAACCCTGTCCGATCGAACTGCCGGTGTAGAGCCGGGAGAGCACCTCGCGCGACTTCGCCTGCGCCTTCCACGGCTGTCCGGCCGCGTCGTACATGTAGATCGTGTGGTGGGCGACCTGGTTGGAGTGCCCGTACATGCCCATCCGCACATCCCGGGCCTCGGTCATCTCGTGGATCACTCCACCGTACGAGCCCGCGAATTCCGGGGAAGCGGTTTCTGGAGTGGAGAAGTAGTCATCGAGTTTCTTCGCCAGGCCGTCGCGGCCGCCGTACAGGCCGGCCAGGCCCCGACTGTCCTGCGGAGCGGTGAAGGCGTAACCCCAGCCGTTGGTCTCGGTGTAGTCGTAGCCCCACACCCGTGGGTCGTAGGCGGAGGCCGTGCGCCAGTCGCCTTTGTCGTTCCTGCCCTGGAAGAACCCAGCGTGGGCGTCGAAGAGGTGCACGTAGCCCTGGGCGCGGTTCAGGAAGTAGTCGGACTCCTCGCGGTACCGCTTCTTGCCGGTCTGCCGGTACAGGGCCTGACCCATCCGGGCGATGCCGTAGTCGTTGAGGTATCCCTCCAGCGCCCACGACAGCCCTTCGTGGGTGGCCGTGCTCGTGTAGCCGAGGAAGGGGGAGGTCGACATGCCCTTGCGGCCCACCCCCGAGGCCGGCGGCACGACCGTCGCGTTCTTCAGCGCCGCCTCGTAGGCCGCTGCGGCGTCGAAGTGCACCCCCTTGACGAAGGCGTCCGCGAAGGCCACGTCGGAGGACGTGCCGGTCATCAGGTCGGCGTAACCGGGGGAGGACCAGCGAGAGATCCAGCCGCCGTCCTTGTACTGCTGCACGAAGCCGTCGGTCAGCACGCCGGCCTGCGCCGGGGTGAGCAGCGCGTACGCGGGCCAGGTCGTCCGGTAGGTGTCCCAGAAACCGTTGTTGACGTAGACCTTGCCGTCCACGATCTTCGCGCCGGTGTGCGTGGGTGTGTCCGGACCCGGCATCGGCGAGAAGGGTGAGGCGTACCGGTACGTCGCACCGACCTTCTCGAAGCCGGAGTTGGGATACAGGTACAGCCGGTACAGGCTGGAGTACAGCGTCGTCAGCTGGTCCTGGCTCGCGCCCTCGACCTCCACCTTGCCCAGGAGTTCGTCCCACTGCTGCTGAGCCCGCGCCTTGACCGTTTCGAAATCGGTGTCCGCCGGGATTTCCCGACGGAGGTTGTCGCGAGCCTGGTCGACGCTGATGAGCGAGGTCGCCAGACGCAGGGTGACGGCGTGATCGGCGCCGGCGTCGAAACGCAGGTAACCCTTTACCCCGTTCGACGCCCCCTCCGTCACCGGCGCGTCGAACTCGCCGTACACGAAGAGCCGGGTCGCTCCCGTAGACAGCCCCGACTTCACGTCCGAGAAACCGGTTACGACACCGGTGTCCTTGTCGAGAGTGAGTCCGGCCTGGTCGGTGACGTTGTCGAAGACCACGCTCGCGTCCGCGCCCGGATAGGTGAACCGCAGGGCGGCCGCGTGGTCGGTCGGGGCCAGCTCGGCCGTGAGACCGTTTTCGAAACGCACACCGTAGTAGTACGGGCGAGCGGTCTCGTTCGTGTGCCGGAAGGCCAGCGCCCGGGCCGTCCGCCCGGTGTCCGGGACACCGGCCGCGGCGGACGGCATCACCTGGAACGTCTGCCGGTCGCCCATCCACGGGCTCGGCTCGTGACTCGCGCCGAACGCCTGGATCGTGGGCAGGTTGTCCGCGTTGTCGGCCCGGGCGTAGTCGTACAGCCAGCCGAGCGAGGACGCGTTCGTCACCGGCGTCCAGAAATTGAAGCCATGAGGCACCGCCGTGGCGGGAAACGTGTTTCCGCGAGAGAAGCCGCTGCTCGACTGGGTGCCGCGCGTGGTCAGCGCATAGTCCGAGAGGTGTGCTTTCTTCGGCTCCGGGGCCGCCGTGCGCAGCGCGACGTCGTCCACCCAGCCCCGGAACCGGGCGGGCCCGCCAGGAGAGTCGTAGGCGAGCAGGATCCGGTCGACGGTCTTCCCGGCCGCCACCGCGCCGATCCCCGACACGACGTCGTTCCACTGGTTGACGTACAGCACCTTCGCCGCGCCCTGTCCGCGGGGCGACAACGGGAACCCGTACTGGTCACTCGCCCCGAGCCCGCTCAGATACGTTCCGTCGGTGAAGGCCAGGTCCACGGAGACGTGGGTGGCGGCGTAGTCCAGGTCGCCGTCCGCCATCGCCGGGAAGATCCGGTAGGCCAGCTCGGTGCGCGGGCCGACCCGCACGTTCACGTCGAAGACCTTGTTGTACGAGTACGCCCGGCCGGCGGCGGTGTGCCGGCCGGCGTAGCGCAGCGCCCGTCGTCCCGTGAATCCGGCGCCGGCCTTCGCGGTCGGCGATCCACTGGGGCCGCGGTCCACGACGGTGAGCATGTCCGGCGGGACGGGACCGCCGCTCCCGCCCGTGCCGAAACGCACGTCCGCAAGTTGCAGGATGTCAGCGCCGTGATTCCTGGACACATCCAGGCGGAAGTGCCGGTACTCGGCCGGGGCCGCGAGGCTGTAGGTGCGGGTCTGGAACCGTTCAGCAAACGTTTCCCCGGTGCGGCTGTCGAGCGGCTTCCAGGTGGCGCCGTCCGCCGAGCCCGACAGGGTCCAGTCGGCGGGGTCGCGCTCCGCGAAGTCGTTCGCGGCAGTAAGTGCGTATGCGGTTACCCGGGCAGGCCGGTCCAGGTCGAACTCCACCCACCCGTCGGCGGCGAAGGCGAGCCACTTCGTGCTCGCCTCGCCGTCGACGAGGTTCTCCTTCACCTCGCCGCCGGCCGTGTTCTCGGCACTCGCCCGGACGTCCGTGACACGGTCGGTCACGTCGCCCGGAAGCCCGCCGCCGTACCCGCCGTCGACGCCCGAGGCTCGCTTGCCGCCGCCGGGCACGGACTCGACGGTGCTCTGCCAGTCGGGGGCGCGTTCACCCGCCTCGAAGGACGAGGCGAAGCTCCGGTCGGGGAGCGTTCCCTGGGCCGGCAGCGCGGCCGCCGTTCCCGGTGCGCCGCCGACCGTCATGACCAGAGCGGCCGCGACCACGACCGCCCACCACCGTCCAGACCGCTGCATGCGTGAGCACCCTCCCCGCGCCGGACCACACCCCGGACAACGTTGTCCTCCTGGTTGCGCAGGAATCAGTAGGTGGGCAAGTGGACAGTGATGTCAAGGATGTTGATTGCGTCAGCGAGGGGTCATTTCATGCAATTCTCCGGCAAGGCGCCCATCCGCCGGTCATATTTCCAGGAGGTCTCGACTCGGAAAAGACCCATGGCCAACCTTGTATTCGATCTTGCCTCGCCGACCAGGACTGGACTATACCTGTCGGCAATTCACCGTCCAGGCCGCGAGACCTTCGCACCACGCGCTCCGTACGACCCTGCTTGACCCGACCGCGGTGCCGGGAAGGATCCGGTGCACCGCCTGAGTCCTGGAGAAGGCGAGGACTTGAGCATGGGATCCCACTCCGAGTACAACGGTTCCGAGTACGAGGGCATCGAGGAGAACGGTTTCGAGAAGAGCGGCGTCGCGGGCCTCGGCCGCAGGGACCTGATCAGGAGATCGGCGGCGCTGGGCCTGATCTCCGTCCCCACGATGGGTTTTCTGGCCGCCTGTGCCAGCAGCGGCGGGGGTGGCGAAGACAAGGCCGAGGCCGGAAAGAAGACGGCGAAGAACCCGCTCGCGGTCAACGAGACCGCCCAGATGGAATTCGTCCTGTTCGACGGCGGTTTCGGCAAGGAGTACGCCGAGGACGCCGTGAAGATCTACGGCAAGGACTTCCCGCAGGCGAAGGTGAAGTTCTCGGCCACACAGAAGATCCAGTCGACGCTCCAGCCCCGTTTCAACCAGGGCACCCCGCCCGACCTCATCGACAACTCCGGCGCCGAGCAGATGGACATGGGCGTCCTGGTGGGCAAGAAACAGCTCGCCGACCTCACGCCGCTCCTCGACGCGGCCTCCTACGACGATCCGAACAAGAAGGTCCGTGACACCCTGCGGCCCGGGATCGTCGAGATGGGCCAGTTCGACGGCGCCCCGGTCTGGATCATGTACTACGCCTACACCGTCTACGGCGTCTGGTACTCGCAGAAGGCCCTCGACTCCCTCGACGCCACGTATCCGCAGACCTGGGACGAGATGCTCGCGGTCTGTGCGAAGGCCAAGAAGAAGGGCATGGCCGGCTGGACATATGCGGGCAAGTACCCCTATTACCTCCCCTTCTCGCTCTACCCGATGATCGGCAAGGTGGGCGGCCGCGAGGTCCTCGACGCCATCGACAACCTGGAGCCGAACGCCTGGAAACACCCCGCCGTGAAGGCGTGTTTCGACGCGTACTACGAGCTTTACAAGAAGGGTTACGTTCTCCAGGGCACCCCGGGGCTCGACCACATCCAGTCGCAGACCGCCTGGGCCAAGGGCAAGGCGCTGTTCATCCCCAATGGTTCCTGGGTGGAGAACGAGTCGGCGAACGTCATCCCGAAGGACTTCGACCTGGCGGTGTCCGCACCCACCGGCATCGACTCCTCCGACAAGATGCCGTTCGGCACCATCTGGGCCTCCGGAGGCGAGCCGTTCATCGTTCCTGCCAAGGCGAGGAACACCGCCGGCGGCATGGAGCAGCTGCGCATCATGCTCAGCGAGGCGTCGTCGAAGAACTTCACCTCCAAGGTCAAGTCGCTGACCGCCTACAACGGCGGCACCGACGGCATCACACTGACTCCGGGGCTGAAGTCGGGCGTCGCCGCACTGGACAAGGCCGGCTCCAATGTGGTGAATCCGCGGCTGCAGGACTGGTACGTCCAGTTGCAGAAGGAGAAGATCGGCGTGTCCGGTCTGGGCGAGATGATGGCCGGCCGGATCACGCCCGCCGAGGCGATCAAGAAGATCCAGGACTACGCCGACGCGACGGCCAAGGACACGTCGATCAAGCATTACAAGCACCAGTGACGACAGAAACACCGCGAAGCGTCCGCAAAAGCACCGGAGTGGCGATGCAGCACGGCAAGTACCGGTTCATCGTGGGGTTCCTGGCGTTGCCCCTGGGGCTCTACGCGCTCTTCGTCGTGTGGCCGTTCATCCAGTCCATCTACTACTCGTTCACGGACTGGACCGGCCTCAGCCCCGAATTCAAGATGGTCGGCCTGGACAATTACCGCAGGATGCTGGGCGACGACATCTTCTGGAAATCCCTGCAGCACAGTCTGATGTTCGCGATCGTGCTGCCGCTGGTGACGATCGGGCTGGCGCTGTTCTTCGCCTTCATGATCAATGTCGGCGGGCGGCGGCGGAGGGGCGGCCCGGTGATCTCCGGCGTCCGGGGCTCCTCCTTCTACAAGATCGTGTATTTCTTCCCGCAGGTGCTCTCCATCGCCATCGTCGCGCTGTTGTTCAACTTCGCGTACAACCCGGACAGCGGCGCGATCAACGCGTTTCTGCGGGGGATCGGGCTGGACGGTGTACAGCCCCTCTGGCTCGGCGATCCGGACCTCGCGCTGTGGTGCGTGATGGCGGTGCTCGTCTGGTCGACGGTCGGATTCTTCGTGGTCCTGTTCTCGGCGGGCATGGCCTCCATCCCGGCGGACCTCTACGAGGCCGCGCTGCTCGACGGCGCGAACCGGGCCACCACGTTCTTCCGCCTCACCCTCCCGCTGCTCTGGGACACGGTGCGGTCGGGATGGGTCTACATGGGCATTCTCGCGCTCGGCGCCGAGTCGTTCGCGGTCGTGCAGATCATGACGACCGGACCGGGCGGCCCCGACTACTCGACGACCGTCATGGTTCTGTACGTGTATCAGAAGGCCTTCCGCGACGGTCAGGCCGCCTACGCCACCACCATCGGCGTCGCTCTCCTCATCGTGACGCTGGCCTTCGCCGCGGTCGTGCTACGGCTGGGACGGCGCGAGCGGCTGGAGTACTGACGATGAAGACGACCGAGACCTCCGCGCCCCTGCCGGCTGACGCCGGCTCCGGCATGTCCGTCACGAAGGTCGGCCCACCCCCGGAAAAGGGGCCGACGGCGGAGAAAAAGGAAGGAAAGGTTCTCAACGCCTTTTCTCACGGCATTCTGGTCCTCTGGGCGATCATGGTCGTGCTGCCCCTGCTCTGGGCGGTGATGACCTCCTTCAAGGACGACAGCTCCATCTTCGGCTCGCCCTGGTCGCTGCCGGACACCCTGCACTTCGACAACTGGTCGCGGGCCTGGACCGAGGCCGACATGAGCGACTACTTCCTGAACACGGTGCTGGTGGTGGGCGGTTCGCTCATCGGCACCCTGGCCCTCGGATCCATGGCCGCCTACGTCCTGGCCCGCTTCGACTTCCCCGGCAACCGCTTCATCTACTACCTCTTCATCGGCGGCATGAGCTTCCCGATCATGCTGGCGCTGGTCCCGCTGTTCTACGTCGTGAACAACATGGGGCTGCTCAACACCATCCACGGTCTGATCCTGGTCTACATCGCCTACTCGCTGCCGTTCACGGTGTTCTTCCTGACGGCCTTCTTCCGCACGCTGCCCACGTCGGTGGCGGAGGCCGCCTTCGTGGACGGCGCCTCGCACAGCCGCACGTTCTTCCAGATCATGCTGCCGATGGCCAAACCCGGTCTGATCAGCGTCGGAATCTTCAACTTTCTGGGCCAGTGGAACCAGTACATGCTCCCCACGGTCCTCAACACCGACCCCGACAAACGCGTTCTCACCCAGGGGCTGGTCCAACTGGCCGTCAGTCAGGGGTACAAGGGCGACTGGTCGGGACTGTTCGCGGGACTGGTGATGGCGATGCTGCCGGTGCTGGCCGCGTACATCGTCTTCCAACGACAGGTGGTGCAGGGCTTGACGGCGGGCGCGCTGAAGTAGCGGCACGGCCGGGCGGCAGCGAGACGCTCACCCGCCCGGCCCCCCTCGGCCCCGCCCTGCTCAACCGTCGCGACCGAGCCTCACCCGCCTGCCCGACCGGCTCCGAAGCCCGACGTCCGGCCCCGGACCTGCCCCGACGTCCTGCCCGGCGCGCTGCCGCGCCGGACCTCCGAGCATGCCCCCGGCCGGCCGGCCGCCGTCCGGCCCCGGACCTGCCCCGACGTCCTGCCGCGCCGGACCTCCGGGCACGCCCCCGGCCCCTTCCGCCGCGCGCCCCCGTTCATATCCCGCGCGTCCCGTCGGTCGCGCCCCCGTTGCGCCCGTCGACGCACGTTGTCGCCGCGCCCGCTCCTCCCTCGTCACGGGCCGCTCCCACCTCTCCGTGGCCCGCCGTCCGCGCGGGGCGTCGGGACAGCCGTGGGGCGAGTGGGTGAGGGGTGATGGGCCGAAGCGGTGAGAGCGGGTGACGCGCTCTGCTCCGTCCCGCTCGCCACGGCCTGCGCCCGGCCCCGTACACCCCGCGACCGACGGCTCGGCCACCCTCCGTGTCTCTCTGCAAGCACGCGGATACTGTTCAACCTCTTGACGGGAGGCGACCCGAACAGCTCAGCTTAGAGTTCACTAGTTGGACATAGACGGGGCCTCATCGAAGCGGTCCCGCGCGCAGGAGGTCGTCGTGGAGACTCCGGGGTCGCAGTCGTCGCTGCACCGAGCCAACCTGGAGCGAGTCGTACGCGCCGTGCGCCTGGCCGGGTCCCTCACACAGGCGGAGATCGCCCGGACGACCGGTCTGTCGGCCGCGACCGTCTCCAATATCGTGCGTGAGCTCAAGGACGGCGGCACCGTAGAGGTGACGCCCACCTCGGCCGGCGGGCGCAGGGCCCGCAGCGTCAGTCTGAGCGGTGACGCGGGCATCGTCATCGGGGTCGATTTCGGCCATACCCATCTCCGTGTCGCCGTGGGCAACCTGGCCCATCAGGTGCTCGCCGAGGAGTCCGAGCCCCTGGACGTGGATGCCTCGTCCACTCAGGGCTTCGACCGGGCGGAACAGCTGGTCAGCCGGTTGATCGAGGCCACCGGGGTGGACCGTACGAAGGTCGCGGGAGTGGGGCTCGGCGTGCCCGGGCCGATCGATCTGGAGTCCGGCACGCTCGGCTCCTCCGCCATCCTGCCCGGCTGGATCGGCACCCGGCCCGCCGAGGAGATGAAGGGCCGGCTCGGCGTCGCCGTGCATGTGGACAACGACGCCAACCTCGGCGCCCTCGGCGAGATGGTCTGGGGCAGCGGCAGGGGGGTGCGTGATCTTGCATACATCAAGGTCGCGAGCGGTGTGGGCGCCGGTCTGGTGATCGACGGGAAGATCTACCGCGGGCCCGGTGGTACTGCGGGAGAAATCGGACATATTACACTCGATGAGTCCGGCCCTGTCTGTCGCTGCGGAAACCGGGGCTGCCTGGAGACCTTCGCGGCCGCGCGCTATGTGTTGCCGCTCCTCCAGTCCAGCCACGGCACGGATCTGACGATGGAAGGCGTCGTGCGACTGGCCAGGGACGGAGATCCGGGCTGCCGTCGGGTGATCGCCGACGTCGGTCGACACATCGGCAGTGGAGTCGCCAATCTCTGCAACCTGCTGAACCCGAGCCGGGTGGTCCTCGGCGGCGATCTCGCCGAGGCCGGTGAGCTGGTGCTCGGTCCGATAAGGGAGTCCGTCGGCCGCTACGCGATCCCGAGTGCGGCGCGTCAACTCTCCGTTCTCCCCGGGGCACTTGGGGGGCGTGCCGAGGTGCTCGGAGCACTCGCTCTCGCACTGAGCGAGATGGGTGATTCGACCCTTTTGGACGGCACGCTGACCGCCGCCACACCTGCCTTCACTTAGAGAACGAATGACGCCGTTGCCATCTCGTTAAGTATTTACTTCTTGACGTCGCACGTGTGGCCGAGTTGACTTCCAGCCACCTCGGCCGCAGCGTTGCGGCCCTGTCAGGGAGGCACACCCCAAATGAACGCAACGATGCGTAGAGTCGTGATCGGCGCCACCGCCGTCTCCATGGCACTGTCGATTGCCGCGTGCGGCAAGGCAGGCGACAAGGGCAGCGACTCCGGCAGCAGCAGCTCGGGCGACAAGTCCATCGGCCTGCTGCTCCCCGACAGCGTCACCGCGCGGTACGAGAAGTTCGACAAGCCGTACTTCGACGCCAAGGTCAAGGCGCTCTGCTCCGACTGCAAGCTGGAGTACGCGAACGCCGCGGCCGACCCGGCCAAGCAGGCCCAGCAGGTCAGCAACATGGTCACCAAGGGCGTGAAGGTCATCGTGATCTCCGCCCAGGACTCGGCCGCGATCAAGTCCTCCATCAAGTCCGCGGTGGACAAGGGCGTCAAGGTCGTCGCGTACGACCGTCTCGCCCAGGGCCCGGTCAGCGCCTACGTCTCCTTCGACAACGTCAAGGTCGGCGAGCTCCAGGGCCAGGCCCTGCTCGACGCCCTCGGCGCCAAGGCCACCCCCGCGTCGAAGGTCGTCATGATCAACGGTGACGACGCCGACCCCAACGCCGCCCAGTTCAAGGAGGGCGCGCACAAGATCCTCGACGGCAAGGTCAACATCGCCTACGAGCAGTCCGGCCTGTGGAAGGACACCGTCGCCGCGCAGAAGATGTCCGCGGCCATCACCCAGCTGGGCGCCAAGAACATCGCGGGCGTCTACGCCGCCAACGACGGCATGGCCGGCGGCATCGCCAACACCCTCAAGGGTGCGAAGATCAGCAACATCCCGCTGACCGGTCAGGACGCGGAGCTCGCGGCCATCCAGCGGATCGTCGCCGGCACCCAGTCCGCCACGGTCTACAAGGCCTACAAGCCCGAGGCCGAGACCGCCGCGCAGCTCGCCGTCAACCTGCTGGAGGGCAAGGACATCAAGTCCCTGGCCACCGCCACGCTGACCAGCGGCTCCGGTGACAAGGTGCCCTCCCAGCTGCTGACCCCGGTGTCGGTCACCAAGGCCAACATCAAGGACACGGTGGTCAAGGACGGGCTGTACACCGTCGCCGACATCTGCACCCCGCAGTACGCGGCCGCCTGCAAGGCCGCCGGTCTCCAGTAGCAGCCCCGGTCCCGGGGAACCCTCCGAGCCGGCCGTGAGCCGCCCTCGGTCCGCTCCTCGGGACCCGTCGACCGCCCCGCGGTCCCGCGAGACCTGTCCGACGCCCGCCCCACCTTCACACCCCGCTGCCGGGGCGGGCGTCGGACGGAACCGTTGCCAAGAGCAGCGGATTCGCGCATGTTCATCTTGTAAACCTCGTGCGTCGACGCCGCGTCACCCGCGCGTCGCGCACATCCCTCCGCGCCTGTTCTTTGCGCGCGGCATCCCCGCCGGTCAGGCGGCGAAGGAGATGGTTCACGTGTCCGCTACGCCCGTGCTGGCGTTGCGCGGAGTCTCCAAGCGATTCGGTGCGGTACAGGCACTCACCGATGTCGAGCTGGAGGTTCACGCCGGAGAAGTGGTCGCCCTGGTGGGCGACAACGGCGCAGGAAAGTCCACCCTGGTCAAGACGATCGCGGGTGTCCATCCCATCGATGAGGGCGTCATCGAGTGGGAGGGCAAGCCCGTCAGCATCACCAAGCCGCACGACGCCCAGGGACTCGGCGTCGCGACTGTCTACCAGGACCTCGCGCTGTGCGACAACCTCGACGTGGTCGGCAACCTCTACCTCGGACGTGAGCTGCTGCACCGCGGCGTCATCGACGAGGTGACGATGGAGAAGAACGCGCGGGAGCTGCTGTCCACGCTCTCCATCCGCATCCCGAGCGTGCGCATCCCGATCGCGAGCCTCTCCGGCGGTCAGCGTCAGGTCGTCGCCATCGCCCGCGCGCTGATCGGCGACCCGAAGGTCGTCATCCTCGACGAGCCCACGGCCGCCCTGGGCGTGGAGCAGACCGCGCAGGTCCTCGACCTGGTCGAGCGGCTGCGCGAGCGCGACCTCGGCGTCATCCTCATCAGCCACAACATGGCCGACGTCAAGGCGGTCGCCGACACGGTCGCCGTCCTGCGTCTGGGCAAGAACAACGGCTCCTTCCCCGTGAAGGACACCAGCCACGAAGAGATCATCGCCGCGATCACGGGTGCCACGGACAACGCCGTGACCCGTCGTGCGGGGCGTCGCACCGCGGAGGCGGCAAAGTGAGCGACACGTCGAAGCCTGTCAAGAGCGACTCCTCGGAGCCCGTGAAGGGCACGAGGACCGAGAAGGCCGCGACGGCGACCGAGGTCGGCACGACCGACGGCGTGGTCGACGGCCAGGAGACCGTGGCCCCCGCCGACGACCCGACGGCCGCGCCGGTCACCGTCGTCGACCCCCGGCTGCTGATCCGCGAGGAGGGCCTCAAGGGCTACCTCACCGAGTTCAAGCGCAAGGTCAAGGGCGGTGAGCTCGGCCAGATCCCGGTCGTCCTCGGCCTGATCGTCATCTGGACGATCTTCCAGCTGCAGAACGACCGCTTCCTGAGCGCCGCCAACCTCTCCAACATCAGCTACTTCCTGTCGGCCACCGGCATGCTCGCCATCGGCCTGGTGTTCGTGCTGCTGCTCGGCGAGATCGACCTGTCGGTCGGTTCCGTGAGCGGTCTGGCGTCCGCGCTGTTCGCCGTCTTCGTGACGGACCACGGCGTGAACCCATGGGTGTCGCTGGTCCTGGCGGTCCTCACCGGCATCGCCGTCGGCGCCCTGCAGGGATGGTTCTTCGCCAGGATCGGCGTACCGGCGTTCGTGGTGACCCTGGCCGGCTTCCTCGGCTGGAACGGTCTGATGCTGTGGCTGCTGGGCTCCAGCGGCACGATCAACCTGCCGTCGGACTCCGGCCCGATCCACCTGCTCGGCCAGAACTCGTTCTTCATGGACCAGGCCATCATCGGCGCCTACATCCTGGCCGGCCTCGCGGTCGTGCTCTCCGCGGTCGGCAACTTCGGTGAGCAGCGCCGACGCCGGGCCGCCGGCGTGCCGTTCCGCGCGACCAGCGAGATCCTGCTGCGCGTGGGCCTGCTCGCGCTCGCCGCGTTCGTCTCGGCCGCCGTGCTGAACAACGCCTCCGGTGTCTCCAACGCGCTGGTGATCTTCCTGGCGGCGCTGGTGATCGTGGACTTCGTGCTGCGTCGCACCACGTACGGCCGCAAGGTGTTCGCGGTCGGCGGCGGCATCGAGGCCGCCCGCCGTGCCGGCATCAACGTCCCGCTGGTCCGGATCACCGTGTTCGCCATCTCCGGCGGGTTCGCCGCGGTCGGCGGCATGTTCTTCGCCGGTCAGACCGCGGGCGCGTCGCTGAGCGCCGGCGGCGGCAACACCCTGATGCTCGCCATCGCGGCGGCCGTCATCGGCGGCACCAGCCTCTTCGGCGGACGCGGCACCGTCTGGTCGGCGCTTCTGGGCATGCTCGTCATCCAGTCGATCCAGACCGGTCTTGACCTGCTCAACATGAACACCTCGATCCAGTACATGATCACCGGTGGTGTTCTGCTCGGCGCCGTCGTCATCGACTCGGTGTCCCGCAAGAGCCAGAAGGCCGCAGGCCGCGGCTAGACCGTGTCCGCGGAGTAGGGCTTTCCCGCACTCGCACGACTCCTGTGCCCGGCATCCCGGCGGATGCCGGGCACAGTCGTGCTCCCGGCCGGGCGTCGCCGCGCCGGGCCCGGGCGCGCGGTCGTGTCATGACGAGCGCCGATCCCGGGTACGCCCGTTCGCGTGACGTATGACGCACGGGCCGGACACCGGCCGCCCGGGCGGAACATTAGACTCGACAAGCCCGGCAACAGCTCGATCAGCTTTTACTGCAAGGAGGCACGGGTGCCGCTGCTGACCCGCATCAGGGGACCGCGCGATCTGGACCGGCTCAGCCTGGAGGAGCTGGACCAGCTGGCAGGGGAGATCCGGACCTTCCTCGTCGACGCCGTCTCCAAGACCGGCGGCCACCTCGGCCCCAACCTCGGCGTGGTCGAGCTCACCATCGCCCTGCACCGGGTCTTCGAGTCGCCCAAGGACAAGGTGCTGTGGGACACCGGCCACCAGTCCTACGTGCACAAGCTGCTCACGGGCCGCCAGGACTTCTCCCGGCTGAAGATGAAGGGCGGCCTCTCCGGCTACCCGTCGCAGGCGGAGTCCGAGCACGACGTCATCGAGAACAGCCACGCCTCCACGGTGCTCGGCTGGGCCGACGGCCTCGCGAAGGCCAACCAGATCCTCGACCGCGGCGACCACGTCGTCGCCGTCATCGGCGACGGGGCCCTCACCGGCGGCATGGCCTGGGAGGCGCTGAACAACATCGCCGACGGCGACCGCCCGCTGGTCATCGTCGTCAACGACAACGAGCGCTCCTACGCGCCCACCATCGGCGGCCTCGCCAACCACCTGGCGACCCTGCGCACCACGGACGGCTACGAGCGCTTCCTCGCCCGCGGCAAGGACCTCCTGGAGCGCACCCCGGTCGTCGGCAGGCCCCTCTACGAGACCCTGCACGGCGCCAAGAAGGGCCTGAAGGACTTCATCGCCCCCCAGGGCATGTTCGAGGACCTCGGCCTGAAGTACGTCGGCCCCATCGACGGCCACGACATCGAGGCCCTGGAGTCGGCCCTGGCGCGCGCCAAGCGCTTCGGCGGCCCGGTCATCGTGCACTGCCTCACCGAGAAGGGCCGCGGCTACCAGCCCGCCCTCCAGGACGAGGCCGACCGCTTCCACGCCGTCGGCAAGATCCACCCCGACACCGGTCTGCCGATCGCCACCTCCGGCGCCGACTGGACGTCCGTCTTCGGCGAGGAGATGGTCGCGCTCGGCAAGGAGCGCGAGGACATCGTCGCGATCACCGCCGCCATGCTGCAGCCGGTGGGCCTCGACAAGTTCGCCAAGGCCTTCCCGGACCGGGTCTACGACGTCGGCATCGCCGAGCAGCACGCCGCCGTCTCCGCGGCGGGCCTGGCCACGGGCGGGGTGCACCCGGTGTTCGCGGTGTACGCCACCTTCCTCAACCGCGCCTTCGACCAGGTCCTGATGGACGTCGCCCTGCACAAGTGCGGTGTGACCTTCGTCCTGGACCGCGCCGGTGTCACCGGCACCGACGGCGCCTCGCACAACGGCATGTGGGACATGTCGATCCTGCAGGTCGTCCCCGGCCTGAGGCTGGCCGCCCCGCGCGACGCCGACCAGGTCCGCGCCCAGCTGCGCGAGGCCGTCCAGGTCGACGACGCCCCGACCGTCGTCCGGTTCTCCAAGGGCGCCGTCGGCCCCGCCGTGCCCGCCGTGGGACGCGTCGGCGGCATGGACGTGCTGCGCGACAGCGGCACCGACACCCCCGACGTCCTCCTGGTCTCCGTGGGCGCCCTCGCCCCGATGTGCCTGGAGATCGCGACCCTCCTCGACCGCCAGGGCATCACCACGACGGTCGTCGACCCGCGCTGGGTCAAGCCCGTCGACGAGGCCCTGGCCCCCCTCGCCGAGCGGCACCGGGTGGTCGTCACCGTCGAGGACAACTCGCGCGTGGGAGGCGTCGGCTCGACGATCGCCCAGGCCCTGCGCGACGCCGGCGTCGACGTCCCGCTGCGCGACTTCGGCATCCCGCCGCGCTTCCTCGACCACGCCTCCCGCGCGGAGGTCATGGCCGAGATCGGGCTCACCGCCCCCGACGTCGCCCGCCAGGTCACCGGACTCGTCTCCAAGCTCGACGGCCGGTACGGCCGCTACGGGAGCGCGGCCTCCGACGTCGACTCCGTGGAGCCCGCCCGCGACTGACGCCGTCGCAGACCTGCCGACACGCCCGGATGGACCGGTTCCCACCACTGTGAAGAGTGGTGGAACCGGTCCGTTCGCGTTAACCGGCCCGCGGCGGGGCATACGGTCTACGCCACCTCTCGATCATGTCGAGGACGACACAGCGTGGGAGGTACCCGTGAGCAGCACCCTCTTCCGGACGAAGAAGGTCGAGCAGTCCATCCTCGATACCGAGGAGCCAGAACACGCGCTCAAGAAGTCCTTGTCCGCGCTCGATCTGACCGTCTTCGGCGTCGGCGTCATCATCGGCACCGGGATCTTCGTCCTCACCGGCACCGTCGCCAAGAACAACGCCGGTCCCGCCGTCGCCCTGGCCTTCGTGGTGGCCGGGGTCGTCTGCGCGCTCGCCGCGCTCTGCTACGCCGAGTTCGCCTCCACGGTCCCGGTGGCGGGCTCCGCGTACACCTTCAGTTACGCCTCGCTCGGGGAACTGCCCGCCTGGATCATCGGCTGGGACCTGGTCCTGGAGTTCGCGCTCGGCACGGCGGTGGTGGCCGTCGGCTGGTCCGGGTACATCGCCTCGCTGCTGGACAACGCGGGCTGGCACCTGCCGGCGGCGCTCAGCGGCCGGGAGGGCGCCCACGGCTTCGGCTTCGACATCCTCGCCGCCGCGCTCGTCCTCGTGCTGACCGCCATCCTCGTGATCGGCACGAAGCTCTCCGCGCGCGTCACCTCCATCGTGGTCGCCATCAAGGTGACCGTCGTCCTCACGGTGATCGTCGCCGGCGCCTTCCTGATCCACGGCGAGAACTACCACCCGTTCATCCCCGACGCGCAGCCCGTCGACGCGGGCGGCGGCCTCAAGGCCCCGCTGATCCAGCTGATCTTCGGCTGGGCGCCGTCCAACTTCGGCGTCATGGGCATCTTCACCGCCGCCTCCGTCGTCTTCTTCGCCTTCATCGGCTTCGACGTCGTCGCCACCGCCGCCGAGGAGACCAGGAACCCACAGCGCGACATGCCCCGAGGCATCATCGGCTCGCTCATCATCTGCACGCTCCTGTACGTGGCCGTGTCGATCGTCGTCACCGGGATGGAGCACTACACCAAGCTGTCCGTGAGCGCCCCGCTGGCCGACGCCTTCAAGTCCACCGGGCACCCCTGGTTCGCGGGCTTCATCAGCTTCGGCGCCGCCGTCGGCCTGACCACGGTCTGCATGATCCTGCTCCTCGGACAGACCCGGGTCTTCTTCGCGATGAGCCGCGACGGACTGCTGCCGCGCTTCTTCTCCCACGTCCACCCGCGGTTCAGGACCCCGCACCGGCCGACGATCCTGCTCGGCGTGCTCATCGCGATCCTGGCCGGCTTCACCAGCCTGAGCGAGCTCGCCGAACTGGTGAACATCGGCACCCTGTTCGCGTTCATCGTCGTCGCGATCGGCGTGATCCTCCTGCGCAGGTCGCGCCCCGACCTGCCGCGGTCCTTCCGCACCCCGTGGGTGCCGGTCCTGCCGATCGTTTCGGTGTGCGCCTCGCTGTGGCTGATGCTCAACCTGCCCGCCGAGACCTGGCTGCGGTTCGGCATCTGGATGGTCATCGGATTCGCCGTGTACTTCCTGTACGGCCGCTCCCACAGCCGTCTCGCACGCCGCCCGCAGGAGGTCTCCGCAGGGCAGGCCGGCTCCGGCGGGACCGCCCGCGACGACACCGTCTGACGGCCCCCGAGCCGCCCTCACGGCCCTTCAGAGGGGCGGCTCGGCGGGTCGGGTCCGTCGGGTGTCCGCCGGTCCGCAGCCGGCTCGGCAGACGCCCACACAGCCGCCCACACGGCCGGCCCCGCACACGGTGTGCGGGGCCGGCCGTCGGTCGTGCCGGACGCCCTGTGCGCCGTCCTGCCTCAGCCCCGTACCGATCGCGGCCCGGTGACGTCCGCACCGAGCTCCGTGACCCGGCGGCGCAGCTCGCGGTCGGCCGTCACGACCAGACGCGGCCGCGCTCCGGCCGCGGCGACCAGCTCCACGATGCGGTCGTCACCGCTGCCCGACGCCGCTTCCACCCGCACGCCGGACACCGGCTCCACCCCGCGCGCCGCACCCTCGACCACGAGGACGATCTCCACCGGCCCGAAGCTCTCCGGCAGCCCCTCAGCGGCCAGCCGGTCGCGCAGCCGCTCGGCGGCCCCCCGCCGGTCCCGCCACCAGCCGTCGGGCACCGACCCGACGACGTTCGCGGCGTCCACGATCACGAGCAGCGCCATGTTGTCGTCCATACGGCCACCGTCCCACGGACGGCCCTCGGACCGTGACCCGCGCGGGCGCACACCGCCCGCCCCTCAGGGATGACCGGTCGGCCGGCCCCCCCGGCCGACGCCGTGCCGGCGCCGCGCAGGGCCACCGGGACCGGGCGGTCGCAGCGGTCCAGCCCCCGACGTCGCCCCCGTACCCGTTCCCCATCCCTGTCGACCGGTGCTCCGCGGTCGCCCGCCGCGAGGCCGAGTCGGACCTCGCCCTGACCGCTTGGCAGACCATCCGGTGGCGGACGTCGCCCTCAGCAGGGGAGCGGCGCTCGTCCGGCCTCCGCGCGGCGCACGGCGTGAGCACACGAGGGGAGCGGCCGGCACGGTGGCCACAGCTCGTATGGCGGGCGGGTCGGCGGATCGGCGGGTCGGCGGTCGGTCGGGCGGGCCGGCCGTCGGGCGGGGATCGGGCGGTCGGGCGGGGATCGGGCGGTCGGGTGGCGCGCCGCGACGGGGGCCCGCCGCGCCATGCACAGAGGGCCCCCGCCCGTGAGCGGAGGCCCTCTTCAGGTGCACGACGTGCACACGGTTACTACCGTTACGCCGGCACCGACGCCACACCCGGCGCCAGGAACTTCTTGCCGTTGACGCGCTCGGAGACGCCCTCACGGTCCAGGTACGGCGTGATGCCGCCCAGGTGGAAGGGCCAGCCCGCGCCCGTGATCAGGCAGAGGTCGATGTCCTGCGCCTCGGCGACGACGCCCTCGTCGAGCATGAGCCCGATCTCCTGCGCCACCGCGTCCAGGACGCGCGCCCGCACCTGCTCCTCCGTCAGGACGGTGTCGCCCTGCTGCAGGAGCGCGGAGACCTCCGGGTCCAGCTCGGGCTTGCCGCTGTCGTAGACGTAGAAACCGCGCTTGCCCGCCTTGACGACGGCCGCGAGGTTCGGGGAGACCGTGAAACGGTCCGGGAACGCACGGTTGAGCGTTTCCGAGACGTGCAGACCGATGGCCGGGCCGACCAGCTCCAGCAGCACCAGCGGCGACATCGGCAGGCCGAGCGGTTCCACGCCCTTCTCCGCCACGGCGACCGGGGTGCCCTCGTCGATGACGTTCTGCACCTCGCCCATGAAACGGGTCAGAATGCGGTTGACGACGAACGCCGGGGCGTCCTTCGCCAGAACCGCGGTCTTCTTCAGCTTCTTGGCGACGGCGAAGGCGGTGGCCAGCGAGGCGTCGTCGGTCTGCTCACCGCGCACGATCTCCAGCAGCGGGAGGATCGCGACCGGGTTGAAGAAGTGGAAGCCCACGACCCGCTCGGGGTGCTTCAGCTTCGACGCCATCTCGGAGACCGACAGCGAGGAGGTGTTGGTGGCGAAGATCGCGTGCGCCGGGGCGACCGCCTCGACCTCCGCGAACACCTGCTGCTTGACGCCGATCTCCTCGAACACGGCCTCGATGACGAAGTCCGCGTCGGAGAAGCCCTCGGCCTTGTCCAGGACGCCGGAGACCAGCGCCTTGAGGCGGTTGGCCTTGTCCTGGTTGATCCGGCCCTTGCCGAGCAGCTTGTCGATCTCGGCGTGGACGTAGCCCACGCCCTTGTCGACGCGCTCCTGGTCGATGTCGGTCAGCACGACCGGCACCTCCAGGCGGCGCAGGAACAGCAGCGCGAGCTGCGAGGCCATCAGACCCGCGCCCACCACGCCGACCTTGGTGACCGGACGGGCCAGGGACTTGTCCGGGGCGCCGGCCGGGCGCTTGGCGCGCTTCTGCACCAGGTTGAACGCGTAGATGCCGGCGCGCAGTTCACCGCCCATGATCAGGTCGGCGAGCGCCACGTCCTCGGCGTCGTAGCCCTGCTGGAGGTCGCCGTTCTTGGCGGCGGCGATGATGTCGAGGGCGCGGTAGGCGGCCGGGGCCGCGCCGTGCACCTTGCTGTCGGCGATGAACCGGCCGCGCGCGACGGCCTGGTCCCAGGCCTCGCCGCGGTCGATCACCGGACGGTCGACGACGATCTCGCCCTTGAGGACGGACGCCGTCCACAGCAGCGACTGCTCCAGGAAGTCCGCGCCCTCGAACAGGGCGTCGGCGATGCCCAGCTCGTAGACCTGCACGCCCTTGAGCTGCTTGTTCTGGTTGAGCGAGTTCTCGATGATCACCGAGACGGCCTTGTCCGCGCCGATCAGGTTCGGCAGCAGGGTGCAGCCGCCCCAGCCGGGGACCAGACCGAGGAAGACCTCGGGCAGCGAGAACGCGGGGAGCGCCGCGGACACCGTGCGGTACCGGCAGTGCAGGCCGACCTCGACGCCGCCGCCCATCGCCGCGCCGTTGTAGTAGGCGAAGGTGGGGACCGCGAGGTCCGCGAGGCGCTTGAAGACCTCGTGGCCGCCCTTGCCGATGGCGAGCGCGTCCTCGTGCTCCTTGAGGAGCTCGACGCCCTTGAGGTCCGCGCCGACGGCGAAGATGAACGGCTTGCCGGTGACGCCGACTCCGACGATCTCGCCGGCCGCTGCCTCCTTCTCGACCTGGTCGATCGCGAGGTCGAGGTTGGCGAGGGACTGCGGGCCGAAGGTGGTCGGCTTGGTGTGGTCGAGGCCGTTGTCCAGCGTGATCAGGGCGAAGCGCCCCGCGCCGAACGGCAGGTCCAGGTGGCGTACGTGCGCCTGGGTGACGACCTCGTCCGGGAACAGCTCGGCCGCGCCCTTCAGAAGCTCAGCGGTGGTGGTGCTCACTTGTCGCCTCCATCGAAGTGCGGGTTCTCCCAGATGACCGTCGCGCCCATGCCGAAGCCGACGCACATGGTCGTCAGGCCGTAGCGCACATCCGGCTGCTCCTCGAACTGGCGGGCCAGCTGCGTCATCAGCCGGACGCCGGAGGAGGCGAGCGGGTGACCGAAGGCGATCGCGCCCCCGTACTGGTTGACGCGCTCGTCGTCGTCGGCGATGCCGTAGTGGTCGAGGAAGGCCAGGACCTGGACGGCGAAGGCCTCGTTGATCTCGAACAGACCGATGTCGGAGATGGACAGACCCGCCTGGGCGAGGGCCTTCTCCGTGGCCGGGATCGGGCCGTAGCCCATGACCTCCGGCTCGACGCCCGCGAAGGAGTACGCCACCAGGCGCATCTTGACGGGCAGGTCGTTCTCGCGGGCGAAGTCCTCGGAAGCGATGAGGGAAGCGGTTGCACCGTCGTTCAGACCGGCCGCGTTTCCGGCGGTGACCCGGCCGTGGACGCGGAACGGGGTCTTGAGGCCGGAAAGGCTTTCCAGCGTCGTTCCCGGGCGCATCGGCTCGTCGGCGGTGACCAGGCCCCAGCCCGTCTCCCCGGCCTCCGCGTTGGTGCGGCGCACCGAGATCGGCACCAGGTCGGCCTGGATCTTGCCGTTGGCGTACGCCTTGGCGGCCTTCTCCTGGGAGCGCACGGCGTATTCGTCGGCGCGCTGCTTGGTGATCTGCGGGTAGCGGTCGTGCAGGTTCTCCGCGGTCATACCCATGAACAGGGCGGACTCGTCGACCAGTTTCTCGCTGACGAACCGCGGGTTCGGGTCCACGCCCTCGCCCATCGGGTGGCGGCCCATGTGCTCGACGCCGCCGGCGATGGCGACGTCGTACGCGCCGAAGGCGACGGAGCCGGCGACCGCGGTGACGGCCGTCAGGGCGCCCGCGCACATGCGGTCGATGGAGTAGCCGGGCACGGAGGTCGGCAGACCGGCCAGGATGCCGGCGGTGCGGCCGAGGGTCAGGCCCTGGTCGCCGATCTGCGTGGTCGCGGCGATGGCGACCTCGTCGATCTTCTTCGGGTCGAGACCGGGGTTGCGGCGCAGCAGCTCCCGGATCGCCTTCACGACGAGGTCGTCGGCCCGGGTCTCGTGGTAGATGCCCTTCGGGCCCGCCTTGCCGAACGGGGTACGGACGCCGTCTACGAAGACGACGTCCCTGACGGTACGAGGCACGATGGCTCTCCTCCAGGGTGCGGGATGGCACTGCTGCGGCACGCAAGCGCTGAGCGCGCGCTCAGAACCCATGCTACTTGTGGGTAACGTAGCTGCACACCCCTGTCGGGAGGAGCGGCGAACGTCACACCGGCGGCGCTCGACGACCATCCTGGCTCAGGACCGCGGCGGCGCCGTGGATCCCCTCGGCGTGAGCATCGGCGTCGGCACCGGATGCGACGCCGGACCCGACCCGGTGATCACCCCGAACAGCGTACGCGCCACTTCCGCGCCGAAACCGTGCACGTCATGGCTCATCGCGGAGAGCGTCGGGTGGGTGAGACGGCACAGCTGAGAGTCGTCCCACGCCAGCAGGGAGACGTCGCCCGGCACGCCGAGCCCCATCTCGGCTGCCACCGCCGGCCCGGCCACCGCCGGCCCGGCCACCGCCGGCCCGGCCACCGCCATGATGTCGTTGTCGTAAACGATTGCGGTGGGCCGGTCCCGCGGCGCGGCGGTCAGCATCGACCGGGTGGCCCGCGCCCCCGCCTCTCCGGAGTAGTCCGTGGCGACCTGCCACGCCCCGGCCGGCCCGAGGGTGCGCGCCGCCGCGTCGAAGGCGGCCGTCCGCATCACCGTGTGCCCGAGCGCGGCCGCGCCCCCCACCCGCGCGATCTGCCGGTGCCCGAGGGCGGCGAGATGGCGCACCGCCTCCGTCACCGCGTTCGTGCGATCGATCCCGATCTCCCTGGACGAGCCGCCCGCCTCGACGGCGCCACCGCCTTCACGATCTACCGGAAGATCATCTTTCCGTTGCTGAAACCGGTGATCGCGACGGTCGTGATCGTGAAGGGGATAGCCGTCTACAGCGACTTCTACATCCCGTTCCTCTACATGCCCTCTCAAGATCTTGGCGTGATCTCGACGTCGCTGTTCCGCTTCAAGGGGCCCTACTCCGCCCACTGGGAAACGATCTCGGCAGGAGCCGTCCTGGTCATCCTGCCGACGCTGATCCTCTTCGTCGCCCTCCAGAAATACATCTACAACGGTTTCATGAGAGGAGCGACGAGGTAACCGCTTACGAAACCGACGCGGCGGCGCGGTCGCGAAACGGCGAGGCAACCGCTTGCGAATCCGCGAGGCAACCGCTTGCGAAACGCCTTCCCGAGGGCCGCCGTAGGACGGACCGTTCCACGTCCCACCGTGGGGCTGCCAGGCGGCCAGGCGGCCCGACGGCCGGATGCGGCGGCCGGGCAGCCCGATGCGGCGACGGCCGGCCGGGCAGCATGGTGCGGCGTCGGTCGGGCCGCCCGATGGGGCGGGACGGTCGGGCCGCCCGATGTGGCTAGGCGGCCGGTTCGGCCAGGGCGGCGGCGAGGACCGGCGCGACCTGTTTCACCTGCCACGGTCGCGCCCCGTATCCGGTCAGCGCACCGGCAACCGCCTCCCGGTCGGCGGCCGGCGGCTCCCAGCACACGCGCCGCACCGCGTCCGGGGCGATCAGGTTCTCCTGCGGCATGTTCAGCTCCTCGGCCAGCGCGGACACCGCGGACCGCGCCGCGGACAGCCGGGCCGCCGCCGCGGGGTCCTTGTCGGCCCAGGCGCGGGGCGGGGGAGGTCCCGCCACCGGCTGCCCCGGCTGCGGCAGCTGCGACTCGCTCAGCGTCCTCGCCCGGTCGACGGCGGCCTGCCACTGCTCCAGTTGCCGCCGTCCCATCCGGTGCCCGAACCCGTTCAGCGCGGCCAGCGCGTGCACGTTCACCGGAAGGGCGAGCGCAGCCTCCACGATGGCCGCGTCCGACAGGACCTTGCCCGGCGAGACGTCGCGCTTCCGGGCGATCTGGTCCCGGGCCTCCCACAGCTCCCGCACCACGCCCAGCTGCCGCCGGCGGCGCACCTTGTGCATGCCGGAGGTGCGGCGCCACGGATCCTTGCGGGGCTCGGGCGGCGGGGCGGAGGCGATCGCGTCGAACTCCTGGCGGGCCCACTCCAGCTTGCCCTGCCGGTCCAGTTCCTTCTCCAGCGCGTCGCGCAGGTCGACCAGGAGCTCGACGTCCAGGGCCGCGTAGCGCAGCCACGGCTCGGGCAGCGGCCGGGTCGACCAGTCCACCGCGGAGTGGCCCTTCTCCAGCACGAAGCCCAGCACGCCCTCGACCATCGCGCCGAGGCCGACCCGCGGGAAACCGGCCAGCCGTCCGGCCAGCTCGGTGTCGAACAGCCGCGTCGGCATCATGCCTATCTCACGCAGACACGGCAGGTCCTGGGTGGCCGCGTGCAGCACCCACTCCGCGTCGGACAACGCGTCGCCGAGCGCGGACAGGTCGGGGCAGGCCACGGGGTCGATCAGCGCGCTCCCGGCGCCTTCGCGGCGCAGCTGCACGAGATAGGCGCGCTGGCCGTAGCGGTAGCCGGAGGCGCGCTCGGCGTCGACGGCGACGGGGCCGGAGCCGGCGGCGAACGCGGCGATCACCTCGGCGAGGGAAGCCTCGTCGGCGATCACGGGCGGAATGCCCTCGCGTGGTTCCAGCAGTGGTGTCGGCGCCCCGGAAGCAGTAGATCCGCCATCGTCCGGAGGGGCGCCTCCGGTGGTTCGCAGTGAACTGGCTGCTGCGGTTTCTTGGGCGTCGGTCACCTGTCAAGGGTATCCGTGTATCGACGGCACCCGCCGACGGAACGTTCCGTCGGCGGGTGCCGGAGGGGCGTAAACCAGTCAGGCCGGTGAATGGGCGGGGCGGACGGCCGACCTGCGGGGGCCGAGGGTTGACCGGCGACGACCGCGGTGGAGAGCCGACCGACGAGGGCCGGCGGGTGAGTGGGGGGGGAGGGGGAGCCGGGTGAGTCGGAGGGGGAGCGGGGGAAGGGTGAGGGGCGTGAGGCGGGGAAAGGGTGTGGGGCGAGGGGGCGACGGCGACCGGGGTCGCGGTCAGTGGATGATGCCGGTCCGCAGGGCCACCGCGACCATCCCGGCCCGGTCGCCCGTGCCGAGCTTGCGGGCGATGCGGGCGAGGTGGCTCTTGACGGTCAGCGCGGACAGGCCCATCGAGACGCCGATGGCCTTGTTCGACTGGCCTTCCGCGACCAGCCGCAGCACTTCGACCTCACGGCCGGAGAGCTCGCGGTAGCCGCCCGGGTGGCCCGGGGCGCCCGGGGGGCGGCGGTGCAGACGGGCGGCCGAGCCGAGGGGGGCGGCGCCGGGCCGGCTGGGGAGGCCGAGGTTGGTGCGGGTGCCGGTGACGACGTAGCCCTTGACGCCGCCCGCGAGGGCGTTGCGCACGGCGCCGATGTCGTCCGCGGCGGACAGGGCGAGCCCGTTGGGCCAGCCCGCGGCGCGGGTCTCCGACAGGAGGGTGAGGCCGGAGCCGTCGGGCAGGTGGACGTCGGCGACGCAGATGTCGCGGGGGTTGCCGATGCGGGGACGAGCCTCCGCGATGGACGAGGCCTCGATGACGTCGCGGACACCGAGCGCCCAGAGATGGCGGGTGACGGTGGAGCGGACGCGCGGGTCGGCCACGACCACCATGGCGGTGGGCTTGTTCGGGCGGTAGGCGACCAGGCTTGCGGGCTGCTCGAGGAGAACGGACACCAGGCCTCCTGGATGGGGGACGGGGGCCGGCTCGTGGGGCTTGCGGGGAGGAAGCCGGGACGAACCGTGCTTTCAAGGTCACAGTCGTCTTCGGCAGCGAACCCGGGGTCCTTTAGAGAATGATCACGATCGTGTGAGTAACAATACGTGCAATTCGGACACGCGATCGATCATCCGAAGATCGAGTCGGTTTAAGTGGGTGTCTTAAGGGACCGAAAATGGTCGTATCGACAAAGAGATGGTCAACGTGACTGTGGCCCCCTGCGTTGCGGCAGCGTCACCACCGACGCATCCCCCGGCCCGGCCGGCGGCAGCCCCGCCACCTGTGCCAGCAGATCGCACCAGGCCGCCAGGTGCGCCCCGGCGTCCGGAACCCCGCCGATGCCCTCACGTGGAGTCCAGGAGGCCCGGATCTCGATCTGCGAGGCCGCCGGGCGCTCCGCCAGCCCGCCGAAGTAGTGCGAACTCGCGCGCGTGACGGTCCCGCTCGGCTCCCCGTACGTCAGTCCGCGCGCCTGGAGCGCGCCGGTCAGCCACGACCAGCACACCTCCGGCAGCAGCGGATCCGCGGCCATCTCCGGCTCCAGCTCCGCCCGCACGAGGGTGACCAGCCGGAACGTTCCGCGCCATGCGTCGTGCCCGGCAGGATCGTGCAGCAGCACCAGCCGGCCGTCGGCCAGGTCCTGATCGCCGTCCACGACCGTCGCCTCCAGCGCGTGGGAAAACGGGGCGAGCCGTTTCGGGGCCGGTGTCTGTTCGACCTCGATCTGCGGCCGCAGCCGGGCCGCTCTCAGCGCGTCGACGGCGGCCCGGAAGGGCAGCGGAGCCGACGTGCTCCCATCCCGGTCTCCCTCGTTCGCGTCATCCATCCCGCCAGCGTCGTCCGACAGTCGTCCCTGAGCCGCAGCCATGCGGGGAAGGTTAAGGGGAACGGGGCCTTCGTGCAGGGCAAGACACCCGCGCACGGCTCGCGGACGGGTGCGCGTTGGGCGAACAGGCGCACGGGCAGACGCCCCTGCGACGCCACGGAAGAGGGACGCGCGGGCCGCGGACGCAGCGGCCCGGGGCAGGACGAAGGGGAGGCCAGGGGGAGCGCGGGAGCGAGAAACCGGCACGAAAGAGACACGGAAGAGACACGGAAGAGACAGGGAAGAGTCAGGGAAGAAGCCACGGAAGAGACAGGGAATCGGCGCGGAAGAGGCACGGAAGGGGTACGGCCTGCCCGTGGCGGAGCGCGTGAGAGGGACGCGGGGAGGGGCGACGACGGCGGTGCGGGGGGCGGCCCGACCGTCCGCGGCGCCGTGCGAGACTTGCCGTCGTGAGCGCGAACGAGAGCCCCGCGGGCCGGCAGCCGACAGCGACGTACGACAGTGCCTTCCTGAAGGCGTGCAGGCGCGAGCCCGTGCCGCACACGCCCGTGTGGTTCATGCGGCAGGCGGGGCGCTCGCTGCCGGAGTACCGCAAGGTCCGCGAAGGCGTCGGGATGCTCGAGTCCTGCATGCGGCCCGACCTGGTCACCGAGATCACCCTGCAGCCGGTGCGCCGGCACGACGTGGACGCGGCGATCTACTTCAGCGACATCGTCGTCCCCCTCAAGGCCATCGGCATCGACCTCGACATCAAGCCTGGCGTCGGCCCCGTCGTCGAACGCCCGATCCGCACCCGCGCCGACCTCGCCCAGCTGCGCGACCTCACCCCCGAGGACGTCTCCTACGTCACCGAGGCCATCGGCCTGCTCACCGCCGAGCTCGGCGCCACCCCCCTCATCGGCTTCGCCGGCGCTCCGTTCACCCTCGCGAGCTACCTCGTCGAGGGCGGCCCCTCGCGCACGTACGAGAACGCCAAGGCGATGATGTACGGCGACCCCGAGCTCTGGGCCGACCTCCTCGACCGCCTCGCGGAGATCACGGCCGCCTTCCTCAAGGTGCAGATCGAGGCCGGCGCGAGCGCCGTCCAGCTCTTCGACTCCTGGGCCGGCGCCCTCGCGCCGGCCGACTACCGCCGCTCGGTGCTGCCCGCCTCCGCGAAGGTCTTCCGCGCGGTCGAGGGCTACGGCGTCCCGCGCATCCACTTCGGCGTGGGCACCGGCGAGCTGCTGAGGCTCATGGGCGAGGCCGGCGCGGACGTCGTCGGCGTCGACTGGCGCGTCCCCCTCGACGAGGCCGTACGCCGGATCGGCCCCGGCAAGGCGCTCCAGGGCAACCTCGACCCCACCGTCCTGTTCGCCGGCACCGAGGCCGTCGAGACCAAGGCCCGCGAGGTCCTCGACGCGGCCGCCGCACTGGAGGGCCACGTCTTCAACCTCGGCCACGGCGTCATGCCGTCCACCGACCCGGACGCGCTGACCCGCCTGGTGGAGTACGTCCACACGCAGACGGCCCGCTGACCACCGGGCGCAGGTCACCGGCGCGCCGCCACCGGGCGCGCCGGGCTCCGCACGGCTGACCCGTCACGGCGCGGACGGGATCGCCACCTGCTCCGGATCGCCACCTGCTCCGGATCGCCACCTGCTCCGGATCGCTGCATGCTCCGGAACGCCGCCCGTGGATGACCGCACGCACCGGACGACCGCACGCACAGATCACCGAACTCACTGGATCGCCGGGCGCTCGGGGCCGTGGTGGCCGCCGGTCACCAGGTGTGCCGGGGGCGTGCCCGCCTGCCGAACAGCAGGCCGCGCGGTTCCGGCGGCGGGGGCGTGCCCGGCTTGAGCGGCCAGGCGAGCAGCATGCCCGCGAGGAAGCCGACCACGTGCGCCGCGTACGCCACCGTGCCCTCGCCCGAGACGCCCTCGCCGGAGGAGTACATCGCCTGCAGCGCGAACCAGAAGCCCAGCACCAGCCAGGCCGGCAGCCGAAGCGGCAGGAACACCAGGAACGGGACGAGAACCCACACCCTGGCCTTCGGATACAGCACCAGATACGCCCCGAGCACCCCCGCGATCGCCCCGGACGCGCCGATCAGCGGATCGGTGGAGTCGGCGTTGAACAACGCGAAACCGTACGAAGCCGCATACCCGCAGACCACGTAGAACAGTGCGAAGCGGACGTGCCCCATGCGGTCCTCGATGTTGTTTCCGAAAATCAGCAGAAACAACATGTTGCCCAACAGGTGCAGCCAGCCCCCGTGCAGAAACATCGCGGTGAAGACGCTCAACGCCGGCGACTTGACGTAGTCCGGCGGCCCCAGTTGGCAGCCGGCGCCGCGCACCTCCCCGGTGGGCACCAGCTGCGCGAGCTGATGGTGCATCAACTCGCGTGGCACAGCCGCGTAATGCTCCAGAAAGGCGTGCAGATGGCACGTCTGGGCCAGACTGCTGTCGCCCGCCACGGAGCCGGACAGGCCGGGCATGAACAAGAACACGAGGACGTTCGCGCCGATCAGCGCGTACGTCACCACCGGGGTGCGGCGCACGGGGTTCACGTCATGCACGGGGATGACCACAAGGAAGTTGTGCCCCCGATCCGTTCGGCGAATCGGTGAACGCGTCTCCCCACCACTGCGTATGAACCGGCAACCGCTCGCGGCACGAGGAAGGCGGGCCGCGGGGACGACGTGAGGAACAGGCGATGAACGACAGAGTTACTCCCCCCATGCACGCCACCCCCGACGGCGAGGCGGAGATCTCCCTGGTGGTCAGGCTGCCCTGGGAGGACGTGGCACGGCTCGGCCAGGAAGCGGGGCGACTCGCTTCACAGATGCAGCGCCCGGTGACCCTGGACGAAGCCGTCAGCAACCGGTTGCGGTCGCGGCCGGCGGCCGCGGCGCACGCGAAGCCCGCCGAGCAGAGCGCCGCCGCGCCGGTCTCCGCCCTGCCGCGGCTGAGCGGGACCGCCTAGCCGCCCCGCGGGACGCGTCAGGGGCCGCGGACCGACGTGCGGGGCGCGGGACGAGGCGCGCGCCTCCGCGGTCGGCGTTCGGCGGTCGGCCGCGATCGCGTCCCGCGCCGCTGCTGTGTGCCGCGCCGCAGCTGTGTCCCGCGTCCCTACCGCGTGCCGCGGTGCACCTTCGCCGTGGCCTTCCTGGCCGCCACCAGCACCGGGTCCCACACCGGGCTGAACGGGGGCGCGTACCCGAGGTCCAAAGCCGTCATCTCCTCCACCGTCATGCCGGCCGTCAGCGCCACGGCCGCGATGTCGACGCGCTTGGCCGCGCCCTCCCGGCCGACGATCTGCACCCCCAGCAGCCGGCCCGTCCTGCGCTCGGCGATCATCTTCACCGTCATGGGGGAGGCCCCCGGGTAGTAGCCGGCGCGACTGGTGGACTCGACGGTGACCGACTCGAACTGCAGACCGGCCCGGTGCGCGTCCTTCTCCCGCAGGCCCGTGCGGGCGATCTCCAGGTCGCAGACCTTGCTGACGGCGGTGCCCACCACGCCGGGGAACGTGGCGTACCCGCCACCGACGTTGGCGCCGATGACCTGGCCGTGCTTGTTGGCGTGGGTGCCCAGGGCGATGTGCCGTTCCCGGCCGGACACCAGGTCGAGGACCTCGACGCAGTCGCCGCCGGCCCACACACGCCCGTCGGCCAGGGGACCGCGTACCCGCATCGCCAGGTCGGTGAGCAGCCCGCCGTGCACGCCCACCGGCAGCCCGGCGGCCCGTGCGAGCCCGGTCTCCGGACGGACGCCGATGCCCAGCACCACCACGTCCGCCGGATACTCGGCGTCCGCGGTCCGCACCGACCGCACCCGGCCGTCCTCGCCGGTGCGGACCTCGGTGACCTCGGCGTCGTTCACCATGGTGATGCCCATGCCCTCCATGGCCCGGTGCACCAGCCGGCCCATGTCCGGGTCGAGGGTCGACATGGGCTCGCTGCCCCGGTTGACGACCGTCACCTCGTAGCCGCGCTTGATGAGCGCCTCGGCCATCTCCACGCCGATGTAACCGGCCCCCACGACCACGGCCCGTTCGCCCCGCGCGCGTGCCAGCGAGTCCAGCAGCGCCTGGCCGTCGTCCAGGGTCTGCACCCCGTGCACGCCCGCCGCGTCCGCGCCCGGCATGTCCGGCCGGATCGGGCGCGCCCCGGTCGCGATGACGAGCTTGTCGTACGACGTCCAGGACTCGGCCCCGGACTCCACCTCCCGCGCGCGCACCCGCCCCCCGGCCACGTCGATCTCCACGACCTCCGTGCGCAGCCGCAGATCGATCCCCCGCGCGCGGTGCTCCTGCGGCGTACGGGCGACCAGGTCGTCCCGCGTGTCGACGTCACCGCCCACCCAGTACGGGATGCCGCACGCCGAGTAGGAGGTGAAGTGGCCGCGCTCGAACGCGACGATCTCCAACTCCTCGGGCCCCTTCAATCGGCGGGCCTGGGACGCCGCGGACATGCCCGCGGCGTCCCCGCCGATCACGACCAGTCGCTCGATGCTCATGCGAACACGCTACGGGGCGCTCCCAGTTCAGTCCTGCCCGGGCTGCCCGGGCTGCCCGGGCTGCCCGGGCTGCCCGGGCTGCGTGGGATACGCGGGATGCGCGGGCTGCCCGGCCGCCTCGGACGCGCTCGCCCGTGCCGCCCGCCGCCGCGGACGCACCAGCCGCACCCAGGCCAGCAGGAGCAGGACGGCGGCCGCGAGGAACGGCAGCACCGCGCCGAACGCGACGGCGATCCAGCGCAGCGTCGTCACGAACGCGTCCCAGCCGCCCTCCAGCGCGTCCACGAACCCCGGGTCGTCGTCCTCGGAGGCCCGCACCACCGTCTTCTCGGACAGGGTCAGCGTGATGGTCGCCAGGCTCGTGCGGTCCTTCAGCGACGCCTGCTGCGCGAGCAGCGCCTCCAGGTCGGCCTCCCGGTTGCTCAGTTCACCCTCCAGGGTGACGACGTCGCCGAGCTTCGTGGCCCGGTCCATCAACTCGCGGACCCGGGCGACGCTGGCGCGCTGCGAAGCGATACGGCTCTCGACGTCGACGACCTGGTCCGTGACGTCCTGGGCCTTCGCCGTGCGCTCCAGGAGCTTGCCCGCGCCCTGGAGGGCGGCCAGGACGTCGTCGTACTTCTGGACCGGGATCCGCAGCACCACGCGCGTGTGCTCGGCGCCGTCCTCGTCCCGGACGGTCGTCTCGTCGCCGACGTAGCCGCCCGCGTTCTCGGTGGTCGCGCGGGCCTCGTCCAGCGCCTCGGGCACGTTTTTGACCTGCACGGTGAGCGTGGCGGTGCGGATGATGCGTTCGGTCACCGGCCCGGGCCTCGGCGCCGCGGTGGCCTTGGAGCCGCTCGCGCCCGCGCCCTCCTTGGCGTCCTGGGCGGCGCCGGCGTCTCCGGCGGCGGGTCGTCCGGCGGCGGCCTTGTCGGCCGAGCTGCTCGCGCCGCTGTCGTCCGCGCCGCCGCAACCGGTGAGCGCGAGGGCCGCGGCCAGCAGGACCACGGCCAGCGCGTGAGCGGGCCGCGCGGCAGGCCGCTGCGAGGGCGCGCAGCGCCCCACGGGACGTCGGGCCGGTCGGGTGGAGCGTCGTGTGCGCATGTGGGTGTCCCCCGGGGATCGTGACGAACTGACGCTCCTTCGACGCCCGGGCGGGCCGGGACGTTGGCCCGGATCGGTTCCGAACAGGTCACGGTCGGGACGCGGACAGGACACCCGCAGGCGGTCACGGTCGGGACGCGGACGGGACACCCGGGCCGGCGGGAGTGTCAGCGGGGTCTGAGAGAGTGGGGACATGAGCGCAACGGGCACGGTCACCGGGCAGCACGTCATCGTCGTCGGAGCCGGGATCGCCGGGCTGGCCGCCGCCCACCGACTGCTGCAGCGCGGGGCGCGGGTGACCGTGCTGGAGGCGTCCGACCGGCTCGGCGGCAAGCTGCTGCCCGGCGAGATCGCCGGGGTGCGCGTGGACTTCGGCGCCGAGTCGATGCTGGCGCGCCGGCCCGAGGCGGTCACCCTCGCGCGCGAGGTGGGCCTCGCCGACCGTCTGCAGCCGCCGGCCACCGCCACGGCCTCGATCTGGACCCGCGGCGCCCTGCGCCCCATGCCCAAGGGCCATGTCATGGGCGTCCCCGGCACCGCCGCGGCCCTCTCCGGCGTCCTGTCCGACGAGGGCCTCGCCCGCGTCGAGCGCGACGCCGACCTGCCGCCCACCGAGATCGGTGACGACGTGGCGGTCGGCGAGTACGTGGCGGCGCGGATGGGCCATGAGGTCGTCGACCGCCTCGTCGAACCCCTGCTGGGCGGCGTCTACGCCGGCGACGCCTACCGCATCTCGATGCGCTCGGCCGTCCCGCAGCTCTTCCATGCCGCGCGCACGCACACCTCGCTGACGCAGGCCGTGCGCGAGATCCAGAGCAAGGCGACGGCGGCCCGGCAGACCGGGCCCGTCTTCATGGGCCTCCAGGGCGGGGTGGGCTTCCTACCGCTCGCGGTCGCCGCGTCCGTCGAGGCGGGCGGCGGAGAGATCCACACGCGCGTGCCGGTCACCGCACTGCGCCGCGACCCCGTGCGCGGCTGGCGCGTCACGGCGGGCGAGCGCGAGCTGCGGGCCGACGCCGTGGTCGTCGCCGTCCCCGCGCCGGCCGCCGCCGCCCTGCTCGCCGTCGCGTCCCCCGAGGCCGCCGCCGAGCTGCGCACGGTGGAGTACGCCTCCATGGCCCTGGTCACCCTCGCCTACCGGCGCGGCGACACCGCCCTGCCCGCCGGCAGCGGCTTCCTCGTCCCGCCCGTCGACGGACACACCATCAAGGCGTCCACCTTCGCCTCCCAGAAGTGGGGCTGGATCGCCGACGAGGATCCCGACACGGTCGTGCTGCGCACCTCCGTGGGCCGCCAGGGCGAGACGCAGATCCTCCACAAGGACGACGCCGACCTCGTCGCGGTCTCCCGGCACGACCTGCGCGAGGCCACCGGCCTGACCGCGTCCCCCCTCGAGACCCGCGTCACCCGCTGGACGGACGGACTGCCCCAGTACCCCGTCGGCCACCACGCGCGCGTGGCCCGCATCCGCGAGCACCTCGCCGGGCTCCCCGGCATCGCGGTGTGCGGGGCCGCGTACGACGGCGTGGGCATCCCCGCCTGCATCGCGAGCGCCGACGCCGCCGTGGACCGGCTCGGCGGCGACCTGAGCACCGCGGCGCGGCTCATGGCCGACCCGGTGCAGAGTCTGCACGGCGGAGCGGGAGAATGAGAGCCATGAGTGACGACGCCTCCACCACCGAGCCCGGCAGGATCCCGAACAAGGGCAAGCTGGCCAAGGACCTCAACGAGGTCATCCGCTACACCCTGTGGTCCGTCTTCAAGCTGAAGGACGTGCTCCCCGAGGACCGCGCGGGCTACGCCGACGAGGTCCAGGAGCTGTTCGACCAGCTCGCCGCCAAGGACGTGACGATCCGCGGCACGTACGACCTGTCCGGTCTGCGAGCCGACGCCGACCTGATGATCTGGTGGCACGCGGAGACCAGCGACCAGCTGCAGGAGGCGTACAACCTCTTCCGCCGCACCCGGCTGGGCCGCGCGTTGGAGCCGGTCTGGTCCAACATGGCGCTGCACCGCCCCGCCGAGTTCAACCGTTCGCACATCCCGGCGTTCCTCGCCGACGAGACGCCCCGCGACTACGTGAGCGTCTACCCCTTCGTGCGCTCCTACGACTGGTACCTGCTGCCCGACGAGGACCGCCGGCGGATGCTCGCCGACCACGGCAAGATGGCCCGCGGCTACCCCGACGTCCGGGCCAACACCGTCGCCTCGTTCTCGCTGGGCGACTACGAGTGGATCCTGGCCTTCGAGGCCGACGAGCTCTACCGCATCGTCGACCTCATGCGCCACCTGCGCGCCTCCGAGGCCCGTATGCACGTCCGCGAGGAAGTGCCGTTCTACACCGGCCGGCGCAAGTCGGTGGCCGACCTGGTCGCCGAACTGGCCTGACGTCCGGGCCGGGAGCGCGGGAACGGTACGACCGGACGCGCACGGCCGACGGGTTCGCCGCCTCGGCGCCCCAGGCTGCCGGGGCGGCGTCAGCGCGCCGCGCTCGGCTTCGGCTCCGCGCGTCCCGCGCAGGAGGCGCGCCGGGCCGGGAGCCGTCCCTCCAGCAGATACGCGTCGAGGTGCCCGTTGACGCACCGGTTGGGCCCACCCGCGATGCCGTGGGTGCCCGCGTCCCGCTCCGTCACCAGCACCGAGCCCGACAGCCGCCGGTGCATCTCCAGCGCCCCCGCGTACGGCGCGGCCGCGTCCCGCTCGGCGGCCAGGATCAGCGTCGGCGGCAGCTCGCCCGGGCCCGTCCGCACGTCGAGCGGCTGCTGCCGGGGCGCCGGCCAGTAGGCGCACGGCAGGTTCGCCCACACGTTGTCCCACGTCTCGAACGGAGCGACCCGCGCGAGCCGCGTGTTGTCGCGGTCCCACACCTTCCAGTCCGTCGGCCAGGGCGCGTCGTTGCACTCCACGGCCGTGTACACGGCGTTGGCGTTCTCCGCCTCGGCGGCAGCCTCCCGCACCGGAGCCGCCTGCGCGATCAACTGCTTCGGATCGCCCTTCAGATACTCCGACAGGGCCTGCGCCCGACCGGGCCAGTAATCGTCGTAGTAGGCGGCCTGCAGAAACGCACCCTGCAGCTGACCGGGCCCCACCTTCCCACCGGCCGGCTCCGCGGCCAGCCGGGCGCGGGCCCGCTCATAGCTGTTCAGCACCTCGTCCGCCGTGCTGCCGAGGCCGTACACGTCGTCGTGCGCGGCGATCCACTCCCGCAGGTCCGTCCAGCGGCTCTCGAACGCCGCCGACTGACCGAGATTGTTGCGATACCAGATCTGCGCGGGGTCCGGGTCCACGGCGGCGTCGAACACCATCCGCCGCACGTGCGAGGGGAACAGCGTGGCGTACAGCGCCCCGAAGTAGGTGCCGTACGACGCCCCCATGAACGTCAGCCGGTCCTCGCCCAGCGCCGCCCGCAGCACGTCCAGGTCACGGGCGTTGTTGAGCGAGTTGTAGTGCCGCAGGGCACTGCCCGCGCCCTTCGCGCAGCCACGCGCGTACGCCTTCGCCTGCGCGATGCGGGGGCCCTTGAAGAAGCGCTTGGGGTCCTGGCAGGACAGGGGCGCCGACCGGCCGACGCCGCGCGGGTCGTAGCCGACGAGGTCGTACGCGGCGGCGATGGGCTTCCACTCCGGCAGCAGCCCGACCAGCGGAAAGTACCGGCCGGAGCCGCCGGGACCGCCCGGATCGAAGACCAGCGCGCCCTGCCGGGGCACCCGCCNGGGGCCCTTGAAGAAGCGCTTGGGGTCCTGGCAGGACAGGGGCGCCGACCGGCCGACGCCGCGCGGGTCGTAGCCGACGAGGTCGTACGCGGCGGCGATGGGCTTCCACTCCGGCAGCAGCCCGACCAGCGGAAAGTACCGGCCGGAGCCGCCGGGACCGCCCGGATCGAAGACCAGCGCGCCCTGCCGGGGCACCCGCCGCTTGCTGTTGTGCGGATCCCGGTGGGTGGCCGGCGCCCGGCTGACGCTCAGCTTGATCTGCCGGCCGTCGGGGTGCGCGTAGTCCAGCGGGACGGCGACCGTTCCGCACTGCATGGCCCCGGGCAGGTCCTGGGCGTCGGAGCACTTGCCGAACTCGACGCCCTCCGCGGCGGCCCGCGCGGCGGCGAGCGCCACACCGGGAGCGAGCGCGGTGGCGGGGGCGAGCGCCCTGCCTGCGCCGAGAGCCCTGCCGGGGACGACGAAACGGTCCGGGGCGATCGGCACGCCGGGCGCGCCGGCGTGAGGGACGCCGCTTGCCGGGACGGCGGCGAGGGCGGTCAGGAGCAGGGCTCCTGCGGCCGAATGGAGGACGGCGGCTCGCATCGGGTGTCCCTTCGGTGTACGGCGGCGACAAAAGGGATGTTTGGTTCGGCCCGGTGGGAAGGCAAGCACCATCGGCGGGTGTCGGGGCCAATGCCCCCTGTGCGCCCCCCGGCGATCGGGCGCGCCCCGGACCCGTCAGTCGCGCCCGCGCTGGCGGTGCGCGAAGGCGGCCCGCAGGTCCGGCTCACCGACCGCACGGATCCCCCGCACGGCCACGGAGGTCAGATACGTACGGTCGTCGCCCGGGCTCGTGCCCGCGTTCACGCCCCCGTTCGCGGCGCGTCGCGTCAGCGCGCCCAGCATCCGCTGTCCGGCCGGGGATGCCCACCGCGAGTACGGATGCACCTCCGCCCGCGCTATGGCCAGGCAGCTCAGGGTGAGCGCGAGAGGCAGCGCGAACCAGAGCGCGACGAGGTCGCGGGGAAGGTCCGGGGTGGCGGGAAACAGCAACGCGACGACCCCCAGGGCGAGGACGACCACTGCGGCCGCCCGCACCTGACGCACCCCGGCCGCCACCGTCGTACGGGCGCCGTCGGTCACCGCGAGACCGGCGCCGACGAGCCGCTCGGCCAGGCCGCCCACGGCGTCCGCGGCCGCCGCCGCGGCCCGGACCGGGGCGATGCGGGACTGTCCTCCGGGCCCGATGGCCCCGATGACCGACCGTTCCATCTCGTCCCGCCCGCGCGGGTCCACCACGGTCGCCCAGCCGGTGCGGGCCAGCAGCAGCCGTCGCTCACGCGCCATGGAAACCATCGTCAGATCGGCCACCCGCCCCGGGCCGCCGGACAGGAAGGCCGCCTCGTACAACGTCAGATCACGGCCGCGCCCGGCGTTCTCGTCGACGCTCGCCGCACGGACGGCGGCCAGGCACAGGCGCGTGCACGCCGCGCCCGCCACGGCCCACGCCAGCAAGAGCAGAAACACCCAGACCATGTCGCGTTTCTATGTCATGAGCACCGGAAAACGCCATGCCTTTTCAACATCCGGAACGGGCATCGCGCGTACGTGATCTTCCGCCGCACAGGGGTCGGACGCTTGGAGGGGCCGCACGCGCGGAGGGGCGGGGCAGCTGGAGGGGCCACACGCCTGGAGAGGCCGGGCACCGGGAGGGCCCGGAGGCCTGGAGGGGGCCTGCGCGCCCGGACGAGGGCTCAGGAGCCGGGCGGTGGGCTCGCGGCCGCCGGCGGGAGCGTGTACGTGGGGGGCGGCGACGCCGTGAGCGGCACCACAGGCCCGGGACCGGTGGAGGCGGTCGACGAACCGGGGGAGCCAGGGAGGCCGGGGGAGCCGGGGGTCGTCGGTGTGCTGCCGGTGGCCAGGTCCAGGGCGAGCGCGTCGAAGTCGACGTACCCGGTGGCCTCGAGGATCTTGATGTGGTCCAGCACGGTGGTGTTGGCGTCGTCCGCGAGCTCGCGCACCAGCGAGTTGCGGGTGCCGACCCGCACCTGGGCGACGAGCGAGAACACCCGGCCGTGCGCGAGGCGCAGAATGTTGGCGAACGCGCGGTCGTACTCCACGCCCTGCGCCGCGTCCAGCTCCGCCAGCCAGCCCTTCTGCTGCTCGTTGGGCTCGTCGGGCAGCGTGAGACCCAGCTGGGAGGCGACGGTGCGCACCGCTGGTCCAGGAAGGCGTGCCCCTCGACGAGGTGCCGGCCCGCCGTCCGCACCGCCTCGGTCGTGCCCTTCGTCTGCGCCTGCTGACCTGCGGGCAGCTCCCACAGCCCGGCCAGCCGGACCTTGGTGATGAACTCCTGGTCCAGCGCGGACAGCGGCCCGTACTGGGTCGCCACCGCCTCCGCCTTCAGTACGTCCGGGCCGGCGGTCGGCTGACCGGAGTACGTCCAGACCGGGAAGATCAGCGCCGCGAGGGTCGCCGCCAGGCCGGTGATGATGAGCCCGGTGCCACTGAAGATGCCTCTGCCCTGGATCGGGGGTCGCGGGCGCATGGTGCCTCCTGCTCGCGGCACTGCACACTAGTGCGCTTCGGTTGCGGGACTGGCATATTACTGCGCCGGTCCCGCCAACTGCCGTACAGGGGCGAAGGTTTGTATTTTGCCCATATCGGTCGAAAGAGGGGAGGGGGTGTGGTGGGTGAATCGGGGTGAACTGGAGGTAAACGGTTGCAGGAGTTGCTGCGGGCACTGGCGCGGAGGTGCTGTTAACCCCGGCACATTCCGGGCGGAGGGGCCCTCCCGCGATCGTCAGTGCCGGATCAGCGCTCGCCCCACCTGGCGCAGTCGTTCTGTCTGGCCCAGGCGTCCCAACTGGCCCAGGCGTCCCACTTGGCCCAGGCGCGACGTCCGCCGTGGCGCGGGACCTGAGCGGTCCAGCCACCAGCTGCGCAGCTCGCGACGGGACCGCCCCTGCGCCGACCGGCTTCTCAGCAGCATCTCCTCGGCGAAGTCGAGGGCGTCCTGCCGGTAACCGCCGCGCATCGGGTGCCCCTGGGCGTAGGCGATGAAAGCGGCCCGGTAAGCGTTTCCGAAAATGAGCGGCAGCTCCGGTGCGACCTTCGCCACCACGTCCGCCCGCTTCGCCGCCAGCGCCCGCGCTTGCACACCGAGTCGCACCCGGTCGAAACCCTCGGGAACCGGTGTCCCGGCGACAAGCGCGGAGAGCAGCGCCGTCTGGACGAGCCCGAGACGCTGTCGGGCGGCCTCGCAGGAGGCGATCGGGTGGGGGTGCGGACGCGTGTGAGCCTGCCCCGCTGTCTGCGCATGCTCGTGCGGTTGCGGTTGCGGCTCCGTCTGTGTCTGCGCGGCGCAGGGTGCGGGCTCGAGTCTCGGGTCGATGCGCTCGGCAGGGGCGGCGCCGGTGACCGGAGCGGCGACGGCTACAGGTACTGCGAGGGTGGCCGGAGCGGTGATGGTCACAGGGGAGGGGAGGGCGACAGGGGTGACTGGCCCGTGTGTCAGGCCGTGCGTTCCCGCGCTCGATGAGGCGCACGCGCCGGGCCCCCGGCCCGACCCCGCCTCGACGGCTTCCCGAATCGCGGCCAACTCGCTTTCGAGGCATGCTGGTTCGGGGAAGTTGTCGTCCCGCTCCAGCAGGACTCCCGGCGGCGACACCCGGGACGCGAGGTCGGTCAGGATGTCGAGGACCGGCCGAGGCACCGGATGGGCGTGACTGTCGTGCCAGACGCCGTCCCGCTCGAAACCGCCCGCCACATGGACATAGGCGATGGCCTCCAGAGGCAGCTCGGCGAGCGCTTTGGCGGGATCCTCACCCCGGTTGACGTGGTTGGTGTGCAGATTGGCCACGTCGATGAGCAGCCGTACGCCCGTACGGTCGGCCAGCTCGTACAGAAACTGTCCCTCGGTCATCTCCTCGCCCGGCCATGCCACGAGAGCGGCGATGTTCTCGACGGCGAGCGGCACGGGCAACGCGTCCTGAGCTATGCGCACGTTCTCGCACAGCACGTCGAGTGCGTCTCGGGTCCGCGGCACGGGCAGCAGGTGTCCGGCCTCCAGCCGCGGGGAGGCGGTCAGGGGGCCGCCCGCGCGCACGAACGCGATGTGCTCGGTGACCAGCGGCGAGCCCAGCGCCTCGGCCCGCTCGGCGAGTGCGGTCAGCCGCCCCTGGTCGGGCCGCTCCGCGTCGCCGAGTCCGAGCGAGACGCCGTGCGGGATCACAGTGATCCCACGCTCGCGCAGCCGCACCAGAGAATCGGGCAGATGCCCGGTGCACACGTTTTCGGCGACGGCTTCGACCCAGTCGATGCCCGGCATCCGTTCCACGGTGTCCGCGATCTCCGGCCGCCAACCGATCCCCGTCCCCAGTCGCCTCATGGTCCCCGCCTCCTTCGTTCCCCCTGCGTGGTGACGGTGGTATGGCCCCGCCGCCGTCCACCGAACCGCCCGGGACCCCCCTTCAGAGCAACATTTGAGGTTCGGCCGCGGGAGAGGAGAGACGGAGAGGAGGAGAAGGGGGGAGCGGGCAGGGGGCCGGAGGCGGCCGAGAAGGCGAACGGGCAGGGAGAACGGATGGGACAGGGAAGAGGAACAGCGAGGCAGCGATCAGCGTAGGCAGAGATCAACGGGCGCGCAGGGCCGGATGCTCCGCGACGACGGTGCAGCTGCCCGGGGCGATCTCGGTGAAGCCCGCATCCCGCACCAGCGGCAGCCCGCTCGAGATCAGTTCACGCCACGTCTGCCGATCCGCGGTCCGCACAGCGAGCGGGAAGCCCGCCTCGCGCCAGGCTGCCCGCTCGTCCTCGGACAGTTCCCACCAGGCGAGTTGCGCGCCATGCCCGGCCTGGGCCATCGCCTTGCCGGCCGACATCTCCACGTCCGGACTCATCCACAGCACGACCGCCCCCGGCTCGACGTCCGCAGGGCGCTCCGGATCGTCGAGATCGGTTCCAGAAACCTGCAGCTTCGCCAGTTCCTTCGGCCATCCGTCCAACGGCACGGGCGGAAACACCCGTACTTCCGCCGACTTCCCGGTGACCGTGATCCCCGGCAATTCGCCGGCCCGTCTCCACTCGGCCCCCCGGGCCCGCCGGACCACCTTGCGGATCCGGGCGTCCTGCCAGTCCCGCATGACCTGCGCCCACTCGCCGTCCCCGACGGACCGCTCGTCGCCGAGCATCACGAGTACGGCACGAGCAGCGGTCTCCAGGGCGTCGGTACGGGCCGGGGGCGCGGACTTCTCTATCCGCACGACGAGTGGCAACACGAACTGCGGAGCCTGGTCGCGAGGGTTGGGCTCGGTCTGAAAGGGACTTTCACTCACAGGCGCAGGCTACTTGAACCGGTCTTTCCCACAGCGGCCGGCCGCGTTCACCGCGCTAGCCATGTCCGCAGCAGCGGGTGTTTCTGTGTTTCTGTGGCGTTGCTCGTGGTCGCCCTCGGCAGTCTGCGTCTCCGCCGGGGTCTCCACCGGGCCGTCTGCAGCCGCTGTAACCGCTGTAATCGTTTCCGCCTGTTCCACTGCTGCCGGGACGTGGTCGTCGTGCGAAAGGATGAACCCCATGGAACGCGATCTACGCCTGGACGACGTGGGCCGACGCTATGGCTTACGCGGCCCTTGGGTGCTGCGCAACGTGCACCTGGAACTGGCTCCCGGCAGCCTCACTCGTATCGACGGCCCCAACGGCAGCGGCAAGTCCACTCTTCTCCGGCTCCTCGCTGGCATCGACGCCCCCACGGAGGGCAGAGTCACGGGCCGCCCCCGCACCGCCTACGTCCCCGAACGCTTTCCCGCCGCCCTTCCCTTCACCGCGGTCGGCTACCTGACCCACCTCGGCACCGTGCACGGCTTGCCGCGAGCGTCGGCCGAGCGGGCCGCGGACGAGTGGCTGGACCGCTTCGGCGCGGCCGCCTACGCCCGCACGCCCATGACCCGCCTCTCGAAGGGCAGCAGCCAGAAGGTCGCCGTCGCCCAGGCGCTCCTCGCCGAGCCCGAGTTGCTGATCCTGGACGAGGCTTGGACCGGCCTGGACACGGACGCGCGGACCGAGCTGGAGCGGGCGGTCGCCGAGCGGACGGCCGCCGGCTCGGCCGTCGTGTTCGTCGACCACGACCCGCGCCGCCTCGCGGACGTCGCGGACACCGTCTACACGGTGCGTGACAGCGGCCTCCACCGCCGTACCGGCGAAGAACCGACCCTCGCCTCCGACGGTCCGCACGTGATCGTCGAGGTGCACGGCGCGGCTGCCCTACTTCCCGCGGACGCGCTTCGCCTGGCCGTTCTCGCCGAGGAGACGGCCGAGGGGACGCACTGGCTCACTGTCCCCGCCTCCCACTCCGACGTCCTGCTACGCGCTCTTCTGACCGCCCGCCCGCCCTGGCACGTGGCCAGTGTCCGCCGGGACGAGAGCCGAGGTGCGGGCCGGGACGAGAGCGGAGATGCGAGCCGAGACGCCGGTGAAGACGCGAGCCGAGACCAGAGCAGAGACGAGAGCCGCCGATGACCGCCCTTCTGCGCTACCAGAGCGCCCTGCTGGTGCGGTCGCAGCGCTGGCTGCCCCCGTTCCTGCTGTACGCCGTTTTCCTCGGCGTCGGCGTACAGGGCGGCCAGCCACTCCTGGACTCGCTCGGTTACGCCGCCGCCTTTCTGCTGCCCGTTGCCGCCTGGCTGGTGCGGATCTGCGTCGCCAACGAACCCCCGGCCGCCCGCGCCGTGGTCGCCGCGGCAGTCGGTCCGGCCCGGGCGCACCTGGCCTCTGTGCTGGTCGCGCTGACTTCGGTCACCACGCTCGGCACGATCACGACAGCGATCGTCACTCTGATCAGCGATCCCGTCGGCAGCGACCACCAGAAACGCGTTCCCGTCCTCGAAGCCGCCGGCGCCGGACTGCTCGCCATCCTGACCTGCGCTCTGCTCGGCACGGCCGTCGGCGCGCTCACCGCCTGGCCCGTGCTGCGTTCGACCGGCCGGGCGGTGCCCGCGCTTCTGCTGGCGGCTCTGCTGGCGCTGGTCGTGAGCGGTTCTCCCGCGCACGCGGCCGTCAGCGGCCTGGTCGGCGGCTCCCACACGGGGACGGTCCACACCCCTGTCCTGCCCTTGGCCGCGGCGGCACTGCTGAGCGCTGTGGCAATCGCCGCGGCATGCGCGCTCACTTCCCGACGGTCACCTTGAGGGGGAAGCGGGAGATGTAGGCAGGGGGATGTGACATGTGGCAACGGGGTAGCGGAAATCGGTTACGAAGAGTTACGGGTGCTGGCTATGCGGTTATGTGCTGTAAGCGGTTGCGTGCGGGAGGGGGTGTCGCAGCGGTTGCGTGCAGCGGGTGGGCTGAAAGCGATTACCCGGAGCATGCTGTCCGCTGCGCCTCCTGCCACTCGCACACCGGGCACAACGTGATCCCCTTGTACGACTCCGGGTATTCCGTGGGTTTCCTGCACAGCACACACTCGGCATACGGCGGCCCGTCTGCCTTGGGTGGAGTTGCCGCGTCGATCAGGCAGTAATCCCGTTCGGTGTCGTCACTCATGCCTCCAGCGTACGAAAGCGGCTCCGCCCGGAAATCGGCGTACGAGGTCCGTCCTAGACATGAGATCGGGTCGTGTGAGGCAGACGAACGAGCCGCACGATTCAGTGTCGCGCGCTCGTCGTTCCGATCAATTCCGACACCTTCACGAACCGGTAGCCCTGGCGGCGCAACTCCGGCACGACCGTGCGCACGACCTGCTCGGTCGTCGGGGCTGCACTGCGGGTGCAGTGCATGACGACCACCGAGCCGGGCTTCACGCCCTGCAGTACCTGTTGCGCCACGGCGTTGGCATCTGTTGCGAAAGCGTCTCCACTCACTACGTCCCACTGGACGGCGGTGACGCCTGTGCCGCTCACTGCGCGCAGCGCTCGCCGGTCGTAACAGCCGCCGGGGAAACGAAAATACGGCATCGCGTCCGGCACGCCGGCCTTGCGAAACGCGGTGTACGCCCGTTCCAGGTCCGCTCGCATCCGGCCCTCGGGGACGGTCGGCAGACCGTAGCAGTCATCGGTGAAGGCGTAGTGGCTGTAGGAATGGTTCGCCACCTCGAACAGAGGGTCACGACCGATGGAGCGGGCCTGGTCCGGGTACTCATCCGCCCAGCGACCTGTCATGAACACGGTGGCAGGCACCTTCAGCTTCCGCAGCGCCGCGATCAGCCCGGGGTTGTCGAAGTGCTCGCCCGCGGCCGCCCTGCCACCCTGGTCAGCGGTCATGTCGGCATCGAAAGTGAGGGCGACCGTCTTGCCCGGGGCATGGGGCGCGTTGCGGAAGACGGGAGTGAGGCCGGCTGGTCCAGGAGCAAGGGTCGGGGGCCGGGAAGGGGCGGCGGGGGCGTGGGAAAGGGGTGTGGACGGGTGGCTCGGGGCGGCGGAAGCCGAGGCCGGGGCCGTCGGGCGTGGGGCCCGAGGCTGCTGAGCGGTGCCGCAGGCGGCGAGGGCTCCGAGAGCGGCGCCGAGTGCGCAGAGGGCGGCCAGGCGGCGACATGCGGGAATGATCACCGTATGAAGATATGAGGAATGTGCTGGCGTCCGTGTTGATATATGACCGCGTCTCGGGTGGTGTCACCCGCCCGGCCGCCCGCGCGGCACCTGTAGAAGACCGAAGGGCCGGAGTCATGACTCCGGCCCCGACTGACCCCCTTGGTGACGTCGGGGCGTGTCAGAGGCGCTCAGCGCGCTTGACGCACCCCGACGTGGTGCATATCTGCTCCGTATCACCTCAACTGAGGGCGAAATCAATGAATCTGACGATTCCTCAATTGTGGCGGATTGGGTGGGCGAACAGGCGACGCGGCTGGGCCCCGCCCGGTGCGGTGTTCCACGCAGCCCGCGTTGTCCGCTCCGCCGGACGCCTCAACGTCGCCAAGGCCCCGTCACCGCGAACGTCGTACCGGGGGTGTAGCAGTTGACGTACATCGTCTCGCCGTCAGGAGAGAAGGTGACGCCCGCGAACTCACCCCACTCGGGGGCTTCAGGTGTTCCGATGTTCTGGCGCCCTCGTGCCATGGCGTACACCTCGCCGGACCTGGTCACGCCGAATACGTGCTGGGCGCCGTTGCCGTCCTCGCAGACCATCAGGCCTCCGCTCGGGGCGAGGCAGATGTTGTCGGGAGACTCTCCAGGGAGCTGCACGTCCGTGTCCGGGCCGAAGACGACGACGAGCGTGAGGCGACGGCGCTGCGGGTCGTAGCGCCAGATCTGGCCGAAGTGATCGGCTGCCGATCCGTCGGAACCGCGTGCGAACGATGAGACGAAATACACACAACTCCCGCCCCAGTAACAGCCTTCCAGCTTCTGGGCGTGGGTAATGCCCTTGGGGCCGAAGTCCTGCAGACGGACCGGCGTTTCTGCGGCAAACGGGTCCGGCACGTCCACCCACTCGATGCCGTCGAAGACGGCGCCGGTGGTCTGGATGGAGGACAGATCCGCCACGCCGGGGACGCGCATCGCCTGCAGCCGGCCGCCTGCGCGGAGAGATCCTACCCCGCCCAGCGGTTTCTCCGGGAGGAAGCGGTAGAACAGGCCGAACGGATTGAGAAACGCGTCCTCTGTTTCGTAAACGATTCCGCGGTGCGGATCGACGGCGATCGCCTCGTGCTGGAAACGGCCCATGGCGGTCAGCGGGACGGCCCCGGTGCGGCGCGGGTCGGACGGGTCGACCTCGAAGATGAAACCGTGATCCTTTGCATAACCGTTTGTGCCTGCCTTGTCCTCGGTCTCCTCGCAGGTCAGCCAGGTGAGCCAGGGGGTGGGCCCACCCGCGCAGTTGACGGCCGTGCCGGCGATGGCAACCCGCTCTGAGAGCACCTTGTTCCGGGAGTCCAGCGTCAGGGCCGTGCAGCCGCCCTTGCCGGCCGGGTCGTAGGTCAGGCCCTCGACTGTGGGAACGGGGTGCGCAGCGGTGGGGCGGTTCTCGTGGTTGCGCACCAGGTGGACCCGACCGTCGCGAGCGGGCAGGGCCGTCATGCCGTCATGGTTCGAGGGCACCAGGCCCTCACCGGAGCGCAGGGGGTCACCCTCGCGGGACAACACTCGGTAGCGGAAGCCCTTGGGGAGGTCGAGCAAGCCGTTCGGGTCGGGCACGAGAGGGCCGTAGCCTTCGTGGCCGAGATCCTGCGCGGACGCGGTCCCCGCGAAGAGGTCGGAGAGAGCGCCGGTGAACGCGATGCCCACTCCCACTCCCAGGGCGCCGCTGCCGGCGAGGATCTGACGTCGTGTCGCGGACATGGGAAAACCTTCCTGCTGGCGGACAGGAACTGTGATCCCGCTGTGTCTATCACCCGGGGTGCGCCCCGGGAACCGTGCCTGTCGCCCGTGTCACGGGCTCGACAACCTTCGGCGGAGCCGGGCCGAGGAGAGGGCGAGGCTGGAATGGAAGCTGCGGAAGGCACGGAGAGGATGGACGTGGCCGTAGAGGCGATGGAGGTTGTGGAGGTGGTGGAGACGGCAAAGGACGGGGTCGGCGACGGATTCGGGGGCCAGTGCTGCAGACGCAGTTGCGTAAGCGGTGCCTATGCCTTCTCCGGCGGGTGTTGCGGAAGCGGTTGCCAAGCGCTGTCCCGTCGCTTTTGCGGAAGCGGTTTCTGCTGCTCCTCCGCCGCCTCTTGCGATACCGGTTGCTGCAACTTCGCCGCAGGCTGGTGAGAGACCGCCTCCTTCGCCCCCTCCGAACGCCCCTTGCGAAACCGCCGCTCCCCCCGCGCGCGCCCCTTCCAGTAACTCTTGCGCTAGCGCTTACTGCCCCGCTGCCCCTTCGGCCCCTAGATCCGCGACCGGCACTTGCTGCACCGGCGCGCCTCCCGGCCCCCGCTCCGCGCCTGCTTCCGGCACTGGCCCGGGCGTTTGTTGCGGTACCGCTTCCTTCACCAGCCCCGGCATCTGCGGCACCGCTTCCCCGACCAGCCCCGGCGGCTCTTGCGGAACCGCTTGCGCGGGCGGGGCCTGCTGCACCGCTTGCGCGGGCCGGGCCTGCTGCACCGGCTGGGCCTGTTGCAGCCCTTCCGCGGGCTGGGCTTGCACTGCTTGCGGGGGCTGTACCGGCTGGGCCGGTTCGGCCTGCTGCACCGATGGCACTTGTTGGCTCGGCTGGCCTTGCTGCATCGATTGCGCGGGCTGTGCCTGTTGTATCGGCTGCGGCGGCTGCTGCATCGGTTGTGCGGGTTGCATCGGCTGCCCCGGTTGCTGGGCCTTTTCCAGGAATCGCAGGAGTTCCACCGGGAACGGCAGGACGAGCGTGGAGTTCTTCTCCGCGGCGACCGCCACCACTGTCTGGAGCAGGCGCAGCTGCAGGGCGGCCGGCTGTTCGGACATCTCCTTGGCCGCTTCTGCGAGTTTCTTGGAGGCCTGGAGTTCGGCGTCCGCGTTGATGATCCGGGCTCGCCGCTCCCGGTCGGCCTCGGCCTGGCGGGCCATCGAGCGCTTCATGGTGTCGGGCAGGGACACGTCCTTGATCTCGACGCGGTCGATCTGCACGCCCCAGCCGACGGCGGGGCTGTCGATCATCAGCTCCAGGCCTTCGTTGAGCTTCTCCCGGTTGGACAGCAGATCGTCCAGCTCGCTCTTGCCGATGATCGAGCGCAGGGACGTCTGGGCCATCTGCGAGACGGCGAAACGGTAGTCCTCGACGTTGATGATCGCGGCTGCGGCGTCCACCACCCGGAAGTACACGACGGCGTCGACCCGCACGGTCACGTTGTCGCGGGTGATGCCCTCCTGGCCGGGGATGGGCATCGTCACGATCTGCAGGTTGACCTTGCGCAGCCGGTCCACGGCGGGGATGACGAGGGTGAGCCCCGGTGCGCGGACGTCTCCGTGCAGCCGGCCGAGCCGCAGGACCACTCCGCGCTCGTACTGCTTGACGACCCGTGCGGCGGCGCCGAGGTACACGGCGGCTCCGGCGGCGACCGCCGCTGCCGCGCCCAGCAACTCCTGGAGCATGACGACCCCCTCGTACAGAGGTTCGTGACAGCCGTTTCTGTCTGCTTCTGCCAACGATATGCCCGCTGTCCGGCCCGGGGCCACGCCCCGGGCCGGACAGCGGGCAGCACAGCAGGTTCTGCCGCTGTGGGCGGCGCTACACGGGTGAGACCGGTTGTGTGACCGTTACCGGCTCCGTGACCTTCACCGGCTCGGTGCCGACCGCGCTGTGTCGTTCGGCCCATGTCTCGAGGGCTGTACGGCAGGCGTGGTCGAGGTGGTGCAGGCCGGAGAGGTCCACCTCGACCGGGCGGTCCTGGGGGAGGGCCTCCAGGCTGTCGAGGATCTTCGGCAGGCGCAGGAAGGTCGCGTTTCCCGTCAGATACGCCTGGACCGGGCCGGCCCCCTTGTCGACGATCGCCAGCTTGAGGTGGGAGGCCTCCCAGGCGGTCTTGACCACGGCCAGCGCCAGACCGATGAGGACGCCCTCGAACATGCTGACCGCGACGATCGACACGGCGGTGACGACGAGGATCAGTGCTTCGCCGCGGTGCTCGCGCCACAGGCCCGCGACCGTCCGCACGGGCACGAGCTTGGTGCCCGCGTGCACGAGGATGCCGGCCAGCGCCGGGATGGGGATGTAGGCCAGCGCACTGGGCAGCAGGGCCGCGAAGAGCAGCAGCCACACGCCGTGCAGCACGCGGGACGCCTTCGTGCGAGCGCCCGCCTGCACGTTGGCGGCGCTGCGCACGATCACCGCGGTCATCGGCAGTGCGCCGAGGATCCCGCAGATCGTGTTGCCCGCGCCCTGCGCCATCAGTTCCTTGTCGTACTCGGTGCGTGGGCCGTCGTGCAGCCGGTCCACGGCCGCCGCGCTGAACAGCGACTCGGCGGACGCGATCAGGGTGAAGGCGATGATCGTGCCGAGCAGGCCGATGCTCGCCAGGTCTGCGAAGGCGCTGAGCGGCGGGGGCTGGAGGGAGCCCAGCAGGCCCTGGACCTCGACGGTGGCCACCGGCAGGTCCAGCAGCAGGGCGGCGAGCGTCGCCAGACCCACCGCGGCGAGCGGGCCCGGCACGGTGCGCACCTTCGCCGGCAACCGCTTCCACAACACCAGCACCGCGATGGTGCCGGCGCCGAGCAGGAGCGAGGCGGACGCGGCGGCGTCGCCGACGGCGTCCACGAGTGCCTCGGGCAGTCCGGCGATCTTCTCCACGCCGGACTCGGGAGCCTTGCCGCCGACCATCGAATACAGCTGCCCGGCGATCAGCACCAGGCCGATTCCGGCCAGCATGCCCTCGACGACCGAGACCGAGATGGCCCGGAAGTAGCGGCCCAGTTTCAGGGCGCCCATGGCGAGTTGCAGCACGCCCGTGGCGAGGACGATCACTCCGAGGGCGGGCAGGCCGAACTCCTGCACCGCCTCGTAGACCAGTACGGTCAGACCGGCGGCGGGACCGGACACCTGCAGGGAGCTGCCCCGAAGGAGACCGGTGACGATGCCGCCGACGATGCCGGTGACGAGTCCGAGCTCGGCCGGCACGCCGGAGGCCACGGCCACGCCCACGCACAGCGGGAGCGCGACCAGGAACACCACGAGGGAAGCGGCGAAGTCCTGCTTGAGGTAGGGGAACCGGGATATTCGACCGGAAGCGTCGTTGTTCATCGCGGCGCTCACAGGGCCTCGAAGGCGTCGGTGTCCACGTGGTGTTCGCGTACGGCACCGGTGTGCACCTCGTAGTACCAGCCGCGGACCCGGATCCGGCCGTCGGCCAGCCGCTTCTCCACGCAGGGGTAGGAGCGCAGCCGCAGCAGCTGGGCGAGCACATGGTTCTGCACCGCCCGCATGACCGTCGGGTCGTCGGGGTCGGCGGCCCCCGGTTCGTCCGCGGCGTGCGCGAGCCAGTCGCGTACGGCGGGGACGCCGTCGAGGTCGTCGCCGCGCACCAGCGCGCCCACGGCGCCGCAGTGCGAGTGGCCGCAGACCACGATGTCGCGGACGCCGAGCACCTCCACGGCGTATTCGATGGTGGCCGCTTCGCCGGTGGGGCGGTCGGAGCCGTAGGGGGGCACGATGTTGCCGGCGGTGCGCAGTTCGAAGAGCTCGCCCGGGCGGGCGCCCGTGATCAGGGCCGGAACGACGCGCGAGTCGGAGCAGGTGATGAACAGGACCTGCGGGGACTGGCCTTCGGCGAGTTTGGCGAACTCCTCAGGGCGCTGTCCGAACGTACGGGCGTTGTCGATGAGGGGCTGCATGACGTGGTGACTCCTCCTGGCGCGCCGTGGGGGCGCGTCGGATGTGCAGGACACAGGACAGGTGGGGGAAGTGCTGTTCTGCTCTGCTCGCTCAGCAGCGGAAGACCTGAAGTCCCGCCGGGGAGTGGGCCGTCGAGGATCTCGACGGGCGATGGTGACCGTCGCCGGGCCGGGCCGGCTGATGCGCGGCCGCCGGATCCAGTGACCGCAGCGTGCGCTCGGGCTCCTGCGGGGTCGACGCGGCGGAGGCGCTCGTGGTGGCGCGGTTGCGGTCGCGGGTGCGCAGGGGGTCGGCGGGACCGCCGGAGCGGTCGCAGTCGCGGTGCGTGACGGTCTCTTCACGCATCGCCTTGCCGGAGGGCTTGATTCCGGGCTTGGTCTTGGCCTCGGCGTGACGCATCGTGTGCGCGTGTGCGAAGGAAGACGTGGGTGCGAAGAACGGGAGGGCGAGGAGCAGGGCGGCGAGGACCGAGATCACGGTCCGGGCCGTCGTACCACGGAACATGCGCCTCCCTCCTCACGCTTCGCGTCTCTAGTCCAGACCAACGGCTGGTCAACGACTGGTCAAGAAACACGTTAACCCTGCAACGTTGTTTGCAGGGTTAACTCCACGTTTCCAGATGAGGTGCGCCTCAAAAAAGAGGGATGGATGGCGGAAACCGGCTCTTGACCCGGCATCCATGATCGCTTAATGGACCTCGACGAGCCGCCTGGCATCGCGGGCCAGCGCCGTGAGGCGGGAGATCGCGCGGAAGTACTTCTTGCGGTAACCGCCGTTCAGCATCTCCTCGCTGAACAGCCGGTCGAACGGGAGCCCCGACGCTAGGACCGGGACCTCGCGGTCGTAGAGCCGGTCGGCCAGGACCACCAGCCTGAGCGCCGTGGACTGGTCGGGCACCGGCCGCACGTCCGTGAGGCACACCGCCCTCAAGCCGTCGGTCAGCGCGCCGTAACGGCTCGGGTGGACCTTGGCGAGGTGCTCCAGCAGATGCGGGAAGTCGTCGAGCGAGGCGCCCTCGGCCGCGTACGCCGCCTTGGTCACCTGCTCGTCGGAGAACGGCGCCGGCGCCTCGGGCAGGCCCCGGTGGCGGTAGTCCTCGCCGTCGATGCGCAGAGCGCGGAAGTGCGCCGACAGCCCCTGGATCTCGCGCAGGAAGTCAGCGGCCGCGAACCGGCCCTCGCCGAGCTTGCCGGGCAGCGTGTTGGAGGTGGCGGCGAGCGCGACGCCCGCCTCGACCAGCTTGCCGAGCAGCGTCGACACGAGAACGGTGTCTCCCGGATCGTCCAGCTCGAACTCGTCGATGCACAGCAGACGGTGCCCGGACAGGGTGCGCACCGTCTGCTGGAAGCCCAGGGCGCCGACGAGGTTGGTCAGCTCGACGAACGTGCCGAACGCCTTGAGCGCGGGCTCGGCCGGGGTCGCGTGCCACAAGGACGCCAGGAGGTGCGTCTTGCCGACGCCGTAACCACCGTCCAGGTAGACCCCGCGCGGTCCGGCGGGCGTGCGGGGCGCCTTCGTCCGGCCGAAGCCGAAGAACCCCCGCCTGGCGGCGCCCGTCGCGTGCGCCCCGCCCAGTCCGGCCGCGAAGTTCTCCAGCACGCCGACCGCCTCGGTCTGGCTGGGCTGGTTCGGGTCCGGGACGTAGGTGCTGAAACGGACCGAGTCGAAGCGCGGAGGCGGCACCATCTCGGCCACCAGCCGGTCCGCGGGGACATGCGGCTGACGGGTGCAGAGGGACACCGGAGCCGCGTCGGCTATCGGGCTGAGACCGGGGGCGGGGGAGGAGGACGACACGGTTCCCCATGCTACGGGGCGTGCCAGACTGCCTGACATGCGACGGCTGTTCCCTGTGACCGACCAGACAGTGCCGACCCACTCCGGCGGGACCCCTCTCGGGGCCCGGGATGAGGGGGGTGACGCGGCTCAGGACCGTGAGTGGAGCCTCGACGAGCTCGCCGACGCCTACGCCTATCCGGAGCCCGTCCCCGGGGAGCCGCGGCCCTGGCTGCGGGCGAACATGGTGTCCACGCTCGACGGCGCGGCCCAGCACGAAGGGCGCTCGCAGCCCATCTCCACCGCCGCCGACATGCGCATCTTCGGCACACTGCGAGGGCTCGCGGACGTGGTCGTCGTCGGTGCGGAAACGGTACGCCTGGAGGGTTACCGTCCCGCACGCGCGCGTGCCGAGTTCGCTCGGCGGCGCGAGGAGGCCGGGCAGGGGCCCGCGCCGGCCGTCGCGGTCGTCACGGCCGGACTCGATCTGGACTTCACGCTCCCCCTCTTCACCTCGCCCCTGGTCCCCACCCTGATCCTGACGGGCGCCGCCGCCGCGCTCGACAAGGTCGCGGCGGCGGAGCGCGCGGGCGCGCGCGTGGTGATCGCCGGCGACGGCATGGGCGTCGAGCCGGACCGGGCGGTCCGTGCCCTCGGCGACCTCGGACACACCCGGCTGCTGACCGAGGGCGGCCCCCGGCTGCTGGGGCAGTTCGTCGCCGCGGGGGTGCTGGACGAGCTCTGTCTGACGGTCTCGCCGATGCTCACCGTCGGCGACGCGCAGCGGATCGCGGGCGGACCGTCGCTCGCGGTTCCGCAGCGGTTCGCCCTGGCGGCCCTCCTGGAGGAGGAGGGTTTCCTCTTCGGCAGGTATCGGCGGCCATGACGCCGGATATGGGTCAGTGTCGGCGTCGGGGTCCCGAATCGGCGGAATCAACCGTTCCGTTTGGTCTCCGGCGGGCACACTGAGTTTCGCAGCCTCCCGTGCGAGCACGGGGAAGGATGGTTTCCGCAGGGCCTGAACGGCCCACGGAGGACAGAGGGCCACGGGGGCCCTCGAAGGAGAATGGGGCGCTGGTGTTCACAAGCGTGTTGATGATCGAGAAGGCCCTGACGTCCGCCGACGTGGAGTTCGTCACCACCTTGCACGGAGACGATCCGGTCTCCTTCCACGTGCTGCTCCAGCCACGGGGCGACCAGGCGGACCGCTTGCTGCGGGCCATCGACGACGTGGCCCTCGGCGAACTGGACGAGGCGGCCCGGGAGAACGAGACGCCGGAGGGCGACGAGGCCAAGGGCTTCGGCGTGCGGGCTCTGGAGGTCTCCCTCCAGGCGCTGCAGGCCTCCGGCAGCCCGGCGGTGGGCCGGCTGGTGGAGGACCACCCGCTGGACGCGTTGAAGTCCCTCGTCGCGGAGGCCGGGGCGGACGAGGTGATCGTGCTGACCGATCCCCACTACGTGGAGGAGTTCTTCCACCGGGACTGGGCTTCCCGGGCGCGGCACAAGGTCGGCGTGCCGGTGCTGAAACTGTTCTCGCACAGCAAGGCATAGGGCGAGCCGCCGGACCGGGCGGCCGAGGTGGCCCAGGCAGCCGAGGTGGCCCCAGGCAGCCCAGGCAGCCCAGGCGGCCGAGGCGACTGCTCAGGGGTGAGGCCCGCCGCCGCGCTCGTCTGCTCGGCCCTGCCCGGCCCGGGAAACGCGCGCGGCGCGGCGCTGTGGAAACTCGACAGGCCAGATGCGGGGAGCCGGTGGGCCGACGGGGGCAGGTGGGGCACGGCTCCTCGCGGCCCGAGTCGGCCGCGGCGGCGCCCGCCCCATAGGGTGGGGACGCACTGGACCGTCGTAGCGCACCTTGGGAGACAGCACATGGCACCCGGCCTTCCTACCGCCATGGACCGACCGCACTTCATCGGCATCGGCGGGGCCGGGATGTCGGGGATCGCGAAGATCCTCGCCCAGCGCGGGGCGAAGGTGGCGGGCAGCGACGCCAAGGAGTCGGAGACGGCGGCGGCACTGCGGGCGCTCGGGGCGACCGTGCACATCGGGCACGCGGCCGGGCATCTGGCCGACGACGCGAGCTGCGTCGTCGTGTCGTCGGCGATCCGCGCCGACAACCCGGAACTCGCCCGCGCGGCCGAGCTCGGCATTCCGGTGGTCCACCGTTCGGACGCGCTTGCCCGGCTGATGGACGGGCTGCGTCCGATCGCCGTCGCCGGCACGCACGGCAAGACGACGACCACGTCCATGCTGGCGGTGTCGCTGTCCGAGCTCGGGCTGAACCCGTCGTACGCGATCGGCGGCGACCTGGACGCGCCCGGTTCCAACGCCCTGCACGGCGAGGGCGAGATCTTCGTGGCCGAGGCGGACGAATCCGACCGCAGCTTCCACAAGTACGCGCCCGAGGTCGCCATCGTCCTCAACGTCGAACTCGACCACCACGCCAACTACGCCTCGATGGACGAGATCTACGAGTCCTTCGAGACCTTCGCCCGGAAGATCGTGCCCGGCGGCACACTGGTGATCACCGCCGACCACGAGGGCGCCCGCGAACTGACCCGGCGCGTCGAGGGCGTGCGGGTGGTGACGTACGGGGAGGCCGCGGACGCCGACGTGCGGGTCCTCTCCGTCGTCCCGCAGGGGCTGAAGAGCGAGGTGACCGTCGTGCTGGAGGGCGAGGAGCTCACCTTCGCCGTCTCGGTGCCCGGCCGCCACTACGCGCACAACGCCGTCGCCGCGCTGGCGGCGGGCGTCGCCCTGGGCGTCCCGGCCGCGGAGCTCGCCCCGGCTCTCGCCGCGTACACGGGCGTCAAGCGGCGGCTGCAGCTCAAGGGCGAAGCGGCAGGTGTCCAGGTCGTGGACTCCTATGCCCACCATCCGACCGAGATGACGGCCGACCTCGAAGCGATGCGCGCGGCGGTCGGCGACGCCCGCATCCTCGTCCTCTTCCAGCCGCACCTGTTCTCCCGGACGCAGGAACTCGGCACGGAGATGGGACAGGCGCTGGCCCTGGCGGACGCATCCGTCGTCCTCGACATCTACCCGGCCCGCGAGGACCCGATCCCGGGCGTGACCAGCGAGCTGATCATCGACGCGGCGCGCGCGGCGGGCGCCGACGTGACGGCCGTCCACGACAAGGACGACGCGCCGTCCGTGATCGCGGGAATGGCGAAGGCCGGTGATCTCGTTCTCACCATGGGCGCGGGAGATGTGACCGACCTGGGCCCGCGCATCCTGGACCGTCTTTCGCAGTGAGGGGCTGAGGCTCATGTCGTACGACGTCGAAAAGCCGGACGAGCAGTGGCGGGCGGAGCTGACGCCTGCCGAGTACGCCGTCCTGCGTCAGGCGGCGACCGAGCCCGCGTTCACCGGTGAGTACACCGACACGAAGGCCAAGGGCGTCTACTCCTGTCGGGCCTGCGGCGCGGAACTGTTCACCTCCGACACCAAGTTCGAGTCCCACTGCGGCTGGCCGTCCTTCTTCGACCCCAAGGACACCGACGCGGTGGAGCTGATCGAGGACCGCACGCACGGGATGGTGCGCACCGAGGTGCGCTGCGCCCGCTGCGGCTCTCACCTCGGACACGTGTTCGCGGGCGAGGGGTATGCGACCCCGACCGACCAGCGGTACTGCATCAACAGCATCTCGCTGCGGCTCGCGGAGGACGACCAGAGCTGACGGCGGACGAGCGAGCGGAGCTCAGGGCGGACGAGTCGAGCTCAGGGCCCCGACAGCTGACGGTGACGACCGAGGGCCGACGGCGACCACGACGGGTCTCGGCGACGGCTGGCCGGCCGCTGACGGCGACCACGACGGGTCTCGGCGACGGCTGGCCGCTGATCGCTGTCGGTGCTCACAGCAGCTCTCGCTGCACGAGCGCCGACAGCACCAGCATCCCCGGCAGCAGCGGCACCCACACGGTCAGCGCCCGGTAGCCGACGACCGTCGCCGTGGCCAGGGGCAGCGGGGTGCCGTAGCCGACCAGGGTGAAGACCAGGGCTGCGTCGACCGGGCCGATGCCGCAGGCGCGGGGACGGCGCCGGCCGCCGTGCTCGCCGCGAGGAACGCGAACAGCAACTGCGGCCAGGACAGGGGCGGACTCAGCGCCGTTCCCACCGAGGCCACCACGCTCGCCTGGATCAACGGGGCCGCGACCGCTCCGCCCCACAGGGGCAGAAAGCGCGAGGGACGGCTGTGCAGCCGCCGGGCATCGGTGAGCGCCGTACGGACGAAGTCCAGGGCGGGCCGGCGCAGAGGCCGTACGAGGACGTAGACCACCGCGGCCGCCACGGGTGCCAGCAGGAGGCCGACGGCGGCCAGGACCAGCGTGCGGCCCTCCGGGACAAGCCGGACCGGGGGCGCGGCGGTGGGCGCGGCGAGCACGAAGATCAGTACCAACGGAGTCTTCGCCGCCGCTCTGACCAGGGAGTACAGGGCGATCGAGGCAGTGGCCCGGGGCAGTGGGACGCCTTGGCGCAGCAGGAACCGGACGCTGACCGCGTGGGCGCCGATGCTCGCGGGCAGCACATGGTTCGCGGCGCCCGCGGCGATCTGAGAGGCCACCAGCAGGCCGGGCGGCAGCCGCTCGGGGATCGCGCCCTGACGGACACACGCCGCGGCGACCGCACCCAGGTAGGTGAGGAGGAGCCCGGCCAGCAGCCACCAGGGGTCGGCGACGGCCAGCCGGGCGGCGCCGTCGTGCACGGCACGCCGGTCGAGCGCTGCCCACACCGCGAGGAGCAGCGGCGGAAACAGGCCGAGGGCGCGGCGGGCCGCGGTCGCGCCCGGTGTGCGGCGGCTTAGGCGGACGTCCGCGACCGGGTGCGTCGACGCGGTCTCGTCCAGGGGCAGCAGGGACACGGCGCACGTCGTCCTTCCGCGTCGTGACCGCGCGGCGGCGGCGTGACGGATCGAGGGCGAGCCCGGGGAGGGAACGGGGGAGCGGTTCCCCTCGGGTGTGTCGGTGCGGTGTCCGGCGGCCGAGGGAGCGCGGGCCGAGGGGTGACCGCGGAGCGGTGGTGCGGGGGTGGTGCTGTGTAAGCGCAGGAGAGGTGCGCTGAGGCTGTGTGATTTCTGCCCGCGCACCCCGCGGTTCATCCCGGCCACTCGCGGAGGTTCACCTCGCCGGCAGCACCGAAGGCCCCTCCCGGTGAAGGTTGGTGAGGGACCGTCAGGTCGCGTTCGGCTTGGCTGGGTCTCGCCTACGTGATGCCGCCGCGCACTCGCGGGGAGTCGGCCCGACCCGGTCCCGCCTGACCCGACCCGTCCCGCCCAGCCTCGCCAGGTCTCGCCCCCCGGGGCCCGGCGACCCCGCGCCCCCTGTCACAGTGGCAGCGTCACCGAGAACACCGTGGTTTTCGCCGTGGGGCTCAGTTTCAGTGAGCCTCCGTGTGCCTGGACCAGGGAGCGGGCGACCGACAGGCCCAGACCGCTGCCGCCGCGATCGCGGCTGCGGGCCTTGTCGACGCGGTAGAAACGGTCGAAAACGCTGTCGCGATCGTCGGGCGGGATGCCGGGGCCCTGGTCGGCCACGTGGACCCGCGCGGCGTCCGGCGAGACGGTCACCTCGACGCGGACCGGCGTGCCCGCCGGGGTGTGCACGGCGGCGTTGGTGAGGAGATTGTCCAGCACCTGGCGGATGCGGTGCGGGTCCATCCGCAGCGGTACGGCGTCGGGGCCCGGCATCACGGTCAGCGGATGGCCGGGGTGGCTCGCGCGAAACGCGTCGGCCGCCTGCTCGACCAGCTCCACCAGATCGGCGTTCTCCATTCGCAGCGGCGTCTCCACCTCGGCCGCGTCCAGACGGGCCAGCAACAGCAGGTCGTCAAGGAGAAAGCCCATACGGGCGGCCTCGGCGCGCAGTCGGGCCAGGTGCTTGTCACGCTCCTCGGGCGCGTTGGCGGCCGCGTACTGGAAAAGGTCGGCGTAACCGCGTACTGACATCAGGGGGGTGCGCAGCTCGTGCGAGGCGTCGGCGACGAAACGCCGCAGCCGCTGCTCGGCCTCGGCGCGCACGGCGAGGGAGTCGTCGAAGTGCTCCAGCATCGTGTTGAAGGCCGTGCGCAGCTCCTCCACCTCGGGGCCGCCGCCGAGGGCGTCCGCGCGCAGGGGGACACGGGACGCCGACTCGGTCAGGTCGTGGGAGGCGATGCCGTGCGCGGTGCGCGCCATGTCGCTGAGCGGTTTCAGCCCGCGCCGCAGCAGGGCTCGGCCGAACACCACGAGCGCCAGCAGGGCCAGGCCGAAGGTGACGACCTGGATCGTGATCAACTGGCCGACGGTGTCCTCGAGGTCGTCCATGGGGGCGCCGCTGACCAGCACCACCCCGGGCTCCACCTCGCAGGCGCGCAGCCGGTAGTCGCCCTGCCCCGTGATGTGCCCCGTGCTCAGCACTTCGGCGTCGGAGGCGGTCTGCGCCTTGGCCAGGGCGGTGAGGTCGTCGACGTCCTGGGGCACGTCACTGGGGTCCTCGGGCTTGCGCAGCACTGGCTCGCCTGCGCGTATGTCGTACACGGCGTAGTACCAGCCCCAGTACTTCTTCCCGGCCAGCGACCCGGAGTCCACGATGCTCTTGGACTGGGCGACCTGGGCGATCGCGAGCTGGTCGTCGAGCTGGGCCGACAGGTAGTCGCGCATATAGGTGGTCAGGGCCGTTCCTACCACCGCGAACACCACCAGCGACAGCGCGCCCAGACCGAGAGCCAGCCGCGTGCCGAGCCGCAGCCGCCGGTAGGACTGCCGGTGCCAGGCGATCACTCGGCCGCCTGCCGGATGACGTATCCGAAACCGCGTACCGTCTGGATCAGCGGATCGTCGCCCGTAGCGTCGAGCTTGCGGCGCAACCGGCTGACGACGAGTTCGACGACGTTGGAACGTCCGCCGAAACCGTATTCCCAGACATGGTCGAGGATCTGCGCCTTGGTGAGCACGGTCGGGGACTTCCGCATCAGATAACGCAGCACCTCGTACTCGGTGGGGGTCAGCGTCAGGAGCTTTCCGTCGCGCCGGACCTCCCGGGTGTCCTCCTCCATGACGAGATCCGCCACCCGCAGCACGGAACGCTGGAAACCGGGCCCGGCGCTGCGCCGCAGCACGGTCCGCAGCCGCGCCATCAGCTCTTCCACAGCAAACGGTTTCACCAGGTAGTCGTCCCCGCCCCGGGTCAGCCCGGCCACGCGGTCGGCGACCCCGTCGCGCGCCGTGAGGAAGACGACCGGCACCATCGTGCCGGAGCGCCGCAGACGGTCGAGCACGCCGAAGCCGTCGAGGTCGGGCAGCATCAGGTCGAGCACCACGATGTCAGGATGGAAGTCGGCGGCGCGACGCAGCGCTTCCTCTCCGGAGTTCGCGGTGACCGCGTCCCAGCCCTCGTAGCGGGCGACCGTCGCCACGAGGTCGGCGATCGGCGGGTCGTCGTCCACGACGAGGAGTCGTACTTTTTCCACCCGCTCATAGTGCGCCACGCGCCCCCCGACGCGAGACCCGCGTCCGCCCTGCGCGCGCATCGATAAGCTCTTGAAAGTTGTACGACAGGAAAACGACAGCAAAGCACGGCGAAGCTCTGTTACCTGAGGCCCCGATCTAGGAGTTTCCGTCCGTGACGACCGTTCAATCGCCTCCCGCGCCCCCCACGGCGATACGCCCGAGAGTGGTGGCCCGCACAGGCCTGTACGCCGTTCTGGCCGCGAACGCGGCCGTCGTGACCTGGTTCGCCGTGCAGGCGGGCTTCGCCTCCAACACGCTCGTCGTCGTAGGCCGGTTCGCCGGCCTGTACGCCGCCCTGCTGATGGCGTTCCAGCTGTTGCTGGTGGCCCGGCTGCCCTGGCTGGACCGCCGCATCGGCATGGACCGGCTGACCAACTGGCACCGCTGGACCGGCTTCGGTCTGCTGTGGACGCTGGTCGGACACGTGGTCTTCATCGCCTTCGGTTATGCCGAGTCCTCCTCGATGAACCCCGTGAGCCAGATCGTCGACCTCGCCGAAACCGTCGAAGGCGTTTTCCGCGCGGTCGTCGCGATGGGACTGATCCTGGTGATCGGCGGCGCCTCGGCCCGCTGGGCCCGCCGCCGGCTCGCCTACGAGACCTGGCACTTCATCCACCTGTACGCCTACGTCGCCGTGGTGCTGGCCTTCACCCACCAGGTCGCGGCGGGGACGACGTTCACCTCGTCGTCCGCCGCCACGGCCTACTGGTACGCGGTGTGGGGCGTCGCCCTGGGCTCCGTCCTGCTGGGCCGCCTCGTCCTGCCCCTGTGGCGGAACTGGCGGCACCAACTGCGCGTCGAGGCGGTCGTACCCGAGGCCGGCAACGTCGTCAGCGTGTACATCACCGGCCGCGACCTGGACAAGATGCCCGCCCGGGCCGGCCAGTTCTTCCTGTGGCGATTCCTTACCAGGGACCGCTGGTGGCAGGCGAACCCCTTCTCCCTGTCGGCCGCACCCGACGGCACCCGCCTGCGGCTGACCGCGAAAGCGGCCGGCGAGGGCTCCGCGAGCCTGCGTCACCTCGCACCCGGCACCCGCGTCTTCGCCGAAGGCCCCTACGGAGCCTTCACCGCGATGCACCGCACCCGCCCGGAGGCCGTGCTCATCGCCGGCGGCGTCGGCGTGACCCCGATCCGGGCCCTGCTGGAGGAGATCCACGGGCACGCGGTCGTCATCTACCGGGTGGCCGGCGAGCGCGACGCCGTCCTCTACGACGAGCTGCGCGAGCTGGCGCTCGCCAAGGGCGCCGAACTGCACCTGGTCACCGGGCCGTCGGCCCCCGACCGGCTGGCGCCTCGCGAACTGGCCGCGCTGGTACCGGACATCGCGCAGCGCGACGTCTTCCTGTGCGGACCGCCGCCGATGATGAACGCGGTCCTCGGCACCCTGCGCGAGCTCGACGTGCCCAAGCCGCAGATCCATTTCGAGCGCTTCAGCCTGGCGGGATGAGAGAGACATCGTGAAGCGAGCACTGCCTGTCCTGGTCCTGTCCGTGGCGGGTCTGATCCCGGTCTGGCGCTATGCCCCGTCGACCGGTACGACCTCCACCACCCAAGCCGTCTCGACGCCCCCCGCGTCCTCCGACGGCTCGTCCTCCACCTCCCCCTCGGGGTCGCCGGTCCTCACCGGCACGACCGTGACGACGGAGAAAGGCGATGTGCAGGTCCAGGTCACCTACGACGGCGACAAGATCACGGCTGTGAGGATGCTCAAGCAGCCGAACCATCCGCAGACGACGGCCGCAGTGCCGAAGCTGATTGCGGAAACGCTTACAGCACAGAGTGCGGACATAGACACCGTTTCCGGTGCGACCCTCACCAGCGACGGCTACAAGGAGTCCCTGCAGGCGGCGATCGACGCGAAGGGGGCCTGACGTTGCAGCGCGTCGAGCACGTCATGGGGTTCCCGGTCTCCCTGCGGATCGACGACCCCCTCGTCGCCGAGGAGACCGCCGGGGAGAGCGGGGACGCCGTGTTCGCCTGGCTGCGCGCGGTCGACGAACGGTTCAGCCCCTTCAAGGCCGGCAGTGAGGTGTCCCGGTACGACCGGGGCGAGTTGTCGGCCGACGAGCTCAGCGCCGACCTCGTGGACGTCCTCGACATCTGCGAGCGCTACCGGGCGGCCACCGGCGGCGCCTTCGACGTCCGGCTGCCCGGCCGCGGCCTCGACCCCTGCGCAGTGGTCAAGGGCTGGTCCGTGCAACGCGCTGCCGACCTGCTGACCAGCGCCGGACTCAGCCGGTTCTGCCTCAACGCCGGCGGCGACGTGGTCGTCTCCGGCGGCCCCTGGCGGGTGGGCGTGCGGCACCCCGAACTCGCCGACAGGCTGTGCGTCGTCCTCGACCTCACCGACGCCGCGGTCGCCACCTCCGCACGCTACGAACGCGGCGACCACATCCTCGACGGACGCACCGGACGGCCGGTCACCGGCATCGACAGCCTCACCGTCGTGGCCCCGACCCTCACGGAGGCCGACACCGTCGCGACCGCCGCCTTCGCCCTGGGCCCGGAGGGCGTCGAGTGGGCGGCGGCGCAGGAGGATTGCGAGGTGTACGCAGTGTTGCCCGGTGGGCGCGTACTGCGCAGCGGCGGCTTCCCGACGTCAGACGCAGCGGCCGCGTGAGCGTCACGGCGGGGGCGCTGGGAACGGCTGTGTGGCTCCTCGGATGGGGCGCGGCCGTCGTCGCCTGGACCCCGGGCCGAGGACGACGCACCCTACCGCGCCAACGCCGGTGCCGCTGAAGGCGGAGGGGCGTCCTCCCGGGCGGGAGCGGGCGGCGGGGCGAGGGTCGTCATGACGCGTGCTCCAGGTGGGTGTCGGCCACTTGCGTCCGTCGTTCGGGACACGCCGAGTTCGTGGGGTCCGGTGCCGCGCCTCGCGGTGTCGTCGTCGGTTGCCGTGGCTCGGCGATGAAGCCCTCCGCCGCCCTGCGACGCACGGCGCCGGATCCCGCTCTCCGGTCGGCCTGATCCCTAGGAATGACCCTGGGCGGGCGGGGAGGAGGCCGGCGCCGTGTCGGCGAGGGCATGGGTCTCGTCGGGCGCCGGCGTCGGCGCCACGACCGCGACCGAGCGCTGTCGGACGCCTCTCACCTTCGTCTCGTTCATGGCCATGACGATCGGGGGCCTGTCTGTGGGAACCCTGAGCCGTTCCTGAGGGATGAGTGAGATCCGGCGGACTCACAAGGCGCGCACAGGCAGAAACCGTTCTCACAACACCGGCTGTCCCATCGGCGCCCGACCGGTCGGCATCGTGGCGACCGTGCGGTATGTCCGGCGGGCCGGGAGACGGAGAGCTCATCTGGTAAGCGGTCTAGACTCTCCCCGCAATGACCTGGACTCGATCGGTCGAGTGCGGGCGGAAATTGCCAGACCCGAAGGGTATTCGGCGTTTTGATACGGATAGATTCAGTCACCAAGCGGTACCCGGACGGCACGGTGGCGGTCGACCGGCTCTCCCTCGACATACCGGACCGTTCGATCACCGTCCTGGTCGGCCCCTCGGGCTGCGGCAAGACGACCACCCTGCGGATGATCAACAGGATGGTCGAGCCCAGCGAGGGCGCGATCCTCATCGACGGCGTCGACAGCCGGCAGCAGTCGGTCAACACCCTTCGCCGTGGCATGGGTTACGTCATCCAGAACGCCGGACTCTTCCAGCACCGCACGATCGTCGACAACATCGCCACCGTGCCCCGGATGCTCGGCTGGAGCAAGGACAGGGCCCGCACAAGGGCCCGCGAGCTGATGGAACGGGTGGGGCTCGACGCCTCGTTCGCGAAGCGGTACCCCTACCAGCTGTCCGGCGGCCAGCAGCAGCGCGTCGGCGTGGCCCGGGCGCTCGCCGCCGATCCGCCCGTGCTGCTGATGGACGAGCCCTTCTCCGCTGTCGACCCGGTCGTCCGCAAGGGGCTGCAGGATGAACTTCTGCGCATCCAGGCGGAGTTGGGCAAGACGATCGTCTTCGTCACCCACGACATCGACGAGGCCGTCAAGCTGGGCACGATGGTCGCCGTGCTGCGCACCGGAGGCAGGCTCGCCCAGTTCGCGCCGCCCGCCGAGCTGCTGTCCGACCCCGCCGACGCGTTCGTCGAGGACTTCCTCGGCGCCGACCGCGGCATCCGGCGCCTGTCGTTCTTCTCCTCCGCCGACCTGGAGCTGCTCACCGCCCCGGTCGTGGCGATCGACGCCACCGCCGAACAGATCGCCGCCCGCGGCACGACCGAGGCCCCCTACGTCCTCGTCACCGGTCTGGACGGCCGTCCGCTCGGCTGGAGCGAGCCCGACCGGCTGACGGCAGGGCAGGTCGACGTCGGCGGACTGCTGTCGTGCGGACGGCCGTTCGTCGCCGGCCAGGACTCGCTGAGAGCGGCGCTGGACTGCGCCGTCCTGTCGCCCACCGGCTGGGCCGTCGCCGTGGACGACGAGGGCAGGGCCGCCGGAGTCGTCTCGCAGGCCTCCATCGCCGAGGCCATCCGCGGCGCCCACGCGGCGGGCCGTGAGGAGCCGCGGACCACCGGAGCCGGCACCCGGAAGGTCATCCGGTGAACCGCTTCTTCGACATCCCGAGCGACCTCCAGCACGACTGGCTCGGCCTGATCGGGCTGCACTTGCGCGAGGCCCTGCTGCCGGTGCTGGCCGGGCTGCTGCTCGCGCTCCCGCTGGCCCAGCTGTGCGTGCGTCTGCGCTGGCTGTACCCGCCCGTGCTGTGGGTGACGACCGTGCTCTACGCGATCCCGTCCCTGGCCTTCTTCGTCGTCCTCATCGACTACACCGGGCAGACCGAGCTCACCGTCATGATCCCGCTCACGATCTACACCCTCGTGGTGCTCGTGCCGGCGATCGTCGACGGCGTCCGCTCGGTGCCGCAGGAGACCCTGGCCGCCGCGACCGCCATGGGCTTCGGCCCCGTACGCCGTTACGTCCAGGTCCAGTTGCCGATCGCGGTGCCCGCCATCATCGCCGGTCTGCGGGTGGCGACCGTGTCCAGCATCAGCCTCGTCAGCGTGGGCATGCTGATCGGCAACCAGGGCGCGCTCGGCAACCTGCTGCACGACGCGCAGATCTACAACCGGCCCGAACTCGCCTGGAACTCCGTGCTCACCAGCGCCGCCCTCGCGGTCCTGGCCGACGCCCTCCTGGTCGTCGTGCGCGTCCTGCTCACCCCCTGGATGCCGAGCGGCACGAGCGGCGGCCGGTCCAGGGGTGCAGGCGTCCGGCCGGACCCGGCCGTGCCCGCCCTGGAGGACGCAGCCCGGTGAACGTACTCAATTTCGTCAGCGCTTTCTTCAGCGACAGCGCCCACTGGCACGGTTACGACGGAATTCCCACCCGCGTCTGGGAACACGTCCAGTACTCCCTGGAAGCGCTTGCACTCGCTGCCGCCATCGGACTTCCCGTGGGCCTGATGACCGGCCACTACGGACGAGGCGGAAACGTCCTTTCTCTGGTGGCCACCGCGGCCCGGGCCCTGCCCACCTTCGGCCTGCTGGTCGTGACGACCATCGTGCTCGGCTTCGGCATGCTGCCGGTGATGATCCCGCTCGTCATCCTCGCCGTCCCGCCGATCCTGGTCACCACCTACGAGGCGGTGCGCTCCGTCGACCCGTCCCCGGTGGACGCCGCTCGCGGCATGGGCATGCGCGAGACCGACGTCCTGCTGCGCGTCGAACTGCCCGTCGCACTCCCGCTGATCTTCGGCGGACTGCGCTCGGCGGCCATCCAGATCGTCTCCACGGCCACCATCGCCGCGTACGTCAGCCTCGGCGGCCTCGGACGCTACATCGTCGACGGTCTCTACCAGCACGACTACGAGAAGGTCGTGGGCGGTGCCGCCCTGGTCGCCGGTCTTGCACTGGTGACCCTCGCGTTGTTCTGGGCGGCGACCAAGGCGGCCGTCTCACCCGGGGTGCGCAGGAGCAACTAGGGCGCGTATCGAGCTGTGGGGAAGGGGTGGTCCTCGTGAGGTCCTGGAGCCGGATCAGCGAGGCGCGCAGGTAGCGAACGGCCGGCGAGGAAGCTGCCCGGGGCCTTGTCGTCCCGGGCGGCGATGCCTCGCCAGGCCTTGAGCCTGTTGACCGGACGCCGGACCGTCTTCCTCCATCGTGGTTGCGCACATGCGGCCGGTCGGTCGACGCACAGGTCGGATCAGTCGCGCGCGGTGGCCGGCACACCGGTGACGGCGGTGAGCCGGAGCTTGGTCTCGTCCTCGCTGCCGGGCACAGCGGTCATGATGACGATCTTGAGCTCCCGGTCGCCGTCGGTCAGGACGTCGCAGTCGACCATGACCGGGCCCACCGACGGGTGGTCGATCGTCTTGCGGTCCTCGCGGTGCGCGGCCACCTCTCCGGTCGCCCACAGCTCGGCGAACCTCGTGTTGCCCGCGTTCAGTTCACGGATCAGCGCAGCCAAGCGACTGTCCTGAGGAAATCGACCCGTGGCCCGGCGCAGGTCGGAGACGACGGCGGCATCAGTGGCGTCGCGGTCCGTCTCGGTCACCGGCCACAGCGCGAGGCGGGCGGGGCCGGCGTCCACCGGGAACCTGTCGCGGGCGAAGTTGCGCAGCCGAGGCGGCGAGGCGGCAGGGTCGCCCAGCAGGGACGCCCACCCACGGTTCCACCACACCAGTTGCCAGTCCGCCGCGAACACGGCGACCGCCAGGTCTGCGAGGCGGGCGAGCACCCGCTGCACGCCGGGCGGAAGTTGGTCGGAGACCGCCCCGCCCACCGGCGTCACGAGCTGGGCGAGCCGGTACAGATGGTCCCGCTCGGCCGTGGACAGCTGCAGGGCGCGCGCGAGGGACGCCACCACCGACGCTGACGGTGTCGTGGCCCGCCCCTGCTCCAGGCGCACGATGTAGTCGACCGATACCCCGGCGAGGTCGGCCAGTTCCTCGCGCCGCAGCCCGGCCGCCCGGCGTCCGCGGGCCACCGGCAGCCCGGCGGCCGACGGGGGGAGCCGGTCCCGCCAGGTGCGGATCATCGCGCCCAGTCCGGTTCCGGGTGTCGTCGACATGATCTCCATCCTTCCGCATCCCCGGTCGTGCGGGTGGGCGCAAGGGTGGTACTGGTCGTCCTACCGTCGAAGCGTCCCTGGCCCACCCGCCTCGACGAGGCGAGCATCGACCGCATGACGATCACCTTCATCACCGGAGCCAACAAAGGGCTCGGCCGCGAGACCGCCCGTCGCCTGATCGAGTGCGGCCACACCGTGCTCGTCGGAGCCCGCGACCGCGGGCAGGGCGAGGAGACCGCGGCCACCCTCGGCGCACGCCACGTCCTCATCGACGTGACCGACGACGCGTCCGTGGCCGCCGCCGCCGCGAACATCGCCGAACGCGAGGGCAGGATCGACGTCCTGATCAACAACGCCGGTGTGCACGGCCCCGTCGGCGATCCCGGGGACCTCACCGCCGCCGACGCTTTCGCCGTCCTCGACGTCAACGTCATCGGCGTCGTCCGCACCACCACCGCATTCCTGCCGTTGCTGCGCCGCTCGGACGACCCTGTGATCGTCAACGTCAGCAGCGGTATGGGCTCCCTCGCCCTCACCCACGACCCCGACCGGCCCGAGTCGCACGTCGTCGCGCCGCTGTACACCTCCTCGAAGGCGGCGCTGACGATGTTGACCACGCAGTACGCCAAGGGACTCGAGGGCATCCGCGTCAACGCCGCCGACCCCGGCTACACCGCGACCGACCTCAACGGTCACAGCGGTCCCCAAACCGTCACCGAAGGCACGGACGCGATCGTCGCTCTCGCCACCGAGAAGTCCGGTGCAGGCACCGGACGCTTCGTATCCCGCCATGGCCAGATCGCCTGGTCCTGAAACCGACCGTGCCGCACCGGTCGAGCCGGGCAGCAGCCCTCGCCGGACCGAACCGTGGCGGCCGCAGACCAACGGCACAATCGCATACTTTCACCGCGCCCTGCTCGACGAACGGCCCTGCCCGCCGGCCCCGGACGTCGGACATCGGACGCCGGGCCGCGTTTCCCGACCGGCCGGACCGGTACGACTGCCGCCGACTCCATGCCGGCATCGGCAGCCACCCACCGGCCGGCCGCGTCACCAACCTCTTCGTTTCTGTTCGTTTCTCTTCGTTCTCTTCGTTCTGTCCGGGCCGTGTTCGCCTCGTCAGCGCTCCGAACGGGCCAGAGCCTGTTCCAGCACGACGAGCAGCGCGTCGCGTACCGAGCCGCGCTCGCGCGCGTCGAAGACCAGCAGCGGCACGCCGTCCGAGACGTCGAGGGCCCAGCGGACCTCCTCCAGCGTGTGCGCCACCTGCCCGTCGAAAGCGTTTACAGCAACGGCGAACGGGATGTGCTTGTGCTCGAAGTAGTCGACGGCGGCGTAGCAGTCGTCGAGCCGGCGGGTGTCGACGATGACCAGCCCGCCGACCGCGCCCTCCACGATGTCGTCCCACATGAACCCGAACCGCTCCTGTCCGGGCGTGCCGAACAGATACAGCTTCAGGGTCGGGTCGATGGTGATGCAGCCGAAGTCCATCGCGACCGTCGTGGTGGTCTTGCGGGGGGTGTGGCTGAGGTCGTCCACACCCGCCGCGACCTCGGTGATCGCGGCCTCGGTGGTCAGCGGCTCGATCTCGGAGATCGAGCCGACGGCGGTGGTCTTGCCCACGCCGAAACCGCCCGCGATCACCAGTTTCACCGGCAGCGGCGGCCGTACGGCGGACTGGCCGGCCGAGGCGCGGACCAGCGGTTCAGTCGGTGTCACGGAGTACTCCCCGGGAGTCGGGGATGGCCCGCAGGCCATCGATAACCCTGCGCAGGACGGACGCGTCGTGGGTGACGCCGGAGTCGGGCACGTGCACGGACAGCTGCCCCGCCGTCCGCAGGTCCTCGGCGAGGACCCGCACCACGTTCAGGTGCAGCCGCAGCCGGGCCGCGATCTCCGCGATCGACTGCGGGACGCGGCAGGCGGCGACGATGTCGTGCTGCTCGAAGGAGAGCCGGCCGAGCGCGTCGATCCCGTCGGTGGTGGCCACCAACTGGGTCTCCACGGGCATCGTCCGGCCGGACGACGCCTCGCCCGAGCCGCCCGCGACCCGTCCGGCGGTGACCAGGAAGGGCCGGACGGCGGGCGCGGGCCCGACGGGGGCGACGCCGTCCTCGCCGGCCCCGCGCGGGGTGCGGCCGTCCGCCATCGGTGTTCGCTTTCTCTACGGTGGCACGCGGTCAACGCGTACGCGTGACGCCGACGCTGTTCTTCAGCTCCAGGACGAGCTGCGGACTGAGCGCGGTGCCGGCGCGGTTGGCGAACACCGTCATCTCGTAGGCGATGTTGCCCAGCTTGGCCTCCTTGTCGGTGACCACGCCGAGGACGGCGCCGCTGCCGATCGCGGAGACCAGGACGTGACCGCCCTCCAGGTCGATGATGACCTTGTTCAGGCCCCCCAGGCCGTAGTTGCCGGAGGCGCCCGCGGCCAGGCTGGTGATGCCCGAGACGATCGCGGCCAGCCGTTCGGAGTCGGCGTGCTCGCGCAGCTCCGACACGGCGATCAGCAGTCCGTCGGAGGACACCGCGATGGCGTCCACGACCCCGGCGGTCTCGGTGGCGAAACGGTTGAGCAGCCAGGTGAAGTCGGCTGCGGCGGCCCGCAGATCGGTCGGCCTGGCGTCTCCGGCGGGAGTCTCACCTGTCGACGTGCTCACTGCTCGGCTCCTTCCGGAAGGTGGTTCTGGTGGCGCGGCATGTCGTCCCGGACGGCGATCGGGTCGGTCCGGTCGGACGGGTCGGACGGGTCGGACGGCGCTGTCCGGTCGGTCCGGTCGGGCTGAACTACGGGACTGTGGTCGGGACGATGACCGGGACGGCCGTCGCTCCGGCGTCCGACCGGGTCTTCGGCGGAGGCGGCGGGGCGGGATTCCGCGCGGACGGCGGCGGGGCTCGGGTGCTCGCCCGTGTCGCCGCCGCTGTCCCTGTGCGCCTGGGCCACAGCCGCCTCGAACTCCTCCAGCGCGCTGCGCACGGCGTCCGCGTCGGCGGGGCGGGGCGCCCGGAGCGCCGCCTGCTGGGCTGCGGCGTCGACGGTGGTCCGCAGTGTGGCGCCGCGCACCCGCCGCCGCAGTGGACGGGCCCCGTCGCCATCGGCCGTCGGCACATCGGCGCCGGCCCGGGCGGTCGGGCCCGCCGTCGAGGCCTCGGACGCCGCTCGGGATGAAGCGGCGCTCGCCGCAGTCGTGGGGCTGGTGGAGCCGGTGGGGCTGGTCGGACCGATGGGGCCCGCGGGAGTCGCGGAACGGCGATCGGCCCGTTGCGCCCGTTCGGGGAGGCCGGCATGGTCGGCGACTGCGGCCTGTCCGGCCCGGTCGTCGTGGGCGTCGTGGGCGTCGGCTCCCCGGTCGGCTGCCGCGCGCGGGCGGACGGACGACTCGGGGGAGCGGGGCGCCGGGACGCCGTGCCCGGGGGTGCCGCCGCGCAGCCCGGTCGCCCGCTCGGCAGGGGCCACACCCGGCTCACCGGCTGTGGCGGAGGCGGTGTCGGTGTCGGTGTCGGTGGTGTGGGTGGTGTCGAGGGTGGTGGCGGTCGCGTCGTCGGACCGGCTCCGGGCGGCGAGACTCTCGTACCGCGTCGTCCGGTCGGAGCCGCCGGCCTCGGCCGGCGCGGGCTCACCGGCCTCGTCCGTGCGGGCGTGGACGGCGGGGCCGGCAGCGCGCGGGTGGACGGCGGACTCGGCGATGTCCGGGTGGGCGGTGCGCGAGTGTGCCGACTGATCGACGGTGGGAGCACCGGTCGCCGGGTCGTCGGCGCCGTCCTTCGCGGTGAGCGAGGGCTCGGTCTCCCGGTCGGCGGGGGACGGGTCGCGGCGGGGAACCCGGCGAGGCAGCGCGGCCGGATCGTCCTCGTGCGTGGCCCAGGACGGGACCGAGGCCGACGGCGAGGGGCCGGCCGCGGGCGCCGAGGGGGCGGCCGGTGCGACGGCGGACGGGGCGGCTGACGTGCCGGGCCTGCGCGCCGCCTCCACCTGGCTCGTCGTCAGGAGCAGCGTCGAGGGGATCATCACCTCGGCCGTCACGCCCCCGCCCGGGGTGCGCGACAGGGCGACGTCGACGTCCCAGCGGCGGGCGAGCGCGCCGACCACGAACAGGCCGAGCACCTTCGTCGGGACGACGTCGAGGCGTTCGCGGCGCACCAGGCGGGCGTTCTCCTCGGCGAGGCGCTCGGCGCTCATGCCCAGGCCGTGGTCGGAGACGGTGATCGACGCGCCGTCGTCGTCGGAGCCCACGACCACCTCGACGGGGCTGCCCTCGGGTGAGAACGACACGGCGTTCTCCAGGAGTTCGGCGATCATCAGCGTAAGGTCGCCGATGATGTCGGGCTCCACCATGGCGTCGGTCGCGGCCCGCAGCCGTACCCGCTGGAAGCCCTCGATCTGGCCGAGAGCGGCTCGCACGACGTTGGTGAGCGCGCTCGGCCCGGAGTCCAGGACGGTCTCGCGAATGCCCGCGAGCAGCATCAGGCTGTCGGCGTTGCGGCGCAGGCGCACCGCGATGTGGTCGATGGAGTAGAGGCGGGCCAGCAGGGCCGGGTCGGTCTCGCCGCGCTCCACCGCGTCGATCAGGGCGAGTTGACGTGTTGTCAGATTGCTGACGCGTCGGCCGACGTTGCCGAACATCTCGGCGACGTTGCGCCGGCTGAGCACCTGGCGTTCCAGCAGCGCGGCCGCGGTCGTCTGGACGTTGTTGAAGGCCTCGGCGAGTTCACCGATCTCGTCGTCGGCGGTGACCGGCAGCTCGCGCAGCCGCGGGGGGCCGGACTCCTCGGCGTCGTCGTCGGCGACCCGGGCGAGCTCGCGGCCCGCGACGTCGGCGACCTCCTGTGCGGCCCCCGTCAACGCCAGCACCGGACGGACCACGGAGCGGCGGACCAGGATGGAGAAGGCGATCCACACGGCGAAGCAGAACAGCGCCAGAGTGAGCAGCAGGCCCGCGCGCCACTGGGCGCTGGAAGCGGCGTCGTCCGCCCGGTCGGCGATCTGGTCGATGAGCGAAGCGGTGATCTTCAGCCGGATGGCAGCCTGCGAGCTGTAGTCGGGGTAGGAGGCGAGCGCGTCCCGGAACGACGCGCGGATCGCGGCCTTGGACTCCGCCTGCAACGCACTCGGATCCACGGCCAGTTCGGCGTAGTCCTGACTGATCGAGGCCTGCGAGGAGTTGTGCTCGATGCCGCTGAACTCCTCGGACTGCCCCTCGTCGGCGAACCGGTCGAAGCGCTGCGCCTGGTAGGTGAACAGCTCGTAGGAGCCGACCGCGCCGGTGAACTCGATGAGCGCGTTGCTGTCGCCGGTGCGCGCGGAGAACACGCCGGTCTCGTAGGCGCCGTGCGCGGCGTCGGCGCGCAGCAGCGAGTCGAGGAGGTTGCCGGTGAAGGTGGTGGCCAGCGCGGAGTTGCGGTCCAGGTGCAGACCGTCGATGAGGCCGTCGGCCGCTCCCGAGTACGCCGGGTCGATGTTGTCGGCGGGCAGATAGCCCTGCTCGATGGTGGACCGCAGCCCCGCCAGGCCCTGGACCTCCTTCAGGGCCTGGACCTCTGAACCCGGCAGCCGGTCGCCGAAGGCGTCGAGCACCTTCTGCACCTGTGCGTCGACGGCGAGTTGAGCCTGCCGGTAACCGTCACTGGAGGGGGTGCCCGAGCCGAAGGCGGCCTCGTGCCGGACGGAGAGCAGGATCGCCTGCTGGTGTTCGTCCTGCAGATCGGCGACCAGCTGGGCCACCTCTGTGCTGTCACGCACCAGTTGGGCGCCGTCCTCCGCGCGGTTGGACTCCTGCACCAGGTCGACGATGAGGTACGTCAACAGCAGGGCGATCACCGTCAGCGGGATACCGACCAGTACGTTCAGCTTGCGCTGGAAGGGCCATCGGTCGGCGAAACCCCGCAGTCCCCGACGGGCGGAGGACGATGTCGAGGGTGCCGACCGGGCGGGCGCGTCCACCTCTTTCGTGGACACCGGGCCTCCTTCAAGAGGGTGTTGCAAGCGTGCAAGGGGTCTCGCATGTGTGCATTTCCGTGCACACATGTGTCCTTGTGTGACGACACTGGAGCGGCCCCCGTACACCGCTGTGGCCGACGCCGACTGCTGTGGCGGAGGCCAACTCCGGCGAGACTATCGCCTATCCGAACGGTCGAGCGTGTCGTCCCACGTCAAGAATCCATTACGAAGCGGCTTGCGGACGCCCTTCCGGCGGTCTGCGGGAGGTACACAGGTGATCTCCCGATCCGCACACAAGTGATCACGGATCGAAGCCAATCGGTGATCCTGTTGCTCTTGACTGATCGAGAAGCGGATGGATTGGATCGGGTCAGAGTGTTTGAGTTCTCATCAACCCACAGCCCGGAACGGGAACCGTGACTTCCAACGCCCACAGCAGCAGGTCCCTCAGGAACCACCCCGGCGTGGCGGCCGTCGCCCTCGCCGCGATGACGGCCCTGCTGGCGGGATGTTCCTCCTCGTCCGACGACACCTCCGACCCGCTCGCCGGCGACAAGGCGGCCGGTGACACCGTGGTCGTCGGTTCCAACAACTTCGCCGAGAGCATCCTCATCGCCGACATCTACGGCGAGGCTCTGAAGGCCAAGGGCATCAAGGTGTCCTACAAGCCCAACATCGGCAGCCGGGAGACCACGTACGGCCTGCTCAAGAACGGTTCCATCACCGTTCTGCCGGAGTACAACGGCTCCCTGCTGGCCTACCTCGACGCCAAGGCCGAGCAGACCTCGCTCGCGACCGTGAACGCCGCGGTGAAGGCCAAGCTGGACTCCAAGCTGACGCTGCTGGAGTCGTCGCCGGCCGAGGACAAGGACTCCGTCACGGTCAACGCGGCGACCGCGGAGAAGTACAACCTCACCGCGACGTCCACCCTCGCCGACCTGAAGGACATCGCACCGAAGCTGGTCCTCGGCGGATCGCCCGAGTTCCAGACCCGCCAGCAGGGCCTTCTCGGTCTCGACTCGGTGTACGGGCTGAAGTTCAAGTCCTTCAAGGCGCTCGACGCGGGCGGTCCGCTGACCCAGGCCGCGTTGAAGAAGGACACCGTGCAGGCCGCGGACATCTTCACCACGGACCCGACCATCACCAAGGAGAAGTTCGTCGTCCTCCAGGACCCGAAGAACCTCTTCGGTTTCGCGAACGTGACCCCGGTGGTCTACAAGAGCGGGCTCTCGCAGGAGGGTGTCACCGCGCTCAACGCCGTCTCCGCCAAGCTCGACACGAAGACCCTGCTCGACCTGGACTTCCAGGTGCAGCTGCAGAGCAAGGACCCGCTCGACGTGGCCAAGGCCTGGCTGAAGTCGGCCGGCCTGGGCTGAGGTTCCGCGGCTCCGCGAGCGACCGGTCGGTCGGCTCGGCCCCGTCCGGCCTCGGGCCGAGCCCGGGCCGGGCCCGGGTCGGCTTGACCGTTCGCCGCGGCCGAACTGCTTTGCCGCTGGACCGCTGGACTGCTGATCCGTTGGACTGCTGATCCCTTGGACGTCATCGCAACCGCGAACGGACCGACCGGGGCGCCCCCGAACCGGGAGGGCGCCCGGGTCGTCCTGGACGGAACCACGCTCACCGTCGGTGAGCTGCTCACGCTCGCCGACGGCGAAGCCGTGCCCGCGGTCGCCCCCGACGCGCGGGAACGGGCCGCGCGCTCTTGGCGGACCGCGCAGCGGCTCGCCGCCTCCGGGCGGCTGTACGGCCGTGGCACCGGCGTCGGCGCTCAGCGCTCGGTGCCGGTCGAGGAGGACGACGAGGTCGCGCACGGTCTGCGCCTCCTGCGCAGCCATGCGGGCGGCGCGGGCGCCCTGCTCCCGGCCCGCCAGGTGCGCGCGATGCTCGCGGTGCGCGCCAACCAGTTGCTCGCCGGCGGCTCCGGCATCCAGCCCGCCTTCATCGACGCCCTCGCCGACGCCCTTCGGCTGGGAGTCCACCCGGCCGTCAACGAGTACGGCGGGATAGGCACCGGCGACCTGACGGCCCTGGCCCAGACGGGCCTGACGCTCATCGGCGAACGCCCTTGGACCCGCTGCCCCGGGCCGCCTGATCCGGCACGAGGGGCGAGAGCGACCGCAGATACGGCGGATACGGTCGTGCAGGGGAGCGCAGCGGCCGGGCAGGGCCCCGCAGCGGCCGTGCCGGGGAGTGGGGCGGCCCGCCCGCGGGGAAACACGGAAGAAACGAGGGAGCCGGCCGATCCGGGCAAGTCAGACCTGGGGAAGCCGGACCCAGAGGTGGCAGAACCGGGAGTTGTCGTCCCGGGAGTCGCAGTCCCAGGAGTTGCAGTCCCGGGCCCGACGGACCAGGGACCGGCAGGCTCGCGGAAGGCGACCGGGTCCGGCGGTGGCGTCGGCACAGCCGATTCCGCAGGGCGCGGCGTGTTTCCCGTTGCGCAAGCTGTTGCCGGCGCTTCTCCGCCCGCGCGACCGAGTTGCTCTCCTGCCGACGGCTCTCGCGGTGACGGGCCCCCTGCCCCTGCCCCCGCCCCGGTGCAGTTCGTGTTGGTCCCTACTGGTCGTTCCGCCGGTGAGGTCCGCGGCGCGATTTCGGGAGCCGTCACGCAGGGCGCCCCGGCCCACGCTTCTCGCGCTGCCGGGATCCCCGCCCCTGCCGCCACCTCTGCCCGCGCTTCCGTCCCGTCCATCCCTTCCGTCCCCATCGTCCCCTCCGTCCCCGCCCCTGCCTCTCGCGACGTCGTGACCTCCGCCGGGACTCCCGCTCCCGTCGTCCTGCGAGCCGGTGACGCACTGGCGTTGCTCAGCAGCAACGCCCTCGCCCTCGGGCAGGCCGCACTCGCCCAGGGCGAGCTCGACATGCTGCTGCGCGCCACGCACGCCGTCGCCGCGCTGTCCCTCGCCGCGGTGTCCGGCTCACCCGAGGCCTACGCCGCGCCCGTGCACGCCCTGCGTCCCTACCCCGGCGCGGCCCGGGCGGCGGGTGAGGTGCGGCGGCTGCTCGGGCTCCCTGACCGTCCGCCGCCCCGCTCGGGTGGACGCATCCAGGATCCTTTCGGTTTCCGCGCCTTTCCCCAGGTTCACGGGTGCGTGCTGGACGCCTGCGAGCGACTGCGCGAGATCGTCGAGGTGGAGATCAACTGCCCCTCCGAGAACCCGCTGATGGATGCCGACGCCGCCGCGGCCTACCACCACGGCGGCTTCTTCGCCGCGCCCCTGGGTCTGGCGCTGGACGCCGCCGTCCTCGCACTGCTGCAGTCGGCCCAGCTTTCGGCCGCCCGCCTGGCAGCGCTGGGAGACTCCGGGCTCACGGGCCTGTCCGCGTTCCTCGCCACGGGGCCGGGGAGCAGCTCGGGCACGATGATCCTGGAGTACACCGCCAACTCCGCTCTGGCGGAGCTGCGTTCGTCCGCCGCGCCCGCTTCGGCGGGGCACGCCGTGCTCTCCCGGGGGCTGGAGGAAGCCGCCAGCTTCGCCGGTCAGGCCGCCCGCCAGACCCTGCGTGCGACGGACGCCTACGCCACCGTCCTGGGCTGCGAACTCGTCAGCGCTGTAAGGGCGTTGACGCTTCACCCCGAGCCGCCCGGCATGGTGGCGCTCGCGGTGGCGGCGGCGGCCCTGCCCGCGGATACGCAGGACCGCCCTCTGACCGACGACGTGACCGCGGCCGTCCGGCTGCTGCCGGTGCTGGCCGATCTGTGAGACGGACGACGCCCGCCTCCTCGCGCGGCTCCCGCTCAGTAGCCGACGTAGAACGTGGCGTCCTGTTGCTCCGTGGCCGTTGAGATCGGGTCGATGCGCAGCACGTAGTTCGAGTGCCGGATGTAGCGGGTCGGGTTGTTGTAGGAACGGAACGAGGACCAGCCGGCGTCCGCCAGGCCCGCCGTGCGGTAGAAGGTGGCGTCCCCGGCGAAGGTCGACGTCCCGTCGTTGACGTCGAGTTGGAGCTGGTAGTTGTAGTGCCGCAGGTAGCGGGTCGGGTAGTTCACCGACCGGAAGGAGACGCCCGAGCTGTCCGCGAGGCCCGGCACCAGCGTCCACTCCGAGTCCTTGTACGGCTCGACCGGGTACTCGTCGATGCGGCCGACGTAGTCTGAGTGACGGACGTAACGCGCGGGGAAGTTATAGGACTTCAGGCGGTTCCAGGCCGGGGCGCCCCATTTGGCGACGAGGTCGGTGTACTGGGCCGAGGTGATCGTCGTGATGCCGCAGTGCTTGGAGTTGACCGGCTGGGTGTACGTCCTCTGGTCCAGCGCGGTCCAGGTGCCCGCTGACAGGTCCGTGGACTGCCAGGCGTAGAAGACGCCGTTGGGGGTGTACGTGTCGCCCCAGAGCCACCAGGTTCCGGAGGTGAGCGACTTGACCAGTGTCGGCGCCTCGGTGCCGCCGTGTGCGACGCCCGTGTTGAAGACCGTGAAGCTGCCCGGGTCGAGGGAGCTGGACCGGGCACCCACCAGGGTCTGGTCCTTCTTGAAGTAGAGGTAGTTGACGCCGTTGACGCCGACGGCCATGTCCCCGTCGATGACGTCGTAGCCGGGGTCGAAGAAGACCTGGGGTGCTGAGGCGGTGACGAAGTCGGTCGTGTAGTTGACCATGATCACGTTGTGGCCGCTGCTGTTGACGGCGGAGTAGATGAGCGCGTACTGGCCGCGGCTCGCGTCCCAGAACGCCTCCGGCGCCCAGCTGTGGGTGTTCATGTCGTGCAGCTTCAGCCGGTGGTAGCCGGTGAAGGTGCGCAGGTCGGTGGAGTTCCAGACGTGGACGTACTGGCTGACGTAGTTCCAGTCGGTGCCCTTGAGGTCGGTGGCGAGCACGACGAAGGTGCCGTCCTGCTTGCGCAGGATGAACGGGCGCGCCGGCCGAGCGAGCCCTCGGTGGGGGTGACCACCGGGGTGTTCTGGTTCAGCGGCATCCAGCGCAGCCCGGCCGTGCTGACGGCGGGGTGGAGGCCGGAGTCGGGGCCGTCGCCGNCGCCTCCGGCGCCCAGCTGTGGGTGTTCATGTCGTGCAGCTTCAGCCGGTGGTAGCCGGTGAAGGTGCGCAGGTCGGTGGAGTTCCAGACGTGGACGTACTGGCTGACGTAGTTCCAGTCGGTGCCCTTGAGGTCGGTGGCGAGCACGACGAAGGTGCCGTCCTGCTTGCGCAGGATGAACGGGTCGCGCAGGCCGAGCGAGCCCTCGGTGGGGGTGACCACCGGGTTGTTCTGGTTCAGCGGCATCCAGCGCAGCCCGTCCGTGCTGACGGCGAGGTGGAGCCCGTAGTCGGTGCCGTCGCCGAGCTTCGTCGACTCGGTGAAGTACCCCATCACATAAGCCGAGTCGGCCGCCTGTGCGGCCGGGACCCCGAGAGTGAGGGCCAGCGGGACGGAGGCGGCCGCGCCGAGGAAGAGGCGGCGGGAGGGGGTGGGGGTCATGTGCGCTCCAGGGGATGCGGGGTGCCCTTTGCCGCCGACCAACTATTCGAGATATCGAACGTAGTTCGGCGAGTCGGTCAGAAGGTAGGGGCGGGAGGGGAACAGGTCAATCACTGGGACACGCTTGGCGGTTTTCCGCCTCGTGCCTGTGAGCGGCCCATGAAAATCAAGGAGATCTCGGCTACGGGCCTGGGTTAGTCTCGGCGGCCGTGAACAGAAGACGGCAGAAGAAACTCACGTCGCGCCTGGTCGCGGGGGCCCTGTGCGGAACGGTTCGGGACGTCGACCGCCTGCTGCGGGCCGGCGCGGACCCGGCGACGCCCGACGCCGACGGCACCACCCCGTTGTACGAGGCCTGCGTCCAGGGTGCGGCCGACGTGGCGCACAGACTGCTGGAGGCCGGAGCGCCGCCCGACGCCGAGAGCGCCGGCTTCGGCGCCGAAGGCACTCCACTGTGCGCGGCCGCCTGTTGGGGGCACGTCGAGGCCGTCCGCATCCTTCTCGCCCATGGCGCGGACCCCGGACTTCGCGAGGATCACGGCAGCGGGCTGACGCCCCTCGAATGGGCCGTGGCAGGCCCTCACCCGGAGACGATCGCCGTACTGCGCGCGGCTGGAGCCCACTGACAGGGACCTGCCAGCGGGACGCGACCTGCCAGCGGGACGCGACCTGACAGTGGGGCGCGATCTGCCAGCGGGACGGGGCCAGCCCGAGCGACGGGGCCAGTCCGGGCGGTGGGGCCAGTCCGGGCGGTGGGGCCTCCCAAGTGGCCGGGCCTGCCCAAGTGATGCGACCCGCGTGAGCGATACGGACCTGTCCGAGAGGCGGCCACCTGCCCCAGACGGGTCCAGCGGGTCCAGCGGTCCAGCAGGTCCAGTGGGACCGGAGGGACCGGAGGGCCTGGCAAGACCGATGGGTCTGGTGGGCCTGTTCGGGTCTGGTGGGGGAGCGTGTGCGGCTTGATCGGGTCAGTCCGGCGATTTCGACCGCAGGGTGAAATCGTCGATCAGGCGGTCGATCAGAGCGATCAACACATCCCGGCACGACTCCCGTTCGCGGGCGTCGCACAGCAACACGGGAACGTTTTCCGGCAGTGCCAGGGACTCTCTGATCTCCTCCGCGGGATACGGGTGCAAGCCGTGGAAACCGTTCACTGCAACGACGAACGGGATTTCTCGCCGCTCGAAGAAGTCGACGGCGGCGAAGCTGGACTCCGGTCGGCGCACGTCGATGAGGACCACCGCCCCGAGCGCACCGATCGCCAGGTCGTTCCACATGAACCAGAACCGTTGCTGACCGGGTGTGCCGAAGAGGTACAGCACCAGGTCGTCGCCGATGGAGATCCGCCCGAAGTCGAGGGCCACGGTGGTGGACCGTTTCTCCTCGATGCCCTTCAGGTCGTCCACGTCCAACCCCGCAACCGTCAGCGGCTCCTCGGTGCGCAGCGGCGTGATCTCGCTGACCGACCCGACCATGGTCGTCTTGCCGACGCCGAAGCCACCCGCGATGAGGATCTTCACCGTCTCGGGGGCCGCCGCCGAGGCGGCCGGGGGAGCGGCGATGTCAGATCCGGCCAAGGCCGTCCCTCACTTTCTGCAGCAGGTCCAGGTCATGGGCGCCGGTGATGGAGCGGGGCGGCCGGGCCGTGATCAGTCCCGCTTCCAGCAGATCGCACAGCATGATGACGACCACGCTGACCGGCAGGTCGAGATGGGCCGCGAGTTCCGCCACCGCGACCGGCCGGGCGCACAGGCGCAGGATCCGGCTGTGCTCCGGCTGGGGTCGCGCAGTCCGTTCGGGCGGCGGGTCCACCGCGGTCACCGTGGTGATGAGCGTGAAGTCGGCGCGGCTGGGCCGGGTCCGTCCGCCGGTGAGGGCGAACGGCCTGACGAGCCGGCCCGCTTCGTCGCCTCCGCTCACCTCACCCGCCGTTGGTGCGGACGGCGGGGCCGACATGGGCCCGCGGCGCCGCGCTGAGGTGCTCACCGATCTTCTTCACCAGCATGTTCATCTGGTACGCCACCACGCCGACGTCCGCGTTCTTTCCCGCCAGCACGACGAGGTGGGCGCCCGGACCGGCCGACGTGAGGATCAGATAGCTGTTGGCCATCTCGATGAGGGCCTGGCGCACCGGACCGCCGCGGAAATCCATGCTGACGCCCTTGCTGAGGCTCATCAGGCCGGACGCGGTCGCCGCCAGCCGTTCCGCGTCCTCCCGCAGGAAGCCGGTGGACTTGCTCACCACCAGGCCGTCTTCCGAGAGCACGACGGCCTGGTTGACGTCGGCGACCCGGTCGACGAGACCGGTGAGCAGCTGGTCGAGCTGGGTGTTGGTGCCGGGGACGGAGGGTGTCATCGCGATGTCCTTCATGAGCGGTCGGCGGGCGGGGTCGAGGTCTGGGAGGCGCCGGCAGCGGTGACCGGTGAGTCGGCATCCTGCGCGGCGGCCGTTCCCTGCGGTCCGGCGTGCGGCTCGTCGTCGGCGTCTGCGTCTGCGTCTGCGGCGGCGAGGGCTCGCCGGGTGCCGCGCTGGAAGCCGGCGAGTGAGGAGGCCGCGCGCTCGGCGGTGAAATCGTCCGGGAAACCGTTTTCCTCGGCGTAGGCGGCGGAGGCGGTGTCGTCGCGCAACTCGGTGGCGAGGCTGGTCTGCGGTACCCGGCGGGGCAGCGGAACCAGCCCATCAGGACGGACGGCCGTTTCTGGCGCCTGGACCGGGACCGCCGAGCGCCCCCGCGGCCGGCCGAGGGCACGAACCGGAACGTCCGCCCCGTCGGTCCCGTCGGTCCCGTCCGCCCCGTCGGTCCCGTCGGAACTGTCCTTCGGATTCCTTTGATCCGTCCCGCCCAAGTCCTCGTCGGTCCCGTCGGACCCTTCAGTCCTGTCAGCTCCGGCCGGACTGGGCTTCGCACGCGACACGGCGGACGTCACCATGGCGGCGGCCGCTGAGGCGCGCTCGGAACTACTCGCCCCGGACGGGCGCGATTCGCCCGTCGCGCTCGCGGTGCCCCGGACCGGAAGGGACGGCAGATCCCCCTCGTGCCTGGACCTGCTGTGCTCCTGCACCCGGTCCTGTTTCTGCGCCTGCGCATCCCCCTGCACCCGCGCCTGCGCCGGCTCCTGCACCCGGTCCTGTTCCCGCTGCGGGCCGGTCTCTTCCGGCCTCTCGCCGACGGGCGTAGCCGGTGACACTGCGGAGTTCTTCCATTCCTCGTCGGCAGGCCTTCGCGCAGTGCCGTCCGCATTCGCGTCCCCTGGCAGGTCCGACGGCCCCCGTCCCCGGGGCGTCAGGCCTGTCTCCGGGTGCAGGGCCCCTGCGGCAGCCGGGCCGCCGCCGGGCAGGTCGTCCGCTCCGGACCGGTCGCCGGACGCGTCGAGGACCACGATGTCGAGCGGGACCAGCACGATCGCCGTGGTTCCGCCGTACGGAGAGGAGCGCAGGGTGACGGCGATGCCGTGCCGGGTCGCGAGCCGGGCGACCACGAACATGCCCAGCCGCAGGTCGTCGGCGAGTGCCACCACGTCGAACTGCGGAGAGACCGCCAACTGCTCGTTGAACGACGCGTAGTCGTCCTCGGGCATCCCGAGCCCGCGGTCCTCCACCTCGATCGCCAGCCCCTTGGCCACCAGCGTCGCCCGGACCCCGACCGGGGACGGGGCGGGCGAATAGGAGGTCGCGTTGTCGATGAGCTCGGCCAGCAGATGGATGACGTCCGCCACGGCGGGCGGTGCGATGGACACCTCCTCCTCGGTGTGCACCTCCACCCGCCGGTACTCGGCGACTTCACCGACGGCACTTCGCAGGATGTCGATCAGCGCCACCGGCTCTGCCCAGCTGCGTCCCGGCCGGCCGCCGCTGATGATGACGAGGTTCTCCTCGTAGCGGCGCAACTGGCTTGCCGTGGAGTCGAGTTCGTACAGTCCGTTCAGGACGTCGGGGTCCTGGTGCTGACGTTCCAGCGCGTCGAGCTTGCTGAGCTGGAGGTTGACCAGGTTCTGGCTCTGCCGGGCGATGCCCAGGATGACCTTCTGGAAACCGCGCCGGGTGTCGGCGAGTTCCACCGCGGTGAGCACGGCGGTGCGCTGCGCGGTATTGAACGCCTTTGCAACCTGGCCGAGTTCGTCACTCCCGTAGTCCAGCGGCGGGGTCTCCGCGTCCACGTCGACGGTCTCTCCCCGGTCCAGGCGGGCCACCACGTCCGGAAGCCGGTCGTGCGCGAGGCTCAGCGTGGCCATCCGCAGCCCGTGCAGCCGCCGCGACAGGGAGCGCGTGATCCGCCAGGACATGCCTATGCACACCAGCAGGGCGAGCAGACCGCCGGCGCTCAGCGAGGCGGCCTTGATCAGCAGCCCGCGGGAGTCGTCCGCGCTGTGCTGCAGCAGGGTGGCGGTCTGCTGCCGGATCAGCTTCGAGTACTGGTCGGAGACGTCGATGAGTGCGGCACGCCATGACTTCTGCACGTCCGGCAACACGATGTCACCGCTTTCGCTCTGTTTCGCGCGAGCGGCGAGCACCTTGTTCTCGATGGCCTCCAGGGTCTGCCACTGGTAGCTCGTCAGGATGTCCTCGGTAGCCGCTTTCGCATCACCGGTGAGCGAGGGGACGATCTGGTCCTGCACCAACCAGCGGCGGCTGTTCACCAGCTGCGCGAACTGCGCCCAGGTCTTCTCGTCCATCCGGCCCCTGGGGCCGGCCAGGGTGAGCTGCAGGTCCTCCTCGGAGACCAGCTCGGCCGCGTGCTCCAGTGCCACGAGCGGTCCAGCCTGCGAGGTGAGGTCGCCGTCGTCGACCTGGGACAGTTCCTGGAAGGCATGGATCTGGTCGTCAATGATGGACGTGTACTGGTCCAACGCCTGCGCTGCGGTGATGTCGACGGGGTCGTCCACCTGACCACGGTAGTACTCCAGGCTGCTGACGGAGGCGACGACCGAGTAAAGCCGGTCGCGGACACGGGTCGAGGCCTTCTGGATGGCGTCCGCCCGGGAGACCAGTTTGGCGACCGCTTCGTCCGTCTTCGTGCGCTGCGCCTCCAGCGCGGCCCGGGATCCACCCGGCCCGGAAGCCAGCCATACGGCCGACAGACTGCGTTCCTGCTGCAACGCGAGCGTCGCCTCGGTGCCCATGGCGCCGGTGGACCGGCTCAGTTCCGTCTGCGCGCGCAGCCGGAGCCCCTCGGTGAACATCTGGGTCGTCGTCACACCCCACATGGCGGTGAGGGTGATGCCGGGCACCAGCGCCAGCAGGATCAGGGAGAGACGTATGGAGCCGAGACGGCGGCGCCTGGCGCCTGACCGTGGAGACATGGCCGTCCTAGGAGCGATCAGCGGGGAGGGGGGGAGGCGGAAGAGACTGGAGAATCGCCTGGTCAGTGACCGGTCAGTGACCGGTCGGTACCCGGTGCTTGGTCAGCGGGTTCCGGCGGCGGCGAGGCCGGCGACCTGGGCGACGTTGGCGCGGGTGACGAAGGCAGGTCCGGTCAGCACGGGGGCCACGCCGCCGCCGCTCACGTTGCCGTTGGTCCGGTGGAGCCACAGTCCGTCCACGGCCAGGTACCCCTGGAGATAGGGCTGCTGATCCACGGCGAATTGCACTCGGCCGTCGCGGACGGCCGTGACCAGGTCCTTGTTGAGGTCGAAGGTGGCGATCTCGGCCTTGCTCCCCGCCTCGTCGGCCGCTTTCACGGCCGCCAGCGCGAACTGGGCCCCGTTGGTGATGACTTCGTCGATGTCCGGGTCCTGCCGCAGACGTGTCGTCACGGCGGCGGTCATCGCGTCCATGTCCGTACCGTCGACGTAGAGCATGTCCGTCTCGCCGGTGAACGTCTTCTTCACGCCCGCGCAACGCGCCTCCAGGGCGACGTTGCCCCGCTCGTGGATGACGCACAGGGCGTGCTTGACGTCGAGGCCGTCGAGTTTGTCGCCGACGGCGCGGCCCGCGACGCTCTCGTCCTGCCCGAAGTACTCGAGGAGGCCAGCCGAACGCCACGCGTCGATACCCGAGTTGAGGCCGACCACGGGTATGCCGGCCGCCTTGGCCGCGGCCACCGGAGCCCTCATGGCCTGCGGTTTGGCCAGGGTCACCGCGATGCCGTCCACCTTGTCGCGGATCGCGTCCCGCACCAGCTCGGCTTGTCCCGCACCGTCGGAGTCGCTGGCGTAGGTCAGATCCACGCCGTCCTTGGCGGCTGCCGCCTCGGCACCCTTGCGTACCAGCTCCCAGAAGGCGTCGTCCTCGGCGCCGTGGGTGATCAGGGCGATCTTGATGCGGTCGGCCGGACCGCCCGCCCTGTCCGTGGCCGAAGCGGACAAGTCGGCGCCGGAGCAGCCGGCGAGCAGGAGGCAGCACGCCGCGGCCATGGCGGCGAGGCGCAGCGATCTCGGGACTGCGGAAGACCGGGGGATGGGGAGGGAAGTGTTCATGGGGGGCTGCACCTCGCTGTGCGGCAGAGCAGAGGGACGGGGCGAGCGGCACCGATGCGAGGGGGTGGGCACCGGCGGGAGACATTCGTTGGCTCGGAGCCAACCGTGTGTGACCGCTGGTAGTCAAGTGAGCAACCACCGGGGGTGAGATGCCGGTGCCGCATTGTGATCCAGTACGCCTGCGGTACGGACCAGCACGGCAAAATCGCAGGTGGATTGACTGATCGTCAATTGGGTGTCATACGCCTTTCGCATGCGACCCCGACGCCCATACGCCCCCGCCACCTGTACGCGCCGGGGATGACGAGACCGGCGGGGCCGGAGGCGGCCCGCTGTGCACAGGTCGCCCGGCCCCGCCGGTGAGTTGACGTGCGGCCGTACACCATGACCGCGAGTCGGATTTGTACCGCACTCGTTCCGTACTGCTTTTCTTGCGCTCCGCTCCGCGGCTCTGATCCCGTCCCGTCAGGTCCGTTCCCGTCCTGTCAGGTCCGTTCCCGTCCCGTCAGGTTCGTCTCCGTTCCGTCAGGTCCGCTCCCGTTCGGCACCTCTCGGGTCCGTTCGGTCCCGTTGTCGGGCCCTGCCGGTGTCGTCCGGTCCGTGCGGAGCCTTGCGGGTTGGTTGCGGGCTCGTTTCCGGTCCGTCGCGTTACGAGAGCGGTCTCGAAACCCGGAGAGCGGTTTTCGGGACCCGGCTCAGGCGGGCCTGCCCGCCTCGGGCAGGTGGCCGCCCTTGTGGACGCTCTGGACCGTGTGCTCGGTCTGCTTCTCCTGGTGCCGCTTGCGACGGCTCTGGCGCGGTTCCTGGTCGGGAACCCAGCCGAAGGCCAGGCAGCTGCCCACGGCGCCCATCAGGAGGCCGATGACGAAGCCGCCGATGTTGGAGGTGAGCCAGGTGCCCAGGGAGAGCATGATCGCGATGATCGAGTAGAACAGCCGCTGGGTCGGGTTGAACAGGATCAGCAGACCGCAGAGCACCATCAGGGTGGGCAGGAGGTAACCCGCCAGCCCCTGCATGCCGACGTGGAGGATGACCGGAAGCGGTGCCTTCATGGTCACCAGGATCTCGGCGCCGCCCAGGACGAGCAGCACGCCGCCTGCGAAGGGCCGGTGGCCTCTCCATCCGTGGAAGCGGTCCCGCCACTGGGTGAAGGTCATTACTTACAGCCCTCGCTCGAGAAGCTCATCTTCAGTCCGGGGAGCTTGAAGACGGCGGCGGTGGCCGCGTAGTTGTGCTGGTACAGGTTCTTGATGACGACGGTGTCGGCCTGCTGGCCGTATACGCCCGCGGGGCCCTGGATCGGGACCTTGTCGAAGGTGCTGGCGTCGCGGCCGATCTCGATGTTGTTGAACTCGGCGTCGCCGGTGATCTGGTCGGAGTCGATGGCCAGGTTCTTCACGCTCACCGGGGTGTTCCCGCCGCCGGCCTTGAGGATGAGCTGGATACCGCCGAGGTCGACGCTCTGGCACATGTTCGTGATCTTGCCGTTCTTCACGACCGAGGTGACGACCAGGACCTGGCCACCGGTGTCGCCCTGGTTCGGGCTGTTCTCGATCATGTTGTCCAGGCCGCCGAACTGTGCGAAGCCTTCACCGTCGAGCCGGTCGGCGGTGACGACGAACGGCATGCCGGAGATCGCGAACTGCACGCCGAGCGCGCCCTGCGCGGTGAGGACCGCGAGCCCCGCGGCGACGAAGGTGGCGGGCACCGCCATCACGGCGGCCCGGCGCAGCCGGACTCGGCCGCGTCTCTCTGTGGAACCGCTTTCGGGGTTCTCGGGAATGTTGTCGGCGGACGACGTGACGTCCGGGGACGAGGCCATGTCTGCTCCCATGCGCTAAGTCATGCGGGTTGGGCTTCAGTGGCACGTTGTCCTGGCGCGGACAGCGGCTGCCGCGCACGTCTCCTTGTGACTCCCGGAAGCCGCAAGGGCTTTCACGTTACGCAGCAGTAGCCGTCGAGGAAGTTACCGATGGTTACACCATGCGGTCAAGGGAGATGTGGAAAAAGAGTGTTCATTATGTGCCACCTGCGGACCGCGCCATCGATCCAGCTGCTCGCATATATCTGTCGGTCCATCAAGTTCCTTTTCAGCTCTTGACGTTGACTGGACATCAGGTCTACAACTCTCCCTGGCCCAGCCCGGATCCGTGGCGCCGGATCCGCAGCGCGGCGACAAGCTCCGCGCTCCCGGACGTTTTCAGCCAGTACGGGCCCTGTCCGGGCTCGATCCCTTCACGGCACCGGCAAGGCCGCTTCCCCCCTGTGGCCTCGGCCGGTCGCCCTTTCCGCCCGGCCCGGCCGGAGCACTCACCAGTGCCTCCGGCCGGTCACCGGTCGCCTGCCGTTGTCGGTCCGTCACGTACGGAGAAGGCGTCACGGGCCGGCAGCGGTGGACGCCGAACGCGTCCCCCCATGTTGCTCCCATGCAACGCGCCGGTTCCCTCGTACCGACCAACTCCCCCGATGTACCCCCCCTTTGAGAAAGAGGCACCCGCATGCGCACCCGCTCCCGCTCCCTCCTCGCCCTTGCCGGTACGGTCGCCGCCCTGTCCCTCGCCGCCGTCACCCCTGCCTCCGCTGCCGGCGCGGTCCTCACGACCGCCAACGGCGACGTCGCCGTCGGTGACGTCCTCAACGCGTCCCTGGCCAGCGGCACGGCCGCCACGCTGTACTCCAGCGCGACCGGCACCAGCGGGGTCTCCTGTGCCTCGTCCGCCTTCAACGCCACCGTCACCGACAACCCGACCGCGCCCGGCACCGCCACCGAGTCGCTCACCGCGCACTCCTTCGGCGGCTGCACCGCCAACGTGCTCGGTGTGCTCGGCGTCACCAGCGTCACGGTCAACAACCTGCCCTACACCACCAGCGTGGGGTCGGACGGCTCCGTGACCGTCACCCCGGCGGCCGGCTCCACCGTCCAGACCACGGTCGTGCTGCGCACCCTGCTCGGCAGCATCAACTGCGTCTACCAGGCCCCGAGCCTGACCGGCGTAGCAAGCAACGACGACAACAGCATCACCTTCACCAGCCAGCACTTCACCAAGACGTCCGGCTCGTCGCTCTGCTTCGCCAACGGCTACTTCACCGCGAAGTACGCCCCGGTGACCGACGCGGGCGCGGCCGTCACCGTCAACTGATCGCCGCTCGGCGCGGCTGATCCGCGCAGGGGCCGACCCGGACGAGGCCGGCCCCTGCGCGGACACCTCATCCGGGTGTGCGGACAACTGACGTCCGTACACCCGGAGTTCTGTATGCCGCCGTCCGCTCGGCGCGGGCTCAGCGGCGGCGCAGCCGCACGGCCAGGGCGGTTCCACCGGTGAGGGCCAGCACCGCCGCGGCGCCACCTGCCAGCATCGGCGCCGACGGCCCGGAGCCGGCCGTGGTCCCGGACGCCACCGGGGTGCTCCTGGGGGCGGCCGCAACGCTCTGCGCCGACGCGGGGCCCGATGACGCCGACGCGAAAGGGCTGCCGGACGCCGACGACGGCGCCGCCCCGCTTTCCCCAGCCGTCGGCGTGGCCGAAACCGGTGCCTTGCCCACCGGCGTGCTCGCCGGCCTGTTCCGTGGCTTGCTTTGCGAGGCCGATGTCGAGAACACCACGTCCGAGCACGAGTAATAGGTGTCGGACGTGCTGCTGTTCTGCCAGATCGTGTACAGCATCTGCCGTCCCGTCCGGTCCGCGGGCAGCTTCGCCGTGAAGCGGTAGGCGCCGTTCTTCAGATCCGGATCCTTGGCCTCGGCGAACGGCCGCTCGGGCAGATCAGCCCAGGTAAGCGGTTTCGACGGGTCGTACCCGGGCTTCGTGAGATACAGCTTGAACGTGCCGGTGTGCGCGATCGTCGAGGCGTACGTCATGTGCAGCGTCCCGCCCGGGGACAGCCTGGTCGACGGCCAGTCGGTGCGGGCGAGGTCGAGCCCCTTGTAGGCGGGCAGGCCGCCGCTGCACAACTGCCCGTCCGGGACGGTCTGCCGGTCACGGCCGTTCACGTCCGCCACCCGAAGGTTGTCCCACGCCGCGAAGGAAGCGCCGTTCGCGTCGACGGCAGCCCGGCAGGCCGCCGTCCGGGCTGCGGCGCCGCCCTCGGGCGAGCAGGCGTACACCCGGCTGACCGGATCCGTCGGGGCGCCGTGCGCCTGGGCCGGCCCGGCGGCCCACAGGCCCAGCAGAAGCGGACTCACGGCGGTGGCCGCGAGGGCTGCGGTGCGATGTGCGGTCATGCGGGGCATCGGGGACGTCTCCTCGGCCGGCGGGGGAACGGTCTGCCGTGAGTACGGGAATCCGGCACGGCGTGTTCATCGCGTCGCCGTGCGCCCGCGAACACCGAGCCGGCCGGATCGCATCGGTCGTTCGGCGACCGATCGTGCTCGTCGAGGGTGGGTTTCCGGCCGGATCGAGGGTTTCCCCCGTATCCCTATGACTGATCCTTTGCCTATCGTTCCTGCACAGCCGACCCACAGGTAACCCCGACAGGGTCGGCTCCCGCGCCTGGCCGGCCCGTCGCGCTGCTCGTCGAGCACCCCGCCGCTTCGTTGCACCCCCCGCCGCTTCGACGCCGAAGCGAATCGACCGCCGCCCCGCCCTGTCCGGCGCCGGCCACGAAAGGCACGCCCTTGCGCACCTCACCCGCCCTGAGACGGAAGCTGATATCCGTCGCAGCGGTCTCCGCCGCCCTCCTCACCGCCGCCTCGACGGCCACCTCCGCCGCCGCCCGGGAAGCCGTTTCCGAAGGTCTGACCGTCCCCGCAGCCCAGACCGAGGCCGCGCCCGGAGCCCCGGCCGAGCGTCTCATCGTCGGCTACAAGTCCGGTGCCGCCGAGGCCACTTCGAACCCCGCCGCCGAGGCGGACGCCGCCGCCAAGGGCAAGGAGGCCGGCGAGGACGTCGACTTCCAGCGCCGCCTCGGCACCGGCGCCGCCCTGGTCGATCTGGGCGACGACCTCACGCGGGCGGACGTCGCCGACGTGGTGGACCGGTACCGGGCCGACCCACAGGTCGCCTACGTGGTCCCGGACCGGCTGAACAAGCCGAAGGCCGACCCCGACGACACCGAGTACGCCAAGCAGTGGGACCTCTTCGAGTCCACCGCGGGCATGAACGTGCCCGGCGCCTGGGCCACTTCGACCGGCACCGGCGTCACCGTCGCTGTGATCGACACCGGTTACGTAACGCACTCCGACCTTGCCGCCAACATCGTCGCCGGCTACGACTTCATCGCCGACACGGCGGTCTCCGCCGACGGCGACGGCCGCGACGGCAACCCGGCCGACCCGGGCGACTACTACGCCGCCAACGAGTGCGGTTCCGGCATCCCGGCCAGCAACTCCTCCTGGCACGGCACCCATGTCGCCGGCACCATCGCCGCCGTCACGAACAACGGCAAGGGCGTCGCCGGCATCGCGTACGGCGCGAAGATCTCTCCCCTCCGTGTGCTCGGCAAGTGCGGCGGCTACGACTCCGACATCATCGACGCCATCACCTGGGCGTCCGGTGGAACGGTTTCCGGTGTTCCCGCCAACTCCAACATCGCCAAGGTCATCAACATGAGCCTGGGCGGCGACGGGGCGTGCACCTCGGCGACGCAGAGCGCGATCACGGCCGCCGTGAACCGCGGCACGACCGTCGTCGTGGCGGCCGGCAACGACAACGACAACGTCGCGAACCACTCGCCGGGCAACTGCAACAACGTCATCTCGGTCGGCGCCACCAACCGCACCGGGGCCAAGGCGTCCTACTCCAACTACGGTTCTCTGGTGGACATCTCGGCGCCCGGAGGCCAGACCAGCACCGGCACCGCCAACGGCATCCTGTCCACGCTGAACTCCGGCGCCAAGACGCCGTCGAGCGAGTCGTACGCCTACTACCAGGGCACCAGCATGGCCACCCCGCACATCGCCGGCCTGGTCGCGCTGATGAAATCGGCGAACTCCTCGCTGACCCCGGCACAGATCGAGGCGGCCATCAAGAGCAACGCCCGTCCCCTGCCCGGCGCCTGCTCCGGCGGTTGCGGCGCGGGTCTCGCGGACGCGGCCAGGACGGTACAGGCGGTGAGCGGCTCCGGCGGCTCAGGGGGCACCACGGGGGGCACCACCTTCTCCAGCACCACCACCGTCGCCATCCCGGACAACGGGTCCGCCGTCGAGTCCCCGATCACCGTCACCGGTCGCACCGGCAACGCCCCGGCCGCCCTCCAGGTCGGCGTCGACATCACCCACACCTACCGCGGCGACCTGGTCGTCGACCTCGTCGCGCCCGACGGGACCGCCTACCGCCTGAAGGCGGCGAGCAGCTCGGACTCCGCGGACGACGTCATCACCACGTACTCGGTCAACGCCTCCGCCGAGACCGCCAACGGCACCTGGAAGCTGCGCGTCCAGGACACGGCCGCTCAGGACACGGGAAGGCTCAACGGCTGGAAGCTGACTTTCTGACCGGTGCTCCGGCCGACCCGCTGACCAACGTTTCTGAACGCCTTTCCGGCTTCTGAACGGTGCGTCGCAGTGGTCGCGTCACCGATGAACGGGCGGGCCGGCCGGTGTGGATGGACACCGACCGGCCCGACTCACGTCTGCATCCGCCACAGTCTCCGTAACCATGGACGCAACTTCTGCCGCATTCGTTGCCGCGATCGTTGCTGCAACCGTTGTCGCAGCCGTCGCCACTCTTGCTGGGGTGGTGGTTGCTGTAAGCGTTGTCGCAACTGTTGCTGTGGTCACCGCTGTAAGCGTTTTCGGGACTGTTGCCGCGATCGTCGTGTCGGCGCGCGGTGGTGACCCTCTCCGAGAACGTTGCTGTAACCGCCTTCGAAACTGAGCCCCGCGAACCGCGCCCGAACCCGCCCCGAACCGCCCCCGAAACGACCGGGAACAGACGGTCCGTTGCGTAACTCGATCCGGTTCGAAATCGGTTACACGTGTCAGCCGCCTCTCGCAGCGCCCGACCCTCCGGTAACTGCTCCAGAAACCGCGCATCCCGTCTCTTTCGATGGCCGTTCGGACTGTGCCACTGGTACGTTTCCTGTTGGAGGCAGGCTGCCTGAGAGAGCCGTCCTCCGCGGGCAAGTCCGGTCATCACCACGGGAGTCGGTGATGTCCGCGACCTGGTCGCCATTGCCGCACGGTGAGCTACGGTCCACGTGGGGTGAGAAAAAACGGCATGACCCGTTCTTTACCGGCCCGGGAGAGTATCAGCCGATGGCGAGGCAGTTACGCGCCGAACAGACCCGTACGACGATCATCACGGCCGCCGCCGACCTGTTCGACCGGCGCGGCTACGAGTCGACAAGTCTCAGTGACATCGTCGCGCACGCCCATGTCACCAAGGGGGCCCTGTACTTCCACTTCGCCGCGAAGGAGGACCTGGCCCACGCCATCATGGAGCTGCAGTCCCAGGCCGCCCGCCGGGTAGCCGGGGAGATCGACGATCGTGGTTACGCGTCCCTCGAAGCCGTGATGCGTCTGACGTTCGGCCTGGCCAGGCTGTCGGTGGAGGGTCCGATCGCCCGTGCAGGCCTGCGGCTCGCCACCGGGGGAGTGCCGGTCCGGCCACCTTTGCCGCATCCGTTCGCGGAGTTGCTGGACCTGGTCTCCCGACGGCTCGGCGGCGCGGTCAAGGAATCCGACATCCACCAGGACGTCGACGTCGAGACCGTGGCCCACTCCCTGGTCTGTTTCTTCGTCGGCACCCGTGTCGTCGGCCGCTCCCGTGAACCCGCCGGCCGGCTGCCCCGCCGGATGTCCGAGATGTGGTACGTCCTCATCCGAGGGCTGGTGCCGGTACCGCGTCGCCCGCGCTATCTCACCCTCGTCACGCGGCTGGAACGGGAGATCATGGCGGCGGTCTGAGAGCCGTCGGAGCAGGGTTCGCCCGTCCCCGGGTGCCGGGCGGCCGGTCGGATCGGCCGGAGCGGCCGGGGCCACGCGCTCTTCCGGCTCCGCCGCCCAGCCCGTCCGGCCGCGCCCGGCGATCATGAGAAGCGCTTCCTCCGCGCCTCCGCGATACCGTGAGCCGCATGAGTCGTACCCCCGCACCGCCCGTGATCCTCGGCAACGAACCCGGCTCGTTTCCCCGCAGTGTGCTGGCCGAACGGCATCCGGCGATCATCCGACAGGTGCGGGACGCCTTTCCCTACGGGCCCGAGGCCCACCGCGCGCTGGACGCGTTGGCGGACTCCTGCGCCGAGGGCGTCATCGAACCTCTGCCCGACGACGCGCACGACCGGGACCGTTGGCGGGACTGGGGTCTCGACGCCTACGTCGGCCGTTCCTGGTTCGACGTGCCCTGGCTGTGGTCGGAAAGCTATTTCTACCGTCGGCTTCTGGACGCCGTCGGGTACTTCGGCCCCGGGCCGTGGGCGGGCATCGACCCCTTCCGTCCCTTCAAGCTCGCCGAACTCGACGCGGCCGAGACCGACGAGGAGCTGACGGCGCTCGACTCCCTGGCGGACCGCCGGGTCGAGGAGCGGGGCCGAGCCCTTCTGCACGGCTCCCTGTGGGGCAACCGTGCCGACCTGGGCTTCCGGTTGTCCGACGGTGAGGCCGAGGGGCGGGCCGCCGTGCCGGGGCTCGTCGCTGACGACAGTGAGGCGCTCTGGTCCCTTCTCACGGTCGCGCCTGCGCCTGCGCACGGGGACCGGGATCGGGAGCGGGGCCGGGACGGTGGCCCGGGCCGGGAGGGGGACCCGGGCCGGGATGTCGGCGCGGGTGCGGGCACAACCCTGTGTCTGGTCGCCGACAACGCGGGCCGCGAACTGATCCCCGATCTCCTCCTGGTGGCCCATCTCCTCGGCCAGGGGCAGTGCGACCGGGTCGTCCTGCACGTCAAGCCGTACCCGTACTACGTCTCCGACGCGACGACGGCGGACGTCGTCGACGCGCTGCGGAAGCTGACGGGCGCGGGAGGAGCAGCCGCCGACCACGGCCGACGACTCTGGGCGGCCATGGCCGACGGCGTCCTGACGGTGCGCGCGCATCCGTTCTCCGCCGCGCCCCTGCCGTACGCGCGGATGCCGGACGACCTGCGGGCCGAGTTCGCGGGGGCGGCGCTGACGATCGTCAAGGGCGACCTCAACTACCGCCGCCTGGTGGGCGACAGCAGGTGGGCCCCGACCACCCCCTTCGCCGATGTCACCGCCTACTTCCCCGGTCCGGTCGTAGCGCTGCGCACGTTGAAGTCCGATGTGATCACCGGGCTCGACGGCGCCACGGAGGCCGCGTTGGTCGCCGCCGAGGGACAACGCTGGCGGACCGGCGGAACGCATGCGCTGATCCAGCTGAGGAAATGACCCCGCTGCCGCTGCCGCTGCCGCTGCCGCTGCCGCTGCCGCTGCCGCTGCCGCTGCCGCTGCCGCTGCCGCAGCCGCAGCCGCAGCAACAACAGCCGTACCGTTCACCGCTTTCCGCCCGATTCACGCGATGGTGTGATCATGTGCCGCCCCGCGGATGGCGGTGAGGACCCCCGGGTAGGGCCCGGCCATGACGCAGCCGTTCGAGCTACCGCAGTTCTACATGCCGCATCCCGCGCGGCTGAACCCGCACGTCGAGCAGGCGCGGGCCCATTCCACCGAGTGGGCGCGCGACATGGGCATGCTGGAGGGGTCCGGGATCTGGGAGCAGTCCGACCTGGAGGCCCACGACTACGGCCTGCTCTGCGCCTATACCCACCCCGACTGCGACGGCCCGGCGCTGTCGCTGATCACCGACTGGTACGTGTGGGTGTTCTTCTTCGACGACCACTTCCTCGACATGTTCAAGCGCACCCCGGACCGCGCCGCCGGCAAGGCCCACCTGGACCGGCTTCCGCTGTTCATGCCGCTGGACCTGGCGACGCCCGTGCCCGAGCCGCGCAACCCGGTGGAAGCGGGCCTGAAGGACCTGTGGACGCGCACCGTGCCGGCCATGTCCGAGGCCTGGCGGCGCCGTTTCGCCGTGGCGACGGAGCACCTGCTCAACGAGTCGATGTGGGAACTGTCCAACATCGACGAGGGGCGGATCGCCAACCCCGTCGAGTACATCGAGATGCGGCGCAAGGTGGGCGGCGCGCCCTGGTCGGCGGGGCTGGTGGAGTACGCGGCCGCCGAGGTCCCGGCCGCCGTCGCCGGGTCGAGGCCGCTCAGGGTGTTGATGGAGACCTTCTCCGACGCCGTGCACCTGCGCAACGACCTGTTCTCCTACCAGCGCGAGGTCGAGGACGAGGGCGAGAACAGCAACGGTGTCCTCGTCCTGGAGAAGTTCTTCGGCTGCACCACCCAGGAGGCCGCCGACACCGTCAACGACATCCTCACCTCCCGCCTGCACCAGTTCGAGCACACCGCGTTCACCGAAGTGCCCGCGGTGGCCCTGGAGAAGGGGCTCAGGCCCGACGAGGTGGCCGCCGTCGCCGCCTACGCCAAAGGCCTGCAGGACTGGCAGTCCGGCGGCCACGAGTGGCACATGCGCTCCAGTCGCTACATGAACAAGGGCGTGGCCGTCGGCGCGCCCTGGCAGAAGCTGACCGGCCCGGGAACCTCCGCAGCCGACGTCGGCGCGCTGCTCGCGTCGGCGGCCTCCGAACGCCTGCGCGCGTACGCGCACGTGCCGTTCCAGAAGGTCGGCCCGTCGCTGCTGCCCGACTTCCACATGCCCTTCCCCGTGGAACTGAGCCCGCACCTGGAGGCGTGCCGCCCGCGTCTGACGGCGTGGTCGCACCGGATGGGCATCCTGGAGGAGGGCGTCTGGGACGAGGACAAGCTCGCCGCCTACGACCTCGCGCTGTGCTCGGCCGGTCTCGACCCGGACGCCACCCCCGAGGCCCTCGACCTCAGCGCACAGTGGCTCGCCTGGGGCACCTACGGCGACGACTACTACCCGCTCGTCTTCGGCGGCCGCCGCGACCTCGCGGCCGCTCGGCTGACCACGGCCCGCCTGTCCGCCTGCATGCCCGTGGACGGCGAGGCGGCGCCCGTCGTCCCCGTCAACGCCATGGAGCGCGGCCTGATCGACCTGTGGGTGCGCACCACTGCCGCCATGTCCCCCGACCAGCGCCGCACCCTGCGCGACGCGGTCGACGTGATGACCGAGAGCTGGGTGTGGGAGCTGTCCAACCAGCTCCAGAACCGTGTGCCCGACCCGATCGACTATCTGGAGATGCGCCGCGCCACCTTCGGCTCCGACCTCACCCTCAGCATGTGCCGGGCGGGCCGGGGCCCGGCGATCCCGCCGGAGGTCTACCGCAGCGGCGTCGTCCGCGCGCTGGAGAACGCGGCCGTGGACTACGCGTGTCTCACCAACGACGTCTTCTCGTACCAGAAGGAGATCGAGTACGAGGGGGAGATGCACAACGCGATCCTCGTCGTGCAGAACTTCTTCGGCTGCGACTACCCGGCGGGGCTCGGCGTCGTCCACGATCTGATGACCCAGCGCATGCAGCAGTTCGAGCATGTGGTCGCGCAGGAACTGCCCGTCCTGTACGACGACTTCGACCTGTCGCCGGAAGCCCGCGAGGCGATGGGGGACTACGTCGCCGACCTGCAGAACTGGCTGGCGGGCATCCTGCACTGGCACCGTGAGGTCGACCGCTACAAACCCGGCTATCTGGCCCGCCGCACCCACGGCTTCCTGCCGGACCTCATGTCACCGGCCCGCGTGCCGTATCCGGCCTCGGTGCCGTATCCGTCGCTCTCCTGACGTCCTGCGCCGGCTGACGCGTTCTGCGGGCGGCGTGTTCGACCGCGGCCCGCGCCAGCGCCCGGACGATCGGATGCGGGCGTGAGCCGTCGCCGGACAGCTCCGGCTGGAACAGGGAGGCCATGAAGAACGGAAGGTCCGGAAGTTCGGCGAGGCGGGGCCGGCCGTCCTCGTCGTGGCCGGTGAAGCGCAGTCCGTGGGCGCGCAGGGTGTCGAGGTGGCGGGAGGGCCCGTACGCGCAGAAGTAGCGCTCGACCGTGCGTCCCGAGCCGATCAGGGAGTGTGCGAGCGAGCCCGGTTCCAGCGTGACCACGCCCTCGTGGCCCACGAGGGAACAGGCCAGCGGTTCGATGAGCGGGTCTTCGGCCTCGGGGTCGTTCTCGGCGTGCGCGGCGCGCGGCAGCCCGCAGACGTTGCGGGCGTACTCCAGGAGCGCGTGCTGGAAGCCACCGCAGGTGCCCAGGAACGGGATGCCCTCCTCGCGTGCCGTGCGGATCGCCGACAGGACGCCCGCCTCGCTGCGGTAGGGGCTGCCCGGCACCGCCCACACCGCGTCGAAGCCGCGCACCGCCCCGTCGGCCTCCGCCTGCTCCGTGGGGATCCAGTAGGCGTCCAGGACCAGCCGGTCGCGGACGGCGAGAGCGTCCACCAGGAGCGGGACGCGGGTGTGCGAGACGACGTTCGGCGAGCGGTCGCCGACCAGGGCGATCCGCGCGATCTGGGCTGCGTTGTCGGTCATGACGCTCATCCTCGGCGCGCCCTCGCTTCACGTCCAACGATGATTCCTGCACCTTCGATAAGCAGAGCTGATGCGCCTCTGGGATCCTGGCCGGCATGGACCCGCACCTGCTGCGCACCCTGGTCGCCGTCGCCCGACTCGCCTCGTTCTCCGAGGCCGCCCGCGAGCTCGGCTACACCCAGTCGGCCGTCTCCCAGCACATCGCGGCCCTCGAACAGGACCTCGGCGCGCCGCTGCTCACCCGCCGTCCGGTCGCCCCCACCGCGGCCGGCGAACGGCTGCTCGAACACGCGGGCCCGCTGCTGCTGCGTCTGGACGCGGCCCGCGCGGACGTCGTCCGGCTCGCCTCCGCACCCCCGCACGGGCTGACGCTGGCCGCTTCGCCGACCGCCCTCGGCCCCGTGGCTCTCGCCGCGCTTCCGTCCGCCGGCGTCACGCTGCGCGTGCTCGGCCGCGACGGCGTGTCGGCCGCGGTCGCCGAAGGCACGGCCGACCTGGGACTGGTCGACGGGCTGGCCGCGCCCAGCGACCCGCTTCGGCTGCCCGACGTGGCGCCGCTGACCACGCACGGCGTCGGCGAGGAGCCGGTCGGCGTGCTGTTGCCCGTCGATCACCCCCTCGCCGGGCGGGACGGCCTGCGCCTCGGCGATCTCGCCGACGCCCGCTGGGTGGACGCGCCGGAGGCCGGGCTGCCGCTGTCCGAGCTGCGTGCTGCGAACGGCGGCCACGGCTTCCGTCCCGCCCTGCGCTACGAGGGCGCCGACGTCCGCGTCCTGACCTCCCTGGCCGCCGCCGGCCACGGTCTGGCTCTGCTGCCCCGCTCGGTGGCCGCGGGTGCCGCGGGCACGGTCGCCGTCCCGGTCGTGGAGCCCCGGCTGGTGCACCGGATCGAACTCGTGTTCGCTGGCGCACTCTCGGGCGCGGCGCGAGCGCTGGCCGAGGCGCTGTCCCCGCGCGCGTGAGCGACGGGGCGGCCCCTTCACGCCGCCCGCACCGGCTTCGGTACCGTCCCGGTCCGGGTCAGTCTCACTCGTTCGTGGCTCGTGGTGCGCCGGTGTGCCGGGTAGTGGACCAGCCGGAGGCGATCCATGGAACACACCGCGTTGCGTCCCAAGCCGTTGCCGGGACAGGAGTCGGGAGGCTGCGCCGGTCCGGGCGACCGGGTCCCGCGCCCGCACGCCGCGCGCCGTCGCGGCGGCAGACTGACGACATTGCTGCTGGGCCTGTTCGCCGGCACGATCCTGGTGTTGTCGGGCGTGGGGCTGGGCGCCGTCGGGACGACCGTGATCGGAACGAGCAGACTGGCCGAGCTGCAGCGGCAGGCGGGTCCGGGCACCCGGGCCGGGCAGGCGACGCAGTCGGGACAGGCGGGGCGGGTGGGACAGGGGGCCGGCTCCGGACGTGCGGCCCCTTCCGCGCCGTCCGCCCCATCCCCGGCCTCCGGGGCGGGGGAGGGACCGGCCCGGGCCTCCCTGGGACTGGAGGCCGTGGACGCCCGGAAGACGGGCGCCAGGATCGTCGCCGTCCATGTGCCCGGCCCCGGCTTCACGGCGGGCCTGGTCCGCGGCGACATCCTGCTCCGGTTCGACGGCGTCAGGATCGAATCGGCGACGGACCTCGCACGGGCGGTCGACGCGACGCGCCCCGGCAGGGCCGTGCGCCTGACGGCATGTCACCGGAGCGGAGCCTGCCGGCAGTTGACGGTGATCCCGGGCGTGGTCACCTGAGAGGGACCCGTAGGACGACGGGCGAAGGGCGGAGGAGGGCGAGAGCACAGGGCGAGGGCGACGGTCGAGGGTGAAGGACGGGTCCAGCCGGCCGACGCGCCGATCCATTGCTCGTTCCACGTGCCACGTCCCACGTCCTTCGTCCTCCGTCCTCGTCCCTCGCCCTCGCCCTCGCCCTCGCCCTCGCCCCTCGGGGCGGTCGCGACGCGCGGTCCGGACGAGGGGTTGCGTCGCCGGGCGCGTCCCGTCGAGCCGCCGTGTGCGCGGCGGGCGGGCGTCCGGGAGGACGACGGCGACGGCCGGCCCGGGCCGCCGCTGCCGCCGTCGAAGCGCCGTAACCTCGTCAATCGGCTCGCGGGACCCTCGCCGGACGGGCAGGATGCTGCCCGTGGCCGTCAGGTCGGGGTCAGTGCGTCCGGGCGAGCGCCACACCTCAGTCGCCACGTCCTTCCAGGGAGGCCCGGATGAACGGCACCGCCCCCGCGCCCTTCACCGCCGACGACTACCGGGCCCGCATGGCGCGTGCCGCGCGCGAGGCCGCCGAGGCCGGACTCTCCGGCCTCCTCGTGGCGCCGGGCCCCGACCTCGTCTGGCTCACCGGGTACGCGCCCACCGCCGCCACCGAACGGCTCACACTGCTCGTCCTCGCCGCCGGCCGGGAACCCGTGCTCGTCGTGCCCACCCTGGAGGCTCCGGACGCGGCGAAGGCGGCCGGCGCTCCGGCCCTCACCCTGCGCGACTGGACCGACGGCAAGGACCCGTACGCCGTCGCCGCCGCCCTGCTCGACGCGGGCGGCCGGTTCGGGATCAGCGACAACGCGTGGGCGATGCACCTGCTCAGCCTGCAGAAGGCCCTGCCCGCCGCCTCCTACGCCTCCCTCACACAGGTTCTGCCGATGCTGCGCGCGGTCAAGGACACGGCCGAGCTGGAGCTGATGGCGGCCGCAGGGGCCGCCGCGGACCGGGCGTTCGAAGAAATCAGGCGGGTCCCCTTCGCCGGACGCCGTGAGACGGAGGTCGGCGCCGACCTCGCCGACCTGCTGCGCCGGTTCGGACACTCCCAGGTCGACTTCACCATCGTCGCCTCGGGGCCCAACGGCGCCAACCCGCATCACGAGGTCGGCGACCGCGTCATCGAGCACGGCGACATGGTCGTCCTCGACTTCGGCGGCCTCAAGGACGGCTACGGCTCCGACACCTCCCGCACCGTCCACGTCGGCGAACCCACCGAGGAGGAGCGCCGGGTGCACGACCTCGTCCGCGAGGCGCAGGAGGCGGGTTTCCGGGCGGTGCGGCCGGGGGTCGCCTGCCAGGAGGTCGACCGGGCGGCCCGCGCGGTCATCGCCGACGCCGGCTACGGCCCGTACTTCATCCACCGCACCGGCCACGGCATCGGCGTCACGACCCACGAGCCGCCCTACATGATCGAGGGCGAGGAGCAGCCCCTCGTGCCCGGGATGTGCTTCTCCGTCGAGCCCGGCGTCTACCTGCCCGGTCGTTTCGGGGTGCGCATCGAGGACATCGTCACCGTCACCGAGGACGGCGGCCGCCGTCTCAACGACACCACTCGCGAGCTCGTCATAGTGGACTGACCCGTCCCCCAGGAGTCTCCGGCACCCACCCGAACGGCAACGGCGCGATCATGACCCAGGCACCGAAACCCACCGCGGACACCGTCCGCCGACTGGTCCGCGCGCTCCTCGAGGAGAGCGGCCCGGGAGGTCCGGGCGGCCCGGGCCCGGAGGTACGGCCGGTCGCGGAGGACGGCCCGCAGACCACCTGGTGGGTCGGCGCCCGCCATGTGCTGCATCTGGCCCCCGACCGCGAGTCCGGCCGGCGCCGCCTGCGCGAACTGCGGCTGCGCGACCTCGTCCGCCCGCACGTCCCGGTGGCTCTGCCGACCGGCGTCGCGCACGGCGAGTGGTCCCCGGGGCTGGTCTACACCCTCGACACGAGGCTGCCCGGCGGCACGGCCGAGGAGCACGACGTGTCGGCCGTCGGCGAGGCCGACCTCGCCGGACTGCTCGGCGGGCTCCGCGAGGTCCCGCCCCGGGCGGCCGAGTCGCTCGGAGTGCCGCGCACCGGCCCGCGCTCGCTGGAGGCGCTGCGCCGGACGGCGGTGGCCGCGGCGGAAGGCCTGGCGCGGGCCGACGAGTTCGACCCCGCCCGTCTGCACCAGCTCACCCCGCCCGGCGCGGCCCAGCTGGCCGCCCAGCCCGCCACGGCCGTCCTCGTCCATCACGCCCTGCGGGGCGAGCACCTCGTGGTGAGTGCGGACGGCCGGGTGCGCGGCGTCCTGGACTGGACCGAGGCGGTCGTCGGGGATCCCGCGGAGGACATCGCCGGTCTCGCCCTGGCCGTGGGCTCCGGCGCCGCCGTACGGGCCGCCACCCTCGCCGGTTACGGCGCCCGCCCCTGTCTGCGCGGCCTGTGGCTCGCCCGCTGCGACACCGTCGTCCGCCTCGCGGAACACGTCACGGGCCGCGGCCCCGGCCGGCGGGACCCGGAGGCCCTCTCCCTGTGGCGTACCCGGCTGGGACGGGCCTGGGAGGCCATCCTGCTGGAACGGGTGACGGAACTGCGCGAGGACGCGGAGGGCGGAGAAGGCGGGGAGGGCCCACCGGACGAGGGACCGTGACCGCCTCGGCCGTCTCGCCCCCTTCGCCGGCTTGCCGGGACGGGGCCGACACCGCATCCGGGGCGGCGCCGGCCCCCGCACGCGGTGACAGCGGGGCGTTCGCGACCCGTCCCGACCCGTCCCGACCCGTCCCGACCCATTCCGTCCCGTTGCGAATCGTCCCGACCCGGCCCGACCCGCCCCGACCGCCGCCCCGTCCCGCGCCCGGTTCGTCGGGTGTGCTCAGTCCTGTTCCAGGATCACGCACGACCGGCCGGGCAGTTGCAGCAGACCGTCCGGGCCCGGTGCGTCCACCGGTTCCCACGCGGCCAGCACGCGGGCCGGGCGCGGACCGAGCGGGATCGCGGCCGGCTCCGCGCCGAGGTTGACGGCCACCCGGACGTCGCCGCGCCGGAAGGCCAGCCAGCGGGACTGCGCGTCGTAAGCCACCTTGATGTCGGTCAGGTCGGGGTCGGTGAGGTCGGCCTGCGCGTGCCGCAGCGCGATGAGCTCGCGGTACCAGGCCAGCACGCGCGCGTGCGGCTCGCGCCGCGGCTCGGACCAGTCCAGGCAGGAGCGCTCGCGGGTCGCCGGGTCCTGCGGGTCGGGCACGTCCTCCTCGGCCCAGCCGTGCGCCGCGAACTCCCGCCGACGGCCCCGCCGTACGGCCTCGGCCAGCTCGGGGTCGGTGTGGTCGGTGAAGTACTGCCAGGGCGTGCCCGCGGCCCACTCCTCGCCCATGAACAGCATCGGCGTGAACGGGGCGGTGAGCGTCAGCGCGGCCGCGCAGGCCAGCAGACCGGGGGAGAGGGATGCCGAGAGGCGGTCGCCGAGGGCGCGGTTGCCGACCTGGTCGTGGGTCTGGGCGTAGCCCAGCAGCCGGTGCGCCGGCGTCCGGGCGCGGTCCAGCGGACGGCCGTGGCGGCGGCCCCGGAAACCGGAGTACGCGCCGTCGTGGAAGAAGCCGCCGGTGAGGGTCTTGGCGAGCGCGGCGAAGGGGTCACGCGCGAAGTCGGCGTAGTAGCCCTGGGACTCGCCGGTGAGCGCCGTGTGCAGGGCGTGATGGAAGTCGTCGTTCCATTGCGCGTGCAGGCCCAGGCCGTTCTCCCGGCGGGGGGTGATCGTCCGCGGGTCGTTCAGGTCGGACTCGGCGATCAGGAACAGCGGCCGGCCGCTCTCGGCGGCGAGGGCGTCCACGGCCGCCGTCAGCTCCTCCAGGAAGTGGCACGCGCGCGTGTCCGCGAGGGCGTGGACCGCGTCCAGCCGCAGTCCGTCGAGCCGGTAGTCGCGCAGCCAGGCCAGCGCGCTGTCCCGCAGGTAGGCGCGCACCTCGTCCGAGCCGGGCGCGTCCAGGTTGACGGCCGCCCCCCACGGCGTGTGGTGCGTCTCGGTGAAGTAGGGGCCGAACTCGGGCAGGAAGTTCCCGGACGGTCCCAGATGGTTGTGCACCACGTCCAGGACCACGCCCAGACCGAGTTCGTGGGCCCGGTCGACGAAACGCTTCAGCGCCTCGGGACCGCCGTACGGCTCGTGCACCGCCCACGGGGACACCCCGTCGTATCCCCAGCCGTGCCGGCCCGGGAACGAGCACAGGGGCATCAACTCCACGTGGGTGATGCCGAGTTCGGCGAGATGGCCGAGGCGTTCGGCCGCCGCGTCCAAGGTGCCCTCGGGGGTGTAGGTGCCCACGTGCAGCTCGTACAGGACCGCCCCCGGCAGCGGGCGCCCGGGCCACTGCGCGCGCCAGGTGTGGCGGCCCTGGTCGACGACCGCGCTGAGCCCCTCGGGGCCGTCCGGTTGACGCCGAGAGCGCGGATCGGGCCTGAGCGGGCCGTCGTCCAGCGAGAAGCCGTACCGTGCGCCGTCCCCGGCCTCCGCCTCGGCGGTCCACCATCCGGATCGCTCGGGATCGCGTTCCATCGCTCGCGCCACGCCCTGGCACTGGAGCGTCACACGTTCGGCCTGCGGTGCCCACACCTCGAACTGCACGGACGGTTCCCCTTCGTCTGTTCACCGTGATGGAGCGCGTCGTCGTCCATCGTGCTCCAATGGAGATCGATCCGCTTCGGGAACACTCCCATTGTCGCCACGCGCGCGCGGTGGCGTTTTCCCGTCTTCTGGACACCCGGGGTTTCGCTGACCGACAATCACGAGCGTGACGTCGTCCTTCGAGTTCAACACGTACCCCGCGCGGCTGTCCGACGTGGAGCGCGACCGGGCGCTGAAGGTGTTGCGTGACGGCGTCGCCATGGGGCGTCTGTCACACGACACGTTCATCCGGCGCATGGAGCTGGCCCTCGCGGCCCGCCGCTCGGACGAGCTCGCCGTCCTCACCGCCGACCTGCCCAGGGAGAGCCGTCTCTCCCGCGTCGTCTTCGGCAGCGTCGAAGCGGTCTCGGGCTTCACCGTCCGGCTGCGCCGGGCCTGGCAGGCCGAGCGGCTGCCCAAGCTGCTGCTGCCGCATCCCGGCACCGAGCAGGCGCTGCGCATCGGCCGCGATCCGGCGAGCGGCCTGCGGCTGACCCACGAGAGCGTCTCGCGGGTGCACGCCGAGCTGAGCCGCCAGGGCGGGATGTGGGTGCTGCGCGACCTCGGCTCGACCAACGGGACGACCGTCAACGGACGCCGGGTCATCGGCGCGGCCGTGGTCCGCGAGGGCGACCAGGTCGCCTTCGGCCGGACGGCGTTCCGTCTCTCGGTGAACTGAACCCGCGCGGTTCCCGCCCGGGTCCGGTACGGCTCCCGCCCGGGTCCGGTACGAGTCGCGCCCGGGTCCGGTACGAGTCCCGCCCGGGTCCGGTACGAGTCCCGCCCGGGTCCGGCCCAGGTACCGCAAGAGTCCCGCGCAGGTCTGCTCGCGTCGCGTCCAGTGCCGCCCAAGTCCCCTGGACCGGCGCGGTGTTGACGCGCCGGCGGCCCATGACTCACTGTGCGTACACCGGCCACGCCCGGTGAACCGACGGCGCGGCCTTGTGGAGGTGTGCCCTGCCGCTCCTCCGCTACCCGACGGTGGACGAACTCGCGGCCCGCGCGGCCGCGCTCGCCGCCCGCAGCTCCGGGGACGTCCGGTTGCGCCGCGTCGGTGTCTCGCGCGCGGGCACGCCCCTGTGGCTGCTGCGCGTAGGGCGGGGGACCCGACAGGCCCTGGTCGTCGCCGGACCGCACGCCAACGAGCCCGTCGGCGGCGCCACCGTCCTGCGGCTGGCCGAACGCGTCCTGGCCGACCCGCGGCTCACCGCCGGAGCCGACGCCACCTGGAACCTGCTGCTGTGCCTGGACCCCGACGGCCTGCGCCGCAACGAGGGCTGGCTGGCCGGCCCCTACAGCCTCGGCCGCCACTTCCGGCACTTCTTCCGGCCGGGCTTCCTGGAGCAGCCCGAGTGGCTGCCCGACGGCGCGGCCGCCGCTGCGCTGCCGGAGACCCGTGCGCTCCTGCGTCTGCAGGACGAACTGCGACCCTTTCTCCAGTGCTCGCTGCACGGCGTCGACGTCGGCGGCGCCTTCGTCGAACTCACCCATGACCTGCCCGGGCTCTCCCGGCGGGTCGGCCACGCCGCCGCCCGCCTCGGCATCCCCCGCGAGTTCGGGCCCTACGACACCCTGTACTGGCCCCGGCTGGGGCCGGCCGTGTACCGGATCCCGGCGCCGCGCGGGGGCACGGTGGCCGCGGCCGTCGCCGGGGCCGCGGTGGACTCGACCTGGCACCACCCGCGCCCGCACGGCACCCTCACCGCCGTCGTCGAAGCGCCGATGTGGGGTGTGGCGGCGGTGCAGGACGCCTCCCGGCCGGCCGACCGGGACGCCGCGCTGCGCTCCGTGAGCCAGGCCCTGCGCCGCGACGCCGCGGTGCTGGAACGTATCCTCGCCCGCGTCCGGCCCCACCTCCTCGACGTCCCCGACACAGCCCGGCTGCTGGCCCCGGTCGACGACCAGCTCCTGGTGTGCCCCGGCCTCGCGGACGCCTGGCACCCCGACACCGCGGACGCCGCCCGCCCGCTCCCGCCGCTCGGCACCGCCCACCTGACCGCCCTGCGCATCGCGGGCCGCCGGATCGTCCTGCGCACGGCGGGGCTGCTGCACCGGCTGGTCACCGCCGCCGGACGCGATCCGTGCGACGCGCTGCCGGAACTCGACGCGCTCATCGACGCGGGATGCGCCGACTACCGGGACGCGCTCGGGGCGCGCTGGATCCCCGTCGCGCGCCAGGCGGAGTACCAGGCGCGGGTCGTGCTCGCCGCGTTCGAACTGGCCGGCCGCGCCCCCGCCGGACCCGCTCCGGCCCGTTCGGGTGAGTCGGACTGGGGTACACGGCCCGCCGTGCCGATGCACCGGGAATGACGTACTTCTCCGACTTCCCCCAACGGTCCCGGTCCCGCTCGGCCAGAGCCGTGCGGCGTGCCCTGCCGGCCGCGGCCGCCCTCCTGCTCGCCATGGGCGCCGCCCCGGCTCTCGCGGCCTCAGGGGACGCCGTCCCCGGCAACTGGCTCCAGCTCACCGTCACCCGCGGCGACGCCCGCTCCAGCGACACCCGCGGGACCCTGCTGATGTGCGACCCGCCCCAGGGCCACTCCCGGGCCGCGGAGGCCTGCGACATGCTGGCCCGGGCCGACGGCGACGTCGACGCCGTCCCCGGCGACGGCGACCGCGTCTGCCCGCTGGTGTACGCGCCGGTGACGGTCCGCGCGCAGGGGCGGTGGAACGGCCGCGCGGTCGACTACCGGCACACCTTCAGCAACGACTGCGAGCGGGAGGCGCTGACCGGGGCGGTGTTCGCCCTGGACGACGAGCAGGTGCCCGAGGTCTGAGCGGTACCGCTGTCTGAGCGGTACCGGTGGTCGCGGCACGCGCGCGTGCCGCGACCACCG
>NZ_MJAJ01000030.1 GCF_001746365.1 Streptomyces sp. LUP30
GGGCGGGTGCCACCGGTACCGGCGGCACCCGCCCGGCCCGCCACGCCGCGAGGCCGGTCGTCGCGCCGATGAACAGCACCGCCCCCGCCGGCACCGCGAGCAGCGCCACGGCGGTTCCGGGCAGCCCCTGCCACACGCCGACGGCGTCGCCGAAGCGCCCCGGGATCCGGCTGCCCAGCGCCTGGGTGAGCGCCGCCGCGGCCACGGCTCCCAGCAGCGCGTACGCGATGTGCTGCACCAGGAAGACGCGGACCACCTGGCCCGGCGTGAACCCGATCGCCTTGAGGACGGAGATGTCCCGCAGATGGCCGCGGATGCGGGTGGCGATCGCCCCGTGCACGGCGAGCCCCGCGGCGACCAGCGCGCCGAGCCCGAACAGCGCCAGTACCTGGCCGAGGAGGCGGTTGTCGCCCTGCGCCTCGGCCCGCGCCTGCCGCCAGGTCGAGACCTCGCTGACGGCGCCGGAGCCGAGCACGGTGACCGCGCGCTGGACGATGTAGTCCGTGTCGCCGGGATCCGACAGGCGCAGTCCGATCACCTCGCCCCCCGGGTCGGGCACGGCGGACGGCAACGCCCACACCAGCCCGGGCTGCTCACCCGGCCGGTAACGCGGCTCGGCGCTGTCGGCGACGCCGAGGACGGTCAGCCTGCGCGCGGTGCCGGGCAGGGTGAGGGTGTCGCCGGGTTCGGCGAGCAGCGCGCGGGCGAGGCGGCTCTCCAGGACCACGCCGTCGGGGCTGGCCGGGTCCAGCCAGGCGCCGGACGTCAGGAGCGGCCGGCCCACGGAGGGCCGCGCCGGTGTGCCGCGCAGTTCGACGGAGGCGCGCGCGCCGCGCGAGACGACGGTCGCGGAAGCGGTGGGGTAGGGGCCGGCCACCGACTCGACGCCGTCCAGCCCGGCCAGCTTTCCCACCCGCGCGGACGGGCCGGTGTGCAGATACACGTGCGCGCCGTGCGCCTGTGCGAACACCCGCTGCCAGGGGTTGGTGGCGTACCCGAACAGCGCCGTGGCCAGCAGCAGCGACACGACGATGCCGGCGGTGGCGAGGACGAGGAACAGCGCCTCGCCACGGTGGGTGCGCAGATCGGAGTGCGCCCAGCGCAGAACGGCTCGCACCGGCTCAGCCTCTTCTCTCGCGCCACGCGGCGGCACGGTCGTCCACCCGCATGTCAGTCCCTGAGCTCCAGCACGCCGGACGTTCCCGCCCCGCGCGCAGGCGCGCCGTCCAGTTCCGCGTCGTCGGCGATCCGTCCGTCGAAGAAGCTGATCACCCGGTCGGCGGCGCTGGCCAGCCGGGCGTCGTGCGTGACCAGGACGATCGTCTGGCCGCGCCCGTGGAACCGGGTCAGCAGCCGCGTCACCTCGCGGGTGCCCTTGCTGTCCAGACTGCCCGCGGGCTCGTCCGCCAGCAGCAGCGGCGGATGGTTGACCAGGGCCCGGGCCAGCGCGACCCGTTGCTGCTCACCGCCGGACAGCTCGCCGGGCATGCTCCGTTCCTTGCCCGTCAGCCCGAGCTCGGCCAGCAGTTCCTCCCGTTCGGCCCGCGCGCGCCGGGGGGAGACCCCGGCGAGCAGGGCCGGGAGCTCCACATTGTCGGCGACCGACAGGTTGGACACCAGATTGAAGAACTGGAAGACGATGCCGATGCGTTTCCTGCGCTCGACCGCCCAGCGCGCCTCGGTGTAGTCGTCGGTGCACTCGCCGTCCAGCCAGAGGCTGCCGCTGTCCGGCCGTTGCAGACCGCCCAGCAGGTGCAGCAGCGTCGACTTCCCGGCGCCGGACGGACCGGTGATCGCCACGAATTCGCCCCGCCGCACGCGCAGGTCGACCCCGCGCACGGCATGCGCCGGGGCGCCTTCGCCGTGGTGCGTCTTGACCAGTCGCTCGGCGCGCAGCACGGGAGCGGGACTGTCGCTCACTGCGGCTCCTCCAGCTCTTCCTGGCACCGTTCCAGCCAGTCGAGGTCGGCCTGCAGGTGCAGCATCGCGCCCTCGATCAGGAGGTGCGCGACGCGGTTGTCGCGGTTCTCGGCGGCGGCCAGTTTCGACAGGTTGCGCATGGTGGTGAGGTACTGGCGCCGTTGCCTGTTGATGAGGGCGATCTGGTCGGCGAGACCGGTCTGCGGAGCGAGGGCCAGCTTCATGAAGAACTCGTCCCGCACCCGGGGTTCGTCCGCCGTCTCCTCGTACCAGGCGCGCAGTTCGTCCCGCCCGGCGTCGGTGAGGCGGTAGATCTTCTTGTTGGGCCGGCTCGACTGTTCGACCTCTTCGCCCTCGATCAGTCCCGTCTTCTCGAGACGGCCGAGGGTCACATAGATCTGGCCGACGTTCGGCTGAGGGTACGCGGACCCCAGCAGTTGCTCAAGGTCCTGCTTGAGCTCGTAACCGTGGGCCGGGCCGCGCGCGAGGAGGGCCAGGAGGGGCAGGCGCACTCGTGCTGTCCTCCTAGTCCGCGAATGTGCTCCAGGCCCTAGTATCGCCCATACCTAACAGGTATACATGGCCCCTGACGGAGGGTGAGGGCGCCCGGCGCCGGTGTACAGGGAGGAACCTATGCGGTGGATACACGCCGCCGGTAGGGGCCTCCTCGTGCTGGTGGTGGTCCTGACCGGTTATGTCGCCTCCGGCGCGCACGCCGACGACGGCACGTCGGGCGACCGCGGCCCGCTCACCCTGGCCACCGCCGGAGACCTCACCGGCTACCTCGGCCCCCTCCTCGAGGGATGGAACCGCACCCATCCCGGCGAGGAGGTCACCCTCGTGGAGCTGCCGGACTCCGCGGACGAGACCCACGCGCAGATGGCCACGGACCTGCGCGACGGCGACCGCAGCCGGTTCGACGTCCTCAACATCGACGTCAGCTGGACCTCGGAGTTCGCGGCGGCGGGCTGGATCCGCCCGCTCCCGCGGGACCGCTTCCCGCTGAAGGCGTTCCTGCGGCCGGTCGTCGACACCGCGACCTACGACGGACGGCTCTACGCCGTCCCGTACGTGACCAACGCCGGCCTGCTCCTCTACCGCAAGGACGTCCTCGCCGCGGAGGGCGTCCCGCCGCCGCGCACCTGGGCCGAGCTGGAGCGCGACGCGAAGACCATCGCCCCGAGACACGGGCTCGACGGCTACGCGGGCCAGTTCCTGCCCTACGAGGGCCTCACCGTCAACGCGGCCGAGGCCGTCTACTCGGCGGGCGGCTCGATCCTCGGCGACGAGGGCGCCCGGGTCACCGTGAACTCGGCGGCCGCCCGCGAAGGCATCGGCTTCCTCGCCCGTGGTGTGCGCGAGGGCTGGATACCGAGGCAGGCGCTCACCTACAAGGAGGAGGAGTCCAAGCAGGCCTTCCGTGACGGACGTCTGCTCTTCCTCCGCAACTGGCCCTACGCCTACGCCGTCGCGTCGGCCCCGGGCTCCCCGGTCGCCGGGAAGATCGGCGCCGTGCCGCTGCCCGGGCCGGCCGGGCCGGGCCGGAGCGTCCTCGGGGGCTCCGACCTGGCCGTCAGCACCCATGCGCGCCACCCCGACTCGGCCGCCCGGCTGATCGCCTATCTGACCAGCGAGCCCGTCCAGCGCCAGGTCCTGGTGCGCGGCGCGCTGCCGCCCGTGCGCGCCGCGCTGTACGACGACCCCGCGCTGGTGGGGGAGTTCCCGTATCTGCCGACCCTGCGCGAGAGCGTGCTCCGGGCCGCGCCGCGCCCCAAGAGCCCGCGGTACGACCAGGTCAGCCTGGTCGTGCAGGCGGTCGTGCGCGACGCGATGACCGGGCACGAGACGCCCGAGGACGCGGTGCGGCGGCTCGCGCGGGAGCTCGCGGCGGTCTCGGACCGCTAGCGCGGCACGGCGGAGCCGGGCCGGGGGCCGGGTGCGGCACCGCCCCTTCTAGTTACATGTTAGGTAACGCCCAGGCCTCACTGTGCCTGAGGATGCCCGGATAAGTCCAGGTATATCTTCCCAACTGCCCAGTAGCTTACGTCTTCTCATTGACACCCTCGCGACACCTCTACCTAACATGCATGCATAACCGCAGGGCTTGCCGCGGGGCTTACCGCAGGGCTTTCACAGAGACGGGGCAATGGGTTGAACAGGCTCCCTTGGTGGCGCGACGCCGTGATCTACCAGGTCTACGTCCGCAGTTTCCTGGACAGCACCGGTGACGGGATCGGCGATCTCGCCGGGGTCAGGGCAGGGCTGCCCTACCTCAAGAAGCTGGGCGTCGACGGGATCTGGCTGAGCCCCTTCTACCCCTCGCCGCAGCACGACCACGGCTACGACGTGGCCGACTACCGCGACGTCGACCCCGTCTTCGGCGACCTCGCCGAGTTCGACCTGCTGATGGCGGCCGCCCGCCGGCTCGGCGTCCGGGTGCTCCTGGACATCGTCCCCAACCACTGCTCCAGCGAGCACCCCTGGTTCCGCGAGGCGCTCACCGCCGCCCCCGGCAGCGCGGCCCGCGCCCGCTTCCACTTCGCCGACGGCCGCGGCCCGCACGGCGACGAGCCGCCCAACAACTGGCACGCCATGTTCGGCGGCCCGGCGTGGAGCCGGGTGACCGGGGCCGACGGCCGGCCCGGCCAGTGGTACCTGCACATGTTCACGCCCGAGCAGCCGGACTGGAACTGGCGCGACCCCGAGGTGGCCGCGGAGTTCGACCGGACGCTGCGCTTCTGGCTCGACCGGGGCGTGGACGGTTTCCGCATCGACGTGGCGGCCGGTCTCTTCAAGCACCCGGAGCTGCCCGACTCCCCGGACCCGGAGGCCGACGCCCGCACCCGCGACTCGGTCAACCCGCTCGCCTGGAACCAGCCCGAGGTGCACGACGTGTGGCGGCGCTGGCGCTCGGTGTGCGACGCGTACGCCGCACGCGACGGCCGTGAACGGCTGCTGGTGGGGGAGGTGTCCGTACCCACGGCCCGCGAACACGCCCGCTACGTCCGGCCGGACGAACTGCACCAGGCCTTCTTCTTCGACCTGCTCAGCGCCCCCTGGGACGCCGACGCCTTCCGCAAGGTCGTCTCCGAGGCCATGCAGGACATCGCCGGCACCGGCTCCACGGTCACCTGGGTCCTCAACAACCACGACCAGGTCCGCACCGTCACCCGCTACGGCGAACCCGCCACCGAGGGCAGCGGCCTCGGCCCCGCCCGCGCCCGTGCCGCCGCGCTCCTGATGCTGGCGCTGCCCGGAGCCGCGTACATCTACCAGGGCGAGGAGCTGGGCCTGCCCGAGGTCGTCGACCTGCCCGACGACGTCCTCACCGACCCGATCTTCCACCGCACCGGCAGCCGCGCCCGCATCCGTGACGGCTGCCGGGTGCCGCTGCCCTGGTCCGGGCAGGCCTCGCCGTTCGGCTTCACCTCCGGCGCCGAGAGCGCGAGGCCCTGGCTGCCGCAGCCCGAGTACTTCGCCGAGTACGCCACCGACCGCGCCCTCGCCGACACCCGCTCCTTCTGGCACCTGTACCGCGACGGCCTCCAACTGCGCGCCTCGCTCGACCAGTTGGGCGAGGGCACGCTGCGCTGGCTGGACACCGCCCCGGGCGTCCTCGGCTTCACCCGCGGTGACGGCCTCGTCTGCGCCGTCAACTTCGGCACCGCGCCCACGCCCGCACCGGTCTCCGGCACACCCCTGTTGTCCAGCGGCCCCTGCCCGGCCGGGGTGCTCCCCGGTTCGACGGCGGCCTGGTGGCTCACCGACCTCTGACCGGCCTTCCCGTACGGCCCGATCGACCGTCATTTCCCCATCCCCCGAAGGGACATCAACGATGATGCGACGACGTACCACCCTGCTCACCGGCTGCACCGCCCTGGTCCTGGCGCTCGGCGCCACCGCCTGCGGAGGCGGCGACCCGGTCGCGGCCGGCGGCGGCGACCAGGCGCTCAGCGGCCAGACCGTCACCGTGGCCGGCGTCTGGTCCGGCAGCGAGCAGAAGAACTTCCAGAAGGTGCTGGACGCGTTCGGCGACAAGACCGGCGCCAAGACGCAGTTCGTGTCCACCGGGGACAACGTCTCCACCGTCGTCGGCAGCAAGATCGAGGGCGGCAACGCCCCCGACGTGGTGATGGTCCCCCAGGTCGGCGTGTTGCAACAGTTCGCCAGGAGCGGCTGGCTCAAGCCGCTGTCCCCGACCGTCCGCAAGGCCGTCGACGGCAACTACGCGAGCGTGTGGAAGAACTACGGCAGCGTCGACGGCAGCCTCTACGGCCTCTACTTCAAGGCCGCCCACAAATCGACCGTCTGGTACAGCCCGGACGCCCTCACCCAGGCCGGCGTCAAGCCACCGACCACCTACGACGCCCTGCTGAAGGCCGGGCACACCGTCTCCGACTCCGGTCTCGCCGCCTTCTCCGTGGCCGGGCAGGACGGCTGGACGCTCACCGACTGGTTCGAGAACGTCTACCTCTCCCAGGCCGGACCAGAGAAGTACGACGCCCTCGCCGCCCACAAGCTGCCGTGGACCGACGCGTCGGTGGTCCGGGCGCTCGGCACGCTCGGCGAGCTCTTCAAGGACAAGCAGCTGATAGCCGGCGGCCGGAAGGGGGCGCTCAACACGGACTTCCCGGGCTCGGTGGAGAAGGTGTTCGGGCCGAAGCCCGAGGCGGGGATGGTCTACGAGGGCGACTTCGTCGCCGGGGTCGCCAAGGACCAGTTCGGCAGGGCCATCGGCCAGGACGCGAACTTCTTCCCCTTCCCCGCGGTCGACGGCGGCAAGGCCCCGGTGGTCAGCGGCGGCGACGCGGCCGTCGTCCTCAAGGACGGCAAGAACACCAAGGCCGGCATGGCGCTCCTGGAGTACCTGGCGACCCCCGAGGCCGCGGCCGTGTGGGCGAAGGCCGGCGGCTTCCTGTCCCCGAACAAGGCGCTCGACCTCGCCTCGTACGGCGACGACGTCACCCGGGCGACCGCCAAGTCCCTCGTGGGCGCCGGGGACTCGGTCCGCTTCGACATGTCCGACCAGGCGCCGGCGGCCTTCGGCGGCACCAAGGGCGCGGGGGAGTGGAAGCTGCTGCAGGACTTCCTGCGCGACCCGTCCGACCCGAAGGGGACCGCGGCACGGCTCGAGACCGCGGCCGCCAAGGCGTACAAGGGCTGACGGCCATGACCGCGACCCTGCTGAAAGAGGCGAGCCCACCTCCCGTCGCCGCCGCCCGCCCCGGACGCCCCAGGCGGCGGGGCCGGATCATCGCCCTGCTGTTCGCGTTCCCGGCACTGCTCCTGCTCGGCGCGCTCGTCGTCTACCCCGTGCTGTTCTCCATCGGCCGCAGCTTCTTCGACGCGTCCGGCACCCGCTTCGTGGGCGGCGACAACTACACCGAGATGTTCCACGACCCGGCCACCCTCAAGGCCGTGCGCAACACGGCCGTCTGGGTCGTCGTGGCGCCGGCCCTGCTCACCGGTCTCGGCCTGGTCCTCGCCGTCCTGGTGGAGAAGGTCCGCTGGGCGACGGCGTTCAAACTGCTGCTGTTCATGCCGATGGCGGTGTCCTTCCTCGCGGCGGGCATCATCTTCCGGCTGGCGTACGACGAGGACCCGGACAAGGGCGTCCTGAACGCCGCCGTCGTCTCGGTCCACGACGCCTTCCAGGGCACGTCGCCCTACCCCGAGGGCCGCGCCCGCGAGGGCGGGACCCTGACCGGGGACGCGGACGGCTCCTACCGGACGCGCGCGAGCGCGGCGCCGGGGGACTCGGTGGCCCTCCCCCTGGTCGGCGTCCCGCCGAAGGACCTGCCCGCGGACGCCCGGGCCGCCCATCCGGCCGCCGCCCGCAGGGCCGCGCCCGGCGAGCTGCGCGGCGTCGTCTACCTGGACTTCACCCCCGGCGGAGGAGGAGAGCAGGGCAGGGTCGACCCGCGCGAGAGCGGGCTGCCGCGGACGAAGGTCGAGGCGGTGCGCGACGGCCGGACGGTGGCGAGCACCACGACGGCCGCGGACGGCTCGTTCTCCTTCTCCGGGCTGACCGCGGGCCCGTACACGCTGAAGCTGCCCGCGTCGAACTTCGCCCAGCCCTACGACGGCGTCTCCTGGCTCGGTCCCGCGCTCGTCACCCCGGCGATCATCGGGGCGTACCTGTGGATCTGGACCGGCTTCGCGATGGTGCTCATCGGCGCGGGGCTCGCGGCACTGCCCCGCGACGCGCTCGAAGCGGCGCGCATGGACGGGGCGAACGAGTGGCAGATCTTCTGGCGGATCACCGTCCCCCTGCTGGCGCCCGTCCTGACCGTGGTCTTCGTGACGCTGGTGATCAACGTGCTGAAGGTGTTCGACCTCGTCTACATCATCGCCCCGGGCCCGGTGCAGGAGGACGCGACCGTCCTCGCCACGCAGATGTGGCTGGTGTCGTTCGGCGGCGGCAACAACCAGGGACTGGGCAGCGCCCTCGGCGTCCTGCTGCTGCTCCTGGTGGTCCCGGCCATGGTCTTCAACGTCCGTCGTTTCCGAAGGAGCCAGCGATGAACGCGGTACGGCGCGGTCTGGGCAACGGTGTCGTGCAGGTCCTGCTCGTGCTGGTGGGCCTGATCTGGGTGACGCCGCTGGCGGGGCTGTTCCTGTCCTCGCTGCGGTCCGCCCAGGACACCGCGAAGGGCGGCTGGTGGACGGTGTTCGCCGCCCCCGGGCAGCTGTCCTTCGACAACTACTCGGCGCTGCTGGCGAACTCGGGCATGACCCAGGCCTTCTGGAACACGGTGCTGATCTCGGTGCCGACGACCGTCCTGGTCGTGGTGCTCGCTGCCCTGGCCGGATACGCGTTCGCGTGGCTGGACTTCCCGGGCCGGGACGCCGTCTTCCTCGGCGTGGTGGCGCTGCTGGTGGTGCCCGTGCAGATCGGGCTGCTGCCGGTGGCCAAACTCTTCGGACAGCTGGGCCTGTTCGGCACGATCCCCGGCGTGGTGCTGTTCCACGTGGCCTACGGGCTGCCGTTCGCGGTGTTCCTGCTGCGCAACTACTTCGCCGAGATGCCGAAGGAGATGCTGGAGGCGGCCCGGATGGACGGCGGCAGCGAATGGCGGATCTTCACCCGGCTGGTGTTGCCGGTGGGCCGGCCCGCCCTCGCGAGCCTCGCCATCTTCCAGTTCCTGTGGGTGTGGAACGACATGCTCGTGGCCCTGCTGTTCGCCGACAGCTCCGCACAGCCCCTGACCGTCGCCCTGCAGTCCCAGGTACGGCAGTTCGGCAGCAACATCGACGTACTGGCCCCGGGCGCGTTCCTGTCCCTGATCGTCCCGGTGGCCGTGTTCTTCGCCTTCCAACGGCACTTCGTGCAGGGGGTGATGGCGGGGTCGGTCAAGTAGCCCCGCCCGACCGGGAGTTCCGCCCCAAAACGCGGGCGCCGGCGTGGGCGGCGGGGGTGGGACACCCCCGCCGCCCCTCGCTCACGGCGAGGCCGGAGGGTACAGCGACCTCGGCAGCCGGGAGGCCGCCGCCGAGTCCAGCAGCCACAGCGTGCGGGACCGGCCCCGGGCGCCCGCCGCCGGGGCCTGGATCTCGCCCGCGCCGGACAGCGCGATCGCCGCGGCCTGCGCCTTGTCCTCGCCGGCCGCGAGCAGCCACACCTCGCGGGCCGCCCGGATCGCCGGGAGGGTGAGGGTGACCCGGGTCGGCGGGGGCTTGGGCGCGCCGCGCACGCCCACCACCGTGCGCTCGGTCTCCCGCACGGCGGGCAGCTCCGGGAAGAGCGAGGCCACATGGGTGTCCGGGCCGACGCCCAGCATCAGGACGTCGAACGTGGGCACGGCGCCATGGTTGCCGGGACCGGCCGCGCGGGCCAGCTCCTCGGCGTAGGCGACCGCGGCCGCCTCCACGTCCGTGCCGTGCGGACCGTCGGACGCGGGCATGGCGTGCACGCGCTCGGGGTCCACGGGGACGGAGTCCAGCAGGGCCTCGCGGGCCTGCGTGACGTTGCGCTCCGGGTCGCCCTCGGGCAGGAACCGTTCGTCGCCCCACCACAGGTCGAGACGGCTCCAGTCGACGGCGTCCCGGGCCGGCGCGGCCGCCAGCGCGGCGAGCAGTCCGTTGCCGTTGCGGCCGCCCGTGAGGACCACGGACGCCAGGCCCCGGGAGGCCTGGGCGTCCACGATCTTCGTGATCAGACGGGCCGCGGCGGCCTGCGCCATCAGCTCCTTGTCGTGGTGCACGACCAGCTGAGGGGTGCTCACTGCGGATCCGCTTTCCTGACCGGGGGCATCTGCGCCGGAGAGGGCCGGTCCGCGTCGCCCTGGCTCGCCGGGACGGCGGCCGGACGGGCCGGTTCGGCCTCGCGGTCGGCGGCCGCAGGCTCCGTCACCGTGCGCACCGGGAGAGCCGGCGTGGGCTGAGCGGCCGCCGCGGCCCGCTCCGCCTCGCGCTCCGCGGCCGACTGGCCGCCGAGCCGGTCCACGCCGAACCGCAGCGCGGACGCGTACGTGTCGTCGGGGTCGAGCCTGCGCAGCTCCTCCGCGAGCAGCTCGGACGTCTCACGCCGCTTGAGCGCCACCGCGCGGTCCGGCTGGCCCGGCAGGGCCAGGGTGGCCATCGCCCCGTCCGACCGGTGCAGCGTGATCGGGCCGCCGGTGGTCTCCATCCGGACCTGGGTCAGACCCGGGCCGGCCGAGACCGCGCGACGGACGTGGACGTGGAGCCGGTCGGCGAGCCACATGGCGAGCAGCTCGACGCTCGGGTTGGCCTCCTCGCCCGCTACTTCGGCGGACACGATCTCGCAGCTGACCTGGTCGAGGGCGGCGGCCAGCATCGAGCGCCACGGGGTGATCCGGGCCCACGCCAGGTCGGTGTCGCCCGGCTCGTAGCTGTCGGCCCGGGCCCGCAGTTCACCGATGGGCTTCTCGGCCGCGTAGCTGTCGGTGACCCGGCGCTGGCCCAGGGCGCCCAGCGGATCGCCCGCCGGGTCGCGCGGGGCGTCCACCGACCACCAGACCACCACCGGCGCGTCCGGCAGCAGCAGTGGCAGGACAACCGACTGGGCGTGGTCGGACACCTCGCCGTACAGCCGGAGGATGACCGTCTCGCCGCTGCCGGCGTCCGCGCCCAGCCGCACCTCGGCGTCCAGGCGGGACTGGGTGCGGCCCCGGGAAGAGCGCGAGACGCGCTTGATGACCACCAGCGTGCGCGAGGGATGCTCGTGCGACGCGTCGTCGGCGGCCTTCAGGGCGTCGTAGGCGTTCTCCTCGTCCGTGACGACGACGAGGGTGAGCACCATGCCGACGGCGGGGGTGCCTATCGCGCGGCGGCCCTGCACCAACGCCTTGTTGATCTTGCTGGCAGTGGTGTCCGTGAGGTCTGTCTTCATGGCCGGCGCCAGCTCCGTCCGTCTCGCTCGAGCATCTGCTCGGCCTCGACCGGCCCCCATGTGCCGGACGGGTACTGCGCGGGCTTGCCGTTCTTGTCCCAGTACTGCTCGATCGGGTCGAGGATCTTCCAGGACAGTTCCACCTCTTCCGTGCGGGGGAAGAGGTTCGAGTCGCCCAGCAGCACATCGAGGATCAGCCGCTCGTACGCCTCGGGCGAGGACTCCGTGAAGGACTCGCCGTAGGCGAAGTCCATCGACACGTCCCGGATCTCCATCGACGTGCCGGGGACCTTGGAGCCGAAGCGGACCGTGATGCCCTCGTCCGGCTGGACGCGGATGACGATCGCGTTGGCCCCGAGCTCCTCGGTGGCGGTGGAGTCGAAGGGGGAGTGCGGCGCCCGCTGGAAGACGACCGCGATCTCCGTGACCCGGCGGCCGAGGCGCTTGCCGGTGCGCAGATAGAACGGGACGCCCGCCCAGCGGCGGTTGTCCACGCCCAGCTTGACGGCCGCGTAGGTGTCGGTCTTCGACTTGGGGTCGATGCCGTCCTCTTCGAGATAGCCGACGGCCTTCTCGCCGCCCTGCCAGCCCGCCGCGTACTGACCGCGCACGGTGTCGCGGCCCAGGTCCTTCGGCAGCCGGACGGCGCCGAGCACCTTGGTCTTCTCGGCGGCGAGCGCGTCCGCGTCGAAGGAGGCCGGCTCCTCCATGGCCGTGAGCGCCATGAGCTGGAGCAGGTGGTTCTGGATGACGTCACGGGCGGCGCCGATGCCGTCGTAGTAGCCGGCCCGGCCGCCGATGCCGATGTCCTCGGCCATGGTGATCTGCACGTGGTCCACGAAGGACCGGTTCCAGATCGGCTCGAACATGGTGTTGGCGAAGCGGAGCGCCAGGATGTTCTGGACGGTCTCCTTGCCGAGGTAGTGGTCGATGCGGAAGACCTGGTCCGAGCCGAAGACCTCGTGCACGACCTTGTTGAGCTCCTCGGCCGAGGCGAGGTCGTGGCCGAAGGGCTTCTCGATGACCGCCCGCCGCCAGGAGCCGTTCTTCTGGTCGGCCAGCCCGTGCTTCTTCAGCTGCTGGATGACCACCGGGAAGGAGCGCGGCGGCACGGACAGGTAGAAGGCGAAGTTGCCGCCCGTGCCCTGTGCCTTGTCGAGTTCCTCGATGGTGGCGCGCAGCCGCTCGAAGGCCTCGTCGTCGTCGAAGGTGCCCTGGACGAAGCGCATGCCCTGGACGAGCTGCTGCCAGACCTCCTCGCGGAAGGGCGTGCGGGCGTGCTCCTTGACCGCGTCGTGGACCTCCTGTGCGAAGTCCTCGTGCTCCCACTCGCGGCGGGCGAAGCCGACCAGCGAGAAGCCCGGCGGCAGCAGACCCCGGTTGGCGAGGTCGTACACGGCGGGCATGAGCTTCTTCCGGGACAGGTCGCCCGTGACGCCGAAGATGACCAGGCCCGACGGCCCCGCGATACGCGGGAGCCGTCGGTCGGCGGGGTCACGGAGCGGGTTGGCTCCGGGACCGGAAAGGCCGGAAAGGGGCGACAAGTTCTCAGCCCTCCGAGGGGGCGAGGCGCTCCAGCTCTGCCTCGGTCGACTTGAGCAGGTCGTTCCAGGACGCCTCGAACTTGTCGACGCCCTCGTCCTCGAGGAGCTGGACCACCTCGTCGTAGGAGATCCCGAGCTTCTCGACGGCGTCGATCTCGGCGCGGGCCTGCTCGTAGGTGCCGGCGATGGTGTTGCCGGTGATCCGCCCGCGGTCCTCGGCGGCGAACAGGGTCGCCTCCGGCATGGTGTTCACCGTGTTCGGCGCCACCAGGTCGTCCACGTACAGGGTGTCCTTGTAGGCGGGGTCCTTCACACCGGTGGAGGCCCACAGCGGACGCTGCTTGTTGGCGCCCGCCTTCTCCAGCGCGGCCCAGCGCTCGCCGGCGAAGACCTCCTCGTACGCCTGGTAGGCGAGCCGCGCGTTGGCGAGACCGGCCTTGCCGCGGGCGGCCTTGGCCTCGTCGGTGCCGAGCGCGTCGAGCCGCTTGTCGATCTCGGTGTCCACGCGGGACACGAAGAAGGACGCCACGGAGTGGATCTTCGACAGGTCCAGGCCGCGCTCCTTGGCCTGCTCCAGGCCGGACAGGTAGGCGTCCATGACCTGGCGGTAGCGCTCCAGCGAGAAGATCAGCGTGACGTTGACGCTGATGCCCAGGCCGATGACCTCGGTGATGGCCGGCAGGCCGCCCATCGTGGCCGGGATCTTGATGAGCGTGTTGGGGCGGTCGACCAGCCAGGCGAGCTGCTTGGCCTCGGCGACCGTCGGCTTGGTGTGGTGCGCCAGGCGCGGGTCGACCTCGATGGACACCCGGCCGTCCTGGCCGCCGGTGGCGTCGAAGACCGGGCGCAGGATGTCGGCGGCGTCACGGACGTCCGCCGTCGTGATCATGCGGATGGCCTCTTCGACGGTCACCTTGCGGGCGGCGAGGTCCGACAGCTGCTGGTCGTAGCCGTCGCCCTGCGAGATCGCCTTCTGGAAGATCGACGGGTTGGTGGTGACGCCCACGACGTGCTGCTGGTCGATCAGCTCGGCGAGGTTGCCGGACGTGATCCGCTTGCGCGACAGGTCGTCCAGCCAGATCGCGACGCCTTCTTCGGAGAGGCGCTTGAGTGCGTCTGTCATGGAATTACATCTCCTACGGTCGTATGTGAGCGTCAGCGCTGGGCGGCGGCGAGGGATTCCCGGGCCTTCGCGGCCACGTTCTCGGCAGTGAAGCCGTACTCCTGGAAGAGGACCTTGCCGTCGGCGGAAGCACCGAAGTGCTCCAGGGAAACGATGCGACCGGCGTCACCGACGTACTTGTGCCAGGTCAGACCGATACCCGCCTCGACCGCGACGCGGGCCCTGACGGACGGGGGCAGGACGCTGTCCCGGTACCCCTGGTCCTGCTCCTCGAACCACTCCACGGACGGCATCGACACGACGCGCGTGGGCACGCCGTCGGCTTCCAGCCGCTCGCGCGCCTCGACGGCGACGTGCACCTCGGAGCCGGTCGCGACGAGGATCGCCTCCGGCGTCCCCGTGGAGGCCTCGAACAGCACGTACCCGCCCTTGGCGGCGTCCTCGTTCGGCTCGTAGGTGGGCACGCCCTGGCGGGTGAGGACCAGGCCGTGCGGGGCGCCCTTGCCGAAGACCTTCGTCCAGCGCTTGAGGATCTCGCGCCAGGCGATCGCGGTCTCGTTGGCGTCGGCCGGGCGGACCACGTTCAGGCCCGGGATGGCGCGCAGCGACGCGAGGTGCTCGACCGGCTGGTGGGTCGGACCGTCCTCGCCGAGGCCGATGGAGTCGTGCGTCCAGACGTACGTCACCGGGACGTGCATCAGGGCCGACAGCCGGACGGCGTTGCGCATGTAGTCGGAGAACACCAGGAAGGTGCCGCCGTAGATGCGGGTGTTGCCGTGCAGGGCGATGCCGTTCATCTCCGCGGCCATCGAGTGCTCACGGATGCCGAAGTGCACGGTGCGGCCGTACGGGCTCGCCTCGGGCAGCGGGTTGCCCTCGGGCAGGAACGACGACGTCTTGTCGATCGTCGTGTTGTTGGAGCCGGCGAGGTCGGCGGAGCCGCCCCACAGTTCGGGGATCACCGCGCCGAGCGCCTGGAGCACCTTGCCGGACGCGGCACGCGTGGCGACGCCCTTGCCGGGCTCGAAGACCGGGAGCTTCTCCTCCCAGCCGGCCGGCAGCTCGCCCGCGGCGATGCGGTCGTACTCGGCGGCGCGGTCGGGGTTGTTGTCCCGCCACTGCTGGAAGGACTTCTCCCACACGGCGCGGGCCGCCTGGCCGCGCTCCAGGGCGCCCCGGGTGTGCGCGATGACGTCGCCCGCGACGTCGAACGACTTGTCCGGGTCGAAGCCCAGGACGCGCTTGGTGGCCGCGACCTCGTCGTCGCCGAGGGCCGAGCCGTGGGCGGCCTCGGTGTTCTGCGCGTTCGGCGCGGGCCAGGCGATGATCGAGCGCATCGCGATGAAGGACGGCTTGTCCGTCACCGCCTTCGCGGCCTCGATCGCGTCGTAGAGGGCGTGCGGGTCCAGGTCGCCGTCCGGCTTCGGGGCCACGCGCTGCACGTGCCAGCCGTAGGCCTCGTACCGCTTGACGGTGTCCTCGGACACGGCCGTCTCGGTGTCGCCCTCGATCGAGATGTGGTTGTCGTCCCACAGCAGGATCAGGTTGCCGAGCTTCTGGTGGCCGGCCATCGAGGACGCCTCCGCGGAGATGCCCTCCTGCAGGCAGCCGTCGCCGGCGATCGCGAAGACGAAGTGGTCGAAGGGCGACTCGCCCTGCGGGGCCTCGGGGTCGAACAGGCCGCGCTCGTAGCGGGCGGCCATGGCCATGCCCACGGCGTTGGCGACGCCCTGGCCCAGCGGGCCGGTGGTCGTCTCGACGCCCGTGGTGTGGCCGTACTCCGGGTGCCCCGGGGTCTTCGAACCCCAGGTGCGGAACGACTTCAGGTCGTCCAGCTCCAGACCGAAGCCGGCCAGGTACAGCTGGGTGTAGAGCGTCAGGGACGAGTGTCCCGCGGACAGCACGAAGCGGTCGCGGCCGACCCAGTCGGCGTCCGCCGGGTCGTGCCGCATCACCTTCTGGAAGAGGGTGTACGCGGCAGGCGCGAGGCTCATCGCCGTACCGGGATGGCCGTTGCCGACCTTCTGTACGGCGTCGGCGGCCAGGACGCGGGCGGTGTCCACGGCCCGCTGGTCCAGTTCGGTCCACTCGAGGTCTGTGGTGGTCGGCTTGGTGCTCACCCTGGGTCAGGGCTCCTCTCCACATGTCACGCATGTCGAATGCCGGTGCACGCGGCGCCCACCGGCCGTTGTCGAGCCTACCCCCGTGCGAACGCGCATTTTTTCGAGTCATTACAGACTGCCGGGTAGCTTCGCGATCCGCCTCCCGACCGGTGTGTTCCCTGTTCGGCAAGTGAATACGGAGCCGCTCGTACGAGTGCTCAACAGAGTGCCTCCCGGCTCTTCCGGGGGCGTCGTCCAACACGACCCCACCCCCGCGAATATCGGGGTATGGGCAACGTCTACAGTGGCGTGGTACGCGCGAGCCTTTACGGGGAGTTCACACCCGGGGCTTGCTGGGAGTCTCTGTCAGGGGTGTGCGTGACGGCCGTTGAATCCCGTCCAGTAGGGATCGTCGGGGCGAGCCAGAGCCCGAGCCGGCGGCCGGTCGGGGCCCGGGTCAAGGCGTTCGTGGCGCTGACGAAGCCGCGGATCATCGAACTGCTGCTGATCACCACCGTCCCGGTGATGTTCTTGGCGCAGCAGGGCGTACCGGACCTCGGGCTCGTCCTTCTGACCTGCCTCGGCGGCTACCTGTCCGCGGGCGGCGCGAACGCCCTCAACATGTACATCGACCGCGACATCGACGCGCTGATGGACCGCACCTCGCAGCGGCCGCTGGTCACCGGGATGGTCAGCCCGCGTGAATGCCTCGCCTTCGGCATCACCCTCGCGGTGGGTTCGACCCTGCTGTTCGGGCTGACCGTGAACTGGCTGTCGGCCTGGCTCGCGCTCGGCGCGCTCCTCTTCTATGTGGTCGTCTACACGATGATCCTCAAGCGCCGCACCTCGCAGAACATCGTGTGGGGCGGCATCGCCGGCTGCATGCCGGTGCTGATCGGCTGGTCCTCGGTCACGGACTCCCTCTCCTGGGCCCCGGTCGTCCTCTTCCTCGTGATGTTCTTCTGGACGCCGCCGCACTACTGGCCGCTGTCGATGAAGGTCAGGGACGACTACGCGCGCGTGGGCGTGCCGATGCTGCCGGTCGTCGCCTCCAACAAGGTCGTCGCGCGCCAGATCGTCCTCTACAGCTGGGTGATGGTCGCCGTCTCGCTGCTGCTGCAGCCGCTCGGCTACACCGGCTGGTTCTACACGGCGGTGGCGCTGGCGGCGGGCGGCTGGTGGCTGTGGGAGGCGCACGGACTGCAGAACCGGGCCAAGGCCGAGGTCACGGGCGGGAAGCTCAAGGAGATGCGGCTGTTCCACTGGTCCATCACCTATGTGTCGCTGCTGTTCGTGGCCGTCGCGGTGGATCCCTTCCTGCGCTGACGTCCGCCGTACGGCCCGACGGCCGGGGCGCGTGGTCAAGGCCACGCACCCCGGCCGTCGCCGTTCCGGCTACCCGTCGGTAGCATCCTGGCCATGGCAGACACCAAGCAGGTTGACGAGGCGGCCGACGCCAAGCGGGCCGCCAGGGCCGAGCGCCGGGCGGCACGGCTCGCCAAGCGGATCGGCGCGTTCTCCAAGGCGCACGGCGGAGCCGAGAGCCAGATCGCGTACATCGGCGAGCGCGGCGCCCGCATCGTGCTCGTCGGCGAGGACGGCGGCTGGGGCGACCTGGTGGCCCCCTCGGTCGCCGTGGCCGAGCAGGCCGTGCGGAAGGCCGGGATCACCGCCCACGAATCCTTCGACGGCGAGTTCGCGGCGAAGGTGCGCACAGGGCCGTACGAGTGGACGCGGATGGCGGGCATCCAGGTCGGCGGACCGAAGAACGGCTGATCCCCCTCTCACGCAACACCTGACACCCGGTTCACCCGTTAGGACCCGTGGAAGCGACGTGGTCCATCTCCCGGGGGTCCGGATGCTCGAAACGCCGTCCTTGGTGGACCAGTACTGCCACGGCGTCCTGAGAACGGAGCTGGGCCTCGGCACCTTCGAGGCCCAGCTGGCCCGCACCGAGGGCCCGCCCGCGCCGGGCACGACGCTCTTCGACACGCAGACCGGGTTCGCGGTACGCCGCTGGTGCCCCCCGCTCCTCGGCCTGGAACCGCACGCCCCGCCCGCCCGCTATCTCGCCCGGCGTCGTGAACTCGGCGTACTGGAATCGGGCCGCCGGCTGCTGCGGGGCAGCGGCATCACCACCTACCTGGTCGACACGGGTCTGCCCGGGGACCTCACCGGGCCCGGCGAGCTGGCCGGCGCGGGAGCGGCCGAGGCCCGCGAGATCGTGCGGCTGGAACTCCTCGCCGAGCAGGTCGCCGACACCTCCGGAACGGTCGAGTCCTTTCTCGCCAACCTCGCCGAGGCGGTCCACGGGGCGGCCGCGACCGCCGTGGCCTTCACCTCCGTCGCCGGGGTCCGGCACGGACTGGCCCTCGCCCCGGAGGCGCCCGGCCCGGGGGAGGTGCGGGGCGCCGCCGGGCGCTGGCTGGCCGCCCGCCGGGTCGGCGGCGAACTGAGCGACCCGGTACTGCTGCGGCACCTGCTGTGGATCGCCGTCGCCTCGGAGCTGCCCCTGCAACTGCACGCCGGACTCGGGGCGCCCGGAGCGCGCATCGACCGCACCGACCCCGCCCTGCTCACCGACTTCGTCCGGGCCACCGCGGGCCTGGGCACCGACCTCGTCCTGCTGCACGGCTACCCCTACCACCGCCACGCCGCCCATCTCGCCGGGGTCTTCCCGCACGTGTACGCCGACTCGGGCGCCGCGCTCGTGCGGACCGGCGCCCGCGCGGCGACGATCCTCGCGGAGATCCTGGAGATGGCCCCCTTCGGCAAGATCCTCTTCTCCAGCGGAGCCCAGGGCCTGCCCGAGCTGCACGTGGTCGGGGCGATGCTGTTCCGCGAGGCCCTGGCCCGGGTGCTGGGAGCCTGGGTCGCGGAGGGCGCGTGGTCGCCGGGGGACGCGCAACGGGTCGCGGGCCTGATCGCCGCGGGCAACGCGCACCGGGTGTACCGGCTGGGCTGAGGCGGGAAGACTGGGCGCGTGACCAGTCCCACGGACGACTTACTGGACCGATTCCGCACCGGACTCGCGGCGGTGGAGCCGGTCGCCGTCTGGGCCCACGGCTCGCTCGCCGGGGGCGACTACCAGGAGGGCCGCAGCGACCTGGACCTCATCGCGGTTCTGCCGGGCCCCCTCGCCCCGCGCACGGTGTGGGCCCTGGCCCGGCTGCACGCCCGGCTGCGCGGCGAGCCGCTCGCCCCGCTGCTGCACTGCACCTACCTCACCCCCCGGAGCGCGGCCGGCCCTGAGCGGCGGCACCTCACCTGGGCGCACGGCAAGCTGTTCCGGCGGCCCGTCACCCCGGTGACCCGGCGTGAACTGCTCGACTTCGGCAGGGTGCTGCACGGGGAGTCGCCCCACGCGCTGCTGCCGCCGGTCCCCGACCGCGCGCTCCGCGACTTCGTCGTGCGCGACCAGCGCGACAACTGGCGTCCCGCGGTCGACATGGTCCGCCTCTGGCGCCGGGACGTCTGGGTCGACCTCGGGCTGCTGACCTTCGCCCGGGCCACGGTGACCGTGCGGGACGGCCGGCTGATCACCAAGCGCCAGGCCCTCGACGAACTGCCCGGACTGGGCGCGCCCGCCGAGGTCGTGGCGGACGTGGCCCGGCGCCGGTACGGAACCGGCGGTCGAGGCGCGGGCGGCGGCACGGCCGACGCGGACTGGCCGGCCCGCCGCGCCGAGCTGACCCGCGCCTACCTGGCGCCCGCGATCGACGATCTGGTCGCCGGGTACGCGTGACGCGTCCCGCCTGAGCACCACATGTCACCCCGTACGCCCCGTACGCGAGGCCCGGGGGCGTGTGGCCCGCGCGGGAGACTCACGCGTGGCGGCTCACGCGCGGGTGCCGACCGTGGCCTCCGCCGACGGGCCCGGCAGGTCGACCGTCGTGGCGGACCGTTCGCGCAGCGCCAGCGGCACGCGCAGGACCGCGATCCACACCAGGGCCGAGCCGAGCATGTGCAGACCGACGAGGATCTCGGGGAGGTCGGTGAAGTACTGCACGTAACCGATGACGCCCTGGGCGAGCAGCACCAGGAACAGGTCCCGGGTGCGGTCCAGCGGGCCCTTCGGGGCGTCCACCGCCTTGAGGATGAACCACAGGGCGAACGTCAGCGTCACGACGATCCAGGCGAGGACGGCGTGCAGCTTGGCCACGGTCTCCCAGTCCAGCGGCATGCGGTCGACCTCGCTGGAGTCGCCGGCGTGCGGACCCGCACCGGTGACCACCGTGCCGACGGCGATCAGCAGCCCCGAGGCGAGGACCAGGAACCACACCAGCTGCTGCACGGGCCTGCCGACCAGCGCTCGGGGTTCCCCGTCGCCCTCCAGGGAGCGCTGCCACATCACCGCGGCGACCGCGATCAACGCCGAGGCCGCCAGGAAGTGCGCCGCGACCGTGTAGGGGTTGAGGCCGACGAGCACGACGATCCCGCCGAGCACGGCGTTGCTCATCACCAGCCAGAACTGCGCCCAGCCCAGCCGGGTCAGGCTCCGGCGGTGGGGCTTCTCGGAGCGGGCGGCGATGATCGCCCAGCCGACGGCCGCGCAGAGCACGTACGTCAGCATCCGGTTGCCGAACTCGATGGCGCCGTGGAAGCCCATCGCGCTGGTGGCGGTGAGCGAGTCGTCGGTGCACTTGGGCCAGGTCGGGCAGCCCAGGCCGGAGCCCGTGAGGCGGACCGCGCCGCCGGTGACCACGATGACCACCGACATCACGAGCGCGAACAGGGCCGCCCGCCGAACCGTCCGAGGAGCCGGGGTCCAGCGTGCGGCGATGAAGGAGAGGGGGTTGCGCACGGCGGCTACGGCGTCGGCACGGGTCACGTTCAGCACGCCTCCCATCGTAAGCGGGCCGCTTGTGCACGCTTTCACGAGGGTCCCCCGAGCCCCGTCCCCCCGTCGCCGTTACTCCCAGCGGAAGAACCGGCCGGCCGCGGCGAGTCCGACGACCGCCCAGACCGCGAGGATCCCCAGGTCGCCCCACGGCATGCCGGCGCCGTGCTGGAGCACGTCCCGCAGACCGTCGGAGAGGGACGTGATGGGCAGCAGGCCGAGGGCGTCCTGCGCTGCGGGCGGGAACTTGTCGAGCGGCACGATCACCCCGCCGCCCACGAGCAGCAGCAGGAAGACCAGGTTGGCCGCGGCCAGCGTGGCCTCCGCCTTCAGGGTGCCCGCCATCAGCAGACCGAGTCCGGAGAAGGCCGCCGTGCCGAGGACCAGGAGCAGCAGGACGGCCGCGGGGTTGCCGTGCGGGTCCCAGCCCAGGGCGAAGGCGATCGCCGTGAGCAGGATCACCTGAAGGACTTCCGTGACCAGGACCGACAGCGTCTTCGCCGTCATCAGGCCCCAGCGCGGCAGCGGCGAGGAGGCCAGGCGCTTCAGCACGCCGTACCGCCGTTCGAAGCCGGTCGCGATGGCCTGTCCCGTGAAGGCCGTCGACATCACGGCGAGCGCGAGGATGCCGGGGGTGAGGAAGTCCACCGCCTTGCCCGCGCCCGTGTCGACGATGTCCACGCCGCTGAACAGGACCAGCAGGAGGGTCGGGATCACGACGGTGAGCAGCAGCTGCTCGCCGTTGCGCAGCAGCATTCTGGTCTCCAGCGCCGCCTGGGCCCCGATCATGCGGGGGAGGGGGGCGGCCCCGGGGTTCGGCGTGTAGGTGCCGGTGGCGGTCACGAGCGCAGCTCCTTGCCGGTCAGCTCAAGAAAGACGTCCTCCAGGGTGTGCCGTTCCACCGAGATCCGCTCGGGCATCACCCCGTGCTGGGCGCACCACGAGGTGACCGTGGCGAGCAGCTGCGGGTCGACCTTGCCCATGACCCGGTAGGAGCCCGGGGTCAGCTCGGCGGCGGAGCTGTCGGCGGGCAGCGCCTTGAGCAGCGAGCCGACGTCGAGACCGGGACGGCCGGTGAAGCGCAGGGTGTTCTCGGCGCCGCCCCGGCACAGCGCCTCGGGGGAGCCCTGGGCGATGACCCCGCCCGCGTCGATGATCGCGACGTCGTCCGCGAGCTGCTCGGCCTCGTCCATGTAGTGGGTGGTCAGGATGACCGACACACCGTCGGCGCGCAGGTCGCGCACGAGATCCCAGGCGGCGCGGCGGGCCTGCGGGTCGAGGCCGGCCGTCGGCTCGTCCAGGAACACCAGCTCCGGGCGGCCCACGACGGCCATCGCGAGCGCGAGGCGCTGCTGCTGGCCGCCGGAGAGCCGGCGATAGGTCGTGCGGCCGCAGGAGCCGAGCCCGAGGCGCTCGACGAGGGCGTCGACGTCCAGCGGATGGGCGTGCAGCCCGGCCACGTGCCGGAGCATCTCGTCGGCCCGCGCTCCGGAGTACACGCCGCCCGACTGCAGCATCACGCCGATCCGGGGGCGCAGGTCGGTGGCCTGCCGGACCGGGTCGAGGCCGAGGACGCGGACCGTGCCCGAGTCCGGCCTGCGGTACCCCTCGCAGGTCTCGATCGTGGTCGTCTTGCCGGCGCCGTTGGGTCCGAGGACGGCGGTGACGCCCGCCCCGGCCGTCAGATCGAGGCCGTTCACCGCGGTCTTCGCCCCGTACCGCTTCACCAGGGCCTGGACCCGGACGACAGGCTCGCTTCGCATGACTCCAGAGTCTAGGTTCGCGGACCGGGGCTCGGACCGGGGGGTGGGGGAAACCGGCCGCTCACGAGGGGGAGACCCGGACGGCGTACTCAGAGCTCGTCCTCGCGGGGCCGGTGCAGCGGCAGCCATCGCTGTGCGTAGGCCACCGCGTCCGCGACCGGGAACAGCCGCGCCTCGGCCGCGCCGACCCTGCCGCGCACGACGGCGCGATCGCGTTCGAAGTCGTGGCCGAGTTCGTCGAAGCGGTAGGAGTCGATGGACACCTCGGTCACCTCCTCCCAGCCGTGCGGGCCGGGCCGTCCGACCCTGACCAGGGGAGCGGGAACCCGGTATTCGGCGAGGTGGAAGCTGGTGCAGGCGTCGTAGCCCGCGCCGAGCAGCAGCACCCGCGCGCCCCTCTCCTCCAGACGCGCCAGCGGGCTGTGCTCGCCCAGCCGGCAGTCCGGCGCGTGCCCCTCGACGACCTCGGCCGCCCGCGCCCCGAGCGCCGCGAAGGAGGTCTGCGGGTGGGCGCTGCGCCGGGCGCCCGGCCAGGTGCGGACCGTCTCCGGGATCACGCCCACGCCCCGGGCGGGGGTGAGGAGCGGGTCGTACCCGGGCATGGTCGCCCGGATCGTCTCCCACCACTGCTCGGGCACCGGGGAACTGCGCCACACGGCCGGATCGGACAGGTCCCCGGTCTGGGTGGGGACCACGAGCGTGCCGTGCGGGCCGAGCGCGTCCAGCAGCCCCCGTACGACCGCGACGGCGCCCCCGCACACCCAGCCGAGCGAGCGGAGGGAGGAGTGCACGAGAAGGATTTCTCCGGGTTCCACACCGAGTGCGCCGAGCTCCGCCGCGAGGCTGTCCCGGGTGACAAGTGGGCCGGTGGGAGGGGGTATGGGCATGGTCGGGCAGTCTTCCCCAACCGGGTCGCGCGAGCCAGTGGTCTGCGCGCCGCCCCTGCCCGCTCGGACCGGCCGGAGTCTGTTTCCCCAGGTCAGATTAGGTTCGCCTAAGTGACGCAGGGCACCGCCTCGCGGCGGGGGCGCCGCTTGCCTGCTTCTGAGGAATTACGCAACAATGGCGTTGTGAAAAACGTCGGCGAGGTTCGGGAGACCCCCACGGGGACCCCCCAGGAGGAGCTCGCGACCGGAGAGCGGTCCACCCGCAACCGGGTCGCGCGATCCATCCTGGACCACGGGCCGTCGACCGTCACCGAGCTGGCCGGGCGGCTGGGGCTGACCCCCGCCGCCGTGCGCCGCCACCTCGACGCCCTGGTCGCCGACGACATCGTGCAGGCCCGCGAGCAGCGCGTGTACGGCGCGCGCACGCGCGGGCGCCCCGCGAAGGTCTTCGCGCTCACCGACTGCGGCCGCGACGCCTTCGACCAGTCCTACGACAAGCTCGCCGCGGACGCCCTGCGCTTCATCCAGGAGCGGTTCGGCGGGGACGAGGCGGTCGTCGCCTTCGCCCGCGCCAGGATCGCCGAGCAGGCGGCCGCGTACCGCGAGGCGGTGGAGGCCGCCGCCCCCGAGGAGCGCACCGAAGCCCTGGCCAAGGCCTTGAGCGCGGACGGGTACGCTGCTACGGCGCGCAGCGCACCGGTCGGCGAGCAGCTGTGCCAGCACCACTGCCCCGTCGCTCATGTCGCGGAGAAGTTCCCGCAGCTCTGCGAGGCGGAGACCGAGTTCTTCTCCCAGCTGCTCGGAACGCACGTCCAGCGGCTGGCGACCATCGCGCACGGCGACGGCGTCTGCACGACGTTCATCCCCAGAGTTTCCACAGCCACCCATAACGCATCCGCAAGCACGGCCGGGAGGAACCCCGCATGACTCTCCCCACGGAGACTGCCCACCCCGAACTCGAGGGCCTGGGTAAGTACGAATACGGCTGGGCCGACTCCGACACTGCCGGCGCCTCTGCGAAGCGCGGCATCAACGAGGACGTCGTCCGGGACATCTCCGAGAAGAAGTCCGAGCCGGAGTGGATGACGAAGCTCCGCCTCAAGGGCCTGCGGCTCTTCGAGAAGAAGCCCATGCCGAACTGGGGCTCGGACCTGTCGGGGATCGACTTCGACAACATCAAGTACTTCGTGCGCTCCACCGAGAAGCAGGCGGAGTCCTGGGAGGACCTCCCTGAGGACATCAAGAACACGTACGACAAGCTCGGCATCCCCGAGGCGGAGAAGCAGCGCCTCGTGGCCGGTGTCGCGGCCCAGTACGAGTCCGAGGTCGTCTACCACCAGATCCGTGAGGACCTGGAGGAGCAGGGCGTCATCTTCCTCGACACCGACACCGCGCTGAAGCAGCACCCGGAGCTCTTCAAGGAGTACTTCGGCACGGTCATCCCGGTCGGCGACAACAAGTTCGCGTCGCTGAACACCGCGGTGTGGTCCGGCGGCTCCTTCATCTACGTGCCGAAGGGCGTGCACGTCGAGATCCCGCTCCAGGCCTACTTCCGCATCAACACGGAGAACATGGGCCAGTTCGAGCGGACCCTGATCATCGTCGACGAGGGCGCCTACGTGCACTACGTCGAGGGCTGCACGGCGCCGATCTACAAGTCGGACTCGCTGCACAGCGCCGTGGTCGAGATCATCGTCAAGAAGAACGCCCGCTGCCGCTACACGACCATCCAGAACTGGTCGAACAACGTCTACAACCTGGTCACCAAGCGCGCCGTGGCGTACGAGGGCGCGACCATGGAGTGGATCGACGGCAACATCGGCTCCAAGGTGACGATGAAGTACCCGGCCGTCTACCTGATGGGCGAGCACGCCAAGGGCGAGACCCTGTCCATCGCCTTCGCGGGCGAGGGCCAGCACCAGGACGCCGGCTCCAAGATGGTCCACATGGCGCCGAACACCTCCTCCAACATCGTCTCCAAGTCGGTGGCGCGCGGAGGCGGCCGTACGTCCTACCGCGGTCTGGTCGAGATCGGCGAGGGCGCGCACGGCTCGAAGTCCAACGTGCTGTGCGACGCGCTGCTCGTCGACACCATCTCCCGCTCCGACACGTACCCCTATGTGGACGTCCGCGAGGACGACGTGTCCATGGGCCACGAGGCCACCGTCTCCAAGGTCAGCGACGATCAGCTCTTCTACCTGATGAGCCGTGGCATGACCGAGTTCGAGGCGATGGCGATGATCGTGCGCGGCTTCGTCGAGCCCATCGCGAAGGAGCTGCCCATGGAGTACGCCCTGGAACTCAACCGGCTGATCGAGCTGCAGATGGAAGGCGCGGTCGGCTGAGACCCGCCCCCCGAGCAGTCGCCAGATTTCTTGACGTAGGAAGAGAGCAGACCGACAGCCATGGCTGAGGCTCAGAACATCCCGGTGGGGTCCACCACCGCCGGACAGATCGCGGTGGCCGCCGAGTCGACCGTCGCCACGCGCATGAGCGCGCCCCCGTCCTTCGACGTCGCGGACTTCCCGGTCCCGCACGGCCGCGAGGAGGAGTGGCGGTTCACGCCGCTGGAGCGCCTGCGCGGCCTGCACGACGGCACCGCCGTCGCGACCGGCGGGGGCGTCAAGGTCGCCGTCGAGGCGCCCGAGGGCGTCGTCGTCGAACTCGTCGACCGCGACGACGCGCGCCTCGGCAGGGCGGGCACCCCGGTGGACCGGGTCGCCGCCCAGGCGTACTCCGCGTTCGAAAAGGCCGGCGTGGTCACCGTCCCCAAGGAGACGGTGCTCACCGAGCCGATCCGCATCACGGTGCACGGCGAGGGCGGGGTCTCCTACGGCCACCAGGTCATCGAGCTGGGCGCCTTCGCCGAGGCCGTCGTCGTCATCGACCACACCGGTGACGCCGTGCTCGCCGCCAACGTCGACTACGTCCTCGGGGACGGCGCGAAGCTGACCGTCGTCTCCGTCCAGGACTGGGACGACAAGGCCGTGCACGTGGCCCAGCACAACGCCCTCGTCGGCCGGGACGCGAGCTTCAAGTCGGTCGTGGTGACCTTCGGCGGCGACCTCGTCCGACTGCACCCGCGCGTCGCGTACGCCGGCCCCGGCGCCGAGGCCGAGCTCTTCGGTCTGTACTTCACGGACGCCGGTCAGCACCAGGAGCACCGTCTGCTGGTCGACCACAACGTCCCGCACTGCAAGTCCAACGTCGTCTACAAGGGCGCTCTGCAGGGCGAGGCCGCCCACGCCGTCTGGATCGGCGACGTGCTCATCGAGGCCAAGGCCGAGGGCACGGACACCTACGAGATGAACCGCAACCTCGTCCTCACCGACGGCGCGCGGGTCGACTCGGTGCCGAACCTGGAGATCGAGACCGGCGAGATCGTCGGCGCCGGCCACGCCTCGGCCACCGGCCGCTTCGACGACGAGCAGCTCTTCTACCTGATGGCCCGCGGCATCCCGGCCGACGAGGCCCGTCGCCTGGTGGTCCGCGGCTTCTTCGCCGAGCTGGTCCAGCAGATCGGCGTCGACGACATCGAGGAGCGCCTCCTCGCCCGGATCGAGACCGAGCTGAAGGCCACCGTCTGATGGCCGACGACCGCGCTCGATTCGTTCGGGCCTGCGCGCTGAGCGAGCTGGACGAGGACACCCCCAAGCGGGTGGAGCTCGACGGCACGCCGGTCTCGCTCGTCCGGACGGTGGGCGAGGTGTTCGCCATCCACGACATCTGCTCGCACGCCAACGTCTCGCTCTCGGAGGGCGAGGTGGAGGACTGCCAGATCGAGTGCTGGCTGCACGGTTCCTCGTTCGACCTGCGCACCGGCAAGCCGTCCGGCCTTCCCGCGACGCGCCCCGTCCCCGTATACCCCGTAAAGATCGAAGGGGACGACGTGCTCGTCTCCCTTTCCCAGGAGTCCTGAGGCACCCATGGCAACGCTTGAAATCCGAGACCTGCACGTCACCGTCGAGGCCGACAACGCCACGAAGGAGATCCTCAAGGGCGTCGACCTCACCGTGAAGCAGGGCGAGACGCACGCCATCATGGGCCCCAACGGCTCCGGCAAGTCGACGCTCGCCTACTCGCTCGCGGGTCACCCGAAGTACACGGTCACCGGCGGCACCGTCACCCTCGACGGCGAGGACGTCCTGGAGATGTCCGTCGACGAGCGCGCCCGCGCCGGCCTGTTCCTCGCGATGCAGTACCCGGTCGAGGTCCCCGGCGTCTCCGTGTCGAACTTCCTGCGCACCTCCGCCACCGCCGTCCGCGGCGAGGCCCCCAAGCTGCGCACCTGGGTGAAGGAGGTCAAGGAGGCCATGGAGCGCCTCAACATGGACACCTCCTTCGCCGAGCGCAACGTCAACGAGGGCTTCTCCGGCGGCGAGAAGAAGCGCCACGAGATCCTCCAGCTGGAGCTGCTCCGGCCGAAGGTCGCGATCCTCGACGAGACCGACTCCGGCCTGGACGTCGACGCCCTGCGCATCGTCTCCGAGGGCGTCAACCGCGTGCGCGAGACCGGCGAGGTCGGCACCCTGCTGATCACGCACTACACGCGCATCCTGCGCTACATCAAGCCCGACTTCGTCCACGTCTTCTCGGGTGGCCGCATCGTCGAGTCCGGCGGCGCCGAGCTCGCCGACAAGCTGGAGAACGAGGGCTACGAGGTTTACACGAAGGGTGGCGTATCCGCGTGACGCAGCTGCCGGGCCTCCTCGACGTCGAGGCGATCCGCAAGGACTTCCCCATCCTGGACCGTCAGGTCCACGACGGTCAGAAGCTCGTGTACCTGGACAACGCGGCGACGTCGCAGAAGCCGCGCCAGGTGCTGGACGCCCTCAACGAGTACTACGAGCGCTACAACGCCAACGTCCACCGCGGTGTGCATGTGCTCGCCGAGGAGGCCACGGCGCTGTACGAGGGCGCGCGCGACAAGGTCGCCGCGTTCGTCAACGCGCCCAGCCGCAACGAGGTGATCTTCACCAAGAACGCCTCGGAGTCGCTCAACCTCGTGGCGAACATGCTGGGCTGGGCCGACGAGCCCTACCGCGTGGACTCCGAGACCGAGATCGTCATCACGGAGATGGAGCACCACTCCAACATCGTGCCGTGGCAGCTGCTGGCGCAGCGCACGGGCGCGAAGCTGAAGTGGTTCGGCCTCACCGACGACGGCCGGCTCGACCTGTCGAACATCGACGAGGTCATCACGGAGAAGACGAAGATCGTCTCCTTCGTGCTGGTGTCGAACATCCTCGGCACCGTGAACCCGGTCGAGGCGATAGTGCGCCGTGCGCAGGAGGTCGGGGCGCTCGTGTGCATCGACGCCTCGCAGGCCGCACCGCACATGCCGCTGGACGTACAGGCCCTGCAGGCCGACTTCGTGGCCTTCACCGGCCACAAGATGTGCGGCCCGACCGGCATCGGCGTCCTGTGGGGCCGCCAGGAACTGCTCGAGGACCTGCCGCCGTTCCTCGGCGGCGGCGAGATGATCGAGACCGTGTCGATGCACTCCTCGACCTACGCTCCGGCCCCGCACAAGTTCGAGGCGGGCACCCCGCCGATCGCCCAGGCCGTGGGCCTCGGCGCGGCGATCGACTACCTGTCCTCGATCGGCATGGACAAGATCCTCGCCCACGAGCACGCGCTCACCGAGTACGCGGTGAAGAAGCTCGGCGACGTCCCCGACCTGCGCATCATCGGCCCCACCACGGCCGAGGACCGGGGCGCGGCGATCTCCTTCACGCTCGGCGACATCCACCCGCACGACGTGGGCCAGGTGCTGGACGAGCAGGGCATCGCGGTCCGGGTGGGCCACCACTGCGCCCGCCCCGTCTGCCTGCGCTACGGAATTCCCGCGACCACGCGAGCGTCGTTCTATCTGTACTCCACGCCGGCCGAGATCGATGCTCTGGTCGACGGTCTGGAGCACGTACGGAACTTCTTCGGCTGAGGGGTTGGCGAGCGAGCGGATGAAGCTGGACTCGATGTACCAGGAAGTCATCCTGGACCACTACAAGCACCCGCACGGGCGTGGTCTGCGCGATGGCGACGCCGAGGTGCACCACGTCAATCCGACGTGCGGCGACGAGATCACCCTGCGGGTGAAGTACGACGGCACGAAGATCGAAGACGTCAGTTACGAGGGCCAGGGCTGTTCCATCAGCCAGGCCAGCGCCTCCGTCCTGAACGACCTGCTGGTCGGCAAGGACCTGGCGGACGCGCAGAAGATCCAGGAGACCTTCCTGGAGCTGATGCAGTCCAAGGGGAAGATCGAGCCCGACGACGCGATGGAGGAGGTGCTGGAGGACGCGGTCGCGTTCGCCGGCGTCTCCAAGTACCCGGCACGGGTCAAGTGCGCCCTCCTCAGCTGGATGGCGTGGAAGGACGCGACGGCCCAGGCCCTGGGCGGAGCCGACGCCGAAAGGAACACGGCATGAGCGAGACCCTTGAGATGAAGCCCGCCTCGGAGGAGGAAGTCCGCGAGGCGTTGTACGACGTCGTCGACCCCGAGCTGGGCATCGACGTGGTCAACCTCGGCCTGATCTACGGCATCCACATCGACGACGCGAACATCGCGACGATCGACATGACCCTGACGTCGGCGGCGTGTCCGCTCACGGACGTCATCGAGGACCAGGCGAAGTCCGCCACGGACGGTCTGGTCAACGAGCTGCGCATCAACTGGGTCTGGATGCCGCCGTGGGGCCCGGACAAGATCACGGACGACGGCCGCGAGCAGCTGCGCGCGCTCGGCTTCAACGTCTGACGGCCTGACAGGTGTGGCCCCCCGGCAGCTCTGCCGGGGGGCCACACCTGTGTGCGGGGCACCTTGTGTGCGGGGCGACCTGTGGGTGGTCCGCCGGCCTCAGCCGAGGCCGTCGACGACGCGGAACATGAAGTCCTCGCGGTTGGTCGTGTTGTAGCCGTACGGATCCAGGCGCAACTGGAAGTTCTTGTGCCGCAGCGCGTAGTTGGGGTAGTTCACCGACTGCAGCACCACCGCGCCCTGGTACCCCGAGTATGCGGGACAGAAGGTGGCGTCCTGCTGGAACAGGCTGGAGCCGTCGTTGCGTTCGGCGCGCAGCACGAAGTTGCGGTGGCGCAGGTAGGCGCCGTCGGCCGTTCTGAACGAGTAACAGGAGCCGTTGGCCAGGCCCTTGACCACCTCGAAGGTGGAGTCGGCGCGGGACTCCGAGCCGCGCGGCGCGTCGAGCTTCACCAGACCGTCGCTCACATGCCAGTACCGGTCGGGGTAGTTGACCGCCTGGACCGACTTCCAGTACGCGGCCGGCTGCGGGTCGGCCGGCTTCCCCGACGGCTTCGGGGCCGGGCCGGTCGACGCGCCCGGCGACGAACTGCCCTGCGGCCGGGGCGAGGACGAGGAGGACGGCGACGGCGACGGCGAGGCGGAAGGGGACCCGCTGCCGTGGCCCGTGGGCGTCGACGACGTGCTCGCTGAGGGTGTGGCGAAGGAGATCAGACCGCCGCCCTCCGTCTCGTCGTCCGCCAGTGTGCGTCCCTGTCGGGCGTCCGTCTTCTGGTCGGCCGGCCTGTCGTTCAGGGCGATGGTGGTCACGCAGGCCACGATGGTGGCCACGGCGAGACCGCCGGCCAACCACAGGCGTCGTGTTCCGGGGGCCCGGGAGCTGTCCGGGGCCCAGCCGTTCTCCCAGGGTTCTTCCTGGGACGGCCGGGACTTGTTTATTGGCATGCGCTGGTCCTCCAGCGGCGCCCATGGCGGCGGCCGCGGCTGCGATGGCCCGGTGTGTGAACGGTGAAACAGTAGTGGAACCGGTGGCTCGCGTTCATCCGTATGAGCGAGCGCTTTCCATAACGCTTTTGAATCCCCTCCCGTTGTGTACGGGTGTACGCATCGCTGTGTACGCTCGTACACATGGGATATCTGACGCTCGCCGGCGCCATCGCCGCCGAGGTGGCCGCGACCACGGTCATGAAATACAGCGACGGCTTCAGCAGGCTCTGGCCCTCGCTCCTGACGGCCGTCGGCTACGTCGTCTCCTTCTTCCTCCTGGCCCGGACCCTGAGGACCGTCGGCATCGGCACGGCGTACGCCATCTGGGCCGGGACCGGCACCGCCGCCATCGCCCTCATAGGACTGGCCCTGTTCGGGGAGTCCCTGACCCCCGCCAAGGTCGCCGGCATCCTGCTGATCGTCGCGGGCGTCGTCGTGCTGAACCTGGGAGGTGCCCACTGATGCCCCGCCGCCACGACCCCGAACGGCGCCAGCGGATCATCGACGCGGCGATCCGCGTCGTCGGGAACAAGGGCCTGGCCGGGTTGAGTCATCGCACGGTCGCCGCCGAGGCGGACGTGCCGCTCGGCTCGACCACGTACCACTTCGCCACGCTCGACGAGCTGATGACGGCCGCCCTGCGCCAGGCCAACGAGGGTTTCGCCAAGGTGGTCGCCGCGCGCGGCGGACTCACCGACACCGAGGCCGACCTGCCCGCCGAACTGGCCGGACTGCTCGGCGAGTGGCTCGCCGGCGACCGCACCGGGGTCGAGCTGGAGTACGAGCTCTACCTCGCGGCCCTGCGCCGCCCGGCGCTGCGTCCCGTCGCCGCCGAGTGGGCCGAGGACGTCGCCGCTCTGCTCGCCCGCCGCACGGACCCGCTCACCGCACGGGCCCTGGTGGCGCTGATGGACGGCATCTGCCTGCAGGTCCTGCTGACGGGCGCGCCCTACGACGAGGAGTACGCCCGGGACGCGCTGTCCCGTCTCATGCCCCGCCCCCGCCCGGACCCCGTCGCCCCACCCGCCCGGCGGCCGCGCGGAGGCTCCGGCCGTCGCTGAGTCACGCAAGACGGGGCGGCAGGGCTGGTCGGCGGGGTCGGCAGCGGGCCGGCGGCAGGGCCGGGCACCGCGGCGCCGGCGGCACGCCGGACACCGTCGAGGCGCTCCGAGGCGCTCCGAGGGGCTCCGAGGCGCCGTCCGGCCGTGAACTCCCGCTGACCCACCGGGCGTTGATCGGACGCGCGACGACCGGGGCGTACGCGACCCCCGACCGGACCGGGGAGCGGTACCGGGGCATGACGCACGGGGGCGTCCCGACCTGCGGGACCGCCACCTGAGACATCGCTGTGCGGGGTTGGCCTCTGCGGGCCCCCGCCGGTTAGGTTGCCCTCATGACCGACACGACTGCTCCTCGCACCACCGGCGCCGTGGCCGGCGGCCTCGCCACGATCGCCGCCGACGGCACCGTTCTCGACACCTGGTTCCCCGCGCCCGCCCTGGTCGCGGAGCCCGGCCCCTCCGGCACCGAGCGCCTGTCCGCCGAGCGCGCCGTCGAACTGCTGGGCGCGGGCGCGGCCCGCGCGATCGGCCCGGACGCCCGCCGTGGCGTCGAGGTCGTCGCGGTCCGCACGGTCATCGCCTCCCTGGACGACAAGCCCCTCGACGCGCACGACGTCTACCTGCGCCTCCACCTCCTCTCCCACCGTCTCGTCAAGCCGCACGGGCAGAGCCTGGACGGCATGTTTGGCCACCTCGCCAACGTCGCCTGGACCTCGCTCGGCCCGGTCGCCGTCGACGACGTCGAGCAGGTCCGGCTGAACGCCCGCGCCGAGGGCCTGCACCTCCAGGTCACCTCGATCGACAAGTTCCCCCGCATGACGGACTACGTCGCCCCCAAGGGCGTCCGCATCGCCGACGCCGACCGGGTCCGCCTCGGCGCGCACCTGGCCGAGGGCACGACGGTCATGCACGAGGGCTTCGTCAACTTCAACGCCGGCACGCTCGGCACCTCGATGGTCGAGGGCCGCATCTCCGCGGGCGTCGTCGTCGGCGACGGCTCGGACATCGGCGGCGGCGCGTCCACGATGGGCACGCTGTCCGGCGGCGGCAGCGTGATCATCTCCATCGGCGAGCGCTGCCTCGTGGGCGCCGAAGCGGGCGTCGGCATCGCCCTCGGCGACGAGTGCGTCGTCGAGGCCGGTCTGTACGTCACCGCGGGCACCCGGGTCACCATGCCCGACGGCCAGATCGTCAAGGCCCGCGAACTCTCCGGCGCCTCGAACATCCTGTTCCGCCGCAACTCGGTCACCGGCTCCGTCGAGGCCCGCCCGAACAACGCGGTCTGGGGCGGCCTGAACGAGATCCTGCACAGCCACAACTGACGCGAGCCGCCGGCCGTCCGGTCACGGGCTCGTCAGGATGACCAGTTGCCGGGTGGCTCGGGTCATCGCGACGTAGTGGTCGACCGCTCCCTGGACGCCCTCGCCGTACTTGTCCGGGTCGACGAGGACGACGAGGTCGAACTCGAGTCCCTTCGACAGCTCGGGGGTCAGTGAGCGGACGCGGGGCGTGGCGCGGAACGTGGGATCGCCGATCACGCAGGCGGTCCCTTCCGCGTGGTCGGCGAGCCACGCGTCGAGGACCGAGTGCAGCTGTGCGACGGATCCGTGCACGACGGGGGCGCCGCCGCTGCGGATCGAGGTCGGCACGTTGGCGTCCGGGAGCACGGCCCGGATCACCGGCTCGGCCTCGGTCATGATCTCTTGCGGCGTGCGGTAGTTGATGCTCAGGGACGCCTGGGCGATCCGGTCGAACCCGACCCGGCCCAGCCGTTCCCGCCACGACTCGGTGAAGCCGTGCCGGGCCTGGGCGCGGTCGCCGACGATGGTGAAGCTGCGCGAGGGACAGCGCAGCAGCAGCATCTGCCACTCCGCGTCGGTCAGTTCCTGCGCCTCGTCGACGACGATGTGCGCGAACGGGCCGGCCAGCAGATCGGGGTCGACGACCGGGAGCTCGGCGTTGTCGACCAGGCTGACCTTGGCGTCCTCGCCGCGCAGCATCGTCACCAGGCCCTCGCCGTCGTCGCCGTCGGCGCCGGAGTCGGCCACGGCGCGGATCAGGTTGTCCACGACGTGGTCCATGCGCTCGCGCTGGGCGGCGAGGACGGCCTTGTGCCGGCGGGTGCGCCTGGCCGCCTCCGGGTCGCCGACGCGCTGCCGCGCCGCGTCCAGGAACGGCAGGTCGGACACCGTCCAGGCCTGGGCCTGCGAGCGCTGCAGCCGCGTCACCTCGTCCGGCTTCAGCCAGGGGGCGCACATCCGCAGATAGGCGGGCACCGTCCACAGGTCTCCGACGAGGTCGGTCGCTTCGAGCAGCGGCCAGGCGCGGTTGAAGGCCGTCGCAAGCTCCCTGTTCTGCAGCAGTGACTTGCGCAGCAGCGCGGGCGGGGCGTCGCCCTCGTGCTTGTCCATCAGGATCGTGAGCAGCTCCTCCCAGACCTGTTCCCGCGCCTCGTTGTGCGGCGTGCCCGGGTCCGGCGCGTCGAACGCGACGGCCCAGTCGTCGGCGCTCAGCCGCACGTCGGACCAGTGGGTGGTGACGGTCATCCCCTCGGAGGGCGGCTCCTCGTAGAACGCCACGGCCTTCTCGATCGCCTCGACCAGATCCGCGGACGACTTCAGGCGGGCCGTCTCCGGGTCGGCTTCGGCCTGCGCCTCGGCGCCCTCGGGGACGAGGTCCCGCAGGGTGCACGTCTGCACCCCCTCCTCGCCGAGGCTGGGCAGCACGTCGGCGACATAGGCCAGATAGGGCCGGTGCGGGCCGACGAAGAGGACGCCTCCCCGGCGGTGGCCCAGACGGGGGTCGGAGTACAGGAGGTAGGCGGAACGGTGCAGCGCGACGACGGTCTTGCCCGTGCCCGGTCCTCCGTCGACCACCAGGGCTCCGCGGGAGCTCGCCCGGATGACGGCGTCCTGGTCGGCCTGGATGGTGCCGAGCACGTCCCGCATCCGGGCCGAGCGGTTGCCGCCCAGGCTGGCGATGAACGCGGACTGGTCGTCGAGCGCCGCATGCCCGGCGAACCCGTCGGCCGTGAACACCTCGTCCCAGTAGTCGCTGATCCGCCCACGGGTCCAGCGGTACCGGCGGCGGCTGGCGAGGCCCATCGGGTTGGCGTGGGTGGCTCCGAAGAACGGTTCGGCCGCGGGTGAGCGCCAGTCGAGCAGCAGCCGCCGCCCCGTGCTGTCGGTGAGTCCGAGCCGTCCGACGTACACGGGTTCGCCGTCGTCGGCCCCGACCATGTGCCCGAGGCACAGGTCCAGTCCGAAGCGGCGCAGTGCGCGCAGACGAGCGGTCAGCCGGTGGATCTCCGTGTCGCGGTCCATCGCCCCCCGGCCGAGTCCGCCGGGCGCCCTGCGCTCGGCGTCGAGGCGGTCGGACACCTCGGCGATCGCCTGCTCCAAAGACTCCGCGACGGCCGCGAAGTGCCGCTCGTCGCCGGCGATCAGCTTCGGGTCGGCCTTGTGGGACAGGCGCTCGGGAAGGTCGAAGGCCCCGGTGGTCAGGGGGGTCACGTCATCAGCTCCGATATGGGATCGCTTGCGACCGCGGTCGGTCCGTGCCGCCCGGGTACGCCTATTCTCGCGGTTCTCGTCGTTCACCTGCGGGGTGCCGGCCGGCAGGCGGGCGGCCGGTCCGTCCGCCGGCCGCCGTCCCGGGCCCAGATCGGAGATTCTGCGTCATACCGGGGGCCTTGCCGCAAGCCCCCCGGTGCGCTATACGTTGAAAGTGGCAAGGAGCGCGTGAGCTCCTTGCCTTTGTCGTTTCTCCACCGCCGACACCGCCGACACCACCCCGCCGGTCCTTGCCCGGTGTCCGGCCGCCGCCCGGTCAGGCCACCAGCCGGTCGTAGGCCGCGCGCAGTCCGCCGACCGTCTCCCGGTCGGCGGGCCGCAACGGCGCGCGGACCGGGCCGGACGGCAGACCCAGGTCGCCCAGGAGGGCCTTGGCGGTGACGGCTCCGGGCAGGCCCGACGCCATCATCGCCTCCACCAGCTCGGTGGCCTCCTGCTGCCACCGGGCGGCTCCGGCGGTGTCCCGGGCGTCGAAGGCGTCCAGGACGGCCCGCAGACGGTCCGGGACCACGTTCGCGACCGTGCTGACGTAACCCGCCGCGCCGACCGCGTACAGGGCGAGATTGTGCTCGTCGCAGCCCGCGTAGTAGGCCAGCCCGGTGCGCGCGAGCACCTTCTGGACGCCGAGCAGGTCGTAGGAGCAGTCCTTCACCGCGACGATCCGGGGGTGCTCGGCGAGCCGGAGCATCGTGTCCGGCTCGATCCGGGTGCCGGTGCGGCCGGGAATGTCGTACAGCATCACCGGCAGCCCGGACGCGTCCGCGACCTCCCGGAAGTGGGCCTCGACGGCGTCCTGCGGGGGCCTGCTGTAGTACGGGGTGACCACGAGCACCCCGTCCGCCCCCGCCTTCTCGGCGGCCCGCGCGAGTTCGACGGTGTGGCGGGTGTCGGAGGTSCCCMCCCCCGCCACGATCGAGACCCGGTCGCCGACCGCCTCCCGGACCGCCGCCACCAGCTCCGCCTTCTCCGCGTCCGACGTGGTCGGCGACTCGCCCGTGGTGCCCGAGAGGACCAGGCCGTCGCAGCCCGCGGACACCAGCCGGTCGGCCAGTCGCTGTGCGCCGTCGCGATCGAGCGCGCCGGAGCCGGTGAAGGGCGTGACCATCGCGCAGAGGGCTCGGCCGAAGACCGCAGCGCGAGCCGGGACGGGCGTCGGAGCGCCGGGTGAGGAGGCTGTCGTCATGGGGACCAGTCTCGACCGGCCGACCGTGAAGCTCTACTTAATTTTACTACGAGCTATATGTAAGAGTTGCTGCGAAGTCCTGTCTCGACCGCAGGCTGCCGCATCTTCTGCGACGCCTGGCTGCGACGCCTCACCGCGGCGCCTCCCCGGAGCGTCTCCCCGTCGCGCCTGTCCTGTGCTTCTCCCGTGCTTCCGGCCGCCCCCAGCGGCCTGCCCGCTCCATGGGTAGGGCGCACCGGCAGGGGTACCCGAATGTCTTCGGAAACCGAGAGGAGGCGGAGCACCGTGACCGGCACCACGGACGTCCGGCCCGTCCAGGACGGGCATCACACGGTCGGCGAACTCGTCGGCCAGGCCACCGAACAGCTCTCCCTACTCGTACGGCAGGAACTGGCCCTGGCCAAGGAGGAGTTCGCCGAGAAAGGGCGGCGCGCCGGCCGCGGCGGCGGTCTGCTCGGCGCCGCGGGCGCGTTCGGCTACGCCGGTCTCCTCGCCCTCGCCGGCACGGCCGCGGCCGCGCTCTCGCTGGTGCTGCCCGTCTGGGCGGCGGCGCTCGTGGTGACGGCGGTGCTGTTCGTGATCGCCGCCGTGCTGGGCGCGGCCGGTCGCGCGCAACTGCGCCGGGCGGCTCCGCCCACCCCCGAGCAGACCCTCGGCAGCGTCAAGGCCGACGTCGAGGAGATCAAGGAAAGGGCGCACCGATGACCGACAAGGGGACGGCCGACCTGCGTCGGCAGATCGAGCGGACCAGGCAGCAACTGGGCCAGACCGTAGAGGAGTTGGCGGCCAAGGCCGATGTGCGCGGACGCACCCGGGCCCGTGCCGCAGATCTCAGGGACCGTGCGGGCGCGATGAGCGTGCAGTTGCGCAGTTCGGCCGCCGAGGCGGGGCGCCATGTGCAGGAACGCGCGAACCGCGCCGGCCATGCCACGCAGGAGAGGGCGAGCCGAGCGGGCCACACCGTCCAGGAATCGGCCGTCCGTGCCGGGCACACCGCTCAGGAGCGGGCGGTACAGGCCCGCCACGAGCTGCGGGGGAAGGCCTCGGACGTGGGGCGCACCGCCGAGAGCCGAGCCCCTGCCGCGCTTCGCGCGCCCGTGGGGTTCGCGCGTCGGCACCCGTGGCCGCTGGTGGTCGCGGGCGCCGCGGCGGTCACCCTCGTGGTGGCCGGGATGAGGGCCAGGGCGACGGGCAGGGGCGCGTCCGGGGCTGAGCGCTGGAAGTGCTGACCGCCCCCGGCCGGGCAGGCGCCGGCGTCGACGCCCGGCGCACCCGGTAGGCGCGCAGGGAGGCCCGGCACCCGCGACCAGCGGGAGCCGGGCCTTTTCGCGCCCTCTCACCGAAAGCTAAGTTCGTCTGGACAAAAAAAGTTTTCGGTGAGAGCGTGGACGCATGCTGGATGTGACCGTGATCGAGGACCCCGAGGCCGCAGCCGTCTCCCTGGACCCCATACGGGCCCGGCTGCTCGCCGAGCTGGCGGCCGGTCCGGCCTCCGCCGCGATGCTGGCGGGAAAGGTCGGCCTGCCGCGGCAGAAGGTGAACTACCACCTCAAGGCGCTGGAGCGGCACGGCCTGGTCGAGCTGGCCGGCGAGCGCCGCAAGGGCAATGTCACCGAGCGGCTGATGCGCGCGACCGCCGCGTCGTACGTGATCTCGCCGCTCGCGCTCGCCTCCGTGCAGCCCGATCCGGACCGCTTCCGCGATCAGCTGTCCGCGCGCTGGCTGCTCGCGCTCGGGGCCCGGCTGGTCAGGGACGTCGGCTCGCTGATCACCGGCGCCGCCAAGGCCCGCAAGGGGCTGGCGACCTACGCGCTGGACGGCGAGGTCCGCTTCGCCTCGGCGGCCGAACGGGCCGCCTTCATCGAGGAGTTGACGGCCGGCATCGGCGCGCTGATCGGCAAGTACGACTCGCCCGGCGCGGAGGGCGGCCGCGATCACCGGATCGTCGTCGCCGTGCATCCGACGGTCAAGGACCAGCAGCCTTCCGAACTGAACCCATAGGACGCAGGAGCCCGCCATGTCCAAGGAATTCGAGATCGCCCGCGAGTTCGAGGTCGACGCCACCCCTGAGCAGGTCTGGGAGGCGATCACCACCGGAACTGGAGGGTATCTGTGGCCGATGGAACCGCCGGAGCCCCGGGTCGGCGGCGCGGGGCCCTTCGGGTCCGAGGTCGTCGCCTGGGATCCGCCGCACCGCTACACCAACCGGGTCCAGAACGTCGAGGGCATCTCCGAGCAGACCCTCAACCAGCTCGACCACACCGTGGAACCCCGTGACGGCGGACGACGGGCCTGGGTGCGCTACGTGCACAGCGGCATCTTCGTCGACGACTGGGACAACCAGTACGACGGCGCCTCCAAGCACACGGACTTCTATCTGCACACCCTGCGCGAGTACCTGGTCCACTTCGCGCCCCGGCCGGTCGCCTTCGCCACCTTCGACGGGCCGGAGGCGTCCAGGGCGCCCGACGCCCTCGCCGTCGTCGGCCGGGCGCTCGGAGTCGGTGAGGACGTGAGCGCCGGCGCCACGGTGACGGTCCGGGGGCCCGACGCGTTCGAGGCCGTCGTCGACTTCCGGGACCCCTACTTCATCGGGCTGCGCACGGACCGGGGCCTCACCCGCGTCTTCGGGCGCAACCACTGGGGCCACCCGGTGGGCATCTCCCTGCACGACTTCACGCCGGGCGCGGACGTCAAGGAGTGCGAAGCCGCCTGGCAGGGCTGGCTGAACGGCCTGTTCGACCAGCCCTGATCCAGGGGGAGACGACCGGTCCTGCTCCGGGCGGAGACGACCGGTCCTGCTCCCGGCGGTGTTACGGCTCGAAGCGCAGCACCTGCGGGTCGTGGTCGCTGATCTGGTCGTGGAACTCCGAGTTGATGTGCACGCTGTCGTACGCGAAGTCGCAGCTCCGCCGGATCGACGGACTCACCATGATCTGGTCCAGGACCTGCTGGTTGCCCTGGTAGTCGTAGGTGTAACGCTCGCTCCTGGGCAGCGACTTGATCGCCGACCACAGTTCGCCGTCGCCCTCGAGGATCTTCGCGGTGTCGGAGAACTCGAAGTCGTTCATGTCGCCGAGGGCGATGACGTCCGCGTTCTTCTGGACGTCCAGGATGCTCTTGACGAACGCGTTGACCAGCGTCGCCTGCGCGTGACGCTGGACCTCCGAACTGCGTGCCACCGGCTGGTACTGCGAGGTCAGACCCTGGTCGCCACCCTTGGAGTTGAGGTGGTTGGCGATCACGAAGACCGTCCTGCCGCGGAAGACGAACTCGCCCGCGAGCGGCTTGCGGCTGGACTTCCAGGCGTCGGCGCCCGGCGCGACGCGACCGGGGGAGGCCGTCAGCTGCGCCTTGCCGTGCACCTTGGAGACACCCACCGCCGTGGTGGAGTCGCCGCCCGCGCGGTCCGTGAAGGACACCCGCTCGGGGTTGAAGAGGAACACCTGACGGATGTTCCCGCCCGGCTCGCCGCCGTCCTGGTCGTTGACCGGGTCGATGGAGCGCCAGTCGTACCTCGGGCCGCCGGCCGCGACGATCGCGTCGATCAGCTTGGTCACCGTCGCGCCGGCGGTGACCGTGCCGTCGTCCTTGGCGCCGTTGTCGTCCTGGATCTCCTCCAGGGACACGATGTCGGGCGACTTCAGGTTGTTCACGATCGCGGAGGCGTGCGCGTCGAAGGTGGCGTCGGACGGATCGAGGTTCTCGACGTTGTACGTGGCGACCGCGAGCTCGCCCCGCTTCTGCTTCTGCGTCGTCTCCCGCTGCAGACCGCCGCTCTCCAGTGTGCCGAGGTGGCCGGCGACGAGCGTGTAGCCGCCGAACTGGTTGTAGTCCAGGGGGCCCTCGGTGACGCCGGTGAGGGTGTCGCCGACGTTCGCGACGGGGAAGTCGGCGGTCGCGCCCAGCGACTGGATCTGCAGCCGGCCGGTGTTCTGCGAGGTGTAGGAGCCGTAGAGCGCGCCACCGCGGCGGGTGGCGTTCTCGCGCGGCTTCACCGTGACCCACAGCTCGCTGTACGGGTCGGTGGCGGTCACCACACGGGCGTCGGCGACCTGTACGTTCATGCCCTCGAGGGACTCGTAGCGGTCCAGGGCGTACGTGCCGGGCTGCAGGGTGAGGCCGTTGACGGAGTTGCCGGCGGCGGCGTCGCCGGCCGGGGCGTACGCGGCCGGCACCGACCTCGCGTTCACGACGGTCGCGGCCGGGACCGCGTTGCCGCCGGACAGGACCGTCACCGTGGGCTTGGTGATCTCCGTGACCGACTGGTTGCCGCTCGACGCACCGCCGGGCACGAACTCGGAGACCGTGCCGGTGACCGTGACGGAGTCACCGACGGCGACCTTCGGGGCGGAGCTGGTGAAGACGAAGACGCCCTCACTGGTGGCGGGGTCGGCGTCCGGGTTCGGATCCTGGATCCAGAACCCCTTGGACGAGCCGTAGGTGCGCACGCCGGTGACGATTCCGGCCACACCCGTGACCGCCTTGCCGGCGTACGGCGATATCCGGGTCGTGCCCTGGATGTCGTGAATGGCCACCGTGTCCGCCTGCGCGGGTGCGCCGAGGGCGACGGTGGAGGCCGCGGAACAGACGGCGGCGACGGTGAGCGCGGCGAGACGCGCGGACTTCTTGCTCGGCAACGGAATCCCTCCGGGGACGTACGTGAGCGCCGGGACGAGGGTGGAGCACGGAACGGGGGCCGCGCGACCGGCGGAGCGGTGCGCGACGCGCGTAGAAACACAGTGAACACCTGTCCAGTGGATTTCTACGCGCGTCAATCTCCTGCCTGCTCAGGCCACTTGTCAAGGTTTCAGCCATGTACGCGGGCCGACGGGGAGATGAACCGGGCGGCATGGGCTCATATCCGTCTAGGCTGAGTGGCCCAGTGGCCCCAGCGGGCCGGCGGCACCACGCGCCCTAGGAGAACCAGCCGATGTCAGACAGCTCCCCCCTGCCGCCGGTGCGGCTGCACCCCGAAGCGGAGCTGGCGCGCGACGCCCTGTCCACGCCCTTGCTCTCCCGGGCCGCCCTGCTCGCCCGTTGGGCCGGCCCCGACACCCGTGTCGACGCCGGGGGCGGACTCGTCGACGAGCAGCTCGCGGCGGCCGCCGAGGCGCTCGGCCTGACCGGTGAGGACGCCGCCGCCCACGCGAGCGAGGCCTGGCGGATCGCCGTGGACGCCGGACTCGTGGACGTCGTCGACGAGGAGGCCGGCACGGTCACGGCCGGCGAGGACCTGACCCTGCTGACCGGCGGCGCCCCGCACGACGTCCTCGCCGTCTGGCTCACCGCCCTGGAGACCGTGCTCGCCGAGGCGGCCGTGCCCGACCTCGACGAACTGATGGAGGCGATGGACGAAGGCGGTCAGGTCGACTTCTCCCGGCTCGACTGGAACCCCGAGGCCGAGGCCGAGTTCCTCGACGGCGTGCTCGGCAACCTCTACCTGCTCACGGCCAGCGAGGACGGCCCCGGCGACGGCCCCGTACCGCTCCCCGCGCTCGCCGCCTCCATGATCATCCCCGGTGACATGGACGAGCCCACCAACGACGTCCTGGAGCAGGTCTCCGACGCGATGATGCGCCTCGACGACCAGTTCCGGCTGCTGGAGCCCATCGGCCTCGTCGCCTACCGGCCCGTCGACGAGGCCCTGATGGCGGACCCCGACGAGGAGCCCACCGCCCCCCTCGACGACACCGACGTCTCCCGCTACGGCATGGTCCGCCTCACCCCGCTCGGCCTGTACGGGCTGCGGGCCCGCCTGCAGGAGGCCGGCTTCGACGCCCCGGCCCTCGGCGACCTCGCCGACAAGGGCGCCGACGCCCTCCTCGACGGCAGCGCGGGCTACGGCTCGCGCGCCGCACTCGTCGAGACCGAGCACTGGCTCGCCCACCGCGAACCCCTGGCCGCCGCAAGGGAGTTGCTGGCCGCCGCCCGCGGCTCCGACCCCGGCGCACCGTTGCGCCGGCTGCGCTGCCAGCAGGCCCTGTCCCTGGTCGGCGGGCAGGCCGAACCCGCCGTGCGCGAGGTGCTCGACGACCCCGAGCTCGGCGGTCTCGCCCGGGTCTGGCTGAGCGAACTCGGCGCGACCGACGTGCCCGCCCCCTCCGAGGACCTCGTCTTCTGGCTCACCGTCGACACCCTGGCCGCGCAGCTCGCCGCCGAGGGCAACTCCGAGGAGCTCCAGGCCCTCGTCGAAGGCCTGGCCCAGCAGCACGGGGGCTTCTTCGCCGCCGCCTGGCGCGTCGACCACCCGGCCACCGCGGACGTCCTGGAGGCGATGGGACGGCTGCACCCCGACAAGCGCATCGCCAAGGAAGCCCGCAAGGCCGCCTTCAAGGCGCGCTCGCAGCAGGGCGGATAAGCGCCTTCTTGGGGGCCCGCTGACGAGATCTGTACGGATTCATGGAAGCAGGTCCCCCGAAGCCGCCCCCCGTTCAGCTCCCGTTCAGGCATGGGCGGGACGGTGTCGCCGAAACCGGAGTCCGCCACCCTCCACGGCACTTCCACCGTCTCAGGAGACACCATGTCGCTCACCCGCAGGGACTTCACCAGGCAATCCGCGGTCACCGGCGCAGGGATCGCGCTGGCCGGCAGCGTGGGCGCCCTCGCCAGCGCGCCGAACGCCCTCGCCGCCACGGACGCCGAGGACACCGCGGACGCGCCGCGGGAGCAGGCGGCCGGCCACCACGGCGTCGGCTACGGCCCGCTGCTGCCCGACCCGGCCGGCATCCTCGCGCTGCCCGCCGGGTTCAGGTACCGCGTCGTCACCTACAGCGGCCGCACCAAGCTGGAGTCCGGCGAGATCACCCCGTCCAACCACGACGGCACCGCCGCCTTCTGCGGCCCGCGCGGCGCGACCCTGCTCGTCAACAACCACGAGCTCAAGGGCCCGCGCGCCGGCTGGCAGTACCCGGTGCCCCTCACCGAGGGCCATGTCTACGACCCCGCCGCCGCCGGCGGCTGCACGGTCGTCGAGGTGCGCCCCGGCGGCCATGTCGCCGAGTGGGTCGGCATCGCCGGCACCTCCACCAACTGCGCGGGCGGCGCCACCCCGTGGGGCACCTGGCTCTCCGGCGAGGAGACCGAGGACAAGGCCGGCCAGAACGGCATGACCGAGGACCACGGCTACATCTTCGAGGTCGACCCCGCCGACCGCCGCGCCAACCGCGACCCGAGGCCCGTCAAGGCGTTCGGCCGGTACGCCCACGAGGCCGTCGTCATCGACCCCAAGCACGGCCACGCCTACCTCACCGAGGACGCCTCGGGCCCCAACGGCCTGCTCTACCGGTGGACCCCGCCGGCCGGCTTCCGCCACGGCCGGGGCCAGCTGCGCACCCTCGCCGCCGACGCCGGCGTCCTGCAGGCCTTCAAGTGCTTCGACTCCGGCGGCAAGTTCGTCGACGACCTCTCCCGCGCAACGAAGATCGGCACCGTGTACGGCGTCGACTGGGTCGACGTCCCCGACCGCGACGCGAAGTCGGTGTCCGTGCGCAAGCAGTTCGCCGCCGGCCAGGTCACCCGCGCCCGCAAGCTGGAGGGGATGTGGTGGGGCGACGGCGGCGCCTATGTCGTCTCCTCCTACGCCCGTGACGAAAGCCCTGTCCAGCACGACGGCGCCGTCTGGTTCTACGACCCCAAGCGCCGCACGCTGACCCTGAAGGTGCTGCTCGGGGTGAACCCCGACCCCTCGGCCGACGGCGCCTTCGACGGCCCCGACAACATCACCGTCTCCCCCTACGGCGGCCTCGTCATCGCCGAGGACGGCGAGGGCGTCCAGCACCTCTTCGGCGCGACCGACAGCGGCCGCACCTACCCCATCGCCCGCAACGAGCTCAACATCGGCACCGCGGACAAGCCCGAATACAGCGAGTTCACCGGCGTCACCTTCTCGCCCGACGGCCACACCCTGTACGCCAACATCCAGACGCCGGGAATCATGCTGGCCATCACCGGCCCCTGGAAGCGACAGAAGCGGTAAGCATCGACCGGGATTAATTCGCTCGCCCCGTCCGCGGCCGCCCTCCTAAAGTGATGCCTGTCCAGGTGCGAAGGCAGGACCTACTTCCACTCATAATGGGGCGGCCGCGGGTTCGAATCCCGCCACCGGCACGACGCGCCGGTGTAGCTCAGGGGCAGAGCACCTTGTCGGTTCCGCCGGCCTCGATCTCTGGACACCACAACTTCACAGCACCTTCCGGTGCGCAGGCTGCGGCTACTTCTTTCCACAGAAATCCATGCCGCCGCCGACTTGATCTCGGGAGGCGCAGCATGAGGTGGGTGCCCGGTGCGCAGGCAACGGTTACTTCATTGGATCGGACGGTCGCGGGTTCGAGTCCCGTCATCGACCTCGGGTCGATGTAGCTCAGTCGGGTAGAGCATCTGGCTAAGTCCGTCGCCGACCCCTGATCTCGGGCACCTTCCCTTTGTTGCGCCTCCCCGGAAAAAGAGTCGTCGAACGACGTACTCGACATCTCATGAATTCGGGGGAATTCACCATGGCGCGTTTCAACGTCCGTGCCCGTAAGGCGCGGCCCACCTCGCCCGTGACGACCACGGGCCGGGCGCTCCGCACCCACCAGGGCGGCCGCGGACACGAGCGGGACTCCCGCTCCGAGCTCTTCCTGCTGGCGGTGGCGAACTTCGTCTCCCAGCAGACCTTCTACGAGACCGGCGCCGCCCGCGACGACCGCTTCGCCGCGCTGGTGCGCGAGCTCGCCGTCAGCGACCCGACCTGGACGGCCGGACTGCTCGGCTGGATGCGCGGCGAGGGCAACCTCCGTACCGCCGCGATCGTCGGCGCCGCCGAGTACGTCCACGCACGCCTGGCGGCGGACGCCACCGACGGTCCCTCCAACCGGCAGGTCGTGGACAGCGTCCTGCAGCGGCCCGACGAGCCCGGCGAACTGCTCGGGTACTGGACGGCGACCTACGGCCGCACCCTCCCCAAGCCCGTCAAGCGCGGCGTCGCCGACGCGGTGCGCCGGCTCTACAGCGCCCGGTCGCTGCTGAAGTACGACACCGCGGCCAAGGGCTACCGATTCGGCGACATCCTCAACCTGGTGCACGCCTCGCCGGATCCGGCCAAGCCGTGGCAGGGCGACCTGTTCCGGTACGCACTCGACCGGCGGCACCACCCGGAGACGGCCGAGCCGCCCCGGTCGCTGCCCGCGCTCGTGGCGCACCGCGAGCTGATGGCGGTGCCGCCCGCCGAGCGGCGCGAGGTCGTGACCGGAGCGGACGGCGCACGGCGCCTGTCCGAGGCGGGCATGACCTGGGAGGCGCTGGCGGGCTGGCTCCAGGGGCCCATGGACAGGGCCGCTTGGGAGGCGGTCGTCCCGTCCATGGGATCCATGGCGCTGGTCCGCAACCTGCGCAACTTCGACGAGGCCGGCGTCGGCGACGAGGTCGCCGCGCGGGTGGCGGCGAGGATCAGCGACCCGGCGGAGGTCGCGCGCTCGCGGCAGTTCCCGTTCCGGTACCTCGCCGCGTACCGGCACGCGCCCTCGCTGCGCTGGGCCTACCCGCTGGAGCAGGCGCTCGGCCACTCGCTGGCCAACGTGCCCGCCCTACCGGGGCGGACGCTGGTGCTCGTCGACCGCTCGGGCTCGATGTTCTACGCGCGGTTGTCGGACCGCTCCGAGCTCAACCGGGCCGACGCGGCGGCGGTCTTCGGGACGGCGCTCGCGCTGCGGGCGGCGGACGCGGACCTCGTCGAGTTCGGTACCAGCAGCAACACGATCAAGTTCCGTAAGGGGGAGTCCGTGCTGAAGATTCTGGAGCGTTTCGGTGACCTGGGCGGTACCGACACCACGGAGGCCGTGCGCCGGCACTACCGTGCGCACGACCGGGTGCTGATCGTCACCGACGAGCAGTTCGCGCCGAGCCGCCACGGCGGCCCGACCGACCAGGTCCCGGCGAACGTGCCGGTGTACACCTGGAACCTGGCCGGACACCGTGCGGCGCACGGTCCGTCCGGCACGGCGAACCGGCACACCTTCGGCGGTCTGTCGGACGCGGCCTTCCGGATGGTGCCGCTGCTGGAGGCCGCCGACGACACGAAGTGGCCGTGGGCGCCCTGAGAGCGGGCCGGGTTCAGCCGAGCCGTGACGCCTGGTGGTGGCCGATGAGGCAGTCGTCCCGCTCGCGTCGCACCAGCAGGCCGAGGTCGCCGGCCAGGACCCTGGTCTCCAGGATTCCGGTCTCCAGGGCTCTGGTCTGCGGGGCTCTGGTCTGCGGGAGTTTGCTTGCCGGGAGCCGGTAGCGGGCCGTCATGCCGAGGGGCCGGGAGTCGTGGTGGTCCGCGACTCCCGGCCTCCCCACGTGTTCCCGGCGCTGTTCCGACCGTCCGCCGGTGGATGAGAATGTGGAGGATGCGGGCAGCACGACCGGCCCCGGTCGCGGCGCCGCGAGCGCGCGAGCGGGACGGTCTCCGTGATGGTCGCCACCGGTGCGCAGCGACACGGTTCGCGAGGAGTGAGTGGATGACGCAGGTCAGACCCATGCGCGCGGACGCTCGCCGCAACTACGAGCGCTTGCTGGAGGTGGCGGCGGACGCCTTCGCCGAGCACGGGGAGGGCGCGTCCCTCGACGACATCGCCAAGCGGGCGGGCGTCGGCTCCGGCACGCTGTACCGGCACTTCCCGACCCGGCAGGCGCTGCTGGAGGCGGCCTACCTCGACCGGATCGAGGCGCTCGCCGCGCGGGCCGACGCACTCGGCGGGGAGCTGCCGCCCGGGGAGGCGCTGACGGCATGGCTCGACGAGCTGTGCGTCGGCACGATCCAGGTCCGCGGCATGAAGGCGTTGCTGGGCTCCGCCGTCACGGACGGCGACGCGGCCGCGGTCACCGTCTGCGGCACGCGCATGATGGCGGCGGCGACCCGGCTGGTGGAGGCGGCGCAGCGGGAGGGGACCCTGCGGCCGGACGTCGACCCGATCGACGTGCTGCGGCTCGCCCACGGCGTGGCGACGGCGTCGGAGCTGGCCAAGGGGGACGGTGGGGTCATCCGCCGGTATGTGTCGCTGCTGACGGAGGGACTGCGGCCGGTGCGGTGACGGCGGCGGGCGCCCCCGTGACGGCGGGCGCCCGTGGCCGGGCGGGGAGTGGGGCGGTTAGCGGCCGCCCGCGGGCGGTTACAGGGCCTCGGCGCCCGGCTTCACCATGTTGCGCACCGTGCGCGCCTTCACGAACGAGCCGATCGCCGTCATCTCCCATTCGCCGGAGTACTGGCGGATCATCTTGGCCATCAGCACCCCGGTCTGCGGCTCGGCGCCGGTCAGGTCGAAGCGGACCAGCTCCTCCCCGGTGGCGGCGTCCAGCAGCCGGCAGTAGGCCTTGGCGACCTCGGTGAACTTCTGGCCGGAGAAGGAGTTCACGGTGAAGACCAGACCGGTCACCTCCTGCGGGAGCCGGCCGAGGTCGACCACGATCACCTCGTCGTCCCCGCCGCCCTCGCCGGTGAGGTTGTCGCCGGAGTGCTTGATCGCGCCGTTCACGATGGAGAGCTTGCCGAAGTAGCAGCTGTCGATGTGGTTGCGCTGGGGGCCGAAGGCGATGACCGAGGCGTCCAGGTCGATGTCCTTGCCGCGGAACGCGGGCTCCCAGCCGAGCCCCATCTTGACCTGGGAGAGCAGCGGGCGGCCGCCCTTCACCAGGGAGACGGTCTGGTTCTTCTGCAGGCTGACCCGGCCCTTGTCCAGGTTGATCTTCCCGGCGCCCGGTGCGGCGGCCGGCGGGGCCGGGGGAGCGGCGGGCGGCGCGGGCGTGGTCAGCCGCGGGTCCGCGGGCGGGGCCGGCGGCGCCACCGGCGTCTGGATCGTCGCCTGCGGCGGAGCGACGGGCTGCGGCGGGGCGGCGGGCGCGGGCTCCTCCACCGTCACACCGAAGTCGGTGGCGATGCCGGCCAGGCCGTCGGCGTAACCCTGGCCGACCGCGCGGGCCTTCCAGGCGCCGTTGCGCAGATAGATCTCCACGACCACCAGCGCCGTCTCGGCCCCGAGACCCGGGGGCGTGAAGGTGGCCAGGACGCTGCCGTCGTCCGCGCTCCGGATCGTCGCCGTCGGCTCGACGCCCTGGAACGTCTGCCCCGCGCCGTCCGGGCTCGCGGTGACGACGATCTTCTCGATGCCCGGGGGGACCGCGGCGGTGTCGACCGTGATCGCGTCGGGGGACGTGCCGCCGCCGGAACGGTAGGTCACGCCCGGGCCGCTCGGCTGGTTGTAGAAGATGAAGTCGTCGTCGGAGCGCACCTTGCCGTCGGCGGTGAGCAGCAGGCCCGAAACGTCGAGCCGCACCGGGGCGGCGACGTCCACCGTCACGCGCGCGACGGGGAGAGGGATGTTCGAGCCGGGGGTCATAGCTGTCATGCCGGGTGAACGAACGAGACCACTTTGCCGTTCCCTTACCCGGGCGCTCCTCCCGCGAACGCCTCACGGCGCCCCCCACGGCCCTTGCGGCCGGTCCCCGCCGCGCACTGCTCCGGCGCCCATGGACAGCCGGAACCGGTGCCGCGAACCGGTGGGGTCCGTCTCCCGGTCAGTACGGCCAGATCGGCGGGTCGCTGACGAAGTGGCCGCCCAGATAGGCGTGGGCGATGTTCTCCGGGTCCAGCTCGCCCTGCTCGGCGATCAGTTTCTCGGCGTACGGCTCGGAGTCGTCCTGCGGCTGGTAGCCGAGGGCGCGCGCGGTCGACAGGTCCCACCACAGCCGGGTGTTGTCGGAGGAGCCGTAGACGACGGTGTGGCCCACGTTCTCGGCGGTCAGGGCCGCGTGGAAGAGGCGGGCGCCGTCGGCGGGGCTCATCCACACCGACAGCATGCGCACACTGGTCGGCTCGGCGAAGCAGGAGCCGATGCGCACCGAGACGCTCTCCAGACCGTGCTTGTCCCAGTAGAGCTGGGCGAGGTCCTCGCCGAAGGACTTGGACAGGCCGTAGAACGTGTCGGGGCGGCGCGGGGTGTCGATCGGGATCAGGGGTTCCCCGTCCCGGGGGCGGGGGGTGAATCCGACGGCGTGGTTGGAGGAGGCGAAGACGACGCGTTGCACGCCCTCGTCGTGGGCGGCCTCGTACAGGTTGTACGTTCCCGCGATGTTCGCGCCGAGGATCTTCTCGAAGGGGGCTTCCAGGGAGATGCCCGCGAGATGGATGATCGCGTCGACGCCCCGTACGGCCTCCCGGACGGCCGCCTTGTCGGCCAGATCCGCGACGATCGCCTCCGGCGCGTCCTCGATGGGGCGCAGGTCGAGCAGGCGCAACTCGTAGCCGTAGGCCGGCAGCAGGTCCCGCATCAGGGTGCCGAGGCCGCCGGCGGCGCCGGTGAGCAGGACGGTGCGCGGAGCGGGCATCCTCGGGTCTCCTTGGATCACTTGAGCGGGCGGACGCATGCATGGTCGCAGTTCACATGCGTGGACACGCTAGGGAGCGGTGGCGGTACCCGTCAAGTGTGCGACAGGAGCGGCAAAACTGCTGGTGTCTCGCGGGTTGGTCGGCTTGACCGGGCCCGATCGGGCACCTTAGCGTGAACTTGTTCAGGAATATGGACGACGCTCAAGAATATGGACTCGGGAGAGCCTGTGACGTCAGCCCCGCTCGCCGCCCGCCTCCGCGTCCCCAGCGGACCGCTGTTCTTCCCCGTCACCGCCTACGGCCTCGACGGCTCCCTGGACCTCGACGTCTTGCGCGCGCACGTCCGCGGCGGCGTCGAGGCGGGCGCCGCCGCCGTCTTCGCGGCCTGCGGAACCGGGGAGTTCCACGCGCTCGCACCGGAGGAGTTCGAGGCCTGCGTCCGGGCGGCGGTGGAGGAGACCGCCGGGCGGGTCCCGGTCGTCGCGGGCGCCGGATACGGCACCGCGCTCGCCGTCCGGTACGCGCGGCTGGCCGAGTCGGCCGGCGCGGACGGCCTGCTCGCCATGCCTCCCTACCTCGTCGTCGCCGCACAGGAGGGCCTGCTGCGGCACTACCGGTCGGTGGCGGCCGCGACCTCGCTGCCCGTCGTCGTCTACCAGCGCGACAACGCCGTCTTCACCCCGGAGACCGTCGTCGAACTCGCCCGGACCGAGGGGATCGTCGGCCTCAAGGACGGCCTCGGCGACCTCGACCTGATGCAGCGGATCATCAGCGCCGTGCGCACCGAGGCCCCCGGCGACTTCCTGTACTTCAACGGCCTGCCGACCGCCGAACAGACCCAGCTCGCCTACCGCGCCCTCGGCGTCACCCTCTACTCCTCGGCCGTGTTCTGCTTCGCCCCCGAGATCGCCCTCGCCTTCCACCGGGCGCTCACCACCGGCGACGACGGCACCGTCCACCGCCTCCTCGACGGCTTCTACCGGCCGTTCGTCGAACTGCGCGCCCAGGGCCGCGGTTACGCCGTCTCGCTCGTCAAGGCCGCGGTCCGGCTGCGCGGGCTCGACGTCGGCGAGGTCCGCCCGCCGCTGCACGAGCCGGGCGAGGACCATGTCAAACAGCTCGCCCTGGTGCTGGAGCGCGGCTACGCGCTGCTGGAGGAGGACAAGTAGTGAAGGCGTCGACTTTCGTCTACCCCTGGGACATCACCGGCGACCCCGGCGCGCCGGCCCGGATCGCCGCGCTCGGCGTGGAGCAGGTGACCCTGGCCTCGGCCTACCACTCCACCCGCGCCCTGACCCCCCGTCACCCGCGGCACCGCATCGTCACCGCCGAGCACGCGGCCGTGCTGTACCCGCCGGACGACCGCTGGGCGGGACGCGCCCTGCGCCCGTACCCGGCGGGCGGCTGGGCCCCCGGCGACGCGTGGGGCGAGGCCGCCGAGGCCCTCGCCGCCGCCGGGCCGGAGGTGCACACCTGGGTGGTCCTGGCGCACAACTCCCGCCTGGGCGCGGAGCGTCCGGACACCTCGGTGGTCAACGCCTACGGCGACCGCTACCCCTGGGCGCCCTGCATCGCGCAGCCCGCCACGCGCGCGTACCTGGTCGACCTCGCCGCCGAGGCCGCCGTGCGCCCCGGCGCGGCGGGCGCCGAGCTGGAGTCCCTCGGCTGGTACGGCCTCCAGCACCTGCACGCCCACGACAAGACGGGCGGCGTCGGTCTCGGGGACGCCGGCCAGTACCTGATGGCGCTCTGCTTCTGCCCCGACTGCCGGGCCGGCTACGGCGCACAGGGGCTGGACCCCGACGAGCTCGCCGCCGCCGTCCGGGAGGCGCTGGAGCCGCTGTGGCGAGGCGCGCCGGACGACCAGGGCTGGTCCGGGGTCGAGAAGCTCCTCGGGGAGGAGACGGCCGCGGCCACGCGCGCGTGGCGCGACGAACGGGCCCGCACCCTCCAGGAGACGGCCGTGGCCGCCGTCCGGGCGGCCGCGCCCACCGGCTTCCAGGTCCTGCTGCACGCCGACCCCGTGACGCACCACGTCGGCGCCAACCCGGGCGTCGACCCCGCGCACATCCTGTCCGTCGCGGACGGAGTCGTCGTCCCCTGCGCCGACGGGCCCGGCCTGCTGACGCCCTTCGCCGAACAGGGCCGCGAGGGCGCGGTCCTCGCCGCCAACTTCGGCGTCGTCGCCGGCATGGGCGGCAGCCCGGGCACGCTGACCGCCGACATGGCCCGCGCGCGCGAACTCGGCGCGACCGAAGTCCGGCTGTATCACGCGGGACTGGCGTCGGACGCCGACCTAGAGGCGGTGCGCGAGGCACTCACCTCACGCTGACCGGTCGCACGCGGCGGCGCCCGGGCCGTGACGCGGGGCAGGGCGGCGCGTGCCGGGCCGTGACGCGGGGCAGGGCGGCGCGTGCCGGGCCGTGATCCGCCGCGCCCGGCGCGCGGCGGGCTGGGCGTGCCGGACGCCGGGGTCCGGTCGTCCAGGTCCGGTCCGGTCGTCGGAGTGCGGTCGTCGGGGCCCGGTCGCCGAGGGCCGGTCGTCTCACGTCGGGTCGGCGTCGGACGGGGCCGTGGAGGGTGCTCGTCCGGTGTGCTCGCCGAGTCGCGCGCGGGCTCGCAGCAGGGGGAGGACCGCCGTCAGCCGCGCCGACCCGAGGGTCAGCAACAGCGGCTGGTACGGAAGGAGTTCGACCAGGCCCGCGCCCGCTGCCAGGCCGACCGCGTTCGGCGCGAACAGCAGGGTGGCGGCCGTGGCGGAGGCCCGGCCGAGCAGCGCGTCCGGGGTCCGCTGCTGCACGGCGGTCAGCGCGGCGATCAGGGGGCAGGGCAGCCCCGCCCCGATCGCTGCGCTGCACATCAGGGCCACGGGATCCGAGGGCACGGCCTGCGCGACGACCGCCACGGCGGTGAGGGCGATCCCGTAGGCGGCGAAGCGGCGCGCCCCCAGCCGCCGCAGCGCCGGCCCCGAGAGCAGCCCCACCACGACCGAACCGGCGCCCTGGGCGGCGTAGAGCACGCCCACGTACGCGGGGGAGCGGCCGAGACCCTCGACGACGGCGTACAGCAGCGGCGCGCCGAAGCCCGCGAACAGCATCGTCGTGCCGCCCGCCACGACCAGGGGGCGCAGCTCGGGATGCCCCCACAGGAAGCGGGCGCCCTCGGCGGTCTGCGCCCGCCAGTGGCCGGCGGCCCGCCGCGGCCGTTCCTCGCGGACCCGCATGGACCCGTACAGCCCGGCCGCGCACACGAACGTGGCCGCGTCCAGCAGTGCCACACCGTGGCCGCCGTAGGCCGCGTACACGACCGCGCCGGTCGGCGGGGCGACCAGCTTCATGCCCTCGGTGAGCGTCATGCGCAGTCCGTTGAAGTCGCCGAGCAGATCCGGGGCGACGACGGCGGCGACGAGCGCGGACTCGGCCGCGTCGACCACGACGGAGGCGGCGCCGTACAGGAACAGCACCGCGAACAGCAGCCACAGCCGGTGGGGTGAGTCCACGGCGAGCACGGCGAGCAGCAGGGCCGCCGGGCCCAGGTTGAAGGCGACGAGCAGGGGGCGCCGACGGGTGCGGTCGGCGAGGGAGCCCAGCAGCGGGGCCAGCAGCGTGGGCGCCCACAGCGCCAGCACGCACAGGGCGGCGAGCCCGTTCGAGCCGGTGAGGTCCTTGACCCACACGCCGGACGCCAGCCAGAGCGCCGAGGTGCCGAAGCCGGACACCACCGACACGCCGAGACAGAGCGCAGTGTCACGGTGCCGCAGGACCCGTACCACGGACCATTTCTTCCTCATGCCTGGTCATCGTGGGTCTAAGGAGGTCCTCGCCGCATCGGGCAGGTGCCCTGTGTGGGGGCCGCGATGAGTTTCCTGCGCGCGGACGGTCTCCCTCATATGACCGACACGACGACGACCTTCGACCTCGGGCCCCAGGCCCGGATCATCGCGCGCCTCGCGGACGGCGTGCGCGACGAGCAGCTCGCGCGCGAGACACCCTGTCCGGGCTGTGCCGTACGCAACCTGCTCGGACACCTCACCGGCCTGTCCCTCGCCTTCCGGGATGCGGCCCGCAAGGACCTCGGCCCCACCACCGACACCCCTCCCGACGCGGCCGAGCCGGACATCGGCCCCGGCTGGCGCGAAGAACTGGCCGAGGCGCTCGACGCCCTCGTCGAGGCCTGGCGCGACCCGGCCGCCCGGACCGGCATGACCCGCGCGGGCGGCGTGGACCTGCCCGGGGCGGTCGCCGCCGCCGTCGTCGCCGACGAGCTGGTGATCCACGGCTGGGACCTGGCCCGGGCCACCGGCCAGGAGTACGACCCCGACCCGGCTGCGCTGTCCGCGGCCCATGGATTCCTGGCCGCCGCGGCCGACGGCGCATCGGGCGCCGGCCCCTTCGGGCCCGTCTTCCCCGTCCCGGGGGACGCCCCGCTGCTCGACCGCGCGGTCGGACTGAGCGGACGCGATCCGGGGTGGACGCCCCGGTCGTAGCCGCGGGCACGCGTACCGGCAGGCGCCGGCAGGCACGTGCGGCCGCAGTCGCGCCCGGCCGCGCCCCGGCCGCACGCCGTCGCGCCGAGCGGTGGGCATGCGGTAGACGTCGGCATGAGGTTGCCGTAGACGGACGCAATCAGGGCGCGTCCGGCGGGAGCGAAACGTACGCTCCCCACCATGCCCCTCAGTCTCACCGTCCTCGGCACCGCCTCTCCGCACCCGGGGCCGGGCCGCCCCTGCTCCGGGTACCTGCTGCGCGGCGCCGGGGCCGAAGTGTGGATGGACGCGGGGCCCGGCACGTTCGCGGAGTTGCAGCGGCACACGGACCCCGACCGGCTCACGGCGATCTGGATCTCCCATCTGCACGCGGACCACAGCGCGGACCTCCTCGCCGCCGCCTACGCGTTCGCCTACGGCGGGATGACCCCGCCGGCCCCGATCCCGGTGTACGCGCCGCTCGACTGCGCCCGGCGGCTGGCCGGCTTCCTGGGCGAGGCGGACGTACGGTTCCTCAGCGAGTGCCTCGACTTCAGACCGCTGTTCGACGGGCACACCGTGCGGCACTGGAACCTGCGGCTCACCTCGCGTGCGGTGGCCCACGACACCGAGGCGTACGCGCTGCGCGTCGAGTGCCAGGGCAGCGTCCTCGCGTACTCCGGGGACAGCGGGCCGTGCGACGCGCTCACCGAACTCGCCTCGGGGGCCGACCTGTTCCTGTGCGAGGCCGACCTCGACCGGCATCGCGAAGGCGAACATGGGCAGCCGGTGCATCTCACGCCCGAGGACGCCGGAGAGGCCGCCCGCAAGGCAGGGGTGCGCGAGCTGTACATCACCCATGTCGGCCCGACGATGACCCGGGAGGCGGCGACCGCCCGCGCCGCCGCCGTCTTCGAGGGCCCCACCCGTACGGCGCGTGAGGGCGAGACCATCCCCTTCTGACCCCACTTGGGTCCCTTGCGTCCCGGCAACCCCGGCTTCCTTTGCCAGAAGCATTGACGAAACCCGGGGCTCCTCCTACCTTCAACGCGTCGTACTTCGTACGTCATATATGAGACGCGATATGCGAGATCCGAGAGCGGATACGCGACATCCGAGAGGCGCGCATGACCTCTGTGCCCACGCCGATCCCCTCCCGCACGCAGTACGTGCTGGAGGAGATCAAACGCCGCATCCTCACCGGACGGCTGACGCCCGGTCAGGCCCTGGTCGAGACCGAGCTCGCCGCGCAGTTCGGGGTCTCCAAGACCCCGGTGCGCGAGGCGCTCAAGACCCTGGCCGGCACCGGCCTGGTCGTCATGAGCCAGTACAAGGGCGTCACGGTGCGCATGGTGGACGCGGACATGGCGCGCGAGGTCTACGACGTACGCCTGCTCCTCGAACCCGAGGCGCTCCGGCGGGCCGTGCGCCGGGGCGCGTCCCTGGACGCCGCACGCGAGGCGCTGACCATGGCCGACGAGGCCGCCGACACCGCCGAACGGTCCCTGGCCAACCGGGAGTTCCACCGCGCCCTGTACCTGCCGTGCGGCAACCCGCTGCTCGGCCGAATGCTCGACGAGGTCCGCGACCAGGCCGCCCTGGTCTCCGCCGTCGCCTGGGCGGCCTCGCCCTCCTGGGAACGGGAGGCCGGCGAGCACCGCGAGATCCTGCGCCTCGCCCTGGCCGGCGACGCGGACGGTGCGGCCCGCGCCCTGCACGCCCACATCGCGTCCTTCGTGCACCGGGCGTTCCCCGAGACGGCCGAGGCGGACGCCCTCGAAGAGGCTCCGGCCGAGGAAGGTCAGGAATGAGCAGCGTGGCGTTCGAGACCCAGCGTGCGGCTCTGGCCGACGTGGTGGCCATCCCGGTGACCCCGTTCGCCGAGGACGGCGCCGTCGACCGCAGCGCTCACCGGGCCCTGGTGCGCCGGCTGCTCGACGGCGGGATCACCACCCTCACCCCGAACGGCAACACCGGCGAGTTCTACGCCCTCACCCCCGAGGAGCGCCGCCTGGTCACCGAGCTGACCGTCGACGAGGCGGGCGGGCGGGCCGTGATCCTCGCCGGCGTCGGGCACGACGTGCCGACCGCCGTCGCCTCCGCACGCCACGCCCGGGATGTGGGCGCGCAGATGGTGATGGTCCACCAGCCCGTCCACCCCTATGTCTCGCAGAGCGGCTGGGTCGACTACCACCGCGCCATCGCCGGGTCCGTGCCCGAACTGGGCGTCGTCCCGTACATCCGCAACGCGCAGCTGCACGGCGAGCGCCTGGCCGAGCTCGCCGACGCCTGCCCGAACGTCATCGGGGTCAAGTACGCCGTCCCGGACGCCGCCCGCTTCGCGGCGTTCGCGCGGGACGCCGGCCTGGAGCGCTTCGTCTGGGTCGCCGGACTCGCCGAGCCCTACGCGCCCTCCTACTTCTCCGCGGGCGCCACCGGCTTCACCTCGGGCCTCGTGAACGTCGCCCCGGCCGTCTCGCTGAACATGATCGAAGCGCTTCGATCAGGGGACTACCCGGCCGCGATGAAAGTGTGGGAACAGATCAGACGGTTCGAGGAGCTGCGGGCCGCCAACGGTTCCGCCGACAACGTCACCGTCGTCAAGGAGGCCCTCTCCGCACTGGGACTGTGCCGCCGTGAGGTGCGCCCGCCGAGCCGGTCGCTGCCCGAGGACGAGCGGTCCGAGGTCGCGGCGATCGTGGCGGGATGGTCCATATGAAGCGCTTCGACGAGCAGGGCGAAAAACGCCCCGAGGAGCTCAGGAGCCACCAGTGGTACGGCGCGGAGGGCCTGCGTTCCTTCAGCCACCGCGCCCGCACCCGCCAGCTCGGCTACCTTCCCGAGGAGCATCTCGGCAAGCCGGTCATCGCGATCCTCAACACCTGGTCCGACATCAACCCCTGCCACGTCCACCTGCGCGACCGCGCGCAGGCCGTGAAGCGGGGCGTGTGGCAGGCGGGCGGCTTCCCCCTGGAATTCCCGGTCTCCACGCTCAGCGAGACCTTCCAGAAGCCCACCCCGATGCTCTACCGCAACCTCCTGTCGATGGAGACCGAGGAACTGCTGCGCTCCTACCCGGTCGACGGGGCCGTGTTGATGGGCGGCTGCGACAAGACCACGCCGGCCCTGCTGATGGGCGCGGCGAGCGTCGACCTGCCGACCGTCTTCGTGCCCGCCGGGCCTATGCTGCCGGGCCACTGGCGCAGCGAGGTCCTCGGCTCGGGCACCGACATGTGGAAGTACTGGGACGACCGGCGGGCCGGCCTCATCGGCGACTGCGAGCTGGCCGAGCTGGAGAGCGGCCTCGCCCGCTCGCCGGGCCACTGCATGACGATGGGCACCGCGTCCACGCTGACGGCCGCGGCGGAGGCGCTGGGCGTGACCGTCCCGGGGGCGTCGAGCATCCCGGCCGTGGACTCCGGGCACGACCGGATGGCGGCCGCAGCCGGTCTGCGCATCGTCGAACTGGTCCGTCGTGACCGCAGGTTGAGCGACATCCTCACCGCGGAGGCCTTCGAGGACGCGGTGACGACCGTCCTGGGCCTCGGCGGCTCGACCAACGCGGTGATCCATCTGATCGCCATGGCGGGACGCGCGGGCGTCGAGCTCGCCCTGGACGACTTCGACCGCATCGCCCGCACGGTCCCCGTCCTCGCCAACGTCCGGCCCGGCGGCCAGAAGTACCTCATGGAGGACTTCCACTTCGCCGGCGGCCTGCCCGGCTTCCTCTCCCGGATCACGGACCTGCTCCATCTGGACCGGCCGACCGTCTCGCACGACACCCTGCGCGAGCAGCTCGCCGGCGCGCGGGTGCACGACGACGACGTCATCCGCCCCCGCGACAACCCGGTGGCGAGCGAGGGCGGGGTCGCCGTGCTGCGCGGCAACCTCTGCCCGGACGGCGCGGTCATCAAGCACATCGCCGCCGAGCCCCACCTGCTCAAGCACACCGGTCCCGCGGTCGTCTTCGACGACTACCGGACCATGCAGCGCACCATCGACGACCCCGGGCTGGGAATCACCGCCGACACCGTCCTGGTCCTGCGTGGCTCCGGCCCCAAGGGAGGCCCGGGCATGCCCGAGTACGGCATGCTGCCCATCCCCGACCACCTCCTCAAGCAGGGGGTGAGGGACATGGTGCGCATCTCCGACGCCCGGATGAGCGGGACGAGTTACGGCACCTGCGTGCTGCACGTGGCGCCCGAGTCGTACGTCGGCGGGCCCCTCGCCCTGGTCCGCACGGGCGACTCGATCACCCTCGACGTCGAGGCCCGCTCCCTGCGACTCCATGTGGACGACGAGGAGCTGGAGCGGCGCAGGGCGCGGTGGACGCCGCCGCCCACCCGGTACGAGCGCGGCTACGGCGCGCTCTACAACGAACAGATCACCCAGGCGGACACCGGCTGCGACTTCGAGTTCCTGGCCCGCGCGGGCAAGGTCGCGGACCCCTACGCGGGCTGACGGCCGCCGCTCGGGAGGGCACACGTCTGCCCGTGCAGAAAGCGCTTCACCCGTACCGAGAGACGCACCGAGAGACGCACCGAGAGACGCACCGAGAGACGCACCGAGAACGGAGAACGGTCATGGCCCAAGCCGCAGCGGTGGCGAAACCGCCGGCGCCACCCCGGCGGCGTCGTGCCTCCGCCACGCCCCGCAGGCTGCCGTACCTGCTGATCGCGCCGGCGGCCCTGCTGATGCTGGGCTTCATCGCCTACCCGGTCGTCAGCGTCTTCTACTACAGCCTGCAGAACTTCAACCCCACCAAACCGTGGCGCAACGGCTACGCGGGCTTCGGCAACTTCGTCCATGTCTTCACCGACGACCCGCAGTTCTGGGACACGCTGACCTTCAGCGCGAAGTGGGTGTTCGTCGAGGTCGGACTGCAGCTGCTGTTCGGCCTGGCGCTGGCGCTGATCGTCAACCAGACCTTTGCCGGCCGTGCGCTCGGCCGGGCGCTGGTGTTCTCGCCCTGGGCGGTCTCGGGCGTGCTGACCTCCGCGATCTGGGTGCTGCTCTACAACTCACAGACCGGCGTCACCCGTTACCTCGCGGACATGGGGATCGGCGAGTACGGCGCCAGCTGGCTGTCGGACACCTCCACCGTCTTCCCGGCGGTGATCGTCGCCGACCTGTGGCGCGGCGTCCCGTTCTTCGCGATCCTCATCCTCGCCGACCTCCAGTCCGTCTCCAAGGACCTGTACGAGGCCGCCGAGGTCGACGGAGCGAGCCGGATCAAGCAGTTCTGGCACATCACCCTGCCCCACCTGAAGGACGCCATCGTCCTGTCCACGCTGCTGCGCGCGGTGTGGGAGTTCAACAACGTCGACCTGCTCTACACGCTCACCGGCGGCGGGCCCGCGGGGGAGACCACCACGCTCCCGCTCTACATCGCCAACACCAGCGTCGACGCCCACAACTTCGGCTACGCGTCCGCCCTCACCACGGTCGCGTTCGTGATCCTGCTCTTCTGCTCGATGGTCTATCTGCGGCTGAGCAAGTTCGGAGGAGGCGACAAGTGATCACCAAGGAGGCCACCGAGGTCGCGCCCGTCCCCGTGCGCGTGCCCGCCGCGGCGGACCGGCAGCCGCCCGGCCGCAAGCGCGCCTGGGACGAGGCCCCGCGCTGGCAGATCTACCTTCCCCTGGGCATCTACCTGGTGTTCACCCTTGTCCCCTTCTACTGGATCCTGCTGTTCGCGCTCCGCCCGGCCGGCTCGACCTCGCTCGTGCCGTGGCCGATGACCTTCGACCACTTCGAGAAGGTCTGGAACGAGCGTGACTTCGGGATCTACTTCCAGAACAGCGTGATCACCGGCGTGGCCACGCTGCTGCTCACCACCGGGGTCGCCCTGGCCGGCGGCTACGCCCTAGCCCGCTTCGACTTCAGGATCAAGCGCGGGTTCATGCTCGCCCTGCTGTGCACCCAGTTCGTGCCGGGCGCGCTGCTCCTCGTGCCGCTCTTCCAGATCTTCGCCGAGCTCAAGATGATCAACTCGCTGGCCAGCGTCATCATCGCCGAGACGGTCTTCCAGCTGCCCCTGTCGATGATCCTGATCAGCGGTTTCATCCGGAACGTCCCGTACTCCCTGGAGGAGGCCGCCTGGGTCGACGGCTGCGGCCGGCTCACCGCCTTCCGCATCGTCGTCCTGCCGCTGCTGCGGCCCGGACTGATCGCCGTCGGCTCCTTCGCCTTCGTGCACGCCTGGAACCACTTCCTCTTCGCCCTGATGTTCCTGTCCGACCAGACCAAGCAGACGATCCCGGTCGGCCTGAACACCCTGATGAGCGCCGACAGCGTCGACCTGGGCGCGCTGGCCGCGGGCGGCATCATCGCCGCCGTCCCCGTGGTGCTCGTCTTCGCCTTCATCCAGAAGTGGCTGATCACCGGCTTCAGCGCGGGGGCGGTGAAGGGATGAACGCCCCCCGGACCGCGGTCGCCGCCGTCGTCGCCGCACCGGCGGGGCCGCGCGCAGCCCTCGACGGGGGCGGCGGGCGCGAGCTCACGGTGGACGCCGGCCGGACGCCTACCCTGCATCAAAAGATCGACGGCGCCGCGGTGACCGACCACGAGGTGGCACGCGGCGCGGGCGCAGGGAGGATCCCATGAACACCTCGGACACCGCCGTCCCCATCGTCCTCGCGGGCGCGCGCGGCCACGGCCGCTGGCACCTGGACAACATCCGCAGGCTCCAGGACAAGGGCATCGTCCGGCTGGCGGGCGTCTGCGAGCTGACCCCGCTGACCCCGGCCGAGCTCCCCGAGGGTCTCGGCGCGCCCGAGCAGTCCGCCGACTTCGGGTCGCTGCTGGAGACGACCGGCGCCCGCGTCGCCGTCGTCTGCACCCCGATCCCCACCCACACCGACCTCGCGCTGATCGCGGCCGCCAAGGGCGTGCACCTGCTCCTGGAGAAGCCGCCCGCCCCGTCCTACGCCGAGTTCCGCAGGATGGCCGACGGGGTCGCGCGGGCCGGCGTGGCCTGCCAGATCGGCTTCCAGTCGCTGGGTTCGCACGCCGTGCCCGCGATCCGCACGCTGATCGCGGACGGCGCGATCGGCGAGGTGACAGGAGTCGGCGGCGCCGGGGCCTGGGCGCGCGCCCAGGCGTACTACCGGCGGGCGCCCTGGGCGGGCCGACGGCGGCTGAACGGCGTCGACGTGATCGACGGAGCGCTCACCAACCCGCTGGCGCACGCCGTCGCCACCGCCCTCGCACTGGCCGGCGCCACCCGCGCCGAGGACGTCGCCCGCATCGAGACCGAGCTGGCGCACGCCAACGCCATCGAGTCCGACGACACCTCCTGCGTCCGGGTGAGCACCACCGACGGCCGGCACGTCGTCGTCGCGGCCACGCTGTGCGCCGAGGACCCCGACGACCCCTACGTCGTCGTCCACGGCAGCCGCGGCCGGATCACCTACTGGTACAAGCAGGACCGCGTGCTGCTCCAGCGGGCCGGCCACGGCCCCGAGGAGTTCGAGTACGGCAGCACCGACCTGCTGGAGAACCTCGTCGAGCACCTCACCGACGGGACGCCGCTGCTCGTCCCGCCCGCCGCGACCGAGTCGTTCATGCGGGTCGTCGAGGCGATCCGGACGGCCCCCGACCCGGTTCAGCTGCCCGAGCAGGCCTGGCGCCTGCTGCCCGACGAGGACCGGCGCGTCGTCCCCGGCGTCGACGGCCTGGTCGCGGCCGCCGCCGACACCCTCTGCCTCTACTCCGAACTGGGCGCCCCGTGGGCGTTCCCGACCGTGCATCCGAAAGAGGTGAGCCCCTGATGACCGCACCGGCACCCGACTCACCGGTCGTCCTGCGTGTCGCCGGCCGCCCGGTCGCCCGCTACGTCACCCGGCCCGAGCTGCCCGCCCGGCTCTCTCCGCGCCCCTGTCTGCACCCCGTCACCACCCTGGCCGGCACGGTGGTCACCGAGTTCAGCCCCGCCGACCACACCCACCACCTCGGCGTCGGTGTAGCCGTACCCGACGTCGAGGGGCACAACTTCTGGGGCGGCCGCACCTATGTCCGCGACCGGGGCCCGACCGAGCTGGACGATCACGGCGTCCAGCGGCACTGCTCGTTCCAGCTCCGCGACCCCGACGGCTTCATCGAGGAGCTGCGCTGGGTCGCCTCGGGGACCGAGCTGCTGCGCGAGCGCCGTACCGTGGCGGCCACCGAACTCACCTCCACGGCCTGGGCGTTGGACTTCACTTTCTCCCTGACCAATGTCACGTCCGGCCCGCTGTCCATCGGCAGCCCGGCGACGAACGGACGCCCCGGAGCGGCCTACGGCGGCTTCTTCTGGCGGGCCAGGAAGGAGGCCACGCCCCCCGACGCCTTCACCGCGGCCACGGAGGGCGAGGCGGCCGTCCACGGCGCCCGCGCCGACTGGCTCGCCCTGACCGGACCGGGCTCCCCGCGCACGGCCGGAGCCGGGAACGGCGCAGGGTGGACCCTCGTCTTCGCGGGCGCCACCGACGCCACCCGCCGCGACCCCTGGCTCGTGCGCACCGCCGAGTACCCGGGCGTCGGATCCTCGCTGGCCGGCGCCGCGCGGCTGCCGATCCCGCCCGGTGAGACGGCCGTGCGCCGGATCGTCACCGTCGTCGCCGACGGCCGGTTGGACCGGGACGAGGCGGCGGCCCTGGTGCGGAAGGCGGTCAGCCAGTGAGGCGCGACCCGCACGAGCAGCGCGCGACGGACGGGCAGCACCAGGCGGACGAGACGGGCGGGGCGTATGCGCCGGACGAGACGAATGCGCTCTACGAGACGAATGCGCCGTACGGGACGTATACGAACCCGATCCTGGACGCCGACTGGTCCGACCCCGACGTCGTGCGCGTCGGCGACGACTTCCACCTCACCGCCTCCAGCTTCGGCCGCGCCCCCGGCCTGCCACTGCTGCACTCGCGCGACCTGGTCAACTGGACGCTGGTCGGTCACGCCCTCGAACGCCTCGAACCGGACGACGAGTTCAGTACCCCGCGCCACGACTGCGGGGTCTGGGCGCCCTCCCTGCGCCACCACGACGACCGCTTCTGGATCTTCTGGGGCGACCCGGACCGGGGCGTCTTCCAGGTCAACGCCCCTGAGATCAGGGGTCCTTGGACCCGTCCCCATCTGGTGAAGGCGGGCAAGGGGCTCATCGACCCCTGCCCGCTGTGGGACGACGAGAGCGGCGAGGCCTATCTGGTGCACGCCTGGGCGAAGTCCCGGGCGGGCGTGAAGAACCGGCTCACCGGCCACCGTATGCACCCCGAGGGGACGGCCGTCCTGGACGAGGGCAAGGTGATCGTCGACGGGGACCGGATCCCCGGCTGGTTCACCCTCGAAGGGCCGAAGCTCTACCGGCACGACGGCTGGTTCTTCATCCTCGCCCCCGCCGGCGGAGTGGAGACCGGGTGGCAGGGAGCGTTACGCGCCCGCGACTTCTTCGGCCCCTACGAGGAGCGCATCGTCCTGGAGCAGGGGGACACCGACGTCAACGGCCCCCACCAGGGAGGCTGGGTGCGCACCCGGTCCGGCGAGGACTGGTTCGTGCACTTCCAGCAGCGCGGCGCCTACGGCAGGGTCGTCCATCTGCAGCCGATGCGGTGGGGCCCGGACGGGTGGCCGGTCATCGGCGACGAGGGCGCCCCCGTCCGGGAGCACCGGCGGCCCGCGCTGCCCGCCCAGCCGCCGGCCGCGCCCGCCGTCGACGACGACTTCCCCGGCGGACGCTTCGGCCGCCAGTGGTCGTGGACGGCCAACCCCCGGGACGGCTGGGCGATCCGGCACTCCGCCGACGGGCTGCGGCTGACCTGCGTGCGGACGGCCGGCGCGCACGATCTGCGCACCCTGCCGAACGTCCTCACCCAGCGACTGCCCGGTCGCCCCTCGGCCGTCGAGGTCGGCCTGCGGCTGCACACCGAGGAGCCGGGGGCCCGCGCCGGACTCGCGGTCCTCGGGGACGCGTTCGGCTGGATCGGCCTTCGGCGCGCCGCCGACGGCGCCGTCCACCTGGTGCACCGGTTCGCCGAGCCGGTCGCCGACCGCGAACGGGACGCCGCCCACCCCCTGACCGTCCCCGAGGGCCGGGTGCGGCTGCGGATCGAGATCGGCGCCGGAGCGCGCTGCCGTTTCGCGTACGACGTCGGCGACGGCCCGGTGCACTCGGGCCCGGTCTTCGCCGCCGCCCCCTGGCGCTGGGTCGGCGCCCTGCTCGGCCTCTTCGCCCTCGCGCCCCTCGGAACGGGACACGCGGGGGCGGCCACGTTCGACGAGTTCCGGATCAGACCCCTCTGACCCCTCAGTTCTGCACGCCCTTGGGAGCCGCACATGACGCACTCCGTGGCAAGCGCTTGCCGAGTCCGGTCCCGGCCCGGTGACGCCGACGCGTACCCCGACGTGAACCACCTCGAGGGCGCGGACGGCCGGGCGCCGTACGGCCGCGCCACCCACTGACCCCCCACAACTTCATATGTCCGTTGGGATCCAGAAGAAGAGAGCCGACCACATGAAGAGCAGCATCCGCAGAAGCAGACGAACCGCCCTGGCCGTCGCCCTGGGCTCCATGCTCGCGCTGACCGCCACCGCCTGCGGCGACGACGGCAGCGGCGCGGCCGGAGACAAGGGAGGCGACGGCTCCGGCAAGGGGGAGATCACCTTCTGGGACAACAACGGCGGCGTCCGCACCGACGTCTGGAAGGAGATCATCGCCGACTTCGAGAAGGCGAACCCGGACATCAAGGTCAAGTACGTCGGGGTGCCGTCCGACAGCGTCCAGTCCAAGTACGACACCGCCATCCAGGGCGGCGGTCTGCCCGACGTCGGCGGCGTGGGCACCGCGATGCTCGCCGAGATCGCCGCGCAGGGCGCCCTCGAACCGCTGGACGACCGCCTGGAGAAGAGCGAGCTGAGCGGCCAGCTGAACGCGAAGTTCCTGGACGGCGTCAAGGCCGCCGGGGTCGACGGCAAGACGTACAGCGTGCCGACCTCCGCCAACAACGGCACGCTCTGGTACCGCACGGACCTCTTCCGGAAGGCCGGTCTGGACGCCCCGACCACCTGGACGAAGTTCTACGAGGCGGCCGACAAGCTGACCGACAAGGACAAGAACGCCTTCGGCTACACCATCCGCGGCGGCTCCGGGTCGATCGCCCAGGCGCTCGACGCGACCTACGGGCAGAGCGGCATCACCGAGTTCTGGAACGGCGACAAGACCACGGTCGACGACCCGAAGAACGTGGCCGCGCTGGAGAAGTACGTCGGCCTGTACAAGAAGGACACCCCGTCCGCCGACGTCAACAACGACTTCACCAAGATGGTCGCCCAGTGGGACTCCGGCACCATCGGCATGCTGAGCCACAACCTGGGCTCCTTCGGCGACCACCAGAAGGCGCTGGCCGGCAAGTTCAAGGGCATCCCCGCGCCGACCCAGGACAACGGCACCCGGGTGCAGGTGTCCAACCCGGTCGACGGGCTGGGCCTGTTCAAGTCGAGCAAGAACAAGACCGCCGCCTGGAAGTTCATCGAGTTCGCCGCCTCGCACGAGTCCAACAGCAAGTGGAACAAGACGGCGGGACAGGTGCCGGCCAACCTGGAGGCCGCGCAGGACGGCTGGGTGCAGGCCTCCGAGCCGACCAGGCTGGCCGCCGAGGCGCTGACCGGCTCCACCACGAAGATCGTGCAGCTGCCCTACTACCTGCCCGACTGGAACACGATCTCCAAGGCCGACAACGAGCCGAACTTCCAGAAGGTGCTGCTGGGCAAGCAGAGCGCGAAGGACTTCCTGGACACGCTGGCCGACCAGCTGAACGCCGCGCAGGCCGACTGGAAGAAGAACCACAAGTAACCCGGGCGGACGCGGTCGCGGGGTGACCGCGCGCCGGTCGTCACCGGTCGCGCGGCCCCCGCGCCCCCCGGCACACCAACCGACCCCTCGAAAGGTGCATGTCGTGTCCCTGACCCGCAGACAGGTCACCTCGGCGGCGCTCGCCGCCCTCCCGCTCGGCGCGGCGGCCGCCGCCCCCGCCCGCGCCGGCGCCCGCCGGCCGAGAACCGTCTATCTCGCAGGCGACTCCACCGCCGCCCAGAAGTACTCCGACGCCGCGCCCGAGACCGGGTGGGGCATGGCGCTGCCCTTCTTCCTGCAGTCCGGCCTGCCCGTCGCCAACCACGCCGTGAACGGGCGCAGTTCCAAGAGCTTCATCGACGAGGGCCGGCTCGACGCCGTGCTCGCCGCGATCCGGCCGGGGGACTTTCTCCTGGTCCAGTTCGCCCACAACGACGAGAAGACCACCGACCCCGCCCGCTACACCGAGCCCTGGACGACGTACCAGGACTGTCTGCGCAGGTATCTCGACGGGGCCCGGGCCAAGGGCGCGCGGCCCGTGCTGGCCACGCCCGTCGAGCGGCGCAGGTTCGACGCGGCGGGCAGAGCGCTGCCCACGCACGGGGAGTACCCCGCCGCCATGCGCGCACTGGCCGCACAGGAGGGGGTGGCGCTGCTCGACATCCAGGCGCTGTCGCTGGCGCTCTGGCAGCGGCTGGGCGTGGAGGCGACGAAGACGTACTTCAACTGGACCGCGACCGAGCAGGACAACACCCACTTCAACCCGCCGGGCGCGATCGCCGTGGCGCGGCTCGTCGCCGGGGAGCTCCTGCGCACGCGCGTGTTCGCCCCGCGTGACGTGATCCGGCTGCACGACGCGGTCCCCACGTCCTGGATCACCTGGCCCGCCCCCCTTTCGTAACCGCTCTCGCGACAACTGCACCGCCTTTCCGCAGAGGAGACCCGCACAGTGCGCACACAGTCATGTCATGCACGCGTCACAGCAGCCCTGGTGGGGTGCACCGCGCTGGTGCTGTCCGTCACCGCGACGGCCTCCGCCCAGACGCCGCCGCACCCCTCGTCGTCCCGCGACCTCGGCCGGCAGGTCCTGGGCGCGAACGACGGCTGGGCCGCCTACGGGACCGGCACCACGGGCGGGTCGGCCGCCGACGCCGCCCACGTGTACACGGTCACCACCTGGGCCGAGTTCAAGGCGGCCCTCGCCGCCGGGGGCTCCGCACCGAAGATCGTCAGGGTGAAGGGCGTCATCGACGCCGTCGCCGAGGGATGCGACGCCTTCGCCGCGCCCGGCTACGACTTCGACGCCTACCTCGCCAAGTACGCGCCCGGGACCTGGGGACTGGACACCGATCTGAGCGCCGAGCCCGACGACAGCCCGGAGGGGCTGCGACGCGCCTCCGCCGCCGCCCAGGACCAGGCCATCAAGGCGAACGTCCCCGCCAACACCACCATCGTCGGCGTCGGGAGGAACGCCGGCTTCAAGGGCGCCAGCCTGCAGATCAAGGGCGTCGACAACGTGATCGTCCGCAACCTGGCCTTCGAGTCGCCCATCGACTGCTTCCCCCAGTGGGACCCGACCGACGGCGACAAGGGCAACTGGAACTCCGAGTACGACACCGCCGTCGTCTACGGCTCCACGCACGTGTGGCTGGACCACAACACGTTCACCGACGGCTCCCATCCGGACAGCGCCGCGCCGAGCTACTTCGGCATGCTCTACCAGCAGCACGACGGCGAACTGGACATCGTGCGCGGCGCCGACCTCGTCACCGCCTCCTGGAACGTCTTCAGCGAGCACGACAAGACGATCCTCATCGGCAACAGCGACAGCGAGTCGACCGCGGCCGGCGACCGCGGCCACCTGAGGACGACCTTCCACCACAACCTGTTCTCCGGCCTCGTCGAGCGCGCTCCCCGCGTCCGCTTCGGGCAGGTCGACTCCTACAACAACCACTTCGTCGCCGCCGGCGACTACTCCTACAGCTTCGGCATCGGCAAGGAGTCCCGGCTCGTCGCCGAGCACAACGCGTTCACGCTCCCGCAGGGGGTCAGCGCGGCCAAGGTGCTCAAGCGGTGGAACGTCTCGCCGCTGACCGCCGACGACAACTACGTCAACGGCGTGAAGACCGACCTGATCGCCGTGCACAACGCCGAGATCCCGGCCGAGACCCTGCAGTCCGGCGCCGGGTGGACGCCCACCCTCCGTACCGCGGTCGACCCGGCGAAGGCGGTTCCCCGGATCGTCGACTGCGGCGCCGGCGCCGGCCGTCTCGGCTGACCCGTACGACGGCCGGGGCGGCGCCCACCGCCCCGGCCCGCACCCCGCCGCCCCCCGGCCCGCACCCTTCCCGCGCCCGTGCACCGCCGTACCGCGAAGGAGCACCCGCATGCCCTCGCCCCACCCCCGACGTCCCCTGTCCAGAAGGGGATTCCTCGCCGCGAGCGCCGGCACGGCCGCCGCGCTCGGCCTGACCGCGTCGCCCGCACGGGCCGTCGGCGGCCGTCGGCCGTTCGGCTGCTTCGGCTCCCCGGCCGCCCGGCGCACGGCCCGCACCCTGTACGTCGACCCGCTCGGCCGGGGCGACCACACCACCGTCCGGGACGCCGTCGCAGCCGCCGCAGGCAGCGGCTGGACGCTGGTCCTCGCCCCCGGCGCCTACCGGGAGACGGTCGTCCTCGACGCCACCCGCACGGACGCCACCTGGATCGGCGCCTCCGAGGACCCGCGCGACGTCGTGATCGTCCACGACACCGCGGCGGGCACCCCCAAGCCCGGGGGCGGCACGTACGGCACCACCGGGTCCGCCACCACGACCCTGCAGGCCGACGGGTTCACCGCCCGCTGGATCACCTTCGCCAACGACTGGCTGCGCGCCGACCACCCCGACATCACCGGCACCCAGGCCGTCGCCGTCAAGGTCCAGGGCGACCGCTCCGCCTTCCATCACTGCCGCTTCCTCGGCCACCAGGACACCCTGTACGCCGACTCCCTCGCCCTCACCGCCTTCGCCCGCCAGTACTACGCGGACTGCTACGCCGAGGGGGACGTCGACTTCGTCTTCGGCCGGGCCACCGCCGTATACGAGCGCTGCCACTTCCGCACCCTGAACCGGACCGACCTGGCCGCGGCCCCCTACGGGTTCGTCTTCGCGCCCTCGACGGCGGGCGCCAACCCGTTCGGGTACCTGGTCGTCCGCAGCCGGATCAGCAGCGAGGCGCCGGACGCCTCCTACAAGCTGGCCCGCCCCTGGGTCCCCAGCTCCGACCCCACCGCCCGCCCGGCCCTCGTCGTCCGCGACACGCGTCTGAACGCCGGCATCGACGCGGTCGCCCCCTACACGAACATGTCGGCCTCCTTCCCGTGGCAGAGCCAGCGCTTCGCCGAGTACCGCAACAGCGGGCCCGGGGCGCGGATCACCGTCCCCGAGAACCGTCCCCAACTCACCGCGGAGCAGGCACGGTCGGCATCCCGTGCGGCCTGCCTCGGGGACTGGGAGCCCTGGCGGGGGGAGTGCTGAGATGCTGCGCCGACGCACCCTCCTCGCGGGCCTGGCGAGCGGCCTGACCGTCGCCGCCGCAGGCGCCCCCGCCCTGGCGGGCACGGGCCGCCAGATGCTGCACGTCCGCCCCGGCGACTCCCTCCAGGCCGCCGTGGACGCCGTCGACGGACCCGGACGGACGATCGTCGTGCACCCCGGCACCTACCGCGAAGTGGTCAACGTGCCCGCCGACAAGGGCGAGTTGACGATACGCGGCGCCTCCCGCGACGCGCGCGCCGCGGTCCTCGTCTTCGGCAACGCGGCCGGGACGCCGAAACCCGACGGGTCCGGCCCCTACGGCACGGCCGGCTCCGCCACCTTCACGTCCTCCGCGCCCGGCCTCACCGTCCGCGACCTCACCCTCGCCAACGACTGGCTGCGCGCCGACCACCCGGAGACCACCGGCACCCAGGCGGTGGCCGCCTACGTCACCGGCGACCGCACGCACTTCGACCACGTCCGCCTCCTCGCCCACCAGGACACCCTCTTCGCGGACACCGCCGCGCTGGACGCCTTCGACCGGCAGTACTTCCACCGCTGCCACATCGAGGGCGACGTCGACTTCGTCTTCGGGCGCGGCCGGGCCGTCTTCGACGCCTGCCACTTCCACACCCTGCGGCGGGACGTGCCCTTCACCCCCAAGGGCATGGTCTTCGCCCCGGCCACCGCCCGGGCGAACCCCTACGGCTTCCTCGCCGTGCGCGGCCGGATCACCTCCGGCGCCGAGGACGCCGCCTACAAGATCGCCAGGCCCTGGGTGCCGTCGTACGAGACGACCGCCTGGCCCTCGCTCGTCGTGCGGGACACCTGGATCGGTCCGGGGATCGACGCGATGACCCCGTACGCCAACATGCGCGACGCCTATCCGTGGCAAGCCATGCGCTTTCGCGAGCACGCCAACACCGGCCCGGGCGCGGTCGTCTCCGCCCCGGAGAACCGGCCGCAGCTGACCGCCGCGGAGGCGGCCGTGCACACCCGGCGCACGTATCTGGGGGACTGGCGGCCGTATGGGCGTTCGTGACCCGGCCCGCGGCCGACGGGCGTCCCCGGGGCCTTCCCGGGCGCCGGTCCAAGGCGTCTGCGACCGGGGCTTCTCCCCGGCGTGGCGAGCGCCGCCGCGCCCAGGCCGGTGCCGTTCCTCGACGGCGGCCTCGATCCCGGATCGGCCACGCCCGGTGACCCCGCCCCCCSACCCTCGCGCCCACCCCGCCCCGAACGACGAAAGGACCCCCACTCCATGTCCCGTCGTACCGCTCTCGCCGCCCTCGCGGCGCTGTCCCTGAGCACCGGACTCGCCGTCGTCCTGCCCACCCCGGCGCAGGCCGCCACGGTGGTGGTCAGCAACTCCACGGCCCTGTCCAACGCCGTGAAGAACGCCACCGCCGGCACCGTCATCCAGGTCCGCGGCGGCACCTACTACCCGACGGCCACCCTCCAGTCCACGGCCGACGGCACCGCGTCCGCGCCCGTCACCCTCACCGCGTACGGCTCGGAGACCGTGAAGATCGACGGCTCGTCGCTGCCCGCCGGCTCCTGGATCTTCAAGCTGACCGCGGACTACTGGAACGTCTCCGGCATCACCTTCCAGAACTCGCCGGACAGCGCGGTGGTCTGCCAGTCCTGCACGGGCACCAACTGGAACAACATCAAGACCATCGACGGCGGCGACTCCGGCTTCACCCTCACCGGCGACGGCACGGTGAACAACACCGTCAGGAACATCGACTCCTACGGCAACTACGACGCCGCGAACCACGGCGAGAACGCCGACGGGATCGCCGTGAAGTTCGGCTCCGGCACAGGCAACCTCATCACCGGCGCCCGCCTCTACAACAACGCGGACGACGGGATCGACTTCTGGTCCTTCTCCTCGCCCGTCACCGTCGAGCACACCTGGTCCTTCGGCAACGGCGTCAACCGCTGGTCCGACCCGGCCTTCGCGGGGGACGGCAACGGCTACAAACTGGGCGGCGACGGCGAGGTCGTCGCGCACGTCGTCAACAACTCGGCCGCCTGGGGCAACGCCGGAAACGGCTTCACGGAGAACTCCAACACCGGCGCCCTGGTCATCAACCGCACCACCGCCTACGCCAACAGCAAGTGGGGCTACTACTTCGCCACCAGTTCCGCGAGGCTCGGCAGGAACCTCGCCGTGAGCAACGGCGGTGGCGCGGTCGGCAAGGGCTCGAAGGTCACCTCGTCCGGCAACAACTGGGACTCCGGCGTCTCGACGCCCGCCTTCAGGTCGACGGACGCGAGCGGCGCCTACAGCGCCCGCGGCGCCGGCGGGACCCTGCCGGCGACCACGTTCCTGACCACCGGGTCGACGACCATCGGCGCCACCATGAACTGACTCCGCCGGGGCGCTTGACCCGTTTTTTGCCCGACGGGTCTCGCGCCGACGGGGGTGACGCGCGTAGAAACCTCTGTCATGCATAAGCCATTGCGCATCGCGGCCGTAGCCGCAGCCTGTGCCGTCGTCGGCGCCGCCCTGTACGGCGCCGGCGCGGCCACGGCCGGCCAGTCCACGGCCGACTCCACCCACGAGCCCTACAACATCGGGCTGTTGGTGAAGGACATCGACACCTACTACGGCACCGCGCCGGACGCGAACGGCGTGTACCAGGCGTCGCCGTCCAGCCCGTACGCCCAGGACCTCGCGCGCATCGACAAGGCCGCGAGGAAGTACATCGACGAGGCCGCCCGCAAGACGGTCAGAAAACACCGGCGGCCGGCGGTCGTCTTCGACATCGACGACACGCTGCTGCTCAGCCTCGACTACGAGAAGCGGTACAACTACACCTATAACTCCGCCAGTTGGGCGGCTTACGTGAACAAGGCCGACCGCCCGGCCGTGTTCGGCAGCCCCGAACTCGTGCAGTACGCCGAGAAGAAGGGCGTCGAGGTCTTCTACAACTCGGGCCTCGGCGAGGCGCAGCGCTCCGCGGCCGTCGAGAACCTGAAGAAGGTCGGCGCCGACGTCAACCTCGACGCCGACCACGTGTTCCTCAAGAACGCGGCCGCTCCGCCGTCCTATCTGAGCGCCTGCGCCACCCCGGGCGCCTGGACCTGCACGACCGTCCAGTACAAGTCCGGCACCCGCAAGCACATCGAGGACGACCTCGGGTACGAGATCATCGCCAACTTCGGCGACCAGTACTCCGACCTCGACGGCGGCCACGCCGACCGCAGGTACAAGCTGCCGAACCCGACGTACTTCGTCAGCTGAACCGGCGTGCGGGGGACCGGTCGGTCCCCCGCACGGCTCGCTCAGTGCCCGTCGTCCCGGGAGGCGAAGCCGCCGCCCACGGAGCTCTGCCGGCCGTCCGACCGGCCCGAGATCGCGTAGGCGTCGTTCCTGGCGTCCCGGCCGCCGCGGTCGTGGTTGTACTGCCCGGAGAACACCCACTCGCCCTTGGGGACCGTCCGGCCCTCCTTGAGCACCCAGGTGTAGACGAGGAACCCGTCCTGTTCGGCCACCGTGAAGGTGAAGTCGTCCTCGGGCAGCGAACGCCAGGCCCCCGTCGAGGAGACCCCCCCGGTCTGCGCCACCTTCAACTGCACCGTGAGGCGCGTGAGCTGCTCGGACGTCGTGAGTGTGACGTCGCTCTGCGCCCAGAAGTCGTTGCTGTGCGGGTCGATCGAGCCGTCCGACCGCAGCGGGCCGTCCTGGGTGCCGCCGATCGCCGGCAACGGGGTGGCCGCGGGCGCGGAGGGCGACGCCCCGGCGCTCTTCGACGGCGGGGAGCTGGGCTTCGCCCGGTGGTGCGCGCCGCCCCCGGAGCCCTGCGTGGCCCCGGGCGAGACGGGCGGACGGCTCGTGGCGTCCGGGGAGTCGACCGGCGCAGGGGAGACGGAGACCGTCTGCCGCGCCGGAGCGTCGCTCTTCACGGCGGACGCCACCGCGTAACCGCCGACCGCGAGCATGCCCGCGACCGCGGCCGTGGCCCCCACGATCCGGGTCCAGCCCCACAGGGGCGGCCGGGTCGCCCGGTGGACGGACCGCCGCTGCCCCGGTCCCTCTCCCGCCATGCCGCGCTCGACCCGGGCCAGGATGCGCGCCCGGTCGGGCTCGTGCGCCTCGGCCGCTCCGTGCAGCCGGGCGCGCAAGTCGTCGTGCCCGTCCCGCTGCATCGTCATCGGTCCCTTCCCGAGGCCGAGGCCTCACCGGTGCGCACCATGGTGGGCACCTTGAGCTGAGCTCCCTTGGCGCCGAGCAGCTTCTGCAGCTCGGCCATCCCCTTCGAGGTCTGGCTCTTCACCGTACCGACCGAGACCCCGAGGGCGAGAGCCGTGTCCTTCTCCGAGAGGTCGAAGGCGTGCCGCAGGACCACGCAGGCCCGCTTGCGGAACGGGAGTCTACGCAGCGCCGACCGGACGTCCACCACGCCGGCGACGTCCGGGTTCTCCGTCTTCTCCTCGCGCTGCGACCAGAACAGGGCGATCCTGCGGCGCTCACGCACGGCGCTGCGGATGCGGGTGCGGGCGAGGTTGGCGACGACGCCGCGGGCGTAGGCCACCGGGTGGTCGGCCGCCCGCACCCGGTCCCAGCGGTTCCACAGCGCGAGCAGGGCGTCCGCCGCCAGGTCGTCGGCGGCGTCGGCCTCGCCGGTCAGGAGATGGGCCAGGCGCGACAGTTCGGCGTAGTGGCGGTCGAAGAAGGCATGGAACTCCACCGAGGCTGCGTCGTCGACGACTGTGCCCACGGTGACCTCTTCTCGGTGTGCCTGTGCGCGTCATGTGGATGACATGGGGATGCCCCGAGGAGGTGGTCGAGGCGAGATCGGGAAGCGTAGCAGTGGTCTACGACCTGCTTTGGTACGGGGGTTCGAACATGATGTGACAGCTCGAACGTCCTTGGAGCCCGATTCCGTAACACGGCGAAAACCTGAGGCCGGTTCAACGAGGGAACAATCCAGCCAGCATCCGCGCACCGATCATTCAGGCCCCGAGGAGTACCAGTCATGTCCGAGACGAAGAAGACGGCCGACCGACCGGGAGTCGCGCCACCCGCGGCGAACAGCGTCGACAGGTACTTCAAGATCTCCGAACGGGGATCCACCGTCGGCCGGGAGATACGCGGCGGATTCGCCACGTTCTTCACCATGGCTTACATCCTCGTCCTGAACCCGCTCATCCTGGGCAGCGCCAAGGACAAGTTCGGGCACCAGCTCGACACCGTCCAACTCACCACCGCCACCGCCCTGGTGGCCGCCGTGATGACGATCGTCATGGGCGTCGGCGGCAATCTGCCCCTCGCGCTCGCCGCCGGTCTCGGCCTCAACGCGGTGGTCGCCTTCCAGATCGCCCCGCTGATGAGCTGGGACGACGCGATGGGCCTCATCGTGCTGGAAGGCCTGCTGATCTGCGTCCTGGTGGTGACCGGGCTGCGCGAGGCCGTCATGCACGCCATACCGCAGTCGCTGAAGCAGGCGATCAGCGTCGGCATCGGTCTGTTCATCGCCTTCATCGGCTTCGTCGACGCCGGTTTCGTCAGCCGGATCCCCGACGCCGCGCACACGACCGTCCCCGTGCAGCTCGGCGCGACCGGCACGCTCGGCGGCTGGCCGGTCCTGGTCTTCTGCCTCGGCGTGCTGCTGACCGTCGGGCTGCTCGCCCGTAAGGTCAAGGGCGCGATCCTGATCAGCATCGTCACGATGACGCTCCTCGCGGTCGTCATCGACTCGGTCGCCGACGTCAAGTCCTGGGGTCTGACCACGCCGTCGTGGCCCGACAAGATCGTCGACGCCCCCGACTTCGGGCTGATCGGTCACTTCAGCGTGTTCGGCGCCTTCGGCGAGACCGGTGTCGTCACGGTCGTCCTGCTGGTCTTCACCCTGATCCTCTCGGACTTCTTCGACACCATGGGCACCGTGGTCGGGATCAGCGCCGAGGCCGGGCTGCTGGACGACAAGGGCGACGTGCCCCGCCTCGGCCGGGTCCTGCTCATCGACGGCGCGGCGGCGGTCGCGGGCGGTGCGGCCTCGGCGTCCTCCGCCACCTCCTACATCGAGTCGGCGGCCGGGGTCGGCGAGGGCTCGCGCACCGGGTTCTCCAACCTGGTCACCGGCGCTCTGTTCGCCCTCGCCCTGTTCCTCACGCCGGTGCTGACCATCGTCCCGCTCCAGGCGGCCGCCCCGGCCCTCGTCGCCGTCGGCTTCCTGATGATGACCCAGGTCAAGGGCATCGACTGGGAGCGGTACGAGATCGCCGTCCCGGCCTTCCTCACCATCGCCGTCATGCCCTTCACGTACTCGATCACCAACGGCATCGGCGCGGGCTTCGTCGCGTACGTCGTCATCAAGACGGTCCTCGGCAGGGCGAAGGACGTCCACTGGCTGCTGTGGGGGGCCTCGGCGCTGTTCCTGGTGTACTTCGCGATCGACCCGATCGAGCAGGTCCTCGGAGTGAAGTGACCCGCCCGACGGGCTACTTCCTCAGTGCCGCCTCCATCATCGCTTTCGCGACGGGGGCGGCCAGCCCGTTGCCGCTGACCTCGGAACGCGCCGCGTCGGACTGCTCGACCACGACCGCCACGGCGACCTCCTCGCCCGAGGAGTCGGACTTGCCGTACGACGTGAACCAGGCATAGGGGGCCTTGCTGTTGTTCTCGCCGTTCTGCGCCGTGCCCGTCTTGCCGCCGACGGTGACGCCGTCGATGAGCGCGTTGGTGCCCGTGCCCTTCTCGACGACCGTCTGCATCGCCGACTGCAGTTGCTCCGCGGTGGAGGAGCTCAGGATCTGCGTGCTCGACGCGTCCTTGTCGTCGTCCTTCAGCGCGTTCCCGCCGCCGTCGGTGATCTGCGAGACCATGTGCGGCGAGACCAGCTTGCCGCCGTCGGCGATCGCGGCCGACACCATGGCCATCTGCAGCGGGGTCGCCGTCACGTCGAACTGGCCGATGCCCGTCAGCCCCGTGGACGACTCGTCCATGCCGGACGGGTACACGCTCGTGTACGCCCGTACCGGCACGTCCAGACTGTCGTCGTCGAAACCGAACCGGTCGGCCATCGCCTTGAGCTTGTCCTGCCCGAGCTGGACCGCCATATGACCGAACACGTTGTTGCAGGAGTACTGCAGCGCCACCCGGATCGTGGCGTTCTCGCAGGGCGCGGAGGCGTTCTCGTTCTTCAACGGCGTCCGGGTGCCCGGCAGCGTGTACGGGTTCTCGCTGTCGGTCGGCACGTCGACCGACTTGTACAGCCCGTCCTCCAGGGCCGCCGCCGCCACCACCAGCTTGAACGTCGAGCCCGGAGCCAGCGGCTGCCGCAGCGCCCGGTTGACGAGCGGCTTGTCGGAGTCCGTCGTCAGCTTCTTCCAGGCCGCGCCCGCGGTGTTGGCGTCGGTCAGCGACGAGGGGTCGTACGACGGCGTCGACACGACCGCGAGGATCTGCCCGTTCTTCGGGTCGATCGCGACGGCCGCGCCCTTCTTGTCGCCGAGGGCGTCGTACGCCGCCTTCTGCACCCGGGGGTCGATGGTCGTGATCACGTCGCCCGGGTCGGCCCGCTGGTTCGTGACCGTGTCCAGCACGGTCTTCAGACGGGGGTCCGTGCCGTTGAGGACGTCGGCGTAGACCCCCTCCAGCTGGGTCGGCGCATAGGCCTGCGAGGCGTACCCGGTGACCGCCGCGTACAGCGCGCCGTCCGTGTACGTGCGCTTGTATCTGAGGTCGCCGCCCGAGGTGGCGGCCGACCCGGTGATCGCCTTTCCGGCCACGATGATGTTCCCGAGCGGCTCCGCGTACGTCTCGATCGCGTTGCGCCGGTTGCCCTTGTCGTCCGCCAGCGCCCGGCCCTCGTAGAACTGCACCCAGGTCGCCCGGAGCAACAGGGCGAACACCAGCAGCAGCGCGAAGACCGAGGCGCGCCTGATCGTCTTGTTCATCGCGATCAGAAGACGAACGGGACCGGACCGATCGTTCCCGTCGGTCCGGTTTTCTCATCGTCCGTTCATCCGGGAACCGGTTCAGGTCTCCAGCCGCAGCACGATCTCCTCGGTCTCACCGCCGCGCGCGTTGGCGAAACCGACGGCCCGGGCGGTGGGCCGGAAACCGCACTTCGCAAGGACGCGCAGCGAGCCGGCGTTGTCCGCCGCCGCCCGGGCGAACAGCGGACGCTCCGGGACCTCGGACAGCAGGGCCGACAACGCCTCCGTGGCGATGCCCCGGCCCCAGTACGCCCGGTCCACCCAGTACGTCACCTCGCGCTCGCCCGGCCGCCCGTAGACCGCCGCGCTGCCGACCACGTCCCCGTCGGCCAGGATCGTGCGCAGCACGTCGGACGAGGCGCGCATCGTCTGCCAGTGGGCGTCGAAGGCGTCCCGGTCGGTCGGGTCCTTCGGGGTGAACGCGGCCATCTCGAGGGACTCGGGGTCGTTCATCTGCCGGAAGAACACCGGCAGATCGCTGTCGTGGACCCGGCGCAGGACGATCGGCATGCCCCGCAGCCTACGTCCCCTCCCGCGGCCCCCGCCTCACAGCCGGCGGGTCGCCAGCGTGAGCCGGTCACGCGCGTCGAACAGCGCGTCCTTCACCATCTGCTCGTGCGCCGGCGTGAGCCTGGCCACCGGCACCGAGCAGCTGATCGCGTCCCTGGCCGGCGTGCGGTAGGGGATCGCGACGCCGAAGCAGCGCAGGCCCAGCGTGTTCTCCTCGCGGTCCACCGAGAAGCCCTGCTCGCGGATCTGGTGCAGCTCCTCGATGAGCTTCTCGCGGTCCGTGATGGTGTGCTCCGTCAGCGCGGGCAGCGACTCCGGCAGCATCTTGCGGACCTGCTCGTCGGAGTAGGTGCTCAGCAGCGCCTTGCCGAGGGAGGTGGAGTGCGCGGGCAGCCGGCGGCCGACCCGCGTGAAGGGGCGCAGGTAGTGCTGCGACTGGCGGGTGGCGAGGTAGACGACGTTGGTGCCGTCGAGCCGCGCCAGGTGGATGGTCTCGGTGGTGTCGTCCGAGAGCCGGTCCAGGGTCGGGCGGGCGGCCGCGACCACCTCGTCCCCGTCGATGTACGAGGTGCCGACGAGCAGCGCCCGCACCCCGATGCCGTAGCGCGTGCCTGTCGCGTCCGTCTCCACCCAGCCCAGCTCCACCAGGGTGCGCAGCAACATGTAGAGACTGGACTTGGGGTACCCGACGGCCTCCTGGACCGACGCGAGAGAGTGCATTCCTGGGCGGCCGGCGAAGTATTCCAGCAGCTCAACCGTCCGCACCGCGGACTTGACCTGCGCTCCGCCCCCCGTCTCGCCAGCCGACATCGCCCTTGACCCCTTCGTTCGACGGGAAATACGCTCCGACAGCATATTCATCATCAGAGACAGCGTTCAGTATATCGAACGACCCTGGTGGATGAGCCAGTACCAAACGTGGAGGGACCCGCGGTGGCAGCAGCACCAGTCTGGAGTGTCGACCCCCGAACCGGGAAGCAGCGTGAACAGGTTGCGGTGGAGGCCACGGCCCAGGAGGTCGACGCCGTCGTCCGCGCCGCTCATGAAGCGCGCGGCTCCCTCGCGGACCGTACCGTCCGCGCCGCCTTCCTGCGATCCGCCGCCGACCGGCTGCAGGCGGCCAGGGAGACGCTCGTCGAGGTGGCCGACGCGGAGACCGCGCTCGGCCCGGTCCGCCTGAACGGCGAGCTGGCCCGCACCTGCTACCAGCTGCGCGCGTTCGCCGACATCGTCGACGAGGGCGCGTTCCTCGACATCGTCGTCAACCACCCCGACGACACCGCCACCCCGCCCATCCCCGACCTGCGCCGCTACAAGGTGCCGCTCGGCGTGGTGGCCGTGTACTCGGCGTCGAACTTCCCCTTCGCGTTCTCGGTCGCGGGCGGCGACACCGCCAGCGCGCTGGCGGCCGGCAACCCGGTCGTCGTCAAGTCCCACCCCGACCACCCGGGCCTGTCCGAGCTGGTCGCCAAGGTCGTGCGCAACGCCGCCGCCGAGCACGGCATCCCGGCGGACGTGCTGGGCCTGGTCCACGGCTTCGAGGCCGGCGTCGAGCTGATCAAGCACCCGCTGGTCGCCGCGGCCGGCTTCACCGGCTCGATCCGCGGCGGTCGGGCCCTGTTCGACGCGGCGGCGGCCCGGCCGACGCCGATCCCCTTCCACGGCGAGCTGGGCTCGCTGAACCCCGTCGTGGTGACCGAGGCGGCCGCCGCCGAGCGCGCCGAGGCCATCGGGACCGGCCTCGCCGGTTCGATGACGCTGGGCGTCGGCCAGTTCTGCGTCAAGCCCGGCCTGGTGCTGGTCCCCTCCGGCGCGGCCGGCGACGGACTGGTCAAGTCGCTGACCGACGCGGTGAGCGACACCGACGCGGGCGTGCTGCTCGACCACCGGATGCGCGACAACTTCATCGCCGGGGTCGCCGAGCGCGCCGAGCTGGCCGACGTGGAGTCGCCGGTGACGCCCGGCGCGGGCGGGGAGCACACCGTCAGCGCGGGCTTCCTGACCGTGCCCGCGGCCCGGCTCGCCGCCGAGGGCGAGCACGACCTGCTCCTGGAGGAGTGCTTCGGCCCGGTCACCGTGGTGGCCCGTTACGAGGACGAGGGCGAGGTCAGGGCCGTGCTGTCGCGGCTGCCGGGCAACCTCACGGCGACCGTCCAGCTGTCCGAGGGCGAGGCCGCCGGAGAGGGACGCGGCGGGGAGATCCTCGCCGAGCTGACGCCGCTCGCCGGGCGCGTGCTGGTGAACGGCTGGCCCACCGGCGTCGCCGTCGCCCCGGCTCAGCACCACGGAGGGCCCTACCCGGCCACGACGTCGACCTCCACCTCGGTGGGCGGCACGGCGATCGAGCGCTGGCTGCGGCCCGTCGCCTACCAGAACACGCCCGCCGCGCTGCTGCCGGTGGAGCTCCGGGACGAGAACGAGCTGGGCCTTCCCCGGAGGTTCAACGGGCGACTGGAGCGGTGACGCGCAGCGCTCCCCGTGCCGGCGGCCGCACCCCGATAATCAGGTCATGGACGTTTCGCTTCCCGAACTGCCCTTCCCCCTGCGCACCTACGGTCCCGACGGGCACTGGTCCCACGAGGACGGGGTGCTCACCGGGTGGGCCGGGGCCCGGCAGGACCGGTTCGTGCCGCCCACCGGTGACGGGGTGGAACCCGCCGCCGACGCCCCCCGGCTGCTGGGGGCGCCGGAGGGCGACTTCCAGCTGATCGCACGGGTCACCGTGGGGTTCAACTGGGCTTTCGACGCGGGAGCGTTGTACGTCCAGGTCGGCGAACGGGCCTGGGCCAAGCTGTGTCTGGAGTACTCCCCGGACGTGGCCACCGTCTGCACGGTGGTCACCCGGGGGCACTCCGACGACGCCAACTCCTTCACCGTGGAGGGCAGTTCCGTCTGGCTCCGGGTGAGCCGGACCGGCCGCGCCTTCGCCTTCCACGCCTCCCGGGACGGCAGGCGCTGGACCTTCGTCCGGCTGTTCACGCTGGGCGAGGAGAAGGAGACCGGCGCGGCCCTGGTCGGCTTCATGACCCAGTCGCCGATGGGGGAGGGGTGCGTCGTGACCTACGACCACCTGGAGTTCCGGCCCGACTGGCCGGACGACCTGAGGGACGGCAGCTAGGTTCCGTCCGGCGCCGGGCTCACACGCGGTCGGCCGCGATCAGCACGTACTGGAACGAGCCGTCCCGGTAGGACTCGATGAACGCCTCCTCGATCCCGGTGACCAGCGAGGACGTGGCCCGCAGCTCCCAGTAGGGCAGTGTGTCCGGGGTGAGGTCGACGATGGTGTGCGGCACGAGCCGGTTGTCGGCCATCGCCCGCAGATACTCGCGGCGGGAGTGGATGTTGCACTCGAAGTGGGCGTTGATCTGGGAGACCCACTTCGACGGCTGGCCGTAGCGGGGGTTCCAGCAGCCGGTGATCGTCACGTACCGGCCGCCCACCTTCAGGAAGCGGGAGTGCTCGGCGAACAGGTCGTGCAGGTCGACGTACATGCTCGACTCGTTGTTCCACGAGGCCGCGACGGAGCCCTTGTCGAAGGGCGTGTCGAGCATGTTGCACACGCGGGAGCGGACGCGGTCCCCGATCCGCAGCTCTTGTGCGCGCCTGTTGCCGAAGTCGGCCTGGGTGGCGGACAGGGTGACGCCCTCGACCCTGCAGCCGAAGCGGCGGTGCGCCATGACCATGGACCCGCCGCGCCCGCAGCCGGCGTCGACGAGGGTGTCGTCGGGACCGACCGACCCGAGGTGGTCCATGAGGAACTCCGCCTGCGCCGACTCCAGTCGGTGCAGCTCCGTGACGAGCTTCTTCTCGTACTCGCTGTGGGCCGGGTCGCCGAGCGCGGCGTGGTCCACGGCGCCGATGCCGTAGTGGTGGTGGTAGAGGCCGTCCACGTCACCGAGGCGGAGGTTGACCGGCCGCGCCTCGTTGTTCCAGTAGCGGGCGATGTCCTCCTGGTAGGCCGTCGCAGGGGCCGGGATCTTCGCGGTGGCGGTGGGGGTGGTCTCAGTGGTCACAGATATGTCCGTTCTCTACCAGAAGTCGGGCAGGCTGTAGCGGTAGGTGTTGGTGCGGTGCCAGTCGTGGTTGCCGTCGACCCAGGCGGCCACGCCCCTGAGGAAACGCAGCACCGGGGGCAGGGGGCAGGCCGTCGCGAGGTCGGCCGCGGCGGCCTCGAAGGCGTGCTGGAGCTCGTTGTGGACCTCGACGGCCTTCAGATAGGCGTCGCGCTCGGAGAGCCGCTCGCGTTCCGCGATCACCACCGGGAGGTTCAGGTGGTGGCCGGGGCTGTCCAGCTCCTTGGTGTACGAGTAGAGGTCGTTGACGATGGTGGTCGCGTTGCCGGCGAGGGCGATGACCCGTTGCATCTCCGGCCGGGCGTGCAGGTCGGCGGGCAGTTCGTAACCGCCGACGGTGTCGGTGATCGTGGGGCAGGGGCGGAAGTTGTTGAACTGGCGCATCGCCAGGTACTCCCACACCTCCGGGACGTGACCGGTCTGCGCCCAGGCGGCCTCGGCGAGATAACCCATGTGCAGCCGGGCCATGTCGTGCCGGTAGCGGTCGGCCTGGGAGGGCGAGGCCGCGCGGGCGAAGTGGTCCATCGCGCTGCGGTAGGCCCGGCGCGGGGCGTCCGACGTGAGGGATTCCCGCCACCCCGACGCGTACTCCGCGGTGGTGTGGAGGTGGTCGAGCGCGGTGTGCGCCAAAAGGAGACGCCCGCCGAGGCCGACGGGTGACCCGCCGTGGTCCTCGCAGTAGCAGTCGTCCACCGCGTTCTCCGCGACCATGAGCCGCGTGGCGAGCATCAGGTGGTCGACCGTCGGGGCGTCGGGGTGGCAGCCGACCATGTAGCGGCCGACGGAGAAGCCGTCGAACTGCCCCTCCCACTCCTGGGGATAGAGCTGGACCTCGTCCTCGGCCCAGCGCTTGATCCGGCGGCTCACCTCCTCGACGCGCGCGGGATCGGGCTCCTGTACCGGATGGTGGTAGAGACCGGGGACGGCTCGCCCCGCGGCCGGAGCGGGCGCCCGGGACGCCGGAGCCGGGAGCCGGGGTCCGGGCCTGCCGGCCAGGGCGAGCGAGGCCGTGCCCAGTCCGGTGGGTCCGGGCAGGACCCCCTGGAAGGGGGAGCCGGCCGCCGTCGTGGCAGGCGCGTCCGGTACGGCGCAGGCGGGCGCGGGCCCGAGCCCGGGCGCGGGGGCCGACGGGGGTGACGGGGATGGCGGTGGCGGGCCCGGGATCGTGACCGGCGGATGCAGTGCTGCCAGGAAGCCGGACGCGGCCGGCGGGACCGGACGGACCGGGGGCGCCGGCGCGGGGGCGTCCGGCACGGCTGCGGGCGGCGTCGGCCGCATCTCAGGGAGAGATGATCCGAGGGGCCTGGGGTCGGGCATCGGCGGCTCCTTTCTGCGGTGGGACGGGCGCTCCGTCGTGCGGCGGTACGTCGTCGGGCGGTACGGGCGTGGACCGGCGGCGGGCCGGGACCAGCGTGATCCGGAACCTCAGCGTGGTCCGGGACCTCAGCGCGCCCTGGGGGCGATCTGCACGTTCTCCATCACGCCGAGCGCGTCGGGCAGCAGCACCGCGGCGGAGTAGTAGGTGCTGACCAGGTAGGAGGTGACCGCCTGTTCGTTGATGCCCATGAACCGCACGGAGAGCCCCGGTTCGTACTCGTCCGGCAGCCCCGTCTGCCGCAGGCCGATGACGCCCTGGTTCTTCTCGCCGGTGCGCATCGCGATGATGGAGCTGGTCTGCTCCCTGCTGATCGGGATCTTGTCGCAGGGCAGGATGGGAACCCCGCGCCAGGCGGGGACGGTCTGCCCGTCGAGGTCGACGTGATCGGGGTGGAGACCGCAGGCGTTGAAGCCCCGTCCGATGGCGGCGATGGTCCTGGGGTGGGCGAGGAACATCTTCGTGCCGCGCCGACGGCAGAGCAGTTCGTCCATGTCGTCCGGGGTCGGCGGACCGGAGCGGGTCTGGATGCGTTGCTTGAAGTCGGCGTTGTGCAGCAGCCCGAACTCGCGGTTGTTGATCAGCTCGTGTTCCTGACGCTCACGCAAGGCCTCGACCGTGAGCCGGAGTTGCTCCCCGCTCTGGTCCATCGGACCGTTGTAGAGGTCGGCGACCCGGGTGTGGATCCGCAGTACGGTCTGCGCCACGGAGAGCTCGTACTCGCGAGGCTCGGGTTCGTAGTCGACGAAGGTGCCCGGCAGGTCGACCTCGCCGACATGACCGGCCGACAGGGCGATCTCGGCCTCACCGTGTTTGTTCTGCCGCCGCCGCGCGCGGGAGCCGAACGCGTCCACGTGGGCCCGAAGGCGGGGCACGCGGGCCTGGACGGCGGCGAAGTCGGCGCGGGAGAGGGTGAGGAGGGTGCCGCAGGTCTCGGCGGTGACCGTGCAGTCGTGGCGGGCGTCGGGGTCCGACAGGGCGTGCTCGCCGAAGTGGTCGCCGCCCGCGAGCACCGCGACGCCGATCTCTCCGCCGTACTTGCCCTTCGAGGTCCGGCTGACCCGGCCGTGGGCGATCAGGTGGATCCCGTCCGCCGGGCTGCCGCGCTCGACGAGGACCTCGCCCGCCGCGAAGTCGCGCTGCGCGCAACGGGCGGCGAGGGCGGTGAGGGCCTCGCAGTCCTCGAATCCGCGCAGCAGGGCCAGTTCGCCGAGCTCCTGGGGGATCACCCGGACCGTGGCGCCCTCCTGCACGAACTCGATGCGCCCGTCGCCGAGGGTGTGGCGCAACCGCCGGTTGACCCGGTAGGCGCCGCCCCCGGCCTCGACCCACGGCAGTTTCCGCAGCAGCCAGCGGGAGGTGATCTCCTGCATCTGCGGGGCGGACTTGGTGGTGGCGGCGAGATTGCGGGCGGCGGCGGTGCTCAGGGACTGCTGCGGCGCGGCGGGCGGGATCCGGGCTTCCGGGATGCTGTCGGCGGACATCGGCGGGCTTTCTCCTTGGACGACGGGTCGTCCGGCGCACACGGGTGCGCCGACCGGGAGACGGGGAGGAGGGGGCGACGGGCGGGAAGGATCACGCGAATCCGTCCGCCTGCAGAAAGCTAGCCGCCGGACCGGCCGCTTTGACCGGGGAGACGGGATGCTTACCCCGAAGCAGTGACAATCGGTTGAATACGGTTTATCGGTCCGCAGGGGGTCATCGCCCCGCCCTCGCACGCGTCGACGGACCGGAACCGGCCGGAACCGGCCGGAACCGGCCGGACGGCCGTCACGTCCTGTCCTGCATGATCGGAGAACGCGTCACGGGACGCCGGGTGATCCGTACAGCCGTCCCCGCCGAGGCCGACAGCGTGGCGGCGCTGCACGCGCGCGCCCGGGCGACGTACTACCCCGACGGGATCCCGCAGGACGGCGCCGACTGGCCGGCCGCCTGGCGTGCGGCCATCGAGCGGCCCGACGGCCAGGTGCTGTGCGTCGTCGAGCGGGGGCGCATCGTGGGCCTCGCCTCCTTCCGCACGCCGGAGGGCGCGCCCGCGCACACGGTCAAGCTGTTCCAGTTCCACGTCGACCCCGACCACTGGCGGACGGGGATCGGCGCGGCACTGCACGCGGCCTGCGTCGAGCAGTGGCGGGCCGACGGCCGGCGCACGGCCGTGCTCGACGTGCACGTCGACAACCGGCGGGCCCAGGCTTTCTACGCACGTCAGGGCTGGTCCGCGGATCCGGGGGACCCGCCCGCCGAGGGCGACCACCACCTGTGGCTGAGGTACTCGGTGCCCGGGGAATGAAACGAGCTGTTTGAAGGTTCATCCACCGGGCGGAGGAATTCTCCGCGTCACCGGTACGACCTGGAGAGAGCCGAGACATGCGCGTCGAGATCTGGAGCGACATCGCCTGCCCCTGGTGCTATGTGGGCAAGGCCCGCTTCGAGAAGGCGCTCGAGGCCTTCCCGCACCGCGACCAGGTCGAGGTGGTGCACCGGTCCTTCGAGCTGGACCCGGGCCGCGCCAAGGACGACGTCCAGCCCGTGCTGGCGATGCTGGCGAAGAAGTACGGGATGAGCGAGGCCCAGGCGCAGGCCGGCGAGGAGAACCTGGGCGCGCAGGCCGCCGCCGAGGGCCTCGACTACCGCACCCGCGACCGTGACCACGGCAGCACCTTCGACATGCACCGCCTGCTGCACTTCGCCAAGGAGCAGGGCCGCCAGGACGAGCTGATCCAGATCCTGTACCGGGCGAACTTCGCCGAGGAGCGGTCGCTGTTCACCGAGGGCGAGGAGCGCCTCGTGGAGCTGGCGGCCGAGGCCGGACTGGACGCCGGCGCCGCCCGTACGGTCCTCGCCGACCCCACCGCGTACGCCGACGAGGTCCGCGCCGACGAGCGCGAGGCCGCCGAGCTCGGCGCGAACGGGGTGCCCTTCTTCGTCCTCGACCGTGCCTACGGCGTCTCCGGCGCCCAGCCGGCCGAGGTCTTCACCCAGGCCCTGACCCGTGCCTGGGGCGACCGCTCGCCGCTGAAGCTGATCGACGACGGCGGCGCGCAGGCCTGCGGTCCGGACGGGTGCGCGGTCCCTCAGCAGTGACCCGGGCGGTGAACCCCCAGGTCAGGGCCGATCTATAAGCGCTGCTTAGGAAAACCGCGCAAAAATCGGCAATGGACGGGGGGTTCCGCGAGGCCCACAGTGGAAGGCATGGAATCCTTCGAGAGCCTCGTCCGGGCCGAGTTCACCCCGAAGACCACCTATCTGAACACCGCGAGCAACGGCCTGCTGCCCGCCCGCACCGTCGCCGCCCTGCACGAGGCCGCGCTGCTGCGGGCCGAGGGCAGGCCGCTGGCTCCGCTGCACGAGGACGTGGAGGCCTGCCGGGCCGCGTTCGCCCGGCTGGCCGGCGTCCCGGTCACCCGGGTCGCGCTCGGCGCCTCGGTCGCCGCGCACACCGGCCTGATCGCCGCCTCGCTCCCCGCGGGCGCGGAGGTGCTCACCGCCGAGGACGACTTCACCTCCGTGCTCAACCCGTTCCACGTCCGTGGCGACCTCAAGGTCCGCGCCGTCCCGCTGGAGCGGATCGCCGAGTCCGTCCGCCCCGGCACCGCCCTGGTCGCCGTCAGCGCCGCCCAGTCCGCCGACGGACGGATCGCCGACCTGCCCGCCCTGCGTGAGGCCGCCCTGGCGCACGGCGCCCGCACCTATGTCGACTTCTCCCAGGCGGCGGGCTGGCTGCCGACGGACGCCGGCGCCCATGACTTCTCCGCCGCCGTCTCCTTCAAGTGGCTGCTCGGCCCGCACGGCGCGGCCTTCCTCGTCGTCCCGGAGGACTTCGGCGGGCTGTCGCCGATCCTCGCGGGATGGGTCGCCGGCGAGAAGCCCTGGGACAGCTGCTACGGACCGGTGGCCGAACTCGCCCGCTCCGCACGGCGGTTCGACCTGACGCCCGCCCTGTTCAGCTATGCCGGGCTGCGCCGCTCCCTCGAACTGGTCGGGGAACTCGGCGTGGCGGCGATCGGCGCCCACGACCTCGCCCTCGCCGACCGCTTCCGCGCCGGGCTCGCAGCCCTCGGTCGAGAGCCCCTCCCCGCGCCCGGCTCCGCCATCGTCTCCGTGCCCGGACTGGGCTCCCGTCAGGGCGAGTTGGCGGCCGCGGGCATCCAGGTCTCCGACCGCTCCGGCAACCTGCGCGCCGCCTTCCATGTGTACAACACGCCCGCCGACGTCGACCGGCTGCTGGACGTCCTGTCGGGCTGACGTCCACGGGGCGGGCCCGAAGAGGCCTGCGGCGGGACGCGCGCGGGCGTTCACATCACCGGCGTGAAGTCCCGGGCGCCGATGAACTCGGGGCGGCGGATCGGCGCGGCGAACGGCTCCACGGCCGTGTTCTCCACGCTGTTGAACACGATGAACACGTTGCTGCGCGGGAAGGGCGTGATGTTGTCGCCGGACCCGTGCATGGCGTTGCAGTCGAACCAGGTCGCCGAACCGGCCTTGCCGGTGAACAGCTTGATGCCGTAGTCACCGGCCATCGCGGTGAGCGCCTCGTCCGAGGGCGTGCCCGCGTCCTGCATCTGCAGCGACTTCTTGTAGTTGTCCTTCGGCGTGGCGCCGGCGCAGCCGAGGAACGTCCGGTGCGAGCCCGGCATGATCATCAGGCCGCCGTTGGTGTCGAGGTTCTCGGTCAGCGCGATGGAGACGGACACCGTCCGCATGTTCGGCAGACCGTCCTCGGCGTGCCAGGTCTCGAAGTCGGAGTGCCAGTAGAAGCCGCCGGCCCCGAAGCCGGGCTTGACGTTGATCCGCGACTGGTGGACGTAGACGTCCGAGCCGAGGATCTGCCGGGCCCGTCCGACGACCCGCTCGTCGCGCACCAGGGCGGCGAACACCGGGCTCAGCTTGTGCACCTCGAAGACGGACCGGATCTCCTTGGACTGCGGTTCGACGATCGACCGCTCGTCCGCCCGGATCGCAGGGTCCGCGACGATCCTCTCCAGCTCCCGCCGGCAGACGGTGACCTCGTCGTCGCCGATCAACTGGTCGATGGCCAGGAAACCGTCGCGCTCGTACCGCTGGAGGTCGGTGGCCCGGATCGGGCCGGGGGTGTCGGGGGAGCCCCAGACGACGGGGTCCTGACGGGGGACGGACACCTCGGTGGTGCCACGGGTCGGGTAGAGATCGGTCAGGGTGGTCACGATGCTCACACCTCCTCGGGCTCGGTCAGCAGGGGGTAGACGCCGTTCTCGTCGTGGTCCTCCCGCCCGGTCACGGGCGGGTTGAACACGCAGAGGCAGCGGAAGTCCTCCTTGACGCGCAGCGTGTGACGCTCGTGCCCGTCGAGGAGGTACATGGTTCCGGGCGTGATGGTGTGCGCCAGCCCGGTCTCGTGGTCGGTCAGCTCGGCCTCGCCCGCCACGCAGACGACGGCCTCGACATGGTTCGCGTAGTGCATCGAGGTCTCGGTGCCCGCGTACAGAATCGTTTCGTGCAGCGAGAATCCGACCCGCTCCCGGGCCAGGACGATGCGCTTGCTCTCCCAGGTGCCGGACGCCGCCCGCACATGGCGGTCGGTGCCTTCGATCTCCTTGAACGAACGGACGATCACGGTGGTGCGATGCCTCCTAGATAGGTGACGTGGGGGTGGGGGACGGGTGACGAGGGTGTCAGAGGGTCTCGCGCACGGCGCGGGCGAGGATGCTCAGGCCCTCGTCCAGCTCCTCGGGGGAGACGGTCAGCGCCGGCAGCAGTTTGACGACCTCGCTCTCGGGGCCCGACGTCTCGATCAGCAGGCCGAGTTCGAAGGCCCGCTTCGCGACCCGGCCGGCCCGCGCCTTCTCGTGGAACTCCAGGCCCCACACCAGGCCGCGGCCCCGGTACTCCTTGACGTCGGCGAGGTTCTCCTCGGTGATCGAGATCAGCCCCTGCTCGACCTGTTCGCCGCGCGTGCGGGTCTGCTTCTCCATCGCGGACCCGTCGGCCCAGTAGGTCTCCAGGGCCGCGGTGGCGGTGACGAACGCCGGGTTGTTGCCGCGGAAGGTGCCGTTGTGCTCGCCCGGCTCCCACACGTCCAGCTCCGGCTTGAACAGGCACAGCGACATGGGCAGTCCGTAGCCGCTGATGGACTTGGACACGGTGACGATGTCCGGGACGATGCCGGCCTCCTCGAAGGAGAAGAAGGCCCCGGTGCGTCCGCACCCCATCTGGATGTCGTCCACGATCAGCAGCATGTCCTGCCGCTCGCACAGCTCCTTGAGCGCCCGCAGCCACTCAGGACGGGCGGCGTTGATGCCGCCCTCGCCCTGCACGGTCTCGACGATGACGGCCGCCGGCTTGTTGAGACCGGACCCGTGGTCCTCCAGGAGCCGCTCGAACCACAGGAAGTCCGGGACCTGGCCGTCGAAGTAGTTGTCGAACGGCATGGGCGTGCCGTGCACCAGCGGGACCCCGGCGCCGGCCCGTTTGAAGGCGTTGCCGGTGACCGCGAGCGAGCCGAGGGACATGCCGTGGAACGCGTTGGTGAACGACACGATGGCCTCGCGGCCCTTCACCTTGCGGGCCAGCTTCAGCGCGGACTCCACGGCGTTGGTGCCGGTCGGGCCCGGGAACATGACCTTGTAGGGCAGGTCGCGCGGGCGCAGCACCAGGTTCTGGAAGGTCTGCAGGAACGTCCGCTTGGCGACGGTCGACATGTCGAGCCCGTGCGTGACGCCGTCGCGCATCAGGTAGTCGATCAGCGCCCGTTTCAGCACCGGGTTGTTGTGCCCGTAGTTGAGAGAGCCGGCGCCGGCGAAGAAGTCGAGGTAGCGGTGACCGTCCTCGTCGTACATGAGACTGCCCTGGGCACGGTCGAAGACGGCGGGCCAGCTGCGGCAGTAACTGCGCACCTCGGACTCGAGGGTCTCGAACACGCTGAGGTCGGGCTGGGTGATGGTCACGACGAAAAGCTCCTGGGTGTGGGGGTCGGGGGGGAGGGCGGGCCGGGGCCGCGGGAGGTTCAGAAGGCGAGCGGGCCGATGCGGTACAGCACCTCGGGGTCGTGCGGGCCGTCGGGGAACAGCCCGGTGTCGAACAGCACCTCGCGGGTGACGGCGGCCCCGTGCCGCTCGGCGTACGAGGTGAACAGCCGCTCGGAGGCGGTGTTGCCCGGTGTGATCGTGGTCTCGACGGCGGTGAGCGGGCGCTCGGCGGCGAGCCGCGCGGTCAGCCCGTCCAGCAACGCGGCGGCGAGGCCTCGACCGCGGTACGCGGAGTCGACCGCGACCTGCCACACCAGCAGGGTGCGCGGGTCCTCCGGCCGGACGTACCCGGTGACGAACCCGACCGGCTCGCCGTCCTCCGCCCGCGCCACCGCCGAGGTGGCGGCGAAGTCACGGCACCACAGGAGATAGCTGTAGGAGGAGTTCAGGTCGAGGGTCCGGGATTCCTTGGCGATACGCCATAGCGAGGCTCCGTCCGCCACCGACGGACGGTCGATACGCAGGTCTGCTTGTGTGGCGGTCATGCCGGTCGAACTTACCCAGCGAAATTCAAAAACGCATGGAGAGGCCGTGGTGATTCCGTGATGCCGCTGGGGCTCCTGGCCGTTTCATCCGCTTTTGTACCGCGCAAAGAGGGCATAACGCCCCGCTTGTGCAATGCATCACGTGACTGTGACCCGCCGGGAAATCCCCGCGTTTAGGTCCGGGAAATCCGGGCAGAAGAGCTCGGGGACGCCATCCGCTCAAAAGGGTCGGGGAAGCCTGGTAAAGAAGGATTGTTAAAGCGAAGAGAAACCGGAAGGTGATCCGAAGGGAATTCGGAAATCACCCGTAATTCATACTCCGGTCATTCCGTCGATGCGCTCCCGGAGAATGTCGGCGTGCCCGTTGTGCCGGGCGTACTCCTCGATCAGATGGACGAGCACCCAGCGCAGGCTGACCTCCAGTCCCGCCATCGGGCCGTCCGGGATGCGGCCGGTGTCCTCGGGCGCGCACCCGGCGATCAGCTCGCGCCCGCGCGCCACCTCCCGCCGCCACACGGCCAGCGCCTCGTCGAGGCCCCGCCCGGGGTCCAGGGCGTAACCGGTCTCCTCCTCGAAGAGCGGCGGCACGTCGAGCCCGGCGAAGGCCCGCTGGAACCAGTTCCGCTCGACCTCGGCCAGATGCTGGACGAGGCCGAGCAGGGTCAGCCCGGACGGCTCCGCCGACGGCCGGCGCACCTGCCGGTCGTCCAGACCCGCGCACTTCAGTTCCAGGGTCGCGCGGTGGAAGGCGAGCCAGCTCTCCAGGACGGGGAGCTCGGCGCCGGTCATCAGGGGGACGGGCCGGCCGTCGGGAAGCGTCAGTGGAGTGTCATCGGTCATCCCGGCAGCATCGCATCGGGCACCGACACCCGGGCCCGCTTCCCCGCAGGGACTGCCGGGCGGGTGGGGCCGGAGGGGCGGCTGGAGCCGGAGGGACTGCCGGGCGGGTGGGGCCGGAGGGGCGGCTGGAGCCGAGGGGAGCGACGCGCCCCGACCGCGCCCCGCCGCACGGGCGAGGCCGCCCCGCCCCACGTCGTCCAGCAGGGCTTCAGGGCCCCTGAGGCCTCGGGGCCCAGCGGCCTCAGGGACCCCGCGGCCTCAGGGACCCCGCGGCCTCAGGGGCCTCACGGCCCCGCGGTCTCACGGCCCCGCAGTCCCGGTGTCAGCGCTTCTGGCGCCAGGCGTCCTCCACGCTCCGCCGGGCGCTTTCGAGGTCCACGCTCAGCCCGTGCTCCGTCAGCGCGGCCCCCAGCGCGGCCAGGCAGCCCTGCACCGCCCCCACGGTCGCGTCGGCCCCGTAGTGGTTGACCCTGATCATCTCCTTGGCCAGCGCGCCGCCGCCCGCCGCCAGCGGCAGAGTCGCGTCGCTCGCCAGGGCCCGCGCCACCAGCTCCGACGCCACGACCCCCGGGGGCGTCCGCAGCGTCGTGGCGACCGGCGCCGCGTCCGCCGCGTCGCGCACATACGGCTCCAGCCCGCCGCCCAGCGCCACCGCGCCCGCACGCGTCGCGGCCGCGGCGCACGCGTGCCGGGCCATCACGGTCGCCGGCCCCTCCGCCTCGATCCGCTCGACGCACGCCTCCAGCGCCAGCATCTCCAGCTGCGCCGGCGCGTGCAGCAGCGTCCTGCGACCGCCGTCGACCCATCGCTCCTTCCAGTCCAGCAGCGACAGATACGAGCGCCGGGGCGCCCGCGGGTTGGCCGCCATCCGCGCCCACGCCCGCTCGCTCACCGACACCGCCGACACGCCCGCGGGCCCGCCCATCGCCTTCTGCGCGCCGATCACGCACAGGTCCACGCCCCAGGCGTCCGGCAGCACCGGCTCGGCGCCGACCGAGGCGACCGCGTCCAGGTAGAACAGCGCGCCGTGCGCCCGCACCGCCTCACCGATCTCCGCGACCGGGTTGGTGTTGCCGGTGGCGGCCTCCGCGTGCACCAGCGACACGAAGTCGATCTCCGGGTGCTCGGCGAGGGCCGCGCGGATCTGCTCCGCCGTGACCGCCGTGTGGAAGGGCACCGCCAGGTCGATCACGGTCGCGCCGCAGTCCCGCAGCCAGTCGCCGAAGGTCTGCCCGTAGGGGCCGGTGATCACGTTGAGCGCGGTCGTGCCCGGACCTGCCGCGGCGCGGATCGCGCCCTCCAGCGGCAGCAGTGCCTCGCCCTGCATGATCACGACGTCCTGCCGGGTGTCCAGCAGCCGCGCCACCCGGTCCTCGATCGAGGCGAAGTGCGCGGCGCTCAGCGGGGCGAGGTCCAGGAACGGGTGGGTCACGAGGGTGCTCTCTTCACTCACGGGGTAGAGGTGACGAGGGTAACCGGCGCCTGCCGAGCCTCCCCCACTGCTGACTTCTTAGGTCGAACGACTCTGTTGCCATCGGTTTGGTTTGAGACACCCAAACTTCTCCTTATAATCGGAACCCATAGCTCCCTTACAGGAAGGCCCGCCGTGAACACCCTCCCCGGGCGCCGGATCCGCATCCTGGCCGCCACCACCGCGACGGCCGGGCTGATGCTCGTGGCCGCCTGCACCTCCACCGACGACGGAGGCAGCGGCTCCAGGACCGCCGCCGGCGGGGTCGAGCTCGTCAAGGCGGGCCAGCTCACCACCTGCACGCACCTGCCGTACCCGCCGTTCCAGTCGGAGATCGACGGCAAGGTGCAGGGCTTCGACGTGTCCCTGATCGACCTCGTCGCCAAGAACCTGGGCGTGAAGCAGGTGATCACCGACACGCCGTTCGAGAACTTCAAGACCGGCGCCTTCCTCAACTCCGGCCAGTGCGACCTGGCCGCGGCCGGCATGACCATCACCGACGAGCGCAAGAAGAACGTCGACTTCTCCGACCCGTACTTCGACGCCACCCAGGCCGTCCTGGTCGACAAGGGCGCCGGCGTCACCTCGCTCGCCGACGTGAAGTCCAAGGGCGTCAAGCTCGGCGCCCAGGCGCAGACCACCGGCGAGGACTACGCCAAGAAGCAGGGCTTCGACCCGGTCTCCTTCGAGTCCTCCGACGCCGTCCTCAACGGCCTGCGCACCGGCCAGGTCAAGGCCGTCATCATCGATTACCCGGTCGTCCAGGGCTGGCTCAAGGACAAGGCGAACGCCGGCGCCTTCAAGGTCGTCGACAACCTCAACACCGGCGAGCAGTACGGCTTCACGGTGAAGAAGGGCAACGCCAAGCTGGTCGCCGCGATCAACAAGGCGCTCGCGGACGCCAAGGCCGACGGCACGTACAAGAAGCTGTACGAGAAGTGGATCGGCCCGTACGACGCGTCGGCCGCCTCCCCGTCGCCCTCCGTCTCGGCGTCCTGACCCCATGGCGGACACCGACGCACCCGTCCAGCCGAAGAAGAAGGGCCTGACCCGGCGGCAGAAGCGCAGCCTCTCGCGGGGTGCGCAGTACGTCGTCTTCGTCGCCGCCGTGATCGTCTTCGCGGTCTCGGCCGACTGGGGACGGCTGAAGAACCAGTTCGCCCAGTGGGACATCGCCCGGCAGATGTTCCCGGACGTCATCACGCTGGCCCTGAAGAACACCGTGCTGTACACGGTGTCCGGGTTCGTGCTGGGCCTGCTGCTCGGTCTGGTCATCGCACTCATGCGGCTGTCCTCGGTGGGTCCGTACCGCTGGCTGGCCGGCGTCTACATCGAGATCTTCCGCGGTCTGCCCGCCCTGCTGATCTTCGTCTTCATCGGCGTGGCGGTGCCGCTCGCCTTCCCCGGCACGGAGATCGTCGGCGGCACCTACGGCAAGGCGGCCCTCGGGCTCGGTCTGATCGGCGCCGCGTACATGGCGGAGACGTTCCGGGCGGGCATCCAGGCCGTGCCCAAGGGGCAGACGGAGGCCGCCCGCTCGCTCGGCTTCTCGCCCGCGCGCGCGATGGTCTCGGTCGTCATCCCGCAGGCCTTCCGGATCATCCTTCCGCCGCTCACCAACGAGCTGATCATGCTCTTCAAGGACTCCTCCCTGGTCCTGCTGCTCGGCGTGACACTGGAGGAGCGCGAACTGTCCAAGTACGGCCGGGACCTGGCCAGCACGACCGCCAACTCCACGCCGATCCTGGTCGCCGGCCTGTGCTACCTGCTGGTGACCGTCCCGCTCGGCTTCGTCGTGCGCCGCATGGAGGCCAAGGCCCAGGAGGCCGTGAAATGAGCCGACCCGAGATCGAAGTGCGTGCGCTGCACAAGTCGTTCGGCGACAACGAGGTGCTGCGGGGGATCGACCTGGAGGTCGGCCGCGGCGAGGTCGTCTGTGTGATCGGGCCGTCCGGCTCCGGCAAGTCGACGCTGCTGCGGTGCGTGAACCTGCTGGAGGAGCCGTCCGGGGGCCAGGTCTTCGTGGGCGGCACGGAACTGACCGACCCCGACGTCGACATCGACGCCGTACGACGTCGTATCGGCATGGTCTTCCAGCAGTTCAACCTCTTCCCGCACCTGTCCGTGACCGACAACCTCACGCTGCCGCAGCGCCGGGTGCTGCGCCGCGGCAAGGCGGAGGCGGCGAAGGTGGCCGCCGAGAACCTGGAGCGCGTCGGCCTGTCGGACAAGGCGACCGCCTACCCCGCCTCGCTCTCCGGCGGCCAGCAGCAGCGCGTCGCCATCGCCCGCGCCCTCGCCATGGGCCCCGAGGTGATGCTCTTCGACGAGCCCACGTCGGCGCTCGACCCGGAGCTGGTGGGGGACGTCCTGGCCGTCATGCGCATGCTGGCGCACGAGGGCATGACGATGATGGTCGTCACCCACGAGATGACCTTCGCGCGTGAGGTCGCCGACCGGGTCGTCTTCATGGACGGCGGCGTGATCGTCGAGGACGGCGCACCCGCCCAGGTCATCGGCTCCCCCGCTCATGAGCGCACCCGTCACTTCCTCTCCCGCCTTCTCGACCCCGCGATGGCCGAGGTGGAGGAGGAGAGGTCCGACCAGGTGGGCGGCTCCGACCGGTAGCTCACTAAGGTGCCGGGCATGAGCGATCACCCGGTGCTGCATGTGAAGGGCCGGGTCCTGACCGGACCCGACGACGTCCGCGACGAGCTGTGGGTCGTCGACGGCCGGATCTCCTACGACCGGCCCGTCGGCGTCCGCGACGTACGGGGCGTCGAGGGCTGGGCGCTGCCCGGTCTCGTCGACGCCCACTGCCATGTGGGCCTGGGCCCGCACGGCCCGGTCGAGGCGGACGTCGCGGAGAAGCAGGCGCTGACCGACCGCGACGCCGGGGCCCTGCTGCTGAGGGACGCCGGCTCGCCCTCGGACACCCGGTGGGTCGACGGCCGCGAGGACCTCCCGAAGATCGTCAGGGCGGGCCGGCACATCGCCCGCACCCGCCGCTACCTCCGCGGCTACGCGCACGAGATCGAGCCCGAGGACCTGGTCGCGTACGTCGCCCGGGAGGCCCGGCGCGGCGACGGCTGGGTCAAGCTGGTGGGCGACTGGATCGACCGCGAGCTGGGTGACCTGGCCCCCAGCTGGCCGCGGGAGGCGGCCGGGGCGGCCATCGCCGAGGCCCACCGGCTGGGCGCGCGGGTCACCGCCCACTGCTTCGCCGAGAACTCGCTGCGCGACCTGGTCGAGTCGGGCATCGACTGCATCGAGCACGCGACGGGGCTCACCGAGGACCTGATCCCGCTGTTCGCCGAACGTGGTGTGGCGATCGTCCCGACCCTGGTGAACATCGCGACGTTCCCGGGCCTCGCGGCCGGCGGCGAGGCGAGGTTCCCGCGCTGGGCCGCCCATATGCGCCGGCTCCACGAACGCCGTTACGACACCGTGCGCAACGCCCACGACGCCGGCATCGCCGTCTTCGTCGGCACGGACGCCGGCGGCGCGCTGCCGCACGGTCTGGTGGCCGCGGAGGTCGCGGAGCTGGTGACGGCGGGCATCCCGGCGCTGACGGCGCTCTCGGCGGCGAGCTGGGGCGCACGCGCGTGGCTCGGGCGCCCGGGTCTGACCGAGGGAGCCCCGGCGGACCTGGTGGTCTACGAGACGGACCCGCGCGTGGACGTCAGGGTGCTGGCGGCGCCGCGCAGGGTGGTGCTGAACGGAAGGGTGGTGGGCTGAGAGCGGGGCGCGCGGGAGGCGCGCGGCGGCGGCGTGCGCCGGGGTGCGGCGGTGGGCGCGGGCGGCCGGGGGGAACGTACGTGCCGTTCGATTCGAAGACGTGCGCGGAAAGTCCACGTTGGAGTGAACTCGCTTCGGCCCGCTGACCGTTCACCCTTCGTACGTAATTCTTGCGGGGTCCCGAAGCGTCTCTTCTGGGGGTCCCACCCTTGAACGGCAACACCTTCCGCATGCCCGCACGCGTCCGTCGCGTCGCCGCCGTCGCGACGGCCACGGCCCTGGCCGCAGGTCCCGCGGCCCTGGCCGGCGCCGACACCGCCCACGCGCGGGGCGGTCAGGGCCGCGCGAGCGCGTCCGTCCTGCGCACCGGCCTCGACGTGGCCCTGCTCGACAGGACGGTCCACGTCCCGCTCGCCGTCTCCCTCGACGAGGTGCACGCCCCGAGGAGCGCCGAGAGGACGGCGCTCACGGCCGAGCTGGACGGCGTGGCCGGCGGAAGGTCCTTCAGCGTCCTGCGCGCCGACGTCGCCGAGGCGAAGGCGACGGCGGACGACGAGAAGGCCGAGGCGTCAACCCGCCTCGTGCACGCCCGGCTGCACGTCCCCGGCCTTCCGCTGCTCTCCCTCGTCGAGCTCGGCACGGTCACCTCGAAGGCCACCTGCGAGGCGGGCCGGGCTCCGGTCGCCGCGTCCCAGCTGCTCGGCTCGGTGACGGTCCTGGGCAAGAAGGTGTCGATCAGCACGGGCGGCGCCACCCATGTGAAGGTGCCGGGGGTGGGCGAAGTCCGCCTGGACCTGTCCCAGCGCGAGACGACCTCCCGCAAGGCCGCCGCCACCGCCCTCGAGCTCACCGTTTCCGTCAACCCCTTGCACCTGAACGTCGCCGAGGTCACCGGCACCCTGACCCTGGCCGAGTCGACCTGCGAGACGCCCCCGGCCCACGAACCGGAGCAGGGGCAGGAACAGGCACAGGGGCAGGAACAGGCACAGGGGCAGGAACAGGAACAGGGGCAGGAAAAGGGGCAAGGGCAGGAACAGGGGCGAGGGGAGAGCCAGGGGGCGGGTCGGACGAAGGGGCCGACCACCGCGGCCCCGGCCACCCCGGCCTCCGACGTCAAGGCCCAGGGCGCCCCCGCCGAGGCGGACCTGGCGCAGACCGGCGGCGGCTCCCACACCCCGTACGTGGCGGGCGGCGCGCTGGCGCTGCTGCTCGCGGGCGGGGGAGCGGTGGCACTCGCCCGCCGCCGCGGCTGACGGACCGGGCGTTCGCGCTCA
>NZ_MJAJ01000031.1 GCF_001746365.1 Streptomyces sp. LUP30
GCCGGAGCCTCGGCGGCCGGGGCCGGGGCCGGGGCTGCGGGAGCCGGAGCAGCGGCCGGAGCCGCGCCCGGGGCGCCGATGACGGCCAGCTTGGCGCCGACCTCGGCGGTCTCGTCCTCGCCGACGGTGATCTCCAGCAGCACACCGGAGGTGGGCGCCGGGATCTCGGTGTCGACCTTGTCGGTGGAGACCTCGAGCAGCGGCTCGTCGGCCTCGACCGAGTCGCCGACCGACTTCAGCCAGCGGGTGACGGTGCCCTCGGTGACGGACTCGCCGAGCGCGGGCAGGACGACGTCCGTGCCCTCGGCGGAACCGCCGCCGGCGGCGGCCTCGGGGGTGGGAGCCGGGGCCGGAGCCGCCTGCTCGGTGGAGGGCTGGGCGGCCGGGGCCGGCTCGGGGGCCGGCGGAGCGACCTCCTCGGCGGCCGGGGCCGGGGCGGCGGCCGGGGCTCCGGTGCCGTCGTCGATCACGGCCAGCTCGGCGCCGACCTCGACCGTCTCGTCCTCGGCGACCTTGATGGACGCCAGGACGCCGGACGCGGGGGAGGGGATCTCGGTGTCGACCTTGTCGGTCGACACCTCGAGCAGGGGCTCGTCGGCCTCGACGCGCTCACCCTCGGCCTTCAGCCAGCGGGTGACGGTGCCCTCGGTGACGCTCTCGCCGAGCGCCGGAAGGGTTACGGAAACCGCCATGGTTTCGGTTGCTCCTTACGAGTTGCGGAAGTCTGTGTCGTCGCTTCGACGTGTCTCGACCGAGGGTCAGTCGTGAGCGTGCAGCGGCTTGCCCGCCAGGGCCAGGTGGGCCTCGCCGAGCGCTTCGTTCTGCGTCGGGTGGGCGTGGACCAGCTGCGCGACCTCGGCGGGCAGCGCCTCCCAGTTGTAGATCAGCTGGGCTTCGCCGACCTGCTCGCCCATGCGGTCGCCGACCATGTGGACGCCGACCACCGCGCCGTCCTTCACCTGGACGAGCTTGATCTCGCCCGAGGTGTTGAGGATCTTGCTCTTGCCGTTGCCCGCGAGGCTGTACTTCAGAGCGACGACCTTGTCCGCGCCGTAGATCTCCTTGGCCTTCGCCTCGGTGATGCCCACGGAGGCGACCTCGGGGTGGCAGTACGTCACCCGGGGGACGCCGTCGTAGTCGATCGGCACGGTCTTCAGACCGGCCAGACGCTCCGCCACCAGCATGCCCTCGGCGAAGCCGACGTGCGCGAGCTGGAGCGTCGGGACCAGGTCGCCGACCGCGGAGATCGTCGGGACGTTGGTGCGCATGTACTCGTCGACCAGGACGTAGCCGCGGTCCATGGCGACGCCCTGCTCCTCGTAGCCCAGACCGGCGGAGACGGGCCCGCGGCCGACCGCGACCAGCAGGACCTCGGCCTCGAACTCCTTGCCGTCGGCCAGGATCACCTTGACGCCGTCGGCGGTGTACTCGGCCTTCGAGAAGAAGGTGCCCAGGTTGAACTTGATGCCACGCTTGCGGAACGCGCGCTCGAGGAGCTTGGAGGAGTTCTCGTCCTCGACCGGGACGAGGTGCTTGAGGCCCTCGACGACCGTCACCTCGGCGCCGAAGGACTTCCACGCCGAGGCGAACTCGACGCCGATGACGCCGCCGCCCAGGATGATCGCGGACTTCGGCACGCGGTCCAGGACGAGGGCGTGGTCCGAGGAGATGATCCGGTCGCCGTCGATCTCCAGGCCCGGCAGCGACTTCGGCACGGAGCCGGTCGCCAGCAGCACGTGGCGGCCCTGGACCCGCTGCCCGTTCACGTCGACGGAGGTGGGGGAGGACAGCCGGCCCTCACCCTCGATGTAGGTCACCTTGCGGGAGGCGATCAGCCCCTGAAGACCCTTGTACAGGCCCGAGACGACGCCGTCCTTGTACTTGTGGACGCCGGGGACGTCGATGCCCTCGAAGGTCGCCTTCACGCCGAACTGCTCGCTCTCGCGGGCCTGGTCGGCGATCTCGCCCGCGTGCAGCAGGGCCTTGGTGGGGATGCAACCCCGGTGCAGGCAGGTGCCGCCGACCTTGTCCTTCTCGATCAGGGCGACGTCCAGGCCCAGCTGCGCCCCGCGCAGGGCCGCGGCGTACCCGCCACTACCACCGCCGAGGATCACTAGGTCGAAAACGGTGCTGGCGTCGTTCGCCACGTCACGTCCTCCATGCATGTGCGCCGTGCGCCGGTCGTCGCTGACCGCCGGCGGCTGGTGTCCGGCCGCTCTTTCTTCGGCCCTGTGGTGGGGGCCCTGTCCTGCCGAGGCCCATCTTCGCACTTGCGGGAGACGAACGAGACGCGGGGCCGGGGTGTGAGACACCCCACGCTCACTTGTGACATGGGGGTCGGCCCGGCCAGGGGCGCGGGGGACCGCGCGACCGGCCACATTCGGCCCGTACCCGTCACGCGACGTACGGACCCGAGTGACCAGGCGCACAGTCCCCCCTTCCCCGGGGGGTTAGCCCAGGTCGCCGGCGGCGGTCAGCTCGGCCAGCCGCACCAGCGTCCGCACCGCGGTGCCGGTGCCGCCCTTCGGGGTGTACCCGAAGGCCCCGCCCTCGTTGAACGCGGGCCCGGCGATGTCCAGGTGCGCCCAGGTGATCCCCTCGCCCACGAACTCGCGCAGGAAGAGACCGGCGACCAGGCCGCCGCCCATCCGCTCACCCATGTTGGCGATGTCCGCGACGGTGGAGTCCATGCCCTTGCGCAGGTGTTCCGGAAGGGGCATGGGCCACGCCGGCTCGCCGACCTCCTCGGCGGCCTCGTGCACCGCCGAGCGGAACGCGTCGTCGTTGGCCATGATCCCGAAGGTGCGGCTGCCCAGCGCCAGCATCATCGCGCCGGTCAGGGTCGCGACGTCGACGATCGCGTCCGGCTTCTCCGCGGAGGCCGCCCACAGCGCGTCCGCGAGGACCAGCCGGCCCTCGGCGTCGGTGTTGAGGACCTCGACGGTCTTGCCGCTGTACATGCGCAGCACGTCGCCGGGGCGGGTGGCGGAGCCGGACGGCATGTTCTCGGCGAGCGCCAGCCATCCGGTGACGTTCACCTCCAGGCCGAGCCGCGCGGCCGCGACGACCGCGGCGAAGACCGCCGCCGCCCCGCTCATGTCGCACTTCATCGTCTCGTTGTGCCCGGCGGGCTTCAGCGAGATGCCGCCCGAGTCGTACGTGATGCCCTTGCCGACGAAGGCGAGGTGCTTCTTCGCCTTCGAGGAGGTGTACGACAGCTTCACCAGGCGCGGGGCCGAGGCGGAACCGGCGCCGACGCCGAGGATGCCGCCGTAGCCGCCCTTGACGAGAGCCTTCTCGTCGAGGATCTGGATCTTGATGCCGTGCTCCTTGGCCGCCGTCTGGGCGAGAGCGGCGAACGCCTCGGGGTCGAGGTCGTTCGGCGGCATGTTGATCAGGTCGCGGGCGCGGTTGAGCTCCTCGCCCACGGCGGCGGCGCGGGCGAGCGCCGCCTTGTGGGCGGCGTCGCGCGGCTTCCCGCCGAGGAGGACGGCCTCGGCGAGCGGCGCCTTGTCGTTCTTGGCCTTGGCGTCGCCGTTCGCGCGCGCGGTCTGCTTGTAGGCGTCGAAGGAGTACGCGCCGAGCACCACGCCCTCACCGATCGCGCCGGCGTCGGCGGCGTCGGTCACCGGCAGGGCGAAGGCGGCCTTCTTGGCGCCGGTGAGGGTGCGGGCGGCCGAGCCGGCCGCCCTGCGCAGCGCCTCGGCGTCGAAGGCGGCGTCCTTCTCGGGCTCGGAGCCGAGCCCCACCGCGAGCACGAGAGGCGTCTTGAAGCCGGCCGGGGCGGGCAGCTTCGTCACCTCGCCCTCGGCGCCCGAAGCCCCGAGGGTCTCCAGAACGCCGGCGAGCCGGCCGTCGAACGCCTTGTCGACGGCTTCGGCGCCTGGGGCGACGATCGGGCCCTTTGCGCCCTTGGCGACACCGATCACGATCGCGTCGGCCCGCAGGCCGGGCGCCGCGGCGGTGCTGAGAGTGAGAGCAGTCACGGTGGTGAAATCTCGCTTCCGATGTGGAGTTGCTGTGGCCGGAGTGTGTGGGTCGACCGGGCCCAGGGCCGACCCTAGATCCGGGTCCTGGGCGCAGTCGCATCCGGGGTCTGCCTCACCGGCGCGGCGGACCGGCGGAGCGAACCCGGAACGAGCGTACGCGTGCGGGTGCGTTCGCTCACGCACGCGAGTGTTCACCCGGCGGCGCGGTCATGGCCACTCCTCGGTCCGAGCACTCCGCGAAACGGCGTGTAGTCGCCGTTCCCGTCCCATTCCGGGCGGACGGCGTCGCCGGACCGCCGGCGAACGGCCGCCGCACCCTTCGGCGCGGGCATGGGCGATCATCGTCCGGGTACGTCGCCGCACACCCTGGAGCCCTGCCCGGTGAGACACCCGACCGCCCTGCTGCCCCTTGTCGCCCTGCTGCTCGCGGGCTGCTCCGCCGCCCCGGACGACGGACCCCGCGACGACGACGGACCCCGCAACGGCGCGACCGCAACGGCCGGTACGTGGTGGCGGCCGGCCCCCGGCGTCGGCTGGCAGTGGCAGCTCAGCGGCCGGCTGGACACCTCCGTCGACGTGCCGGTCTACGACATCGACGGCTTCGACCACGACGCGGCCACGGTGGCCGGCCTGCACGACGACGGCCGCCGGGTCGTCTGCTACCTCTCCACCGGCGCCTGGGAGGACTGGCGGCCCGACGCGAAGAAGTTCCCCGCGTCGGTGATCGGCGAGGGAAACGGCTGGAAGGGCGAGCGCTGGCTCGACATCCGCAGGACGGACGTCCTGGAACCGCTGCTGGCGGCACGCCTCGACATGTGCCGCGACAAGGGCTTCGACGCCGTCGAGCCGGACAACATGGACGGCTACCGGAACACCACGGGCTTCCCGATCGGGGCCGCCGACCAACTGCGCTACAACCGCCTCGTCGCCCGGCTCGCCCATGAACGCGGCATGTCCGTCGGCCTCAAGAACGACCTCGACCAGATCCCCGCTCTCGTCGGCGACTTCGACTTCGCGGTGAACGAACAGTGCGCCCAGTACGGCGAATGCGCGGACCTGACCCCCTTCGTCGAGGCGGGCAAGGCCGTGTTCCACGTGGAGTACGAACTGCCCACGAGCGCCTTCTGCGCCGACTCCCGTCGTCTGAAGCTGAGTTCGCTGCTGAAGAAGTACGAACTGGGAGCCTGGCGCGAGGCCTGCTGACGAGCGGTCAGGGCCCCTTCCGCGAACCCGGGACAGGGACCGGGCGGCGGCCTAACGGCCCAGGCAGAGCACGATCAGGGCGGTCGTCGCCGCCGTCTCCGCCAGGCCGCCGAAGACGTCCCCGGTGACCCCGCCGAACCGGCGCGTGCAGTGCCGCAGGAGGAGTTCGGCGGCGACGAGGGCGGCGAGGACCGCCAGCACCGGCCCCACGGCGTCGTACGGCTCGAAGGAGGCCCCCGCGGCCCCCGCCCCGCCCGTCCCCGATCCGATCAGGACGACGACGCCGCTCCCGTACGGCCCCCACCACGCTCCCGCGCCCGCCGCGGCCAGCGTGACGACCCCGGCGGCCAGGACCGCCCCGCGCACCGGGACCACCCCCGCCACCGCCGCGCCCAGCCCCTCGGGCCGAGCGGGCGGCACCCCGTCGCGGGCGGCCAGGGTCAGCGCGAGACGAGCGGCTACGGCGGAGACCACGGCGGCCAGCGCGCCCAGCGCCCATGAGCTGTCGTAGAGCTGCGTCAGCGCGGCCACCTGCGCCAGCAGCACGAGAACGAGCGTGAGCACGCCGAAGGGGCCGATGTCCGACTGCTTCATGATCCGCAGCGCGTCCTCGGCGGGCTTTCCGCTGCCCAGGCCGTCCGCGGTGTCGGCCAGCCCGTCCAGGTGCAGCCCGCGGGTGAGGACGGCGGGCACGGCGGCGGAGGCGACGGCGGCGAGCAGCGGGCTCGCGCCCGTCCCGAGCAGCAGCAGCCCGAGTCCGGCCGCGCAGCCGCCGACCACCAGACCGACCAGGGGCGCGCTCAGCATGCCCCCGCGCGCGGCGGCACGGTCCCAGCGGGACACCCTGACCGGGAGCGCCGTCAGGGTGCCGAAGGCGAAGCGGAGGCCGTCGAAGGGCGAGGTCGTGGACACGGCGGCAGAGTAGCCCGGACGCCCCACCCGCGAGGCAGCCCGCCCCGTGGCCCGTGAGACTGGCGGCATGGGCCACTGGCTGCACCGCAACGTCGTCGAACCGGGCAAGCTCCCCCTGCTGCTCGCGCTGGCCGCGTTCGTGCTCACCTTCCTGATCACCCGGGTCATCACCCGGCTGATCCGGGCCGGCAAGGGCCCCTTCGGCAACATCAGCTCCGGCGGCGTGCACATCCACCATGTGGTGCCGGGCATCGTCCTGACCGTCGCGGGCGGCTTCGGCGCGGTGGCCAGCGGACGGCACGGCTTCGGTTCGGGCGCCTGCGCGGTGGTCTTCGGCATCGGGACGGGCCTCGTCCTCGACGAGTTCGCGCTGATCCTGCACCTGGACGACGTGTACTGGACGGAGGCGGGCCGCAAGAGCGTGGAGGCCGTGGTCCTGACGGCGGCGCTGGGCGGACTGCTGCTGGTGGGCTTCGCGCCCTTCGGGGTCAACGACATGAGCCAGGAGGAGCTGCAGGACCGCGGGAGCGTCCTCGCGACCGTCGCCCTCAACTTGCTCTTCTCGCTGGCCGTGCTGACCAAGGGCAAGGTCATGACGGCCGTCTTCAGCGTCTTCGTGCCCTTCGTGGGCCTGATCGGCCTCGTCCGGCTGGCCCGCCCGGGCTCGCCCTGGGCTCGCCGGTTCTATCGGCGGCGCCCCCGCGCGCGGGCGAGGGCGACGCTGCGCGCCTACCGTCACGACCGGCGCTGGGCCCGTCCGCGCCGACTGGTGGGGGACTGGCTGGGCGGCAAGACGGACGCGGAACTCACCGCCTCCGCCGAGCGGCGCTGACGTCGGCGCGCCTGCGCGGCCCCGCACAGCGCCAGGACCGCCGCGATCGCCGCCAGATGCTCCTTGCCCGCCAGGTTGCCCTTCAGCGCCACTTCGACGGCCATCGCGACGATCACCGCGGCCGCCGTCGCGTACGCGCGGTGGCGCCAGCCCAGGAACACCGCGAGGCCGACCACGGCCGCCGACGGGCCGGTGTCCACCACCAGGGCGTCCGAAACGGGCAGCCCGAGCGGGCCGTGCGGGCCGAGGGCGATGCCCACGCGCGCGTACAGGGTCCCGGCGAGGGTGGCGGCGTAGGCGATGACGAGGGTCCGCCACCAGCCCAGACACAGCTCCGCGATCCCGAACACCAGCAGGATCTGTGCGAGGGCGCCCCATACCGGCAGGTCCAGCGCGGGGACGAACAGCGACAGCGGGGTCCGCAGCAGGGCGAGCGCCAACGGGTCCTCGGCCCGCACCGCCCCGAGGTCCTGGACCGGCTGGTAGCCCCACGACTGGTTCTGCACGGCCTGGGTCGCGGACGTCAGGCACACCGCGCCCAGGGTCATCGGCGCGGCCCGCCACCGCCGGGCCGCCAGCGGCTCGCGCACGGCCGCGTACAGCGGCCCCCACTCGGCCCGGGCCCAGCGGACGATCCGCCTCACCGGCGGGTCTCCAGGCGCCTGCGGTGCAGCCACTTCGGCAGCCCCGGCGCCTCCAGGAACCCCTCCGCCCGCGCCGCCGCGATGCCGATCCGGGGCAGGTCGGCGCTCTTCTCGAAGAGCAGGAACCGCGGCTCCCAGATGGGCCGGTACTTGGCGTTGGCGCGGTACAGCGACTCGATCTGCCACCAGCGCGAGAAGAAGCCGAGCAGCGACCGCCACAGCCTCAGCACCGGCCCGGCGCCGAGCCGCGCGCCCCGCTCGAACACGGACCGGAACACGGCGAAGTTCAGCGAGACCTGCGTGACCCGGATCCCGCCGGCCGCCCAGCTCTCACCGGCCGCCCCGTCCGCGGGCGCCGTCCGGGCCTCCCGGGCGTCCCCGGCCTCCGGGGCCCGCCGGGCCTCCAAGGTCTGTCGGGCCAGCCGGAGCAGCTCGATGACCATGAACTCGATCAGCCCGTTGTCGCAGTCGCGGTCCCGGCGCATCAGGTCGAGGGACAGCCCGTGCGGTCCCCACGGCACGAACGACAGCAGCGCCCGCAACTCGCCCCCGGCGTCGGCGCACTCCAGCATCACGCAGCGCCCGTCCCGCGGGTCCCCGAGCCGCCCCAGCGCCATGCTGAACCCGCGCTCGGTGGCCCCGTCCCGCCAGTCGTCGGCACGTCGCACGAGGGACGCCATCTCGTCGGCCGGGATGTCCTCGTGCCGGCGGACGCGCACGGTGTACCCGGCCCGTCTCACCCGGTTGCAGGCCTGCCGGACGGTCCGCATGGCCCGCCCCTCCAGGGTGAACTCGGCGACGTCGACGATGGCCTCGTCGCCGAGTTCCAGCGCGTCCAGCCCGTGCCGGGCGTAGACCGTCCCCGCCTCCTCGCTCGCCCCCATCACCGCCGGGATCCAGCCGTGCGCCCGCGCCTCGGCGAGCCACGGCTCGATCGCGCCGGGCCAGGCCTCCGGATCGCCGAGCGGATCCCCGGAGGCCAGCGACACCCCGCCCAGGACGCGGTAGGCGACGGCCGCCTTCCCGGTCGGCGACCAGCGCACGCTCTTCTCCCGGCGCAGCGCGAAGTACCCGAGCGAGTCGCGCTCACCGTGCCGGTCGAGGAGCTCCCGCAGCCCCTTCTCGTCGTCCTCGGTGAGCGGGTCGACGGCCCGCCGGGAGCGGAAGGCGGCGTACAGGACGGCGAGGACGAGCGCGGTGCTCAGCACGTTGACGGCGACGTCGACCCAGGTGGGAGTGGTGATCCCGGCGACGCGGTAGTCGTCGGCGGTGACGGAGACCAGCCGCAGCGCGCCGTAGCGCCAGCGTTCGAGGAAGGTGGACGGCACGGACGACCGGTCGGTCGCCGTCACGAGCAGCGCGGCCAGCAGCGACGCGGCCAGCAGCCCACCGGCCCCGACGGCCGCGGCGAGCTTCGGGTTGGACCGGTCGCCCTTCGCGTAGAACTCCCGCCGCCCCGCGACCAGCGCGGCGACGAAGGCGGCGGTCAGCGCGAGCGAGACCCAGTTCTGGGGTCTGCGCCGGATCTCCGGGAACGCCATGGCCAGCGCGAACAGGCCCAGGAACGCTCCGCTCAGACAGAGGTTCAGGATCCACGCGGCCCGTTTGCGCCGCCGCATGGTGACGGCCAGGAACGCGGTGAATGCCCCGGACGCGAATCCGGCCGTGAGCAGGTACGGAGTGAAGAGGTCCGCCTGGTTGTGCCGCCGCACGTCCTGCCCCAGGGAGACCCACACCGCACTGAGGAAGTTGACGAACGCGACGGCCCGCAGGTACCAGACGGCGAAGGCGGCGGCGCCCCGGGTGTTGCCCATGATCGGTGATCATATGGGTGCACTTCCGGGAAACCGCTCTTTTGCCGCCGCCTGTCCCTTTTGGTCCGCCGTCCTACTCGGTCGCGGACGCCTCCGCGGGGCCCTCGGTAGCGGAATCCCCGGGCTTCTCGTCGGCCGCCCCGGGCTTCTCCGGCAGCTCCGCGGCCAGCGCGGCCGCCGCCTGCACCAACGGCAGCGCGAGCAGCGCCCCGGCGCCCTCCCCGACCTTCACGCCCTGGTCCAGCAGCGGTTCCAGAGCCATCCGATCGAGTGCCTTCGCCTGTCCCGGTTCACCGCTCCTGTGGCCGGCCAGCCACCAGTCGGGCGCCCGGAAGGCGATCCGCTGTCCGACGAGCGCGCACGCGGCCGCCACGACCCCGTCCAGGACCACCGGCAACTTCCGTACCGCGCACTGGAGCAGAAAGCCCGTCATGGCCGCGAGGTCGGCCCCGCCCACCGTCGCCAGCAGATGCAGTTGCTCGCCCAGCACCGGCCGCGCCCGCCGCAGCGCGTCCCGGATCGCGGCGCACTTGCGCATCCAGGCCAGGTCGTCGATCGCGTCGCCGCCGCGCCCGGTCACCACGGACGCGTCGGTCCCGCACAGCGCGGCGACCAGCACGCCCGCGGCCGTCGTCCCGCCCACGCTGACGTCGCCGAGCACGACCAGATCGGTGCCGGAGTCCGCCTCCTCGTCCGCGACGGCCACGCCCGCCAGGAAGGCGGCCTCGGCCTCCTGGAGCGTCAGCGCGTCCTCGATGTCGATGCGGCCGCTGCCGCGCCGCACCCGGTGCCGCACGACGTCCGCCGGGAACGCGTCCGGGTCGCAGTCCAGCGCCATGTCCACGACCCGTACCGGCACGCCGAGCCGACGTGCGAGCACGGACACCGGACGGCCGCCCTCCAGGACCTCCCGCACCAACTCCGCGGCGCTGCCCGCGGGCCGGGCGGAGACGCCGAGCCCGGCGACGCCGTGGTCACCGGCGAACAGCACCACCCGCGGTCGCTCGATCGGCCGCACCGGCGACGAGCCCTGCGCCGCCGCCAGCCACTCGCCCAGGCCGTCCAGGCGCCCCAGCGATCCGGGCGGCACGATCTGACGCTCCCGGCGCGCCTCTGCGTCACGGCGGGTCCCGCCGTCGGGGCGCTCGATCAGATCGGTGAAGTCGTCGAGATTAAGCGAGCTCATTCGCCGAACAGTACCGGCACCGATCGAACGGTTCCGCGCCCCGTCGCCACCACACCGGCGCGACGTCATTGCACCCCGCACCCGTATCCCATACGTTCCGGTTTGCCGTATATCGCCCTCCCGTCACCCGTCACCCGTCACCCGTCACTGCTCCCTCCCGCCCATCCCCCCATCCCCCCCATCCCTCCTTCGCCCCGGAGCCGCTCATGCCTCTCAGGCCCGTCCACGAGCCGCGCCGCGACGACTGCCCCTGGTGCGCCTCGAAGCGCCTGCGCACCCGGCTGCGCGCACCTGATCTGCGTCTGCGCAGGCCCGGCACGTTCGTCGTCGACGAGTGCCGGGACTGCGCGCACGCCTTCCAGAACCCGCGTCTGACCCCCGAGGGGCTGGAGCTCTACGCCGCCGAGGAGGACCGGCCCGTCGAGCGCGGACGCCTGGAGGCCACGGCCCGGACGATGCTGCGCTTCCCCGAGCCGGAGAGCTGGCTGGACGTCGGGACGGGGGACGCGGCCTTCCCGGAGGCGGCCAGGCCGCTGTTCGCCTACACGGCGTTCGACGGGGTGGACCCGACCCCGAGGGTGGAGCGGGCGAGGGCCGCGGGCCGGCTCGACGAGGCCCACGTGGGCGAGTTGACGGCCCCCCAGGTCCTGGCCCGGCTGCGCGGGCGTTACGACGTGGTCAGCATGCTCCATCACCTGGAACACACCCGGGACCCCAGAGGGGAACTCGCGGCGGCGCTGACGGCCCTGCGTCCGGGCGGCCATCTGCTCCTCGAACTCCCCGACCCCGCCAGCGCGTTCGCGCGCGTCCTGGGCAAGTGGTGGCACTCCTACGACCAGCCCCGCCATCTCCATCTGATCCCCCTGGCCAACATCCGGGCCGAACTGGAGGCGCGGGGCTGTGAGATCGTCGTCACGGACCGCAGAGCCGCCCACAACCCGCGGGACCTGGCGGCCGCCGCCTCGCTCTACGCCCGGCGCACCCGCCTGCCCCGGACGGCCGGATCCCTGACGGCCCCGGCCGCGGCCCTCGACCATCTCCTGGCCCCCGCCCTGCGCCGCACCCGTTTCTCCAACGCCTACCGGGTCGTCGCGCGCCGCGGCTGACCCGGCCGGGCCCCGTGCTCACCCGCGCAGCACCAGCGCCTGCCCCGCGACCACCAGCACGACCTGCTCGCACTCGTCCGCGACCGCAGCGTTCAATCGCCCCAGCTCGTCGCGGTATCGGCGCCCCGACGCCGTCGCCGGCACGATCCCCGAACCCACCTCGTTGGACACCAGCACCACCGTCCGCCGGGCCGAGCGCACCGCCTCCGCCAACTCCGCCACACGCGAACGCAGCGCCCGCTCACCGCCGTCCGCCCACAACGCGTCGTCCCACGCCCCGACGGAGTCCATGACGTCCGTCAGCCACAGCGACAGACAGTCGATCAGCAGCGGCGCCCCCTCCCGGACCAGCAGCGGCACCAGGTCGCAGGTCTCCGTCGTCCGCCACGAGCCCGGCCGCCGCTCCCGGTGCGCGGCCACCCGCGAGGCCCACTCGGTGTCGCCGCCCCGGGCGCCCCCAGTGGCGACGTACAGCACGTCGGGGAAGGACTCCAGCCGCCGTTCGGCCTCCACCGACTTCCCCGACCGGGCGCCGCCCAGCACCATCGTCCGCCGGGGCACGTCCGGCACGGCCGACATGTCGTCGTACACCCCCACCGTCAGCGTCGAGCCGTCCGGCACCGCCCGCGCCCCCGCCGCCGCGAGCCGCCGCCGCAGCTCCGCGCCCGGCGCCACGTCGTGGTCCAGGTGGACGGCGACCACGTCCGTCGTCGGTCCCACCGCGCCGACCGCCCGCAGCTTCGCCAGCCCGTCCGGCCGCCCCACCACGTCCGTGAGGACCATGTCGTAGCGCTCAGCCGGCTCCGAGCCCTCCTCCAGACCGGCCGGCGCGCCGCCGGGCGGCAGATACAGCAGCCGACGCCCGTCCGGGCCCGTCACCGCGTAGCCGGTGCCCGGCGCGTCCATCGCCACCGCCCGCACCCGATGCCCCGTCAGCAGCGCCAGATCCCGCCCGTCCGACGCGCGGGCGGGCTGCGGCAGTCCGGCCGGCACCTCCACCGCGGGCCCGTCGTGCGGGTGCGTCAACAGGACCTGGGCCACCCCGCCCAGCGAACGCCCGGCCCGCGCGGCCGCGAACGCCGCGCCCGGAGTCAGGTCGAGCAACAGGGCCCCGTCCACGAGCAACGCGGTCGCCGCCCGCGCGTGCGCGCCGAGCGAGGTCGCGCACACGGCGCAGGAGCAGTCGGGGCGGGGCAGGCCCGCCGGGGCGCCGGTACCGAGCAGAGTGACTTCCACGGAGCTGATTTTCGCGCGTCCGACCCGGTCTTGCGCATCCGGCTAGGCTGCGGGGCAGAAGCCGGACCTTGATCCGGCTTCTGCTCTGCACGTGGTCACAGCTGGGAGGCGTACATGGCGGCATGGACGTGGCGGTTCGAGAAGTCCGACGGGACGGAGGTCCAACCGGCGGTGCAGCCCGAGGAGTTCACCACGCAGGGGGACGCCGAGTCCTGGATCGGGGAGGTCTGGAAGGACCTCCTCGAAGGCGGCGCCGACCAGGTCCGGCTCTTCGAGGACTCCACCGAGATCTACGGTCCGATGAGCCTGCAGGCCAACGAGGCGTAGGGCGGCTTCGGCCGCACACGGGGTGGCCGGACACCGGTCACCCCGTCCGCCGTTCACCCGAACGAGCGGAGCACACCCGAGAACGGGGCGCGCGCGCCCGGGCGCGCGTTCAGCCGCGCACGCCGCACAGATGCAGCAGCGCCGCCACCTGACGATAGGGATCGATGCGTCCGGCCCGCTCCTCGGCGGCCAGCAGGGCCTCGAAGTCGTCGGGGATCTCCGCCGCGTCCGCGGCCGTGTCCGTGAAGATCCGTACGCCGTACCAGGCCTGCAGCGGCGCCCCGATCCCGGCGAGCGTGCCGGTCAGCGCGGCCAGCCGGTCCGCCCGCACGTCCAGACCCAGCCGGTTGCGGTACGAGACGGTGTCGAACGCGCCCAGCGCGCCCGCCCAGTCCCCGGACATGCCCGGCCGCATGGCCAGCGCGTCCGCGTTGCGCACCAGCAGCGACAGCAGTCCGCCGGGGGCCAGCATCCGGGCGAGCCCCGCGAGCAGGGCGTCCGGTTCCTCCACGTACATGAGCACGCCGTGGCACAGCACCACGTCGAAGCTCCCGGGCAGGAAGTGCACCCCGGTGTCCCGGCCGTCGCCCTCGATGATCCGCATCCGCTCCCGGATGCCCTCGGGCTCCCCTGACAGCGCCTCCCGGGCCGCGGCGATCATCGTCGCGTCCTGTTCGAGACCGGTCACCTGATGCCCGAGCCGGGCCAGCCGCAGCGCCTGCGTGCCCTGGCCCATGCCCACGTCGAGCACCCGCAGCCGCTGACCGACCGGGTAACGCCCCGCTATCTGCTCGTCGAGCTGCCGGGCCACCAGCTCCTGACGTACGACGTCACGCAGCCCGCCCAACCTGCTGAGCCAGGCCTTGGCCGCCCCCCCGGAGAAAGCCGCAGTGCTCAGAGCTGCGCTCCACGCTTGACCTGCGGCTTCGGCAGTCGCAGCCGGCGCATCTGCAGCGAGCGCATGAGCGCGTACGCCACCGCGCCCCGGCGGTTCTGCCCCTCGAAGCGCTCGGCCAGCCGCTTGCGCAGCCGGAAGCCGGTGACGAGCGAGTCCAGCACGATGAGCACGATCACGACCAGCCACAGCAGCAGCGCGACGGTCTGCAGCGAGCCCACCCGCACCACGCTCAGCACGAGGATGACCACGGCCATCGGCAGGAAGAACTCCGCCACGTTGAACCGTGAGTCGATGAAGTCGCGCGCGAACTTGCGGACGGGCCCCTTGTCGCGGGCCGGCAGATACCGCTCGTCGCCACCGGCCAGCGCCTGGCGCTGCCGGTCCATCTGGGCGCGGCGCTCGTCGCGCTGGCGCTTGGCCGCGTCCTTGCGCGACGTCGACGTGTTGGCGACGCTACGGCGCTGGGACTGGGCCTCACTGCGCTTGGGCGTGGGCCGACCCTTCTTCGCCTGGGGGTCGCGGGGCTGCTTGGAGTCGGTCACCACCGCGTTGGCGGGGGCCTTCTCTTCCTTGGCACGGCTACGGAACACAAAACCCAAGGGTAAGCGCTCCCGGGCATGGACCCCAGCCCGGCGGGGAACGATCCGGCAACACCGGTCGTCTCCAGAAGGGACAGACCGGGCGAGAACCAGGAAGAGGGGGCACAGGGTGACCTACCGCTCACCCTGAGGGTCACCTACTCCTCACGCCGGATCAGGGGGCCCGGCCAGTCGTCCTTGGGGAGGAGCGCATCCGTCCCCGAACAGTGCGTCAATGGATGCAGGGCCCGTACTGTGGGTTCTGTCGAAGACTGAGAGCCGGAGTCCTTCAGAAGGGGGCGCGCGAAGCCCATGAGCGGTGTCATGAAGCGTATGGGGATGATCTTCCGCGCGAAGGCGAACAAGGCCCTTGACCGGGCCGAGGACCCGCGCGAAACCCTCGACTACTCGTACCAGAAGCAACTTGAGCTTCTGCAGAAGGTCCGTCGCGGCGTCGCCGACGTCGCGACCTCGCGCAAGCGCCTGGAACTGCAGCTGAACCAGCTGCAGTCGCAGTCCACCAAGCTGGAGGACCAGGGCCGCAAGGCGCTCGCCCTGGGCCGTGAGGACCTCGCCCGTGAGGCGCTCTCCCGCCGGGCCGCGCTCCAGCAGCAGGTCACCGACCTGGAGACGCAGCACTCCACCCTCCAGGGCGAGGAGGAGAAGCTCACCCTCGCGGCGCAGCGCCTGCAGGCCAAGGTGGACGCCTTCCGCACCAAGAAGGAGACCATCAAGGCCACCTACACCGCCGCCCAGGCCCAGACCCGTATCGGCGAGGCCTTCTCCGGCATCTCCGAGGAGATGGGCGACGTCGGCCTGGCCATCCAGCGCGCCGAGGACAAGACCGCCCAGCTCCAGGCCCGGGCCGGCGCCCTCGACGAACTCATGGCGTCCGGCGCCCTCGACGACCCGACCGGCATCGCCAAGGACGACCTCCAGGCCGAGCTGGACCGGCTGTCAGGTGGTACGGATGTGGAGCTGGAACTGCAGCGCATGAAGGCGGAGCTCGCCGGAGGCCCGTCCTCCGGACAGCAGGCCATCGAGGGCGGTTCGAACGCGTCGCAGTCCCAGCAGCAGCCGCAGGACACCCCGCGCTTCGACAAGCAGTAGCCCGGCGCCGGGGCCCGGAGCCGAGGAGGGCGACGTGATCGTACGGATCATGGGAGAGGGCCAGTGGAAGCTGGCCGACTCCCGCTTCGTCGAACTGAACAAGCTGGACGACGAGCTGCTCGCGGAGATGGAGAGCGGCGACGAGGCCGGTTTCCACCGCACTCTCGGCGCCCTCCTGGACGCCGTCCGCCGTCTCGGCGACCCCCTTCCGGACGACGCCCTGGAACCCTCCGAACTCATTCTCCCGTCCCCGGACGCGAGCCTGGAGGAGGTCCGGGAGATGCTGAGCGACGACGGCCTGATCCCCGGATGAGCGGGCCGCCCGGGGCGGCCCGCTGAGGCGGAGCGTGGCCTCGGGGTCGCCGCCGCCCCCGGCCACGGCAAGGAAAGCGACGGAAACTGAAAAGTGACCCTTCGGTGACTCCCCTCGCCCGGGCCCAGCGCCAGCTGAAGGCCCACCCGCTGGCACTGGACGCCTCCCTCGCGGCAGGCGTGCTGCTGTGCATGCTCGCGGGCTCCTTCGTCGACCCGCACGGGGAGCAGGGCGTCAGCTGGAGCATCCGCAGCCCCGACCCGCTGAGCCTGCTGCTGATCACCCTCAGCGCCGTCGCCCTCGTCTTCCGCCGCAGCGCCGCCATGACGGTCCTCGCCCTCACCGGTGCCGCCTCCGTGACCGAGTCCGTCACCGGCGACCCCCGCGCACCCGTCGCCATGTCCGCCGTCGTCGCCCTGTTCACCGTCGCGGCCGCCACCGACCGCCCCACCACCGTGCGCGCCGGCCTGCTCACCATGACGGTGCTCACCGGCGCGGCCATGATCGCCGGGCCGCTGCCCTGGTACGCGCAGGAAAACCTCGGCATCCTCGCCTGGACCGGCATCGGCGCCACCGCCGGGGACGCCGTGCGCAGCCGCCGGGCCGCCGTCCGGGCCATCCGGGAACGCGCCGAGCGCGCGGAACGCACCCGCGAGGAGGAGGCGCGCCGCAGGGTCGCCGAGGAGCGCCTGCGCATCGCCCGCGACCTGCACGACGTCGTCGCCCACCACATCGCCCTGGTCAACGTCCAGGCCGGAGTCGCCGCACACGTCATGGACAAGCGGCCCGACCAGGCCAAGGAGGCCCTCGCACACGTCCGCGAGGCCAGCCGCTCCGCGCTCAACGAACTGCGCGCCACCGTCGGCCTGCTGCGCCAGTCCGGCGACCCCGAGGCCCCCACCGAGCCCGCCCCCGGCCTGGACCGCCTCGACGAGCTCGTCGGCACCTTCCGCAGCGCCGGCCTCCGGGTCGAGGTGGCCCGCACCGACCAGGGCACCGAACTCCCCGCCGCCGTCGGACTGGCCGCCTACCGGGTCGTCCAGGAGGCCCTCACCAACGTCCAGAAACACGCGGGCCTCGAGGCGAAGGCCGAGGTCAGCGTCGTGCGCGTCGGTCCGAACATCGAGGTCACGGTCCTGGACGACGGGCGGTCGGCCGACGAGGAGAGCCCGCCGACCGGCGGCGGCCACGGCCTGCTCGGCATGCGCGAACGCGTCACCGCCCTGCGCGGCACCCTCACCACCGGTCCGCGCTACGGGGGCGGTTTCCGCGTCCACGCCATCCTGCCGGTCAAGACCCGCGCCCGTACCGCGGCGCACAGCACCGCAGAGGATCTCGTATGACCATCCGCGTCCTGCTCGCCGACGACCAGGCGCTGTTGCGCAGCGCGTTCCGCGTGCTCGTCGACTCCGAGCCCGACATGCAGGTGGTCGGCGAGGCGTCCGACGGCGCGGAGGCGGTCGCGCTGGCGAGGCGGGAGCGCGCCGACGTCGTCCTGATGGACATCCGCATGCCCGGCACGGACGGACTCGCCGCGACCCGACTGATCAGCGCCGATCCCTCCCTCGCCCATGTACGGGTGGTCATCCTGACGACCTTCGAGGTCGACGACTACGTCGTGCAGTCGCTGCGGGCCGGCGCCTCCGGCTTCCTCGGCAAGGGCAGCGAGCCGGAGGAGCTGCTCAGCGCGATCAGGATCGCCGCGGGCGGCGAGGCGCTCCTCTCGCCCACCGCCACCAAGGGCCTCATCGCCCGCTTCCTCGCCCAGGGCGGCGCGGCGGACGACGACCACGACCCCGCCCGCTCCGCCCGGCTGGGCGCGCTGACCGTGCGCGAGCGCGAGGTTCTCGTACAGGTCGCCGGCGGCCACTCCAACGACGAGATCGCCGAGCGCCTGGAAGTAAGCCCGCTCACCGTGAAGACGCACGTCAACCGGGCCATGGCCAAGCTGGGCGCCCGCGACCGGGCCCAGCTCGTGGTGATCGCCTACGAGTCGGGTCTGGTGCGCCCGAGGGCGGACTGAGGACGGCGCATGGCCCGGCCGGGCCCGGCATACCTATGCTGGGCGCCTGAACTGCTCTGCGGGGGAGAGGATCGGAGCGGTGTCGCTGCACAAGGACGACCCGAAGACACTCGGCGGGTACCGGATCGTCGACCGGCTCGGGGCCGGCGGGATGGGCGTCGTCTACCGCGGCCGTTCCCGCTCGGGGCGTGAGGTCGCCGTCAAGGTCGTGCACGCGCAGTACGCCGAGGACCCGGTCTTCCGTACCCGCTTCCGCCATGAGATCGAGGCGGTCCGCAAGGTCAGCGGCGCCTTCACCGCCCCGGTCGTGGACGCCGACCCGGAGGCCCTCCGGCCCTGGATGGCCACCCAGTACGTGTCGGGTCCCACCCTCGCCGCCCGCATCCGCGAGCACGGGCCCCTGCGCGGCAGGGAACTGCGCCGGCTCGCCCTGGGCCTGGTGGAGGCACTGCGGGAGATCCACCGGGCCGGGGTCGTCCACCGCGACCTCAAGCCCGGGAACGTCCTGATGGCCGGGGACGGCCCCCGTGTCATCGACTTCGGGATCTCCCGGGCGGCGGAGAACCAGACGCTCACCGAGACCGGCAAGATGATCGGCACCCCGCCGTTCATGTCGCCGGAGCAGTTCACGGACGCCCGCTCGGTCGGCCCCGCCTCGGACGTGTTCTCCCTGGGCGCGCTGCTGGTGTTCGCCGCGACCGGGCACGGCCCCTTCGACGCGGACAGCCCGTATCTGACGGCGTGGCGGGTGCTGCAGGAGGAACCGAAAGTGGAGGCGGTGGCCGAGCCGCTGCGCGTGGTCCTGACCCGCTGTCTGGCCAAGGAAGCCGGGTCCCGGCCCGGCCTCGAGGAACTGGCCGAGGCGTTCGCCCAGGTGCTGCCCGAGCCCGCGGCGGGAGACATGGAGACGGTGACCCTGCGTCTGCCGGCGCCGCCCGAGGCGGGCGAGGAAGCCGGCCCGCCCGCCGCCGCACCGCGTCGCGGCCGCCGCTCCCGGCTGCGCCGCCGGCCGGTGCTGGCCGGGACGGCGGGCGTCCTGGCCCTGGCGCTCACCGGCTACCTGCTGCTCGACCTCGATCCCTTCGGGAGGTCCGGGCAGTCGGACGGCGCCGGTTCCGGCGCCGCCGGCGGGTCGGTCAGCTGGGACCCCCTGCCGGCCGGCTGGAAGCCCTGGCGGACCTCGGTGTACGCCGCCGCCGCGAGCGGGGTGACGAAACCGCTGGGCGGCGGGGCCCCCCAGGGCTACTCCCTGTCCTGCGCGACCGGCCAGGGCGCCCTGTACTGCGCCGGGGACGGCACCCTCCCGGTCCGCGTCGACGGTGCGACCGGCCGGCTCGTCTGGCGGGCGGAATCCCTGTCGCCCGGCCTGCCGCAGACGCGGTACAACGGCAGGATCATCGGGGTGCGCGACGGTGTGCTGCTGGTCCTGGAGGTCGTGACGAACAAGGCGGGCAACGACGACGCCACCACCGTCGTCGCCCTCGACCCGGCCACCGGCAGGCCGCTCTGGTCGCGCACGCTGAACCGGTCCGCGTCCACCGCCGTCGAGGCGGGCGTCTCCGGCGATCTGCTGCTGACCTCGGCCGGTCGCCGCATGACCGCCCGCGAACTGCTGGGCGGCGCCGAGCGCTGGACGGCCACCCTTCCCGCCGGGCCCACCTACTCCTGTGAGTTCCACGACGTCGACGGCGTTCCGTACGCCGGCTGCCTCGACGCGGGCACACCGACGCGCACCGTGTACTACGCCGTGGATCGCGCCGACGGCTCGACCCGCAAGGTGAGCGTGCCGGACGGCGACGTCGAATACGTCGGCGCGGTCGGCGGCGATCTGGTCTTCGTGGCGCAGGTCCGGCGCGACCAGCGGAGCTTCGACGACTCGGCGTACGACGAGGTCCTGCTGATCGACCCGGACACCGGCGTCGTACGGAAGAAGAAGCTGCCGGGCAGCCCGCGCGGCCAGGCGGCGCTGGTGGGCGGAGTGCTCTGCTTCGCCAACTCCAGGGGACAGCTGGTCGCCCACTCGCCCGAGACGGGCGGGCGGCTGTGGCAGACCGCGACGACCCTGCAGCAGCCCGGCACGCCCTTCGCCGACGGGAAGGGACAGGCGGTGTTCGCGGCCAGCGCCTCCGGACGGGTCGCCGCCGTCGGCATCCGGACGGGGCGCCTGCTGTGGGAGTCCACCGCGAGGGCCGACCGCGTCGTCGGGTCCGCGTATGCCGCGGCGCGCGTGTTCCTCGACGGGGGCGCCCTGGTGGTGCTCACCCCCGACGGGACCGTCTTCTCGCTGGACCCGAACCACCCCGACCGGGAACCGCAGTCGGGGTGATCGGGAGCCGGCGGCGGTCCTGCTACGGCAGCGCCAGCATGCGCTCCAGCGCCAGCTTGGCGAACGCCTCGGTCTCCTCGTCGACCTCGATGCGGTTGACCAGCTTGCCCTCGGCGAGGGACTCCAGGGTCCACACCAGGTGCGGGAGGTCGATGCGGTTCATGGTCGAGCAGAAGCAGACCGTCTTGTCGAGGAAGACGATCTCCTTGCCCTCGGGCGCGAAACGGTTCGCCAGCCGGCGGACCAGGTTCAGCTCGGTCCCGATGGCCCACTTGGAGCCGGCCGGGGCCGCCTCCAGCGCCTTGATGATGTACTCGGTCGAGCCGACGTAGTCCGCCGCGGCCACGACCTCGTGCCGGCACTCCGGGTGCACGAGCACGTTCACGCCGGGGATCCGGGCGCGGACGTCCTCGACCGACTCCAGGCTGAAGCGGCCGTGCACCGAGCAGTGGCCCCGCCACAGGATCATCTTCGCGTCGCGCAGCTGCTCGACGGTCAGCCCGCCGTTCGGCTTGTGCGGGTTGTACAGGACGCAGTCCTCCAGGGACATGCCCAGGTCGCGGACGGCGGTGTTGCGGCCGAGGTGCTGGTCCGGCAGGAAGAGCACCTTCGCCGTGGAGGGCTCACCCTGCTCGAACGCCCACTCCAGCGCCCGCTGGGCGTTGGACGAGGTGCAGATCGTGCCCCCGTGCCTGCCTGTGAACGCCTTGATGTCCGCGGACGAGTTCATGTAGGAGACGGGCACGACCTGCTCGGCTATGCCGGCCTCGGTCAGCACGTCCCAGCACTCGGCGACCTGCTCGGCGGTGGCCATGTCGGCCATCGAGCAGCCGGCGGCGAGGTCGGGCAGGACCACCTTCTGGTCGTCCGACGTCAGGATGTCGGCGGACTCGGCCATGAAGTGCACACCGCAGAAGACGATGTACTCGGCCTCCGGGCGGGCGGCCGCGTCCCGGGCCAGCTTGAAGGAGTCGCCCGTGACGTCGGCGAACTGGATGACCTCGTCGCGCTGGTAGTGGTGGCCGAGCACGAAGACCTTGTCACCGAGCTTCGCCTTGGCGGCGCGGGCGCGCTCGACCAGGTCCGGGTCGGAGGGCGAGGGCAGGTCGCCGGGGCACTCGACGCCCCGCTCGCTCCTCGGGTCGGCCTCACGGCCGAGCAGCAACAGGGCGAGCGGAGTCGGCTGTACGTCGAGCTCCGTGGTCTGGGCGGTGGTCACGACACGCACCCTTTCTACTTTTCGTCGAATTGACGTTATCTATCATAACCCGCTTCACGTCACTTTGACGATGGTCATAGCGTCGGTGTGACGTGAATCCCCGTGAGGCGTTTTCGGCCCGCAACCGGGTGTGCGAGCATGAGAAGGGAACGACGAAGACGACGAAGGCAACAGCCCGGCCCGGAATGAATCCGCGGCCCCGTAGGTTGCAACCGTCGGCAAGCAGTCTCCGTACAACCCGGGAGAGATGTAGATGTCCGTATCGGACGAGACCAGCACCGTCACCGACGGCATCATCCTGTCCGACGCCGCCGCGGCGAAGGTCAAGGCCCTGCTCGACCAGGAAGGCCGCGACGACCTGGCCCTGCGTGTCGCCGTTCAGCCCGGCGGCTGCTCCGGCCTGCGCTACCAGCTCTTCTTCGACGAGCGGTCCCTCGACGGCGACGTCGTCAAGGACTTCGACGGCGTCAAGGTCGTCACCGACCGCATGAGCGCCCCGTACCTGGGCGGCGCGTCGATCGACTTCGTCGACACGATCGAGAAGCAGGGCTTCACGATCGACAACCCGAACGCGACCGGCTCCTGCGCCTGCGGCGACTCCTTCAGCTAGGTCCGCCCGCACGGCCGAACGACGCGAAGGCGGCGTCCCCCTCCGAGGGGGGCGCCGCCTTCGCGTTCGCCGCGGCTGCCGGATCGTGGCCGCCGGGTCGTCGCTACTGGGCCTGCGGCAGCCGGGCCCCCGCCTTCTCCAGCGGGACGGCCCTGCCGTCCGAGCCGACCACCTTGCGGCTGCCCGGCGCCTCGTCCAGCTGCACCACCTGGTGGTACTCCTTGGCGATCATGATGCAGACCTTCTTCGGCCACGGCGTCTCCGTCACGGTGACCTTCACCTCGCTGTCGGTCTCCACCGCCGTCGCCTTGTAGTCGGCGCAGACCCCGCCCGTGAAGCTCACGGTCAGCTCCCTGCCCTCCACGGCGTAGCCGTCCACGTGCACCTTCCGCTCACCGGACGTGCCGGACGTGCCGGACGGGACAGGGGTGGGCGTCGTCGCCGGCTTCAGATACGCGGGCTCGACGGCCGGCTGCGTCACCGTGTAGCCGGCCTCGGTCCCCGCCGCCTTCACCTCGAACAACCAGGACGGCACGAGCACCTGCCGTCCGCCGGAGGTGTGCGGGGCCAGCCCGAGCACCGCGTTCTCGACCGTCGCCGTCTGCCGTGCCGGGGCCGTCGACGCCTTGCACGGGCTCTCCAGCCGGTCCTTCAGCGGCACCGGACTGGCACAACCGCCGATGCCCATCCGGTGACCGCCGCCGGGCGCGCCGTTCAGCGCGTCCAGCGCCTCCCGCGCGCTCAGCAGGGGGTACGTGGCGCCCTTGACCGGTGTCTCCAGCTGCCCGTTCCCGCCGACGACCTCGCCCTGAGCGCTGACGCTGATCCCGGTCGCCCAGCCGTAGGAGGGCAGACCGCCGATCACCGGCTCGGCGTTCACCACCCGCTGGGCGCCCATGACCTGACTCGCGTCCACCTTGGCGTCGTCCTGGCCCACCGCCTTGAGGATCGGCGCCGCGGCCTTCTTCGCGGCCGCCTCGCTCACCGGGGCGTCGACGGGGGCCCCGGACGTCCCGGTGCACTTGACGGCGCCGCCCGAGCAGTTGTCGGTGCCGGGCGCGTACCGGGTGAACGTCCACAGGCCCGGCGCCTGCCGGTTCACCCGCAGCACCGGACCCGATCCGTCGTTGCCGACGCCGACCTTCCAGGCCTCCCCGTCGACCACCGGCGTCCCCTGGACGCCCAGCGCCTTCGCCAGTCCGGCCACGTCCGCCTCGGCGACCTGACCCCGTGCCCAGTACACGGGCGCGGACCCGGGACCTGCGGGCAGCGTGCCGGCGGCCTTGTACGTCACCCCGTAGGGGTTCGGCTCACCGGGCGCGATACCGCTCGTCCCGCCCTCGGGGGCACCCGTACCCGTGGAGTAGCCGTCCAGTGCGAGGACGGCGGGAGTGCCGTCGCCGGAGGGCGCCCCGGCTCCGGAGCCGCCGCCGGAACCGCCGACGGCGCCGGAGGTGAGAAGGGCTCCGCCGCCGCCCACCAGCAGCACGGCGGCCGCGACGGAGGCGATGAGCACCGGCGAACGGCGGCGGGAGCCGTTGGAGGCCTCGCCGCCGGTCCCGTGAGCCACCACGGGCTCGTCGCCCTCCTCGTCGACGGGGACCCCGGTCTCACCGCCGGACGGCTCACGGCCGTCGGGGGCAGCCCCGGAAGCGGCCCCGGACACCGTCCGGGGGGCGGTCTCGGGGGCGGTCTCGGGGGTGGTCTCGGAGGCGGCGGCGGACGGCTCGGCGGCGGACTCGCGACGGGCGCCCCCTTCCGGAGCGTCCCGCTCCTCCGGCACCGCCGCCTTCGTGGGCTCCACAGCCGTCTCTTCGGCCGAAGCCTCCCCGGCGGTCGCCGCCCGGGCCGAAACCGGCCCGGCCGCTGTCACTGTTTCGGTCGCATGCTCTTCGGCCCTGGCCTGCTCGGCGTCGGCCTTCGTCTGCTCGGCGTCGGCCTTCGCCCGCCCGGCCGTCGTCTCCCCGGAACCTGTCGTCTCCTCGGAACCCGTCGTCTCCGGCTCGCGCGCGGCGTCGTCGTTCTCGGGTCGCTCGGTGTTCACCGCATCGCTCCTTCGGCTGCCCTGCTGTCGTACCCCGCATCCCCTGGACGAGGGATGCCGATGGGACGCGGCGGGGGAGCGCACGGTTCCCTTCCGAGCGCCGTACGGGAGAAATGCCGGGCGGAAGCCGCTGGGGCGCCGTCCCTAGTTGCCGTAGTCGGGCATGGCCTCCAGCAGACGCGCCGACGTCGCGGGAACCTTCACGCCGTGGATGAGTGACGGGGAGACCGGACGGGAAAGGATCTTCTCAGGGGCCGCCCAGTGCGGAGCCATCCGAGCGCAGTCGCCGCGCAGCGACGCCAGGTCGCCGTCGAACTCGGCCGGCTGGGGGGCGTGGACCTCGAGGTTCGTCATAACCGAACCGTATGCACGCTCAGCCTGCGAAGAAAGATCTACTATCGGGTAGTTTCGTCTGCTTCAGTGGCGCGGTTGGACCGGGTAGCGTGAACTGTCAATCCCCCTCCCCACAGGAGAGTCCACGCCGTGCGCATCGCAGTCACCGGCTCCATCGCGACCGACCACCTCATGACGTTCCCCGGCCGCTTCGCGGACCAGCTCGTCGCGGACCAGTTGCACACGGTCTCGCTCTCCTTCCTGGTCGACAACCTCGACGTGCGCCGGGGCGGCGTCGGAGCGAACGTCGCCTTCGGCATGGGGCAGCTGGGCACCCGCCCGATCCTCGTCGGCGCCGCGGGCGCGGACTTCGACGAGTACCGCGCCTGGCTGGACCGGCACGGCGTCGACACCGGGTCGGTCCGCATCTCGGAGACCCTGCACACCGCCCGTTTCGTGTGCACCACCGACGCCGACCACAACCAGATCGGCTCCTTCTACACGGGCGCGATGAGCGAGGCCCGTCTCATCGAGCTGAAGACCGTCGCCGACCGCGTGGGCGGCCTGGACCTGGTCCTGATCGGCGCCGACGACCCGGAGGCGATGCTCCGCCACACGGAGGAGTGCCGCTCCCGCTCGATCCCCTTCGCCGCCGACTTCTCGCAGCAGATCGCCCGTATGGGCGGCGAGGAGATCCGGATACTGCTGGAGGGCGCGACGTACCTGTTCTCCAACGAGTACGAGAAGGGCCTCATCGAGTCCAAGACCGGCTGGTCGGACGCCGAGATCCTCGCCAAGGTCGGCCACCGCGTCACCACCCTCGGCGCGCGCGGCGTCCGCATCGAGCGCGACGGCGAGGACCCGATCGAGGTCGGCTGCCCGCAGGAGGAGCGCAAGCTCGAGCCCACCGGCGTCGGCGACGCGTTCCGCGCCGGCTTCCTCTCCGGTCTGGCCTGGGGCGTCTCCCTGGAGCGCGCCGCCCAGATCGGCTGCATGCTCGCCACCCTCGTCATCGAGACCGTGGGCACGCAGGAGTACCAGCTGCGCCGAGCCCACTTCATGGACCGCTTCGCCACCGCCTACGGCGACGAGGCCGCCGCCGAGGTCCGCAAGCACCTGGCCTGACTCAGGACGTCCGGCGGACCGTGTAGGCAGCGCCGCGGTCCGCCGGCTCCTCGCCGAGGTACTCCTGCCCCCGCATCTCGCACCAGGCGGGAATGTCGAGCCGGGCCGCCTCGTCGTCGGACAGCACCCGCACCGTGCCGCCGACGGGCACGTCCCCGATGACCTTCGCCAGCTCGATGACGGGAATCGGGCACCGCCTGCCCAGCGCGTCCACGACGAGCGCCTCGCCCGGCGCGTCCGCCGCCGGCGCGGCCGCTGCCCCGGGGGCGGGCGCCCCGAGCTTGTCCCGTACCCCCGCCACCGCCCCCGGCAGCACCGCGAGGAATCTCTCCACATCCTCCTCGGCGGCTCCCCACGGCAGGGAAACCCGCACATTCCCCTCACTCAGCACGCCCATCGCCCTCAGCACGTGGCTGGGCGTCAGCGTGCTGCTGGTGCAGGACGACCCGGACGAGACGGAGAAGCCCGCCCGGTCCAACTCGTGCAGCAGGGCCTCCCCGTCGACGTAGAGACAGGAGAACGTGACGACCCCCGGCAGCCGTCGATCCGGGTCCCCGACCACCTCGACGTCCGGGACGACGTCCGCCACCCGCGCCCGGATCCGCGCCGTCAGGTCCCGCAGTCGCGCCGCCTCGGCCGCCGCCTCCGCCCGCACCGCCCGCAACGAAGCCGCCGCGGCCACGATCGCCGGAAGGTTCTCGAACCCGGCCGCCCGCCCCGATTCCCGCTCGTCCACGGGCCCCTGAGCGGCGAACCGCACCCCCTTGCGCACCACGAGCAGTCCCACCCCCGACGGCCCGCCCCATTTGTGAGCGCTGCCGGTCAGCAGGGACCAGGGCCCCTCCACGACCCCCCACGCCAGCGACTGGGCCGCGTCCACCAGCAGCGGGGCCCCCGCCTCCCGGCACGCCTCGGCCACCGCCGCCACCGGCTGCTCGGTGCCCACCTCGTGGTTGGCCGACTGCAGAGCGGCCAGCGCGGTGTCGGGCCGCAGGGCGTCGACGTACGACTCGACGGCGACCGCTCCGGTCCTGGTCACCGGCACCCGGGTCACCGCCCCGCCCTCAGCCTCGAACGCCTCGGCCGAATGCAGTACCGAGGAGTGTTCGACGGCTGACACGATCAGGTGACGTCCGACCCGCCGCCGTCCCGCCGTCGCGCCCGCGATCCCGGTGTGCACGGCCCGGGTTCCGGAGGAGGTGAAGGCCAGTTCGTCCGGCCGGCAGCCCACCGCCTCGGCCGTCGCCTCGCGCGCCGCGTCCAGCAGCATCCGCGCCCGCCGCCCCTCCCTGTACAGCCGCGCCGGATCTGCCCACCCCTCGTCGAGAGCGGCCAACAGGGCCTGGCGGGCGACGGGATGCAGGGGAGCGGCGGATGCGGCGTCGAAGTAGGACACACGGCAACCGTAGAACGTGCGGCAGCCGCGCAGGGGGCGCGGGCGGCTTCGATCCGCGGCTCCGTCGCGCCGGGGCGGCGGACCGCCGTCGCCCCGCGGCCGCCGCACAAGCCGCATTGACGAGCTATTAGGCGCTAGCGGACGCTCCTCCCACCCCTTCGGGGTGACCCGCGGCGCGTATGCCACCCTCCCCGCGACCCCCCGGAGGGCGTCGGCTAGGGTTTGGTCCGCATAAACATCCAAACCCCTGCCCGACGCAGGGCGGCGACCGACCAGCGAGAAGTCAGGCCGCAGCCAACCGCGCGGGCGAGACTCTCGGGAAGGCGCTACGTGAGTCCCAACGGCTCCGACCGCTCGCCGCGGCGCCCGATGCGGCGGAAGCTGCTGCAGGCAATGACCGCGGGCCTGGTCCTGGCGACCGCCACCGGTTGCACATACAAGGACTTCCCCCGCCTTGGCATGCCCACCCCGGTCACAGAAGAGGCTCCGCGGATCCTCTCCCTGTGGCAGGGCTCATGGGCTGCCGCGCTGGCCACCGGCGTGCTGGTGTGGGGCCTGATCCTGTGGAGTGCTTTCTTCCACCGGCGTAGCCGCACCAAGGTCGAAATCCCTCCGCAGACCCGGTACAACATGCCCATCGAGGCGCTGTACACGGTCGTGCCGATCATCATCGTCTCGGTGCTGTTCTACTTCACCGCCCGCGACGAGTCGAAGCTGCTGAGCCTCGACAAGAAGCCCGACGTCACGGTCAACGTGGTCGGCTTCCAGTGGAGCTGGTGCTTCAACTACATCGAGAAGGTCGACGGTTCCAACGGGAACGCGAAGACCGCCCCGAACCTGGCCGCGATTCCGGACCGGTACAAGAAGGACTTCCCGTCCGACGCGGGCGGCGTCTACACCTGTGGCACCCCGGGCGAGCGGAACCCGGAAACCAACAACCCGGGCCCGACCCTCTGGCTCCCCAAGGGCAAGACGGTCCGCTTCGTCCTCACCTCGCGTGACGTCATCCACTCCTTCTGGGTGGTGCCGTTCCTGATGAAGCAGGACGTCATCCCGGGCCACACCAACTCCTTCCAGGTGACCCCCAACCACGAGGGCACCTTCCTGGGCAAGTGCGCCGAACTGTGCGGCGTCGACCACTCCCGGATGCTCTTCAACGTGAAGGTCGTCTCTCCGGAGCTCTACCAGAAGCACCTGAAGGACCTCGCCAAGAACGGGCAGACCGGTTACGTTCCGGCCGGCATCGAGCAAACGAGCCCCGAGAAGAACCGGGAGTCGAACGTCCTGTGAGCATCCTCAACGAACCCCAGGGTGCCTCCGCAGCTGAGGACTCGTACGAGAACGAGCTGCCGGTCAGGCGCAAGCAGCCCGGCAACGTCGTGGTGAAGTGGCTGACGACCACCGACCACAAGACCATCGGTACGTTGTACCTGGTCACGTCGTTCGCGTTCTTCTGCATCGGCGGCGTCATGGCACTCCTCATGCGCGCCGAGCTGGCCCGTCCGGGCCTGCAGATCATGTCGAACGAGCAGTTCAACCAGGCGTTCACGATGCACGGCACGATCATGCTGCTGATGTTCGCGACGCCGCTGTTCGCCGGTTTCACGAACTGGATCATGCCGCTGCAGATCGGCGCGCCCGACGTGGCGTTCCCGCGGCTGAACATGTTCGCCTACTGGCTGTACCTGTTCGGCTCGACCATCGCGGTGGGCGGCTTCCTCACCCCGCAGGGCGCGGCCGACTTCGGCTGGTTCGCCTACAGCCCGCTGTCGGACGCGGTCCGCTCCCCGGGCATCGGCGCCGACCTGTGGATCATGGGTCTGGCCTTCTCCGGCTTCGGCACCATCCTCGGCGCGGTCAACTTCATCACCACGATCATCTGCATGCGCGCACCCGGCATGACGATGTTCCGCATGCCGATCTTCGTGTGGAACGTGCTGCTGACGGCCGTCCTGGTCCTGCTGGCCTTCCCCGTCCTCGCCGCCGCGCTGTTCGCGCTGGAGGCGGATCGGAAATTCGGGGCGCATGTCTTCGATGCCGCGAACGGCGGGGCGTTGCTGTGGCAACACCTCTTCTGGTTCTTCGGCCATCCAGAGGTGTACATCATCGCGCTGCCGTTCTTCGGCATCATCTCCGAGGTCATCCCGGTCTTCTCCCGCAAGCCGATGTTCGGCTACATGGGCCTGGTCGCCGCGACGATCTCGATCGCCGGTCTGTCCGTGACGGTGTGGGCGCACCACATGTACGTCACCGGAGGCGTGCTGCTGCCGTTCTTCTCCTTCATGACGTTCCTCATCGCCGTCCCGACCGGTGTGAAGTTCTTCAACTGGATCGGCACGATGTGGAAGGGCTCCCTGTCCTTCGAGACGCCGATGCTGTGGGCGACGGGCTTCCTGATCACCTTCACCTTCGGCGGTCTGACCGGCGTCATCCTGGCCTCGCCGCCGATGGACTTCCACGTGTCCGACTCGTACTTCGTGGTGGCGCACTTCCACTACGTCGTCTTCGGCACCGTCGTCTTCGCGATGTTCTCCGGTTTCCACTTCTGGTGGCCGAAGATGACCGGCAAGATGCTCGACGAGCGCCTGGGCAAGATCACCTTCTGGACGCTGTTCATCGGCTTCCACGGCACCTTCCTGGTCCAGCACTGGCTGGGCGCCGAGGGCATGCCGCGCCGTTACGCGGACTACCTGGCCGCCGACGGGTTCACCGCCCTGAACACGATCTCGACGATCAGCTCGTTCGTCCTCGGCCTGTCCGTCCTGCCGTTCTTCTACAACGTGTGGAAGACCGCCAAGTACGGCAAGCCGGTCGGCGTCGACGACCCGTGGGGTTACGGCCGCTCCCTGGAGTGGGCCACCTCCTGCCCGCCGCCGCGCCACAACTTCATCACCCTGCCGCGGATCCGCAGTGAATCCCCGGCGTTCGACCTGCACCACCCGGAGATCGCCGCGCTCGAGCAGCTGGAGCACAGCGGCCACGGCGCCAGCGCCATCGCGGGCAGCAAGGAGGCCGGCAAGTGAAGATCCAGGGCAAGATGTTCGTCTGGCTGAGCGTCTTCGTCCTCGCCATGGCGGTCGTCTATGGCGTGTGGTCGAAGGAGCCGGCCGGTACCACGGCCCTCTTCCTGGCCTTCGGCCTGTGCATCATGATCGGCTTCTACCTGGGCTTCACCGCCCGGCGGGTCGACGCGGGCGCGCAGGACAACAAGGAGGCGGACGTCGCGGACGACGCCGGCGAGGTGGGCTTCTTCAGCCCGCACAGCTGGCAGCCCCTGTCGCTCGCCATCGGCGGCGCCATGGCCTTCCTCGGTGTCGCGGTCGGCTGGTGGCTGCTCTACTTCTCCGCCCCGCTGATCATGATCGGCCTGTGGGGCTGGGTCTTCGAGTACTACCGCGGTGAGAACCGCACCCAGTAGCACGCATGAGCTGCGGCGAGAGCCCGGACACTCCGTCAGGAGGGTCCGGGCTCACGCTTTTGCCGTAGCGGGGGTCCGCCGTCCGTGTCACTCAGCGCGCCGCGGCCGACCCGGCTCCCTAGCGTGAAGCCATGAGCCACCAACCCCGCCCTCGCACCGTCGTCGGCTGCACCCTGCTGGTGATCGCCCTGGGCGCGGTCGCAAGCGCCTGCGGCTCGGACGACGACCCGCTCTCCGCGCGCCCCTACGACGCGACGGACCAGATCTCCTTCAACGCCCCCGACGGCGACGGCCGCAAGGCCGACCCGGACAAGCCCCTGCAGGTCACCGCGGACGACGACCGCATCACGGACGTCACCGCCGTGGACGGCACAGGCCGCTACCTCGCGGGCGAACTCGCCGCCGACGGCAGCCGCTGGCACAGCACCGAGCCGCTGGCCGCAGGCGCCCACTACACCGTCCGCGTGAGCACCGAGGACGACGACGGAGCGCCCGGCCGCCGCGTCCTCGCCTTCGACACCGGCAAGCCCACCACCAAGAAGCGGCTGGCGGTCGAGTTCGGCCCCGACGCCGGCGAGTACGGCGTCGGCCAGCCCGTCACCGCCAAGCTGGACCAGCCCGTCAAGGACCCCGCCCAGCGGGCCGTCGTCGAACGCGGCCTCAAGGTCACCTCCTCGCCGTCCGTGCAGGGCGGCTGGCACTGGGTGGACGACAAGGAACTCCACTACCGCCCCAAGGACTACTGGCCCGCCCACGCCACCGTCCGTGTGCGCAGCAACCTGGACGGCATCAAGATCAGCGACCGGCTGTGGGGCGGCCCGGCCAAGGAGCTCAAACTCACCATCGGCGACCGGGTCATCGCCATGACGGACGCCGCGTCGCACTCCATGACGGTCTTCAAGAACAACCAACAGATCAACCAGATCCCCGTCACCACCGGGAAGCCCGGCTTCGAGACCCGCAACGGCGTCAAGGTCGTCCTGGGCAAGGAGTACTTCGTACGGATGCGCGGGACCACCGTGGGCATCGCGGAGGGCTCCTCGGACTCCTACGACCTGCCCGTCTACTACGCCACCCGTGTCACCTGGAGCGGCGAGTACGTCCACGCCGCCCCCTGGTCCGTGGGGTCCCAGGGCTACGAGAACGTCAGCCACGGCTGCACGGGCATGAGCACGTCCAACGCCGAGTGGTTCTTCGACCACATCCGCCAGGGCGACGTCGTCCAGGTCGTCAACAGCAACGGCAACACGATGGAGACGTTCGGCAACGGCTTCGGCGACTGGAACCTGGACTGGAAGAAGTGGACCACGGGCAGCGCGCTGACCGGCGCCAAGCAGGAGACGGACCAGGAGACGGCGCGACTGAGCCCGGCGGCCGTGTAGGCGCCGTCAGGGGTGCGGGGCCGGCCGCGACGGGCACGGCTCCGCGGGCGGGCGCGACGGACGGCCCCGGACCCGAGTCCGCGACGCCGCCGCGCCCCGCCCCGGCACGCGCTACGCGCTCTGCTGGAGCCTCTTCGTCCGCAGCAGGGACGCCAGGGCCCCGGCGAACTCCACGGGCTCCACAGGCAGCGTCACAGCCGCGTCGGCCCGGCTCCAGGTGGCGAGCCACGCGTCCTGGGGCCGCCCGATCAGCAGCAGCACCGGCGGGCAGCGGAACACCTCGTCCTTGAGCTGACGGCACAGCCCCATGCCCCCCATGGGCGCGGCCTCCCCGTCGAGGACGACGACGTCGATGCCGCCCCGGTCCAGCTCCCGCTGCACCGCCGCAGGCGTCGCGCACTCCAGGAACTCCACCACAGGGACGTCCGGCGCGGGCCTGCGGCCGGTCGCGAGCCGTACCTGCTCCCGCGTGTTGGAGTCGTCGCTGTAGACCAGCACCGTGGCGGTCGCCTGCATGCTTCCTCCGTGACATCAGTGTCGTACGGACAGAACCGATGTCGCGGATGCTACTCCCTCACCCACCTCGTCAACACCGCTTGGAACACGGCTTCGATGGGCCATCCGGGCAGTACACACGGTGCGAACACTCCGAACGGCACCCCCCGGAGTGAGGGCGGGATAAGGGACCGACATAATGTCGGTCGTGGCGACAGCAACGACAGTAGACACCGGGCACGCGCACCCGTCGGTCAATCGACCGAACCTCACCAGCGTCGGAACCATCATCTGGCTGAGTTCCGAGCTGATGTTCTTCGCGGCCCTCTTCGCGATGTACTTCACCCTGCGATCGGTGACGGGTCCTGATCACTGGAAGGAGATGGCCGAGGCCCTGAACCTCCCGTTCTCGGCCACCAACACCACGATCCTGGTGCTCTCCTCGCTCACCTGCCAGCTCGGCGTCTTCGCCGCCGAGCGCGGTGACGTGAAGAAGCTGCGGATGTGGTTCATCGTCACCTTCATCATGGGTGCGATCTTCATCGGCGGTCAGATCTACGAGTACACGGAGCTGGTGAAGAAGGACGGGCTCTCGCTCTCCTCCGACCCGTACGGCTCGGTGTTCTACCTGACCACCGGCTTCCACGGCATGCACGTGACGGGCGGCCTCATCGCCTTCCTGTTCGTCCTCGGGCGCACCTACGCCGCCAAGAGGTTCACCCACGAGCAGGCGACCGCGGCCATCGTCGTGTCCTACTACTGGCACTTCGTCGATGTCGTCTGGATCGGCCTCTTCGCCACGATCTACCTGATCAAGTAGCCGGGGCCCGCTCCCGCACCTCCACAAGCATCGACGCAGAAGATCCTGACACCGGGGTAATCCGTGAAAAAGCTCTCCGCACGACGACGCCATCCGCTGGCGGCGCTCGTCGTCCTACTCCTCGCGCTGGCATGCACCGGGGGGCTGTACGCCGTGTTCGCGCCCGCGGGCAAGGCGCAGGCAGACGACAGCGCCCAGTCCCTCACGATCGAAGAGGGCAAGAAGCTCTACGCCGTCGGCTGCGCCAGCTGCCACGGCACCGGCGGTCAGGGCAGCTCCGACGGTCCGAGCCTGGTCGGCGTGGGCGCCGCGGCCGTCGACTTCCAGGTCGGCACCGGCCGCATGCCGGCGGCGACCTCCCAGGGCCCGCAGGTGGTGAAGAAGAAGAACATCTACACGCAGGCCGAGATCGACCAGCTCGCCGCGTACATCTCCTCGCTCGGCACCGGCCCGGCCGTGCCCACCAAGGCCGAGTACGGCCCGGAGGGCGCGGACATCGCCAAGGGCGGCGAGCTGTTCCGCACCAACTGCGCGCAGTGCCACAACTTCACCGGCAAGGGCGGGGCCCTCACCAAGGGCAAGTTCGCTCCCACCCTGGAGGACGTGGACCCGAAGCACCTCTACGAGGCCATGCAGACGGGCCCGCAGAACATGCCCTCCTTCCCCGACACCACCCTGTCGGAGCAGAACAAGAAGGACATCATCGCGTACCTGCACGCGGTCAACAGCAGCGACACCGACAACCCCGGTGGTCTGGAGCTGGGCGGCCTCGGACCGGTCAGTGAGGGCCTGTTCGCCTGGATCTTCGGTCTCGGCGCACTGATCGCGGTCGCCGTCTGGGTCGCCGCTCGGACCGCAAAGGCCAAGAAGTCATGAGTAGCCAAGACATTCCAGAAGAGAACCTGCCCGCTGAGCAGGGCCACGCACACGGCGCGGTAGGCGTCGCGGACGAGAAGAACCCGTTCGCGGACCCCGGCCTGCCGCCCCACGAGCACCGCGTCCAGGACATCGACGAGCGGGCCGCCAAGCGGTCCGAGCGTGCGGTCGCCTTCCTGTTCACGCTGTCGATGCTTGCCACGGTCGGCTTCATCGCCTCGTACGTGGCGATCCCCGCCGACAAGTCGATCTTCGTGTTCCCGATCGGTCACCTCAGCGCGCTGAACTTCGCGCTGGGTCTGACCCTGGGCACGGCGCTGTTCACCATCGGCGCCGGCGCGGTCCACTGGGCCCGCACCCTGATGTCGGACGTCGAGGTCGCCGACGAGCGGCACCCGATCGCCGCGAGCCCCGAGGTCCGTGCGAAGGTCCACGCGGACTTCCGGCAGGGCGCCAAGGAGTCCGCGCTCGGCCGCCGCAAGCTGATCCGCAACACGCTGTTCGGCGCGGTCGCCCTGGTGCCGCTGTCCGGTGTCGTGCTGCTGCGCGACCTCGGCCCGCTGCCCGAGGAGAAGCTGCGTCACACGCTGTGGGCCAAGGGCAAGCTGCTCGTCAACATGAACACCAACGAGCCGCTGCGTCCGTCGGACGTGGCCGTCGGTTCTCTCACCTTCGCCAAGCCCGAGGGCCTGGAGGAGCACGACGAGGACTTCCAGAACGAGATCGCCAAGGCGGCCCTGATGATCGTCCGGCTGCAGCCGGACAACATCAAGGACAAGCGCGAGCTCGAGTGGTCGCACGAGGGCATCGTGGCGTACTCGAAGATCTGCACCCACGTCGGTTGCCCGATCTCCCTGTACGAGCAGCAGACGCACCACGTGCTGTGCCCCTGCCACCAGTCCACCTTCGACCTCTCCGACGGTGCCCGAGTGATCTTCGGCCCCGCCGGTCACGCCCTGCCGCAGCTGCGCATCGGCGTGAGCGACGAGGGCTACCTTCAGGCGCTCGGCGACTTCGAAGAGCCCGTCGGTCCTGCCTTCTGGGAGCGCGGATGAGCACGACAGAGAACCACGACAGCGCCGTGACCCGCGACCGCGGGAAGGCGCCGGCCGGCGAGCGCATCGCCGACTGGGCCGACGGCCGGCTGGGGATCTACTCCCTCGCCAAGTCCAACATGCGCAAGATCTTCCCCGACCACTGGTCGTTCATGTTGGGCGAAGTGTGCATGTACAGCTTCATCATCATCATCCTGACGGGTGTGTATCTGACGCTGTTCTTCCACCCGTCGATGACCGAGGTGGAGTACCACGGCAGCTACGTCCCGCTCCAGGGACAGCTGATGTCCGAGGCGTTCAGCTCGACCCTGCACATCTCCTTCGACGTGCGCGGCGGTCTGCTCATCCGGCAGATCCACCACTGGGCGGCGCTGATCTTCCTCGCCGGCATGTTCGTGCACATGATGCGCGTGTTCTTCACGGGTGCGTTCCGCAAGCCGCGTGAGGTCAACTGGCTGTTCGGCTTCCTGCTGTTCGTCCTGGGCATGTTCACCGGCTTCACCGGTTACTCGCTCCCGGACGACCTGCTCTCCGGCACCGGTGTGCGCTTCACGCAGGGCGCGATCCTGTCGATGCCGATCGTGGGCACGTACATCTCGATGTTCCTGTTCGGCGGCGAGTTCCCCGGTCACGACTTCGTGGCCCGGTTCTACTCGATCCACATCCTGCTGCTGCCGGGCATCATGCTGGGCCTGATGGTGGGCCACCTGATCCTGGTCTTCTACCACAAGCACACGCAGTTCGCGGGCCCCGGCAAGAGCAACAAGAACGTCGTGGGCATGCCGCTGCTGCCGGTGTACATGGCCAAGGCCGGAGGCTTCTTCTTCCTGGTCTTCGGCGTGATCGCGGCCATCGCAGCCGTGGCGCAGATCAACCCGATCTGGGCCATGGGCCCCTACCGTCCGGACCAGGTGTCGACCGGCGCCCAGCCCGACTGGTACATGGGCTTCGCCGAGGGCCTGATCCGCTTCATGCCGGGCTGGGAGATCAACCTCTGGGGCCACACGCTGGTCCTGGGCGTGTTCATCCCGCTGGTGCTCTTCGGCGTCCTGCTCGCCCTGCTGGCGCTCTACCCCTTCATCGAGTCGTGGATCACCGGCGACAAGCGCGAGCACCACATCCTGGACCGCCCGCGCAACGCGCCGACCCGTACGGCGCTGGGCGTCGCCTGGGTCACGATGTACATGATCATGCTGGTGGGCGGTGGCAACGACCTCTGGGCCACCCACTTCCACCTGTCGATCAACACGATCACCTGGTTCGTCCGGATCTTCTTCTTCGTCGGACCGGCCATCGCGTACATCGCCACCAAGCGGATCTGCCTCGGCCTGCAGCGTCGCGACAAGGACAAGGTGCTGCACGGTCGCGAGACCGGCACCATCAAGCGCCTGCCGCACGGTGAGTTCATCGAGATCCACGAGCCGCTCAGTCAGGAGCAGCTGCACACCCTCACCGCTCACGAGCAGTACGAGCCGGCCGCGATCGGCGCCACCGTCGACGACAACGGCGTCGAGCGCAAGGTCACCGGCAAGGAGAAGCTCCGCGCCAAGATCAGCGGAGCGTACTTCGGCGAGGACCAGCAGATCCCGAAGCCCACTGTCGAGGAGTACAAGGAGATCACGAGCGGCCACGGCCACCACTGATCGCTGAGGCGTCGCCACGCCGCAGGAAAGGGCCCCGTCCGGTCTTCGGACGGGGCCCTTTGCCGTGCCCGCGGCTGGATAGGGTGGGGTTCACCTGGTTCCGCGGCCCCGGCCCACAGCCCGGGGCCCGAGGCCGGCGACGCACGACCAGACACGACTCTCGACGACACACGCAGGAGCGGCTATGAGCGCTGTGACCCCCGCTGGAGGCGACACCGCGGCGGGCCGTTCCTGGCCCGAGGTGCTGAACGGTCTGCTGTACGGCCGTGACCAGGACGCGGACGCCACGTTCTGGGCGCTGGACCGGATCATGCGCGGGGAGGCCACCGACGCGCAGATCGCCGGGTTCGTGGTGGCCCTGCGGGCCAAGGGCGAGACCGTCGCGGAGATCAACGGGCTGGTCCGGGCGATGTACGAGCACGCCAACCTGATCGAGGTGCCGGGGCCGACCGTCGACATCGTCGGCACGGGCGGCGACGGCGCGAAGACCGTCAACATCTCCACGATGTCGGCGATCGTCGTCGCGGGCGCGGGCGCCACGGTCGTCAAGCACGGGAACCGGGCCGCGTCCTCCGCATCCGGCGCCTCGGACGTCCTGGAGAAGCTCGGCGTCAATCTGGAGCTGACCCCGAAGCGGGTGGCTGAGGTCGCCCAGGAGGCCGGGATCACCTTCTGCTTCGCGATCAAGTTCCACCCGGCGCTGCGTCATGTGGGCGCGGCGCGCGGCCAGTTGGGCATCCGCACGGTGTTCAACGTGCTCGGTCCGCTGACCAACCCGGCCAAGGTGGCGGCCCAGGCGGTCGGGGTCGCCGATCCCCGCATGGCGCCGGTCGTCGCCGGCGTCTTCGCCGAGCGCGGCAACTCCTCCCTGGTCTTCCGGGGCGACGACGGCCTCGACGAGCTGACCACCACCGCCACCTCACACGTGTGGGTGGTGCGGGACGGCAAGGTCGTCGAGGAGAGTTTCGACCCGCGCGACGTCGGCCTCGCGCTCGTCCCGGTGGAGGCCCTGCGCGGCGGCGACCCGTCCTACAACGCGGAGGTCGCCCGCCGTCTGCTGGACGGCGAGACGGGCCCGGTGCGCGACGCCGTCCTGCTGAACTCGGCGGCGGCGCTGGTCGCGCTCGAGCCGGGCGCCGGGACGCTGGCCGAGCAGTTGCGGGCCGGCATGGAACGGGCGGCCGAGTCGATCGACTCGGGCGAGGCCAAGCGGGCGCTGGAGCGCTGGGTGGCGGCCAGCAACGCCTGACGCCCTCACGGGCGGTCGTCCCGCGATCCGGACACGGGTTGCGGGACGACGATCACCTGACGTAGTTTTCTGGATCAGGTCATGAGTGACAGTCATGAGGCCCCGGCCGACTGTCCGGCAACCCTCCGTCCGTGGCGGGGTGCCCCGGGTGAAGACCAGGTCGTGGACAGCAAGGTCCACGGCAAGCGCGGACCCCTCGCGAAACCAGGGGTCCTGGGTCGTTCGAGGGAGTCTCCCGTGAGCAAGCGAATGCGATAGGGCGTACAGCCCCGCCTCCGCATCCCCTTTCACCTTCCTCCGTGGCGGAGCCATGTCCGCCCGCACGGTGGTTCCGTCCTGCCTCTCACGGGAGTTCGCCATGTCCGTCTCCACCCTTGCCGCCGCCCGCACCCTTTGTGCCCCGCTGCCCGTTCTGGGCAGTGATGTCACCGTCCCGCTCGTGACCGGCGGCGAGGTCGCCTACGCGGCCCTCGACTACGCGGCCAGCGCCCCCGCCCTGCAGCGCGTCTGGGACGACGTGGCGGCCTACGCCCCTTACTACGGCAGCGTGCACCGCGGCGCCGGCTACCTCTCGCAGCTGTCCACGGACCTCTTCGAGAACGCCCGCCGGACGGTGACCGAGTTCCTGGACTGCCGCCCGGACGACCAGCTGATCTTCACGCGCTCGACGACCGACTCCCTCAACCTGCTCGCCGCCGCGCTCCCGGCCGAATGCGAGGTCTTCGTCTTCGAGACCGAGCACCACGCCTCGCTGCTGCCCTGGAAGGACGCCCGGGTCGCCTACCTCGACGCCCCCCGCAGCCCGCGCCAGGCCGTCGAGACGCTGGAGCGGGCGCTCGCCGAGCGCGACCCGCGGCGTCCGGCCCTGGTCTGCGTCACCGGCGCCTCGAACGTCACCGGTGAGCTGTGGCCGGTGCGCGAGCTGGCGGAGGCCGCGCACGCCCACGGTGCCCGGATCGTCCTGGACGCGGCCCAGCTGGCCCCCCACCACCCGGTGTCGGTCCGTGATCTCGACGTGGACTGGGTCGCCTTCTCCGGCCACAAGCTGTACGCGCCCTTCGGATGCGGGGTCCTGGCCGGCCGCGCCGACTGGCTGGTCGAGGCCGACCCCTACCTCGCGGGCGGCGGCGCCAGCCGCAAGGTCACCCGGCGCGAGGACGGGGGAGTGGACGTCGAGTGGCACGAGAGCGCCGCCCGCCACGAGGCCGGCTCCCCGAACGTGATCGGCGCCTACTCCATCGCCTCGGCCTGCAAGGCGTTGACGGAGGCGGGCTTCGACGACCTGGTCGCCCGTGAGGAGCACCTGATCGCGAAGGTGCGGTCCGGGCTGGCGGACGTCCCCGAGGTGCGGATCCTGTCCCTCTTCGGCGACGACGCCCCCCGGGTCGGCGTGATCTCCTTCGTCGTCGAGGGCTGGAACAGCTCCCACTTCGCCGCCGCCCTCTCCGCCGAGTACGGCATCGGCGTCCGCGACGGCCTCTTCTGCGCCCACCCCCTGGTCCGCACCCTCCTGGGCAGCGACCCGCAGACCCAGGGCGAGTGCGGCGCGCCCGAGGCCGCCCCGGGGGAGAAGTCCCTCAACGCCATCCGCGTGAGCTTCGGCGCGGGCACGCCCGACGAGCACGTCGACCGCTTCGTGACCGCGGTCCGCGAACTGGTCGCCCAGGGTGCGAAGTGGCAGTACCACACGGAGAACGGCCGCTGCGTCCCGTCGGTGAACTGACCCGGAGCCCCCCCCACGCCCCACCCCGGGGGCGCCGTACCCCGGGGGGCCGTTTCACCTGCGGAGGGGCCGACCCCGCAGACGCGGAGCGCGACGCCGCGCGTTACGAGTCCAGGCCGATGGCGAACGCCGCTTCCAGGTCGTGCTGCGAGTACGTGCGGAACGCCACGTGGGTGTCCGTCCCCTCGACCCCCGGGATCTTGCTGATGCTGCCGGGGATGACCTCGGCGAGGTCCTCGTGCTGCTTCACCCGGACCATCGCGATGAGGTCGTACGTCCCCGTCACGGAGAAGACCTCGCTGACACTGTCCAGCGAGGCGATCCGCTCGGCGATCTCGGGGATCCGGTCCACGCTGGTCTTGATGAGGACGATCGCGGTGATCACGGCTGGTTCTCTCCCTCGGGGGCCGGAGCTGGGGCGGGCTTCACTCTAGTCGCCCGCCCGTCTCCCCCCGCCGCCCTTCCGGGGCCGCCCCCGGGGGCCCTCCGCTCGCCGAAGCGGGCCCACGCATAGAGGAGCCCGAGGCCGAAGCCGACCAGGTGCGCCAGATACGCCACGCCCGGCCCCTGGGAGGCCCGCCCCGCCCCCACCCACTGCAGGGCCGCCCAGAAGGGCAGCACGACCCAGGCCGGGAAGCGCAGCGGCAGGAAGAACAGGAAGGGCAGGAGGCTGGTCACCCGCGCCCGGGGGAACAGGTACAGGAACGCGCCGAGCACCGCGGAGATCGCGCCCGAGGCGCCCACCAGGGACTGGGACGACTCGGCGTTGGCCGCCGCGTAGCCCAGCAGGGCCAGGTAGCCGCAACCGGTGTAGAAGAGGGTGAACTCCATGCGGCCCATCCGGCGCTCGGTCATCGCCCCGAAGACGTAGAGGAAGAGCATGTTGCCCAGCAGATGCACCCAGCTGCCGTGGACGAAGAGAGCGGTGAGCGGCCTCAGGGCGGCCCCTGGAGCGCCCTCGAAGAGTTCGGCGGGCACCACGCCCCAGCGCCGGAAGTAGGCGCGCTGCGCGGCCGGCAGTCCGCCGCCGGCGCCGTACGCCGGATTGAGGCCCGAGGCGGGGCCGATCACGAAGATCAGACAGCACAGCGCGATCAGGCCATGGGTCACCGGCGCGGAGGAAGCGCCGAGCCTCCTGCGTACCGTCCCGTTCCAGTTGCTGATCATGACTACAAAGCATGACGCAGCGGGACGTACTCCCCTGGACCGCCTCGCCGCCGGACGGCCCCCGTGGACGGACGGGCGGCGAGTACCCACCAGGCCGTAGGGTTACGAGCCACACGCACGGGGGAGCCTCCGGCCCGACCCCGGCACCAGAAGCGGGACACTAGAAGGAAGCGGAAAGTCACGATGACGGTTCCCCTGCCGACCGACACGACACGGTGGCGCTGCACGCTCTGCGGCAACCTCACGCGGTTCGACGTGACGCGCTCGTCGAAGGTCGTCGAGTACGTGCACCTCGACCTCGCCGGCGAGCCGAAGGTCGAGGAGCGCGACGTGGTCAGTGAGACCATCGAGTCGGTGCGGTGCCGCTGGTGCAATGCCGTGGACCAGGTGGAACTCGTGGATCGGCCGGGCGCCGGTTCCTGACGGTGGGGGCCCCTCCGCTCGGCTTACGTCGAGAGCGGGAGAGGCCCCGCACAGTATTGGGGTGTGACGGATGGTGGAGAGCGCAGGCGGGGGGCCGGGCGACGGCGCCGCCGAGATGCTCGACCGTCCGCTGCCGGACGGTGTGCGGCGCAGGGTCGTCACGATCGTCTCCGACGGCTTCGGCGGGCTGACCGTCGGCGAACTGCCCGTCCAGTTGCGCCAGTACGCCCGGTTCGCCCCCAATCGGCGGGCCAAGTTCGCGGGGAACGCGATGGCGGCCGCGCTGGAGACCGATCCGCTCTTCAGGCAACGCATCGCCGAGAAGTTCAGAGAGGTCCAGCCGGAACTGTCCGGCGCCCTCGACTCCGGCTCGCCGACCCCGGCCGCGGACCCGCTCGACGTGGCGGCCGCGGCCTACGTGCTGCGGCCCGCCGGCTGGGTGAAGCTGGTCACCGCGGCCGGCGAGGAGGCCCAGCGGGCGGACGCGGAGCGGGCCGGCGAGGAGAGCCGGGCCGAACTGGAGCGACTGCGCGAGGAGCTCGACCGGGCCCGGGAGCAGACCCGGACGGACACCGAGCGGCTGCGCGCCGAGCTGGACGCGGCGAAGAAGGAGACCGAGTCGCTGCACCGCAAGCTGCGTTCGGCCCTCAGCGACGTCAAGCGGGGCGAGGCCGCGCTGCGCAAGGTGCAGGCCGAGCTCGAGACCGTGCGCGCCGAGGGGCACGCCCAGGTGTCCGCCGCGGAGAGCGAGGCCCGGCGGCTGAAGGCGCGGCTGGGCGAGGCCGAGGCCACGCTGGAGGCCACCCGGCGGGCCGCGCGCGAGGGCCGCAGCGTGGAGGACATGCGGGTGCGGCTGCTGCTGGACACCGTCCTCGACGCGGCCCAGGGGCTGCGTCGGGAACTGGCGCTGCCGCCGGTGTCGGTGCGTCCTGCGGAGACCGTCGACGCGGTCGAGCCGGGCCGGATGACGCCGAAGGACATCGCCGCCAGGGCCCTGTCGGAGCACGATCCGGCCATTCTCGACCAGTTGCTCGCGCTGCCGCAGGCGCATCTCGTCGTCGACGGCTACAACGTCACCAAGACCGGCTATCCGCAGATGCCGTTGGAGAAGCAACGGCTGCGGCTGCTGGGGCAGCTCTCGCAGCTCGCGGCGCAGACCGGCGCCGAGGTCACCTGTGTGTTCGACGGGGCCGAACTGGCCGCTCCGGTGCTGCTCGCTCCGCCGCGCGGGGTGCGGGTACTGTTCTCCAAGCCGGGCATCACGGCCGACGAGCTGATCCGTCAACTCGTGCGGGCCGAGCCGTCCGGCCGTCCGGTCATCGTCGCTTCGACCGACCGCGAGGTGGCCGACGGGGTCGCCAAGGTGGGTGCCCGACCGGTGGCTTCCGCGGTACTTCTGAAGCGCCTGTCCTGAAGGTCGAAGTTCGCAGGTTTAATGACCGAATTGACGCAATCGTCACGCAACGTAGTGTCAATCGCGCATCACTGCTCGTGAGTTGAGTGAAAAAACTGCGTTGCGTGATGGGTTTTTTTCTTCTGAGGATTTGAACTGATCACGGCGAGGTCACTAAGGTCAGGCCTCGAACCTCCACACGGGTGATCACTCAAAAGAAGGAGCCCGTCTCCGTGGCGTCCCACCGTCGACCGAAGCAGCCCAGTCGCGCACGCGTGACCGTGCTGACCACCGCAGCCGCCGCTGCCGTCGTGCTGAGCTCGCAGGCCGCCAACGCGGCCCCCAGCCAGAAGCTCACCAAGGACGAGGTCAAGAGCAAGGTCGACAAGCTCTACGAAGAGGCGGAGCAGGCCACCGAGACGTTCAACGGGGCCCAGGAGAAGCAGGAGAAGCTCCAGAAGGAGATCTCCACCATCCAGGACAACGTGGCCCGGGGGCAGGCGGATCTCAACGAGCTGCGCGACTCCATGGGTCTGGCGGCCGCCGCCCAGTACCGCACCGGGTCCATAGACTCGTCCCTGCAGCTTCTTCTGTCCTCGAACCCGGACGACTTCCTGGACAAGGCCTCGGCCGCCGACCAGTTGAGCGCCCAGCAGGTCGAGGCGCTCAAGAAGATCCAGGAGAAACAGCGCGAGCTCGCGCAGCAGCGCACCGAGGCCTCCGGCAAGCTCAAGGACCTCGCCACGACGCGCACGGAACTGGGCAAGAAGAAGCAGGAAGTCCAGGCCAAGCTCGCCGAGGCGCGCAAGCTCCTCAACACGCTGACGGCCAAGGAGAAGGCCGCCCTCGCCGCCGCCGACACCCGCGCCAGCCGGGACGCCGGTCAGCGGGTCGACCTCGGCGACGCCCCCACCGGCTCCGGCCGGGCCATGGCCGCCTTCCAGGCCGCGCAGAGCCAGCTCGGCAAGCCCTACCACTACGGCTCCACCGGCACCGCCATGTACGACTGCTCGGGCCTCACCTCCTGGGCCTACGGACAGGCCGGCGTCGGCATCCCGCGGACCTCGGAGCAGCAGGCCAACATCGGGACGCGCATCTACTCGCAGAGCGACCTCAAGGTCGGCGACCTGGTGTTCTTCTTCAACGACCTGCACCACGTGGGCCTGTACGCGGGCAACGGCCAGATCATCCACGCGCCGCGCACCGGCACCGTCGTGCGCTACGAGTCGATGGGCACGATCGGCGGCCCGTTCATGTTCGGCGTCCGCGTCTGATCCACGCCGGGCCGGTGTCCGATCAACCTCAAGATCAGGACACCACGCCGCCCGAACGGGCGAATCATGACGACGAGGAGTGACCCCACGCCCCGCCGGTGACCTGCGTCAGCGGCGGGGCGTCACTGTGCGTGCCCGCCGAGGTCTTTGGCCGACCCCCCGTCGCGGGGCTACTGTCTGCCGCGTTTCCCTGTCCACCGGTGGAAGGAGCGCGGCTTTCCGTGGGGTCCCATCGCCGCCTTGCACAGTCCGGGTTCGACCGGGGCGCCTGCAGCGCCCTGAGCGTGCTGTCCGTCGCGGCCGCCGCCCTCGGCGCCGTGTCCGCCGTACCGGCCACGGCCGCACCGCACGACGGCACCCGTGCCGAGGTGGACCGTCTCTACGAGGAGGCCGAGAAGGCCACCGAGGCCTACGACAAGGCCGACGAAAGCGCCGGCGTCCTGCGCCGACAGGTCGGCGACGCCCAGGACCACATCGCCCGCCAGCAGGAGCGCGTCAACGGCCTGCGCGAGCAGCTCGGTTCGCTGGCCGGCGCCCAGTACCGCTCCGGCGGTCTCGACCCCTCCCTGGCGCTGCTGTTCTCCGACGACCCGGAGGAGTACCTCGCCAAGGCGTCCGTCCTGGACCGGATCACCGCCCACCAGGCCGGTGAACTGAGGGAGCTGCAGGGCGCCCTGCGCGAGCTCGCCCAGGAGCGCACCGAGGCCGCCCGCAAGCTCGCCGAGCTGGACAAGAGCCGCAGGGCCGTGGTCGGCCACAAGCGGACCGTGGAGCAGAAGCTCGCCAAGGCGAGGGCGTTGCTCAACTCCCTGCCGTCCGGGGAACGCGCCGCCTACGACCGGGCCTCCCGCTCCGACCGCGAGGACCTGCCCGGCCTCTCGGGGTCGGTCCCGGCGTCCGGCCGGGCTGCCGCCGCGCTGGCCGCCGTCCGTTCCGCGCTCGGCAAGCCGTACGTATGGGGCGCCAACGGGCCCTCGGGCTTCGACTGTTCGGGCCTCATGCAGTGGTCGTACGCGCAGGCCGGCGTCTCGCTGCCGCGCACCTCGCAGGCCCAGGCGCACGCCGGGCGGCGGGTCCCGCTCTCCCAGGCCCGGCCCGGCGACATCGTCACGTACCGCTCCGACGCCAGCCATGTCGGCATGTACGTCGGCAACGGCCAGGTCATCCACGCCCCCTATCCGGGGGCGCCGGTGCGCTACGACCCGGTCGGGATGATGCCGGTCTCGTCCGTCACCAGGCCCTGACCCTCGGCCCGTCGGGCACGGCCGCCGTACGATCGGGTGGATGACTGGTCGAAGGCGGATGTGCGGATTCCGGGGCGTGGGGCCCTGGCCGGTGGTCGGCACGCTCCTCGCCTCCCTGGTCGCCTGCGGCGGCCGCCCCGGCACGGACGGCACGCGGGCCGACGTGCAAAGGCTCCTCGACCGGCGGGCCGCCGCGGTCCTCGACCGGGACGTGCGCGCCTACGCGGACACCGGCAGCGCCGCCGGGTTCGCCGCGGTGCGGGCCGTTCCGCTGGCGGCCTGGTCCTACCGCGTGACGGCGCTGCGGCGCGGCGGGGACACCGCCACCGCGGACGCCGAGCTGAGCTACCGGGTCGAGGGCTACGACCGGGCCCCGGTGGTCGTCAAGCGCACCGTGCGCCTGGCCCGGGACACGGGCGGGCGGTGGTCGGTGACGTCGGAGAAGCCCGCGAAGGAGACCGGCCAGCAGTTGTGGGACCAGGGAACGGTGAACGTCGTGCGCGGGACGCACAGTCTGGTGCTGGGGGTCGGGCAGTCCGCTGACCGGCTGCGGTCCTTCGCGGAGCTGGCCGACGACGCCGTCCCCGAGGTGTCGGCGGCCTGGGGCACCGCCTGGGCGGGCCACGTCGTCGTCCTGGTGCCGAAGTCGCTGACGGGCATGGCGGGGCTGCTGGGCTCGCCCGTCGCCGCCTACCGGGGGATCGCCGCGGTGACGACGGGGGAGACGGGCGGCCGGACGAAGACTCCCGCGGACCGGGTCATCGTCAACCCCGACGCGTACGGCATGCTCGGCCGGGTCGGCCGGCAGGTGGTCCTCACCCACGAGACCACGCATGTCGCCACCCGCGCCCACACCGACGCCGCCACCCCGCTGTGGCTGTCCGAGGGGTACGCCGACTGGGTCGGCTACCGCGGCACCGGACGCACTCCGCCCGAGGTCGCGCCGGAACTGCAGCACTCCGTCATGACCGGGAGCGTCCCGGCGGCGCTGCCCGCGGACGGCGACTTCGCGTTCTCCGGCGACGCCGGCCGGCTGGCCGAGGCGTACGAGGGCGGCTGGCTGGCCTGCCGGATGATCGCCGAGCGGTGGGGCGAGGTGGAACTCGACGCGTTCTACCGGGCCGTCGGGGAGCACCAGGAGCGGCCGGGGGCGGTGGAGGGCGCGCTGAAGGACGTCCTGGGCACCTCTCTCCCGGAGTTCACCAGGAACTGGCAGGAGTACCTGAGGGCGCAGCTCGGCTGAGCGGCCGGGGCGACGTGGTGGGCCGCCCGGGTCACCCGGTCCGGTCGGGCGCGGTCAGCTCCGCGATCGCCTCGCGCAGCCACGCCCGCTCCGCCTGCCCGGTCGCCCGTGCGACCCGCAGAATGCCCCGCCGGAACAGGTCGTCCTCCCGCTCCGCCCGCACGGGCTCGCCGTCGACGTAGAAGAAGCTCGCCGGCGTCTCCAGGAAGTCCAGGCGCCGCCGCAGAACGGCCGACTGCTCCGCGGGGTCGGGAAGGTGACGCAGGAACGCCAGGACGGTGTTGAAGCGGACGTGGTCCGTGATCTCGGCCTGCTTGGGGCGGCGCAGGCGTTCCAGCAGGTCCGCCCGCCCCCGGTCGGTGAGGGTCAGCACTCGGCGCGGAGCCGCGCCCGCACCGTCCTCGGTGTGCTGATCGAGCCTGCCCGCGGCGACCAGGCGGGTGATCGCCGGGTAGAGCGCGCCGTCGCTGACCGGGCGGACATGACCGGTCAGGGCGGTGATGCGCTCCTTCAACTCGTAACCGTGCAGCGGCTCCTCGGCGAGGAAGCCGAGGATCGACAGCTCAAGCATGGTCCTCCCTTGCGGACGCGCTGACGGCATGTTACCTCTTATCGAGTTACCTCGTTTAGAGGTAACTCGATAAGAGGTATACCGGTCGGCCGTGTGCCGCACTTCCGAGGGGGACCCCGTCGTGGACAGTCATCGCGGACAGCTGGTGGCGCTCGCCCGTCCGGTCTACTTCTCGCTCCTGGCCTCGGTGGCCGCCGGCATCATCAACACCGTCTGGGTGTCCCGGCTGGGCGGACCGGCGGTGGCCGCCGTGGCGGTGGCCACCAACGCCGAGAACGTGCTGCTGGGCGTGGCGCTGGTGTTCGCCTCGGGGACGACCGTGCTGGTCGCCCATGCGAGGGGCGCGCGGGACCCCGGCACGGTGCGCGCGGCGGTACGAGGCGGCTGGGCGCTGTGTGCGCTGGTCACGCCGGTGATCGCGGTCGGAGGCTGCCTGCTGCGCGAGCCGCTGGCCCGTCTCGTGCTCGGCGGGCACGGCGGCCCCGCCCTGCCCCTGGCCGTCTCGTACTTCGCTGTCTCGATGCCGGGCGTCGCCGTCTTCTTCGCCCAGCAGCTCGTCGACGGCATCCTCAAGGGCACGGGCGACACGAGGACGCCGATGCGTCTGGCCCTGCTCGCCAACGGCCTGATCCTCATCGGCGACCCGCTGTTCATCCACCTCTACGGCGTGCGCGGCGCCGCTGTCTCCACGGTGCTGTGCCGGGCCGCGGCCCTCGGCGCAGGGCTGTCGGCCCTGCGCCGCAACGCCGTGCTGCGGACGGCCGTCCGGGCGGCGCCCACGCTCTCCACGGCCGCCTCCCTGCGGCGCACGCTGCTGACCGGCCTGCCGATGGCGGCCGACTTCACCCTGCGCCAGGGCGGGGCGCTCGCCCTGGTCGCCGTGGTGGCGCGGCTCGGGGTGACGGCGGTCGCCGCGTACGCGACCGCCTACAAGGTCATGTACGTGGCGACGATGGCCTTCTACGCCGTCCGTCAGGCCGCCTCCATCCACACCGCGCACACCCGGGGCGAGGGCCGGGAGGAGCGCCGGGCGATCGGGCGGCAGGCCGTGCTCGTCTCCGGGGCCGTCGCCCTGGTGGCCGCCCTCCTGCTGTACGCCGCCGCGCCCTGGATCATGACCGCCTTCGGCGCCGGGCCCGGCGTGGTCCGCGACGGGGTGCTGTTCCTGCGCTGTGTCGGGCCGTATCTGCTGCTCATGGCCGGGTTCATCGCCGTGGGCGGCGTCTTCGAGGGCAGCGGGGGAGCGCCGGTGCTGCTGCGGGTGACCCTGCTGGGCACGGCCGTGCAGCTGCCGCTGGCGTACGCGCTGTCGGGGCTGGGGCTGCCGGGGATCTGTCTGGCCCTGGCCCTCTCGATGGGCGTGCAGAGCCTGGTGGTGGGGGCGGTGCTGCGGCGGGCGTGGCCCCGGCGTCAGGAGGAGGCCGCCGGCGTGCCGGCGGGGGCGGTCTGAGCGAGCGGGGCGGCGTCCGAGGCGGCGCCCGGCGCCGTCGAGCGCCACAGCCTCACGGCCGCGGTGAGCGCGGCGGCCACCAGCAGGCCGTTGCGCCAGAACATCAGGGCGACCCCGAGGGGGGTGCTCGCGACGACGTCCGCGAAGCAGAGCGGGAACTCCAGGCCCGTCACGGCCGCCGCGGCCAGGACCAGTGCTGCGGGCGCGGTCATGCGGCCGGCCTCGAAGCACAGGCAGACCGCCGCGAGCCCGATGAGCCACACGAGGTACTGGGGGCTGATCACCCTGCTGGTGACGGTGAACAGCAGGACCGCCGTGAAGGCCGCCTCCGCGAGCGTGTGCGCCGTGAGGCGTCTCGCGGTCAGCCGCCACAGCAGCAGCCAGCCGCATGCGAGCGCCGTCAGCCCCAGCGCCACGTCGCTCACGAGGCCCGTGTACGGGCCGGCGAACTCCAGCGAGCCGTAGCGGAACAGCACCTCGCCCGGCCAGCCGAGGTGCCGGGCCGCATGCAGGGCGAGGCCGGCCACCGACTCCACCTCGACGCCCCGGTCCCGCTGGGAGGCCAGAAAGGCGAAGGCGCCGGGCAGGGCGAGGGCGGACACGGCGCACAGGGCGAGGGCCGTCACCGCCGCCGCACCCCACGCCCGACGGCGTACCGCGCCCGCGAGCAGCAGCACCGGCCATCCCTTCAGCAGTGCCGCGAAGCCGGTCAGCGCCCCCATCGTCCGAGGCCGGCGCACGCCGGCGACCAGGGCGGCGACCGCTACGGCCGTCACCATCACGTCGTAGCGGGCGTAGACGGTGGGGCCCAGCAACGGGACGCCCGTCACCCATGTCCACGCGCCGCGCAGCGACCGGCCGGAGTGCAGGCCCGTGTGCAGCAGCGGCACGAGCACGGCCAGGTCGGCGAGGAAGGCCAGGACGAAGAAGGCCGACGCGTACCCGAGGAAGGGCAGCGCAGCGGGGGAGAGGATCGCGAGGGCGGCGGCGGGCGGGTACTGCCAGGTGACGTCGCTCGCCGGGAAGGCCCCGGCGCGCAGCACCTCGTACCAGCCGCGGTAGATGACGGACACGTCGTCGGTGACGTCCGGGCCGGGGAAGCGGAGCACCCCGAAGACGAGGAGCAGCAGCGTCAGACGGGTCGCGCCCCAGGTCGTCAGCAGACAGGTCAGGGGCCGCCGCACGGCCGTCGTCTCCATGCCGCTCATGATCTCCCCCCGGGCTGTGGAGCGCCGCCGGGCGCGGCCGTGCGGAGCGTTTGGATAGGGTCGGTCGCGATGCACAAGACCCTGATCGTGACGAACGACTTCCCGCCCCGTCCGGGCGGGATCCAGGCGTTCCTGCACAACATGGCGCTCCGGCTCGACCCCGACCGGCTCGTCGTCTACGCGTCCACCTGGAAGCGCTCCCGTGAGGGCGTCGAGGCGAGCGCCGCCTTCGACGCGGAGCAGCCCTTCACCGTCGTCCGGGACTCCACGACGATGCTGCTGCCGACGCCCGCGGCGACCCGCCGGGCGACCGGGCTGCTGCGCGAGCACGGATGCGCGTCGGTGTGGTTCGGGGCGGCGGCTCCGCTCGGGCTCATGGCGCCGGCGCTGCGCAGGGCGGGCGCCGAGCGGCTGGTGGCCACCACCCACGGGCACGAGGCCGGGTGGGCGCAGCTGCCCGCCGCCCGGCAGCTGCTCGGCCGGATCGGCGAGAGCACGGACACGATCACCTACCTCGGCGAGTACACCCGCTCGCGGATCGCGACCGCCCTGAGCGCCGAGGCCGCGGGCCGGATGGTGCAGTTGCCGCCGGGCGTCGACGAGAAGACCTTCCATCCGGGCTCGGGCGGAGACGAGGTGCGGGCGCGGCTCGGGCTGACCGACCGGCCGGTGGTCGTGTGCGTCTCGCGGCTGGTCCCGCGCAAGGGGCAGGACACCCTGATCCTGGCCATGCCCCGGATCCTGGCGGCCGAGCCGGACGCCGTGCTGCTGATCGTCGGGGGCGGGCCCTACGAGAAGGACCTGCGCAGACTCGCGCGCGAGAGCGGGGTGGCCGCCTCCGTGCGCTTCACGGGGTCGGTGCCCTGGTCGGAGCTGCCCGCCCACTACGGCGCCGGCGACGTCTTCGCGATGCCCTGCCGGACCCGGCGCGGCGGACTCGACGTCGAGGGGCTCGGGATCGTCTATCTGGAGGCTTCGGCGACCGGACTGCCCGTGGTCGCGGGGGACTCCGGCGGCGCGCCCGACGCCGTGCTGGACGGCGAGACGGGGTGGGTCGTGCGGGGCGGTTCGCCGACGGCCGCCGCCGAGCGGATCGTCGCCCTCCTCGGGGACGCCGAGCTGCGCCGCCGGATGGGGGAGCGGGGCCGGCGGTGGGTCGAGGAGAAGTGGCGCTGGGACCTGCTCGCGGAGCAGCTGAAAACCTTGCTCTAGACTTTTCCCCTTTTGCTCTAGGCGGAGGGCGAAAATCCGCTGATGCTGCGCACATGACAGCCAAACTGATGCAGCGTCAGCTGACGAGACGTCACATTCTTGGTATGGCCGCCCTCCAGACGGCGGCCGCCCTCGGCTTCACCCGCGTGGGCCTGCAGTCGGCCCGGGCGGACGAGCCCGCCGCGGTCGAATCCGCCCCCGCGATCGTGGTCGGCTCCGGCTACGGCGCCGCCGTCGCCGCCCTGCGCCTCGGCCAGGCCGGCATCCGCACCCTCGTCCTGGAGATGGGCCGGCTGTGGAACACGGCCGGCGCCGACGGCAAGGTCTTCTGCAACACCGCCAACCCCGACCAGCGGTCCATGTGGTTCCGCACCCGCACCGAGGCGCCGCTGGCCACCTTCCTGTGGCTGGACCTCGTCAACAGGGACATCAGCCGCTACCCCGGCGTCCTGGACCGCGTGCACTTCGACGCCATGTCCGTCTTCGTGGGCCGGGGGGTCGGCGGCGGCTCCCTGGTCAACGGCTCCATGGCGGTCACCCCGCTCCCGTCGTACTTCGCCGAGCAGTTCCCCACCGTCGACGCGGCCGAGATGTACGCGACGTACTACCCGCGCGCCCGCGCCATGCTCGGCGTCAACACCGTCGACCCCGCCTGGTTCGAGTCGACCGAGTGGTACCGGTTCACCCGCGTCTCCCGCAAGCACGCGCAGAACACCGGCCTGAAGACCACCTTCGTGCCGAGCGTCTACGACTTCGGCTACATGCAGCGCGAGGCGGCCGGCACCGCCGTCAAGTCGGCTCTGGGACAGGAGGTCATCTACGGCAACAACAACGGCAAGAAGAGCCTCGACAAGACGTATCTGGCGGCGGCGCTCGGCACCGGCAACGTCACGATCCACACCATGGAGAAGGTGCGCGGCATCAGCCGGGCCGCCGACGGCACGTACGTCCTGACCGCCGACCGCATCGACGACACCGGCAAGGTCGTCGAGACCAAGCAGTACGGCTGCACCTACCTGTTCCTCGGCGGCGGCAGCCTCGGGACCAGCGAACTCCTCGTCCGCGCCCGGGAGACCGGTACGCTGCCCGCGCTGAACGCCGACGTCGGGGCGGGCTGGGGGACCAACGGCAACGTGATGCTGGGGCGGGCCAACCACCTGTGGGACACGGTCGGCGCCAACCAGTCGACCATGCCGGTCATGGGCATCGACGACTGGGCCAACACGGCCAACCCCGTCTTCGCGGAGATCGCCCCGCTGCCCACCGGCCTGGAGCACTGGGTCAGCCTCTATCTGGCGATCACCAAGAACCCGCAGCGCGCCGCGTTCACCTACGACGCGGCCTCGGGCGGGGTGAAGCTCGGCTGGAGCGCCGCGCAGAGCGCCGTCTCGGTGAGCATGGCGAAGAAACTGTTCGACCGCATCAACGCGGCGAACGCGACCATCTACCGCTACGACCTGTTCGGCTCCGGCAACAAGGTGTTCGCCGACGACTTCACCTACCACCCGCTGGGCGGCTGCGTGCTGGGGAAGGCCACCGACGACTACGGCCGGGTGAAGGGCTATTCGAAGCTGTACGTCACCGACGGCTCGCTGGTGCCCGGCAACATCGGGGTGAACCCCTTCGTCACCATCACCGCGCTCGCCGAACGCACGATGGCGCGGGTCCTCGCGGAGGACCTCGCGCCATGACGTGCCGTCAGCAGGCCTTCAGGGGCCGCTACTTGGCGTAGATCGCCTCGATCTCGCCCGCATAGTCCTTCGCCACCACGTTGCGCTTGAGCTTCAGTGACGGCGTGAGGTGGCCCGAGTCCTCCGTGAACTGGGAGGAGAGAATGCGGAACTTCCGCACCGATTCCGCCTTCGAGACCGCGGCGTTGCCGTCGTCGATCGCCGACTGGATGGCAGCCTGCAGGTCGGCGTCCTCACGCAGCGACGCCGCGGTCGAACCCGCCGGCTTGCCGTGGTCGGAAGCCCACCGGCCCAGGAACTCCTCGTCGATGGTGACCAGCGCGCCCACGAACGGCCGTCCGTCGCCCACCACCATGCACTCCGCGACCAGCGCGTGCGCGCGGATGCGGTCCTCGATCACGGCCGGGGCGACGTTCTTGCCGCCGGCGGTGACGATGATCTCCTTCTTGCGGCCGGTGATCCTGAGGTAGCCGTCCTCGTCGAGGGTGCCGATGTCGCCGGTGTGGAACCAGCCGTCGGCCAGCGCCTCGGCGGTCGCGCCCGGGTTGTTCCAGTACTCCTTGAACAGGTGCTCGCCGTGCAGCAGCACCTCGCCGTCGTCCGCGATCCGCACCACGGAGCCGGGCAGCGGCTGACCGACCGTGCCGATCTTCTGCCGGTCCCACGGGTTGAAGGCGGTCGCGGCGCAGGACTCGGTCAGGCCGTAGCCCTCCAGAACCGTGAAGCCGATGCCGCGGAAGAAGTGACCGAGGCGCTCGCCCAACGGGGCGCCGCCGGAGATCGCGTACTCGCCCCTGCCGCCGAGCACCGCGCGCAGCTTGCTGTAGACGAGCCGGTCGAAGACCTTGTGCTTGATCTTCAGCTTCAGCGGCGGGCCCGCCGGGAGCTCCAGCGCCTTGCTGTAGGCGATCGCGGTGTCCGCCGCCTTGTCGAAGATCGCGCCCTTGCCGTCCGCCTGCGCCTTGGCGCGCGCGGAGTTGTAGACCTTCTCGAAGACCCGCGGCACGCCCAGGATCAGCGTCGGGCGGAAGGACGCCAGCTCGTCGGTGAGGTTCTTGATGTCCGGGACCGTGCCGAGCTTGATCGGCGCCATCATCGGGGCGATCTGCACCAGCCGGCCGAAGACGTGCGCGAGGGGCAGGAACAGCAGGACGCTGCACTCGCCCGTGCGGAACAGCGGCCGCAGCCGCTCCACGACGTTCCCGCACTCGGCGAAGAAGCTGCGGTGGGTCAGCACACAGCCCTTGGGACGGCCGGTCGTGCCGGACGTGTAGACGATGGTCGCCGGGTCGTCGGCCCTGGCCTGCGAGCTGCGTTCCTCGACGACCTGCTCGGAGACGTCCCTGCCGAGCCGCCCGAGCTCCTCGACGCCCCCCGCCTCGATCTGCCAGACGTGCTTGAGCGCGGGCAGCGCCTCGCGCACCGACTCCACGGCCGCCGCGTGGGCGTCCAGCTCGACGACGACGGCCGTCGCCCCGGAGTCCGAGAGGATCCACTGCACCTGCTCCGGGGAGCTGGTCTCGTACACCGGCACGGTGACCGCGCCCGCGCACCAGATCGCGAAGTCGAGCAGCGTCCACTCGTAGCGGGTGCGCGACATCAGGGCCACCCGGTCGCCGGGCTGGACGCCGGAGGCGATGAGGCCCTTGGCGGCCGCGTGCACCTCGGCGAGGAACGCCGTGGCCGTCACGTCCTGCCAGACGCCGTCCACCTTGCGGGCGATGACGGCGACGTCGGGATGCTGCGCGGCGTTTCTGCGGACGATGTCGGTCAGATTGCCGTCCGCAGGGACCTCGTACAAAGCCGGAAGGCTGAACTCGCGCAAGACTGCTGCTCCTCATAGGGCGCCGGCGCCACGACGTTGTGCGATGCGACGGTGCGGTCCAAGGCTCGGGCTGCGCTCAGGATCTCGGCGAACCCCGTGGATCCGGTGAATCTCGGTGGTTGAAATCCTGAGCACGACTGGACTGCCCGGACGTTACCCGCCGGTATGGCCTCTTCGACAGGGGGGTCCGACGAGATGTTCGCTGCGTCACACAGATTGGTGTCTCCCGGCCGACACTAGTCCACCACTTTACTGACTGGCCAGTAACCGGTATCCGGGCCGCCACTGTTCACGTTTGCCGCACACGCCTACGCTTGATCGACATGGCATCCACACCGTCCGGAAGTCCCAGGACACGCATCCACGTGGTCAGCGACGTGCACGGCAACGCGCGCGACCTGGCCCGGGCCGGAGACGGCGCCGACGCGCTGATCTGCCTGGGCGACCTCGTCCTGTTCCTGGACTACGCCGATCACTCCCGCGGCATCTTCCCCGACCTCTTCGGCGTGGAGAACGCCGACCGCATCGTCGAGCTGCGCACCGCCCGCCGCTTCGAGGAGGCCCGTGAGTTCGGCGCCCGGCTGTGGAGCGGAGTCGGCGGCGACCGGGCGGCGCTGATCGAGCAGGCGGTCCGCAAGCAGTACGGCGAGATGTTCCCGGCCTTCCCGACGCCGACCTACGCCACCTACGGCAACGTGGACATGCCCCGGCTATGGCCCGAGTTCGCCGGACCCGGCACGACCGTCCTCGACGGGGAGCGCGCGGAGATCGGCGGCCGCGTCTTCGGTTTCGTGGGCGGCGGTCTGCGCACCCCGATGCGCACCCCGTACGAGATCAGCGACGAGGAGTACGCGGCCAAGATCGAGGCCGTCGGAGAGGTGGACGTGCTGTGCACCCACATCCCGCCGGAGGTGCCGGAACTCGTCTACGACACCGTGGCCCGCCGCTTCGAACGCGGCAGCCGCGCCCTGCTGGACGCCATCCGCCGCACCAGACCCCGCTACTCCCTGTTCGGCCACGTCCACCAGCCGCTCGCCCGCCGGATGCGGATCGGGGCCACCGAGTGCGTCAACGTGGGGCACTTCGCGGGCAGCGGCAGGCCTTATGCCCTGGAGTGGTGAAATCGCCCGACCGACCGCGCGGTAGCCTTCACGCTGCATACACGTACCCTTACGGGCCCGCATCCGGAGGAGCCACGGCGATGGCGGAACACACCAGCTCGAGCATCACGATCGAGGCGGCACCGGCCGACGTCATGGCGGTGATCGCCGACTTCGCCCGCTACCCGGACTGGACCGGAGAGGTGAAGCAGGCAGAGGTCCTCAAGCAGGACGCGCAGGGCCGCGCCGAACAGGTACGCCTGGTCATGGACGCCGGCGCGATCAAGGACGACCAGGTCCTCGGCTACACCTGGACCGGAGAGCACGAGGTGTCCTGGACGCTGGTGAAGTCCCAGATGCTGCGCCAGCTCGACGGCTCCTACCTCCTCAAGCCGGCCGGCGCGGGCGGCACCGAGGTCACCTACCGGCTGACCGTGGACGTCAAGATCCCCATGCTGGGCATGATCAAGCGCAAGGCCGAGAAGGTCATCATCGACCGGGCGCTGGCGGGCCTGAAGAAGCGGGTGGAGTCGGGGGAGAAGTAGGACGGGCCCCGGGGGCGCGGGCTCCGGGGCGGCCCGACCGGTAGCGTTCCCCCTTATGCGCACCCTCCTGATCACCGGCCCCGGCGGCAGCGGCCGTACGACAGTCGCGGCCGCCACGGCTCAGCGCGCGGCAGCGGAGGGCGCCCGCACCCTCGTCCTCAGCGCCGACCGCACCGACACCCTCGGCGCGGCGCTCGGGGTGCGCACCGGACCGGCCCCCGTGAACGTCGCCGCACGCCTCACCGCCTGGCGTCCCGACGCCGCCGCCGGCTTCCGCGACGACCTCACCGGCTTCCAGGACCGGGCCGCCACCGTCCTCGACCTGCTCGGCGCCTCCCGGCTGGACCCGGAGGAGGTCACCCCTCTCCCCGGCGCCGAGGAGCTGACCCTGCTGCGCGCCCTGCGCGACGCCGCGCTCGCCGAGGCGCACGACCTTCTCGTCGTCGACCTCCCGCCCGCCCCGCAGGCGCTCGCCCTGCTGGCCCTCCCGGAGGAACTGCGCCGCTATCTGCGTCGTCTGCTCCCGCCGGAACGCCAGGCGGCCCGCGCCCTGCGGCCCATGCTCGGCCGGCTCGCCGGCGTGCCGATGCCCGCCGAGTGGCTGTACGAGACGACGGCCCGCTGGGACACCGAGCTGGCCGCCGTCGAGGCCGTCCTCGCCGACCGGGGGACCGCGGTACGGCTCGTCGCCGAGCCCGGACCGGCCGGCGCCGACGCGATCCGCGACGCCCGCCTGGGCCTGGCCCTGCGTGCCCTGCCCGTCGAGTCGCTGATCGCCAACCGGGTCCTGCCGGAGGACGCCGCCGACGACGGCCGGCTCGGCCGGCTCGTCACCCAGCAGCGCAAGACCCTTCAGGAGTGGGACGGGGCGTCCCGTCCCGTCGCCCACCTCGGCCACGACCCCCGCGGCGCCGACGACCTCACCGCGCTCGCGGCCCCCGCCGTCAACCCGGCCGTCTCCCCGGTCGAGTGGCCCGTCGCCGACCGGCTCGCGCAGGACGGGGTGCTCGTCTGGCGCCTCCCGCTGCCCGGCGCCGTGCGCGACGAACTCGACCTGGTCCGGCGCGGCGACGAACTCGTCGTCACCGCCGGGCCGTTCCGCCGCATCGTCGCGCTGCCCTCCGTGCTGCGCCGCTGCACCGTCGAGGGCGCCGCCCTGCGCGACGGCGAGCTGTGCGTGCGCTTCGCGCCGGATCCCGGTCTGTGGCCGCGGACCCGGTGAACGACATACCGCCGTTCGGGTAACGTCGTAAGGACGAGCCGCGGCCAGGCCTCGTCAACCCGCAGTCGTCAGGAGTCCGCCATGAGCGAAGAGCGCCCCACGCCCGACGCCGCCGGGGAGCCCGCCGGCGCAGAGGCCGCCGCCGAGGAAGCGCGCGTGAGCGACGCCGACGCCTGGGCCACCGCCGCCGCCGAGGACCTGGCGGCGGAGAAGACCCGCCGCCGCGCCGAGCACGGCCCGCAGCAGGGCTCGGCCGCCGACGAACTGCGCAAGCTCGTCGACGCCGTCAGCGACAAGCTGTCGCAGATCCAGTCCCCGCTGCTCGGGGCCGTCGCCGGGCCCGCCGCCCAGCAGGCCGTCCGCCAGGTCGTCCAGCAGGCCAAGGCCGCCGTGGAGCCCGTCATCGAGCGCAACCCGGACGTCTTCGACCACCTCGCGGCGGCCGGCAACGAGCTCCTCGCCGCCTACCGCTCGGCCGTCCAGACCCAGGAGCGCCGCTGGACCGCCGGAGCCGGCGACCCGCGCGACACGGACCGCGACGGCGGCGAGGACACCGGTCCCGGCCAGCGCATCGACTTGGACTGAAGCCCTCCCGGGGCAGGGCCTCGGGTACGGTTGGCCGTAGCGGGGCTCGACCGAAACTGAGGGATTCATGGGACTCACCATCGGCGTCGACATCGGCGGCACGAAGATCGCGGCCGGCGTGGTCGATGAGGAAGGCAGCATCCTGTCGACCCACCAGGTGCCGACCCCGGGGACGCCCGAAGGCATCGTGGACGCCATCGCCGCCGCCGTCGACGGCGCGCGCGTGGGGCACGACATCGTCGGTGTGGGCATCGGCGCCGCCGGTTACGTCAACCGGCAGCGCTCGACGGTCTACTTCGCGCCCAACATCGACTGGCGCCAGGAGCCGTTGAAGGACGAGGTCGAGGCCCGCGTCGGGCTGCCCGTCGTCGTGGAGAACGACGCCAACGCCGCAGCCTGGGGCGAGTACAAGTTCGGTGCGGGCAAGGGCCACCGCAACGTCATCTGCATCACCCTCGGCACCGGCCTCGGCGGCGGCATCATCATCGGCAACAAGCTGCGCCGCGGCCACTTCGGCGTCGCCGCCGAGTTCGGCCACATCCGCATGGTGCCGGACGGCCTGCTGTGCGGCTGCGGCTCGCAGGGCTGCTGGGAGCAGTACGCCTCCGGCCGCGCCCTGGTGCGCTACGCCAAGCAGCGCGCCAACGCCACCCCGGAGAACGCCGAGATCCTGCTCGGCCTCGGCGACGGCAGCCCGGACGGCATCGAGGGCAAGCACATCTCCATGGCCGCCCGCCAGGGCGACCCGGTCGCGGTCGACTCCTACCGTGAGCTCGCCCGTTGGGCCGGCGCCGGTCTCGCCGACCTCGCGTCCCTCTTCGACCCGTCCGCCTTCATCGTCGGCGGCGGCCTCTCCGACGAGGGCGAGCTGGTCCTCGACCCGATCCGCAAGTCCTACAAGCGGTGGCTGGTCGGCGGCAACTGGCGCCCGGTGGCCGACGTCATCGCGGCCCAGCTGGGCAACAAGGCGGGCCTGGTCGGCGCGGCGGACCTGGCGAGAGAGCCCGACCCGATCATGTAGTCGAAACCGCCGTCGCACCGGTCGTCGTACCGCGCGTCCTGAACGCCGAACGCGCGCCCCGGTCGTCCGCACGGCGTGACAGCGGTAACACGGGGGCTGCTCGCAGCCCCCGTTCGCTTTTCCGGACGTAGGGGACGGGGCGGCGTATCTTGATCGCTATGCCGACGACCTCGCCGCTTCCGAACTCCCTCACCGAGCCCGACGGTTCGGCCGTCATCCGGGTCCTCAGCTACAACGTCCGCTCCCTGCGGGACGACACCGGCGCCCTCGCCCGTGTCATCACCGCCTGCGCCCCCGACCTGGTCCTCCTCCAGGAGTCGCCGATCTTCTTCCGGTGGCGCAAGAAGCTGGCCCGGCTCGCCGCCGCCACCGGTCAGGTGATGCTCACCGGCGGCGGCACGGCCGCCGGGCCGGCGATCCTGTGCTCGCTGCGAGCCACCGTCGAACGCACCGAGGACGTGCTGCTGCCGCTCACCCCGGGGGAGTTCCGGCGCGGCCTCGCCACCGCGGTGGTCCGCTTCGGGGGCGCGCGCGTGGGCGTCGTCAGCTGTCATCTCGGGCTGACGGCGGCCGAGCGTCACGAGCAGGGCGGCATGCTCCTCGACCGGCTGGCCGGCATGGGCGTGGAACACGCGATCGCGGGCGGCGACATCAACGAACGGCCCGACGGACGCACCTTCGGCCGGCTGGCCGCGGCCCTCCAGGACTGCCGCACCGCGGCCCCCTGGGGGAGCGAGCACACGTTCCCCGCCTCGGCGCCGGATCGCCGCATCGACGGGATCTTCGTCACGAAGGGTGTGCAGGCACTGGGCTGCGGGGTGCCCCACGGGCTGCCCGGAGTCACCGAGGCCGACCTGCGCAGGGCCACGGACCACCTCCCGGTCCTCGCCGCCCTCAGAGTTCCCGCCCCCCTCGACGTCCCGCTGCCGGCCGGCGGCTAGACGACCGCTCCCCGTCCCGGATCGCCCTCGTCCTCGTCGTCCGTCCGCATCCGCATCACCAGCGTCGCGAAGCCGCCGAGGAAGCCGCCGACGCAGACGGTCGTCAGCCACCACGTCATCTCCCAGCCCAGCAGCACCGCGAGCAGGAGCAGCACCGGTCCGCCGATCACCCCGAGCCAGGCGAACTTGGCCGTGGTGTCGGCGACGGGCAGCGGCGGCGGATCCGGCGGGACGAAGTGGCCCTCGTCGTCCTCGTCGAAGGCGCCCTCGGCCGGCTCGGGCGCCACGTGGTCACGCGGGCCGACGCCGGGCGCGAAGGCGATCGAGCTGCCCAGCGGCTTGGCCGGTTTCTTCTCCTCGCCGGGGTCCTTGACGGGCTCTTCGCCCGCTTTCGTCCCCGGCTCCTCGTCGTTCGCCTCGACCTCGAGGAGCGCCAGGTCCTCGACCGACTTGAACGGCTTGGCGCCCGGCGGGTCCGGCGGCTCCTCGCCGTACCCGGCGACGATCGCCGCCCACGCGGCGGCCTCGTCGAAGGGGACGCTCTGCTCCTCCGGCTCATGGCCCCGGCGGGCGTCCAGGCCGTCCCGCTCGTCCCGGTTCTCCCGGTCCTCGCGGTCGGAGTCGTGCTCAGCCACCTACGGCCGTCCCTTCCTTGCCGACACTGGGCGCGATCCGGGCGATGAACGCGTAGCTCTCCTCGAAGATCCGGTCCGCATCGTGGTCCAACGTTGCCACGTGGTAACTCTGTTCCAGCAGGATCTCGGTCACGTCCGTCGACGACACCCGGCTGAGCACCCGGGCCGAGTCGGCGGGCGGCACCACGTGGTCGTGGACGCTGTGCAGAAGCAGCAGCGGCTGGGTGACCTGCGGCAGTTCGCCGTCGACCAGCCGCAGGAAGGTCCGCAGGGAGTGCGCCGAGTGCAGCGGCACCCGGTCGTAGCCGCTCTCCAGGACGCCCTTCCTGGCGATGTCGCTGGTGATCCCCTTCGTCGTGCGGACGACGTGGCGGGCCACCGGAAGGGCGTACGCGGACAGGCCGTGGACCTTGTTCGCGGGGTTGACGACGACGACGCCGTCCACCCCGTCCCCGTGCCGGGCGGCCAGCCGCAGGGCCAGGGCGCCGCCCATGGACAGACCGGCCACGAACACCCGCGCGCAACGGCGGCGCAGCGCGCGCAGCTCGCGGTCCACCTCCGCGTACCAGTCCTGCCAGCCGGTGAGCGCCATGTCCTCCCAGCGCGTGCCGTGACCCGGCAGCAGCGGCAGCGAGACGGTCAGGCCCTGCCCGGCCAGATGCCGTGCCCAGGGGCGCAGCGACTGCGGGGATCCGGTGAAGCCGTGACAGAGGAGCACTGCGACCTCCCCGCCCTCATGGCGGTACGGCTCGGCTCCAGGAAGGACCGGCACCATCGGTCTCCTGTCTTCGTCTGTTCTGCATGGGAGGGATGTGTGCTTTACCGTACGCGACCCCACTGACACCGACCAGGGCCGCCGGAGCCTTTGCCGCCACTGGCGGGTTAAGGTCTGTGCGACACAAACAGGAGGCACTCGCTTGTTGTACGGCGCGATGAAGGTCGCTATCGGGGGACCGTTGAAGGTCACCTTCCGGCCCTGGGTGGAAGGCCTCGAGAACATCCCCGACGAAGGCCCCGCGATCCTGGCGAGCAACCACCTGTCCTTCTCGGACTCGTTCTTCCTGCCCGCGGTCCTCGACCGCAAGGTCACCTTCATCGCGAAGGCCGAGTACTTCACCACGCCCGGTGTGAAGGGGCGGCTGACGGCGGCCTTCTTCAAGGGCGTCGGACAGCTCCCCGTGGACCGCTCCGGCGGGCGCGGCGCCGGCGAGGCCGCGATCAGGAGCGGCATGGACGTGCTGGAGCGCGGTGAACTGTTCGGCATCTACCCGGAGGGCACCCGCTCGCCCGACGGCCGGCTCTACCGCGGCAAGCCGGGCGGCCTCGCGCGTGTGGCGCTCGCCTCGGGCGCGCCGGTGATCCCGGTCGCCATGATCGACACGGAGAAGATCCAGCCGCCCGGGAAGGTCCTCCCGAAGATCATGCGGCCCGGCATCCGCATCGGCCGGCCGCTGGACTTCAGCCGCTACCAGGGCATGGACCACGACCGCTTCGTGCTGCGCGCCGTGACCGACGAGGTCATGTACGAGATCATGAAGCTCTCCGGCCAGGAGTACGTCGACATGTACGCGACCGCGGCCAAGCGGCAGATCGCGGAGGCGGCGAAGGCCGAGAAGGAAGCGGAGAAGGCCGCGAAGGCGGCTCTCGCGCAGGCCGAGAAGGAACAGGCGAAGAAGGACGAAGAGCAGTAGTCAGCAGTCCGGGGGGCGGGCGGATGGCCAAGCGCGAGGCAGTGTTGAGGATGTCGGTCGAGCTGCCGCTGTGGCGTGCGCTCGCCGGCTACCGGGTGCTCACCATGCTGTACGCGGTGGGCTTCTTCGCCACCGCCTACGACGGGTTCGCGCGCCCCTGGGTCGCCGTCGTCTACTACTGCGTCCTGTTCGTGTGGACCGTGGCCACGCTGCCCAGGGTCGCGAACGCGGCGAGCTGCACCAAACGCTTCCTCGCCGCCGACCTGGCCGTCGCGCTGACCGGCATCATGCTCACGACCGTCGCGGACAGCCATGCCCGCATCGAGTCGGGCGGGCCGACGCTGCCGTCGATATGGACCGCCGGCTCGGTCCTGGCGTTCGCCATCAAGGGCGGCTGGCGCTGGGCCGCGTTCGCGTCCACCGCCGTCGCGGTGACCAACCTGGTCGAGCGGGGCACGCCGGCCCGCGACACGGTGCACAACGTCGTCCTCGTATGGGTCGCCTCCATCGCCATCGGCTACGTCGTCGAGGTCGCCCGCGCCTCCGAGCGCACCCTCGCCCGCGCCCTGGAGATCGAGGCGGCGACCCGGGAACGGGAGCGCCTCGCCCGGGACATCCACGACAGCGTGCTGCAGGTGCTGGCCATGGTGCAGCGGCGCGGCGCGGTCATCGGCGGTGAGGCGGCCGAGCTGGGCCGGATGGCCGGCGAACAGGAGGTCGCCCTGCGCATGCTGGTCTCCGGCGGACTCGTGCCGATCTCCCGCGTCTCCCAGGACGCGGCCGACGGCGCCGTCGTCTACGCCGTCGACGAACCCGCGCCGGAACCGTCCGAGCGGGACGGCCCCCTCGACCTGCGCGCGCTGCTCGCCCCGTTCGCCGCCGCCCGCGTCAACCTCGCCGAGCCCGGCGCCCCGGTGATGCTGCCGGCGCCCGCCGCGAGGGAGCTGGCGGCGGCGGTCGGGGCCGCCCTGGACAACGTGCGCAGACACGCCGGCGACGACGCCCGTGCCTGGATCCTCGTCGAGGACGAGCCCGACGCGGTGATCGTCACCGTGCGGGACGACGGGCCGGGCATCCCCGAGGGGCGGCTCGCGCAGGCCGAGGGCGAGGGGCGGCTCGGCGTGGCCCAGTCGATCCGCGGCCGGCTGCGCGACCTCGGCGGCGGCGCCGAGCTGATCTCGACGCCGGGGCAGGGCACGGAGGTCGAACTGACGGTGCCGAAGGAGAAGAACGTGCAGCGGGGGAAGGCGGGATCGCGATGAGCGGGCGACAGGATCCGATCAGGGTCATGGTGGTCGACGACCACCCCATGTGGCGCGACGCGGTCGCCCGGGACCTCGCGGAGGCGGGCCTGGACGTGGTCGCCACCGCCGGCGACGGCGAGCAGGCGGTGCGCCGCGCCAAGGCCACCACGCCCGACGTGCTGGTGCTGGACCTGAACCTGCCGGTGAAGCCGGGCGTCCAGGTGTGCAAGGAGGTCGTCGCCGCCGACCCCGCCCTGCGGGTGCTCGTGCTGTCGGCGAGCGGCGAGCACGCCGACGTGCTGGAGGCGGTGAAGTCCGGCGCGACCGGCTATCTGCTGAAGTCGGCGTCCACGGAGGAACTGCTGGACGCGGTGCGCCGCACGGCCGTCGGCGACCCGGTGTTCACGCCCGGTCTGGCCGGACTGGTCCTGGGCGAGTACCGCAGGCTGGCCTCCGACCCCGGGCCCGCCGCCGGCGGCGACGAGCCGAACGCGCCCCGGCTGACCGACCGGGAGACCGAAGTGCTGCGCCTGGTCGCCAAGGGCCTGAGCTACAAGCAGATCGCCGAACGCCTCGTCATCTCCCACCGCACGGTGCAGAACCACGTCCAGAACACCCTCGGCAAGCTCCAGCTGCACAACAGGGTCGAACTGGTGCGATACGCCATTGAGCGAGGTCTCGACGACGAGTGACGGACGAGCGACACTGACCCCTCGTCAGGCAGTAACGGCGAAGGGACTCGTCCATGCGCGTCGGAGTACTGACCGGAGGCGGGGACTGCCCCGGCCTCAACGCCGTCATCAGGGCGGTCGTCCGTAAGGGCGTCCAGGAGTACGGCCATGACTTCATCGGCTTCCGCGACGGCTGGCGCGGTCCTCTGGAAGGGAGGTCGGTCCCCCTCGGTATCCCCGCCGTGCGCGGCATCCTGCCTCGCGGCGGCACGATCCTGGGATCCTCGCGGACCAACCCCCTCAAGGAGGAGGACGGCGTCCGCCGTATCAAGGACACCCTCGCCCGGCAGCGGGTGGACGCCCTCGTCACCATCGGCGGCGAGGACACCCTGGGCGTCGCCGCCCGGCTGTCCGACGAGTTCGGGGTGCCCTGCGTCGGCGTCCCGAAGACCATCGACAACGACCTGTCCGCCACCGACTACACCTTCGGCTTCGACACCGCCGTCGGCATCGCCACCGAGGCCATCGACCGGCTGCACACCACCGCCGAGTCCCATATGCGGGTCCTCGTGGTCGAGGTGATGGGCCGTCACGCGGGCTGGATCGCCCTCCACTCCGGCCTGGCGGGCGGCGCCAACGTCATCCTCATCCCCGAGCAGCGCTTCGACATCGAGCAGGTGTGCGCCTGGGTGGCCTCCCGTTTCCGGTCCTCCTACGCCCCGATCGTGGTGGTCGCCGAGGGCGCGATGCCCCGGGACGGCGACGTGGTGCTGAAGGACGGGTCGCTGGACTCCTACGGGCATGTACGGCTGTCCGGCGTCGGCGAGTGGCTCGCCAAGGAGATCGAACGACGGACCGGCAACGAGGCCCGCACGACGGTCCTCGGCCATGTCCAGCGCGGCGGTACCCCGAGCGCCTTCGACCGCTGGCTCGCCACCCGCTTCGGCCTGCACGCCGTCGACGCCGTCCACGAGGGCGACTTCGGCAGGATGGTCGCCCTGCGCGGCACGGACATCGTCCGCGTGCCGATCGCGGAGGCGACGGCCCGCCTGAAGACCGTCGACCCCGGGCTCTACGCGGAGGCGGGGGTGTTCTTCGGCTGAGCCGCTACGAGCGCAGCCGCGTCGCGTGGAGGTAGGCGACCGCCTCCCGCACCACGGCCGCGCCGTTCAGCGTCAGCACCGACTCCGGATGGAACTGCACCCCGCCGAACCCGGGCCCCCGCACGGCGTGCACCTCCCCGTTCGGGGCCCGGCTCACCTCCACCGCGCGCGCCGCGAGCGCCCGCGCGGCCTCGTCGTCGCACCGCGCCACGAAGCTGTTGTAGAAGCCGACGGTCTCGGCCCGTCCGAACAGGTCGATCACCGTCTGCGCCCCCTGGTACGGCACCTCCTTGCGGACGATGTCCAGCCCCAGCTCCGCCGCGATCAGCTCGTGCCCGAGGCAGACGCCGAGCACCCCGTGCCGGTGCTCCCGCAGCAGCCGGGCGGTGAGCTCCCGCAGGAACCGCATCTTCGGGTCGCCCGGGTCGGACGGGTCGCCGGGGCCGGGCCCCAGCACCACCGGCCCCGCGTGCGCGCGCACCGCCTCCGCGAGCCCGTCCTCGTCGTAGCGGCGCACGCTCACGTCGAGACCACTGGAGCGCAGCACATGGCCGAGCATCGCCGTGAAGGTGTCCTCGGCGTCGACGACGAGCGCGTGCCCGGTCAGCTCCCCGGTCCGCTCCTGCATCCGCAGCCAGAACGGCGCCAGCGAGGACCGCCGCCCGTCGAGCGCGGCCCGCACCCGTGGGTCGTCGGCGAGTCGCGGCCGTGCTTCCCCCTCGCGCCGTGAGGCCCCCGCGCGCACCCCGAGCGCCGCCAGCACCCCCGCGGCCTTGGCGTGCGTCTCCGCCACCTCGCCCGCCGGGTCCGACCCCCGCACCAGCGTGGCGCCGACCGGCACCCGCAGCCCTCCGGCCGCGTCGATGTCGGCGGTGCGGATGAGGATGGGGGAGTCGAGGGTCTGCGCCCCGCCCGAGTCCCGTCCCAGCAGGGCCAGCGCCCCCGCGTAGTACGCCCGCCCGCCGGCCTCGTGCCGCTCGATGACCCGGCAGGCGTTCTGCACCGGCGAGCCGGTCACGGTCGCCGCGAACATGGTCTCCTTCAGCACCTCCCGCACGTCCAGCGAGGACTTCCCCCGCAGTTCGTACTCGGTGTGCGCGAGGTGCGCCATCTCCTTCAGCCGCGGCCCGACCACCACCCCGCCCATGTCGCCGACGGTGCACATCATCTTGAGCTCCTCGTCGACGACCATCGACAGCTCCTCGATCTCCTTGCCGTCGGCGAGGAAGTCCAGCAGGCGCTCGGGCGTCGGCCCCTCGGCGGGATACCGGTACGTCCCGCTGATCGGGTTCATGACGACCGTGCCGCCGGACATCCGCACATGGACCTCGGGGCTGGCCCCCACCAGCGTCCTGTCCCCGGTGTGCACGACGAAGGTCCAGTACGCGCCGCGCTCGCCCTCCAGGAGCCGCCGGAACAGGGCCAGGGCGTCGGCCCGGGAGAATCCGGGGATCTCGCCCCGGTACGTCCGCCGGATCACGAAGTTGGCGCCCTCGCCCCGGCCGATCTCGTCCCGCAGCACCCGTTCGACGATCCGCGCGTACTCCTCGTCGTCCACGTCGAAGCCGCCGTCCTCGACGCCCACCCGGTGCCCCGGAAGCTGGTCGAGCACCGTGGGGAGCGGGATCTCGTGCCGCTCCTCGGGGATCAGCACCGTCAGCGGGGTGCCGTCGTCGCGCACCTCGAAGCCGCGCTCGCGGATCTGCCGGAAGGGGACCAGCGCCAGCCCCTCGTCGGGGAGGTCGGCCAGCCGGTCGTGGACGGCGACCGGGCCGAGGAGCAGTTCCACCAGGGTCTCGTCGCGGCCGGGCGTGCGGCGGCGCAGCAGGGCGAACGGGCGGGGGTCGGTCAGCAGGTCGAGCAGATGCATGGGGCGGGTCCTTCTCGCTGGGAGGAGCTGTCAGGAGAGGGACGGCCGGGCCCGGAAACACCGAAGGCCGCCCCTCGGGGCGGCCTTCGCGACGTTCGTGGGTACGCGCAGTCAGCGGGCCGCCGGATGAGCGGTCCACCACCAGTTCTGGGTCGAAAGCGCGAACATGCGCCGCACCCTACCCCATGCGCCCCGGGCCCACAGGTGAGCGCTCGGGTGTCTCACCTGTCGAGCCGTGCGAAAACGACTCGGCACGACCCCGTAATGTGGAGGTCGTGACCGTGAACGCTAAGACCAGCGCCAGCGCTGGCAACACCTGGCGAGACCTGCCCGCGGCGCAGCAGCCCGAGTACCCCGACACCGAGGCTCTGCGCGCAGTGATCGCGGACCTCGAGTCGTATCCGCCGCTCGTCTTCGCGGGCGAGTGCGACCAGCTGCGCGCCCGGTTGGCGGCCGTCGCCAAGGGAGAGGCGTTCCTCCTCCAGGGTGGCGACTGCGCCGAGGCTTTCGACGCGGTGTCCGCCGACCACATCCGCAACAAGCTCAAGACGCTGCTCCAGATGGGCGCCGTGCTGACGTACGCGGCCTCCGTGCCGGTCGTCAAGGTCGGCCGCATCGCCGGCCAGTACTCCAAGCCGCGCTCCAAGGGCACGGAGACACGCGACGGCGTGACCCTTCCGACGTACCGCGGCGACTCGGTCAACGGCTTCGACTTCGACGAGAAGTCCCGCGTCCCGGACCCCGAGCGGTTGAAGCGGATGTACAACGCGTCGGCCTCCACGCTCAACCTGGTGCGCGCGTTCACCACCGGCGGTTACGCCGACCTGCGCCAGGTGCACGCCTGGAACCAGGACTTCGTGAAGTCGTCCCCGTCCGGTCAGCGCTACGAGCAGCTCGCCCGCGAGATCGACAACGCGCTGAACTTCATGCACGCCTGCGGGGCCGACCCGGAGGAGTTCAAGACGGTCGAGTTCTTCTCCTCGCACGAGGCGCTGCTGCTCGACTACGAGTCCGCGCTCACCCGCGTCGACTCCCGCACCGGGCAGCTGTACGACGTCTCGGCGCACATGGTGTGGGTCGGCGAGCGCACCCGGCAGCTGGACCACGCGCACATCGAGTTCGCCTCGAGGATCCGCAACCCGATCGGCATCAAGCTCGGCCCGACGACCACGGCCGAGGAGGCGCTGCAGTACATCGAGCGTCTCGACCCCGACCGGGAGCCCGGCCGGCTGACCTTCATCGTCCGCATGGGCGCCGACAAGGTCCGCGACAAGCTGCCCGAGCTGGTCGAGAAGGTCACCGCCTCGGGCGCGACCGTGGCCTGGATCACCGACCCGATGCACGGCAACACCTACGAGGCGGCCTCGGGTCACAAGACCCGTCGCTTCGACGACGTGCTCGACGAGGTCAAGGGGTTCTTCGAGGTCCACAAGGGCCTCGGCACCCACCCGGGCGGCATCCACGTCGAGCTGACCGGTGACGATGTCACCGAGTGCGTGGGCGGCGGAGACGAGATCTTCGTCGACGACCTCCACCAGCGCTACGAGACCGCCTGCGACCCGCGTCTGAACCGCAGCCAGTCCCTGGACCTGGCGTTCCTGGTGGCGGAGATGTACCGCGACCAGTAAGCACACGCTCAAGGGCGGTGGGGCGCGGATCACACACGATCCGCGCCCCACCGCCCTTTTGCGCTCACTGGACGCCGGGTAAGGTTAGGTTAGCCTTATTGATCTCGACGGGAGGTGAACCGCGTGTACGTCTGCAGCTGCTTCGGTGTGACCGAGGCGCAGGTCCAGCGGCACGTGGACGACGGAGCGTGCACCCCCCGCCAGGTCGCCTCCGCCTGCAAGGCCGGCACCGACTGCGGCTCGTGCGTCCGCCGTATCCAGGCCATGCTCGGCAGGGGCGCCGTTCCGCGCCGCGAGCTCGCCGAGCGCGGCGAACCGGCCCTCGCCGCCTTCGAGGACGCGGCTGCGGCCTAGGGCCTCCCCGGCCGGGTCAGCTCTCCGGCTGTTCGATCAGCTGCGCGATGTACAGGGCCTCGCCGAGCTTCTCCACCAGCTCCAGCTGGGTGTCGAGGTAGTCGATGTGGTGCTCCTCGTCCGCGAGGATCGACTCGAAGATGTTCGCCGAGGTGATGTCGCCCTTCTCGCGCATCACCTTGATGCCGCGCTTGAGGCGGTCGATCGCCTCGACCTCGACCTGCCGGTCGGCCTCGAACATCTCCTTGACCGTCTGCCCGACCCGCACGTGGAAGAGCCGCTGGTAGTTCGGCAGGCCGTCCAGGAAGAGGATCCGGTCGGTGAGCACCTCGGCGTGCTTCATCTCGTCGAACGACTCGTGCCGCGTGTACTTCGCGAGCTTCGTCCAGCCGAAGTTCTCCTGCATCTTGGCGTGGAGGAAGTACTGGTTGATGGCGGTGAGCTCGCCGGTGAGCTGCTCGTTGAGGAACTCGATGACCTCGGGGTCGCCCTGCATCGCAGAGGCTCCTTCCACGTCGGGACTGCGGGGAGGTTGCCGCCGCATGATTTCACCGGCGCCGAAGATCGTCCAGTAAGTGCGTACTTAGTAAGTTAGTCCATGCTTAGCAGCAGTTGCCCGATTCGGGATATGACCGGTCATGACTGGTCATGTGCACCGTCCGGGGTCTGTCAGGATGGAGTCATGGGTCATCCGGTGGAGCGCGAATCTGGAGAAGAAGCGGTGTCCGAGCTCCCGCCGGGGCAGCGACTGCAGCGCGGCTGGCCCGTCACCCACTACGGCCCGGTGCCGAAGTTCCGGCCCGAACGCTGGGACTTCCGGGTCTTCGGCGCCACCGCCGACAGCGAGAAGCACTCCTGGAACCACGAGGAGTTCACGGCCCTTCCGTACGCCTCCGTCATGGCCGATCTGCACTGCGTGACGAAGTTCAGCATGCTCGGCGCCGAGTGGGGCGGCATCCCGGCCCGCACGATCCTCGACATCGCGCCGCCCGCGCCGAACGTCACCCATGTGATGGTGTGGGCCGAGTACGGCTTCAGCTCCAACCTGCGCCTGGCCGACTTCGTCGCCGAGCGCACGATCTTCGCCACCCACAAGGACGGCGAACTGCTCACCGCGGAACACGGCTTCCCCCTCCGGCTCGTCGTCCCGCACCTGTACGCCTGGAAGGGCCCCAAGTGGGTCCGGGGCGTCGAGTACATGACCGCCGACCGGCGCGGCTTCTGGGAAGAGCGCGGCTACCACAACGTCGGCGACCCCTGGAGGGAACAGCGCTACTCGTACCAGGAGGAGCCGGGGGACGGCCCCGAGCTCTGAACCGGCCGGAGTCTCAGCCGTCCCGGAGCTTCTTCAGCCGCTCCACGTCCGCCGCATGGCCCTCCTTGCCGCCGGGCGTCTCGATGATCAGCGGGACGCCCGCGGTCGCCGGGTGGGTCATCAGCGCCCGGAACGGGTCCTCGCCGATGTGACCCGAGCCGATGCTCTCGTGCCGGTCCTTGTGGGCGCCGACCACGTCCTTGGAGTCGTTGGCGTGGATCAGCTTCAGCCGGCCCTCGCCCACCGTGTCCACCAGCAGGTCGGGGGTCTGGTGCATGCCGGTCGGACCGGTCAGGTCGTGCCCGGCCGCGAAGACGTGGCAGGTGTCGAGGCAGACGCCCAGCCGGGGATGGGCGTCCAGCGCCTCGAAGTAGGGCCCGAAGTCCCAGGTCCGGGAGCAGAGCGAGGAGCCCTGGCCGGCGGTGGACTCCAGCAGCAGGAACGGGTCGTCGTCGTGGGTGAGCTCGTCCAGCAGCGGCAGCAGATGCTCGCGCACCTGCTTCAGCGCGACCGACCGGTCGCGTCCCCCGGTCGCGCTGCCCGTGTGCACGACCACGCCCAGGGCCCCGATCGCCCGTGCGCGGCGCAGCGAGTGCCGCATCGACTCCACCAACCTCTCCACCGTCGCCTCGGTGTGCGAGCCGAAGTTGATGAGGTAGGGGGCGTGCACGTAGGCCGGGACCGACTCCGCCGCGCACCGCTCCCGGAACGCCTCGTCCTGCCGGGGGTTCCCGACGGGCGTGGCCCAGCCGCGCGGGTTGGCGACGAACACCTGGACCGTCTCGGCCCGCAGATCGTGCGCATACGACATGCCCACGTCGTGCAGGCCGCCGGCCACGGGGACATGGCTGCCGACGGGATTACGGGAGGGGAAGGGGGCTGCGGAACTCACCCGTTCAGGGTGTCACGCCCGCCGGCCGCGCCGGTCACCGGATGGTGATCGTGATCGTGGACCCCTTGGGCGCCGTGTCGCCGGCCTTCACGGACTGCTTCTTCACCGTGTCACCGAAGAGCCCGAGCAGTCCTCGGTCCTCCTCGACCTCGAACCCGGACTGCTTCAGCAGCGACTTGGCGTCGTCGACGCTCGCACCCACCACGTCCGGGACCTCGACCATCTCCGGGCCCTTGGACAGCGTCAGCGTCACCGTGGCGCCGGCCGCGAGCCGGCCGCCCTCCTCGGGCGTCTGCGCCGCGACCTTCCCCTTGTCGAACTCGGAGTTCACCTGCTGCGCGGCGATCTTCACCTTCAGGCCGGCCTCCTGCAGCTCGGCCCGGGCGTCGGTCAGGTCGTCGCCGGTGACGTCGGGGACGTCGACCGGGCTGCCCTTGCTCACGACGATCGAGACCGCGGCGCCCGCGCGGCGCTGCACGCCCGCCTTGGGGTCGGTGCCGATCACCGCGCCCCGGTCGACGTCGTCGCTGAACTCCTCGGTGACCAGGCCCGGTTCCAGGCCGCCGTCCTCGAGCGACGCCTCGGCCTCTTTCAGCCGCGAGCCCCGCACGTCAGGCACCTTCACCATCGCGGGGCCGTCGGAGACGGTGAGCGTCACCGCGTCGTGCTTGCGGATCCGGGCGCCCGGCGCGGGGTCGGTGTCCAGGACGGTGCCCCGCTTGACGGTGTCGCTGTGCTGGTGCTCGACCTTGCCCACCTTCAGCCCGGCCGCCTCCAGCCGCTGCCTGGCCTGTGCCTCCTTCTGCGTCAGCACCGCCGGGACCTTGGTGAACTGGCCGGAGTTGATGTACCAGACGCCCGCGCCGACGCCCAGCACCAGCAGCACGGCGGCGACGAGCGCGAGCACCCCGCGCCGCGGCCGTGCGAAGCGGCGCCGGGGCGGCGGGGGCGGCGGGCTCTGCAACCGGGAGGTGCGGTGAACCGCGACCCCGTCGTCGTCCCCGTCGATCGGCAGCCGTCGCGGCACCGTGAGCGAGCGCGGGATCACGCTGGTGCGGTCCTCCGCGATGTCGTGACCGGCGGTGACGGCCTGCGGGGGCAGCGCGTCCAGCTGCTCCTCGCTGAGCGCCCCGTGCGCCTCCCGCGCCTCGCCGAGCAGCGCGACGGCGTCGGGCGGCCGCAGGCCGGGTGTGCGGGCGGTGGCGACGGCGACCAGCTCGTCCAGAGCGAGCGGCAGGCCCGGGACGACGGCCGACGGCGGCGGAACGTCCTCGTGGAGGTGCTTGTAGAGCACGATCGCGGGGGAGTCCCCGTCGTGCGGCTTCTCGCCGGTGAGCATCTCGTAGAGCACGACCCCGCAGGCGTAGACGTCGACCCGGGGGTCGGCCGCGCCGGGCTGCTCGATCTGCTCGGGGGCGAGATAGGCGACGGTGCCGAGCACCGCGCCGGTGGTGCTGGTGACGGTGTCCACGGATCGCACGAGCCCGAAGTCGGCGACCTTCACCCGCCCGTCGTCCCCTATCAGCACGTTCTCGGGCTTCATGTCCCGGTGCACGAACCCCGCCCGGTGCGCGGCGCCCAGCGCCGCGAGCACGGGCTCGAGGATGTCGAGCGCGGCCCTCGGCTGGAGTGCCCCCCGCTCGCGCAGCACGTCACGCAGCGTGCAGCCGGCGATGTACTCCATGGCGAGATAGACGTACGACCCGTCCGCGCCTTGATCGAACACCTGTACGACGTTCGGGTGGGCGAGACGGGCGACGGACTTCGCCTCCCGGATGAACCGCTCGACGAACGCGCCGTCGGCGGCGAGCGCCGGATGCATCACCTTGAGGGCGAGCACGCGGTCGAGGCGGGTGTCCACGGCCCGGTAGACCGTGGCCATCCCGCCGACCGCGATCCGCGCCTCGACGCGGTACCGGCCGTCGAGCACCTGCCCGACCAGAGGGTCCTGAAGGGTCGTGTCCACGCAGGTGAGTGTACGAGCCGCCGCTGACACCTCGCCGGTCCCGCCGGGATCGCAGCCCTACTGCAGCCGACCTGTGACGCGTGTCGCGGGACACGGACGTCACGCGCGCGGGTCAGAACGCCGGACGCTCAGGGTCCAGCGCGGCCAGGCCCGCGACGGGGGACGAGGCCTGCGCGAACCAGCGGCGCGGGATGCGGCCCGCCAGCCGGGCCAGCCGGCCCGCCTCGACGCCGGCCCGCATGGCGGACGCCATCCGTTCGGGGTCCTGCGCCCGGGTCACCGCCGACGCCAGCATCACCCCCGCGCACCCCAGCTCCATCGCCAGCGCCACGTCCGACGCCGTGCCCGCCCCCGCGTCCAGGATCACCGGCACGCGCGCGTGCTCCACGATCAGCTGGAAGTTGTGCGGGTTGCGGATGCCCAGGCCGGAGCCGATCGGGGACCCCAGCGGCATGACCGCGGCGCATCCGACGTCCTCCAGTCTGCGCGCCAGCACGGGATCGTCGTTGGTGTAGGGCAGCACCGTGAAACCGTCGTCCACCAGCGTCTCCGCCGCGTCCAGCAGCTCGACGGGATCCGGCAGCAGCGTCCGCTCGTCGGCGATGACCTCCAGCTTGACCAGATCCGTCCCGAGCGCCTCCCTGGCCAGCCGGGCCGTCAGCACGGCCTCGCCGGCCGTGAAGCATCCCGCCGTGTTGGGCAGCACCCGGATGCCCAGCCGCTCCAGCACGGACAGCACCGAGCCGTGCACCGAGGGGTCCACCCGGCGCATCGCGACCGTCGTCAGCTCGGTCCCGGACGCGACCAGCGCCCGTTCCAGCACGTCCAGGCTGGGGGCGCCCCCCGTGCCCATGATCAGCCGCGAGGAGAAGGTCACGCCCCCGAGGACGAAGGAATCGTCGGCCATGGCTCAACCCCCCTGGACCGCGGTGAGGACTTCCACGCGGTCGCCGTCGCGCAGAGGGGTGGAGGGCCACTGCGCACGCGGCACGACGGTCTCGTTGAGCGCGGCGGCCACCCCGGAGGGCGCCGGCGTCAGGGACCGCACGACGCTGTCGAGAGCGGTGCCGGGAGCGAACTCCCGCCGCTCGCCGTTGACCGAGACGTTCAGGCGGGTGCTCAGGGTGCTCATGCGGGCTGCTCCGAGAGTGCGGCGACGCCGAAGCGCCGCGGTGTGAAGGGACGGGCCTCGTCGGGGAGCTCCCCGGTGGCCAGGACCTGTGCCATCGCGTCGCCGGTCACCGGCGTCAGGAGCACGCCGTTGCGGTAGTGCCCGGTCGCCAGCGACAGCCCCGCCAGCCCGGTCGGACCGAGCAGCGGCGCGTTGTCCGGGGACGCGGGACGCAGCCCCGCGCGCGTCTCGGTGAGCGGCAGCTCGGTGATCCCGGGGACCAGCTCATGGGCGTCGCGCAGCAGCTCGTACACGCCCCCCGCGGTCACCGTCGTGTCCCAGCCCAGCTCCTCGCTGGTCGCGCCGACCACCAGCTCGCCGTTCTCCCGCGGCACCAGGTAGACCTCGCTGCCGCGCACCACGGCCCGCACGGTGCGGCTCAGGAAGGGCGCGTACCGCTGCGGCACGGTCAGCCGCAGCACCTGTCCCTTGACGGGCCGCACGGGCGGCACCACGTCCTGCGGGACCCCCGCGAGCCGCCCGCTCAGGCTGCCGCCGGCGAGCACCACCTGCCCCGCCGCCAGCGTCGTTCCCTCTCGGGTGACGACTCCCGCGGCCCGCTCGCCCAGCACGGTCAGCCGCTCCGCCCAGGCCCGGCGGAAGACCACGCCCGCCCGCTCGCACGCGCTCACCAGGGCCCGTGCCAGCCGCCGTGGGTCGACCTGGTGGTCGCCGTCCACCCGGAGCCCGCCGCGCACCCCCGGCGCGAGCATCGGTTCCAGACGCCGGCACTCCCGCCCGGACAGCCATTCCGACTCCAGCCCCGACTGCCGCTGCAGCGCGTGCAGTTCACGCAGATGGGCCCGGTCGTCGGCGTCCAGCGCCACCGCCAGCGTGCCGCACCGTCGGTAACCGAGGTCCTGCCCGGTCAGTTCCGTGAGCTCGGCCGCGAAGTCCGGGTAGCGCCGGGCCGAGGCCAGATTGAGGCCGAGCAGCGTCTGTTCGCCGTGATGCAGTTCCGTGACGGCGGCCAGCATCCCGGCGGCGACCCGGGCGGCCCCGCCGCCCGGGTCCGGGTCCACCACCGCCGTGGCCAGGCCGCGCTGCGCGGCCCGCCAGGCCGTGACCAGCCCGATGATCCCGCCCCCGATGACGAGGACGTCTGACGTACGCGGAGACGACATGGGCGTCCAGCCCCTCCCTTCGCCGGCATGACCCGGATCAGGTTCGTACGGTCGGAGGCCGCCAGCCTCCCTCTCAGCCCGGTGCGTCCGGGCTCCCGCGAGTGCTCTACGGTGGCCACCCTAGCCCGCCGCCGCACACCCCAGTAAGGGAGCCTCCGCGCATGGCCCGGTCACTGGACGGCCTCGTCCTAGCCCCCGTAGCCGACCAGGCGCCCGGACAGGTGGGCGTCCGCACCCGCTTCGCGTACCACGAGCGGGACGGGGTGATCTGGGCCGACTACTCGGGCGGCGACGTCGTACGAGGGCATCTGCTGGGTACCCGGGAGGGAGACCGGCTCGACTTCCGGTACGTCCAGCTCAAGCACGACGGGACGACGTCCTCGGGGCACTGCGTGTCCACGGTCGTCGACCTGTCCGACGGTCGGGTGCGCCTCGACGAGAGCTGGGAGTGGGAGTCGCAGCCCGGCAGCGGTACGAGCGTCGTGGAGCAGCTCCCGGACGGAACGGACGGCACGGACGCTGTGCACGGCACGGACGGTGTGGAGCAGGTCACGGAGCACGACGGCTGACTGACTGATCGTCAGTTGTCTAAGGTGATCAGGTGAGCGAGCAGAGGCAGGAAGAAGGCAGGCCGGGCGGGCGCCGCGTGGTGATCGTCGGCGCGGGCATGGCCGGGGTGCAGACCGCGGTGGCCCTGCGCGAACAGGGCTTCGACGGCCGGGTGACGCTGATAGGCGCCGAACCCCATCAGCCCTACGACCGACCGCCGCTGTCCAAGGCCGTGCTGCTCGGCAAGGCCGAGGGATCCGCCCTGGACGTCGACTTCGACAGCCTCGGCATCGAGCTGGAACTCGGCCGCGAGGTCCTCGGCCTGCGACCGGCCGACCACGAGCTCGACACCGAGCGCGGACCCGTCCCGTACGACGTGCTCGTCCTCGCCACCGGCGCCGAGCCGATCCGGCTGCCCGGCGCTGAGGGCGTGCCCGGCGTGCACCTGCTGCGCACCCTGGACGACGCCGAACGCCTGCGGCCGGTGCTCGCCGGCCGGCACGACGTGGTGGTCGTCGGCGCGGGCTGGATCGGCGCGGAGTTCGCCACGGCCGCGCGCGAGGCCGGCTGCGAGGTCACCGTCGTCGAGGCCGCCGACCGGCCGCTGGCGGGCGCGCTTCCCGCCGAGGTCGCCGCTCCGATGGCCGCCTGGTACGCCGACAGCGGCATCGCTCTGCGCACCCGCGCCCGGGTGGAGCGCGTCGAGCCCGGCGCGGTGGTCCTCGACGACGGCTCGCGGCTGCCCGCCGACGCCGTCGTGGTCGGCATCGGCGCCCGCCCCGCCACCGCCTGGCTGGCCGGCTCCGGCATCGAGCTCGGCGCGCACGGCGAGATCGTGGCCGACGCCGCTCTGCGCACCTCCCGGCCGGACGTGTACGCGGTCGGCGACTGCGCCTCCTTCCCGTCCGGCCGGTACGGCGAGCGGCTGCTCGTCCACCACTGGGACAACGCGCTCCAGGGGCCGCGCACGGTCGCGGCGAACATCGTCGGCGCGGCGACGGACGAACCCGCGGCCGTCTACGACCCCGTCCCGTACTTCTGGTCCGAGCAGTTCGGCCGCTTCGTCCAGTACGCCGGACACCACGCGGACGCGGACAGCACCGTGTGGCGCGGCGACCCCTCCGGGCCGGCATGGACGGTCTGCTGGCTGCGCGAGGACCGTCTGATCGCTCTGCTGGCCGTGGGACGGCCCCGCGATCTCGCCCAGGGCAGACGGCTGATCGAGGCGGGCACGGCCATGAACCCACGGCTCCTCGCGGACCCGGCGAGGCCGCTGAAGGCCGCGACCGCCTGAGCCCGGGCGGCCCGGTCGGACCGGCCCGGCTTCCGAGTGTCAGTGGCAGATGGCAGGCTTGTTCCCGTGACCGAGATTGACGCAAAGACCGATGCTCTCGTCCCCGCCTGGCTCACCGTGCCCGACATCGCGGAGATGCTCGATGTGGACGTGATCCGCGTCCGACAGCTGATCAAGGACGGCCAGCTCATCGCCGTGCGCCGTGGTGAGAACCGCGCGCTGCACGTCCCCGCCGCCTTCATCGACGGGGACAAGGTGGTGAAGGGCCTGGTCGGGACCCTGACCCTGCTGCGGGACGACGGCTTCAAGGACGAAGAGATGCTGGAGTGGCTCTTCACCCCGGACCCGAGCCTGCCCGGCACGCCGGCCCAGGCCCTGAGTGAGAACCGCGGCACGGAGGTGAAGCGCCGCGCCCAGGCGCTCGCCGTCTGACCTGCGGATTCGAATCGACACCCGGCGTACGGGGGCGCACCCGGCCCCCGTGCGCCACCACCCTGGGGGACCTCGTATGCCCGACACCGCCCGTCCGTCCCTGTCCGCCGCACGGCTGTACCTGTGCACGGACGCCCGTACCCGCCAGGGCGACCTCCCGGAGTTCCTCGACGCCGTCCTCGCGGGCGGCGTCGACATCGTCCAGCTGCGGGACAAGGGCATGGAGGCGGCCGAGGAGCTGGAGCACCTGAGGGTGTTCGCGGACGCCTGCGCCCGGCACGGCAAACTGCTCGCGGTCAACGACCGCGCGGACGTGGCCCACGCAGCCGGGGCCGACGTGCTCCATCTCGGTCAGGGCGACCTGCCCGTCCCCGCCGCCCGCGCGATCCTGGGCGACCGCGTCCTCGTGGGCCGCTCCACGCACTCGGCGGCGGAGGCGGAGGCCGCCGCCGTCCAGGAGGGCGTGGACTACTTCTGCACCGGTCCGTGCTGGCCCACCCCCACCAAGCCCGGCCGCCACGCGCCCGGCCTCGACCTGGTGCGTCACACGGCGTCCCTCGGCGTCGACCGCCCCTGGTTCGCCATCGGCGGCATCGACCTCGGCAACCTCGACGAGGTGCTGGCGGCGGGCGCCCGCCGGGTCGTCGTGGTCCGGGCGATCACACAGGCGGACGATCCGGGCGCCGCGGCGGCGGAGTTCGCCAAGCGGCTCAGCGAGGGGTAGCCCGGCCCCGTCCCGGCGCCCGGTCCATCGGTCTCCCGGCTGCCCGGTCCACCGGTCTGCCGGCCGCCCTGGGTCTGCGACCGTGCCGTCCTCGTACGATTGTCCAAGGGGTGGACAACAACCCGACAATCCGGGCAAATTTCCCGCATCCGGTTGGGTGACCGCCCACCCCTGGCTAACCTGCCGGTATGGCCCTAGGAACCGCATCCACCAGGACGGACCGCGCGCGCACCGTGCGCGACATCCTGGCGACCGGCAAGACGACGTACTCGTTCGAGTTCTACGCGCCGAAGACGCCGAAGGGTGAGCGGAGCCTGTGGGACGCCCTGCGCAGGGTCGAGGCGGTCGCCCCCGACTTCGTCTCGGTGACCTACGGCGCCGGCGGGTCCACCCGTGCCACCACGGTCAAGGAGACCCAGCAGATCGTCGTCGACACCACTCTGACGCCGGTCGCGCACCTCACCGCCGTGGACCACTCCGTCGCCGAGCTGCGCAACATCATCGGCCAGTACGCCGACGCCGGCATCCGCAACATGCTGGCCGTGCGCGGTGACCCGCCCGGCGACCCGATGGGTCCCTGGGTGCCGCACCCCCAGGGCCTCACGTACGCCGCCGAACTCGTCCGGCTCATCAAGGAGTCCGGCGACTTCTGCGTGGGCGTCGCCGCCTTCCCCGAGATGCACCCGCGCTCCGACGAGTGGGACCTGGACGTGTCGCACTTCGTCGACAAGTGCCGGGCCGGCGCCGACTACGCCATCACGCAGATGTTCTTCGAGCCCGAGTCCTATCTGCGGCTGCGCGACCGGGTCGCCGCGGCCGGCTGTGTGACTCCGGTCATCCCGGAGGTCCTTCCGGTGACGAGTGTGAAGATGCTGGAACGCCTGCCCAAGCTCAGCAACGCCCGCTTCCCGGCCGCCCTGAAAGAGCGGATCCTCACAGCCAAAGACGATCCGGTCGCTGTACGCTCCATTGGCATCGACTTCGCCACGGAGTTCTGCGCTCGGCTGCTGGCCGAGGGAGTGCCCGGACTGCACTTCATCACGCTCAACAACTCCACGGCGACGCTGGAAATCCACGAGAACCTGGGCCTGCACCATCCCCCGCAGGCCTAGACCGGTCGCACCCGGATACGACACACTGCGTAGCGGCCACTGGGAGAGGGGCGTACATGGGCTGGACGGTCCTCTACATCGCATTCGGCGTCGTCGCGCTGTGGCTGCTCGGCGAGGTTCTGCTGCAGTACAAGGCCCGGCTGCGCTGGCGGCTGCTGGCCTTCGTCGGTTTCCTCGGCGTCGTCCTCGGCGTCCTGATCCCGTCGGTCGTCGTCATCGCCCTGGGCGCGGCGGCCTTCGCGGTCGGCCAGACCTACGTCACCCTGTCGTTCCGCCGCGGCTTCGCGGAGGGCTGGGCCGTCCGCCGCACGGACACGGAGGGCGACGACGCCCCCGTCACCAAGCGTCGCCGCGGCAAGGCCGAGCGACAGGACCCGGCCCTCGAGGTCTCGGGTCCGGAGCCGACCGAGGCGGGCTTCGACTCCGGCGCGCCCCACGGCGACGACGTCGCCTTCGGCGGCCAGGACAAGAACGCCTACGGAGACGACGACTTCGACCGCGACGACGTCTTCACCCCCGCATCCCGCTCCTTCGACCCGACGGCCGCCGGGGCCGCCTCGGTCTACGAGCCGCAGCCCCTGCCCGACGACACCGGCTCCTACGGCATATACAGCGACACCGCGTACACGGGCGCGAACGGCCAGGGCCAGTCCCAGGGACAGCCCCAGGACCAGTACGCCACGGCCGCCCAGGGCGCGGACCAGAACTACGGCTACGACACCTACGCCGGGTACCACCAGCAGCAGTACGGCTACGACGCCACGGGCGAGCAGCAGTACGCCGCCTACTCCGACCCGTACATCGGCACCCAGACCTACGGCGGCGGCTCCTACGACGCCGGCTACGGCCAGCAGCAGTACGGGCAACAGGGCTATGGGCAGGATCAGTACGGCACGGGCGGCTACGGGGAGACCCCGGCCGGAGGGGTCTGGGTCCCGCAGCAGCGCAACACCGACGACGCGCTGGGCGGCGAACTCCCGCCCGAGCAGCAGTACCCGTACCAGGGCGACGGGCAACAGCCCGGCCAGGGCAACGGATACGACGAGCAGTATCGGTTCTGACGGCCGCGTTCGTCCCGGCGTCCGTCCCCTTCCGCGCCCGACCGGCCGTCACGGCCTCACCGTGAGCCGCGGAACTCCGGCCCCTCCACGATCAGTCCGGACACCAGCGTGCCCGACATGCCCGCGTGCGGCAGACCGCCGCCCGGGTGCGACCAGCCGCCGACGGTGAACAGGCCTTGCAGAGCGGTGGAGTTGGCGGGATGCAGCAGTCGCCCCCCGGCCGCGGCCAGCGCGGGCGCGGGGACGGCCCCGCCCATGGCGCCGGTCTCCCGCGCGATGTCGGCAGGGGTGCGCACCTCGTGCCACAGGACGCGCTCGCGCAGCCCGGGCACAGCACGCTCGGCGACGGCGAGCAACGCCTCCACGCTCGCGTCGGACGCCTGCACGCCGACGGGGACGACGGCACTCAGCGTGACCGCCTCATGGTCGCCGTCGGGCGTCAGCCGGCCGTCGTCGGGGCGCAGCACGGTGACCGTCGGCCGGGCCGGCACGGACGGGGTCGCACCGAAGAGGCTCTCCAACTCCGCCTCCCGGTCCGGCGCGTGCACCACCGTCCGGTGCGCCACGCCCTGCGGCCGGGGACCGCGCAGCGCCAGCAGCACGGTCAGCCGGCTGGACAGCCCCCGCTGAGTCGCGACCTCGCCCTCGCCCCGGGCGGCAAGGCCCCCGAAGCCGCCGGGCGCCAGAACGAAGTCCGCCTCCGCCACCGTGCCGTCGGCCAGCTCGACGCCCGCCGCGCGGCCGTCCTTGTCCAGGATCCGCGCGACCTCGGCGCCGAAGACGAACTCGACCCGGCGGGCCAGACAGCGCTCGTACACCGCGCGGGCCAGCTCCCGCAGCCCCCCGCGCACGTACCACGTGCCGAAGGCATGCTCCATGTAGGGCAGGACGGCCGCGCTCGCCGGGGTGGCCCGGGGATCCAGGCCGTACGCGAGCGCGTGGCCCTCCAGCAGCGCGGCGAGCCGGGGATCACGCAGCTCCCAGGCGCCGACCTCGGCCAGGGTGGCCGCCTGACGGGCGCGCAGCAGACGCCTGTGGGGGACCGCCGGATAGGGCTCGCGGTCGGCGAGGACCGACCAGTTCGGCCACAGCGGCTCCTCCAGGAGCGGGCGCCGGGTGCGGTCCCAGGCCTCGCGGGCGCGCACCAGGAAGTCGCCCCAGCGCTGCCCGGCCCGCGCGCCGAGCGCTTCGTCCAGCGCGGAGACGACGCCCGCGCGTGAGGCGTTCGGCAGGGACACCTCGGCTCCGTCCGCGAACACGTGCCGTGCGGACGGGTCGACCTGGACCAGCTCGACGCAGGACTCCAGCGGCTCCTTGCCGGTCTTGACGAACAGGTCGCGGTAGACGGCGGGCAGCGGGAGCAGCGTCGGACCGGTGTCGAACACGAACCCGTCCCGCTCGAAGCGGCGCACCGCTCCGCCGTACGTCTGCGTCCGCTCGTACACCGTCACCCGGTGGCCCGCCACGGCCAGCCGGGCGGCCGCCGTCAGCGCGCCCATCCCGGCGCCGATCACCGCAATCCCTGCCATGCCCGTGACTGTATCGGCCGCCACCGACAGTGACGTGATCAGGCCGGGGGCGGCGGCCACGGGGGCGCGCCGAGCCGGCGTTCCTCGCGCCGTTGCGCCCTGCGCCGCAGGAACCTGCGGATCCGCGAGACGAGGAAGTACAGGGCCAGCAGCCCGGTCAGCAGCAGGGCCCCCGCGACGACCGATGCCGCCACCGGGTGGAAGACCGCGAACGTGACGATCCCGGCGACCCCGAGATCCTCCGCCAGGCTCACGACGATGTTGCTGAACGGCTCCGGGGAGGTGTTGACCGCCATCCGGGCGCCCGCCTTCACGGCATGGCTGGCCAGCGCCGTCGAACCGCCGAGAGCCGCCGCGGCCGCGTCGGAGAGCGAACCGCTCTGCCCGGCGAGCAGCGCGCCGACCCAGGCGCCGGCCACCGGCCGCACCACGGTGTGCGCCATGTCCCACGCCGAGTCCACGTACGGGATCTTGTCGGCGACGGCCTCGCACAGGAACAGGACCGCCGCGACGGCGAGCACCTCGGGGCGCTGCAACGTCTGCGGGACGTCGTCGCTCACGCCGGTCGCGCCGAAGACGCCGAGCAGGAGCACCACCGCATAGGCGTTGACGCCGCTGGCCCAGCCGCTGGTGAACACGAGAGGGAGTACGGACACGGACGCGATCGTAACCAGTGGGCGGCCCGGCGTCCTGGGGATGAGCGCGCAGGCCTGAGTACCCGTACTCATGGGAGGAGTTGAGTACGCGCGCGGATGGGGCGCGACCTGCGCGGACGGGAGAGTGGAGGCACGGAGAAGGGGCGCGGCTCCGGTACCGGCGACACGGGGCGCCGGAACGGAGCGGCCCTCGATCCGCTCCTTCCGCCGGCCGACAGGCCCGGCGGGAGCGAGACACGGGGGGAGCCCCGGGGGAACGACCGCACGGGGGAACGACGGGGGGAACGGGGGGAACGGGGGGAACGGGGAGCACGCGGAAGCGCCGGTCCGGGACGGCCCACGGGGGACGTGGCCGTCACGGACCGGCGCTTCCGCGTGCCCGCGCGCGGGCGGCCCGTGAGGGCGCCCACGCGCGGCGTCGCGCTAGCGGCGACCGCTCACCCGCCCCTGCAACAGCCGGGACAGCGCGGAGTGGACGTCGTCCAGGGACCGCTCGGGCTGGAAGGCCTGCCAGTCCAGGGCGGCCACCAGCACCATGCCGACGAGCGCGGCCGCGGTCAGCTGCACGTCGATCTCGGCGCTGAACTCGCCGTTGTCCACGCCCTCGCGCAGCACTCCCTCGACGACGGCCACCGCCTCCTGCCGCACGACCATGAGCGTGGACTGCCAGGCCCGGTTGGTGCGCCACAGCTCGGCCACGTACAGCTGCGTGAAGGACGGGTAGCGGTCGATGAAGACCAGGCCGGCGCGGATCATCGCGTCCAGTGCGTCGACCTTGCTTCCGCCTTTTCGCGCCGTGTCCTCGGCCGCCTCCCGCAGCGAGGCGGTGAGCAGGCCCACGCCGTGCCGTAGCAGCTCCTCGAAGAGGACCGACTTGCTCGCGAAGTTGTAGTAGACCGTGCCCTTGGCCACGCCGGCGCGTTCGGCGATCTCGTCCACGGTGGTGGCGGAGAAGCCCTGCTCGGCGATGAGGGTGACGGCCGCCTCGTAGAGCTTCTGCCGGGTGGCCTCGCGGCGGGTGCGGCCGCCCGGGGCGGTGCTGCTTTCCATGGTCCTGATTGTCACAGCAACGCGGCCCCCCTCACGCCCGATCGTCACAGGCTCAGCTCCGGGTGCAGTCGGTCCAGGGTCCACACCTGGCGGCGGTGCGCCGACAGGGCGGTCAGCGCCAGGGCGCCCGCGGTGAACGCGGCGAGCACCGCGCAGGCCTGCCACACCGGCCCCAGACCACCGCCGCTGATGAGCCTCCTGAGCGCCTCGACGACGTAACTCATCGGCAGGTACGGGTGGACGGCGTTGAAGAACCCGGGGCTGGTCTGCACCGGATAGGTGCCGCCTGCGGACGTCAGCTGCAGCATCAGCAGCGCCAGGACGAGGATCCGGCCCGCCGCTCCGAAGCGTGCGTTCAGCCACTGCACGAGAGCCGCGAAGCATGCCGCGACCAGGAACAGGAAGCCCACGGTGCCGGCCGCCCGGACCATCTCCAGGCCGATCGCCCAGTGCAGCACGGCCATCAGCGCCGTCGTCTGCAGCACTCCGACCGCGACCACCGGCAGCCAGCCCGCCAGCGCGATCCGCCACGCCGGGGCGCCGGCGGCGAGCGCGCGCCGGTTCATGGGCGCGATCAGCATGTACGCCACCATCGCGCCCACCCACAGCGACAACGGGATGAAGTACGGGGCGAAACCGGTGCCGTAGTTGGGGGCCTTGTGCTGGTCGTGGGAGGCGAGCTGGACCGGGTCGGCCATGACGGCGGTGCGCGCGTCGCGCTCCCGGGCGTCGTAGTCGGGGATCCGTCCGGCGCCGTCGTGCAGGCCGTCGGCGAGCTTGCCGGATCCGTCGGACAGCTTGAACATGCCGCCGTTGAGGTCCTGGGCGCCCGTCTCCAGTTTGCCGACGCCCGCGTCCAGGTTCTCGGAGCCCGCCTTGGCCGTGCCGAGCGCGGTGTTGATCTTCTTGGCGCCCTTGGCGACCTTCGCGGCCCCGGTGTTCAGCGCGTTGACCTTGGCCACGGCGTCGTCGAGGTCCTCGGACAGATGCGGGGCGTCCTCGGCGAGGGACTGCGCCTGCTTCTGCAGGGTGGTGAGGTTCGTGCGGAGCGTCTTCAGGTCGCCGTCCTGGTCGGCGACGAGGGTGTTGACGTCGTCGGCGACCTTCGCCACGTCGGCGGCCGCGTCCTTGGCCTTCTTCAGATCGGCGCACGCGGGATCGGGCAGCACCGGCGTCTCACAGCGCGCCTCGTACACGGCGGCGAGCGTGTCCGAGGCCGTGTGGGCGCCGGTGGCGGCCACCGGGGCGGCCTTCACCAGGGTTTCCAGGTTGTCGTGGATCACCTTCGAGGAGTCCGCGACCAGTCGGGCGGTGTCACCGATGGTCTTCTCATGGGTCTTGACGAACGGCCCGAGGGCGTCGGCCACCCCGTTGACCTTGTCGGCGAGCTTCTGGGTGCCGTCCGCGACCTTCTGGGACCCGTCCTGGAGACTGTCGGCGCCCGTGTCGAGCTTCTTCAGCCCCTTCACCAGCTTGCCGCTGCCGTCCTTGGCGTCGCCCAGACCGTCCGCGAGGTCCTTGGAGCCCTGCTCGGCCTTCCCGATGCCGCCGTTGAGGTCGTCGGCGCCGTCGGCGGCCTTCGCCGTCGCGCCGTGGATGTCGGAGAACGAGACGAAGATCTTGTCCAGGAAGGTCCGCGAGGCCTTCGTGGACGCGGCCCTGCGCACCTCGCTGAAGACCGTGCGCGAGATCTGCCCGACGATGTAGTTGTTCGCGTCGTTCGTGCGCACCTGGAGGGCGCTCGTCTCGGGGGCGTCGCCCGAGCTGGAGGCGATCCGCCGGCTGAAGTCGGCCGGCATGGTGAGCGACAGGTAGTACCTGCCGTCCTCCACGCCCGCGCGTGCCTCGGCGGAGCTCACCTCGTGCCAGTCGAAGACCTTGCTGTCCCGCAGGTTCTCGGTGATGTCGTCCCCGGCGGTGATCTTCTTGCCCCCGGCGGTCGCCCCCCGGTCGTCGTTGACCAGCGCCACCGGGATGCGGTCGAGCCGGCCGTAGGGGTCCCAGAAGGACCACAGGTACAGGGCGCCGTACAGCAGGGGCAGCAGCAGGAGCGCGACGAGGGCGGCCCGCGGGAGCCTGCCCCGGCCGAAGCGCCTGAGCTCAAGCGCGGCGAGTCTCGGCGAACGCATCGGGCTCCTCCTCTTCCTCTTCCTCCGGGTCGGATTCCGGGTCGGATTCCGGGCCGGCTTCCGGTGCGGTTTCCGGCGCGGTTTCCGGCGCGGCGTGCGGTCCCGCGTCCGGTCCGGCTTCCTGTTCGTCCTGAGGGGCGGGTTCCGCACCGTCGCGCGGTCCGGCTTCCTTCCCGCCTCCGGCTTCGCCCTGCGGGCCCGCTCGCCGGTCGCCCTCCGGGCCGGCCGGCCGGTCGCCGCTCGGAACGGCGTCCGCGCCGGTGGTGACCGTGACGGCCCCCTGGGGAGCCTCGGCGCACACCGCCAGGACCGTCGTCCCCGCCTCGGCGAGTGACCCGAGCAGTGCCCAGACCTCCGCCCGTTCGGCCTGCGTCAGCTTCAGGTCGACGTCGTCGACGCCGAGCAGCCGGGGCCGTCCGATGAGCGCCAACGCCACCGACAGCCGCAGCGCCTCGATCCGCTCCAGGTCGCGCACGGCCGTCCGCGAGCCCTTGGGCAGGGCCTCGCGGTCGAGTCCGGCGGCGGCGAGCGCGGCGTCGATCCGGTGCTCCGCCTCGGCCGCCCGGTCCGCGCGCGGCCGCACCAGGTCGCGCAGGGAGCCGCCGAACCGCCGCTGCAGCAGCGCCCGTTCGCGCAGATGCTCCTCCACGGTCAGGGCAGGTTCGAGATCGGTCACACCGGGTACGTGCGCGAGTGCGGCGATGCGACGCACGGCCGCCAGTTGCTTGGGCAGCCGTGCCCCGCCCACGGTCGCCGTCCCCTCGGTGGCCTTCATCCGCCCGGTGAGGGCGAGCAGCAGGCTCGTGCGACCGGAGCCCGAGGGCCCTTCGATCGCGATCAGCGAGCCGGGCTCCGCATCGACGGCGACGTCGCGGAACGCCCAGCCGCGAGGGCCTCGGAGACCGAGGCCGTCGGCTGTGACACCGACTCCGTCCACTGGTTCCCCCCTGGATCCACTGTTTTTGAACTGACTGGTCAGTGCAAAAACTAGCCCGAACCTTCGATCGAAGCAAAAGCCCAGGTCGGAACGGATTGTCAGTGGCATACCGCACGATGGGGGCATACGGCAGCCCGTATCGGACGTGCCGTCACACGACGACAGGAGGTTCGTCATGGCCACCTACCACGCAGCCGCCGCACAACGGCGCCGCGCCACCGGCCCTGCCCCCTCACTGACCGGCCCCGCGAGCGATGTGCACCCCGTGCTGCGCCGCACCACGGCCCCGCCCGCCGCCCTCGACCTGCTCGCCCAGGCCCGCGCCGGGCTGGACGAGGCGGCCGTCCTCGAAACCCCCAACGAGCGCTACGCCACAGCTCATCTGGCAGCTCTGCGCACCGCGGCCGCCGTGCTCGCCGCCCGGGGCCGCCCGGAGCCCTCGCCCCGCCGCCGGGCCCGTATCCGCAGCGCCTGGGAGGTGCTTCCCGAGATAGCGCCCGAACTCACCGAGTGGAGCGCGCTGTTCGCCTCCGGAGCCCGGCGCCGCGCCCGGGCCGAGGCCGGTATCCAGGGCGCGGCCAACCGCCGGGACGCCGACGACCTGATACGCGACGTGGCGATGTTCCTGCGTCTCGTCGAGCGGATGCTGGTGCTCCAGCCGGTCCTGCCGCAGCCGCGTCAGGACGAGGGCGACCCGGGCGGCCGGGGAGCGGGCCGCGACCTCCCGGACGCGGGCTGACATGGTCCCGCGTCCCTGCTCACGTCCGTCGGCCGGGCCCGCCGGGCCGGCCTTTCGGCGAGGTCCGCCGATGCGCTGTGCCGCCGGGGTACGCGTCCGTGACCGGCCGAGGCGGCGCAGGCCGGTCGCGTGACCGGCAGGACGCCGGAGGCAATAGGGTGGAAGGCGCCTGAAGCCTTCCCTCCGTCCGTCCGCCCGCGCGCCGGTCCGGACCAGCTCGGGGAGGCAGCCCGTTCGCTCCGCCGCGCAAGAGGCGGTGCCGCGCCGAGGAGTCAACTGCCGTGTCGGACCCGATGCGCCCGCCCGTCTCCCACCCCGGCCCTCAGCCGACGCCGTCACGCTCAGGCCCCTCCCGGTCCCGGGCCTCGCTGCGTACCGCCGTGGTCTGGGAGGTTCTGCGCGACGCCCTCGAACGCCGGGTCAAGGCGACCGGCCGTGAGTCGCTGGACGTGCTCGACACCGGGGGCGGCAGCGGCAACTTCGCGGTGCCCGTGGCTCTCCTCGGTCACCGGGTCACGGTCGTCGACCCCAGCCCCAACGCGCTGTTCGCCCTGGAGCGACGCACCGCCGAGGCGGGCGTGGCCGACCGGGTGAGGGGCGTCCAGGGCGATGTCCACGGCCTCTTCGACGTGGTCGAGCGCGGCGGCTACGACGCAGTGCTGTGCCACGGCGTCCTGGAGTACGTCGACGACCCGGCCGGCGGCGTCCGCAACGCGGTCGCCGCGCTGCGTGCCGAGGGCGTCCTCAGCCTCCTCGCCGCCGGCCTCGGCGGCGCGGTGCTCGCGCGCGCCCTGGCGGGCCACTTCAAGGAGGCCCGGCAGGCGCTCACCGCACCCGACGGCCGCTGGGGCGAGGGCGACCCCGTGCCGCGGCGCTTCACCGCCGAGCAGCTCACCGAGCTCGTCGAGAGCACGGGCCTCGTGGTGGGGGCCGTGCACGGTGTGCGCGTCTTCGCCGACCTCGTGCCCGGCGTCCTCGTGGACACCGAGCCCGGAGCGCTGGAAGCCCTGCTGAAGCTGGAGGAGGCCGCCGCCGAACTCCCCGCCTTCCATGCCGTCGCCACCCAGCTGCATGTGCTGGGTGAGGCACGGGGGGCCGCGGAGAGCTGAGCGCCTCCCGGGACGTACCGCTGATCAGGGGCTTGGCAGCGCATGGAGTACGCCACAGGCCCCCCGTTCGGCCGCCGTGCGCCGTATGATCGAGGGAGACCGCCCGGCATGACGGGCCGGCTGCCGGGGAATGGAATCCTCAGCGAGCCGGGACGTCCATGACGGGCGTCGGTTGGCCAATTGGCGTAGAGGGGCGGGTTTCACGGGGGCGATTCCCCGCCTATCCTGAAGGGACCCCCCGGGTCGCCCCGGCGACTGCACGATGAGGAGGACTCCGTGCCGCTCTCGGAGCACGAGCAGCGCATGCTCGAGCAGATGGAGCGAGCGCTGTACGCCGAAGATCCCAAGTTCGCGTCGGCGCTCGAGGGAAGCGGGCTGCGTACGTACACCCGGCGTCGGGTCTACCAGGCGGTCGCGGGCTTCCTCGTGGGAATCGCGCTCCTCATGGCCGGTATGGTCGCCAAGCAGGTGTGGCTGAGCGTGGTCGGCTTCCTCGTGATGCTGGGCTGCGCGGTGCTGGCCGTCACCGGCTGGCGCAAAGCCCCCAAGCCCGGTGAACAGCCCGCGGCGGGAGCCACAGGAACCCCGCCGACACGCGGTCAGGTCAGGCAGAAGCGCTCGATGATGGACCGGATCGAGCAGCGCTGGCAGCGCCGCCGTGACGAACAGGGCGGTCGCTGACACCGCCGAACACGGACATGGTTGAGGGGGTGACCACCCGGCCGGGTGGTCACCCCCTCAACCATTTTCCGCTGTCCCCCGGTTCCCCGGCCTCCCAGCCCCCGGCTGATCAGCCGACCCCGCTGATCAGCCGCTCTGCTGGCCGGACGGCCGGCGCACCAGCGCCGTCAGCCGGGCCGTCCAGGACGTCCTCAGGGCCGTCCAGCGGTCCGCGAGGTCCCAGAGGGCGCGGACGGCCGAGCGCGGGGCCACGACGGCCCGCACCCGCGCGGTCCAGTCGGCCTTCTCCTGCAGTGCCGCCCGCACCGTGCGGACCTCGTCGGCCAGCCCCGCCTCCGCCCTCGGCTCCGGGGCGTACAGCACCTGCTCCACCGCGCCCGCGACCCGGTGCACCGAACGGTCCGCCGACTCGTCCAGCCCTCCGATCCGGACGATCCGCGCCGCCGCCCGCCGGGGGGTCAGCGCCTCGTCCGGCTCGATGCCGAAGTCCCAGGCCGTGTCGGTGAGCTCGCGCCACACCGCCAGGACGTGCCCGACGGCGGCCGCTCCGGCCTCCCCCTCGGGCTCGTCCAGCAGGACGGCCGGCTCGGCCCCGTTCGCGGCCTCACCGCCCGCGCCCGCCTTGTCGCGCCGGCCCGGGGGAGCGCCGGCGGCCGCCGCGGAGTGCTGGGCGGACGCCAGCCGTGCCGAACGCCGCCTCAGCCGCCACAACATCGGCAGCATCGGCAGGACGAGCACCGCGCCTCCCAGCAGCGTCCAGGTGGCGATCTGGTACCAGGGGGTGCCGACGCCGCCGTCTCCCGACCGGCCCACCGGCAACGCCCCGGCGCAGTCGTCGAGCTTCTTCTCCCGGGCCGAGCAGCCGGCGCTCGCCGAGGGCGCGTTCGACGGCGCGGCGTCCGCCGAGGCCGAGGCCTGCGGCGCCGAGGGGAGGGCCGCGCCCGGGGAGTCCGGCACGGTGTACGTGGGCGTGGTGCCACGGGTCGGGGTCGGCTCGAACCGGGTCCAGCCCACACCCTCGAAATACAGCTCCGGCCAGGCGTGCGCGTCCTTCAGGCCCACCGCCACCGAACCGTCCGCCTGCGGAGAGCCCGGCGCGAAGCCCACGGCGACCCGCGCCGGTATGCCCAGGGTGCGGGCCATCGCCGCCATCGCGAACGAGAAGTGCACGCAGAAGCCCTGCTTGTCCCGCAGGAAGCGGGCGATCGCGTTCGGGCCGCTGCCGACCTCGACCTGGGTGTCGTACTCGAAGCCGCCCGTCACCGCGAAGTAGTCCTGGAGCTTGACCGCCTTCTCATAGTCGTTCGCGGCGCCCTTGGTGATCTCCCGGGCCTGCTGGGTCACCACCGACGGCAGGGAGTCCGGGACCCTGGTGTAGTCGCGGCGGATCGAGTCCGGGGCGTCCTGCGCCGCCGCCAGCTGCTCCGCCGTCGGCTGCACGTCCAGGCTCTTCACCTGGTACGTCTTGCCGCTGGTGTTCTGGCCGTGGTCGCCGACCAGGGTCATGCCGACCGGCTCGTACCGCCAGTTGCCCTTGATCTGCACGCCGCTGGGCGGGTAGGGCATCGGGAGCCAGTCCTGGGCGTAACCGTCGGCGGCCGCGATCCGGGTGGTGATCTCCGTGCGCTTGACGTCGGGACCCAGCCCGGTGGGCGAGGGGAAGTCGTCGGGCACGGCGACGATGTGGCGCTTGGCCGGCCTCCACGTCGTGCCGTCGAAGTCGTCCAGCGAGACGATCCGCAGATACATGTCGGAGATGTCGGTGGTGTTGGTGCGCAACGTCAGGACCGTCTGGTCCTCGTCCACGTTCAGGCTGTCACGCAGCGACACCAGCGGGTTCACCGCGGAGATCGTGCCTCCGCCGCCGTTGCCCGCGCCCACGCCGGCGCCGGTCGCCCCGAGCAGGCCGCCCTGTATCGCCGGCAGCGGCAGCAGCGGCACCACGAGGGCGACGCCCAGCGCGGCCATCCCGATGCGCCGGCCGGTGCGCACCGGGGCGACCGGGCCGGGCTGTCCGCCCGGGCCGCGCCCGGACCCGCCGAACACGCGCCCCCACTGCGAGAGCCGCTCCCGGCCCTCGGCGAGCAGCAGGAGCAGATAACCGGCCGCGGCGAACAGGAACCACAGCCAGTCGGCCGCCCCGTCGGACAGGCCCGCGGCGACCGAGTACAGCGCCAGCAGAGGCAGACCGGCCGGAGCCGCGTTGCGGAACGTCACCGCGAGGGTGTCGACCGCCAGGCCGATCACCAGCACCGCGCCGATCACCATCAGCCGGATGCCGTCGGACAGCGGGGCCGGGATCGCGTACCGCCCCACGTCGTCGGCGCCGGCCTGGAGCAGATCCCCGAAGTGGCGGAAGGCCTCCGGGCCGGGGATCAGACCGACGAGCGCGTGCCCGCGGGCGAAGACCAGGGTCAGCATCACCAGGGTGACCAGCGCCTGCACCGCTACGGTCAGCGGCCGGGCCAGCGGGACCCGGCGGGCCGCGGCGCCCGCTCCCGACTGGATCGCCAGCATGAACGCCGCCTGCACCAGCCAGGTCGCCGGGTCCACCAGGGGCAGCAGGGCGCACGACGCCATCAGCGTGGCCGCCGCCGAGCACAGCGTCAGCCGAGCACGCCCGCTCATGACCACCCCTCCCCACTGCTCGCCGCGCCCGCCGTCATCACGCCCGCCCGGTCGCGGTCCGCCTGGCGCCACAGCTCGTTCAGCGAAGCGCCCCGCGGCACGCTCAGGGCCGTCCAGCCCGCCTCGCGCAGCATCCGCAGCCGCTCCTCCTGCCTGCTCATCGGATCGGGGACGCCGTTCGGTTCACGCACCCAGTGGTCGCCGTCCAGCAGGAAGGCGACCGCGCCTCCGCTGCGCTGGCGCATCTTCGCGGCCACCGCCGCCTCTTCCTCGTCGAGATCGCCGAGGAACGCCACCAGCAGGCCCTCGTTGCCGCCGCGCAGCACGTCGTACGCCCGGGACAGGCTCGTGCCGTCGGAGTGGTCCACCACGGCGAGGGTGTCCATCATCAGTCCCGCCGCGTCGGCGGACTCCTGGTTCGCTCCGGCGAACCCGTCGGCCCCCTCGCCGGGCACCGAGTTGCCGGTGTCGGTCAGCAGCCGCACGGAGAAGCCCCGCTCCAGCATGTGCACCAGCACGGACGCGGCGCCGGAGACGGCCCACTCGAAGGCCGAGTCGGGGCCCGCGCCCTGGTAGGCCAGGCCCCGGGTGTCGAGCAGCACCGTGCAGCGCGACCGCTGGGGCTGCTCCTCGCGGCGCACCATCAGCTCGCCGTAGCGGGCGGTCAGGCGCCAGTGCACGCGGCGCAGGTCGTCGCCGTAGCGGTAGGCGCGCGGGATGACGTCGTCCTCGCCGGCCAGTGCCAGCGAGCGCTGCCGGCCCTCGCCGTACCCCTTGGCCTCGCCGCTCAGCCGGACCGGGGGCAGCGGCTCCACGCGCGGTATGACCGTCAGCGTGTCGTGGGTGGAGAAAGAGCGGGTGAGCTCGCACATCCCGAACGGGTCGTTCAACCGCAGCTGGAGCGGGCCCAGCGGGTAGCGGCCTCGCAGGTCGGAGCGGACCCGGTAGGACACCTCGCGTCGGCCGCCCGCCTCGACCCGGTCCAGGACGAAGCGCGGGCGCGGGCCGAGCACGTACGGCACCCGGTCCTGGAGCATCAGCAGGCCGGTGGGCAGCCGCGAGACGTTGTCCATCCGCAGATGGACGCGAGCCTCGCTGCCGGCGGGCACGCGGGCGGGGGAGAGCCTGCGGCTGCCGGCGACCCGGTAGCGGGTGCGGTAGACGACGGCCGCGCAGATCAGCGGCAGTGCGGCCAGCAGCAGCCCGACCCGGAGCAGGTCGGGCTGGCCGAGCACGTAGGCGCAGACGGCGGCCGCGATGCCGGCGGCCAGGAAGGACCGCCCTCGGGTGGTCAGACCGGCCAGCGCCGTGCGCACGCTGCCCTTGTCGCCCTTGTCGCCCTTGTCGCCCTTGTCGCCCTTGTCGCCCTTGTCGCCCTTCCTGCCCTGGCCGGCCGACGGCTGTCCGGATCCCCCGGCGGCCATCACAGCCTCCGCGACTGCTGGCCGTAGGCCTGTGGGCCGTGCCCCAGCCCGTACCCGTGCTGCTGCGGGGTGGCGGGCACCGGGGTGCGCTGGATGATCTCCTCGACGACCTGCTCCGCCGTGCGCCGGTTGAGCTGGGCCTGCGCGGTGGGCAGCAGCCGGTGGGCCAGGACGGCCACGGCGAGGTTCTGCACGTCGTCCGGCAGGGCGTAGTCCCGGCCGCTCAGGGCCGCGGTCGCCCTGGCCGCGCGCACCAGGTGCAGCGTCGCGCGCGGGGAGGCCCCGAGTCTGAGGTCCGGGTGGGTGCGCGTGGCGGTCACCAGGTCGACCGCGTAGCGCCGCACCGCGTCGGCGACATGGACACCGCGCACGGCGTCGATGAGCTTCACGATCTCGTGGGCGTGGGCGACCGGCTGGAGGTCGTCCAGGGGGTTGACCCCGCCGTGCACGTCGAGCATCTGCAGCTCGGCCTCGGGGCTCGGATAACCGATCGAGACCCGGGCCATGAAGCGGTCGCGCTGGGCCTCGGGGAGCGGGTAGGTGCCCTCCATCTCGACCGGGTTCTGCGTCGCGACCACCATGAACGGACTGGGCAGCTCGTACGTCTGCCCGTCGATGGTGACCTGGCGCTCCTCCAGCGACTCCAGCAGCGCCGACTGGGTCTTGGGCGAGGCGCGGTTGATCTCGTCGCCGATGACGATCTGCGAGAAGATCGCGCCCGGCTTGAACTCGAAGTCCCGGCGCTGCTGGTCCCAGATGGACACACCCGTGATGTCCGAGGGCAGCAGGTCGGGGGTGAACTGGATCCGGCGTACCGAACAGTCGATGGACTTGGCCAGCGCCTTCGCCAGCATCGTCTTGCCGACGCCCGGTACGTCCTCGATCAGCAGATGCCCCTCGGCGAGGAGCACGGTCAGCGAAAGCCGTACGACCTCGGGCTTGCCCTCGATCACTCCCTCCACCGAACTGCGGACACGCTCCACAGTGGCGGTCAGATCTGTGAGGCTCGCTCGCTCGTCATAGGTCGTCACCCGGCCCTCCTCGGCCCAAACTTTCTCCGGGCCGACGCACTGTGCGGCAAACCGGCCCACCCCGAATCACGGACGCCGCTCCAGAAGTGCTCAGCGTGGCGTCACCCTCGCATTCTTGCTGCCGTTACCGATTCGTGTCACTCGCCTGTGGACAACTGTCCTCGATATGTCGGTGATATGGGGATTCGGGTGCCCGAGGGGCCCGAATCGACAGCGGAACGACAGGGAACGACCGTGCCCGTGAACGGTCACACGGGCAACGGCAGCGGACTGTGCGGGGCCGGGGAGGAGGTTACGCGGGGGCGATCTCGCGCAGCGAACCCGTCCGCACGTCGAACACGAACCCGCGCACGTCGTCGGTGTGCAGCAGGAACGGCGAGGTGCGCACCCGCTGCATCGACTGGCGGACGTCCTGGTCGACGTCGCGGAAGGCCTCCACCGCCCAGGCCGGACGCTGGCCGACCTCCATCTCCAGCTCGGTGCGGAAGTCCTCGGTGATCGACTCCAGGCCGCAGCCGGTGTGATGGATCAGGACGACGCTGCGCGTCCCCAGCTTCCGCTGGCTGATGGTGAGCGAGCGGATCACGTCGTCGGTGACCACACCGCCCGCGTTACGGATCGTGTGGCAGTCGCCGAGCTTCAGGCCGAGTGCCGCGTGCAGGTCGAGGCGGGCGTCCATGCAGGCCACGACCGCGACCTCCAGAACGGGGCGGGCGTCCATGCCGGGGTCGGCGAACGCCGCGGCATACCGCTCGTTCGCCTCCACCAGGCGGTCGGTCACAGCGCCACCGTGTATGGCGCCTTCGGATTCGACGGGTACGGATGCGGAAGTCGTCATACTCATGACGGTACTGGTCACGGGCATTCCGGTCTCGCTGTGGGTAGGGAAAAAGAGCGTCATCACGCCCTCTTTGTGAGGTACGACACAGCTGCCCGGAGGCTGCGCGGAGGAGGTGCGTGCCCCTGGGCCGCGCCGTGCAGGCCGGTTGATTGACCGCGCGACCCCGTGGACTAAAGTGACGCGAAGCGGGAGGCGACGATCTCCCTGCTGGACTGAACCCCGAGAGACCCCGGCCCGGCCGCCGGAGATCTCCCCGCGGCGCCGGAGGGCCTTCCCTTCACGAGGGGGCGGGGACCCGGCGGTGCGTACCACCCGCCGGATCTGAGAGGGCCCCTTGAGTCACAGTCGACATGTCCCGGTGATGCTCCAGCGGTGCCTGGACCTGTTGGCCCCCGCCCTCCAGGAACCCGGAGCGGTGGTCGTCGACTGCACGCTCGGCCTCGGCGGCCACAGCGAGGCGCTGCTGGCGCAGTTCCCCGAGGTGCGGCTCGTCGCCCTCGACCGCGACAAGGAGGCCCTGCGCCTGTCCGGCGAGCGCCTCGCCCCCTTCGGCGACCGCGCCACCCTCGTGCACGCCGTCTACGACGAGCTCCCCGAGGTGCTGGAGCGGCTCGGGCACGCGCGCGTGCAGGGCGTCCTGTTCGACCTCGGCGTCTCCTCCATGCAACTGGACGAGGCCGACCGCGGCTTCGCCTACGCCCAGGACGCCCCGCTCGACATGCGGATGGACCAGACGACCGGTGTCAGCGCCGCCGAGGTCCTCAACACCTACCCGCCCGGCGAACTCGTGCGGATCCTGCGGGCGTACGGCGAGGAGAAGCAGGCCAAGCGGATCGTCTCCGCCGTCGTGCGCGAGCGCGACAAGGAGCCGTTCACCAACAGCGCCCGGCTCGTCGAACTGATCCGCAACGCGCTTCCGCAGGCCGCCAAGCGCACCGGCGGCAACCCCGCCAAGCGCACCTTCCAGGCGCTGCGCATCGAGGTCAACGGCGAACTCTCCGTCCTGGAACGGGCGATCCCGGCCGCCGTCGAGACGCTCGCCGTGGGCGGTCGGATCGCCGTCCTGTCGTATCACTCGCTCGAAGACCGGCTGGTCAAGCAGGTGTTGGCGGCAGGCGCCGCCAACACCGCCCCGCCCGGACTGCCCGTCGTCCCCGAGCGCTACCAGCCGCGGCTCAAGCTGCTCACCCGTGGTGCCGAACTTCCCACCGAGGAAGAGATCGCCGAGAACCGGCGCGCCGCCCCGGCGCGGCTGCGCGGGGCGGAGCGGATCAGGGAGTCCATCGAATGACGGGCGTGAGCCGAGGGTGGCGCGTTCCACCCGGGGGAGGGCGAGTGAGCAGGAAACCCGAACTGAAAGGGAGGGCCGCCCGCCTCGCGCGGCTCTTCCCGGCAGGCCCGCGGCAGGCGGCCCGCACCCCGTTCGTCCTCCTCGTCGTCCTTCTCCTCGGCGGCGGTCTCATCGGACTGCTCGTGCTGAACTCCGCGCTCAGCGAGGGCTCGTTCAAGATGGACGACCTGCGCAGGGACACCAAGGGCCTCACCGACGAGGAGCAGGGGCTCCAGCGCGACATCGACTCCTACTCCGCCCCGGACGCCCTTCAGCGCCGCGCGCGCGAGCTGGGCATGGTCCCGGGCGGTGACCCGGCCTTCCTGAACCCCGACGGCGCCGTGAAGGGCGTCCCCTCGGCCGCGGCGCAGCAGTCCGTGCAGGAGGCCCCCGCCGTCCGGCCGCCCGAGGCCCTGATGTTCTCCCAGACGATCGGGTCGTCGCCGTCGCCGGCCCCGAGCGACACCCCGCCCGGCTCCCCGGCGCGGAGCGCGGCCCCCGACCCGACCGCAACCACCCCCGAGACCCCCGGCAGGTGACGGAAGTGTCCGACAGGGAACCGCCGCGCCGGCGGGTGCCCGGCCCCGCCCGGCCCTCCCGCCCCGCGTCCGCCCAGCGGCGCCCGGGCCCCGGCAGCCGCCCGGCC
>NZ_MJAJ01000032.1 GCF_001746365.1 Streptomyces sp. LUP30
CCGCGCCGGCAGCCGCCGTCGCGGCAGCGGCGGCCGCCTCGGCCGCTGTCAGGCCGTCTTCGTCGCGGCCTCCCTGCTTACTTGGCTCTCCCTGCTGTCCGTGCGCGCGAGGCGGGTCACCGGCGGCGCGCGAGGCGCCGGAGGACGGGGCGGCCGCGTCGGACGCGGCGCCCCCGTCGGGCACGGCGTCCGCGGTGTGCTGGTGATCTGTCATGACTCCATGGTGGCGGGCGGACCGCCCTCGTGGCAGCCGGAACAACCCTGGTCGGACCCTGATATCGGCCCTGATCCGCGGCCGGGGACGCGTTCGACGTGCGGGCGCTGCGAAGATCAGGGGCGTCTCGGGGGCCAACCCTGATGCCCGGGCCCGCGGCCCGTGTGACCATCGTTGGCATGCCGGAAGCCGCAGCAGCGCCACTCGTCGAACCGCGGCCGCCGCGCAAGCTCTACCGCAGCAGCGACGGACGCTGGCTGGGTGGCGTGGCGCGGGGGCTCGCCGGGCATCTCGGCCTGCCTGTCGTGTGGGTGCGGCTCGTCTTCGCCGGCCTGTTCATGGCGGACGGCCTCGGCGCCCTGCTCTACGCGGCCTTCTGGTTCTTCGTGCCGCTCGGCGTCGGCGGCGTCGGAGATCAGAAGCCGCCGGCGCTCGTCGCCACCGAGACCGCGCCCGACGGCCGCCGCAGACTCGTCGCGCGCAAGCCCGACAAGGGGCAGATCGTCGCGCTGCTCCTCATGGTCGTGGTCGCCACGGTCTTCGTGACCAACGTGAATCTGGGCAGCGGGGCCAAGGCCTACCTCGTGCCCGCCGTCCTCGTCGGCGCCGGCGTCGCCCTCGTCTGGCGTCAGGCGGACAACGCGCGCCGGGCCCGCTGGGTCGAGGTGGGTCGCAAGCGTCGTACGCTCACGCTCCTGCGAGCGGGCGCCGGCGTCCTGTTGGTCACGGCAGGCGTCTCCGGCACGTTCGTCCTGCAGGGCTCCGCGACCCACCTCGGCTCCGTTCTGCAGGCGGCCCTCGCCGTGATCGTCGGCATCACCCTCCTCGCCGGGCCCTACCTGGTCCGTATGACCCAGGACCTCTCCGAGGAACGCCTCATGCGCATCCGTGCACAGGAACGGGCGGAGGTCGCCGCCCACGTCCACGACTCGGTGCTGCACACCCTGACCCTGATCCAGCGCAACGCGGAGAACGTCGGCGAGGTGCGCCGTCTCGCCCGCGCCCAGGAGCGCGACCTGCGCACCTGGCTCTACAAACCCGAGGGCACCGGAAAGGACGAGGCCGACGAGCCGACCACGGTCGCCGACGCGGTGCGCCGCAGCGCCGCCGAAGTGGAGGACAAGCACGGTGTGCCCATCGAGGTCGTGGTGGTCGGAGACTGCGCGCTCGACGACCGCATCGGGGCACAGATGCAGGCCGCGCGCGAGGCGATGGTGAACGCGGCCAAGTACGGTGGCGACGGCGGCGCCGTGCAGGTCTACGCCGAAGTCGAGGGCAGGACGGTCTTCGTGTCCGTCCGCGACCGAGGCCCGGGCTTCGACCTCGACTCGATACCCGCCGACCGTATGGGCGTCAGAGAATCGATCATCGGCCGGATGGAGCGCCACGGCGGCACGGCGCGGCTCCGGGCGGTCCCGGACGGCGGCACCGAGATCGAGCTGGAGATGGAGAGGGCGGAGAAGACGTCATGAGCGACCCGACCGACACGAACGACACGAACGGCACCGCGGAAGCGGGGGAGCCCGGGAGGCCGGCGCAGACCCCGGGCGACGGGGCGGGCGGGCGCCGGGTGCGTGTGGTCCTCGTCGACGACCACCGCATGTTCCGCACGGGCGTACAGGCCGAGATCGGCCAGACCGAGCAGACCGGCGTCGAAGTCGTCGGCGAGGCGGCGGACGTCGACCAGGCGGTCACCGTCATCACCGCGACCCGACCCGAGGTGGTGCTCCTCGACGTCCATCTGCCGGGCGGCGGCGGCGTCGAGGTGCTGCGCCGCTGCGCCCCGCTGATGGCCGACGCCGAGCAGCCCGTGCGCTTCCTGGCCCTGTCCGTCTCGGACGCGGCGGAGGACGTGATCGGCGTGATCCGCGGCGGCGCCCGGGGCTATGTCACCAAGACGATCACGGGGGCAGACCTGGTGAACTCGATCTTCCGGGTGCAGGAGGGCGACGCGGTCTTCTCGCCGCGGCTGGCCGGGTTCGTCCTCGACGCCTTCGCCTCCACCGACGCCCCGCCGGTCGACGAGGACCTCGACCGTCTCACCCAGCGCGAGCGCGAGGTGCTGCGCCTCATCGCCCGCGGCTACGCCTACAAGGAGATCGCCAAGCAGCTCTTCATCTCCGTCAAGACGGTCGAGTCGCACGTCTCGGCGGTGCTGCGCAAGCTCCAGCTGTCCAACCGTCACGAACTGACCCGCTGGGCCACGGCGCGAAGGCTGGTGTGACCGGGGGAACCTGCACGACGCAACCCGTATCCGACGCCCCATCATGACCAGTTCCAAGTCGGCTACGGCTACGGCTACGGCTACGGCTACGGCTACGGCTACGGCTACGGCGGGGGCGACGGCGTGGGTGGGGGCCACTCGCCATCGCCTCCGACCGGGCCGCGACGCACACCGTCGACCCTTCACACCACCCGCGTGGCCCCCGCGAAGGGCATCTCGTCGATCGGGGCCACGCGGACCGGGGCCGACGGGTTCGGGGCGTGGATCATCTGGCCGTTCCCGATGTAGAGGCCGACGTGGGAGATGCCCGAGTAGAAGAACACCAGGTCGCCCGGGCGAAGTTCGGAGCGGGAGACCCGCTGCCCCGCTCCGATCTGGGCGTACGTGGTGCGGGGCAGGGAGACCCCGGCGGAGCGGTAGGAGGCGAGGACGAGTCCCGAGCAGTCGAAGGCGTTCGGCCCGGTCGCGCCCCACACATACGGGCTGCCCAGCTTGGAGTAGGCGTAGGCGACGGCCGCCGCGGCGCGGGAGCTGGGGGCCTCGGCGTCGGCGGAGCCGGGCGGTGGGAGGTCGGCGCGTCCGCTCGTCGACGTGCGTGAGGCACGTGAGGCGCCGTAGCCCGTGCCGCCGTCCGCCTCGCCGATCCGGGCCCGCTCGGGCGCCGTCAGCCGGGACAACAGCTTGCGCGCGGCGTCCAGTTTGGCGGTGATCGCCGTCTTCTGCGTCTTCAGTTCCGCCCGACGGGCCTTGAGCGAGGTCAGTTCGAGGCGCGCGGCGCCGCGCAGTTGCTCGATCTCCCGGAGCTGTCCGCGCACCCGGGCGACGGCGGCCGACTGGCGGTCGCCGGCCCGTTCGGCGAAGGCGGCACCGTCGAGGTAGTGGTCCGGGTCGTCGGAGAGCGCCAGTTGCACGGCGGGGTCGAGCCCACTGCTGCGGTACTGCGCCGCCGCCATCGAACCCAGCGCCTGGCGCGCCGTGTTGAGCTTCTCCTCCTTGCGCGCCGCCTCGTCCCGCATCGTCGCCAGCCGCTGTTCGGCCGCGGTCGCCTTCTCCTGCGCGCCGTTGTACTTCTCGGTGGCTTCCTCCGCCTCCTGGTACAGCTTGGCCACCTTCGCCTTGACCTCGGCCGGGGACAGGTTCGGCTCGGCCTGCCCGGTCCCGTCGAAGGCCGTCGCCGTCGCGACGCCCGCGAGAGCGAGCGTGAACGCGGTGCGGGCCGTATGGCCGCCGAGCGAGCGCTGTCGGGGCTTGCGGTGCGCTGCCACTGGGACTGCACGTCCTTTCGTACGACCGCCTCGGTCGAACCGCAGGGCCGTCGAGGGAGCGGACGGACGGCCCCGCAGCGGTCGACGTGTCCGGCGACGCCCCCGCACGGGGGAGCGGGACGCCGCCGGACCTCTCGGCGGTGGTGGCCGACTGCCGCCCCTGGCCCGGGCGGCGGTGGGGAGCCGGTCACCTGGGGGAGGACGCTAGGCCCGAAGGTGTCGGTCGGGTAACGCGATGTGCGGAAGTGACACGAGCGGACTGCCGACTGACCGGATGTGGTCGACTCTCCGAACCCGGCGCGCCGGGTTCGCGCGGTGCGCTGACCGAAGCGTTGATTCCGGGGGCGCGCCCCGGTGGAGGAGTGCTATGGCGCATATATGCACGGCGCGGCCGGGCGGTCGCCTCGAGGATGCGCTCGGCGGTCAGGGGGGACCGGGGCCCGGGTGAGGGGCCCGGGTGAGGGGCGGTGCCGGGCCGGTGCGGTGGGCTGATTAGCATCCGCTTCATGGACGTACTCATCCATCTCTTCGTCGGCCTGCACATCATCGGCATCGCCGCCCTCCTGGGCGGCTTCCTCACGCAGATGAAGGCGATGGGCCGGGGCGCCGCCCGCTTCGTCCCCGCGATGCTGCACGGCGCGGCCACGATGCTGGTCACCGGTGTGATCCTGGTCGGCCTCAACCAGGCCGACGACCAGCACATCGACAACATCAAGATCGGGGTGAAGCTCGCGCTGCTGATCGTGATCCTCGGCCTGGTCTACGTGAAGCGGGACGACGAGCGGGTGGAGAAGCCTCTCTTCGGCCTGGTCGGACTGCTGACCGTCACGAACGTCTTCATCGCGGTGCTCTGGACCTGACCGCCGCGCCGCCGCGGGCCGCGGCCGCCGCGGCGACGGCCAGCCAGGCCGCCACCGCGACCCACAGCAGCACCTCGCCCGGCCCCCTCAGCCACGGGACGTCCGCGGCGGCGGCCACGGACAGGGTCGCCGCCGCCGTCATGCCCATCGGGAACGCCGTCGCCCAGCGGCGCACGTCGTAGCGTGGCCGCGGCCACCGCACCTCGGTGCCCAGCAGGACGACGTACCAGGCCAGGTCGAGCACCAGCAGCGCCACCGTCACCGAACGCAGGACGCCCGCGTCGTCGTCGTTCCACAGGTGCAGACCGCCGCCCTCGGCCATGAGGAGTTCCGCTCCCGCGAGCGCCGAGACGGCGAGCGCGCCGCCCGCCACCCACTGGTCCCCGGCGCCCTCGGCCACCTGCCGCAGGTCGAACAGGGGCAGGGCGGCGCAGTAGAGCACGAGCCCGAGCCAGAAGAGCACGAGCGCGGTGTGCGCGAGCCAGGCCGCCCCCTCCGCCCGCGCGAGGGCCGCGCCGAGCACGGCGAGGCCCTGGGTGGCCACGCAGCACAGGAAGACCGAGCCGGGCATGCCCCGTCGCCAGCGCTTGACGACGATCACGAGCAGCACGGGCCACAACACCGCCGCCAGAGCCAGCAGCGCCTCGGCCAGGGTGTGCCGGCCGAGCGAGGAGACGCGGGCGCCGAGCACCGTCGTCGCGGCCACGGCGGTCGGCGCCCCCGGCGTCCTCGCCTCGGCCAGCCACCGCTCGCGCTCCAGCGACAGCCGGGCGACGAAGTCCGCGGCCAGCACGGCCCAGGCGGCGGCCGCCATCGCCAGGGTCACGCGGGACACCACCTCGTACCCCGTCAGATGCAGGCCGACCGAGACGATCCCGGTGGCCATCACGGCGGCCCCGGCCGCCGGTTCCCGCCGCGCCCACCGCTCGCGCAGCGAGGGGCGGCCGGAGGGCACGGGAGGGGGCGGGGGGAGTGCGCGGGACCCGGACATGCGGCCGATGCTAGGGAGCCCGTCCCGCCGTGAGAGCGGGGCACGCGCGCGTGGGGCGGGAAAAACGCGCGGGTGCCCGGTGGGGGCGTCGGGTCGCGCCCACGCGCGGGGCGAGGGAAGAGAAGGAAAGGTACCGATCCCGGGGCGCACAGGCGGCCGGTAGTGTTGGCCGGTGATCACCCACCCGAAAATCCAGCTGACCGTCGACTGTGCCGAGCCGGAGCGACTCGTGGCGTTCTGGGCCGCAGCTCTGGGCTACGAAGTCGAGCCGCCACCAGCGCCCTTCGCCAGTTGGCGCGCGTACTGGTTGGACCAGGGCCTGTCGGAGGAGGAGCTGGGCACGGGTGACTGCGGTGACTCCGTCGTCGATCCACGGGGCGTCGGACCGCGGATCTGGTTCCAGCAGGTGCCCGAGCCCAAGGCCACCAAGAACCGGCTCCACCTCGACCTCGGCGTGAGCGGTGGGCGCGGCGTCCCGTTCGCAACCCGTAGGGAGCGCGTCCTTGCCGAAGTGGCGCGCCTGGAGAGCGCTGGTGCGTCCCCGCTACGTGTCGAGGAGTCGGAGGAATCGGGCTCCTGTTTCGTCGTGATGCAGGATCCGGAGGGCAACGAGTTCTGCGTTCACTGAGCTCACCGCCGCCTCTTCGGTGGTGCTGGAGTGGACTTCTCATCGCCGTGTCCCACCGGACAATCCTCGGACAGGACGATGAGAAAGGCCGACTCGACTGCGGACCCACAGGGGTCCGGGGGTCTCAGGCGGGGCGAACCACGCTGTGGATGCCTGACTCGCCGCCGTAGTAGACGGACTCCTCGCGGACGTAGGCGCCCGGCTTCGGGGCGTGGATCATCATGCCGTTGCCGATGTAGACGCCGACATGGCTGACGTCGTCGTAGAAGAAGACCAGGTCACCGGGTCGGGCGTCGGCGAGGGAGACCGCGGTGCCGGCGGTCGCCTGGTCGTACGTGGTGCGCGGGAGCGTGACGCCGGCGGCCTTCCAGACGGCCTGGGTGAGTCCGGAGCAGTCGTAGGAGCCGGGGCCCACGGCGCCCCAGACGTACGGCTTGCCGATCTGCGCGCGGGCGAAGGCCAGCGCCTTCTCGGCCTTGGTGCCGTACGACGGGTCGGCGGGGGAGGCAGGGGCGGAGGCGGAGGGGGACGACGATCCGGTCGCCGTGCCCGACGGGACGCCGCCGCTCTCCTGGCGCGGCGCGGGCTGTGCGGCCGCCTGCAGCCGGGCGAGTTCGGCCGCCTGGTGTGCGGCCTGCTCCTGCCGCTGCTTCTCGACCGCCGCCAGACGCGCCTTCTCCCGGGCCGTCAGCCGGGACAGCAGCTCGCGCGCGTCGCCGAGCTTCTTCTGGACGGTGGCCTTCGCGGTCCTGAGGTCGCTCTGCGTGTCGGTGAGCGACGCGAGGTTCTCGGCGGCCTCCTGGCGCTTCCGCATCGTCGTCGACTGCTCGGTGACGTAGTCGTCGACCACGCCCTTCTGGCGGTCGGTGACCCGGCTCATCAGCTGGTTCTGGTCGAAGTAGTCCTGCGGGCTGTCCGCGAGCAGGAACGTCGCCGTGTCGGGTGCGGAGGCGCCGGTGCGGTACTGGGCCGCCGCCTGGGAACCCAGCTCCTCGCGCGCCTCGTTGAGCTTCTGGGTGCGCTGGGCGACGTCGTCGAGGAGGGAGTCGACGCGCTTGCGCTGCTTGGTCGTCTTCTCCTTGGCGGCGTTGTACTTCTCGGTCGCCGACTCCGCCTGGCGGTAGAGGTCGTCGACCTTCTTCTCGACCTCCTCCAGGCTCGGCGTGCCGTCCTCCGACGGAGCGGCGTTCGCCGTCTGGGAGAGCAGGGCCACGGACGTCAGGGCGGCGGTGGCGAAGGCGGGGGTGCGTATGCCTGCCACGCGCGCGCCCGCGGAGCGCGGCTTGCGGTGCTGCGACGCCAAGGGAGGCGACTCCTTCCAGTGCTCCGCTTACCGGGTCGGCGGTGGGGCGCCTCCCAGGCCGTGCAGGCTCTGGGGAGGGTTCGGGCGGTGAAGAACGGAAGGGTTGCCCGACGGCCTGCTTCCCCGCGGGGAAGTCGGGCCGATTCACCCCTGGACTTCGGTGCGTCCCCGGTTCCGGGCTGCGCGAGCGGGCGCGCCGGACTGGGCGGAGGCCGCGCGGCCCGGCGTCGTTCGCCGGCGGGGGTCCTGCGGCCTGTCGGCACGGTAGCCAACTCGTGTGGTCCGTGTGAAGGATGATGGGTGATATGCCCGATACATTTTCGTGACCTCGTGCCAGGTCGGCGCGCCTCGGCCGCCCGGTTCGACGGATCGTGACGACGCTCTCCCGGAGGGTGAATGCGGGAGATTCCGGGGACGGCAGCCGGTTGTCAGTGGCGCCCCCTAGACTCGTAGAGCGATGAGCAGCCTCTTTGACGACAGCTTCCTGGCGGACCTCCAGGGCCCCCGCGCCCCCGAGGAGGAGCCCCCGCCGCCGCCCGAGAACGATCACGGACCGGAGTCGGTTCCGGACGATCTGTTCGGCGGGAAGTTCGACCTGCCCCCGGATCGGGACGCCCACTACCGCGACGGCGCCCCCCGTCCGGTCCTGGACGCGGCGGCGCTCCTGGAGGGGCTGAACGACAACCAGCGTGCGGCCGTCACCCACGCCGGCGCCCCGCTGCTCATCGTGGCCGGCGCCGGCTCCGGCAAGACGCGCGTGCTCACCCACCGCATCGCCCATCTGCTCGCCGAGCGGCATGTGCACCCGGGGCAGATCCTCGCGATCACCTTCACCAACAAGGCCGCGGGCGAGATGAAGGAGCGCGTCGAGCAGCTCGTCGGCCCGCGCGCGAACGCGATGTGGGTGATGACGTTCCACAGCGCGTGCGTGCGCATCCTGCGCCGCGAGAGCAAGAAGCTCGGCTTCACGTCGTCGTTCTCGATCTACGACGCCGCCGACTCCAAGCGCCTCATGGCCCTGGTCTGCCGCGACCTGGACCTCGACCCCAAGCGCTATCCGCCGAAGTCCTTCAGCGCCAAGATCAGCAACCTGAAGAACGAGCTGATCGACGAGGAGGACTTCGCCGCCCAGGCCGCGGACGGTTTCGAGAAGACCCTCGCGCAGGCCTACGCCATGTACCAGTCGCGGCTGCGCGAGGCGAACGCCCTCGACTTCGACGACCTGATCATGACGACGGTCAACCTGCTGCGCGCCTTCCCCGACGTCGCCGAGCACTACCGCCGCCGGTTCCGGCACGTCCTCGTCGACGAGTACCAGGACACCAACCACGCCCAGTACGCCCTGGTGCGTGAGCTGGTCGGCACCTCCGAGCACCCCGTGGACGTCCCGCCGAGCGAGTACGACGTCCCGCCCGCCGAGCTGTGCGTCGTCGGTGACGCCGACCAGTCGATCTACGCCTTCCGGGGTGCGACGATCCGCAACATCCTCCAGTTCGAGGAGGACTACCCGAACGCGACGACGATCCTGCTGGAGCAGAACTACCGCTCCACGCAGACGATCCTGTCCGCCGCCAACGCGGTCATCGAGCGCAACGAGTCCCGCCGCCCCAAGAACCTGTGGACCAACGCGGGCGCGGGCGCGCGCATCACCGGCTACGTCGCCGACACCGAGCACGACGAGGCGCAGTTCGTCGCCGACGAGATAGACCGTCTGACGGACGCGGGCGACGCGAAGGCGGGCGACGTCGCCGTCTTCTACCGCACCAACGCACAGTCCCGTGTCTTCGAAGAGATCTTCATCCGCGTCGGCCTGCCCTACAAGGTCGTCGGCGGCGTCCGCTTCTACGAGCGCAAGGAGGTCCGGGACGTCCTGGCCTACCTGCGCGTGCTGGCCAACCCGGAGGACTCGGTGCCGCTGCGCCGGATCCTCAACGTGCCCAAGCGGGGCATCGGCGACCGCGCCGAGGCCATGATCGACGCCCTCTCCCAGCGGGAGAAGATCAGCTTCCCGCAGGCCCTCAAGCGGGTCGACGAGGCGTACGGCATGGCCTCGCGGTCGACGAACGCCGTGAAGCGGTTCAACGCGCTGATGGAGGAGCTCCGCACGATCGTCGAGTCGGGAGCCGGTCCGGCCACGGTTCTGGAGGCGGTGCTCGAACGCACCGGCTACCTCGCCGAGTTGCAGGCCTCCACCGATCCCCAGGACGAGACCCGGATCGAGAACCTCCAGGAACTCGCCGCGGTGGCCCTGGAGTTCGAGCAGGAGACCGGGGAGGCGGAGGGCGAAGCCGCCACCCCGGCCGGGCTCTCCGACTTCCTGGAGCGGGTCGCCCTGGTCGCCGATTCCGACCAGATCCCCGACGAGGAGGAGGACGGCTCGGGAGTCATCACGCTGATGACCCTGCACACGGCCAAAGGCCTGGAGTTCCCGGTCGTCTTCCTGACCGGCATGGAGGACGGCGTCTTCCCGCACATGCGCGCCCTCGGCCAGACCAAGGAACTGGAGGAGGAACGCCGGCTCGCCTACGTCGGCATCACGCGCGCGCGTGAGCGGCTCTACCTCACCCGGTCGTCGCTGCGCAGTGCCTGGGGACAGCCTTCGTACAACCCGCCCTCCCGGTTCCTGGAGGAGATCCCGCCGACGCACGTGGACTGGAAGCGGACGGGGGCGACCACGCCCGTGTCCTCCGGACCCGTGTCCGGGGTGGCGGCCTCGCTGTCCTCGTCCCGCTCGCGGTCCTCGGCGGCCGGCGCGTCCGGTTTCGCGACGCGCCGGGCGGCCGGCGAGAAGCCGGTGGTCTCGCTGGCCGTCGGCGACCGGGTCACGCACGACCAGTTCGGGCTGGGCACGGTCGTGGGCGTGAAGGGCACGGGCGCGAACGCGGAGGCCACGGTCGACTTCGGCGACGTCAAACCGAAGCGGCTGCTGCTGCGGTACGCGCCGGTGGAGAAGCTCTAGCGCACGAGCGCGTGAAAACGCGCCCCCGCTTCGACGGCGGGGGCGCGGGAGCCCGGTGGGCCGGGAGTGCGGTTGCGACGAGTGCGGTTACGGGCGAATGCTCACGTCGGGTTGAGTCCGTGGCTGCGCAGCCACGGCAGCGGGTCGATCGCGGAGCCGCCCGCCGGCCGGACCTCGAAGTGCAGGTGCGGGCCGGTGGAGTTGCCCGAGTTTCCGGAGTACGCGATGGGGTCTCCGGCTTTGACCGTCGTACCGGAGGGCACCCGGTAACTGGAGAGGTGGCAGTACCAGGTCTCCGTGCCGTCCTTCGCGGTGAGGATCAGCATGTTGCCGTAGGCGCTGTTCCACTGCGTCCGGACGGTGCCGTCGGTCGCCGCCATCACGGTGGTGCCGTAGGACACCGGGAAGTCGATGCCGGTGTGCTGGGACATCCAGTTGATGCCGGCCTGGCCGAAGTAGGCGCTGAGGCCGTGCTGCGCGACCGGGAGGGCGTACTTGGGGCGCAGCCGCTCCTTGCGGGCCGCTTCGGCGGCGGCCTTCTTCTGCTCGGCCTCCTGCTGCGCCTTGAGGTCGATACGTTCCTGCGTGCGGCTGGCCCGGTCGGCGAAGTCGTCGGCCCCGGCGCTCAGGGTCCGCAGCTGGCTGTCCAGCTTGTTGTTGGCGGCGGACGGCTTCACGGGCTGCGCGTCCGCGGCGGAGGCCGTGGTCTCCTTGCCGTCGCCGCCGGTCAGCGAGCCGATCGAGGCCGCGGCGATCCCGGCGACGCCCATCACGCAGACCGAGGGCACGGCCACCGTCAGCAGCGCGGAGCGTTTGGCGGGCACCCGGCGGCGGGAGCGGTTCGCGTTGCGTGCGGCCGCACGGCCGAGCGGCGCGGGGGCCGCCTCCTCCTGGTCGTCGAGGAGCGAGGGGGCGTCGTCGGGCAATTCGCCGTCGGCGCCGGGCGTGTCGTACGCGACGTGCTCGAAGGTGGCGGTGGCCATCTGGTCGAACGGGACCTCGGCGGGCTGCTGTTCGTAGGCGTCGGCGGCTCGGTCGGCGCCGGGGTTCTCGCCGGCGTTCTCGCCGCCGTCGGAGTTCCACTGCGTGGCGTCGTACGCGCCGGTGTCGAAGACCTGCGTGCCCCATTCCCATTGCTGGGTCCGGTCGGCGGGGTCCGCGGACTGGTCGGGCTGCAGCCAGGCGCTCGCGTCCCACCGGCCGCTGACGTCCGGCGCCGTCCCCTGCTGGGGCACGGCGGACAGGTGCTGGTGCTCGCCGGACCACGAGGTCGCGTCGTATGCGCCCGTGTCGTAGGCCGCGTGGTGCTGGGCGGCGTAACCGTCGTAGTTCAGTGCCTGGTGACTGCCCGTGTCCATGGCCTGGTGGGCGCCCGTGTGCCACTGCGTGCCGTCATACGCGCCGGGGGCCGTGCCGTCGCCCGGAAGCTCGCCGAAGAGGGGGTCGGGCGCGGCGGGATGTCCGCCGGGGTGCGTCCCTGCGTCGAAGGCGCCGGTCTCGTAGCCGTGGTACGTGGTGAAGCCGTCGTACTGGGCTTCCTGGGTGCCGTACGACGCGTAGGGAGCCGAAGCGGCGTCGGAAGCCGGGGCCGGGGTGGTCATGACCCCCGACGGGTGACGGTCGTTCACCAGCTTCTCTTTCGCCGACGACAGGGGCTGCCAGAGCAGTGCGGCGACTGTACCCGGCAGTACGCGGGCACGACAATCTTCTGCAGGTTTCGCGTCCTGAGGAAAAGGGCATTCGGCCGCGTTTCGGGGGACGAGGGGCGCGAGTTTGGCCCTAGGTTCGAATAGCGTTCGATGGTGAAGGGGTGCCGGCGGGGCATCGATGTGGCGATCGAGGCGCGTCCCAGGGGTGGGAGAGCGGTGGGAGAGCGCTTTCGGGACGCCGTCAGGCCACGGTGAGGCCGCCGCTTCGGGGGGCGGTTCCGGCGACGTCGGCCGGTGTCGCCGGATGTTCGGTGTCCAGGGCCTGCCGGATGCCGGTCGCGACGGCGGGATGGACGGGCAGCGCGAGGTGGCCGATGCCGGTCACCCGGACGTTCTGGGCCAGCAGGTCCGGATGGTCGACGCAGGCCGACTCCAGCGGGTCCATCAGATGGTCGAGATCGCTCCAGAAGCTGACGAAGTGGGTACGGCAGCCCGGGGCGGGCCGGGACAGTTCCTCGATCAGCTCCGAGCCGGGGCGCATCTGGCGCACGATCGGGTGCGCGTTCGCCAGCGGCGCCACCCGGGTCCCGGAGTGCGGGGTGCCCAGCGTGACCAGTGTCCGTACCCGGGCGTCCCCCGCGAGCCGCTGCACGTAGTAGCGGGCGATCAGGCCGCCCAGGCTGTGCCCGACCACGTCGACCTGCGGGCTGCCGGTGCGCTCGCAGATCTCCTCTATGTGCCGGCCGAGGAGCTCGGCCGCCGTCCGTATGTCGCACGTCAGGGGCGAGTAGTTCAGCGACTCCACCCGGTGCCTGCCGTGCTGGGCCAGGCTGCGGCGCAGCAGGACGAACACGGAACGGTTGTCGATGAACCCGTGCAGCAGCACCACCGGGGGCGCGGCCTGCGCGGGCAGGCGGGTCGGCTCTCCGGGGGACGCCGGCCCGGGCAGTTCGGGACGGATCGCGCAGCGGCGCTCCTGCGCTATCCCGGAGGGATAGAGGAGCAGATGCCCGGCGAGGATCGCGAGGTCCAGGGCGGTCGCCTTGAGGAGGGCCATGGAGAAACCGGCCAGTCTGCTCGGCAGGCTCGGGAGATCCGGCAGACCCGGAAGGCTCGGGAAGCTCGGGAAGCCGGGGAAGACGAGAAGGTTCGGCATGTCCGGCAGCAGACGCTGGCACAACGGAAGAATGGGCTGCAAGGCCCGGGTGACCTTCATGGCCGACCTCCTGTCGGCACGCTGAGGACTTCTCTGTCCCCCGTGTGCCCTCGTGGAAGTCGCTGTCGAGGAGGTCGATCGGGCACGACAGGGTGTGTGACGAGTGAGGCCTGTGGCGTGGGGGGTGTACGGCTCTCGTGACACCCGGTCGCACCGCGACGTGACGGGATCCCTGCCGGTACTGGCGACGAGCTCCCGCTGTCGTGCCTTACCTGCCCTACATGACCATCGTGCCTGCCGATCCGCCGTACCGCCACGCGGCGCTGTCTGCGGCGCTCGGCGGTACCGCGACCTCGACGCGGCTCCCGGTGCGACTGTTCCCCCGTGGGGGTGGGGGAGCGGTGCGCGGTGAACGTGTCCCTCTGTGTGATTTCCCCCTCGGCCCGCATCGCGAAACTGCCGGTTGGGGGATGTCGGCGATAACGTGCGTTCACTTCCGGGCCGTCTGGCGCGGGGTGTGCGGGCGGTGGACGATCGACGCAGTCGCTTCATGGAGGCAGTGATGGGTGTGGCAGGCGGTCCGATCCGCGTGGTGGTGGCCAAACCGGGACTCGACGGCCACGACCGCGGGGCCAAGGTCATCGCGCGGGCACTGCGCGACGCCGGCATGGAGGTCATCTACACCGGGCTGCACCAGACCCCCGAGCAGGTGGTCGGCACCGCGATCCAGGAGGACGCGGACGCGATCGGTCTGTCCATCCTTTCCGGGGCGCACAACACGCTCTTCGCCGCGGTGATCGAGCTGCTGAAGGAGCGCGAGGCGGAGGACATCGTGGTCTTCGGCGGCGGGATCATCCCGGAGGCGGACATCGCGTCGCTGAAGGAGAAGGGGGTCGCGGAGATCTTCACGCCGGGGGCGACCACCGCGTCCATCGTCGACTGGGTGCGGGCCAACGTTCGCCGGCCCGCGGGGGCCTGAGGCGGGCCACGCCGCGTTTCGTTCTCAAGCGCCGCACGGGACGCAGGGACGCGCCTCCAGCTCCGCCGTCATCGCCGCCCTCAGCCGCAGCGTCCTGCACAGGCGTTGGAAGGCCTCCGCCCAGTAGCCGCCCGCGCCGGGAGAGGCGTCCTCCGGTTCGTCCGGCACGGCCAGGAGGGCGTCGAGCCGGGCCGCCTCCGAAGGGTCGAGACAGCGTTCGGCGAGGCCCATCACACCGCTGAAACTCCAGGGATAGCTGCCCGCGTCCCGCGCGATGTTGAGCGCGTCCACCACGGATCCGCCGAGCGGCGCGGCCCACGGCACGGCGCAGACGCCGAGGAGCTGGAACGCCTCCGACAGTCCGTGCGCCGCGATGAAACCGGCGACCCATTCGGCCCGTTCGGCCGCCGCCAGAGTGCCCAGCAGCTTCGACCGTTCGGCGAGCGAGACCGCGCCCGGCCCGCCCGCGCCGGGCGCGGACGGCGGCCCGAGCAGCGCCCGCGACCAGTCCGGGTCCCGCTGTCGCACCGCGGCCCGGCACCAGGCCGCGTGCAGTTCGCCCAGCCAGTCGTCCGCCACCGGCAACGCGACGATCTGCTCGGGTGTCCGGCCGCCCAGCCGCGCGGACCAACCGGCGAGCGGGGCCGCCTCCACCAGCTGACCGAGCCACCACGACCGCTCGCCCCGACCCGACGGCGGCTTGGGCGACACCCCGTCTCTTTCCATGGCCGCGTCGCACTCGTGCGGCGCCTCCACCAGGAGCGTCGGCGTGTCGAGGGTGTGGTCGACGGCAACGCAGGCGCCGGCCCGGACCGCCATCCGCGCCGCGAGCGCCGACTGCGGCAGCGCCGACAGCAACTCCGCCGCCGTGGCACGCACATTGCGGCTCCGATCGGCCAGCGCCTGCTCCAGGAACGGCTCGTCCCGCGGGCCGAGGCCGGTGCGCAGCGAGTCGAGGAACATCAGCCGGTCCTCGGCGCGTTCCGTCGGCCAGGTGGCCTCGAGCAGTTCGCGCGCCGCGTCGGGATCGCGGGAGCGGATCGCCGCAAGGAGCGAGACCCGCTCGGCGAACAGGCCCTCCTGCCAGAGCCGTTCGACGCGCTGTGTCTCCTCCGGACCCGGCAGCGCCATGCCGCTCCCCGGGCTCGCGCGCAGGGCGAACCGCCAGTCCGGGTTGAGCCGGGCCAGCCACAACGCGCGCGGGCCCGCGAACCGCAGGGCGGCCGGACGCAGGTCCGTCCGCGCGCGTGCCGCGTCGAGCAGCGCGGGGAGGGATTCCGGGGGCGCGGCGAATCCCCGGTCGTTCACCGCCGTCAGCCACTGGGGCAGCAGTTCCACGAGGTCCGGGGAGGTCCCTCTTCGGCCGCCCTGCGCGGCGCCTGGGCGATCGGCCAGGAGCAGGGCGAGCCTGCGGGCCGCCGCGGCGGGCAGCGGGGGACGCGGGTCCCCGGGGGCCGGTCGGGGGCGCGGCGCCGCGGGGCCGGGGCGCAGTCCAGCCCGTCGGCGGACGGTCTCCGCGGCCGCGGCGTCCAGCAGGGCCGACGGTGCGTTCCGGCCGGGGGCCACGCCCGGGGGCGTACGGCGGTCGGTGCCCAGAAGGGCCGCGGTGACCAGGTCCTCCCAGGCCGATGACGAGGGGAGGGACGAGCCGGCGTTCATGAGGCTCCCTTCTGCTGCCGTGATCGCTGCTGTCGCTGCTGTCGCTGTGGTCGGGGCGGTCGTTGCCGTCGCTGTGGTCGTGTCGGGGCGTTCAGCACAGGCGCACCGCGTTGCCGGGGCCCGTCGGCCAGGCCGTCAGCGGGGTGAAGCCGCGGTGGCCGCACTCGCCGAAGACCTTGACGGGGGCGCCCCCCGAGAGGGCGACGAGGCGCCACAGGCCGGGGCGGGAGAGCGCGGCGGGGGTGAGGGGCAGTGCCGTGTCGCCGGCGGCGTCGGCCAGTTGCCAGGAGTCGCCGTCCGGGACAGGTATGACGTCGTCCAGCGTCACCGGCACGGACTCCTGCCACGGGTCCTCCCGCAGGGCCTCGCCGTACCGGGCGGTCGCCTCGGCCGTAGTGAGACCCGGGGGGCGGGCTCCGGAGGGCGCGGGAGGTGCGAACTGCTCGCCGAGGGACGCACGCGGGCCGCCCGTCCCCGGGTGGGCGGACAGTTCGGCGTCCAGCACGAGACCCACGGGCAGGGTGAGTTCGGGGGCGCGGCCCGCGGCGCCGTAGGACAGGAGGAGCGCCGTGCGGCCCGAGGCGGCGCCGTACAGCCAGATACGGCGGGTCGTCAGTTTCGGGTCGGTCCTGTCGTACTGGGCGAGGACCAGCCAGTCGTCCCGTACGGGCGGCCCCTGCGGGGACGAGGGCAGTCCGACGCGGGTGCGGACCGTCGCCGCCAGGGCGTCCGGCAGTCCCTCGCGGTGCAGCCAGCCCTGGTCCAGCAGATGGAGCAGCGCGCACTCCTCCAGCAGCCGCACCGGCCACCCCGGACCGGAAGCCGGGACGGCTCCCAACTCCCTTGTGCGTGCGGCGAGTCCGGGGGCCTGCGCATCGACCATGCGGGCCGCCGTCTCCTCCCACAGCCCGTACCCCGCCTGCTCCGCCGTGGCCAGGCCGGACCGCAGCAGATCGGCGAGGCGCTCCTCCAGGTCCGTGGCTCCCGCGGTGATCCGCTCGGCGCGGCGCTCGGCCCGGCGGCGCGCCCCCTCCGGGTCGGCGGGGCCGGAGACGGAACCCTCCGGGTCGGCCTGGCGTTTCTCCTGTGCGCGTCTGCGGCCGGCGAGCCATTGCTCGGCCCAGTCCGGCGCCGGTCCGGCGGGCACCGATTCCTCCCCGCCCGACCAGAGCAGCAGCAGCCCGAGCGCGTGCTTGCACGGGAACTTACGGCTCGGGCAACTGCACTTGTACGCCGGGCCGGCGGCGCCGGAGGCGCTCATGACGTCGATCACCGTCCGGTACGGAGTGCTGCCGCTGCCCCTGCACAGTCCCCACACCGCCCCCTCCCGCGAACTGCCCGTCCCGGACCACGGTCCGGCCGTGCCGAGTTTGCTCCCCGCTTTGCGTGACGCGGAGTCAGGCGCCAGTGCCAGCACCTGGTCCACGCTCCAGCGCACCCCCTGCTGAGTCATGTCATCGAAGGTAGATCCCCCCACTGACAATCGGTCCGCCGCGCCTGCGACACAAGCGGCCACGAGTGCGTATCCGCAGGTCAGATCGCATTGTCAGTGGCGTGGTGCACGGTGGACACCAGATCCGAACCGGCCGAGCTGGAGGGGGCCTCAGCCATGTCTGTGTCCGTAGATCCGACGTCCGTGAAACCGAGCGGCACCGAGCGTGCGGACGCATTGCGCCCGCACGCAGAGGACGCCTTCGCCGCCGAACTCGCCACGCTGGCAGCCCAGGACGACCGGCCGCGTCCGGCCCGCTGGAAGATGTCGCCGTGGGCCGTCGCCACCTACCTCCTCGGCGGCGTCCTGCCGGACGGCACGGTGATCTCGCCGAAGTACGTGGGGCCGCGCCGCATCGTCGAGGTGGCCGTCACCACCCTCGCCACCGACCGGGCGCTGCTGCTGCTCGGGGTCCCGGGCACCGCCAAGACCTGGGTCTCCGAACACCTGGCCGCGGCGGTCAGCGGCGACTCGACGCTGCTGGTGCAGGGCACCGCGGGCACGCCGGAGGAGGCGATCCGCTACGGCTGGAACTACGCGCAGCTGCTCGCGCACGGGCCGAGCCGGGACGCGCTGGTGCCCAGCCCCGTCATGCGGGCCATGGCCGAGGGCGCCACGGTCCGGGTGGAGGAGCTGACCCGGATCCCGGCCGACGTACAGGACACCCTGATCACCGTCCTCTCCGAGAAGACGCTGCCGATACCGGAACTCGGGCAGGAGGTGCAGGCCGTCCGCGGGTTCAACCTCATCGCCACGGCCAACGACCGAGACCGCGGGGTCAACGAGCTGTCCAGCGCGCTGCGCCGGCGGTTCAACACGGTGGTGCTGCCCCTGCCCGAGAGCGTCGAGGCGGAGGTCGACATCGTCGCGCGGCGCGTCGACCAGATCGGCCGCTCCCTCGACCTGCCGCCCGCCCCGGACGGCTTCGAGGAGATCCGCCGGGTGGTGACGGTCTTCCGCGAGCTGCGCGACGGCGTCACCTCCGACGGCCGCACGAAGGTGAAGTCGCCGAGCGGCACGCTGTCCACCGCCGAGGCCATCTCCGTCGTCACCAGCGGCCTCGCGCTGGCCGCCCACTTCGGCGACGGCGTGCTGCGGCCGGCCGACGTCGCGGCGGGCATCCTCGGCGCCGTCGTCCGCGATCCGGCCGCCGACCGGGTCGTCTGGCAGGAGTACCTGGAGGCGGTCGTCCGGGAGCGCTCGGGCTGGACCGACTTCTACCGAGCCTGCCGGGAGGTGAGCGCGTGAACAGCGATACGGCGACCTGGGCGGGGACCGGTGACGAGGGGAGGGCGGCTGTGAGCGACGACACGAAGTGGCCCCGCCGATGAGCGCGGACGAGACGGCGGGCCCCGCCGGCGGCGGCCAGGACCCGACCGTCGGGTGGCCGCTGCTGCTCGGGGTGCGTCATCACGGGCCGGGATCGGCGCGCGCGGTACGGGCGGCCCTGGAGGCCGCCCGGCCCCGCACCGTGCTGATCGAGGGGCCGCCGGAGGCGGACGCGTTGATCCCGCTGGCGGCGGACGAGGACATGCGGCCGCCGGTCGCCCTCCTCGCCCACGCCGTCGACGAACCGGGCCGGTCGTCGTTCTGGCCGATGGCCGAGTTCTCCCCGGAGTGGGTCGCACTGCGCTGGGCTCTGGAGCACGGGGTGCCCGCCCGCTTCATCGACCTCCCGGCCGCGCACACGCTGGCGTGGGAGAGGCAGGGCGAGCCCGAGGGGACGGAGAGAACGCAGGGGTCGGAGGGGACAGGGCAGGCAGGGGGGACAGCGGAGCCGCCGGAGAGCGCGGGGGCCGAGGAGAGCGGAACGGACGGGACGCCCGGGCTCGTGGTGGGGACGGGTCCGGGCCCGGACCGAGGAAGGACGGAGGACGGGGAAGCGGAAGCCGGCGTCGGCGGCGGACCCGGCGACAGGCAGGAGTCCGCCCGTGCGGGGGCGCCGGGCGGCGGACCGGGAGACGCCGACGGGAGCGGGAGCGACGACGAGGGCCGGGGCCGGGGGAGCGGCGGTGACGGCGAGGGCCGGGGGAGCGGGGGTGACGGCGAGGGCCAGGGCCCGGGGAGCGGGGGTGTCGCCGGGGATCGGGACGGGCTGCGGAGGGATCCGCTGGGGACGCTCGCCGAGGTCGCGGGGTACGACGATCCCGAGCGCTGGTGGGAGGACGTCGTCGAGCACCGGGCCGCCGGAACGAAGGACCCGTTCGCGCCGTTCGCCGCGCTGGAGGAGGCGATGGAGGCCCTGCGCGAGCAGTACGACCGCGACGCGGCGGGGCGCGAGGCAGGACGGGACCTCGTGCGGGAGGCGTACATGCGCATCCAACTGAGGGCGGCGCAGAAGGAGTTCGGGTCGGACGGGGTGGCCGTGGTGTGCGGGGCGTGGCATGTGCCCGCCCTGCGCCGGAAGGCCGCCCTCGCCGCCGACCGGGCGCTCCTCAAGGGCCTGCCGAAGGTCAGGGCCGATCTGACCTGGGTGCCCTGGACCCACCGCAGGCTGGCCCGGGCCGGCGGATACGGCGCGGGCATCGACGCGCCCGGCTGGTACGCCCATCTGTTCGCGTCGCGGGACCGGCCCGTCGAACGCTGGCTGACGAGGGTGGCGGTCCTGCTGCGCGAGGAGGACCGGATCGTGTCCTCGGCGCACGTCATCGAGGCGGTCCGGCTCGCCGAGACGCTGGCCGCGCTGCGCGGCCGGCCGCTGCCCGGCCTGAGCGAGACCACCGACGCCGTGCGCGCGGTGCTGTGCGAGGGCTCGGACGTCCCGCTGGCCCTGGTGCGCGACCGGCTGGTCGTCGGGGACGTGCTGGGCGAGGTGCCGGCGGGCGCGCCCGCGGTGCCGTTGCAGCGCGACCTCGACCGGTTGCAGCGTCGGCTGCGGCTCAGAGCGGAGGCGGGGGAGCGGGAGCTCGCGCTCGATCTGCGCAAGGACAACGACGCCGAGCGCAGCAGGATGCTGCACCGGCTGCGGCTGCTGGGCGTCGAGTGGGGCGAGCCAGCCGCCTCGCACGGCAGCACGGGGACGTTCCGGGAGACCTGGCGGCTGCGGTGGCAACCGGAGCTGGCCGTACGGGTCGCCGAGGCCGGAGTGTGGGGGACGACCGTGCTCGCCGCGGCGACCGCCAAGGCGGAGACGGACGCCGTCGCCGTGGGCGGGCTCGCCCAGGTGACCGCGCTCGCCGAGCGCTGCCTCCTGGCCGCACTGCCGGAAGCGCTGCCGACGGTGATGCGCGTCCTCGCCGACCGGGCGGCCCTCGACACGGATGTCGGCCACCTCGCGCAGGCCCTGCCCGCCCTGGCCCGTTCCCTGCGCTACGGCGACGTGCGCGGCACCGACACCGGCGCGCTGGCGGAGGTGGCGGCGGGTCTCGCGGAACGGATCTTCGTCGGCCTCCCGCCGGCCTGTGTCTCGCTGGACGCGGACGCGGCGGAGCGGATGCGCCGTCATGTGGACGCCGTGCACGGGGCCGTGGGGATGCTGGACGACCACGAAGGCCTCCCGGACCGCTGGCGTGCCGTGCTGCGGGTCCTGTCCCGGCGCGACAGCGTGCCGGGCGTCGTGCGGGGCCGCGCCGTTCGGCTTCTCCTGGACGACGGGGAGCTGGACCCCGGCGAGGCGGCGCGGGTCATGGGGCTCGCCCTGTCGCCCGGGACGCCGCCGGGCGACGCGGCCGCCTGGATCGAGGGGTTCGTGGGCGGCGGGTCCGGGGGCGGACTGCTCCTCGTGCACGACGAACGGCTGCTCGCGCTGGTCGACGGGTGGCTCACGACAGTGCCCGCGGAGGCGTTCACGGACGTGCTTCCCCTGCTGCGGCGGACGTTCTCCGCCTATGAGCCCGGCGTGCGCAGATCACTGGGCGAGCTGGTCCGGCGCGGTCCGGGCAAGCGGGGAAGAGCGCCGGGGGCGCACGCCGGGACGCCCGGCTTCGCGACCGGCCTCGACGAGAGACGGGCGGACGCGGTCCTCCCGGTCGTACGGCTGCTGCTGGGCCTGGGCCCCGGCACGGGAGGAGCAGGGACGCCACGCGAGGGGACAGCCGACGACGGGACAGCCGACGACGGGACAGCCGACGACGGGACAGCCGACGACGGGACAGCCGACGACGGGATGGACGACGGTGAGAGCTCCGATGGCGTGCAGGCCGACGGCGTGAAGGCTGCCGGTGAGACGGCCGACGGTGAGACGGGCGATGCCGCGCTTGCGGGGGTGGGGGCATGACGCTGAACGACGTGGCAGCGACGGATGCCGGGCGGGAGCGGCTGCGGCGCTGGCGGCTGGTGCTCGGCGGCGACGCTGCGGACGGCACCGGGCACGCGCTCTCCGGTCGGGACGCGGCGATGGACGGGGCGCTCACCGCGCTCTACGGCAAGGAGGCGGGGAAGCAGGCCGGGCGCGACCGTACGGCGGGGCTGGGGGCCTCGGCGCCGTCCGTGGCGCGCTGGCTCGGGGACATCCGGACGTACTTTCCCTCCTCAGTCGTGCAGGTCATGCAGCGCGACGCCATCGAGCGGCTCGGGCTGTCCGCGCTGCTGCTGGAGCCGGAGATGCTCGAGGCGGTGGAGGCCGACGTGCATCTCGTCGGCACGCTGCTCTCCCTCAACAAGGCGATGCCGGAGACGACGAGGGAGACGGCGCGGGCCGTCGTCCGCAAGGTCGTCGAGGACCTGGAGAAGCGGCTCGCCACCCGCACCCGGGCCGCCCTCACCGGCGCGCTGGACCGCAGCGCGCGCGTCAGCAGACCGCGGCACCACGACATCGACTGGAACCGCACGATCGCCGCCAACCTCAAGCACTATCTGCCCGAGTACGGGACGGTCGTGCCGGAGCGGCTCGTGGGATACGGGCGGGCTTCGCAGTCCATGAAGAAGGAGGTGATCCTCTGCATCGACCAGTCGGGGTCGATGGCGTCGTCGGTCGTGTACGCCTCGGTGTTCGGGGCGGTGCTCGCCTCGATGCGGTCGATCAGCACCCGGCTCGTCGTCTTCGACACGGCGGTCGCCGACCTCACCGACCGGATCGACGACCCGGTGGACGTCCTGTTCGGCACGCAGCTCGGCGGCGGCACCGACATCAACCGGGCGCTCGCCTACTGCCAGTCGCAGATCACCCGGCCCGCGGAGACGGTGGTGGTGCTCATCAGCGACCTGTACGAGGGAGGCATACGCGACGAGATGCTCAAGCGGGTCGCGGCGATGAAGGCGTCGGGCGTGCAGTTCGTGGCGCTGCTGGCGCTGTCGGACGAAGGGGCGCCGGCCTACGACCGGGAGCACGCGGCCGCGCTCGCGGCGCTGGGCGCACCGGCGTTCGCGTGCACCCCCGATCTGTTTCCGGAGGTCATGGCGGCGGCGATAGAGAAACGCCCGCTGCCCGTGCCGGACAGGGGGTGAGGGCGCACGGGCGCGAGAACGTGACGGCGCCGGTCGCACGGCGGAGTGAACCTCGTCGGCCGACGGCCCGATCGACTACTCATCGGTAACGGGGGCTTGCGCAACCGCGGGACATGCGTGCGAGGATCGGGGCCACGCTGCCGTCGCACGGGAAGAACCTCCCCCCTTGACCTGGCCCACCGCCCCTCCTGTCGCCGCTCTGCGCGTCCTGCGCACCGCGGTCGGGTGGCGTGCGCTGCAACTCGCGCTGCTGGTGGCCGGGTTGTCCGCGCTCGGGTTCCTCTGCGGCGAGCAGGCGCATGCGGCGGAAGGCGCGCGGACACCGACGGCGCTCGTCGCCGGGCTCTCGGCGCCGTCCCCGACCGTCAGGCCGGCCGACGCCGTGACGACGGTGACATCGGTGAGCGAGCAGGTGGCCCGAGCCTCGACCCGGCCCCACGGGCCCCACCGGCACCTGCCGGTGACCCGGCCCCGGCCCCACCGGCAGCTGCGGGCGCAGCAGCCGGTGTCGGTGTCGGTTTCGCTGACGGTCCGGCTGCCCGCGGTGCCGGATTCGCCTGCCGCCTCCGACCTCCCCCACCCGCCGGCGCTCCCCGCTCCCCCCGGGCTCCCCTCCCTCCCGGCGTTCCCCGAGCTCCCCTCCCTCCCCGCGCTGTCCGATCTCCCTGCGCCACCCGTCGTTCCCGGCCCCCCTGATGCCCCGGCCCTCCCCTCTTCGCCGTCGCCGGTGGGGACGCGAACGCCCCCTGCCGGGGGTGCGGAGGGGACTGCCGTGGCCGTGGCGGCGGACAGGTCGGCCTACGGGTCGGCGGGTTCGGTGGCCGTCGGCCCGATGCGCGCCGCTCACCGGGTCGCGCCCGCCCGTGGCGGGGCTCCCACCGCACCCTCGCCCGCGTCCGCTCCGGCGCAGCAAGGTCCGACCGGCGATCCGGTCGGCGGGGCGGCGTCCGGCGGCGGTGTCGCGCGCCACGGTGACGCGTATGCCGTCGTCACGCCCTGCCACCGGCCGTCGCTGCTCCCGGCGCTCGGCGATGCGGCGGATTCCGACGTCGTCGAGGCGCAGGACAGGTACCGCGACGTGCCGGTCTTCCCCGGTTAGCCGGAGCGGCCCCCTCCGCCCGCTCGATCATGGCCGACCCCCTCGGCACGCGGCCCTCCGTCCGCCGTATCCCGTCCGCCGTGTCCCGTCCGCCGTGTCCCGTCCGTCGTGTCCCGTCCGCCACTGCGTCTCCGTCCGTTGTCCGACTTCGGCGGTTGACCCATCGACTCCGTGAGGTCACCGGTTCTCGGACGGCCGAAAGCCTTTCGGCCCGTCCGGCCGAACCCTCACGGTCGGGGTGGACCGGTCCCCATTGGGGTGGGGACCGCCCGCCCTGAGCCCCTGAGGGGCTGTTCAGGGGGCCTCACCGGGCCAACCCCAACCCGGTGAGGCCCTTGCCCACGGCCTCGCCCCCCGCCTCACATCCGGCACGGGGTGCCAGTGATCTCGGCATCATGTGACAGGTATCACCGCTCAGGTGTGACCCTCGATTTAGGGGCCTCCTGCAAGCAGCGATAACCTGCGAGACGGACATGCCGCGCGCTCGGACACCGTGTGCGCCTCCCTTGTGACAGACAGCGGTCGGACGTCACGTTGCCCTCGCGGCACGCCCACGCAGACAACGAACCGCGAGATCACTGATAGGGACGGAAGCGCGTGGACCTGTTCGAGTACCAGGCGAGGGACCTCTTCGCCAAGCACGATGTACCGGTGCTGGCCGGTGAAGTCATCGACACGCCTGAGGCGGCCCGCGCAGCCACCGAGCGTCTCGGTGGCAAGTCCGTCGTCAAGGCCCAGGTGAAGGTCGGCGGCCGCGGCAAGGCCGGCGGCGTGAAGCTCGCCGCCTCCGCCGACGAGGCCGTGGAGCACGCCACCAACATCCTCGGCATGGACATCAAGGGCCACACGGTCCACAAGGTGATGATCGCCGAGACGGCCCCGGAGATCCTGGAGGAGTACTACGTCTCCTTCCTCCTGGACCGCGCCAACCGCACCTTCCTCTCCATCGCGTCCGTCGAGGGCGGCATGGAGATCGAGGAGGTGGCGGCCACCCGTCCGGAGGCCGTCGCCAAGACGCCGATCGACGCCAACGAGGGTGTGACCCCCGAGAAGGCCCGCGAGATCGTCGCGGCCGCGAACTTCCCGGCCGAGGTGGCCGACAAGGTCGCCGACGTCCTGGTCACCCTGTGGAAGACCTTCATCGAGGAGGACGCCCTTCTCGTCGAGGTCAACCCGCTGGCCAAGGTCGCCTCCGGCGACGTCATCGCCCTCGACGGCAAGGTGTCGCTGGACGAGAACGCCGAGTTCCGTCAGCCGGGGCACGAGGAGTTCGTCGACCACGCGTCGGCCAACCCGCTCGAGGCCGCCGCGAAGGCGAAGAACCTCAACTACGTCAAGCTCGACGGCGAGGTCGGCATCATCGGCAACGGCGCGGGTCTCGTCATGAGCACCCTGGACGTCGTCGCGTACGCCGGCGAGGCGCACGGCGGCGTCAAGCCCGCCAACTTCCTCGACATCGGCGGCGGCGCCTCCGCGGCCGTCATGGCGAACGGCCTGGAGATCATCCTGGGCGACCCGGACGTCAAGTCCGTGTTCGTCAACGTCTTCGGCGGCATCACCGCCTGTGACGAGGTCGCCAACGGCATCGTCCAGGCGCTGCAGCTGCTCGCGGACAAGGGCGAGGAAGTCACCAAGCCCCTGGTCGTCCGTCTGGACGGCAACAACGCCGAGCTGGGTCGCAAGATCCTCTCCGACGCCAACCACCCGCTGGTCCAGCGCGTGGACACCATGGACGGCGCGGCCGACAAGGCCGCCGAGCTCGCGGCTGCGAAGTAAGGGAAGAGGGACAGAAACAGCCATGGCTATCTTCCTGAACAAGGACAGCAAGGTCATCGTCCAGGGCATGACCGGTGCCACGGGCATGAAGCACACCAAGCTCATGCTGGCGGACGGCACCAACATCGTCGGTGGCGTGAACCCCCGCAAGGCGGGCACCTCCGTCGACATCGACGGCACCGAGATCCCGGTGTTCGGCACGGTCGCCGAGGCGATCGAGAAGACGGGCGCGAACGTGTCCGTCCTCTTCGTGCCGCCGGCGTTCGCCAAGGCCGCCGTCGTCGAGGCGATCGACGCCGAGATCCCGCTCGCGGTCGTCATCACCGAGGGCATCGCCGTCCACGACTCGGCCGCGTTCTACGCGTACGCCGTGTCCAAGGGCGACAAGACCCGGATCATCGGCCCGAACTGCCCCGGTCTCATCACCCCGGGCCAGTCGAACGCCGGCATCATCCCGGGCGACATCACCAAGCCGGGCCGCATCGGCCTGGTGTCGAAGTCCGGCACGCTGACCTACCAGATGATGTACGAGCTGCGTGACATCGGCTTCTCGTCCGCCGTCGGCATCGGTGGCGACCCGATCATCGGTACGACGCACATCGACGCGCTCGCCGCGTTCGAGGCCGACCCCGACACCGACCTGATCGTCATGATCGGTGAGATCGGCGGCGACGCCGAGGAGCGGGCCGCGGCCTTCATCAAGGACAACGTGAAGAAGCCGGTCGTCGGCTACGTCGCGGGCTTCACCGCGCCCGAGGGCAAGACCATGGGCCACGCCGGCGCCATCGTCTCCGGCTCCTCCGGCACGGCCGCCGCGAAGAAGGAGGCCCTCGAGGCCGCCGGCGTCAAGGTCGGCAAGACGCCGACCGAGACGGCGAAGCTGGCGCGCGAGATCCTCGCCGCGGGCTGAATCGCGGATCCGTCCGCGGGTCGACCCACGGGCCGAGTGCCGTGGAGCTGAACGTCAGCGGGCCCGCCCCCTCGTGGGGGCGGGCCCGCTGACGTTTCGCCGGTCGGCGGCACGGTCATCTCGGTTCCGGCAGCATTCTCTGCGGACCGTGGTCCGTCGCCGAGCGCAGCTTGGCCCGCAGTCGCAGTTCCGCGTCCGAGAGCGTGCCCGGCGCCGCCCTCGGGGGGACCCCCCGGACGGTCTCGCCCGGGGGGACCGGGGGCTCGTACCGCGTGGGGGCGGTGCGCAGCGTCAGTGCGGTCGCACCGATGATCGCGACCGTGAACGCGATCGCCGCCCGCGTCCAGAACCGGGCCCGTCGTTCGCTGCCCGTCCGCACCGTGGGCGGCTTGGCGGCGCGCAGCCGCTCGACCGACGCCACTTCCACGAGCCGCCGGTGCAGTGCGGCGGGGTCCGCCAGTTCGGGCAGCCGGGCGGCGACCGACTCCCGCGCGCGCAGCAGTCGGTTCGCCGTCGCCGGCGTGCTCGCCTCGGTCTCGGCGGCGGTCTCGGGCAGGTCGAGGCCGACGCCGTCGTAGAGCAGGAGGGTGCGCCGGCACGGTGCGGGGAGGGCCAGGAGGACGTCCAGCAGCGCGCGGTCGGCCAAGTCGGCCGGGGGTGGCTCCGGGTGGCGGTAGCGGGGGCGGAACCGGTGCCAGGGGGAGAGCGCGTACTCGTACGCCGTGGCCCGCACCCAGCCCGCAGGGTCGCGGTCCACGGCCACCTCGGGCCAGCGCTCCCAGGCCACTTGGAACGCGCGCTCGACCGATTCGCGCGCCAGTTCGCGGCGGCCGCAGAGCAGATAGGCCTGCCGGACCAGCGCGGGGGCGCAGAACGCGTAGAGCGCGTCGAAGGCCTGAGCGGGCGTCAAGGGGTCCCGGACGGGCGGAGGTCCGGAAGCCTCGGGAGGCGGCGCGGAGGGAAGCGGGGCGGAGGGGGGATGCGCGGAGGGGAGCGGGGCGGGGGGAGTCGCCGGCCGGGTGCCCGCGTCGGGGGGCGTGGAGGCGTGCGCGTCGGCGCGCGCCGGTTCCGGAGTCGAGCCGGGTCGGTGCGGCTCCGTGCCGGGACGTACCGTCAGCGGCGGTCGAGGCGCGGCCTCCTGAGGATCCCTCACCCGGCCCGCTCTGCCAGCGCTGCCCGCCTGCCGCGTCACAGGATGCCCCTTCGCCCAAAAAAGTACATAAACATATATTGAGCGACACAGCGGTAGTTAGCCTGTTACGACGGGAAAGCGCGTGTCGTTGGGAGCATGGCCGTCGTGATCCAGATGACCGCTCGTCGACTGTCGTTGTCGCCCCTGCTCACCCGGATGCGCGACCGATCGTCCGGACTGGCCGCCGGCCTCCTGGGCGGCGTGCTCGCCGCCGGACTCGGACTCGGTTCGTTCACCGTGCTCGTGATGGTGCTGTGGATCAGCTCCCCCTACCCCGACAGCGGGCCCGGCGGCGCGCTGCACGTCGCCGCGGCGCTCTGGCTGCTGGCCCACGGCGCGGAACTGGTCCGCGTCGACACCCTCTCCGGTGTCCCGGCCCCGGTCGGCGTCACGCCGTTGCTGCTGCTCGCGCTGCCGGTGTGGCTGGTGCGGCGCGCCGCACGGGACACGGTGGAGGGAGGCGGCGGCGATGACGGCGGTGCGGACGGCGACGTCCTCGTGAGCGGCCGTACGGCGTGGGCCGGTGTCGTGGCCGGTTACCTGGCGGTCGGCTCGGCCGTCGCCTGCTATGCCGCGGCCGGCGGGGCGCTGCGGCCCTCGTGGGGGTGGACGGCGGTCTGCGTGCCGGCGGTCGCCGTGCTGGCTGCCGGAGCGGGGGTGTGGTCGGCGTACGGCTGCCCGCGCGAGCCGGTGGACAGCGTGCTGCTCGTGCTCCCCCGCCGCATGCGAAGACTGCTCCTCGAGGCGGACGGACGGGAGCGGCTCGGGGCCGCCGGACGCGCGGCCGGGGCCGGTGCGGTGGTGCTCGTCGGGGGCGGGGCGTTGCTGGTGGCGGTGTCCTCGGTGTGGCACCTGGGCTCGGCGCGCGCGGCGTTCCTGCAGCTGACGGAGGGGTGGTCGGGCCGGTTCGCGGTGCTGCTGCTGTGTGCGGCGCTGGTGCCGAACGCGGCGGTGTGGGGTGCGGCGTATGCGCTCGGGCCGGGGTACGCCCTCGGCGTCGGGCATGTGGTGGCCCCCCTGTCCTCCGCTCCGGCGCCCCTGTTGCCGCCGTTCCCGCTGCTGGCGGCGGTGCCGGAGGCGGCGGGCGGGACTCCGTGGAACTGGGCGACGGCGGTGGCGCCGTTCGCTGCCTCGGTGACGGTGGGGGTGTTCGTGGCGCGGGCCGGGGAAGCGGCGGGGGTCACGGGCGGGAGCGGGTGGTCGCGGGGCAGGACCGCGGGGGTCGTCGTGCTGGCGGGAGCGGGGTGCGGGGTGCTGATGGGGGCGCTGGCGGGGCTGGCCGGCGGGCCGCTCGGGGTGGCCGCGTTGGCCCGGTTCGGGCCGGTGTGGTGGCAGGTCGGGGGTGCGGCGGTGTTGTGGGTCGTGGGGGTGGGGTTGCCGGTGGCTCTGGGGGTTCGCGGGTGGCGGGCCTGGCGGGAGCGGAGGGCGGCGTCCGCGGGGGAGGCGAGGGAGCTGAGGAACTCGGGGAACTCGGGGAACCCGGGGGGTGCGGGAGAACCCGGGGCTGTGGGGGCTGTGGGGGCTACGGCGGCTGCGGGGCTCTACGACTTCTTGGTGCTCGAGGAGCGTGATGCGCGGTCGGCGGGGGCGCCTGGGGAACTCGTCGAGCCGGCGCCGCCCATCGGCGCGGTCGAGAGGGGCGGGCTCGGCGAGGCGTTCGTCGCCTCCGAGCCGGTCCTGCGCGCCGGTCCGCTCCCGTTCGCCGAGCCCGGAGCGCCCGCCGACCCCCTGCCGCTCGCCGGTCCCCTCCCCTTCGCCGAGCCCGGCTCGCCTGCCGAGGCGGCAGCTCCCGTCGAGCCCGTCCCGCCCGCCACCCCCGTCGTCCCTGCCGTGCCCGCCGCCCCTGTCGTCCCCATCTCCCCCGTCGAGCCCGTCTCCCGCGTCGAACCGGTGGACTGGGAGCGGGCTAGGGAGGCGCGGTGGGCCGCCCTGCGGGAGGCGGGGGAGGACGGCGTGGGTGGCGTGGGCGAGGAGGACGGTGCGGGGCCGCTGCGGTGACCGCCGTGGGGTCCGCCCCCCCCGCCACGCCCCTTCCCTCTCCCGTCCTCGTCCCCGGGCGGTGTCAGGCGTTCGCGCCCAGGATCTCTCTGAGTTCCTTGGGCAGGAGATGGTCGCAGGACTGCTTCGCCTCGTTGGTGAGGGCGTCGTTCGTGCAGGTGTAGTAGTCGCTGTAGACGAGGTGCGCCGTGAAGCTCGCGGCGACCATGGCCAGGGCCAGCGAGGCGGTGACCAGACCGCTGACGGCGGCGGTGCGCTGAGGGCGGCCGCTCGTCTCGGGCGCGGGCGGGGCGTCCGGGTCCGGGGTGCGCGGCTTGGCGCGCAGGGCGCTGATGCCCCAGTTCAGGGCGAGCGCGCCGAGCAGCAGGGCGACGTACGGCCAGCCGAAGAGGGCGAAGAAGAAGGCCCACATACCGCAGAGCAGGGCGTAGCGCGCATGGCGCTGGGCGGGGTCCGTCGGGTCCCAGCGCTTGCCGGGGTCGCCGCCGGGGCCGCCCGGGCCGCCGTTCTCGGGGTTGCCGCCGGGGCGTTCGCCGAAGCCGCCGGGGGAGCGGCCCGGCTGCTTGTCGCTCCACTGGCCGCCCCACGGGGAGTGCCGGTCCTCGGGGTCGCCGCCCGCCGGGCGCCGGGGCTGCCACGGCCGGTCGGGGGAGCCCTCGGGCGGCGGTGCGAAGGGGTTGTCGTCCTCGGGCGGCTGGTTCCCGCCCGACGGGGCGTCCGGGGGAGAGGCTGGGCGCTCTCGCAGCAGCACGACGCCGCGCTCCCCTCCCTGCGGTGACTGCGGGGGGAGCGTGAGGAGTCGCAGACTGCGGTCCGGCATCAAGTGAGCGTCTTCCCCTAGGTGATACGGCTGTCTGGCCTGAGCGGATGTGGCTGTCACTCCGGGAACGCGCCGCACGGCGACCGCGTTCCCGATCGAGCCCGCTTCCCGTTCCTCGCAGACGCTACCTTCCGGCCACGCCCCCGTCCCGCGGGGGCCGTCCCGTGTGCCGGTATCGTTGCTGGCGGTCGGCTGCTTCGTAGGCTTCCCCGTATCCGGGGGCGCGATGCATTCGTACGAAAGTACAAGCCCGCGTGAAGTCCGCGTACGCCCACCGCCTTGTACGTGCTTCCCCGAGAAAGGGCTCACCGTGGCCGCCAAGCCCGTGGCCAAGCGCCTCGTCGTGCTGGTCTCCGGATCCGGTACGAACCTGCAGGCGCTACTCGACGCCGTCGCGACCGCCGGCGTCGACGCCTACGGCGCGGAGATCGTGGCCGTCGGAGCCGATCGCGGGGGCGTCGAGGGCCTCGCCCGGGCCGAACGGGCCGGGATCCCCACCTTCGTCTGCCGGGTCAAGGACTTCGGCAGCCGCCAGGAGTGGGACGCCGCTCTCGCGGAGGCAGTGGCCGCCCACGAGCCCGACCTGGTCGTCTCGGCCGGGTTCATGAAGATCGTGGGGAAGGAATTCCTGGCGCGGTTCGGAGGGCGGTTCGTGAACACGCATCCCGCGCTCCTGCCCAGCTTCCCCGGGGCCCATGGAGTGCGGGACGCGCTCGCGTACGGGGCCCGGGTCACCGGCTGCACCGTCCACTTCGTCGACGACGGCGTCGACACCGGCCCGATCATCGCCCAGGGCGTGGTCGAGGTCCGGGACGAGGACGACGAGAGCGCTCTGCACGAGCGCATCAAGGAAGTCGAGCGAAGGCTGCTCGTCGAGGTCGTGGGGCGGCTCGCCCGCAACGGCTATCGCATTGAGGGACGAAAGGTAGTTATCCAGTGACCGCCGAGAGCACTGTCACGGCCGAGAGCAGCAAGCGGGGCATCCGTCGCGCGCTCGTCAGCGTCTACGACAAGACCGGTCTGGAGGAGCTCGCGCGCGGGCTGCACGAGGCCGGCGTCGAGCTCGTCTCCACCGGGTCCACCGCCTCCCGCATCGCCGCCGCCGGCGTTCCCGTCACCAAGGTCGAGGAGCTCACCGGCTTCCCCGAGTGCCTGGACGGCCGGGTCAAGACCCTGCACCCCAAGGTGCACGCCGGCATCCTGGCCGACCTGCGCCTGGACAGCCACCGGCAGCAGCTGGACGAGCTGGGCGTCGCGCCGTTCGACCTCGTCGTCGTCAACCTCTACCCGTTCCGGGAGACGGTCGCCTCGGGCGCGTCCGACGACGAGTGCGTCGAGCAGATCGACATCGGCGGGCCGTCCATGGTGCGCGCAGCCGCCAAGAACCACCCCTCGGTGGCCGTGGTCACCAGCCCGGCGCGCTACGGCGACGTCCTCGCGGCCGTGCAGGGCGGCGGCTTCGACCTCGCCGCCCGCAAGCGGCTCGCCGCCGAGGCGTTCCAGCACACCGCCGCCTACGACGTGGCCGTGGCCTCCTGGTTCGCGTCTTCCTACGCGCCCGCCGACGAGTCGCGCTTCCCCGACTTCCTCGGCGCGACCTGGGAGCGCAAGAGCACCCTGCGCTACGGCGAGAACCCGCACCAGCCCGCCGCTCTCTACGTGGACGGCAGCGGCGGCGGTCTCGCCGAGGCCGAGCAGCTGCACGGCAAGGAGATGTCGTACAACAACTACACGGACACGGACGCCGCGCACCGTGCCGCCTACGACCACGCCGAGCCGGCCGTCGCGATCATCAAGCACGCCAACCCGTGCGGGATCGCCGTCGGCGCGGACGTCGCCGAGGCGCACCGCAAGGCGCACGCCTGTGACCCGCTGTCGGCCTTCGGCGGCGTCATCGCCGTGAACCGGCCGGTCAGCAAGGAGATGGCGGAGCAGGTCGCGGAGATCTTCACCGAGGTCATCGTCGCGCCGGACTACGAGGAGGGCGCCCTGGAGGCGCTCGCCAAGAAGAAGAACATCCGCGTGCTGAAGGCCCCGCAGGGCCCCACCGCTCCCGTCGAGCTCAAGCCCGTCGGCGGCGGCGCGCTGCTCCAGGTCACCGACCGCCTCCAGGCCGAGGGCGACGACCCGGCCAACTGGACGCTGGCGACCGGCGAGGCGCTCTCCCCCGCGGAGCTCGCCGACCTCGCCTTCGCCTGGAAGGCCTGCCGGGCCGTGAAGTCCAACGCCATCCTCCTCGCCAAGGACGGCGCCTCGGTCGGCGTCGGCATGGGCCAGGTCAACCGGGTCGACTCGGCGAAGCTGGCCGTCGAGCGGGCGGGCGAGGAGCGGGCGCGCGGCGCGTACGCGGCCTCCGACGCCTTCTTCCCCTTCCCGGACGGGCTGGAGGTCCTTGTCGAGGCGGGCGTCAAGGCCGTCGTGCAGCCGGGCGGCTCGGTCCGTGACGAGCTGGTCGTCGAGGCCGCGAAGAAGGCCGGCGTCACCATGTACTTCACGGGGACGCGGCACTTCTTCCACTGATCCCCGTCGGTGACGGCGAAGGCGGGCGGCCCGGTGACGACACCGGACCGCCCGCCTTCCGTCGTGCGGGGGCGGATCAGGTCAGCCAGGTGGCGCACGAGCCGGCGGTCACCCAGCGGTGTGAGCGGATGTTGTCGTCCACCTTCTGGCCGCTTTCGTCGAAGTAATCGTCGGACAGGTCGTCCGCGAAGTACTCGTTCGGGGACAGGCAGGCGTACGTCTCCTCGTAGTTCTGCCAGAACCAGAACTGGACCACGTCGTTGCCACCGGTGTAACCGGCGTTCATCACCGACGACGCCTTGTCCCAGGCGCCCGCGAAACCGCCGCCCGCGGCGTTCCAGTCCGGGTCGCTGCCCGCGGTGGAGCCGAGCAGCGTGCCCTGGCAGTCGTAGCCGTCCCAGGCCGTTGGCCGGCTTCAGGTCGCCGTGCACCCAGCCCGCCCCGTGCAGTTGGGCCAGGCCCGCGCAGACCCGGGCGAGGAGGACCGGTCCGGCCCCGGGCACGGCGTCGCGGCGGAGCAGGGCCGACAGCGAGTCCTCGGCCCGCTCCAGCACCAGCACGACGGCGCCGTCGAGTTCGGGGCGGGAGGGATCGTCCACGGTCAGGGTCTCGTAGAGGCGGATGAGCCGCGGGCTGTCGAGCCGGCTCAGCAACTCCACCTCGCGGTCGACGAGTTCGCGCAGATGGGCCAGCCGGCGGGGCGTGTGGGTGCCGGTGGGCAGGAACTTGAGGGCGGCCGTGCCGGGCAGGCCCCGGCCGCCGTCGCCACCGGGGTCCGGGGCGGCGCCGGGCGGGGCTCCGGAGGAGGCGGTGCCATCGTTGTCGTCGGTGCGCCGCAGGGCCGCGTAGACGCTGCCGAACGCGCCGGTGGCGAGCGGTTCCCGTACCTCCCACCCGCCGACCCGGTAGCCCCGGGGGACCCGGACGGCGTACGGCTCGGTCACCGCACTGCCGTCCCGGCCGACGCGGGCGCGGCCGGTCCCAGGCTCTGCAGGTCGTCCTCGCGCACCAGGTCGAAGCGGAGCGCCAGGGAGACCAGGGACTCCTTCTTGCCGTTGAGGCGCGGGCCCGGGGCGGCGGCGTCCGGGCCGGGCTTGAGGCGCAGCTTCACGGCGAGGTAGTCGATGTTCCACTGCACGGAGGTGCGGGAGGCGGCCGGCCAGCCGGGCCGCAGCCGGGCGACGACCTGGTCCACGGTGGGCAGCGGGGCGTGCGGCTCGCCGCGCAGCCGGGGTTCGCACAGGGCGGTCAGCACCGCGAAGTAGCGCTTGCCGCGGTCCAGGGAGAACGCGGGCGCCGTGGTGGCGCCGTCCGGCCCCGGCGCGACGCCCAGGTAGTCGTGGCGCGGCGCCCACACCTGGAACGTCAACAGGTCGCCCGCCGCGGGCAGCACGATCCGGGCGAACTCGAAGGGCACCGGGGCGTCCAGGCGTCCGGGTGCGACCTTGATGTGCTCGCCGGCCCCCTCGGGGTTCTCGACGACGTACGTCTGAGCCCGGCTGAAGTTGCTCGGCGTCCAGAACGCGCCCTGCGCGGCGACCTCGCCGGCCCGCCGCGAGACGCCCTCGTGCGCGATCTCCAGGTCGTTGCCGTGCGCCGACCGCCCGAAGGCCAGCCGGTCACCGGGAGCGAGTCTGACCTGCCCGGACGCGTGGTCGCCGCGTCCGTCCTCCCTCGGTGCCGGAGGTACGACGATGATGCTGTACACGGTGTGTCCCCCCGTCCCCACCCGCGCCTACGGCATCAGGGTGGGCGACGGAACGGGGCCGTGTCACGGTGTGGCACGGCCCCGGCGAGGAATGGCGAGAAGACGCCCTTCCGGCGGTCTCCGACCGGCTCATCGCGCCTCCGGTTCCCGCGCGATCGGCGGTGCTTTCGCGGGTCAGTACCGCGGACGGCTGAACCAGGATCCGCCGCTGATCATCGCGGCGAGGATGATGCCGCCGAAGGCCAGCGAGATGAGGCCTCCGAAGGTGCCGGAACCGCCGGCGCCGTTCACGATGTTGACGAGGCTGCCCAGGATCATCAGGGACGAGTAGACGATCGTGGTGACGCGGATGCCGCCGCCGCCCGTCTTGAACTTGACGCCCAGGAAGATCGACAGCGCGCCCAGCGCCAGCATCAGCAGGCCGACGCCGACGAGGACGCCGGTCGCGGTGCCCGTGTCGTCGCCGGAGCCGATGCCGTTGGAGGCGTCCTGCATCAGGCCGCCCACGATGCCGATGAAGATGCCGGCCAGGATCTGCAGGCCGGAGAGGATGAACAGCAGCACCCGGGCGGTCTTGACCAGGCCGGGCATCTCCTGCGGGACGCCGTAGCCGTACCCCTGGGGGACCGGCGGGGCCTGCGGGTAGCCGTAACCGGGCTGCCCCTGGGGAGCGGTGGGGTATCCGTAGCCGGGCTGCTGGGGCGGAGCCTGCGGCGGGTAGCCGGGCGGCTGGCCCTGCGGCGGGCCGTAGGGGTTGTTCGGGTCGCCGAAGCTCATGGCGGTCCTTCCTCCGTGTGCACTCGAGTGCGGGGACGCGGCTGGCTCGGAGGAAGGTTCTACAGATGCGGTTCGTCCCCCCGGTACTGCCCGCGGCACTGTGGCGTCAATCGTTCTGCAATGGCCGGTTTGTTGTCCAGCCGCATTCCGCGGCATTCCGCAGGTGTTGTGCAAGTGCAACATCATCGATCAGGTTCGCGCACGTCAGGCGGGCGCCGCGGCCCCGTACGGGTTCACCCGGATTGGAACCGGGGGGCCGTCATCCGGGAGGATGGACCCATGACCGCCCAGATTCTCGATGGCAAGGCCACCGCAGCCGAGATCAAGTCCGAGCTGACCGCCCGCGTGGCGGCGCTGAAGGAGAGGGGCGTCACGCCCGGCCTCGGCACGATCCTCGTCGGCACCGACCCCGGCAGCCAGAAGTACGTCGCCGGAAAGCACCGCGACTGCGCCGAGGTGGGCATCGCCTCCATCCAGCGCGAGCTGCCCGCCACGGCCACCCAGGAGGAGATCGAGGCGGTCGTCCGCGAGCTGAACGACGACCCCTCCTGCACCGGTTACATCGTGCAGCTCCCGCTGCCCAAGGGCATCGACGAGAACCGGATCCTGGAGCTCATGGACCCGGCCAAGGACGCCGACGGCCTGCACCCGATGAACCTCGGCCGGCTGGTCCTCAACGAGCCCGCCCCGCTGCCCTGCACCCCCAACGGCGTGCTGACGCTGCTGCGCCGGCACGGCGTCGAGATCAACGGCGCGGAGGTCGTCGTCGTCGGACGGGGCGTCACCATCGGCCGGTCGATGCCGCTGCTGCTGACCCGGCGCAGCGAGAACGCGACGGTGACCCAGTGCCACACCGGCACCCGGGACCTGTCGGCGCACCTGAAGGGGGCCGACGTCATCGTCGCGGCCGCCGGGTCCGCCCATCTGATCCGCGCGCAGGACGTCAAGCCGGGCGCGGCCGTGCTGGACGTCGGCGTCTCCCGCAACGCCGAGGGCAGGATCGTCGGCGACGTCCACCCGGACGTCCGTGAGGTGGCCGGCTGGATCTCCCCCAACCCGGGCGGCGTCGGTCCGATGACCCGTGCCCAGCTGCTCGTCAACGTGGTCGAGGCGGCGGAGCGCAGTGTCGGCTGACGGCGCCTCCGCCAAGGACGAGGACAGGAACGTGAACGGCGAAGACGCCGACGAGATCGAGGTCCGCGACCCCATCAGCGCCCCGGACGCCGACGGTGTGCCGCGTCGCACCACGCGACGGTTCCCGAAGTTCACCCGGGACACCGCGCGCCCCGAGGGCGCGGGCCGCGCCGCGCCGGGAGACGCCCTGGCCGCCCGGCAGTGGCCGATCATCGCGGTGCTGGGCGTCGTGGCGCTCGGGCTGCTGCTCGCCGCGCTGGACGTGTTCCGGGTCGGCACGATCCTGATCGGCGTGGGGCTGCTGGCCGGCGCGGTCCTGCGCTGGCTGCTGCCCGGCGTCGGCATGCTCGCCGTGCGCTCCCGCTTCACGGACATCGTGACCTACGGGGTGCTGGGCACGGCGATCGTGCTGCTGGCGCTGATGGCCCAGCCCCACCCGTTGCTGCAGATCCCGTTCCTCAAGGACACCCTGCACTTCACGGTCGACAGCAGCTGACCGCATGCGAACGGCGGCCCGTCCTCATCCCCCGAGAAGGACGGGCCGCCGCCGCGTTCCACGCTCCCGCACCCTGAACGGCCCGGACAACGGCTGTCCGGACGCTGTGGCACGGAAGTGACCGTTCCGCTACGGTGCGCGCGCACCGCCACAGCGGCCCCTCGCGCGGGAACCGTCCGGCCGCCCGGCGTCGTCCCCCCAACGGATCGAAGGGGAGGTGGGCCTGATGGGCGCCTGGCAGCCGCTGCCGGACGGACTGCCGTCGGAGGTACGGCACTTCGTGGAGCAGTTGCGGCAGCTCAAGGACGGCACGGGGCTCAGCCTGGCCGCGCTCGGCGCGCGCACCGCGTACAGCAAGTCGTCCTGGCAGCGCTATCTCAACGCCGTCCAGCCGCCGCCCCGGCAGGCCGTCGCCGCGCTGTGCCGGGTGGCGGGGCTGGCCGGCGCGGACGCCGAACGGCACGTCGTGCGCTGGGAACTGGCCGTCGAGGCATGGCCGCGGCCGACCCCGGCGAACCCGCCCGGGGAGTACGTGGAGGATCCGACGGTGCCCTGGTGGGACCGTCTGGAGGAACCCGCCCCGCCCCCCGCGCCCCGGCCCGTCGGACGCCTTCTCCTCTACGCGGTCCTGATCCTGCTCGCCCTGCTGGTGACGGCCGTCGGGGGAGCGGTCGCCTTCGGCTGAGGCGAACGGGCCCGGCGCGGCGCACCCGTTGTGCGCTTACGTTGACAGTTCGGGTATGTGTCCCGAATCGTCGTCACATCGGGTCTTACGTGACCCATGCGACTCAGCGCACGAGAGGGGGGCCGATGCCTCGCTGGAAAGCCCTGCCGGGTGAACTCGACCCGCAGGTACGGGAGTTCGTCGAGGCGATGCGGCGGGCCGTGGACCGTGCCGGGCTGAGCGTCGCGGCGGTGGCGGATCGCACGGGCTACGGCAGGTCGTCCTGGGAGCGCTATCTCCACGGCCGGCTGCTGGCGCCCAAGGGCGCGGTCGTGGCGCTGGCCGAGGTCACCGGCACTCCCGCGGTCCATCTGGTCACCCTGTGGGAGCTGGCCGAGCGGGCGTGGAACCGCTCGGAGACCCGGCACGAGGCGATCACCGCGACCGCCGGGACGCTGCCCGCCCGCGCCCTGCCGGGGCAGTTCGGCCCGCCGCCCTCGCCGCTCCCGTCGCCCGGCGGTGAGCGGGCACGGCCCGGGACGCGGGCCGCCGGCGCACGCAGGCAGCGGGCTGGGCTGTTCCTCGCCGGGGTCGTGGGCGTCGCGACCGTCGCGGCCGGCGCGTTCTTCCTCACCGACGGCCGGGGTCCGCGGGCGGCGGGCGTCGTCGAGTCGCCGTCCCCGTCGGCCGCCGCTTCCCGCGCCCTGCCCGCCGGGGTGCGGTGCGGCGGCTCCGACTGCACCGGCCGGGACGCGCAGGCGGCCGGGTGCAGCGGCGGCCTCGCGGCGACGGCGAAGACCGCGACGGTCGGCGTGACCCTGGTCGAGGTCCGCTACAGCCGGACCTGCGGGGCGGCCTGGGGCCGCATCACGCCGGCCGGGCCCGGTGACACGGTGGCGGTGACCGCCGGTTCCGTGCGGCGCACCGGTCACCTCTCCGCGCCCGGCGACACCGTCGCGTACACGCCCATGGTGGCCGTGAACAGCGCGGACGAGGCGACGGCCTGCGCGGTGCTGGCCTCCGGGCAGAGGGGCTGCACGCCCTGAGGCGGCGCGGTCCGCACGCGCCGCCGAAAAAATCCGGCGCGCGCAGGAATAGCCGCCCCGGTCGCGGGCACGCGAAACGTACCCCCACGGGATTCCGGCGCGACCCGGTTCCCCCCACGGCGGCCGCTCGGTCTCACCTCTCCCGGACCGACGGCCGCCGCTCGCGTCATGGGAAGTGAAGTAGTGGGTGTCCCGTAGTGGGTGTCCCGTACGCGGAAGTCCACTCTGTGGGACGGGCCACAGGGACCCCGGACGTCCGGCATCCCGGATGCGCGATAGCCTGACCGCTGATTGGATCTCTTGATACCAAGAGATCGATCATCTGTACGTCCCACCCGGGGCAGGGACGCCCCACCGACAGCTGTCATACGGAGAACGCCATGACCCGCACTCCCGTGAACGTCACCGTCACCGGCGCGGCCGGCCAGATCGGTTACGCCCTGCTCTTCCGCATCGCCTCCGGCCAGCTGCTCGGCGCGGACGTGCCGGTCAAGCTGCGCCTGCTGGAGATCACCCCGGCGCTGAAGGCCGCCGAGGGCACCGCGATGGAGCTCGACGACTGCGCCTTCCCGCTGCTGCAGGGCATCGACATCACGGACGACCCGAACGTCGCCTTCGACGGCGCGAACGTGGCACTCCTCGTCGGCGCCCGCCCCCGCACCAAGGGCATGGAGCGCGGCGACCTCCTGGAGGCCAACGGCGGCATCTTCAAGCCGCAGGGCAAGGCCATCAACGACCACGCCGCGGACGACATCAAGGTCCTCGTCGTCGGCAACCCGGCCAACACCAACGCGCTGATCGCGCAGGCCGCCGCCCCGGACGTACCGGCCGAGCGCTTCACCGCGATGACCCGCCTCGACCACAACCGCGCGCTGACCCAGCTCGCGAAGAAGACGGGCTCGACGGTCGCCGACATCAAGCGCCTGACCATCTGGGGCAACCACTCCGCCACCCAGTACCCGGACATCTTCCACGCCACGATCGCCGGCAAGAACGCCGCCGAGGTCGTGGGCGACGAGAAGTGGCTGGCCGAGGACTTCATCCCGACCGTCGCCAAGCGCGGCGCGGCCATCATCGAGGCCCGCGGCGCCTCTTCGGCCGCCTCCGCCGCCAACGCGGCCATCGACCACGTGTACACCTGGGTCAACGGCACCGCCGACGGTGACTGGGCCTCCATGGGCATCCCGTCCGACGGCTCCTACGGCGTCCCGGAGGGCCTGATCTCCTCCTTCCCGGTCACCACCAAGAACGGCACGTACGAGATCGTCCAGGGCCTGGACGTCAACGAGTTCTCCCGCGCCCGCATCGACGCGTCGGTGCAGGAGCTCGCGGAGGAGCGCGAGGCGGTTCGCGCCCTCGGCCTGATCTGAGCCGAACGCACACGATCCCCGGACGGTACGACCGTCCGGGGATCGTTTTGCGTAGAGCGCGTTCAGCTCCGCTTGAGGGAGCCGACGAAGGTCGCCCAGGCGTCGAGCCCGAAGCAGACCGCTCCGCGATCGGGGTCCTTGCTGTCGCGGACCGGGACGACGGCCGGAAACTGATCAGCGACTTCGAGGCATGCCCCGCCGTCGGGGTTGCTGTAGCTGGACTTGCGCCAGGTGACGTTGCTCAGGTCGATGGCTCGCACGGCACTTCCTCCAACATTCGCATGATGAACTTCCGTGACTCGGCCGGGGAAAGCGCCTGGTCACGCATGGCATCGTAACGCCGTAGGAGTAGCTCAACTGCTCGGATTTCCTCGACCAGTTCGCCCCGGTGAGCAGTCTCCGCGTACGCCACGGTGACGCCGTCCGGCAGCCGGAGGAACATCATGTCGGTGCTGACCAGTGCGTGGAGACCGGCACATAGCGGCAACACCTGGAGAGTGACGTTCGGACGCTCGCAGATCTCCAGCAGGTACTCCAGCTGTTCCCGCCATTCCTGAGGCACGCGCAACGGCGTACGCAGGACCGCCTCGGAGACGATGGCGCGAAAGGGCGGTGCGTCCTCTCCCTCCAGCAACTTCCTTCGGCCCGTGCGGGCTTCGACCTGCTGATCCAGCTCTGGTCCCCTGAGCCCGCCCAGCGTGAGAACCTCACGCGCGTACGCCGTCGTCTGGAGCAGACCGTGGACGGTGCTCACACCGAAGTGCCACAGGCTGAGCGCCTCCGCCTCGATGTCCATGTACCTGCGGTACTGCTCCTTGAACTGGCTGTTGTCCCCCATCGCCACTTCCCACAGGGCCAGCAGCAGTCCCGGCGTTCCGTAGTGCGTGTCCAGGGCTTCGACCACCTCCGGGCTGCCGAGGTTGGCCCCGCTCTCCATCTTGCCGAGCGTCGACGCGTCCCACCCCAGCCGCTCGGAGAGCTCCCGCAGGCTCTCGCCGCGGCCGTTGCGCAGCAGGCGCAGTTCCTCCGCGAAGCGTTTGCGCGGCTGCTGGCTTCGTCCGGTGACGACTCGTCTCGCGGGCATGGCGTCTCCTTCGCGCGGCTCAGCGTGGCGGTCCGGACACGAAGAGTAATTCAACTCTCGGTCGGATTCAGGCCGTTGTCGAAGCTCCGGCGGCTGACCGGCGCGCCCAGACCGGTCATGACCAGCGCCGTCGCCGCCAGCACGGCCACCGCGACCGCGCGCAGGGCCGGTCCCATGCCGAGGGCGAAACCGGCGTGCCCGGCCAGGACCGTGCCGGCGACCGCGACACCGAGGGCCGCGCCGATCTCGCGGGCCGAGGTGCCGAGTCCGGAGCCGAGGCCCGCCTGGTGGGGCGGGAGGGAGGTGACGACGCCCAGCGTCAACGCGGGCATCGACAGGCCCGTCCCCGCCGATATGACGAGCAGCCAGCCCGCGTACACCGGGTAGGGCGTGCCGGCGTCCGCCGTGGACGCGCCGAGCAGGCCGAGGCCGATCAGGGCGAGCCCGGAGCCGATGACCGGGCGGGGGTGGGCCGACCAGCGGGCGGCCAGCTTGGGGACCAGGGCCATGCCGACGATCAGCGGAACGATGGCGACGCCGGTGACGGCGGGCCCGTAGCCCTTGACCTCCTGCAGGTACTGGGAGTTGACGAAGAACAGCGCGAACAGACCGAAGAAGCCGGTCATGAGGCCGAGGCTCGTGGCTCGCAGGCGGGAGGAGCGGAACACGCGCGGGTCGAAGAGGGGGCTGCGCGAGCGCAGGGACCCCAGGGTGAACGCGGTGATCAGCGCGGCTCCCGTCGCGAACGAGCCCAGGATGCGCGGCGAGGCCCAGCCGTGGTCCGGGCCCTCGATGATGCCGAAGAGGACGGCGACCAGCCCCGCGGTGAGCAGCAGGGTGCCCAGCGGGTCGAGGCCGTTGCGCGGCGAGGGGTCCGTGCGCGGGGTGGTCAGGGCCACGGTGAGCGCCAGCAGCGCCGCCAGCGGGATCATCACCGCGAACAGGGCCCGCCAGGTCAGGAACTGGCCGGCCAGGCCGCCGCCCAGGTTGCCCGCCAGGCCGCCGAGGCCCATGGCGAGGGTCCAGGACGCCATCGCCCGGGCCCTGCCCTGTGGTCCGGCGAGGTGGACCAGGATCGACATCGTCGCCGGGGTGATGAGCGCCGCGCCCGCTCCCGAGATGCCGCGGCCCGCGATGAGCACCGCCGGATCGGGGGCGATCGCGCTGGTGGCGGCTCCGAGGGCGAACAGGCCGAGGCCGGCGAGCAGGGCGCCCTTGCGGCCGTGCCGGTCGCCGAGCGCGCCGGCCGGGATGAGCAGTCCCGCGAAGACGATGACGTACGCGTCGACGGTCCACAGGATCTGGGTGTGCGAGGGGTGCAGCGAGGAGGCGCTCAGCTGCGGGATGAGGAGGTTGATCGCGGCGACCATGCTCTGGGCGACCAGCACGCAGGCGCACAGTGCGAGGAGGGTGGACCGTTTCAGGGCGTGCGAGGGCACGGCTCCTCCCGGGGAGCTCGTCGGAGTGGGATGCCCGTTCACCGTAGGCTCGGCACCGACCTGCTTTCCAGTGCAACCTTTGCAAGGAGTGACTGCACATGACGCAATCCGCGGCCCGGTCGGCCAGGTCTGCCGACCCCGCAGGAGCCGCTGGGCTCGATCTGAATCTGCTGGTCGCGCTGGACGTGCTGCTGGAGGAGCAGAGCGTGCAGGGCGCGGCCCGCCGTCTGCATCTGTCGGAACCGGCGATGAGCCGCACCCTGGGCCGGGTCCGCAGGGCGCTGGGGGATCCGATCCTGGTGCGGGCGGGGCGGCGGATGGTGCCGACGCCGCGCGCCCTCGCCGTGCGGGCCGAGGTGAGCGCCGTCGTGGAGCGGGCCCGGGCGTTGTTCGCGCCGGCCGAGGGGGCCGACCTGAGGACGGTGACCCGCACCCTCACGATCCTGGGTCACGACGCCATCGCGGCCGCCCATGGGCCGGCCCTGTACGCCCGCGCGGCCGCCGAGGCCCCCGGCATCCGCATCCGGTTCCTGGGCGAGAGCCACGTCGACGCGCCGTTCCTGCGCGAGGGCACCGCCGACCTGGAGGTGGGCGTCATCGATTCGGTGGCCCCCGAGGTGCACCGTGAGCAGCTGTACGAGGACCGGATGGTGGGCGTCGCCCGCGCCGGACACCCGCTGCTGGAGGGCGAGTTGACGCCCGAGCGGTTCGCCCGGGAGGTGGACCACATCATCGTCTCCCGGCGCGGCAGGCTGCACGGGCCGGTGGACGCGGCGCTCGCCGAGCTGGGACTGGAGCGGCGGGTGGTGGGCGCCGTCGGCTCGCTCCCGGCCTCCCTCTTCGTCATCCGCGAGACCGATCTGGTGGGTCTGAACACCGCCTGGGGGCTGCCGTTGGCGCGGAGCCTCGGCCTGGTCCCCTTCGAGGTGCCGCTGGATCTGCCGCCGCTGCGGCTGGGCATGGCCTGGCACCCACGGCACGACGCGGACCCCGCGCACGCGTGGCTGCGGGCCGCGGTGCGGGACATGGTGGCGGACGGTGACGGCCGTGGCGGCCCGCGGGTGAGCGACCCGTCACCATGACGCCCATTTTGTCCATTTATGCCCGTACTGGCAGTGACTCAGCGCACTTTAGGCCAGGGATTGCGCATGCAATGAAAGGTTCGGGGCATGTGGACGCGGTCCCCGACGGCGACCCACGGGTGACACAGGGGGACTGAACAGGAACGGAAGGCAACACCGATCATGGCCGACACGACGGAACAGACGGAACAGCGGGAGTGCCGGACGATTCACGCGGGCGGCGAATGGCTGACGGCCGCCTCCGGAGCGACCCGGGAGATCCTCGACCCAGCGGACGGCCGCCCCTTCGCGGTGGTCGCCGAGGGCGACGAGAAGGACGCCGACCTGGCGATCGCGGCCGCCCGCGCCGCCTTCGACGAGGGCGACTGGCCGCGCACTCCGGCCGTCGAGCGCGCCGCACTGCTGCGCCGCGTCGCCGACCTCCTCATACGCGACCGCGAACGGCTCGGTCTGCTGGAGAGCCGTGACGCGGGCAAGACCCTCGAAGAGGGCCGGGTGGACATCGACTGTGTCGCCGACGCCTTCCGCTACTTCGCCGGTCTCGTCGCCGCCGAGGCGCCGGGCCGGGTCGTGGACGCGGGCTCGTCCGACGTCCACAGCGTCGTCGTCCACGAGCCCATCGGCGTGTGCGCGCTGATCACCCCCTGGAACTACCCGCTCCTCCAGGCGAGTTGGAAGATCGCGCCCGCGCTCGCCGCCGGCGACACGTTCGTCGTGAAGCCGAGCGAGATCACCCCGCTGACCACGATCGCCCTCATCGACCTGCTCGCCGAGGCCGGACTGCCCGCCGGCGTCGCCAACATCGTCACCGGCCCCGGCCACACCGTCGGCGCCCGGCTCGCCGAACACCCCGACGTCGACCTGGTGTCCTTCACCGGCGGCCTGGTCAGCGGCGTCAAGGTCGCCCAGGCGGCCGCCCCGACCGTCAAGAAGGTCGCCCTCGAACTCGGCGGCAAGAACCCCAACGTGGTCTTCGCCGACGCCTGCGCCACCCCCGAGGGCTTCGACACCGCCGTCGACCAGGCCCTCAACGCGGCCTTCATCCACAGCGGCCAGGTCTGCTCGGCGGGCTCCCGGCTCATCGTCGAGGAGTCCGTCCGCGACCGCTTCGTCGAAGAACTCGCCCGCCGGGCCGGGAAGATCCGCCTCGGACGCGGCACCGAGAGCGGCGTCGAGTGCGGCCCGCTCGTCTCCGAGCAGCAGCGCGCCAAGACCGAGGAGTACGTGGCCTCCGCGCTCGCCGAGGGCGCCGTGCTGCGGTCCGGCGGCCGACGCCCCGACCCCGCCCCGGAGCGGCCGGAGACCGGCTACTTCTACGAGCCCACCGTCCTCGACCGCTGCCACCGCGAGATGCGCGTCGTGCGGGAGGAGGTCTTCGGACCGGTCCTCACCGTCGAGACCTTCCGCACCGAGGACGAGGCCGTGGCCCTGGCCAACGACACCGAGTACGGACTCGCGGGCGGCGTGTGGACCTCCGACGCGGGCCGCGCCCGCCGGGTCGCCGGCCGGCTGCGCCACGGCACCGTCTGGATCAACGACTTCCACCCCTACCTGCCGCAGGCGGAGTGGGGCGGCTTCGGAAAGAGCGGCGTGGGCCGCGAACTGGGGCCCGCAGGGCTCGCCGAGTACCGCGAGTCCAAGCACGTGTACCAGAACCTCGCACCGCAGCCGGTCCGCTGGTTCGCGGGCTGACCACCGCGCCCCGCACAGTCCGCTCACCCCGCCCCCTTCGCATCGAACAGGCTTCGCACGCCCCTGGAGTACCCCCCATGCCAGACACCTCACCCGTCTATGACTACGTGATCGTCGGAGGCGGAACCGCCGGTTCCGTCATCGCCTCACGGCTCACCGAGAACCCCGACGTCACCGTCGCCGTCATCGAGGGCGGCCCCAGCGACGTCGGCCGCGACGACGTCCTCACCCTGCGCCGCTGGATGGGCCTGCTCGGCGGCGAGCTCGACTACGACTACCCCACCACCGAGCAGCCGCGCGGCAACTCCCACATCCGGCACAGCCGCGCCCGCGTCCTCGGCGGCTGCTCCTCGCACAACACCCTCATCGCCTTCAAGCCGCTGCCGTCCGACTTCGACGAGTGGGAGGCGGCCGGCGCGACGGGCTGGGGCGCGGTCCCCATGGAGGCGTACTACGCACGCCTGCTGAACAACATCGTCCCCGTCGACGAGAAGGACCGGAACGCCATCGCCCGCGACTTCGTCGACGCCGCGCAGCAGGCGACCGGAGTGCCCCGCGTCGAGGGCTTCAACGCCAAGCCCTTCGACGAGGGCGTCGGCTTCTTCGACCTCGCCTACCACCCGGAGACCAACAAGCGTTCGTCCGCGTCGGTCGCCTATCTGCACCCGGTGATGGACGAGCGGCCCAACCTGACGATCCTGCTGGAGACCTGGGCGCACCGGCTGGAACTGGACGGCCCGCGCGCGCGGGGTGTGCACGTGCGCGCCGAGGACGGCACGGAGAGCCTGGTACGGGCCCGGCGCGAGGTCGTGCTCTGCGCGGGCGCGATCGACACGCCCCGCCTGCTGCTGCACTCCGGCATCGGCCCCAAGACCGACCTCGACGCGCTCGGCATACCCGTCGTCCACGACCTGCCCGGCGTCGGCGAGAACCTCCTCGACCACCCCGAGTCGGTGATCGTCTGGGAGACGCACGGGCCGCTCCCGGAGAACTCCGCGATGGACTCCGACGCAGGCCTGTTCGTGCGCCGGGACCCCGAACACGCGGGCCCCGACCTGATGTTCCACTTCTACCAGGTCCCCTTCACCGACAACCCGGAACGGCTCGGCTACGAACGCCCCGAGCACGGCGTGTCGATGACCCCCAACATCCCCAAGCCGAAGTCCCGCGGCCGGCTCTACCTGCAGAGCGCGGACCCGAGCGTCAAGCCCGCCCTCGACTTCCGCTACTTCACCGACGAGGACGACTACGACGGCCGCACCCTCGTCGACGGGATCCGCATCGCGCGCGAGATCGCGAAGACCGAGCCGCTGGCCGGCTGGCTCAAGCGCGAGGTCGCCCCCGGCCCGCACATCACGAGCGACGAGGAGCTGAGCGAGTACGCGCGCAAGGTCGCGCACACCGTGTACCACCCGGCGGGCACCTGCAAGATGGGCGCCGCCGACGACGAACTGGCCGTAGTGGACCCCCAGTTGCGAATCCGTGGACTGGAAGGCATCCGCATCGCGGACGCCTCCGTGTTCCCGACCATGACAGCCGTGAACCCGATGATCGGCGTGCTGATGGTCGGCGAACGGGCCGTGGACCTGATCGGAGGCGATGCCTGATGAGTACCGACCTGAGCACCGGCACGAGTACCCCCGCGAGCGTCGAGACGCGCCCGCCGGTCTTCTCGGTGGACGGCCTGTGGAAGGTGTTCGGCCCGAAGGCCGAGACCGTCCCCGCCGACCCCGAGCTGACCTCCCTGCCCCCCGCCGAACTGCGCTCCCGCACCGGCTGCACCGCCGCGGTCCGGGACGTCTCCTTCGATGTGCGCAAGGGCGAGGTCTTCGTCGTCATGGGCCTGTCCGGCTCCGGCAAGTCCACCCTCGTACGCTGCCTGACCCGGCTGATCGAGCCGACCGCCGGCACCATCGCCATCGAGGGCGAGGACGTGCGGGCCATGGACAAGACCCGGCTGCGCGAACTGCGCCGGCACCGCGCCGCGATGGTCTTCCAGCACTTCGGCCTGCTCCCGCACCGCACCGTCGTCGACAACGTCGCCTACGGCCTGGAGATCCAGGGCGTCGGCAAGTCCGAACGCCGCGAGCGCGCCCAGGAGGTCGTCGAGAAGGTCGGCCTCGAAGGCATGGAGCACCGCAAGCCCAGCGAGCTGTCCGGCGGCCAGCGCCAGCGCGTCGGACTGGCCCGCGCGCTCGCCGTCGACCCCGAGGTGCTGCTCTTCGACGAGCCGTTCAGCGCGCTCGACCCGCTGATCCGGCGCGACATGCAGGAGGAGGTCGTCCGGCTGCACCAGGAGGAGGGCCGCACGATGGTCTTCATCACCCACGACCTCAGCGAGGCCCTCAAGCTCGGCGACCGCATCGCGCTCATGCGCGACGGCGAGGTCGTGCAGCTCGGCACCCCCGAGGAGATCGTCGGCTCGCCCGCCGACGACTACGTCCGCGAGTTCGTCCGCGACGTCCCGCGCGAACAGGTCATGACGGTCCGCCGGGCCATGCGCCCAGGTGAATGCGTCGGCCCCGACCATCCCGGCGCGATCGCCGCCGACGCGGTCGTCGCCGACGCGATCCAGGTCGTGTCGCGCAGCCACCAGCCCGCGTGCGTCGTGGAGGACGGCCGGTGTCTGGGGGTCGTCGACCACGAACGGCTCCTCGACGTCGTGGCCGGGACGGAGCTCCGCAAGGAGGCGGTCTGACATGGCTACCGTCACCGCACCCGCCCCCCGGGTCTCCCTGCCGGGCTTCCTCAAACACCGCGCGGCCGCCAAGCTCGCCCTGCTGGCCCTCGCCGCGGCGATCCTCGTCCCGCTCGCCGACGCCCAGTGGGCCAGCGGCAGCTGGCCCGCCGCCCTCACCGTCGACCTCACCCAGCCGCTGGGCAAGGTCAGCGACTGGATCATCGACAACCGTGACAGCCATCCGCTGTTCCTGTACGGCTTCGGCTACGTCAGCAACGCGGTCGTGCTGTCCGTGCGGGCCGTCTACCTGGTCCTGCTCGCCGCGGGCTGGGCGGGCGTCACCGCCGTCGCCGGGCTGGTCGCCTGGCGGGTCGCCGGAGTGCGGCTCGGGCTCGGCGCCGCCGCCGCGTTCCTGACCTGCGGACTGCTCGGCATGTGGATCCCCACCATGCAGACGCTCGCCCTGATGGTCGTGGCGGTCCTCGTGTCCGTCGCCGTCGGCGCCGTGCTGGGCCTGGCCGCCGGGCTGTCGGACCGGATGGACCGCATCCTGCGCCCCGTCCTGGACACCATGCAGGTGCTGCCCGCGTTCGCCTACCTGCTCCCGGTGGTCCTGATCTTCGGCATCGGCGTCCCCGCGGCCGTCCTCGCCACCGTCGTCTACGCCGCCCCGCCCATGGCCCGGCTCACCGCCCTCGGGCTGCGCGGCGCCGACAAGGAGGTGCTGGAGGCCGTCGAATCGCTCGGGGCCACCTCCCGCCAGCGCCTGCTGACCGCGCGCCTCCCGCTGGCCCGCAAGGAACTCCTGCTCGGCCTCAACCAGACGATCATGATGGCGCTGTCCATGGCGGTCATCGCCTCCGTGATCGGCGCCGGCGGCCTCGGTGACCGCGTCTACCAGGCGCTCGCCTCCGTCGACGTCGGCGCGGCCCTCGCCGCGGGCATCCCGATCGTCCTCCTCGCCGTCGTCCTGGACCGGGTCACCTGCGCGGCGGGCAACGGCGAAGGCGGCTCCGGCGGCGGGCGCACCGGCCTGACCCGGCGCGCCGGATGGGCGTACGCGCTCGCCGCCGCCGTGGCCGTGGCGCTCGTCGGACGGCTCGTCGGCCGCCTCGACTGGCCCGGCTCCTGGACGCTGAACATCGCCGAGCCGGTCAACCGGGCCGTGGACTGGATGACCGACCACCTCTACTCCGGGGTCCCCGTGATCGGCGGCACCGCCGACTGGGCCGGACACTTCACCACCTGGGTCCTCGACCCGCTGCGCGACGGCCTCCAGGCCCTGCCCTGGTGGTCGGTCCTGCTGATCGTCGCCGCGCTCGCCTGGGTGATCGGCACCTGGCGGACCGCGCTCACCGCCGTCCTCGCCATGGCCGCGATCGGCGTGCTCGGCGTGTGGAAGCCCTCGCTCGACACGCTCTCGCAGGTCCTCGCCGCGGTCGCCGTCACCCTCGTCCTGGGCTTCGCGACCGGCGTCGCAGCCGCCCGCAGCGACCGCTTCGAACAGTTCCTGCGGCCCGTCCTCGACGTCTTCCAGACGATGCCGCAGTTCGTGTACCTGATCCCGGTCGTCGCGCTGTTCGGCGTCGGCCGCGCGCCCGCCGTGGCCGCCGCGGTCGTCTACGCGCTGCCCGCCGTCGTCCGCATCACCACGCAGGGACTGCGCCAGGTCGACCCGGCCGCCCTGGAGTCGGCCCGCTCGCTCGGCGCGAGCAGCGGCCAGCAGATCCGCCAGGTGCAGCTCCCGCTGGCCCGCCCGGCCCTGCTGCTCGCCCTCAACCAGGGCGTGGTCCTGGTCCTCGCCGTCGTCATCATCGGCGGTCTGGTCGGCGGCGGCGCTCTCGGCTACGACGTCGTCTTCGGCCTCGCCCAGGGCGACCTCGCCACCGGACTGGTGGCCGGCGCGGCCATCGTCTGCCTCGGCCTGATGCTCGACCGGGTGACCCAGCCCACCGAACGCCGCGCCAAGAAGGGAGCGTGACATGCGCATCCGTACCACCGCGACCGTGGCCGGCGCCTCGGCGCTGCTCCTGCTGACCGGCTGCGGCGCCGCCGACATGACGAAGCAGGCCTCGCCGTTCGCCAACGCGCAGGGCGCCAAGTCCCTGACCCTGTCCGTGCAGTCCTGGGTGGGCGCCCAGGCCAACGTGGCCGTCGCCCAGTACCTCCTGGAACACAAGCTGGGCTACCGCGTCGACACCGTGCAGGTCGACGAGGTGCCCGCCTGGGACGCGCTCAGTCAGGGCCGGGTCGACGCGATCCTGGAGGACTGGGGCCACCCCGACCAGGAACAGCGCTACGTCAAGGACAAGAAGACGATCACGCCGGGCGGCGGCCTCGGCGTCACCGGTCACATCGGCTGGTTCGTGCCGACGTACTTCGCCAAGCAGCACCCCGACGTCACGAACTGGAAGAACCTCAACAAGTACGCGGCGCAGTTCCGCACCGCGGAGAGCGGCGGCAAGGGCCAGCTCATGGACGGCTCGCCCTCCTACGTCACCAACGACAAGGCGCTGGTGAAGAACCTGAACCTCGACTTCCAGGTCGTGTTCGCCGGTTCGGAGGCCGCCCAGATCACGCAGATGCGGCAGTTCGCCAAGGAGAAGAAGCCCTTCCTCACCTACTGGTACGCGCCGCAGTGGCTCTTCAAGAAGGTGCCGATGACCGAGGTGAAGCTGCCCGCGTACAAGGAGGGCTGCGACGCGGACCCGGCGAAGGTCGCCTGCGCCTACCCGCACACCCCGCTGCAGAAGTACCTCAACGCCGGCTTCGCGAAGGACGGCGGCAAGGCGGCGGCCTTCCTGAAGAAGTTCAAGTGGACGACCGAGGACCAGAACGAGGTCTCCCTGATGATCGCCGATCAGAAGCTCACGCCCGAGGACGCGGCGAAGAAGTGGGTGGACGGCCACGCGTCCACCTGGAAGGCGTGGCTGTCCTGAACCGCGCGGGAGACATGGCCCCGGGCCGGAGCCGCGAGCGAGGACCTGGACCGGTTCCGCGCTGATCTCCCGCGGGGCGGCCGTCGCCCTGCGCCGCAGTCCCGGTCCGAACGTGACACGGGGGCCCCGGGTTCGCCGAGGACGGCGGGCGAGGGGCCCTCGCCCGCCGTCCCGCCGAGGGGGTGACGCCCGCGTCCCGGGGACCGGGCAGGACCGCGGGTCTCCACGCCTTCAGGGCAGTCGGGGAGGGTCGCCCGGGGCGCGCCCCTGGCGCATCCGTCGCAAGTCGTCCGCCTTGCCTATGGTGTGTAACCCCCCGGTGGGATGCGCCGGGCGACCATCACCCGGTTCCAGCAGTTGACGGCGGTGATCAGCGCGACGAGATGGGCGAGTTCGGCGTCCCCGAAGCGGCGGGCGGCCTCGGCGTACACCTCGTCCGGCACGAACCCCTCCGTCAGGACCGTCATGGCCTCGGTCAGCGCGAGCGCGGCCCGCTCCCGCTCGTCGAAGACGTCCCCCGCCTCCTCCCAGGCGCCCAGCATGGCCGACTGCGGCTCGCGCACGCCCTGTTCGCGGGCGATCGCGAGGTGCATGTCCAGGCAGAACGCACAGTGGTTGAGCTGCGAGGCGCGGATCACGACCAGTTCGGCGAGCGCGGGATCGCCGAGACCGCGCTTGGCCGCCGCGCTCAGCGCGGACATGGCCCGGCCGACCTCGCGGTCGAGCAGGTTCGTGCGGCTCACGCGTGCTGCCCCGGCCGGTAGTGCCCCGGCACCAGCCGGCAGGTCACGCCGAACCGGTTCCAGGCGTTGATCACCGTGATCGCGGCGATCAGCTGCGCCAGCTCGCGCTCCTCGAAGTGCCGGGCGGCGCGCTCGTACACCTCGTCGGACACGAACCCCGCCGTCAGCACGGTCACCGCCTCGGTCAGCGCCAGCGCCGCGAGCTCCTGCTCCGTGTAGAAGTGCTCCGACTCCTCCCACGCGCTGAGCTGGACGATCCGCTCGACGCTCTCGCCCGCCGCGAGCGCGTCCTTGCTGTGCATGTCGACGCAGAGCGCGCAGCGGTTGATCTGCGAGGCGCGGATCTTCACCAGCTCCAGCAGCTTCGGGTCGAGGCCCTTACGGGCGGCGGCGTCCAGCCGGACCATCGCCTTGAAGACCTCGGGGGCGTGCTCGGTCCAGTCGAGCCGGGGAGTGTGCGCGGGCGCGTACCGAACCTGTGCGTCGGCGGCCGTGCTCGCCGAGGCGGTGGCGGTGGTCGTGGTGGCGATCGTCGTCGTGGTGGCGGTCGTGCCGGTCGCGGCGGGTGCGTTCGTCGTCATGCCTCGACCTTAGGAGCCAGGCAGCCCAGGAGTATGGTCCATTTCCATGGCGAGAACCCGGGCCACTTTGGGCGTCGACCTCCACCTGGAACCCACCGGACCGCATCTGCGGCGGGGGCTCACCGACGCCCTGCGTGAGGCCGTCCGCTGCGGCCGGCTCCCGCCCGGCGCCCGTCTGCCCTCCTCCCGCTCCCTCGCCGCGGACCTGGGCATCGCCCGCAACACGGTCGCCGACGCCTACGGCGACCTCGTCGCCGAGGGCTGGCTCACCGCCCGCCAGGGCTCGGGCACCCGCGTGGCGGAGCGGACGGTCGTCCCGCCGGCCGGCGACGCCACGCCCCGGCGCCCCGAACGGCGCGGGCCCGCGTACGACCTGCGTCCCGGCACCCCCGATCTCGGCTCCTTCCCGCGCGCCGAGTGGCTCAGAGCGGCTCGCCGCGCCCTCACCGCCGCCCCCTCCGAGGCCTTCGGCTACGGCGACCCGCGTGGCCGGGTGGAGCTGCGCACCGCGCTCGCCGAGTACCTCTCCCGCGCCCGCGGGGTGCGCGCCGACCCCGGGCGCATCGTGGTGTGCGCCGGCTTCGCGCACGGGCTGAAACTGCTCACCGCCGTTCTGCGGGCGCGCGGCGCGCACACGGTCGCCGTCGAGTCCTACGGCCTGGACGAGCACTGGAGGCTGCTGGCCGCGGCCGGGATGACGACGACCGCGCTGCCCTTCGACGAACGGGGCACGGACACCGGGCGGCTGACGGACGCGGGCGCGGTCCTGCTCACCCCCGCCCACCAGTTCCCGATGGGCGTGCCCCTGCACCGCGACCGGCGGGCCGCCGTCGTGGACTGGGCACGGCGCACCGGCGGGCTGGTCCTGGAGGACGACTACGACGGGGAGTTCCGCTACGACCGCCAGCCCGTCGGAGCCCTCCAGGGCCTGGACCCCGAGCATGTGGTGTACCTGGGCACGGCGAGCAAGTCGCTCGCCCCCGGCCTGCGGCTGGGCTGGATGGCGCTGCCGGCCGACCTGGTCGGGGAGGTGACGCGGGCCAAGGGCGGGATGGACACCTCCGGGGTCCTCGACCAGCTGACGCTGGCCGAGTTCATCACGTCCGGTGCCTACGACCGCCATGTCCGGGCGGCCCGCACGCGCTACCGCCGACGCCGTGACGCACTGGTCGCGGCGCTGGCCGCCCGCGCCCCGGCGATCCGCGTCACCGGCATCGCGGCCGGCCTGCACGCCGTCCTGCGGCTACCGCCCGGCACGCAGGGGCCGGTGCTGCGGGCTGCCGCCTACCAGGGCCTGGCCGTCGACGCCCTCACCCCCCGCTACCGGCACGCCGACGCGGTCACCGCGCCCCTCGACGCCCTGGTCGTGGGGTACGGGACACCGCCGGACCACGCCTGGTCGGGAGCGCTGGACGCGTTGTGCGCGGCTCTCCCTTTCGGTGAGAACGGCTCCGGAATTCCTTTTCCCGGATAGATTTCCTGGATTTTCCCCGATACAGTCCCACCATGACGAACAGTAATTCCGTGTCCCGCGTCGCCCTCAAGAAGACGACCCCTCAGGTCTCCGCCGCGATGGCCTCCCTGCATGCCGCCGCAGTTTCCGCCGCGCAGGAAGCGAAGGTCGAGCCGGAGATACTGGAACTGGTCAGGACCCGCGCCTCGCAGATCAACGGCTGCGCCTTCTGCCTCGACATGCACACGAAGGACGCCCGCGCCCACGGGGAGAGCGAACAGCGCCTGTACGCGCTGAACGCCTGGCGGGAGACCCCCTTCTTCAGTGAACGGGAGCGCGCCGCACTGGCGTTGACCGAGGCCGTGACCCTGGTGCACGACGGCCAGGTGCCGGACGCGGTGTACGCCGAGGCGGCGGAGGTCTTCGACGAGGCGCAGCTGGCGGCGCTGATCTGGGCGGCCGCGGTCATCAACGCCTACAACCGGATCGCCATCGCGACGCGTATGGCCCCGGGCGCTTATCAGCCCGCCGGGAAGTAAATGCAGGAATGCGGGTAAGCGGAATGACGGAAAGACGGCAAGGCGGCGGGATGGAAAGGTGAAAAGCGGAAAGCGGGCATCGGTGAAATCGGCCGATGCCCGTTCCCGTGCTTTCCCTGTTCGCCGCACTCGCCGCACTCGCCGCACTCGCCGCACTCGCCCCGAACCCGCCGCGCGCGCCTCAGGTGCAGGAAAGCGGCTCCGCCAGCGATTCCAGCCACGGGCGCCATTCCCGCGCCCGCGCGGGAGGCGCGCAGCCGATCACCCCTCCCGCCCAGCCGGTGACCGGCCGGATCCCGTGCAGGGCGTTCACCAGCCACACCTCCCGGCCGTCCAGCTCGGTCAGCGCCCGCTCGCGGTGGACGACCCGGACCCCGAGCCGGTGGGCCCGTTCCTGGATCAGGCCGACCGTCACCCCGGACAGCACCGGCAGCCGTGGCGGGGGCAGACACAGCGCATCGCCCTCCCACCACAGGACGCTGGCGGTCGCCGCCTCCAGCACCGCGCCCGACGGTGCGACCAGCACCGCCTCCGTCGCACCCTCCTCGGACGCCCGACGGCGCACCCGGGCCAGGGCGTCCAGGTCGGGCCCCTTGCGGCGCGGCATGGTCCGCGGGTCCGGCTGGCCGGCCGCCCAGACCCGGACGTCCGGCTCCAGCGGCGGGGCGGGCCGCAGCAGCAGCCGCAACTCCAGTGACCCCGCGGCGAGTTCCACGCGCGGGAACCACTCACCCGTGCGGGGCAGCGCGGCCGTCGCGTCCCGCCAGAACTCCAGCAGCCGGCGCAACGGCGGCCCGCTGCACTCGCCGCAGGCCCGCAGGAACCGCTCCCGGTGCCGCTCCAGACCGCGCACCCGGCCCTCGCGCACCAGCCACGAGTCCGCCACGAGCAGCCGTCCGCCACCGGAATCGGCGCGGGGCGCCAGCCCCCCGGCCGGCGTCCACGCCAGCGACTCCTCCACGACCGCATGCCCTGTCATCGTCTGCTCCTCTCAGTACTTTCCGCCCGCTGCCGCGGGGGCCCCGCCGCGCGGCCCGTACGGCGCGTGCTCCAGCCACGACCCGCACGACGGCAGCACGGGCGCGAGCGCGGCCGCCGCCCACTGCCGGAGCCGCACGCTCCGGCGGGTCGGCCGCAGATGCTCCAGGGCGCTCCCCGCGGCGGCGCTGTTGAACAGCCCCGCCGCGCGCCGTGCCTCGGCGAACGCCTCGACGGCGTCGTCGGTCCCGGCCGCGACGGCCCCGGCCGCCGCCGCTGCGTCGGCGATCCCGCTGTTCATGCCGCGCGCGCCGAACGGCGGGAACAGATGCGCCGCCTCGCCGACGAGCAGCACCCGCAGGCGGGAATCCGTGAACGAGGCGGCGACCGACCGCTGGAAGCGGTACGTCGACACCCACAGGATCCGGTCGGCGTACCCCTCGCCCACGACCGCCGGCAGCCAGCGCCGTACGGCCTCCTCGGTCCCGAACGCCTCCTGCGCGTCGTCGTCGCGGCACTGCAGGTCGACCTGGAAGCCCCCGGTGAACGGCACCCGCATCACGCTGCGGCCGCCCACCCCCGGATGCTCGTAGTGGAAGACCCGCTCCAGCGGCAGTTCGCCGCCCGGCACGTCGGCCACGTCCACGACGACGTGGAAGCCCTCGCCCCGGACGCCCTCCATGGCGATGCCCAGCGCCCGCCGGACCGCCGAGCGGGCCCCGTCGGCGGCGACGACGTGCCCGGCGCGCCACTCCCGGCCGCCCTCGCCGCTCACCACGACCTCGCCCGGCGCGACGTCCACGCCGCGCACGCGCGCGTCCCACTCGAAGACGACCCCGGCCCGTTCGCAGGCTGCCCGCAGAAAGCGCTCGGTGTCCACCTGGCGCAGGCTGGTGAAGGGCGGGAACGCGGCCGGAGCGCCGGACGGCGGAGGGAAGGTGCGCGAGTACACCTCGCGGCCCCGGTACAGGGTCCGCCGGGTGTGCCAGGTCCGCCCGTAGGACGAGATCTCGGCGGCGAGCCCGGGACGCATCGCGTCGAGCAGCCGGAGCGTCTCGCGGTGCACGAACAGGGCGCGGCTGCCCGGCCGTTCACGGTCCTCGGCGTCCGCCTCCAGCAGCACGACGGGCAGTCCGCGTGCACGCAGGGCGAGCGCCGCCGACAGACCGACGGGGCCCGCGCCCACGACGACGACCGGGTTCACGCGCGCACGCTCCGCGGCGTCCCGGTCAGCATGCGGGTGATCTCCACCCGCTTCACCTTCCAGGTCGCCGTCATCGGCAGCTCCTCGAACCGCCACTGCCGGGGCTCGGCCATCGCGGGCAGATCGGCCGTGGCCGCCCGCCAGCGCTCCGGGTCCAGCGGCTGCTCCCCGCGCACGCACACCACCGGCACCGGCTCACGGTCCGCCCCGGCCACGACGACCACCTCGCGGAGCTCCTCCAGCCGTTCCATCAGGGTGTCCTCGATCTCCAGGTTGCTGTGCACCGAGTCGATCCGGTCCACCTCGCGGTCGATCAGACGCAGCGCGCCCAACCGGCTCATGCAGCCCAGGTCGCCCATCTGCCACCAGCCGCCGTCGAGCTGACGGTCGTACTGCTCCCGCGCGCCGAGGTAGGTGAGGATGCGGCCCCTGGTGCGGGCCTCGATCCGCCCGGGCGTGCCGGGCGGGACCCGTCGTCCCTCGGCGTCGGCGATCCGCACCCGCGTGAAGCCGGGGATCCCGATCCCGACCCGTCTGCCGTCCGCGCGCTCCGCGCTGCGCCGGGTGAACCACCGGAACGCGACCGGACCGGTCTCGCTCTGCCCGTACAGCTGGATCAGCCAGGGCGCCCGGCGGGTCGACGCGCCCAGGAGCCGGCGCACGGTGCGCGGATGGATCGCGTCGAACGTGGAGCCGTACGACTTCACCCGGGACAGCGGGGCGCCGGGCGCGTCGGCCAGCTCCTCCCACAGCACGAAGGTGTTGGGGTGGGTCTCCACGATGCCGGGGCGGTGGCGGGCCAGCAGCGGTCCGACGGCCGCCGGTTCCGGGTCGGTGATCAGCACGAGCGGGCTGCCGAAGTGCAGCAGCACGCCGAGCAGGTGGTAGAAGCGCGAGTGCGCGAACGACATGTGCAGCGCGGCCGTCTCGCCGCGGGTGGGCAGGCCCATCGCCTTCTGGGGCACGAGCCGGTTCCACATCGCTTTCGGGCAGTGCACGGCCAGCTTGGGCACGCCCGTGGTGCCCGAGCTGTGGGTGATCAGGGCGGGCTCGCGCGGATGCAGCCGCACCGGCGCGGGCGGCCGCGCGCCGGCGTACTGCTCCAGCGGCTCGGCGCCGGGCGCGTCGTCCACGGACAGGATCCCCCGCACGGACGTCCCGGCCCCGTGCAGCGACCCCTCCAGCCTGGCCCGGTCGGTGATCAGCCAGGGCTGCCGCAGCCGTTCGAGCAGCTGCCCCACGACCGGACCGGACAGCCCCGGGGAGAGCAGCGCGGGCACCGCGCCGATCCGGGATATCGCGCAGGTCAGCAGCACGATGTCGACGTTGTCCGTCTTGTGGACGGCCACCCGCTCCGAGGGCCGCACCCCGGCCGCCCACAGTCGGCCCGACAGCTCCTCCACCAGGTCGGCCAGCGTCCGGTAGTCCAGGTGGACGCCCAGGGAGGGGTGGGTGTCCAGCGGCCGGTCCAGGGTGACGAAGACGGCTCCGTGGCGGTCGGCCGCCCGCCGGAACAGGGGGCCGAGGTAGAACCCGCGGTCGGCGAGCAGGGGGTGCTGCGACATGTGGCTGTTCCTCTCGGCAGGGCGCTCGGACGAAGCGCGCCCGGACGCGGTCACCAGGCGCCCCGGCGGACCAGATGGCGCCGGAGCTTTCCGCTGGCGGTGCGGGGCAGGGACGTCACGAAGACGACGCTTCTGGGCGTCTTGAAGGCGGCGAGGCGATCACGCGCCAGGGCGACGAGCTCCGTCTCCAGGGCGGCTGCGCGGATCCGGCCCTCGGGCACGACGAAGGCCCGCAGCCTGCTGGAGCCCCGCGCGTCCGGGACGGCGGCGACCGCGACCTCCCGCACCGCCGGATGGGCCCGCAGGACGGCCTCCACCTCCAGCGGGGAGACGGTGATCCCGCCGACCATCTCCATGTCGTCGGCGCGGCCCAGATGCCGGTAGGAGCCGTCCGGCTCGCGGCGCGCCCGGTCGTGGGTGGCCAGCCAGCCGCCGGCCAGGGTGCGCTCGGTCTCCTCCGGCCGGTTCAGATAGCCGCGCGTCACCGTCGGCCCGCGCACCCACATCTCGCCCGCCGCGCCGTCGGGCACCGGCCGCCCGGCCCGGTCGCGCAGCTCCACCTCGAACCCGGGCACGGGACGCCCGACGGTGCCGAGCCGGTGGTGGTTCAGGCTGTTGGCGCAGAAGGCGTGGCCGGCTTCGGTGGAGCCGATCTGCTCCAGCACGGGCGCGCCGAGCAGTTCCTCGACCCGGGCGCCGAGGCCGTCCGGCAGGCCCTCGCCGGCCGACACCGCCGCGCGCACCGAGGCGAAGCAGGTCGTGTGCCCGCTGCCCCGGTCGGCGACCAGCGCCGCGTACGCCGAGGGCACCGAGTAGAGCAGGGTGACACGGTGCCGGGCGACCAGCTCGTCGACGGCGGCGGGCGACGGACGCCTGTCCACCAGCACGGCGCTGGAGCCGGAGAAGAGCGGGAAGACGAAGGCGTTGCCGAAGCCGTAGGCGAAGTACAGCTTGGACACCGAGAGGGTGACGTCCGCCTCGGTGATCCGCAGCAGCCGCCGGCCGATGAGGTCGTGGTACGTCTTCGGGTCGCCGTGCGTGTGCACGACCCCCTTCGGCCGGCCCGTGGTGCCCGAGGTGTACTGCACGTACAGCGGCGTGTGCGCGTCGACCGGGTGGGCGCGGGCGGGCCGGGCCGTCGGGGCGAGCGCGAGAAGCTGGTCGGCGCCGAGCCGGACCCGGTCGGCGAACCGGTCCTCCAGGCCCGGTCCCGTCACGCACAGCACGGCCTCGGCGTCCTCGGCCATGAACGCGTGCTCCGCGGCGGGCAGTTCGGGATTGACCAGGACGGCGACCGCCCCGAGCCGGGCCGCGCCGAGAAAGGCCGCCACCCAGGCGATCCCGTCGGGCAGCGCGAGGAGCACCCGGTCGCCGGGCCGCACCCCGTGCTCGGCGAGCACCCGGCCCGCACGCGCCCCGAGATCGTGCACCTCGCCGTGGGTCCAGGCCCGGTGCCCCTGGTGGAACGCGGCCCGGCCGCCCCACCCGCGCCGCTCGGCGAGCGCGGCCAGGTACGCGGCGAGGTTGCCGGGGGCGGTGGAGTCGTCGGCGACCGACCGGGGCCGGGGCACCCCCGCGACGGGGATGACGACCGGACCGGGCCCGGGCGTACGCGAGGCCGTCATCGCGCGGCCTGCTTCCCGGCCTGGGCGGCCGCTTGCGCGGACCCCGGATCCGCGTCCGCGGCGGGCTCGCGCAGGGCGCGCATCTGCGCGGCCGTCTTCAGCAGCATCTCGTCGTACTCCGCGGCCGGATCCGAGTCCAGGACGATCGCGCCCCCGGCCCCCAGCTGCAGCACCCCGTCGGCCATGACGGCGGTGCGGATGACGATGTTGAGGTCCGCGCCGCCGCTGCAGCCCAGGTAGCCGAGGGCTCCCGCGTACACGCCGCGGGCCTCGGTCTCCAGCTCGTCGATGATCTCCATCGTGCGCAGCTTCGGCGCGCCCGTCATCGAGCCGCCGGGGAAGCAGGCGCGTACGCAGTCCACCGCGTCCACGCCCTCGCGCAGCCGGCCCTCGACGGTGGAGACGAGCTGGTGCACGGTCGCGTACGTCTCGGTCGCCATGAGCCGGGAGACCCGCACGGTGCCGGTGCGGCAGACCCGCCCCAGGTCGTTGCGGAGCAGGTCGACGATCATGAGGTTCTCGGCGCGGGTCTTGGCGTCCGCGGCGAGCGCGTCCCGCAGCCGGACGTCCTCCGCCTCTCCGGCGCCGCGCGGCGCGGTGCCCTTGATGGGCCTGGCCTCGGCGACGCCGTCCCGGGTGATCCGCAGGAACCGCTCCGGCGAGGAGCCGGCCACGTCGAGGTCGCCGAACCTGAGGAAGGCGGCGTAGGGGGCGGGGTTGACGCGGCGCAGCGCCCGGTAGAAGTCGTACGCGTCGTCCGGTGCGGGTAAACGCGCCGCGTCGGTCAGGCAGATCTCGTAGCTGGAGCCCGCGACGAGCTCCCGTCGGCAGGCCGCGATGTCCGCGAGGTAGGTCTCCCGGTCGCGCACGAGCCACGGTTCGACCCCCCTGAGCCCGTCCGGGGTGTCGGGTCCGACCGGGACCGGGGCGGGACGCGGCCCGGCGTCGCGGGGCCCGGCGGGGGCCGTGCGCCCGGCCGCGACGCCGGTGAGCAGCGTGGCCCGGCCGGCGAGACCGGTGAGGCCGGCGCCGCGCTGGGCCGGGGCCGGTATGCGCGGCGTGCGACGGGGGCGGGCGGGCTCGGTGGGGAGCGCGGCCAGCCGGGTCAGCGTGCTCTCCAGCCAGTCCGTGGCCTCCTGGCCGGCCTGCGGGGTGTCCTCGGCCACGCAGACCGCGTAGGTGAACCCCTCCTGGTGGTCCACCGCGATGAGCCGGTCGGCGAACAGCCAGCAGGCGTCCGGGGTGGCGGAGCGGTGCCGGTTCGGGGAGCCGCAGTCGGCCTTCGTCTCGTAGCCGAAGTAGCCGACGTAACCGCCGGTGAAGTCGAACGGCAGCCCGGTGGCGTCGACGCGGCGGTTGGCCAGCTGCCGCTTGAGGTAGTCGAAGACGCTCGCCCGGACCTTGCGCGTGGGCCGCCCGGCGCGCTCGATCTCGCAGCGGCCGGCTTCGACGTCGTAGCGGACGAACTCGGCTAGCGGTCCGCTGTCGTCGCCGAGGAAGGAGAAGCGGGAGAGCCCGTCCTCGACCCGGGAACTGTCCAGCCAGAACGCCCGCGGCGACCCGGCGTACATCCGCGTGAACGCGGCCTGGGTGTCGATCGCCTCGGCGATGCGGCGGGTGTGCAGGCGGTGGGCGGACCGGCGGGGCCGGGGGACCGGGACGGGGGCCGTGGCGGTCCGCGGGAGGGCCGCCGCCGTCGAGGGCACCGCGGTGTTCTTGGTGCGCGGTCTGCGGGCCCGCTCGGCCGTCAGGTTGCGGAAGTTGACGAGCATCCGGTGGCCGTACTCGGTCAGCACCGACTCCGGGTGGAACTGCACGCCCCACAACGGCCGTTCGCGGTGCCGCAGACCCATCAGGACGCCGTCCTCCGCCCAGGCCGTGGCCTCCAGCGAGTCGGGCAGCGGCTCGCGCACGGCCAGCGAGTGATAGCGCACCGCGGTGAAGTTCTGCGGCAGCCCCTGGAACAGATCGCGGCCGTCGTGCCGGACGTTCGACAGATGACCGTGCCGGGGCTCCGGGGCGGCGGCCACCCGGGCGCCCTCCCCGTGCGCGATGCCCTGGTGACCCAGGCAGACGCCGAGCACCGGCACCGAGGCCTCGGCGAGCACCCGGGCGCTGATGCCGAAGTCCCGGGTCCTCGCGGGATGTCCGGGGCCGGGTGACACCACCACGTTGTCGAACGAGGCGAGGTCGACGACGGCGTCCGCGGGGGCGTCGTTGAGGACCACCACCGGCTCCTCGCCGTTCACCTCGGCGATCAGCTGGAACAGGTTGTACGTGTACGAGTCGTAATTGTCGATGAGCAGGGTCTTCACCCGCCCACCTCCCTAGGGTCGTTCTTCGGCTTACGCGGTGCGTCGTTTGTGCCGTCCGCGCAGCGCCTGGAGCGGTGGATACAGCCATTTCTTGAAGAAACGCTGAAGGCGGGGCATGAGAATCCATGTGACGAGGGCCGTCACGCACAGACAGAGCAGCAGTGTGCGAACAATCGGATTGAGTCCGCCGAGGTAGGGGAGCGCAATCAGATTGAAAAGGAGCACCGGCGGGAAAACCGCGCTCATATTCACGAACCACAGTTTCCATTTCGACGGCGGCGCCGGCGTCCTCGGTGCGGGGCTCTGGGAGTCGAACCAGGCCTTGGAGCCCGGCACGCTTCTGCGGTCCGTCTGCCGGGCGATGCCCAGCGCCCGCTCGTCCCACTCCCCCTTGGCCGTGGAGTCCTCCCAGGCGCGGGCCGTGCCGTCGCTCGCGAAGCGATAGACCACATGCCATTCCGCCTCTCCGTCGACAAGGACACCGCCCCCCAGGAATCCGGGCTGCTGCGCGCTCGCGCCCAGCATGGCCCACCCCCAGGAATGGAAGTCAGCCTCTCGGCCCGGCACCACTCGATATGCGGCGGTGACGGTGACGGGATTACTGGTCACACCATCGAGTACGCGGGAGAGAGCGCTTGCGTTCACAGGTTCTTCAAACTTGCGGACCTGTGGCGGACTGTCCGAAAAGCGGCTTTGGGCAGGGCCCGTCACGCGTGTGGACAGTTACCCTTACGGACGGTCACGCGTGGGCGGGAATAGAAAAGAAAACCCCGACCGCGCATCCGATTCATCGGCGGACGGGCGGACGGGCTGACGGGGCGCCCGTCACTCCGACGCCGGCGACGTCTCGGGCGCCTCCCCGAACCGGGCCAGCGCCAACGCGCCCGCGACGGCGACCGCGAACCCCAGCACGGCCAGCCAGGCCAGCCCCTCCCGGGTGCGGTCCCCGAGCCACACCACCCCGACCAGTGCCGGTCCGATCGTCTCCCCGATCACTATCCCGGCGGTGGCCGTCGTGACCGACCCCCGCTGCAGGGCCGTGGTCAGCAACAGGAACGCGGCCCCGCCGCCCAGCAGCAGGGCGTACAGGGCGGGGTCGGTGAGCAGGTCCACGGGGGACAGTGAGTCGATCAGCCGCACGGACACCTCCACCACCCCGAACCCGCACCCGGCGCCGAGACCCAGCGCCAGCGCCCGGCCGCGCTCGGGCAGCCGCCCGGCGACCAGCCCCAGCAGCAGCACCACGACCGCCGCGCCGAGCATGGCCCACGGCAGGGCCGCCGGCCCGCTCTCGTCGCCCTCCGCGCCGGAGGCCAGCCCCAGCATCCCCAGCCCGGCGCACACCACCGCCACGGCCGCCCACTCGGTCCGGCTCAGGCGCACGTGCAGCAGTCGCGCGGCGACCACCGCCGTCACCGCGAGGCTCGACGCGAGGGCCGCTCCCACGGCGTAGATCGGCACCGAGCGCAGCGCGACGATCTGGAACACGAACCCCAGTCCGTCCAGCCCCAGTCCCGCCACATAACGCCACTGGCGCACGGCCCGCAGCAGGAGGGCCGCGTCGCCCGCCGGGCCGCGCCCGTCGTCCTGCCCGGCGGCGGCCGCCCGCGCCGCCACCGCCTGCAAAACCGTCGCCGCACCGAAGCAGACCGCCGCGCCGAGGGCGCACACCATTCCGAAGAGCACGAGAGGACTGTAGGCGAGCGGCTCGCCGAGGGGCCGCCCGCGTCCGCCTTCCCCGCGGTTGTCTAGGCTGTCGGCCGGAAATCGCCGTGGGGGCGATCCGGCACGGGGAGAGACGGACATGGCGGACATACGTCGACGACTTCGTTCGGGCACGGTGGTGCTGGGAGGCGTGAGCCTGCTGGCCACGGCCCTCACGGCCTGCTCCTCCGACCCGGAGAAGCGCTGTGTCGACCGCGACAGTTACACCCGGGCCAAGGGCTACAAGGTCGTCGCCGACAAGAACTGCAAGTCGGGCTCCACCACGTCGCACGCCGTCTGGTACTACGGCGGCAGCAAGAAGGGCTCCTTCGTCGAGGGCGGCTCCCTCTCCAAGTCCGGCAAGGGCTCGGGCGGTTCGAGCAGCGGCGGCTCCGGCGGCGGCGTCGACCGCGGCGGTTTCGGCGGCGGTCACGAGGGCGGCTCGGGCGGCTGAGCGACCGGCACGACCGGCATCGGACCGGACGACCGGACGCCCCGACCGAACGGCTGAACAGGACACCGTCACCCATGCGACGCCACACCGTCGAACCCCGCCCCGACTGGCAGCGGACCGTCGAGGAACAGGGGCTCGTCTATCCCCTCACCCGTCATCCCGACGGCGTCCTGCGCCCCTACTGGGACGAGAGCGCCTACTACGAGTTCACCCTCGACGAGGTCGAGGCGCTGGAGGAGACCGTCGAGGAGCTGCACGCCATGTGTCTGGCGGCGGCCGCCCATCTCGTCGACTCCGACCGCCTCGCCGACCTCGGCATCACCGACCCGCGCGTCGCGGCGGCGGTCGCCGAGGCCTGGCGGCGGCGTGCCGAACTCCCCTCCGTCTACGGCAGGTTCGACCTCCACTACGACGGCGGCGGTCCGGCGAAACTCCTGGAGTACAACGCCGACACCCCCACCTCCCTGGTGGAGGCCGCCTCCCCCCAGTGGTTCTGGATGGAGGACCGCTTCCCCGGCGCCGACCAGTGGAACTCCCTCCACGAACGGCTCGTCGACGCCTGGCGGAGACAGGCCGCCCTCCTGCCGCCCGGCAGCCCGCTCCACTTCGCGCACTCCTCGGCCGACGAACTCGGCGAGGACCTCATGACGGTCGCCTACCTCAAGGAGACCGCGGAGCAGGCCGGTCTGGACACCGACTGGACGTCCATGGAGGAGATCGGCTGGGACCCCCTGTCCGGCCGCTTCGTCGACGGCGGACTCCGGTTCATCCGCAGCTGCTTCAAGCTCTATCCCTGGGAGTGGCTCACCACCGACCGGTTCGCCGGTCACGTCCTGGACACCCTCGACAACGGCGGCGGCACCGGCACGACGATGTGGATCGAGCCGGCCTGGAAGATGCTCCTGAGCAACAAGGCGCTGCTGGCCGTCCTGTGGGAGCTGTACCCCGGCCATCCCCACCTGCTGCCCGCCTACCTGGACGGCCCGCGCGAGCTGGCGGCCACCACCGGCTACGTCGCCAAGCCCCTGCTGGGCCGTGAGGGCGCCGGCGTCACCATCCACGAGAAGGGCGCCGATCCCGTCGTCCGGGACGACGAGCCCTGCTGCTACCAGCAGCTCGCCCCGCTGCCCGCGTTCGACGGCAATCACGTCGTCCTCGGCGCCTGGGTCGTCGGCGAGGAGCCGGCCGGCCTCGGCATCCGGGAGTCTTCCGGGCTGATCACCGACGAGTACGCCCGCTTCGTCCCGCACGTGATCCTCTGACCGGCACCCGGTAGGCTGGCGAGCGGGTCGTGACTGGCGCGCTGGGATGGGACGGACCATCGGGGAGCGGCTCGTGAGCAGTGACAGTGCCGTGCGCCTGGGCCGAACCGAACTCGCCGTACGCCACGTCCGGAGGTCCCGATGCCCGAGAATTCCGCACCCCTCTCCACCGAGTCCACCGCCTTCCGCGCCGCCCTCGACGTGATCCGCGCCGTCGAGCCGCGCGTCGCCGACGCCATCGGCCAGGAGGTTCACGACCAGCGCGAGATGCTCAAGCTGATCGCCTCCGAGAACTACGCCTCCCCGGCCACCCTCCTCGCGATGGGCAACTGGTTCAGCGACAAGTACGCCGAGGGCACCGTCGGCCGCCGCTTCTACGCCGGCTGCCGCAACGTCGACACCGTCGAGTCGCTCGCCGCCGAGCACGCCCGCGAGCTCTTCGGCGCCCGCCACGCCTACGTCCAGCCGCACTCCGGCATCGACGCCAACCTGGTCGCCTTCTGGGCCGTCCTCGCCGACCGCGTCGAGGCCCCCTTCCTCGCGAAGACCGGCGCCCGCCAGGTCAACGACCTCACCGACGCCGACTGGGCCACGCTGCGCCAGGCCTTCGGCAACCAGCGCATGCTCGGCATGTCCCTGGACGCCGGCGGCCACCTCACCCACGGCTTCCGCCCCAACATCTCCGGCAAGATGTTCGACCAGCGCTCCTACGGCACGGACCCGACGACCGGCCTCATCGACTACGACGCGCTGCGCACGTCGGCGCGCGAGTTCAAGCCGATGATCATCGTCGCCGGCTACTCGGCCTACCCCCGCCTGGTGAACTTCCGGATCATGCGCGAGATCGCCGACGAGGTCGGCGCGACCCTCATGGTCGACATGGCGCACTTCGCGGGCCTGGTCGCGGGCAAGGTCCTCACCGGCGACTTCGACCCGGTCCCGCACGCCCAGATCGTCACCACCACCACCCACAAGTCGCTGCGCGGCCCGCGCGGCGGCATGGTCCTGTGCGACGACTCCCTCAAGGACCAGGTCGACCGCGGCTGCCCGATGGTCCTCGGCGGTCCGCTCCCGCACGTCATGGCCGCCAAGGCCGTCGCCCTCGCCGAGGCCCGGCAGCCGTCCTTCCAGGACTACGCGCAGCGCATCGTGGACAACTCCCGCGCCCTGGCCGAGGGGCTGATGCGCCGGGGCGCGACGCTCGTCACCGGCGGAACGGACAACCACCTGAACCTGATCGACGTCGCCTCCTCGTACGGCCTCACCGGCCGCCAGGCCGAGGCCGCGCTGCTCGACTCGGGCATCGTCACCAACCGCAACGCCATCCCCGCCGACCCCAACGGCGCCTGGTACACCTCCGGCGTCCGCATCGGCACCCCGGCGCTGACCACCCGCGGCCTCGGCACGGCGGAGATGGACGAGGTGGCGGGCCTGATCGACCGGGTCCTGACCACCGCCGAGCCGGGCGTCACGAAGTCGGGCGCCCCGTCCAAGGCCTCCCACGTCCTGGACGAGAAGGTCGCCGACGAGATCTCCCGCCGGGCCACCGACCTCGTCGCGGGCTTCCCGCTGTACCCCGAGATCAACCTCGGCTGACCCGCCGTCCCGGGCGGCCCCGCTCAGGCCGCCCGGGACGCGTTCCGGCCGCTCCCCGGGCTCTGCGACAATGTGGGCATGGCCTCAGACCGCCCGCCCGTCGCCCACCGCCACCCTCAGGGGAGTGGCTCCGCCACGGCGCGTCCTTTGCGCGTGCTCTCCGGAATCCAGCCCACCGCAGGCTCGTTCCACCTCGGCAACTACCTCGGCGCCGTCCGCCAGTGGGTGGCCCTGCAGGAGACCCACGACGCGTTCTACATGGTCGTCGACCTGCACGCGATCACGGTCCCGCAGGACCCGAGGGAGCTCACCGCGAACACGCGGCTGGCCGCCGCACAGCTCCTCGCGGCCGGCCTCGACCCCGAGCGCTGCACGCTGTTCGTCCAGAGCCATGTGCCCGAGCACGCCCAGCTCGCCTGGGTGATGAACTGCCTCACCGGCTTCGGCGAGGCCAGCCGCATGACGCAGTTCAAGGACAAGTCAGCCCGGCACGGCGCCGACCGCGCGAGCGTCGGCCTGTTCACGTATCCGATCCTCCAGGTCGCCGACATCCTGCTGTACCAGGCCGACGAGGTGCCGGTCGGCGAGGACCAGCGCCAGCACATCGAGCTCACCCGCGACCTCGCGGAGCGCTTCAACGGCCGCTACGGCGACACCTTCACGGTCCCGAAGCCGTACATCCCGAAGGAGACGGGCAAGGTCTACGACCTTCAGGACCCGTCGATCAAGATGAGCAAGTCGGCGTCCACGCCGAAGGGCCTCATCAATCTGCTCGACGAGCCGAAGGCGACCGCCAAGAAGGTCAGGAGCGCGGTCACGGACACCGACACGGTGATCCGCTACGACCCCGAGAACAAGCCGGGCGTGAGCAACCTGCTCGGCATCTACTCGACCCTCACCGGCACCGGCGTGGCCGAGCTGGAGCGGCAGTACGAGGGCAAGCTGTACGGCGCGCTGAAGACGGACCTCGCCGAGGTCGTCGTGGACTTCGTGACGCCGTTCCGGGACCGCACGCAGCAGTACCTGGACGACCCCGAGACGCTCGACTCGATCCTCGCCAAGGGCGCCGAGAAGGCGCGCGCGGTCGCCGCGGAGACGCTCGCGCGGACGTACGAGAGGGTGGGCTTCCTGCCCGCGAAGCACTGAAGGCGCGCGGAGGCGCCGGGGGCGCACCGCACACATGTTCCTCCGGGCAGAGCGCTGCACATCACTTCCCCTGCGCCTGCCCAGAGCACAGCCGTGGCCGTACAGTCGATAGCCGTACGACCGAGTACGAATCCGGCGCCACACCCCGCCATCACGACATGACGACATGACGACAGGAGAAGACGTGGGGACCGTAACGATCGGCGTGTCGATCGCGGTCCCGGAGCCTCACGGCAGCCTGCTCCAGGAGCGGCGCACAGGCTTCGGCGACGCCGCGGCTCACGGCATCCCCACCCACGTCACACTGCTGCCGCCCACCGAGGTCGGGGCGGGCGCGCTGCCGGCCGTCGAGGCGCACCTCGCCACGGTCGCCGCGGCCGCCCGGCCCTTCCCGATGCGGCTGTCCGGCACCGGCACCTTCCGGCCGCTGTCGCCGGTGGTGTACCTGAGGGTGGTCGAGGGCGCCGAGACCTGCGCCCGGCTCCAGCAGCGCATCCGGAACGACTCCGGGCCCCTGGTGCGCGAACTGCAGTTCCCCTACCACCCGCACGTCACCGTCGCGCACGGCATCGACGAGGCGGCGATGGACCGGGCCTACGAGGAGCTCGCCGGTTACGAGGCCGCCTGGGCCTGCACCGGTTTCGCCCTCGCCGAGCAGGGGGCCGACGGCGTCTGGCGCAAGCTGCGCGACTATCCGTTCGGCGGCACGGTGGTCCCCCCGCAGGCCGCCCGCCTGGACCGCGGCTCCCTGCCGACGCGCTAGGCGTCGGGGGACGCCTCTCAGATCGGCAGCCGGCGGAACACCCCTCGCGGGACGTGCCGCAGGGCGGACATCGCCACGCGGAGCAGGCCCGGCGCCCACACGGTCTCCGAGCGGCGGCGCAGCCCCAGTTCGACGGCCGTGGCGACCGCTTCCGGCGTCGTCGCCAGCGGCGGCTGCGGCAGCCCGGCGGTCATCTTCGTCCGGACGAACCCGGGGCGCACCACCATGACGTGCACGCCCGTGCCGTGCAGCGCGTCGCCGAGGCCCTGGGCGAAGGCGTCGAGGCCGGCCTTGCTGGAGCCGTAGATGAAGTTCGAGCGGCGGGCCCGCTCCCCGGCAACGGAGGACAGGACGACCAGGGAGCCGTGTCCCTGCGTCTGCAGGGCCCGCGCGGCGATCAGGCCCGCCGACACCGCCCCCGTGTAGTTGGTCTGCGCGACGCGCACCGCGGCCGCGGGTTCGCGCTCGTCGTGCGCCTGGTCGCCGAGGACGCCGAAGGCGAGCAGGACGAGATCGACGTCGCCCTCGGCGAACACCTTGCCCAGGACCGCCTCGTGGGCCTCGGGGTCCAGCGCGTCGAACGCGACGGTGTGCGCGTCCGCCCCCAGCAGGCGCAGTTCCGCGGCCGCCGACTCCAGGGCGGGCGAGGGGCGGCCCGCCAGCCACACCGTGCGGGTACGGCGGGCGATCAGCCGGCGCGCGGTGGCCAGGGCGATCTCGGACGTGCCGCCGAGGACGAGAAGGGACTGGGGGAGGCCGAAGGCGTCCTTCATGCTGGCTCCTGGAAGTTGAGGCGACGGGCGAGGTCCGACACGAACACCCCGCGCGGGTCCAGCTCCGCGCGCAGTGCGCGGAAGTCGTCCAGCCGCGGGTACATCGCGGCGAGCAGGTCCGGCCGCAGCCGGGAGTCCTTGGCGAGGTAGACGCGGCCCCCGGCGGCGGCCACCTCCTCGTCCAGCTCGTCGAGGAAGCCTCCGAGCCCGGGCAGCCCGGCCGGGATGTCCAGGGCGAGGGTCCAGCCAGGGCGGGGGAAGGAGAGCCAGCCCGGGTCGGCCTCCCCGAACCGCTTGAGGACGGCCAGGAAGGACGGGCAGCGGCGGGCGGAGACGCGCTGCACGATCCGGCGCAGCGCGTCCTCCTGGCCGTGCCCGACGACGAACTGGTACTGGACGAAGCCGCCGCGGCCGTAGACGCGGTTCCAGTGGGGGACGCCGTCCAGCGGGTGGAAGAAGGCGGAGAGCCGCTGGAGTTCGCCGGTCCGCGCGCGGGGAGCCCTGCGGTACCAGAGTTCGTTGAACAGTCCGACGCCGGTGCGGGTGAGCAGGCCGTCCGGCAGGAAGGCGGGCGGGGCCGGGAGCCGGGACGGGCGGAACGACAGCGGCGACCTGCGCGCGCGGGCCGGCAGCGCGTCCAGGGGCGCGTGGTCGCCGCGGGTCAGCACCGCGCGCCCGGTCGCCGCGCCGCGCGCGAGGAGGTCGATCCACGCGACCGAGTACCGGTAGCGGTGGTCGCCGGCCGTCAGCCGGGCCATCAGGTCGTCCAGGTCGGCGGCGCGCTCGGTGTCGACCGACATCAGGGAGGTCTCGACCGGCTGCAACCGGACCGTGGCCGTCAGGACGATCCCGGTCAGGCCCATGCCGCCGGCGGTCGCGTCGAACAGGGGGCTGCCCTGCCGGACCGTGCGGACCGTGCCGTCGGCGGTGAGCAGTTCGAAGGCCGTCACATGGCGGGCGAAGGAGCCCGAGACGTGGTGGTTCTTGCCGTGGATGTCGGCGGCGATCGCCCCGCCCACGGTCACGTACCGGGTGCCGGGGGTCACCGGCACGAACCAGCCGAGCGGCAGCAGGACCTCCATGAGGCGGTGCAGGGAGACGCCCGCGTCGCACAGGACGACGCCCGCGTCGGCGTCGACGACATGGATCCGGTCCAGTCCGGTGACGTCGATGACCGTGCCGCCCGCGTTCTGCGCCGCGTCCCCGTAGGCGCGCCCCAGGCCTCTGGGGATGCCGCCCCGGGCTCCGCAGTCCCGGACGGCCGCCACGGCTTCGGGGTAGGTCCGGGGGCGGATCACCCGCGCGGAGGTGGGAGCCGTACGGCCCCATCCCGTGACGGAAACTGTCTCGGAGGCGGTCTCGGCAGGCATGTCCGCGACCGTATCGCCCCTATCCATCCGAATAGTTGTGAAACGTGAGACTCATCCCCGAAATGGGTGATTAATGGGATGTCGCCCAATATTGCCGGAGTTCCGTCGGGGTCGACGTGAACAGTGGGTCCACATGGACGAACTGGATGAACGGGACGATCTCGCCGCCCTGGGCGACCTGGCCGACCTCGACCACCGGATCCTCTCGGCGCTGCGCGCCCGGGGCGCGGACCCCGGCGTCGCCCGCGCCGCACGCGCCCTGTCCCGTGCGGGCGAGCACGGCACGCTGTGGATCGCCGCGGGCGCCGTGGGGGCCGTCGTGGACGGCCCGCGCCGCACCGCCTGGTTGCGCGCCACCGCCCTCACGGCCGGCGCGCACGTCGCCAGCATGGGCCTGAAGCGGATCGTCCGCCGTCCGCGCCCCGTCCACGTCGAACCCCTGGTGCGCACCGCTGGCCGGCACTCCTTTCCCAGCTCGCACGCCGCCTCCGCGGCCGCCGCCGCCGTCGCCTACGGCACGCTCGGCGCGTACGCCGTCCCCCCGCTGGCCGCCGCGATGTGCCTGTCCCGGCTCGTCGTCGGCGTCCACTACCCCTCCGACGTGGCGGCCGGCGCGGCCCTTGGCGCCCTCACCGCATGCCTCGGAGCGCGCTGGACGAGGGGAGGGCGACGTGGCTGAGGTCCTGCTGCACCAGCAGCGCACGCGCCGCCCGCAGCCGCCCCGGCCGCCGGTCCGCCCCGGCACCCTCCTCGGCGGTCTCCTGCGCACCGCCCGCCCCAGGCAGTGGATCAAGAACGTGCTGGTCGCCGCCGCCCCCGCCGCCGCGGGCCGGCTCTTCACCTCGCACGCTCTCGTCCAACTCGCCCTGACCTTCGCCCTGTTCACCGCCTGCTCGGCCGCCGTCTACCTGGTCAACGACGCCCGCGACGCCGAGGCCGACCGCGCCCACCCCACCAAACGGCACCGCCCGGTCGCCGCCGGCCAGGTGCCGGCGCCCCTCGCCTACGCCGTCGGGGGCGCCCTCGCGGTCCTCGCGCCGCTCGCCGCGGCCCGGCTGGCCAACCCCGCCGTCGCCTCGCTCCTGGCCGCCTATCTGGCCATGCAACTGGCGTACTGCCTCCGTCTGAAACACGTCCTGGTCGTCGACCTCGTCGTCGTCACGACCGGCTTCCTGATGCGGGCCACGGCAGGCGGCCTCGCCCTCGGCATCCCCCTGTCCCGGTGGTTCCTGATCACCACCGGGTTCGGCGCGCTGTTCATGGTCGCGGCCAAGCGCTACTCCGAGGCCGTCCAGATGGCCGGGCGCGCGGGCGCCACCCGCGCGCTGCTCACCGAGTACACCACCGGCTACCTGCGCTTCGTCTGGCAGCTGGCCGCCGGGGTAGCCGTCCTCGGCTACTGCCTGTGGGCCCTGGAGGAGGGCGGCGTCGCACAGGCGAGCGTGCTGCCGTGGCGACAGCTCTCCGTCGTCGCCTTCGTCCTGGCGGTCCTGCGCTACGCGGTCTTCGCCGACCGGGGCGCCGCCGGAGAGCCCGAGGAGGTCGTCCTCGGCGACCGCGCCCTCGCCCTCATCGCCCTGGCCTGGCTCGCCATGTACGGGCTCGCGGTGGCCGACTGGTAGCCTCCCGCGCCGCCCGCCGGGGAGTGTCCCGCGTTTTCGGGGTACCCGAACCCGGGGACTTCCGCGTCAGCCGCGTGGAGCAGGGCAGAGTGGGATCATGGACTGGCTGAAAAAGCTTCCCGGCGTCGGGCCGTGGGTCGTGCGCCTCATGGCCACGCACGCATGGCGATCGTACGAGCGCCTGGACCGGGTGAAGTGGACGAGGCTGGCCGCCGCCATGACCTTCGTCAGCTTCGTCGCCCTCTTCCCGCTGCTCACCGTCGCCGCGGCCATCGCCGCCGCCACACTGAGCGAGTCCCAGCAGCAGGAACTCCAGGACAAGATCGCCGACCAGGTCCCCGGCATCTCCGACCAGCTCGACGTCCACAGCCTCGTCCAGAACGCCGGCACCGTCGGTTCCATCGCCGGCGCGATCCTGCTGCTCACCGGCATCGGCTGGGTCGGCCAGATGCGGGACTGTCTGCGCGCGGTGTGGGAGTGCCCCGACAAGGACGAGAATCCGGTCCTCGCCAAGGCCAAGGACGCGGGCGTCCTCGTCGGCCTCGGCGGCGCGCTCCTGCTGACCATCGCCATCTCCACCCTCGCCTCCGCCCTGGTCGGCTGGATCACCGACGAGCTGGGCATCGACAAGGCCGGGTGGGGCAGCGTCCTGTTGCGCCTCGCCGCGTTCTCCGTCGCCGTGCTCGCCGACTTCCTCCTGCTGCTGTACGTCCTGACGCTGCTGCCCGGCGTCGAACCGACCCGGCGCCGGCTCGTCGTCGCCGCGCTCATCGGCGCCGTCGGCTTCGAACTGCTGAAACTGCTGCTGAGCGGCTATATGCAGGGCGTGGCCGCGAAGAGCATGTACGGCGCGTTCGGCGTGCCCATCGCCCTGCTGCTGTGGATCAACTTCACCTCGAAGCTGGTCCTGTACTGCGCGGCCTGGACGGCGACGGGCCGTGCCCCCGACAACCCCCGGGACATCGACGTCAGCGACGACGTCGTACCAGGTCCGGCAGCGGCCAGCGGCGGTTGACCAGGAACGCGCCGCCCGCGAGCAGCACCAGCAGACCGCCGGTGATCGCCAGCGCGATCCACATCCCGCCGGAGCCGCCGCCGGCCACCGCACCCGCCACCGGCCTGTGCGACACGCTCCCCGAGCCGCCGGCCTGACCGTCCTCCGCGGGGGACGACGGCTTCGCGCCGGGCTGCGCGCTGCCCTGCGCCCCCTGCGGCCGGACCAGTTCTCCCACCGGCGTCACCTTGCCGGCCGCCTGGAAGCCCCAGTCGAGCAGCGTGGCGGCCTCCTTGTAGACCTCGTTGTGATCCGTCTTCGACGGGTTCATGACCGTCACCAGCAGCACCTTGCCGTTGCGCTCGGCGACGCCGGTGAAGGTGGCGCCCGCGTTGGTGGTGTTGCCGTTCTTCACGCCCGCGATGCCCGGGTACTGCGTGATGTCGTAGTCGCCGCTCAGCAAGCGGTTGGTGTTCTGGATCTCGAACGTGCCGCGGCTCGTCTTCCCCTTCTTGTTCTTCGTCGTCTCCCCGGGGAACTTGGCCGAGACCGTCGAGCAGTACTCCCGGAAGTCGGCCTTCTGCAGGCCCGAACGGGCGAACAGCGTCAGGTCGTACGCCGAGGACACCTGGCCCGGGGCGTCGTAACCGTCGGGGGAGACGACGTGCGTGTCGAGGGCCTGGAGCTCCCCGGCGTGCTCGTTCATCTCCTTCACGGTGGCCGCCACACCGCCGTTCATCGCCGACAGCACGTGCACGGCGTCGTTGCCGGAGCGCAGGAAGACGCCGAGCCACAGGTCGTGGACCGTGTACGTCTCGCCCTCCTTTATGCCGACGAGGCTGGAGCCGGCCCCCATCCCGGCCAGGTCCTTCGGATCCACCTTGTGCACCGTGTTCTTGGGGAACCTCGGCAGCACCGTGTCGGCGAAGAGCATCTTCATGGTGCTCGCCGGGGGCAGCCGCCAGTGCGCGTTGTGCGAGGCCAGCACATCGCCCGACTCGGCGTCCGCGACGATCCACGACCGCGCGGTGAGGTCCTTGGGCAGTACCGGCGCACCGCCCGCGATCGCCACCTGCGTCCCGGCCTGCCCGAGTCTCGTGCCGCCCACGGTCGACATGTTCGCCGGGGGAGCGACCGACGGACCGGCCGTCGACGAGGCCGAGGGCGAGCCCGACGGCGAGGCGGACGCCGCCGGCGACGGACTCGGCGCGGCGAGCGAGACGGGCGCGGTCAGCGCGAGGGACGCGAGGGTCGCGGAGGTGACCAGCAGGGCACGCCTGACGGTCTGCTTCATGGGTGCGGGCACGACGGAGAAATTACCCGGCGCACGACGGGAAGTCCCGCCGCCCTCCCCACCCCCGTCACGGAACAGGACACCGGGCGGCGATACTGAACGCATGACGCTCAGCCGCCGCCTCTCCTGGTTCCTGCTCGCCTTCGGGGTGTGGAGCTGGATCATCTGGATCACTTTCGTCAAGAACCTGGTCAAGGACGGCAGCGGGCTCGCCTTCGACGACGGCCACCCCACGGCCTACTTCTGGGTGCACCTCACGCTCGCCGTCGTCTCCTTCCTCTTGGGGACGGCCGTCGGAGCCATCGGGTTGCGTGGTCTGCGCGCACTGGGCCGGACGTCATAGCCGTGCTGATCGTCTTCGCGCTGCTCGCTCTCACTCTCCTGGCCGCGGCCAACTGGTACCTGTGGCGCCGACTGTTCCGCGACACGACCCGCGGCCCCGGCCGGGCGCGCCGCGGCGGCGCGGCGCTGCTCGCGGGCGGCTGGGCGCTGGCGATCGGCGCCGTGGTCGCCGAACGCACCGGCGCGCCCTTCTGGCTGCAGCGGATCCTGGCCTGGCCGGGCTTCCTGTGGCTGGCGGTCTCGGTCTACCTGCTGCTGGCCGTCCTCGCGGGCGAGGCCGTACGGCCGCTGCTGCGCCGCCTCCTGGAGCGGCGGGCCCGCGCCGGCACGACCGCCGGGGCGCCCGTCGCCCCCGCGCGTCCCGAACCCCTCCCGGTGGGAGCGCGGGCGGCCGGCGAGGCCGCTGACGGGACACCCCCGACGCCCGTCTCCGCGACGACGCCCGAGCCCTCTCGCCGGTTGTTCGTCTCCCGTGCGGTGGCCGGCGCGGCGGCCGCGGCCGCCCTCGGCACGGTCGGCTACGGCACCTACGGCGTGCTGCGCGGCCCCCGCGTCAAGCGGGTGACCGTGCCCCTCGCCAAGCTCCCGCGCGCCGCCCACGGCTACCGCATCGCCGTCGTCAGCGACATCCACCTGAGCCCGGTCCTGGGCCGGGACTTCGCGCAGAAGGTCGTCGACACGATCAACGGGACCCAGCCCGACCTGATCGCGGTCGTCGGCGACCTCGTCGACGGCAGCGTCAAGGACCTGGGCCCGGCCGCCGCCCCCCTGGCCCGGCTGAAGGCCCGTCACGGCAGTTACTTCGTGACCGGCAACCACGAGTACTTCTCCGGCGCCGCGCAGTGGGTCGAGGAGGTGCGGCGGCTCGGCCTGGACCCGCTGGAGAACGCCCGCACCGAGCTGCCCTGGTTCGACCTGGCCGGCGTGAACGACATCGCGGGCGAGAGCGAGGGCCAGGGCCCCGACTTCGCCAAGGCCCTCGGCGACCGGGACACCGGGCGCGCGTGCGTGCTCCTCGCGCACCAGCCCGTCCAGATCCACGACGCCGTACGCCACGGCGTCGACCTCCAGCTCTCCGGGCACACCCACGGCGGCCAGCTGTGGCCCGGCAACTTCCTCGCCGCGGCCGCGAACCCGACCGTCGCGGGCCTGGAACGCTACGGCGACACCCAGTTGTACGTGTCGCGGGGCGCGGGCGCCTGGGGTCCGCCCACGCGCGTGGGCGCACCCTCGGACATCACCGTCGTCGAACTGGCCTCCACGCACTGACGGGAAAGCCCGAGAAGAACCTGTGAAACCCGGCGGAAACACCCGTCGGTAAGTTCTTTCTCATCTCGTCGGAATCCTCTTCCGCCGCCTGAAACTCCTGTGATTAGGTGAGCCCGCCGCCAAGGGGAGCGGCACTTTTTGTGGACTGGGCCGCTCCGGCGGCCTGGGGAGGCAGGACACCCGATGCGATCGGTTCGCATGCGGATTCTCGTGACGCTGCTGGTTCTCGCGGTGGTCGGAGTGGGCGGCTGGCAGTTACTGCCGGCGAAGGAGAACAGCGACGCGACCATCACGGTCGGCACCACGGACACCGTCACCTCGCTCGACCCGGCCGGCGCCTACGACGCCGGTTCGTGGGCGTTGTTCAGCAATGTCTTCCAATCGCTGCTGACGTACGAGCCGGGCGGCGTCTCGCCCGTGCCGGACGCGGCCAAGAGCTGTTCCTTCGCGAGGGGCAGCCTGACCACGTACACCTGCGAGCTGCGCGACGACCTCACCTTCGGCGGCGGCGGCAAGGTGACGGCCCAGGACGTGAAGTTCTCCTTCGACCGGGTCAAGAAGATCAACTCGGACGTCGGTCCGGCGTCCCTCTTCTCGACCCTGAAGTCGGTCTCCGCCAAGGGACTGACCGTCACGTTCCACCTGGGGTCGCCGGACGCCACCTTCCCGTTCAAGGTGGCCACCGGAGCCGGCTCGATCGTCGACCGCACCCGCTACCCGGCCGACGCCCTGCGCACCGGAAGCGGCGTCGACGGCACCGGCCCGTACGACCTGACCGGGTACACGAAGGGCAAGAAGGTCGAGCTGTCGCCCAACCCGCACTACAAGGGCGCGGTGGCCACCGGCGCACCCGTCGAACTGCGTTACTACGCCGACCCCGAGGCCCTGGAGAAGGCGTGGCAGGCCAAGGAGGTCGACGCCGCCACCCGGCAGCTGCCGCCCGCGGCCCTCGCCGCCCTCAACGCCAGCGACCCCGCGCAGCGGGTCACCGAGGCCGACAGCTCCGAGACCCGCAACCTGTACTTCGACACCCGCACCGGCTCGCCGCTGCACGACAGCGACGTCCGCAGGGCGATGGCCTGGCTGATCGACCGCGAGCAGCTCGCGTCCACCGTGTACGACGGAACCGTCGAGCCGCTGTACTCGCTCATCCCGACCGGCATCACCGGCCACACAACCTCCTACTTCGACAGCTACCCGGACCAGAACGCCCGGAAGGCGCGCAAGCTCCTGGAGAAGGCCGGCGTGGGCATCCCGGTGACGTTCACCTACGGCTACGGCCTGGGCAGCGGCTCGGCGGCGGCCGAGGCGGCGGAGCTCAAGCGGCAGCTGGAGGCGAGCGGCCTGTTCAAGGTGAACGTCAAGGGTTACGAGTGGACCGACTTCCAGAAGCGGTGGGCCACCGGCAAGCTCGACGCGTACGCCGTCGGCTGGGTCGCCGACTACCCCGACCCGGACACCTTCGCCGCCCCGCTGATCGGCACCGGCTCCACCATGAACACCGGCTACAGCGACAAGGCCGTCGACGGCTACATCGCCGACAGCCGGCAGTTCGCCGACCGCAGCCGGACCGCCGACGACTTCCGCGAGCTGCAGCAGGTCGTCGCCGACGACGTGCCGGTCATCCCGCTGTGGCAGCGCAAGGAGTACGTCGTCACCAGCGCCGACGTCGGCGGCGGCCAGTACCTCGCGGACGGCAACGGCGTGTTCCGCCTCTGGAAGCTCGACTGGATCTGAGCCGCCCCGCCCTCCCGGGGCGGAACACGGCTGCCGGCCGCACCTGGTGGAGCACGTCGACGCGGCCCGGGACGGGCGGACCGCGGACCCGCACGGCAGGGCGGTCCGGGCCCCGGCCCCGCCCGCCCCCCGGACGGGCCACGCCCCGATCAGCGCCTGCCCGACCGACGTCCCCCCGCCCGTCCCGCTCGGCTCAGGCGCAGGCCTGGGCGCGGGCCGGCAGGGTCACCGTCACCTCGAAGCCCTCGCCCGGCGCCGTGCGCACCGTCACATCGCCCCCGTGGGCCTGGACCACCCCCTGCACGATCGCCAGGCCGAGCCCGCTGCCCGCGCCGCCGCCCGCCCGGAAGAAGCGGTCGAAGACGCGGGCCGCGTCCTCCGGTCCCAGCCCCCGCCCCTTGTCCTCGACCGACAGAGTGACGACCCCGTCCGTGCGCCGCACACCGATCCGCACCGGCACGTCCTGTGCCGTGTGGGTGCGGACGTTGGCCACCAGGTTGCCCAGCACCTGCCGCAGCCCCGACTCGTCGGCCCGCACCAGCACCGACCCGTCCGCCTCCACCGTGACCGGCCGCCCCGGCTGCTGTGCCCGCAGGTCCTGCGCCGCGTCCCGCGCCAGCCGGCACACGTCGACGTTGCGCAGCCGGAGTTCGGGCCGCTGGTCCAGCCGGGCCAGGGTGAGCAGCTCGTCGACGAGCCGGCCCATCCGGTCCACCTCGCCGTTCATCCGGTCCCAGGCCCGCTTTCGCTCCTCCGGCTCGCGCAGCATCCCCTGGTCGTACAGCTGGAGATAGCCCCGGATCGCGGCCAGCGGAGTGCGCAGCTCGTGGGAGGCGTCGGCGACGAAGCGGCGCAGCTGGGCCGCGCTGCGCTCGCGCGTGCGGTACGCCGTCTCCACCTGGTGGAGCATGGAGTTCAGGGCCAGCCGCAGCTGCTCGACCTCCTGGGTGGGATGGCAGCTGGAGGGCACGCGACGGGTGAGGTCCCCCTCGGCGATCGCCGACGACGTCTCCACCATGTCCTCCAGCGGCCGCATCCGCCGCCGCACGCTGAACAGCGTCAGACAGGCGAGCAGGGCCAGCAGCAGGGTGCCCACGGCGAGGTCGAGCCGCAGGGCCTTCGCGATGCCCGTGTGGAGGGCGTCCGTCGAGGTCGCCATCAGGATGTACGTGCCGTCGGACAGCCGGGTCGCCGTCACCCGGTACGCCGCCCCGTGCACCGTCACGTCGTGCGGGTCGGAGTCACGGGTGAGTGCGCCGGGGTCCGTGACGGCGTCCGCGAGCCCCAGCTGCGCCTCGGTCGGCTTGACGCCGAAGAGGGCCACCGCCTTCCCCCGGACGTCCACGGCGGTGAAGACCGAGTCCGGCGCCGGCCGGTCGGCGCCGGACTCGGGCACCAGCCGGTCACGGACGAAGCCCAGCACGCTGAGCGAGTCGATCTGGCGCAGGGTGAGCTGCGAACTGCCCAGCGATGTCCGCGTCCTGGTCAGCTCGGAGTCGATCTGGCCCAGCAGGTAGTGCCGCATCGCCATGAGGCTGACGGCGGTGGCGGCGACGATGCCGAGCGCGAGCAGCCCCACGTTGGCCGCCGTCAGCTTGGCCCGCAGCGAATGGACGCCGTGCCGGTGCGCCCGCTTCATGCCAGCCCGTATCCCACGCCCCGCCGGGTGGTGATCACCGGCGGCCCCAGGACGTCCAGCTTGCGCCGCAGATAGCTGATGTACGTCTCGACGACCGTCGACTCCGGCGGGGTGTGCTCGTACTGCCAGACGTGGCGCAGAAGCTGCTCCTTGGGCACGACCCGGCCGCCGTTGCGCACCAGGAAACGCAGCAGCGCGTACTCGGTGGGCGTGAGCTCGACCGAGCGGCCCGCGCGGTGCACGCTGTACGTCGTCTCGTCCAGCTCCAGATCTCCGTACCGCAGCGGCGGCCGCTGCGGGAGGACGTCGGCGGGCCGGGTGCGGCGCAGAACGGCGCTGATCCGTGCGACGACCACGTCGATGTCGAACGGCTTCGTGATGTAGTCGTCGCCGAAGCCGAGGGCGCCGACGATCTCGGCGGGCGCGTCCCGCGCGGTGAGGAACACCAGCGCCAGGTCGGGCCTGCGCACGCGCAGTTCACGCCCCAGCGCCCGCCCGTCGCCGTCGGGCAGCATCACGTCGAGCAGCGCCGCGTCGGGCCGGGTGCGGTCGGCTAGCGCGAGGGCCTCGCGGACGCCGCCCGCGATCATCACCTCGAAGCGATGGTAGCGCAGGGCGATGGCGAGGACGTCCGCGATGCTCGGTTCGTCCTCCACGACCAGCACGGTGCCCGAAGCCTTCGTCATGCCCCCAGTATCGGCGGCCCCCCGGGCTCGGGGGGCCGGTTCGCGCATTGGAGTTCCTTGAGAGTCAGGGGCGTCACAGGTGCCGGGCCGCCCGGCGCGGCCGATCCTGGTGCCCAGGACCTGGGGGACCTGTCGACCTGTGTAGAGGAGTTGCGATCGTGGCGGCATTGGCGCGCTGGTGCTACCGGCATCGGCTGGTGGTCCTGTTGGTGTGGGTGGGGGCGCTGTTCGGCCTGGGGTTCTCGGCCTCGTCGGCGGGCACGGACTACGCGAACGTCTTCTCCCTCCCCGACACGGACTCCAAGAAGGCGTACGACCTGATGGAGAAGGCGTTCCCCGCGCGCGCGGGCGACACCGACACGGTCGTGTGGAAGGTCGACGAGGGCTCGGTCCGCGACCAGGACGTACGGGCCCGGATCCAGCCCGCCCTCGACGACATCGCGAAGATGAAGGGCGTCGGCGGCGTCACCAGCCCCTATGCGGGGGCGGCGACGCAGGTCTCCCGGGACGGCCGGATCGCCTACGCCCAGATCACCTTCACCGAGCAGGCGAACGGGGTGCCCAAGGAGCTCGTCCAGAACGTCGTCGACACCGCGCAGGGCGTCGAACGGGACGGTCTGGAGGTCGAGTTGGGAGGCCAGGCGATCCAGCGGGTGCAGGAACCGCCCACCGGCCTCGCCGAGATGGTCGGCCTCGCGGCGGCCGCGGTGGTGCTCTTCCTCGCCTTCGGCTCCCTCTTCGCGATGCTGCTGCCGCTCGCCGTGGCGATCTTCGGCGTCGGCATGGGCCTGTTCTCGGTCCAGCTGCTCAGCCACGTCACCGACATCCCCGACCTGGCGCCGCTGCTCTCCTCCCTGATCGGTCTGGGCGTCGGCATCGACTACGCCCTGTTCATCGTCACCCGGCACCGCAAGGGCGTCCTGCGCGGCCTGGATCCCGAGGAGTCGGCGGTCACCGCCCTCAACACCTCCGGCCGGGCGGTGCTGTTCGCGGGCGGCACGGTGTGCATCGCGCTCGCCGGGATGCTGGTGACGAACCTGCGCTTCCTCGACGGCGTCGTCATCGGCACGTCCCTGACGGTGGTGCTGAGCGTCCTCGCCGCCACGACGCTGCTGCCGGCGCTGCTGGGCTTCCTCGGCGTGCGCGTGCTCAGCCGCAAGCAGCGCAAGCGCCTCGCCTCGTCGGGCCCGGAGCCGGAGAAGGCGAGCACTCCCGCGGCCCGCTGGTCGACGCGGGTGCAGCGCCGTCCCCGGACGATCGCCGCGCTCGCCGTCGTCGTCATGGCCCTCCTCGCACTCCCCGTGCTGTCGCTCCGCCTCGGCGCCACCGACCAGGGCAACAACGACGGCGCCACGACCACCCGGAAGGCCTACGACCTGCTCGCCCGTGGCTTCGGACCGGGCTTCAACGGCCCGCTCCAGGTGGTCGTGGACGGCGGCGACGCCGGCGCGCTCGTCCAGGGCGTCAAGGACACCCCCGGCGTCGCCCAGGTCGCCGCGCTGCCGCCCGCGCACGGCGTCACCGTGATCCAGGTCGTCCCCACCACCTCGCCCCAGTCGAAGGAGACGGACACCCTGATCGACCGGCTGCGCGACGACGTCGTCCCGCGGGCCGGGGTGACGGCGCACGTGGGCGGCGTCACGGCGGTCTCCAAGGACTTCGCCACCGTCACCGGGGACCGCCTGCCCCTGTTCGTCGCCACCATCATCGGGCTCGGCTTCCTGCTGCTGCTGGTCGCCTTCCGCTCCCTGGTGGTGCCGCTGACGGCCGCGGTGATGAACCTGATCGCGGCGGCGGCCTCCTTCGGCGTCCTCGTCGCGATCTTCCAGTGGGGCTGGGGCCTGGACCTGCTCGGCCTCGGTAAGGAGGGCCCGATCAACGCCTTCCTGCCGGTCATCATGCTGTCCCTGCTCTTCGGCCTGTCGATGGACTACCAGGTCTTCCTGGTCAGCCGGATGCACGAGGAGTGGGTGCACACCCGGGACAACGCGCGGGCGGTCCGCGTGGGCCTGGCGGAGACCAGCCGGGTCATCAACTCGGCCGCCCTGATCATGGTCTGCGTGTTCCTCGCGTTCGTGCTCAGCGGCGACTCGGGCGCGGCGACGGCGGGCGTCGGGCTCGCGGCGGCCGTCGCCCTGGACGCGTTCGTCCTGCGCACCGCCCTCGTCCCGGCCGCGATGCACCTGCTCGGCGACTCCAACTGGTGGCTGCCGCGGTGGCTGGAGCGGCGGCTGCCGCATCTGGCGGTGGAGCCGAAGGAGGACGAGCCGCACGAGGCGCCCACCGGGGCCGACGGCGGCCCCGCCTCCGCCGTCCACGGCTTCGTCCGGGACGCGGCCGGCGACCCGGTCGAGGGCGCGACGATGACCCTCATGACGAAGGGCGGCCGGCGGCTGGACCGCGTGACCTCCCTCGCCGACGGCTCCTACGTCCTCTCGGTGCCGGGCCCGGGAACGTATCTGCTGGCGACGACCGCCGCCTCGTCGGCCTCCCACGCCCGGCAGGTGACGGTCGCCGCGGAGCCGCTGGTCTACGACGTCGAACTCACCGAGGACGAACTGGACGCCGTGAACTGAACGGCGACGGGGCCGCCGTGGTCTACACCCCGGCGGCCCCGTCGCCTTCGTCGCCCCTCTTCTCGCCCGGCCCGTCCTCACCCTCGGCGGCTCCCTTCCTCGGAGCCCTCCCGGCGGGGTCGGGCAGGGCGTTGGTCATGCCCGGGAGGAAGTCCGTGAACAGCTCGTGCACCTCCAGCACGAGCGGCCGCAGGATCCGGAACCGGGCCAGCGCCACCCCTCGCGCGGTCAGCCGCGCACCCCGCCCGGCCAGCCGGTAACTGCGCTCGCGTCCTTCCGTGCGGTCGTAGATCCAGTACATGACGAGGCCCATCTGCGAGAGCCACATCAACTCCGGCAGCACCTCCCGCAGCTCCTCCGGCACCTTGGCCTTCGAGCCCTCGAGGACCTCCCGGTGGACGGCGATGGCCTGCACGCGCGCGGGCTCCGACTCGGCGGAGAACGGGCTGAGCGGACTGTCCGGGTCCGCCGCGTTCTTGAAGAACTGGACGGCGAACTCGTGGTACGGCCGCGCCACGTCGAGCCAGGTCCGCAGCACCCCCGCCAGCCGTGCCTCCAGGCTCGTCTCCCGCGCCAGGATGTCCCGGACGGCCTCCCGGTGCTCCGCGGCCAGCCGGTCGTAGAAGCCCTGGATCAGGTGCTCCTTGCCGGCGAAGTAGTAGTACGCGTTGCCGACCGAGACACCGGCCTCCTGGGCGATGGCCCGCATCGTCGTCCGGTCGTAGCCGCGCTCCTGGAACAACCGCATCGCGGTCTCCAGGATCAGCGCGCGCGTCTGCTCGGACTTGGACGCGGGAGCGCCCTCGCGGGACGGGGGCGGGGGAGCGGCCTCGGCGGGGCCGTCGTTGTCAGCGGGCACGGAACGAGAGCCTAGTCAGTGGCGCAATGGCCGTCGGCACAGGTGGGCGGGCGATGGGTCCAGCCCGTGAACGGGTCGTACGTCCACCCGTCGTCGCGGCGGTAGACGCCCCCGCCCCAGCCGGGGCCGCGCTGGTGTCCCTGCCGCCACTTCGCGGCGGAGAGCACGGCGGCCCGCGCGACCTTGGCCCCGGCCGGGGTGGCCAGCCGGTGGGCCAGCGGGCGGTGCTCACGCAGCGCCCACAGGGTGACGATCCAGGCGGCGGCCCCCTGGTAGACCTGGCCGGCGTCGCCGACGACGGTGATCTCGTCGAGGGTGGCGCGATGGTCGAGGCCGGGGTAGCGGGCGCAGGCCTCGGCGGAGCCCGCCGGCACGAACTCCAGCGGCACCAGCTGCGGCTGCCGGCGCAGCCAGTCGCTCAGGAACGCGCACAGCGAGCACGCGGTGTCGTGGAGGACGGTGAGCCGGCGGACCGGGACGCGGCGGGCGTCCCGGTCGGCCTGGGCGGCCTCGTGGGCCGTCATGGTGCTCACGCCCCGGTCGCGGGCGCCGACGGAGCCGTCCACCCCTGCGGGGCGACCGGCGGAACCTGCTCGCGCTCCATGACCCCGCGCCGCCGGATCCGGTTCAGCACGTACACGTTGGCCAGGTGCATCGCCCCGAGCACCAGCAGCACCACGCCCACCTTCGTCGACAGGGCCTCGAAGACGCCCCGGGTGTCCTCGATGGTGTCGTCGCCGCTCAGATAGAGGGCGACGAAGCCGAGGTTGACGAGGTAGAAGCCGACCACCAAGAGGTGGTTGACGGCGTCGGCGAGCTTGTCGTCGCCCTGGAGCACGTCGGCGAGGAAGACCCGCCCGTTGCGGCTGAGGGTCCTGGCCACCCAGATCGTCAGACCGATGCTGACGAACAGGTAGATGACGTAGGCGATGACCGTGCGGTCCATGTTCCCCACCTTTTTCTTGAACGCGTTCAAAACGCTGTCGAGGACGACTCTAGCGCTGTTTTTGAACACGTTCAACAGAGGGGTCGGTTGGGGCGGGCGGCCTCTAACGCCTGCCCAGCTCCGGGCGCTTGGAGTAGTCCGTGAAGCCCAGGACGTTCCCCCACGGGTCGGCGATCTCGACCGTCCATCCGGTGGCCACGGCGAACGGCGCGTCGAGCGGCGAGATGCCGGCCTCGGCCAGCCGCCCGGCCGTCGCCCGCGCGTCCGCCACCTCCAGCCACACGCGCGTGGCCGGCCACGGCGGCGGCCGGTGCCCCAGGGCCTCCTCCTGCCGCAGCAGCACGCCGGGGGTCTCGCCCCCGACCCTCAGTGACGCGATGCCGCCCTCGTCGAACCGGAACGCCACCGTGAATCCCGCCCGCTCGTAGAACCCCACGGCTTCGCCGAGGTTCCCGACCGGCAGCAGCACGTTGTCGAACCCGAGCAGCTCGTACGACTGGTCGTCTGACATGCAGTCAGATTAGGTACGGACGCACGGTCGCCCGGCAGGACCTGACCAGGGGGTCACCCGGGCGGGGGACGAAGCAGCGCACGGACAGCGGACGGGCAGCGGGCAGGCAGCGGACGGACAACGGGCGGGCAGCGGACGAAAGGGCTTGTGCGGCGGGCGGATCCGTGAAAGATGGCCGCATGTGGATCGATCTCATCTCCTCGCTCTCCGCCGACGTCAAGTTCGGCGGACCCGGATGCGAGGAGGAAATGCGGGCGGCCGAGGCCGTGCTGGGGCACCCGCTTCCGGCCCCGCTCAAGGACTTCTGGCGGGTCGCGGACGGCGCGCACGACGAACACGGGTTCGCGCTCGTCTGCTCCGTCGGCGAAGTGATGGGCCGCAACCTGGAGTTCAGGAGCTCGGCCGACTTCCGCGACCTCTACATGCCCTTCGATCCCCTGCTGCTCTTCGGCGAGAGCGGCGGCGGCGACCTGTTCGCCTGCGTCGTCAAGCCGCAGCGACCGGACGTCTTCCTCTGGGACCACGAGAGCGACAGCCGCCGCTGGGTCGCGAACGGCCTGGAGGACTACCTGCGCCGCCGCCTCGGCGACGACCCGGAGTGGTACGCGTCGTGGTGAGCCCGGCTCACTCGCTCTTCTTGGGGCGGCCGGCCGCGAGGATCTCGGCGGCCTCCAGGGTGACCTTGGCGCCGATGACGTCGGGCAGCGTGACGGACTGGCCGGGCGCGTAGAACTGGTGGTTGTCGTAGCCGCCCACGACCGGCTCGGTGAGGACGTGGACGCGCTGGTGCTTGCGGTCGACGACGACGTAGACGGGCACCTTCGCCTGGGCGTACGCGGCGACCTTCGTCCTGAGGTCGTCCTTCCAGTTCCCCGAGGTGACTTCCAGGACCAGGCGGAAGCAGCCGGGGTCGTACGCGTTGTTCTCCACGAAGTGGTCGTCGATGTCGGCGTCGACGATCACGAGGTCGGGAATGGCGTAGTCCTCCGCGCCCGTCGGCAGCCACAGCCCGACGTTCTGCAGGACCTCGGTCTCCGTGCCGTGCAACCCGGCAGCGATGAAGGGAATCATGAGCTGGGTCAGGGCGCGGGCGTGCGGGGCATCCGGTGACGGTGTCACGAGGAGGTGGCCTCTGATGATCTCGACGCGGTAGCCCGGATGACGCTCCATGATCTCGTCGGCGATGGCCGTCAGTGAGAACGGCTCGTCGGCGTAGGGCTGCTCGACGGATGCAGCGGACATCGCGTGCCTCCTCGGGGCTGGTGTCGAGAGCATCATCGTAGGCCGGACGGCGTCCCGATGTCCTTCTTGATCACGTTCACCCGATCGTGGCACAGGCACGCCGAAGGCCCCGCTTCCCGGTGGAAACCGGGAAGCGGGGCCCTCGGAACGACATGCCGGAGGTCGGCGTCAGAAGCGGCGCGTGATCAGCGCCCGCTTCACCTCCTGGATCGCCTTCGTGACCTCGATGCCACGCGGGCAGGCGTCCGTGCAGTTGAACGTCGTACGGCAGCGCCAGACGCCGTCCTTGTCGTTCAGGATCTCCAGCCGCTGCTCGCCCGCCTCGTCACGCGAGTCGAAGATGAAGCGGTGGGCGTTGACGATCGCCGCCGGGCCGAAGTACTGCCCGTCGTTCCAGAACACCGGGCAGGACGACGTGCACGCCGCGCACAGGATGCACTTGGTGGTGTCGTCGAACCGCTCGCGGTCCTCCGCGGTCTGGAAGCGCTCGCGCGTCGGCTCGTTGGTGTCCTTCGTGATCAGGAAGGGCATCACGTCCCGGTACGCCTGGAAGAACGGCTCCATGTCGACGACCAGGTCCTTCAGGACCGTCAGGCCCTTGATGGGCTCGACCGTGATCGGCTTCGCGGGGTTGATGTCCTTGATCAGCGTCTTGCACGCCAGACGGTTCTTGCCGTTGATCCGCATCGCGTCCGAGCCGCAGATGCCGTGGGCGCAGGAACGGCGGAAGGTGAGGGTGCCGTCGACGTCCCACTTGATCTTGTGGAGGGCGTCGAGGACACGCTCCTTCGGGTCGATCTCCAGCTGGAAGTCTTCCCAGACCGCCTCGGCCGAGACCTCGGGGTTGAAGCGGCGCACGCGGAGGGTGACCGTGATGTACGGGGAGTCGGCGAAGCCGGGCTCGGGGGCGCCGGCCGCGTCCGCCTTGTCGAGGGTCGGGGTTGCCATCAGTACTTACGCTCCATCGGCTGGTAGCGGGTCTGGACGACCGGCTTGTAGTCGAGACGGACCGTCTCGGTGCCGTCGTCGCCCACCTCGCGGTACGCCATGGTGTGGCGCATGAAGTTGACGTCGTCGCGGTTGGGGTAGTCCTCGCGGTAGTGACCGCCGCGGGACTCCTTGCGGGCCAGCGCGGAGACCGCCATGACCTCGGCCAGGTCCAGCAGGTTGCCCAGTTCGACGGCCTCCAGCAGGTCCGTGTTGAACCGCTTGCCCTTGTCCTGGATCGACACGTTCTTGTACCGCTCGCGCAGCTCGGCGATCTTCTCGACCGCCGTCTTGATCGTCTGCTCCGTGCGGAACACCATGACGTTCGCGTCCATGGTCTCCTGCAGCTCGCGGCGCAGGACCGACACCCGCTCGGTGCCCGTCGACGCCCGCAGCCGCTCCACCTGGGCGACGACCAGCTCGGCCGGGTTCTCCGGCAGCTCGACGTAGTCCGCCTTCTGGGAGTACTCGGCGGCGGCGATGCCGGCCCGCTTGCCGAACACGTTGATGTCCAGCAGCGAGTTCGTGCCCAGGCGGTTGGCGCCGTGCACCGACACACAGGCGACCTCGCCGGCCGCGTACAGGCCCGGGACCACCGTGGTGTTGTCGCTGAGGACCTCACCCTCGACGTTCGTCGGGATGCCGCCCATCGCGTAGTGCGCGGTGGGCTGGATCGGGATCGGGTCCGTGTAGGGCTCGATGCCGAGGTACGTGCGTGCGAACTCGGTGATGTCCGGGAGCTTCGCGTCCAGCTGCTCCGGCGGGAGGTGGGTGAGGTCCAGGTAGACGTGGTCGCCCTCGGGACCGCAGCCGCGGCCCTCCCGGATCTCCGTGTAGATGGACCGGGACACGACGTCACGCGACGCCAGGTCCTTCATGACCGGCGCGTACTTCTCCATGAAGCGCTCGCCGTCCTTGTTGCGGAGGATGCCGCCCTCACCGCGGGCGCCCTCCGTCAGCAGGATGCCCATGCGCCAGATGCCGGTCGGGTGGAACTGGAAGAACTCCATGTCCTCCAGCGGCAGCCCGCGCCGGTACACGGCTGCCTGGCCGTCACCGGTCAGGGTGTGCGCGTTCGACGTCACCTTGAAGAACTTGCCGCAGCCGCCCGAGGCGTAGATCACGGCCTTCGCCTGGAAGACGTGGATCTCGCCGGTGGCGAGCTCGTACGCCACGACGCCGGCCGACCGCTTGACGCCGTCGACCTCGGTGATCAGCTGGTCGAGGACGTAGAACTCGTTGTAGAACTCCACGCCCTCCTTCACACAGTTCTGGTACAGCGTCTGCAGGATCATGTGACCGGTGCGGTCGGCCGCGTAGCAGGACCGGCGGACCGGGGCCTCGCCGTGGTTGCGGCTGTGGCCGCCGAAGCGGCGCTGGTCGATCGTGCCGTCGGGCGTCCGGTTGAACGGCAGGCCCATCTTCTCCAGGTCGAGGACGGAGTCGATGGCCTCCTTCGCCAGGATCTCCGCGGCGTCCTGGTCGACCAGGTAGTCACCGCCCTTGACCGTGTCGAAGGTGTGCCACTCCCAGTTGTCCTCCTCCACGTTGGCGAGCGCGGCGGCCATGCCGCCCTGCGCCGCGCCCGTGTGGGAGCGGGTGGGGTAGAGCTTGGTCAGCACGGCGGTGCGGCTGCGCTTCGTCGACTCGATGGCGGCGCGCATACCGGCGCCGCCGGCGCCGACGATGACGGTGTCGTACTTGTGGATCTTCATGATTCTCGCAACCCCGTGCCTAGCGGATGTTCGGGTCGAAGGTGAAGATCACCAGCGTGCCCAGCAGGATGGTGAACACCGTGGCGGTGTAGAGCAGGCCCTTCAGCCAGAGCCGGGTGTTCGCGCGCTCCGCGTAGTCGTTGACGACCGTGCGCAGACCGTTCGCGCCGTGCAGCATCGCGAGCCACAGCATCAGCAGGTCCCAGACCTGCCAGAACGGGGAGGCCCAGCGTCCGGCCACGAAGGCGAAGCCGATCTTGGAGACGCCGCCGTCCAGGACGAGCTGGATCAGCAGGTGGCCCAGGACCAGGACGACCAGTACGACGCCGGACAGGCGCATGAACAGCCACGCGCCCATCTCGAAGTTGCCCCGGGTGGACTTCGGGGTCTTCCTCGTGCGCTGGCGCGGGGCCTCGATGACGGGCGCCGGGTTGTCGACGTTGTAGAACGAGCCGTCCTCGACGGGGCCGATCCCGGCTGCGGTGGATTCAGTGGTGGCCATCGGTGTCAGCTCCCGAACAGTTCACGAGCGGCGTGCCCGAGAACGGGGTAGATCGCCCCGAGCATCAGCACGAGCCACAGGCCGACGACGCTCCAGAGCATCTGCTTCTGGTAGCGCGGGCCCTTCGACCAGAAGTCGACGGCGATGACGCGCAGACCGTTGAGCGCGTGGAAGAGGATGGCGGCGACGAGGCCGTACTCCAGCAGCGCGACGATCGGGGTCTTGTAGGTGGCTACGACCTTGTCGTAGTCCTCGGGGGAGACACGCACGAGCGCGGTGTCGAGCACGTGGACGAACAGGAAGAAGAAGATGAGGACGCCGGTGACTCGATGAGCCACCCAGGACCACATTCCTTCCCGGCCGCGGTACAGCGTTCCAGCCGGCACGGAAGAACCCTCCGGGAGCGGGGATTGGGGCCTGCCGGCTTCGGCGTCGGACGGGCCCGGCCGGGTACGGTCCACCGGCCCCCAGCATCGTAGCGATGCCCTGGCGCTGGGCTTACGCCGGGCCTACCGGTGTGATCAAAGTGGCACGCGTATGGGTGAGCGTTCCCGGCTCGCGGCGGGCGTTGTGCGGCCGTCTGCCCCGGATTGCGGGGTTACGCGCCCTGTGGGGATCCGCCATGGCCGCCCGCACCCGGCAGCGCTGCCGCACGGATCACACCCCCGGGCCCCTGAAGCAGCTCACCAGCCGCGCCTTTCCGAGGCGGCGCAGCTCCTCCGCCGCCACCACCCGTTCGTCCTCGGGATCGTTCGCCAATCGTGACCGGATGCCTTCCAGGACGTGGTCCAGGCGCTCGTCCGGCGGGACGGCCGCCAGGCTGATGACGAAGGCGTGCCCGAAGCGGGCCTCATAGGCCGCGTGGGCGGCGCTCAGGGCCGTGTGGGCCGCGCCGTACGCGTCCGCCGGCAGGGCGGGAAGGGTCTCCGCGGCCAGCGCCTCCGTCAGATCGCCCGAGGTCAGGTCGTATGCCGCCTCGTCCGACGCGGCCAGGAGCGCGTCGAGGGTCGGATAGGGGCGGTGGTCGGCGATACGGCGGGCCCAGCTGAGGCTGCGCAGACAGGCGAGGAGCGTGCGGTGCGCCTCGTCGACGGGGGCGGTGTTGAAGCCGTCGAGCAGGGGCGCGGGCGCGGGTGAGGTCCGGGTCTGCGCCGGTATGGCGAGGCAGCCGGAGAGAGGGGAGAGAGGGTGCGCAGGCAGCGTGGATCCTCGCGTCACGTGTGATGTGGCAGGGGATGCAGTGAAAGATGTGTCGCTACGTTATCGAGAGTGGTCAGTACGTGTCTGACGGACGCCCGAATTTCACTCGAACGGGAGAGTTTCAGAACGTGTCGTAGACCCCATCGCGCGGTCTTCGACGCGCTTCTGCGGGATGAGGGTCGTACGGTTGGCGGGGTGAGCAGGCACAGGCATCGGCGCCCGGCGCCGAAGACAGAGCCGCAGCGCGGACCGCGGCGCGGGCCGCACCGGACGGTGGCGCCGCGGGCGCTGCTGGCGGGCGGGCTGGTCGCCGCGCTCGGCGTCGGGCTGGGCGTGTGG
>NZ_MJAJ01000033.1 GCF_001746365.1 Streptomyces sp. LUP30
CGGGGCGCGACGGGCGCGGGCGCCGGCGCGGGCACGGGCGCCTCCGTCGGCGGCGGGTGTACGGTGCCCGCCTCCGCGGCAGGCTCCCCGCCCGGCCGGTGCGCGGCGCCGACCTGCGCCGGATGCTCCGCGCTCAGACAGGCGGCGACGTCGTCCAGCGTGGGGTGTTCGAACAGGACCGTCGGCAGCAGTTCGAGTCCGTAGTGGTCGTTGACGCGGACGATCAGCTCGCTCAGCGAGATGGAGTCGAAGCCGAGGTCCATGAGCTCGACGGAGGTGTCCACCTCGTCCGGGTCGACCATCAGGAACTCGGCGGTGAAGGCGCGCAGTTGACGCCGTACCGCACTGCTCAGCGCGTCGGTGTCCGGGTGTCGCGCGCCGGTCGTGGTGTCCGTACGTGCCTCCTCTTCGCCTTCGTAGGACGGATCGGGCGGGGCCGCCGCCGGCGTGGCCGGGGACGCGGCCCGTTCCACCGGCAGCCACCGTGTGTCGGTTCCGGTCAGGGCGGCGCGAAAGACCGCGATGCCGGTGTCGGTGCGCAGCGGCGTCATCGACCAGCGCTGGGCGAACAGCCGGCGGGTGGCGTCGTCGACGTCCATGCCGCCGTCCTCCCACAGGGGCCAGCCGATCGCCACGGTGCGTCCCGAACGCTCGCCGCGTTCGCGCAGCCGCTCCCGGCTCTCGGCGAAGTCCAGCTGGAAGGCGTTGGCGTAGGCGTAGTCGGTCTGCCCCAGGTTGCCCGTCTCCCCCACCAGCGAGGCGCACAGGACGTAGAAGTCGAGATCCTCGTCGCGGGTGGCGTGGTCCAACAGCACCGTGCCGGCCACCTTGGGGCCGAACACCTCGGCCGTCTCCCCGGCGGTCTTGAGGACGGCGCGGGCGTCACGGTGCACACCGGCCGCGTGGACGATGCCGTTCAGGGCGCCGTAGCGGGTGCGGATGTCGGCGATCAGTCCGGCGACGTCCGACGCCGAGCCGAGGTCGGTCTGCCGGTACCAGACGGTGCTGCCGCCGCGCCACAGCTGCGCCGTGCGCCGTTCGATCTCCTCGTCGAGCGGCGATCGTCCGGCGAGCACCAGGTTGACGGGATCGGCGTCGGCGAGGAACCCGCCGAGGATCCGGCCGAGGGCGCCCGCGCCGCCGGTGACGAGATAGGTGCCGCCGGGGCGGACCGGCAGCGGCGCGTCCGGTGTCCCGGTCGGCGCGGGCCGCTCGGCCAGCAGCCGAAGACGGCGCCGGCCGTCGCGGTCGTGGTGGAGCTCGGTGACGCCGCTGCCGGTGCGCTCCAGTTCGTCGGCGACGACGGCCGCGATCCGGGCCGCCGTGGCGCTCTCGCCGGCCGCCTCCTCGTACGTCTCGAAGCCGATGGTCACCGCGGTGCAGCCGCTGTGCTCCAGCGCGAGCGACTTGAGCAGGGCGCCGGTCGCGGAGAACTGCGGCTGCCGTCGGGCGGGCCCGTGCGTCACTGCCGTGCGCAGCCGAACTCGCCGGTCGCGGGCGAGCAGAGCCGCCGCCGTCCACAGGAGCAGGTGCGGTCCGGCGTCGAGGTCGTCGGCGACGGTGTCCGGTCCGGGCGGTCCGGCGTCCGGCGGGCAGGCCAGGACGAGTGCCTCGGGCAGCCGGTCGCGTTCGGCGAGCCCGTCCACGAACCGGCGCAGGTCGTCGGGGGTGGGCGGCACGTCCTTGTCCGTGCCGGGCTCGCCCACGCCCGGCCGGAGGCAGTCGGCGCCCCTGCGGACGAACTCGTCGGCCAGGGCGCGGCGCACCGGTGAGTCCGGCCCGAGCAGCAGGACCCGGCGAGGGGGCTCAGCCACCGTGGACGCGTCCAGGGGACACGGCTCCAGGGCGGGGACGAGGCGGTACAGGGTGCTGGAACCCGGATCTGCGTCCCGGACGGGGAGTTGCGCGGCCGGGCCCCCCATGGTCGGGTCCGCCACCCCGGTCTCCAGCCAGTGCCGCGTCCGTTCGAAGGGATACGTCGGATACGGCACGCGCGGTACCTCGCGCCCCTCCCACAGAGCGGCCCAGTCGACGTCGTCCCCGACGGTCCAGCCCCTGGCGAGCCGGGCGAGGGCCGGCGCCGGGTCCGTCGCGCGGGCGTCCCGCAGCAGGGCGGAGTCGGGACCGTGGCGCAGGCCGCCCTGGCCGGGGGCGGCCCTGCCGACGACGAGGCCGGGGTCCTCGGCGCGGCCGGTGTCGGCGTAGGAGCGGAGCAGGACGGCGAGCCGTTCCGTGTCGGCGCAGACCACCGCCAGCCGTTCCGGGAAGTGGCGGCGGCCGGTCTGGCTGGTCCGGGCGAGCGAGGCCGGCGTGGTCGCGGCGCCGCCCGCAGTGGCGAGGTGGTCGGCGACGCGGCGGGCGTAGGCCCGCAGGCGTTCGGCAGACCGCGCCGACAGCAGGAAGACCTGAGGTCCGGGGGCTCGCGGGGCGGTCTCGTCCGGCCGGGTGTACTCCTCGAGGATCAGGTGGGTGTTGGCGCCGCCCGCGCCGAACGAGCTGACGCCGGCCCGGCGCGGGCCGCCGTCGGGCCGGGCGGGCCACTCGGTGAGCGACCGGACCGGTTCCAGTGCCGTCGCCTCGAAGTCGATCCGGGGGTTGACCAGGTCGAGGTTGGCGCACGGCGCGAGCCGGCGGTGCCGCAACTGAAGCAGCAGCTTGGTCAGTCCGGCGATGCCCGCCGCGCCTTCGAGGTGCCCGATGTTGGACTTGACGGAGCCCACCAGGCAGGGGCGCGGCCGGCCGGCGCCGAGGGCCTTGCCGAGCGCCGCGATCTCGATCGGGTCGCCCAGGGCGGTGCCGGTGCCGTGGCACTCGACGTACGACACGGTCTCGGGCGGCACGCCGGAGTTCTCCAGGACGCGGCGGATCAGGGCGGCCTGCGCGTTGGGGTTGGGCACGGTGTACCCGCCGGTCTTTCCGCCGGCGTTCATGGCGCCGCCCTTGATCACGGCCCAGATCCGGTCCCCGTCGGCGACGGCGCGGTCGAGCGGTTTGAGCAGGACGGCGCCGACGCCCTCGCCGGGCACGAAACCGTCGGCGCCGGCGTCGAACACCTTGCATCTGCCGTCGGCGGACAGCATGTTGAGGGCGCTCAGCGACACATGGTGGGCGGGGTGCAGGATCAGGCTCACGCCACCGGCCACGGCGGTACGGCACTCGCCGCGCCGCAGGCTCTCGCAGGCCAGGTGGACGGCGGTGAGCGAGGACGAGCAGGCGCTGTCCACGGAGATGCTGGGGCCCTGGAAGTCGAAGAAGTACGACACCCGGTTGGCGACCGACCAGTGCGCCGAATGCGCGCCGGACAGCCGGCCCTGCGGCCAGCCGGTGGCCGCGAGCTGCCCGTAGGTGCCGTACATGACCCCGACGAAGACGCCGGTTTCCGGCTCGTGGGTCTCCGGGCCGAGGTGGCCGTTCTCCTCCAGCAGGTTCCAGGCCGTCTCCAGGAACAGGCGTTCCTGCGGGTCGATGTGCGCGGCGTCGCGGCCCAGAATGCCGAAGAACGCGGGGTCGAACCGGTCGATGCCGTCCAGGAAGGCCCCCCAACGGCTGTACGTGTGCTGGGGTGTGCCGCGACGGGCGTCGAACGTCGGCCGCCAGTCCCAGCGTTCGGCCGGCACCTCGCTGAACGATGCCGTGCCGGCGGCGAGGTTGGTCCAGAACGTGTCCAGGTCGGGTGCGCCCGGGTAGCGGCCGCTGACCCCGATGACGGCGATGTCGCGGGAGGCGGCGGGCGCCGGCGGCGGCACGGGATCCGGACGCGGCGTCACGGAGGCCGACGCCACGGGGGGCGAAGCCGCCGCGGACGGCATCCCCCCTGCCGATGACATGGACGACGGGCCAACGGCGGACGGCAGCGCGGCGGACGGCTCCTCCGCGGCCGGCGGCGCGGCGGACGGCGTGTGCGGGTGCGCGGGCGCCGGGGCGAGCAACGCGGCGACGGCGGGACCGTGTTCGTCGGCGAAGTGATCCGCCAGCTGCGCGATCGTCAGCTTCTCGAACAGCAGCGTCGCGGGCAGTTCCCCGAGGTCGTCCTCGAAACGGTTGATGATGCGCAGGCTGACCAGCGAATCGACCCCGTAGTTCTCGAAGGTGACCTCGTCCGCGAGCGCGTCGGGATCGAACTTCAGCACCTCGGCGAAGACATCGCGTACATACGCGCGCACCCGGGCGCCGTCGGTCGCGGCGGCCGCCGCGACCGGCCCCGAGGCCGCCCCGGCCACGAACACACACTGGTCCAGGCGCTCCACGGGAGTACCCGGCGCGCCCAGCGTCCGGACCGGCCCGAAGCCGCTTTCGGTCAGCGCCCGGCGCCACTGGTCCGGTCCCAGCAGGGGCGCGTGCGGGAGCCTGCGCTCCGCGTCCTGGAAGGCCCACCAGCCGGGCGTCAGTCCGAAGGTGAGGGTGAGGAAGTCGGAGGTCCGGGTGACCTCGTTGACCAGCACGCTGCCCCCGGGCGCCACCAGCTCGCGCACATGCGCCAGCGTCCGCCCGATGTCGGCCGTGGCGTGCAGCACGTTGGTGGCGAGGACCAGGTCGTACCCGTGCGGGGTGAAGTGCTGTGCCGCGGAGGGGCGTTCGATGTCGAGGGTGCGGAAGGACAGGTAGGGGCGGCCTGGCCCGAACTCCCGCTCGCCGTGTGCGAGGAAGGCGGGCGAGACGTCCGTGTAGGTGTACGACACCGGCGGGAGGTCGTCCGTTGCGCGCAGGGCCTCGTCGAGAGCGTCGAGGACGAACGTCGTGCCCGCCCCCGTCCCCGCGCCGATCTCCAGGATCCGCAGCGGTCGGGCGGGGCCGTCGGCCGGCCGGTGGCGCCTCAGGGCGGCCACGGTCTCGGCCGCCATGAGCCGGTGGTGGTGATCGGACAGCGGCTGCCCCCGGTACACGGATTCGACCAGATCCACGGATCCGCCCGGGAAGAGCACGTCCGTGGGCGGGCGGGAGCCGTCGAGCACTTCGGGCAGGGCGTCGACACAGCGCCGCAGCAGGGTGACGTGCGGGCGCATGGCCGGATGGCGAGCGACCAGCTCCTGCTCGCCGACGCCGTCGTGTCCGGACCTGCGCAGCAGGGCCGCGACGGCCTGGAGCAGCCGCCCGCCGGCGCTCTTCTCGGGATGCCGGCCGGTCCACCGTGCCAGGACGGCGTCGGGAGAGCCGTCCGTGCCGAGCAGCCGTGCCCGCAGCAGGGTCGCGGCGAGCCGCTCCAGCTCGGCGAATCCGGCGCGGGACCGCGCCAGGGGGTCCGCGGAGTCGTCCGGTTCGGCGCCGAGGAGGGCGAGTCCGTGCGGGGCGCCCTTCACGACGACCGCCTGGGCGAGGCCGGCCCCGAGGACGCCGGTCAGCGCCTCGATGCCCTCGGCGGGCTCCAGCGACCCGATGCCGAGCTCGGCGAACCGCTCGACGCGGTGCTCCTGCGCGACTGCGCCGACGCTGCCCCAGAAGCCCCAGTTGACCACGAGGGCGGGGAAGGACCGCTCGCGCAGGTGCCCGGCGAAGGCGTCCTCGAACGTGCTGGCGGCCGCGTAGTTGGCCTGTCCCGGTGCGTCGGTGAAGGAGATCGCCGAGGAGAAGCAGGCCAGGAAACCGGGCGGCTCGTCCTCGAGCGCGGCGGCCAGCGCCACCAGACCGTTCGTCTTCACCGTCAGGACGTTCAGGAAGGCGTCCTCGTCCATGGTCGCGAGCGTGCGGTCGCGCAGCACCAGCGCGCTGTGGAAGACACCGTCGACGCGGCCCACCCGGTCGCGTGCCTCGGCGACGATCCGCCGTGCGTCGGCCGGATCGGAGACGTCGCCGCGCACGTAGACGGTCTGCCCGCCCAGCGCGTCGAGTTCGGCCAGCCGCGCACGCACGGTGTCGTCCTGCGGGCGGCGGCCGACCAGTACCAGACGCGCGTGGTGGGTTCGGGCCAGGTGGCGGGCGAGCGCCGTGCCGACGCCTCCCGTGCCGCCGATCACGACATACGCACCGCCGTCGCGGAACGTGTGGCCCGTGGCGGCCGCCTGCCGCGCCGGCGCCGGGGCCAGCCTGCGCACCAGTCGGCGGGCGCCGCGCAGGACGACGAGGGGTTCCGTGCAGGGTTCGGCCGTCAGCCGGTCCGCCTGCTCTGCCGGTGAGGAGGGCTGCGGCGGCAGGTCGACACAGCCCGCACGCCACTTGGGGTACTCGGCGGCGGCCGACCGGGTCAGCCCGATCAGACCGGCGCTGTGCGGCTGCGCGGGTCCCCGCTCGTCGTCGGCGACCGCGCCGCACAGGGCCACCTTCAAGGTGAGCCGCCGGCTCCCGGCTCCGCGGGCGAGCAGCGTCCTCAGCAGCCGGAACAGGCCCAGCGTGGCCGCGTCGGGGGCCTGTTCGGGCACGGCCTCGGCGGGGTCGTGCAGGGCGAGCCAGTAGACCGTGTCGGGCACACCGTCGGGCGCCTCGAACGGTGCGGCGCCGTCGGCCGGAAGGGCGATCGCGGTCACCGGCTCCCCCGCGCCCGCCAGGGCCTCGGCGAGGGGCCGGGCGGCGGACGTGTGGAACACCCAGGTCGTCCGCCCGTCCGGGAGCGCCGCCCGGTCCACGGGCCCGGCGTCCCGCAGGCGCGGGACGAGGATCTCGGTCTTCGGCGGTCCGGACGCCCGATCACCCGCTGCGGCCGCCACCGGCAGCGGCCGCAGCGCCACGCCCAGGAAGGACGCGCACACGCGGCCCTCGGGGTCCGTCACCCGTACGGTGAACGTGGCGCCGTCCCGTGTCGCGTGGGCGCAGCCGCGCCTCGGCAGCGGGGCCCGCACCTCCAGCGCCCGCAGCGCGAAGGGGACGAGCGGGGCGCCGCCGGTGTCGCGGGCCAGCGTGGTGAGGGTCTGCAGGGCAGCGTCCAGGACGGCCGGGTCGAGGGGCCAGGACGACTCCTCGCCCACCGGTGTGCCCGGGGCGCGCAGCACGCCGAGCGCCTCGTCGGCGCCGGCCCACACCCCCTCCAGGGCCTGGTAGGCGGGCCCGTAGACGAGACCTCCGGCGGCGAAGGCGGCGTACAGGTCCTCCCCCGGATGCCAGGAGGGACAGCGGTCGCGCACCTCCCCGACGGGGACCCGGCCCGGCGCCCCGCCCTCGTCGGTGAAGGGCTGTACGCGGCCCCGGGCGCACGGCGTCCGCTCCGCGTCGCCGCCCGTCAGTTCGAAGATCAGTCCGCCCGCCGGATGCTCCTCGGTCGTGACCCGGACGTCACGGGCGACGGCCGCGTCGACCGGGCGCAGCCACTGCACCTGCGAGACGCGCACGGGCCCGGTGATCCCGTGCCGCGCGGCGGCGCGTACGGCGAGCGACAGGCCGGCGACCCCCGGCAGCACGGCGCGGCCGGCCAGCCGGTGGTCGGACACGACGCGGTCGTGCGGGCCGAGGGCCTGGGTCAGCGTGCCGGGGTCCGCGGGCGGGCGCGGGGTGCCGGTGTCCGGTCGGCCGCCGGACACCCAGTGCCGGTCCGGCGCGAAGGGATAGGCGGGCAGCGGCGTCCGGCGGGCGCTGCCGGGCGGGTGCAGGGCCGCCCAGTCGACGGCGCCGCCGTGCACGTACGACTCGGCCAGACGCCGGAGTTCGGACTCGCCGGTCGCCGGTGTGTGCGTGTACGGCGCCGCGCGGCCCGCGGCCGCGCGCAGGGCGCGGACGAGCTCGGCGCGGTCCCGTACGACGAACGCGGCGCGCAGTGGGAAGTGGGTGCGGCCGACGCCCAGGGTGAAGGCGACGTCGGCGAGGGCGGGCGCCGGTGCGTCCTCGGCGCCGAGGGCGTCGGCGAGGCGGGTGACGATCCGTTCCAGGGCGTCCTGGTCGCGTGCCGAGACGGGGATCAGACAGGCCCGGCCGGTTCCGTCGGGGGCGGAGTTGCGGGCCGGGGCCTCGGCGATGACGGCGTGCGCGTTGGTGCCGCTGAATCCGAAGCTGCTGAGGGTGGCGATCCGCGTGCCCGTGGGGCCGGGGCGCCAGGTGTCGGTGTGGGCGAGAACGCGGAAGGGGCCCCGGGAGAAGTCGATCTCGGGGTTGCTCTCGGTGAAGTGCGGGGTGGGCGGGAGCCGTCGGTGCCGCAGCGCCAGCAGGATCTTCAGCAGCCCGGCGATGCCGGCGGCCATGGTGGTGTGGCCGATGTTGGCCTTGACCGAACCGAGCACGGGCGGCTCCGCGGGGAGGTCGCCGTCGGTGCGGAACGCGTCCTGGAGCGCCTTCACCTCGATGGGGTCGCCGAGCGAGGTGCCGGTGCCGTGGGCCTCGACGAGCCCGATGTCCGCGCCGGTGACGCCGGCCGCGCGGTGCACACGGCGCAGCAGTTCGGTCTGGGCGGCGGCGCTGGGCGCGGTCATGCCGTTGGTGCGGCCGTCGCCGTTGACGCCGGTGGCCTTGATGACGCCGTGGATGTGGTCACCGTCCGCCACTGCCTGGGCCAGCGGCTTCAGTACGACCACGCCGACGCCCTCGCCGAGCACGATGCCGTCGGCGCGCGCGTCGAAGGGGGCGCTGGTGCCGGTCGGGGACAGCATTCCGGCGTTGCTGCAGCGGATGTGCAGGCGCGGAGTGAGCATCAGGGCGACGCCGCCGGCGAGGGCCGTGCGGCACTCACCGCGGCGCAGGCTCTCGCAGGCCAGGTGGACGGCGGTGAGGGAGGAGGAACAGGCGGTGTCGACGGCCAGGGTGGGGCCGGTCAGGTCGAGGAAGTAGGAGATGCGCGCGGCCAGCACGGACGGCGAGGAGCCGAGGAAGGCGTGCCCGGTGTCGGCCTGTCCGGCCGCCGCCAGGAGGTCCTGGTAGTCGCCGGCGCCGCAGCCCACGAACACCCCGCAGTCGCGGGTGCCGCGCTCGTTCGGCCGGTCGGTGCCGCCCGCGCCGTGACCGGCGTCCTCCAGCGCCTTCCACGCCTCCTGGAGGAAGAGGCGCTGCTGCGGGTCCATGGCCTCCGCCTCCAGCGGCGAGAGCCGGAAGAATCCCGGGTCGAACTCGTCCACCCCGCGGATCAGGGCGGCCCACCTGCTGTCGGTGCGGTCGGCGACGGACCGGTCCGGGTCGTACCAGCGGCCCACGTCCCAGCGCTCCGGCGGGACCTCGGCGATCTCGCTGCGCCCGGCGTCCAGGTTCCGCCAGAAGGCGTCGAGGTCGTCGGCTCCCGGGAAGCGGCCGGACATGCCGATCACGGCGATGTCGGCGGCGCCGACCTCCGGTTCGCCCGGCGAGCCGGCCGGTTCGGGGTCGGGATCGGAGCTCTGCTCCTCCTCGCCGGGTACGGCCTTCGTCGTGGCCGGGGTACGGCGCGGTACCGGGCGCAGGGTCACCAGGCCGGCCGAGGGGGTGGACGCGGCGGACCCGGCAGTGCCGACCGGCATCGGCGCCGGCGGGCGGGGCGCGGGCTTGCTCGCCGGGGTGCGCGAGGCGGCGGGTGAGGGGGCGGGCTGCGGCGCGGGGGCCGGAGCGGTGGCGGTGCGCGGGGCGCCGGGGTCGCCGGACGCTCCGGGGCTCGCCTCGGCGGCGCCACCGGAAGGGTCCGTCCCCGCGGGGACGGTGTCCCGGGGGCCGGCGTCAGCCGGCGCCCCGGGGGCGAGGGCCGCCCGGTGCAGGGCGGCCGTCCGGTGGCGGGCCGTCATGAGAGCGGCCGTCATCGCGGGCACGGTCGGGTGGTCGTAGACCGCGACGGCCTCCAGACCGGCGCCGTGCCGCTCGTTGAGGCCGCGGACGACCTCGACCGCGCCGATCGAGTCCAGTCCCATCTCGGCGAAGGTCCGCTCGTCGTCGATCTCCTCCGGACGCAGGTAGAGCACCTGGGCCAGTGATGCGACGACGTCCGCCCGCACCTGTGCCTCGAAAGGTCCGGATTCGGCTTCCGGCACCGGCGTCACCTCCGGCGGGAGCGCGGGCTCCGGCTCCTTCGCCGTGGCGCTCCCGGCCCCCCGGAACGCCTCCACCCGGGCGAAGTGGCCCCTGACCCGGTCGCGGGCCTCGGTTCCGAGCACCTCCTCGTGCATCCTGACCTCGCGCCCGACCACCTCGTCCAGCCGGGCCAGGACCCGGCCGGCCAGCTCCTGCTTGAGCCGGCGCACGGCGCCCTCCGGCCGGGTCGCGAGGGCTCGGGCGCGGTCCAGCGCGGCCGGCAGCACCTCGTGGCCCGGCAGGACCGTCACCATGGCGCCGTGGCGGTGCAGTTCGGCGCCGGTCAGGGACCTGCCGGTGAGCATCATCTCGTCCGCGAGCGCCGAGCCGAACCGGCGTTCCAGGACATAGGTCGCCCCCATGCCGGGGGTGAAACCGTAGGTGACGAAGTTGGCGCTGTAGACGCTCTCCTCGGCCAGCAGCACCACGTCGGCGTACAGCCCGAAGGCGAGTCCGCCGCCGGAGGCGTGTCCGTCGATCGCGGCGACCACGGGCCGGTCGCAGCGCAGCAGTCCCTCGTACACGAACGCCTGGTCGGTGAAGCGCCCGTCGCCGTCCGCCAGCGTCTCCAGGGCCTCGGCCGTGCCGCCCATGCTGAACACGCCGTCGGAGCCGGTGACGATCACGGCCTTGACGTCGGTGCGCGCGGAGACCGTGTCGAAGGCCTCGCGCAGGTCGCGCAGCAACCGCTCCGTGAACATGGGCGAGTGCATGCGGATCAGACCGATCCCGCCGTCCAGGACGACGAGTTCGGCACCGTCGTCGCGACTGGGGGGTGCGGAGGCGGGCGCGCCGGGAATGCCCGGGACCGGGGCTTGGGCGGAGGCGGAGGCAGGGGCCGGGTCTTCGGCCGGGGTCGGGGTCGGGGCTTGGGCTTGGGCTTGAGCCGGGGCCGAGGCCGGGGCTTGGGCTTGGGCTTGAGCCGGGGCCGAGGCCGGGGTGGGCGTCGGGGTCGGATCGCCGACGGCGACGGTGACGGGTGCGGAGGCCGGTGCTGCTTCCCGGTCCGTGGCCGTCCTCCCGGCCCAACCGCCGGGCCAGCAGCGCTCCTCGCGGAAGGGGTAGCCGGGCAGCGGGACGCGGCGGGGACGGGGGCCGTCCGCCGTGTCCGGCTCGGGCCTGTCGGCCTCGTCGCTCTCGCCCGTGACCCAGCGGCGCGCGCGGTCCTCAAGGGAGGATCCGGTGTCCTTCGCCGCACGGGCGGGCGGCGCGTCGCTCGACGCGGTCCCCCGGTAGGCGCGCGGTCCCGGTTCGGCGCCCTTCACCAGGCGCTCCAGCGCCGCCCGCAGCTCCGGGACGCTGTCGGCGACGACCGCGAACCGGACCTGCATCGCGGGACGGCCCACCCGGAGCGTGTGGGCGAGATCGTCGAGTCTCGGCAGGCCGTGCCCGCCCGTGCGGGCCGCCGCCGCGGCCAGGCCGGCCCAGGTTCCGGCGGCTTCGTCCAGGGTGGTCCCGGAGTGCACCGCCGCCGCGAACTCCTCGGCGGCGTCCGTCTGTTCGGGCCCGGTGTGTGCGGCCAGGTCGTGGGCCAGGGCGAGGAGGGCGGCGGGGTCCAGACCGAGGTCCTCGAAGGTCTCACCGCCGCCGAAGGACGTCTCCGGCACCGCGAGGCGCCGGGCGACGAGGGAGCGCATCAGCGCGGGCTCCTCCGTGACGACGCCAGGGGGCCGTTCCTCGTCCGGGGTGAGAACGGCGAGCAGGGCTGACGCCCGCTCCCGCAGGGCCTCGTCGTCCTTGGCGGACAGCACGAACAGCCGGGGGCCGCGCGGCGCGGCACGGGCCGGGACCTCGGGCGGCTCCTCCAGCACCAGATGGGCGTTGGAGCCGCCCGCGCCGAAGGAACTGAGCCCGGCCAGCCGCCGGCCGCCGGACGGGCGCGGCCACGGCGCGGCACTGCGCTGCACCGCCAGCCTGCCGTCGCCGAAGTCGAGGTGCCGGTTGAGCGTGTCGGCGTGCAGCGAGGGCGCCAGGGCGGCATGCCGGAACTGCAGGAGCACCTTGGTGAGCCCGGCGATGCCGGCCGCGCTCTCCAGATGACCGATGTTGGTCTTCACCGACCCGATGGCCACATGTTCGGGGCCGGGGGTGAAGGCGGCCAACGCCGTGCGCAGTCCCTCCAGTTCGATCGGGTCGCCGAGCGAGGTGCCGGTGCCGTGGGCCTCGACGTAGCCGAGGGCGCGCACGTCGGCGCCGGACTCGCGGACCGCGTCGGCGACGAGCGCGGCCTGCGCGGTCGGGCTGGGCACCGTGAACCCGCTGGTGCGGCCGCTGTGGTTGAGGCGGGCGGAGCGGATGACGGCGTGCACGTGGTCGCCGTCGGCGAGGGCCCGGTCCAGGGGCTTGAGGAGTACCGCCCCGACGCCCTCGCCGGGCACGTACCCGGTGCCGCCCTCGCCGAAGGCGCGGCACCGTCCGTCGCGTGACAGCCAGCGGCCCCGGGCGAGTTGGAGGTACTTCTGCGGGTGCGGCATGACGTTGACGCCGCCGGCCAGCGCGAAGGTGCTCTCGCCGCGGCGCAGGCTCTCCACCGCGAGCTGCACCGCCGTCAGCGACGAGGAGCACGCGGTGTCGACGGCGATGCTGGGGCCGTGGAGGTCGAAGGTGTAGGAGACGCGGTTGGCGACGGAGGAGTGCAGGGCCACCGGGGCGGTCTCGTCGTCGGGGTCCGACACGAACTGGAAGTGGTTCCACATGACGCCGGCGAAGACGCCGACCTGTTCGGCGGTGAGGGACTGCGGCGGATACCCGGCGTCCTCGAGCGTCTGCCAGGCGATGGTCAGGAACAGCCGTTCCTGGGGGTCCATGCGCTCGGCCTCCCGGCGGGAGATGCCGAAGAAGAGCGGGTCGAAGCGGTCCATGCCGGTCAGGAAGCCGCCCCAGCGGCCGTAGGTGCGGCCGGGCCGGCCGGGCTCGGGGTCGAAGAGCGCGTCGTGGTCCCAGCGGTCCGGCGGCACCTCGGTGACACAGTCCCGGCCGGCGGCCAGGTTGGACCAGAAGGCGTCCAGGTCGGCGGCCCCGGGGTAACGCCCGGCGACACCGACGACCGCGATGGGTTCGGGGGCCGTCCGGGCGTTCCGCCGGACGGCGGGGGCGTCGGCGATCGCATGGTCGGCCACGGGTGTGAACAGTCCCGTCGTCAGCGGTCCGGCCGGGCTCCCGACGGTGTGCACGGCGACCAGCCGGGCCGGGGTGCCGGGATGGGCCAGGCAGCGGTCCAGCAGGTCCAGCGCGGCCCGGGTGGGCAGGGGTCGCATTCCGGACTCGGCGGAGCGGGCGAGCGCGGCGGCGTCGGCGCGCATGCCGCCCTCGGCCCAGTAGGGCCAGGCGAGGGACAGGGTGCGTCCGGTGCGGGCCGGGTCGGCCGCGCGGTGGCCGGCGAAGGCGTCGAGGAAGGCGTTGGCGTAGCCGTACGCGCACTGGCCGGTGTGGGGCAGCACCCCGGACAGCGAGGAGAACAGCACGAACAGGGCCGGGTCGCTGGGGGCGGTGGCCCGGTCGAGGTGCAGGGTGCCCGCCAGCTTCGGGGCCAGTACGGCGCGCGTCCCGGCGGGGTCACGGCGGAAGTGCAGGGCGTCGTCGGTGCGGCCGGCGCAGTGCAGGACCGCGTCGATGCGGCCGTACAGCTCTCGGCACCGGGCGGCGACGGCCTCGGCGTCCTGGCGGCGGGAGACGTCCGCCTGCACGTAGTGTGCCTCGCCGCCCCGTGCGGCGCAGCGGTCGAGGAGGGCGGCGACCGTGGCGTCGAGCGGCCGTGTCCCGCACAGCACCAGGCGGGCCCCGCGGGTGCCGGCCAGGTGTTCGGCGAGGTGCGAGCCGATTCCGCCCGCTCCGCCGGTGATCAGGCAGACGGCGTCCCGCGGCAGTGCGGAGGTGTCCGGGCCGTCGAGGGTGTGGGGGGCGAGGCGGCGCACATGGCGCTCGCCGTCGCGGTGCCTGCTCTCGCTGTCCTCGCCGCCGTCGGCCGCTTCGGCCAGCAGGATGCCGGCGAGTTCCCCGGCGTCCGGCGCGCCGACGACGAGCGTGCTGCGGCAGCGCAGGGCCGGGTTCTCCGCGGTGATGCCGCGAGCCAGGGCGCCGACCGCGCTGTGCTGCGGGGCGGCGTCCTCGTGCTCGGCGCGGAACAGGAAGCGGAGCTCGCGGGGGGCGTCGGCCGCTCTGCCGGCCAGTGCGCCGGCGAGCGCCCAGACGACGTCGTATCCGTCGGCGGCGTCGGCGGAGGGGCCGGGCGCGGGTGCGGGGCAGACGGCGAGGACCGTCGGGGTGGCGCCCTCGGCGGCGAGTTCGTCCAGCAGGCGGGCGAAGTCGGCGCGGCTGCCGGTGGGCAGGTGCCAGGTGTCGGGCCCGGTCCGCTCGTAGGCGAAGGCCGGCAGCACGTGCACCGTGCGCCGTCCCGGGGCGGCGCGGTGGCGCAGCGCCTCGGGCAGCGCGGGGTCGCTGGTGACGACGAGCAGGTCGCCCGGCGTTCCCGGGGCGCGGGTCGTGGCCAGCGGGACCCAGCGGGGGGTGTAGAGGCCGGGCCGGGCGCCGGGCTCCGGCGGCGGTTCCTCGGCGGCGGCGTCCGCCGAGAGGCTCGGCGCCGCCGCGACCTGATCGCCGTTCGGCAGTGTGATGGTGTGCCGCTGGGCCAGGTGGCGGGCGACGGAGGCGACGTCCGGGTGCTCGAAGAGCAGCGTCGGGTAGAGGCGGCCTTCGACTGCCTCCTCCAGTTCGGCGCTCAGTGAGAGCAACGCGACCGAGTCGAGGCCGAGTTCGTAGAATCCCCGGCGGGGGTCCACGGTGTCCGGGGCCCGGCCCAGCAGGCCGCCGACGAGGGTGCGGATGTGGGTGACGAGCCGCTGCTCGGTGTCGCCGCCCGTCGTGTCCGCGGGGGCCGGCCCGTGGTCGGCGCGGGCGGTCACCGGGGTCTGCTTGTGCGGCGGGGTCTGCTCGTGCGGCGCGGCCGTGGTGTCCAGCAGCCGTGTGATGAGTCCGGCGTGCCGTACCCGCTTGCAGCTCAGCTTGGTGAACTTGGCGACGAAGCGGCCCTGTTCGTCGTGGATCAGGCAGTCGTTGTGCATCAGGTCGCCGGAGGCGGCGACGGTCTCCGGCGTGGGAACGTGCACCCAGCAGGGTCCGGTCACCGCGCGCGGGGCGCGGAACTCGGCGATGTGGACGGGGATGAACGGGTCGGGTCCGGGCGGGGTCCGGTGGCCGAAGGCGACGAGGGTGGCGGCGTCGAGCTTCGCCGGGTGCAGGTGGAAGGCGCTCTCCAGGTCCCGGGAGCCGGGGTCCAGTTCGAGGCGGGCCAGCAGGCCGCCCGTGTCGAGGCGGTGGAGCCGGCCGAAGCCCATCATGGGCGGGCCGTGCTCGATGTCCTCCGCCCTGGCCTGCCGGTACAGCTCGGCCATGTCCCGGGTCGGCTCGGCGCGGGTGAGCAGGGCGCGCGGGTCGATCGGAGGCGGCGGTGGTTCGTCGGTGAACTCCAGGCGGGCCGAGAAGTGCGGCCGCCACCGGATGCCGTCGGGCGCCGCCGCCGGGTCCGTGCCCGGCGCCATGACCGCGCCGGCCGCCTCCACGGGGCGGGCGCCGGCGGCGTCGGGGGCGCCGATCGTGATGCGGACGGTGAGGTCGCGTCCCGGGGCGGTGGCGATGGGCTCGGCGAAGAGCACGTCCCGCAGCACCGCGCGCTCGACGTCCAGGTCCTGTGCGCGCAGGATCCGGTACACGATGTCGAGGAAGGTCGCGCCCGGCATCACCGACACCTGGTGGATGCGGTGGTTCTGCATGATGAAGTCGTCGTGCGGCAGCGAGAGGTGACACTCGATCGGGTCGTTCACGGCGTGGCTTCCCCCTCGTGTCCGAGCCGGCGGACGGCGTCCTCGCGCAGCAGGGTCCGGTCCGTCTTCCCATGGGCGTTCAGCGGTGCGTCGGGCAGCCACCACAGGTGGCGGGGCAGCATGTAGGGCGGCAGACGCTCGGCCAGCCGTTCGGCCAGCCTCGCGGTGTCGGGCTCGGGATCGCCCAGCACATAGGCCGCGAGACGGGCGCCGCCGGGTGCGTCGAGGGCGAACGCGACGGCCTCGGCGCCGGAGGCCTCGCGCAGGGCGGCCTCCACCTCGCCGACCTCCACCCGGTAGCCGTTGATCTTCACCTGGGCGTCCTTGCGGCCGAGGTGGACCCAGCCGTGCGCGGTGGCGCGCACCTGGTCCCCGGTGCGGTACCAGCGCCGGCCGCCGTGGTGCAGGAACCGGTCCGCGTCCTGGGCCGGGTCGAGGTAGCCGCGGAACATCTGGGGCCCGGTCATGACGAGTTCGCCGGCGCCGTCGGGGGGTGCGCCGTCCGGGGCGAGGAGCATCGCCTCCATGCCGGCGTTCGGGTCACCGATGGGGACGGTGGCGCCGTAGCGCGGATCGGACAGGTCCTGGTCCGGATGCCAGCGGAACGCGGTGCAGGCGATGGTCAGTTCGGTGGGGCCGTAGATGTTGTCGAGGACGCCGTCGGGCGCGGCGCGCTGCCAGTAGCGTGCCGTGTCCACCAGCAGGGGCTCACCGGCGAACACGGACTGGCGCAGCCCGGCGAGACTGCCGGGAGCGAGCCGGTCGGCGCGTTGCAGGCCGCGCGCGAGGCTGGGGGTGCTGTGCCAGACCGTCAGCCCGTACCGGCGGACCCAGCGTGCCGGGTCCAGAGCCTGCAGGCGGGACAGCACGCACACACAGGCGCCGCCGGCCCAGGCCGGGAAGATGTCGCACATCGCCAGGTCGAAGGTGGTCTCGTGGACCTGGCTGAACCGGTCCTCGGGGCGCACGGCGTAGCGGGAGAGCGAGGCGGCCAGGAACGCCGACACGTTGCCGTGGCTGACCGGGACGCCCTTGGGGGTGCCGGTCGAGCCGGAGGTGAAGAGGATGTAGGCGATGTCGTCGGGCGTCCCGGCAGGCGGCTGCCAGGCGGTGGCGCGGCCGGGCTCGGAGAGGTCGCCCGCCGTCAGGACGCGGGCGCCGCCGACGGCGCTGGGCAGCTTCGCGGGCAGAACCGCACGATCCGTGCTCGGCGCCAGTACGACGTGGACGGGCGCGGACTGCACGAGCCGCGCCACCTGTCCGACGGCGTCCGGGGCGGCGATCACGGCGCCGCAGCCCGCGGCCCGCAGCACGGCGGCGTTGCGGGCCACCGGGTTCTCCGGGTTCAGCGGCACGGCGGGGGCGTCGGCGTAGAGGGCCGCGAGCAGGCCGAGGTACGCCTCGGGGGTCTTCGAGGCGAGCACGGCGACGGGAGCGGCGGGTTCACCGGCGGTGCCGACGGCGGCGGCCCAGGTGCGGGCGACGGCGTCCGCCTCGGCGTAGGTCCAGCTGCGGTCGAGGATGCGCAGGGCGGGGCCGTCGGGGTTGCGGGCGAGGCCGTCGGCGAACCACTCGTGCAGCATCCTGGCGGAGCGCGGCCGGGCGCCCGGCTCACCGCCCGTCACCGGTTCGCCAGACAGCCGCTGACCACGCGCCACAGGTCGGCCGGGGTGGCGAAGCTGGCCGGCACGAGGGCTCCGTCGGGGAACTCGATGTCGTAGGCGTCCTCCAGACGGGCGGAGAGGCCGACCATGCCGAGGGAGTCCAGGCCGTGCGCGGGCAGCGGGACGTCGGCGCGCAGCGGGGCGGTCGGGGGGTAGTCGGTGAGTGCGGCCCTGACCAGCTTCTCGTAGGTCTCGTCCCAGTTCGTCGCCACGGTGCGCCTCGTCCTTCTCGTCGTCGCCGGGGTGGTGCCGGTATGCCGGGTGAGCGGTGTCGGAGTGCACGCGCTCGGAGGGTTCCGGGGAACGTCGCGGAAAGAGCGTGCGGGCCCGGTCGGGAGAAAATCCGGCCGCGGGGATGCTAACGACGGAATTTCCGCCGCCGCAAGGGCCTCCGGGTACTTTTTCGGCGTGCGCACTATTGAGCAGAATTACGGCCCGTATAGAGCGGAACATCGGGGGTCTTCAATTTCGTTTCGAGTCCCCGGGAATCACCCGCCGGCGTCGCCCGCCGGCACGGGAGGACGTTACGCATGCCGCAGCGTGTGCTGATCGCCGGTACGTCACCGCTCCTCGCCGGCCGGCTGGCCGCCCGCTGCCTGTCGGCCACGGACTCCGCCGCGGGCGCCGACGTGGTGCTGCTGTCCGCCCCGGGGTCCCGCCCCGGGGCGCCGGCGCCGGACCGGCACGGGCTGGCCGCGTTCGTGACGCGGTGCGCCGCCGGTGAACGGACCCCGGCCGGTCAGGGGCCGCCCACGGCCGGCGCTTCGGCGAGGCCGCCGCACGACGCCCCCGGCGGGAAGCGGCTGACGGTGGTGTGCGTCGAGCCGGACGCCGTCGCCCGCGAACTGAAGGCCTGGACGGCGGACCAGGTGTGGTGCGTGGCGCCGGGCTGGGACCGTTCCCCGGCCCGTGGGGCGCGCGCGGACTCGGCGCTGGCCGGGACGCTGCTCGCCGCGCTGCCGGGCCTCGGGGCGAGCCGGTACGTGCACGTGGGCCCGGACACGACAGCGGACGAGGGCCCGGCGCGCCGCTCGTACCGGGACCTGGAACGCCTGACGGTGGAGACGTGCCTGGACGCCGGGGTGCCCTGGCGGGTGCTGCGCACGCCGCCGGCCATGGACGCCCGGGCGTCGGTTCTGGGTGAGTGCCCGCCGGGTGCGCACCGGCTGCTGTGGGCCCTGCACTCGGTGCGGACCGAGATCGAGGACCGCGTGCCGGACTGGTTCGAGCGGCATCCGCTGCGGGTGGCCGGCGTGGCGGGACTGGGCCTGACCCTGCTGACCGCGGAACAGGCCGCGGGGGAACTCTGGCGGGCCGGCGGCACCGGCGAACTGCCCGACGGCTTCGCGACGGTGCCCCGGCCCGCCCCGGTCCCGCTGGCCGACGTGCTCGCCCGGGCCGGGGCGGTGCACGGCATCGACGTACGCCCGGTACCGGACCGGGAGGACTTCGGCGCCGCCGACCGTCTTCTCGACCTCCGGCTGCGCGACGTGCTCCGCCAGGCGGTGCGGCTGCGCAACGCGGCGCCGGCGTCCACGGGCACGCCTCCGCCGGGTGCGGCCCGGTCCGACTCCGACGCGGCGGGGTCCGTGACGACCCGGACCGACGCCGAGAACGCGTCACCGGCGGCCCGCACGGTAGCCGCCGACGCGGCGCCGCACTCCCGGAGCCACTCCGCCACGACATCGGCACCTGCGCCGCAAGCCGGTCCCGCGACGGCGGACGCCCCGCCCCCTCCGCTCTCCGCCGCCGACCAGTGGGAGCTGTTCGGCGCGGTCCGGGCCCATCGGTCGCCGCCGGACACGGCGCGGGGCGAGACGGCTCTGCGGCGCCGGGTGCTGGAAGTCGCCGGGCGGCCGCTCGTGCTGTTCGAGGGCGGCGCCGGCGAGGGCCCGCCCCTTCTGGTGCTGAACGCGCTCGGGCAGGGCCCCGGCTTCCTGACGCGGCTGTGTGCGCACCTGGCCCCGCACCATCGCCTCGTCACCTGGCAGGTCCGCGGCACCGAGCGGGAGGATCCGGCCTGGGGGATCCGGCACCAGCTCGACGACATGAACGCGGTGCTGGAGGCCGTCGGCGCCGAGCGCGCCCATCTGATCGGCTGGTGCACCGGCGCCAAGATCGCCACGGCCTTCCAGCAGCACAGCCCCCGAGCCGTCGCCTCCCTCGTGTTCCTGAACGCCACGTTCCGGCAGAACGGCCGCTGGGACGGCATGGACACCAAGTACGAGTCCGACCTCGCGGCGGTGTGCCGCGCACTGGACCGCAGGCCGCACAAGGCCACCCGGATGCTGGACCTGCTGGCGCCGGGCGCGGCGGGCGGCAGGGGCAGTCCCGGAGCCCCGGACGCGGGGGTGCTCGGGGTGTTGAGCCAGGCGCTCGCCGACGAGGTGCGGCGGCCCTTCCGGGACGCCGAGGTGCTCGTGCGGTACGCCCGTCAGCTCGTGGACCTCTGGCGGCTCGACTCGGCGGCCCAGGCGCCGCGGGTGGGCGTGCCGGCGTTGTTCGTGTCGTCGGAGTTCGACGGCATCTCCTCCCCGATCCGGGCCCGCGAGGCCGCCCGGTGCTTCCCGCACGCGCGGTACGCCGAGCTGGCCGTCGCCGGTCACTACGCGCCGCACGACCGCCCCGCACTGGTGGCGGAGCTGATCACGGAGTTCGTCCGCGCGCCGGAGGAGGTCGCCGACCTCGTGCGGTACGCGGAGATCACCTGGCACATCGACATGGAAGGGACTGCGCGGTGACCGAGGCCAAGGCCTTCGACCGGGTCGCGGACGACTACGACCGGATGCGGGGCGGAATGGAACGCGGCAGGCAGGCCGCGGCACAACTGGCCGGGGACCTGACTCCGGGCACGGTACTGGAGGTGGGCGTCGGCACCGGCATCGTGGCGACGGGGCTGGCCGAGCTCGGCCACGAGGTGTACGGCGTCGACGTGTCCCTGCCGATGCTGACGCGGGCCGCCGAACGACTCCCGGGGCGGGTCACCGCCGGGGACGCGCGGGCTCTGCCGTTCGCCGACGGCACCTTCGACAACCTGGTGTTCACCCACGTCCTGCACCTGGTCGGCGACATGCCCCGGGCGCTGCGCGAGACGGCGCGGGTGCTGCGCCCCGGGGGGCGGCTGCTCGCGGTGCACGGGGACCCCAAGGCCGCCCCGGACGAGCTGGTCGCCGTACTGGACCGGCTGGCGGTGCTGCAACCGCCGCGCCCCGACACCCCCGAGCGCCTCGACGCGGCCGCGCGGGAGGCGGGCCTGCAGCGGCTGCGGCACCGGTTCGACCCGGACTACGAACGGGCCACGACCCCCCGTCAGCTCCTGGAGAGCATCGAACGCCGTCTCCCGCCGTATCTGTGGAACGTGGACGACGAGACCTGGGCCCGGGTCGTCGAGCCCGCGCTGTCCGCTCTGCGCGCCCTGCCCGATGTGGATCGCCCCCGGCTGCAGCAGTGGCACGTGCACCGGAGCGTGTACGTCAGGGGCTGAGCCGTCGGCGACCGTGCCCGGGGCCGGGGACGACGGGGCGGGCGCCCCCTCGTCCCCGGCCCCCGACGCAGGGCCCGGTACCGGTCGGCGCGGTACCGGTCAGCGCGGTACCGGTCAGCGCGGTATCAGTTCGAAGGCGATCGCCGGCCGGCCTCCGAAGCGGGCCCCCATCGCCCGGGCCAGGCCCAGCAGCGGGCCGCGGACGTCGGTGACCGGGGGCTGCATGGCCGCCAGATAGCTCGCGTGGGCTTCCAGGGAGGCCACCGCCCGGTCGATGTGGTCGGTGACGTCGACGGCGTGGGTGGGCCGGGGAGAGTTGGAGACCGCCACGTAGCGCACGCCCTGCCAGGGACCCGGCCCGTCGTCGGGGAAGATCCAGCGGTTGGCCGCGTCGCCGACCGCGTCGAGCAGGGCGCGGCCGGTGTTGCGGTGGTCCGGCGAGTTCCAGCGTCCCGTCGAGGTGTGGTCGTGGTGGCAGAAGCCGAGCACCAGTTCGGGACGGTGGCGGCGGATCGCGGCGGCGAACTCGCGGCGCAGCTCGGCCGAGTATTCGATGCGGCCGTCGGGATGGTCGAGGAACTCCACTCCGCTCGCCCCCACGGCCGCCGCGCCGGCCCGCTGTTCCGCCTCGCGGACCTCGGCGGCCTTCTCCGGCGCCATCGAGTCGATGCCGGCCTCGCCCCGGCTGGCCACCAGGTAGGCGACCGACTTCCCGGCCGCGGTCCAGCGCGCCACGGCGCCCGCGGCGCCGAATTCCATGTCGTCGGGGTGCGCCACCACGGCGAGGGCGCGGGTCCAGTCCTCGGGCATTTCCTGGAATTCATCGCTCATAAACCGAAGATAACAGCACCCTTTCCCGTCCCGATAGGCTGGGAAAGCATTTCTCCGGCCCGGTCCGGCGGGTGCGATCGAGCGCCGGACCGGTTATCTGCCCCTTTGGGAAAATACCTCTTGCCACGAGCGGTGAAAGCTCAATAGTGAGCAGAGCCGGCGGTGTCGAGGCGCGAGGATCCGGCTGATCACCGTCGGCAGTCCGGCCACCGGTTCGCCGAGGTCCCGCGAGCGAGAGGACAACGCATGCAGACGCAGTCGACCAGCACCATGACCTGGGATCCCTGGCAGCCGGCCCCCTATGAGCAGACGGAGGGCGCTCCCGTGCTGATGCACGGCCAGGTGGCCAACCACTACCGGGGGCAGCTCGAGGGCGAGGGCGTCCAGCAGGTCCTCATCGCCCTGTCCCCCGGCGGGGCGAGTGCGTTCACCGCGCTGGAGCGGGTGACGGGCCGGATCGGCGACCGCAGCGGCAGCTTCGTCCTCCAGATCACGGGCGCCACGGGCGGCGGCACGGCCAAGGCCACCCTGGAGGTGCTGGAGGGCTCCGGAACAGGCGGGTTGACCGGTTTGCGGGGAACCGGCACCTACTTCTGCGACAACCCCGGCCCTGACGGCCATGCGACGGTCACGCTGGACCACTCCTTCCAGTAGTCCCGGCGATCCGCGTGCACCCGGACAGGTCAGGGCCTAGGCTCGCGAACGCCGGAAGTGCACGCGGAAGTTGCACGCCGAGACGACCATCGTCCTGAGGAAGGAAACCTTTCATGTCCCCCATTGGGCAGCTGGCAGCGGTCACTCTCGACGCGCCGGACCCGAAGGCGCTGGCCGAGTTCTACAGCGCCGTGACCGGATGGCAGACGCTCTACTCGAGCGAGGACTTCGCCTACATCGGCACCCCTGACGGGTCCAGCCGCATCGGTTTCCAGCGGGCCGAGAACCTGAAGCAGCCCTCCTGGCCCGGTGACGACAAGCAGATGCACCTCGACTTCAGCGTCAGCGATCTGGGCGAAGCCGTGGAACGGCTGACCACCCTGGGTGCGACCCGGCCGGAGCACCAGCCGGGCGGCGAGAAGTGGGTCGTCCTGATCGACCCGGCCGGTCACCCGTTCTGCGTGACCACCATGGCCTGACACCGGCTCCGCCGGGTACGCAACGAGGGGGCCGCGGCACTCGGACGAGTGCCGCGGCCCCCTCGTTGCGTTCTCAGTCGCCCCAGTACTGCGGCGTCAGGCAGCCGTCGTGACCACTGCCCTCCAGCATCAGACTGTCCCAGCGCCCGCCGCCCTGCTCCTTGGACACCCAGTCCTGCATGTACGTGGCGCGCGGCGCCGTGGGGTCGGTGCGGGCGTCGATACCCATGAGTTTGTACATCGTGCCCAGCGATTTCATGTGGATCAGGAAGTGCATCCGCTCCATGGTCCCGAACAGTTCCTCGAAGACCAGCGCGGTGGCGTCGCCCCCGGAGTTGAGGTTGGTGTTCTCGGCGACCGTACGGGCGAACAGGCGTGCCTCGGCCCGGTACTTGTAGCTGAAGTCGACCACCCGGTGCATGATCACCCCTGCGGTGGCCGTGTTCAGCAGCTGGTCGGCGGGGACGGAGGTCTGGTGCCGCGCGGGCAGCACCTCGAACCAGGGCTCGTCCCGGTCGGCGGCCAGCGGGCTCATCGACGGGTCCTGGGCCATGGTCTGGGTGGCCGTGCCGAACATGCCCCAGCGGTGCGGGAACATCATGGTCTCCCGCACCGTGCCGGGCACGAACGCGGCCTGCCACTCCTCGGCCTGACGGTCGGAGACATGGCCGCCGAGCACGCCGTCCCGGAAGTCGCGGGCGCCCCCCATGTGCAGCAGTCGTTCGTAGTCCTCCAGGGACCGGAAGTGGATCAGCCAGTGCAGGCGGTCCTTGACTCCGAAGGTCTCCTCGTAGACGAACACGGTCGCGAGGCCCGGATGCTTGGCGTTGACGAACTCCGCCGCCTCCCGCGCCATGCGGCGCGCGCCGTCGCCCTGTCCGGCGGCGATCTGCGCGACCCGCTCCACGACGACGCCGGCGTTCGCGGAGTGCAGGATCCTGTCCGCGGGCTGCGTGGTCTGGTGCCGGGCGGGCGGGACACTGGGCGTGCCGCTGTCCACGGTCATATGGCTCTCCTCGCATGTGTCATGGGTGGTGAGGGACGTCGCCCGGGCCGGTCGGGGCGTAGGCGGCCAGGCGCTCGCGGAGGACCCGTGCCGCTCCGCTCATCAGCAGGTCGGCGATGCGTTCGACATGCCGCTCCGGCCAGGGCTCCAGTGCGGTGCCGCGGACACAGCGGTTGAACGCGCCCGCCGCGGGCCCGCAGTGCACCTGGTAGTTGGCGCGTTCGGTGGGATCGCCGTCCTGTGCGGCCCGGTTGGTGCGGGCGAAGTAGGACTTGAACAGGAGCGCCATCCGGTGCCGGGGATCGCGCTCGGCCCGCTCGATCTCATGGGCGCGGCCGGTGTCCCGGTAGTGGGCGCAGGTCTGCTTCCACACCTGGTCGAGCGGGGCGCGCAGACAGTCGCGTTCCAGCCAGGTGCGGGTGGCCTCGTCGAGGTCGTCCAGTCCGCCGTGGCCGCGGTAGAGCTGGTACAGCTTGTTGGCGCGGGCCGCGAAGAGGGTGCCCTTGCGGACCACCTGGACCCGGGAGCCCAGTTCGAACAGGTCGCCGGCGGGCGCGTACGCGGTGTCCTGCACGTCCAGGGCGGCCAGCAGGTCCTTCACGGCGTCCGAGGTGCCCGCCTGCGGCGAGCACTGGTTGACGGAGCCGGTGACGACGAAGTCGGCGCCGAGGACGAAGGCCGCCGCGACCGCCTCCGGGGTGCCCAGCCCTCCACAGGCCCCGACCCGCAGGCGGCGGGCGTAGCCGTGCCGTGCCGTCAGCCGCTCGGCCAGCGCGGCCGTCGTCGGCACGAGGGCCAGGCTGACACCGCCGTCCGTATGGCCGGCCGAGTCGCCCTCCACGCAGATGTCCTGCGCCACCGGCAGCCCGCGTGCCGCGTCGGCCTCCTGCGGGGTCAGCGCGCCCTCGGAGACCAGGCGCCGCAGCAGTTCCTCGGCGGGCGGCGCCATGAAGTGGGCGGCCACCTCGGGGCGTGAGCACTTGGCGACCAGGGTGCGTACCGCGACGGCGGCGCCGTCGGCGGTGCGGTGGGCGCCGGTGAACCGGAAGCGGACGATCGCCGGGGTGACGGAGGTGAAGGCGGCGGCCTCCACATGCCGGACGTCGTGCCGCAGCAACAGGTCGGTCAGGGCGTCCTCGGCGCCGGGACGGGTGAGGTCGTGCAGCAGATTCACGCCGTAGCGGCCGTCGAGGCCGGGGGTGCGGGCGAGTTCGGTGAGCGCCTTCTCGACGGTGGCGAGGTCCAGTCCGCCGGCGCCGAAGTAGCCGCGCAGGCCCGCCCGCCCGAGCCGGGCGACCAGCTCGACGGAGGACACGCCCCGGAACATGCTGCCCGCGAGGTAGGCGTAGCGCACCCCGTGGTCCTGCCGGAACTCCGCGCTGCCGAGCCGGGCGGCGGCCGGGTCACCGACGGGCTCCGGATCGCAGGCGGCGGCGTCGCGTCGTGCCGCCCCCACCACCGCCCCGGCCGCCGCCACGGTCACGGGCACGGGCAGAGGTTCCGGCACCGACTCCGGCAACGGCCGCTGCGGCTGCGACCGCGGCACCGTTTCCGGCTCGGCCAGCACCGAATCCCACATCGGCCGCAGCATGGGGCGCGGGCCGAACTCGCGGGCCTCGGTCACTCCCAGCCGGACCAGTTCGCGCAGGGTCTCGTGCCAGCGCACCGGGGCCGCGATCTGCCGGGCCAGCAGGTCCGCCACACCGTCGGCTGGGTAGGGCCGGCCCGTCACGTTGGCGATCACAGGAATGCCCGGTGGCCGGAACTCGACGGTGTCGAGGAAGGCGGCGAAACGCTCCTGGGCAGGGCGCATGTGCCGGGAGTGGAAGGCTCCGCTGGTGGCCAGCGGGACACAGCGGGCGCCCTGGGTCGCCCGCACCGCGGCGCGTACCGCCCGCACGGACTCGGCCGGACCCGACACCACCACCTGGGTGGCGGTGTTGAGGTTGGCGAGGTCGACGTCGGCGGCCCCGCAACGGTCGAGCAGGGCGCGGACGGCGTCGGGCGCGAGGCCGACGACGGCCAGCATGGCGCCGCCGTCCGCCTCCCCCATCAGCTCCCCGCGCCGCCGCACGATCCGCAGACCGGTCTCGAAGTCGAAGCAGCCCGCGGCGAGCAGCGCGTTGTACTCGCCGAGGCTGTGTCCCGCCAGGACGTCGGGGCCGGGGCCCTCCGCCAGCGCCTCCGCGCACGCGAGCGCGTTGACGACGTACAGCGCGGGCTGGGTCCACCGGGTGCGGTTCAGCCGGCCGTCGGGGTCGTCCAGGCACAGCGCGCGCACGGACTCGCCGAGGATGCGGTCGGCTGCCGCCACGTACTCGGGGAAGCGGTCGAAGAGCGCCTCCCCCATCCCGGCGCGCTGCGCCCCCTGTCCGGCGAAGAGCCAGGCCTTCACGCGCCCGGGTGGAGCTGGTGCGGCAGCAGCAGGATGTCCTCGATGGTGCCGGGCACGAAGGAGCGGCCCCAGTTGCCGCCGCCCTTGCCGCCGGCGATGAACTGCCGCTCGGCGAGCGCCCCGAAGTCGGCGTCGGTGCGCTCGAGTTCGAGCAGTTCCTGGTAGGCGTCGAAGTCCTTGAAGTGGACGAGCCAGTGCAGCCGGTCCATCACGCCGAACGTCTCCTCGTAGAGGTAGGAGGTGGCGCGCCCGGGCAGCTTGCGGTTGACCTCGTTCTGCCAGGCGAAGGCGTACAGCCGGGCCTCCTTGCGGAACTCGTGCGAGGCCTGGCCGGTGCGGTGCAGGGTGAGGAGCGCGTTCGCGGAGTGCAGCAGTTCGGCGTCGGACTGCCTGGTCTGCAACCGGGCCGGGTCGACCCAGAGATCGCCGCTGTCGTGCTCGTCCTCCTCGTGCACGAGCCCGTGCTGCGGGACGAGGATGCGTTCGCGCACGGAGCCCTCGACGACGGCACGGCCCCACACACCGGCGCTCGCGTCCTCGACCGTGCGGTCGCTCTCCAGCAGGTCGATCATCTTCTCGTCGTGGTCGACCATGTGCAGGCTGATGGCGTAGTCGTTCGGGGTCTTCCAGTGGATCAGCCAGTGCACCCGGTCCTGCTTGCCGAACGCCTCCTCGTAGAAGTAGAAGGAGGCGCCGTTGAGGTCGGACTGGTTCATGTAGGCGATCACGTCGGCGAAGAGCTTGCGGCCCTCGACCCGGTGCTCGTACTTCAGCTGGGCGCTGCGGGCGATGGTGAAGCCCGAGTTGCCGGAGTGCAGCAGCTTGTCGGCGGGCACGGGGCTCTGGGCCGACGCCGGGCTGAGACCGGCCGCGCTCCGGGCTGTCCGCTGTTCCATGGAATGGCCGTCCTTCCGATGCGCAGAATGCGTGGCTCGTGCCGGGCCTGGAAGGCCGGCGCGAGCCACGCTAGGCGGACCGGGGTGCGGGGGCTGCACAACTTTGAGCAGGCGGGAGGCGGTCCCGCCGGCCCGGGGTCAGCCGGCCGCGGGCGCCTCCTGCACCGGCTGCTCGGCGGCCGGCTCGGCCTTGCGGGGCATCTCCTTGAGGAACAGGGACACCACGAGGGCGATGCCCACCAGCAGGACGCACACCAGGAACATGTCGCCCATGGCGTGCGCGTACCCGTCCAGGGCGTCCCCGCGCGCCGGTTCGGGCAGCCGGTGCAGGGCCGCGACGCCCTGGCCGGCGGCGCGTGCCGCGTCCTGGCCCACGTCGGTCAGCCGGTCGGTCACCCGGCTGGTGAGGACGGTGCCGAGGACCGCGACCCCGACCGCGGACCCCATTCGCTGGAAGAAGTTCGCGGCGCTGGTGGCCGCGCCGACGTCCTGCGGGGGCACGGAGTTCTGCACGGCGGTGATGACGGGCTGCATCACCAGGCCGACGCCGGCGCCGAACAGGAAGGCGTACAGGCCGATCTGCCAGTAGGGGGTGTCGGCGGTGAGCCGGGACAGCAGCAGCATGGTGACGACCAGCAGCGCGGACCCGGAGACGGGGAACACCTTGTAGCGGCCGTTCTTGCTGATCAGCTGACCGGAGGCGATCGAGGTGACGGTCAGGCCGAACATCGCGGGGAGCATGGCGAGTCCGGAACGGGTCGAGGACATGCCCATCACGGTCTGGAAGTACAGCGGCAGGAACACGATGCCGGCGAACATGGCGGCGCCGGAGAGCAGTCCGAACAGGGCGCCGACGCCGAAGACCGGGTTGCGGAACAGGTTCATGGGGATGACCGGTTCGGCCGCCCGGGTCTCGGCCCACACGAACAGGACACCGAGGGCGACGGCGCCCGCGACCAGCAGCAGCGAACCGGGTGCGGCCCAACCGTAGGCGTCCCCGGCCCAGTTGAGGTACAGCAGGGCGCACACGACGGCGCCGGCCACCAGGGCGGCGCCGGCGAAGTCGATGGTGTGCCGGCGCTGAGGGCTGCGGATGCGCAGGCCGACGGCGGTCGCCACGAGGGCCAGCGCTCCGACCGGCACGTTGATCAGGAAGATCCAGCGCCAGCCCGGACCGTCGGTGAACCAGCCGCCGACCAGCGGGCCGACCACGCTGGACAGTCCGAACACGGCCCCGAACATGCCTTGGTAGCGGCCCCTGCGCTCCGGTGGCACCACGTCGGCGATCACCGCGAGCGCCAGCACGAACAGTCCGCCCGCGCCGAGCCCCTGGATGCCGCGGAAGACGATGAGCTGCCAGATGCTCTGCGCGACGCCGCACAGCACGGATCCCACGACGAAGACGCCGATGGCGCACTGCACCACGGTCCGCCGGCCGTAGAGGTCGGACACCTTGCCCCAGAGCGGTGTGACCGCCATGGAGGTGACCAGGTAGATCGTCACCACCCAGGGCAGGCGTTCCAGGCCGCCCAGTTCGCCGACGATGCTCGGCAGGGCGACGCTGACGACGGTCTGGTCCAGCGCCGACAGCAGCATTCCCGCCATCACACCGACGATGGCCAGCGCGGCCTGACGAGGGGTGGGCAGGGCCGGTGCCGCGTCCGCGGGCCGGGAGGCCGCCTCTGCGGAGTTGTCCATGACGGGTGTTTCCTTCCGTGGGGTGACGGGCGGCGGGCCAGGTGCTAGGGCACCCGCTCCGCCGGGCTGGACGGGGGAATGCCGCCTGTCACCCGGCGGGTGACGAAGCGCAGATCGAGGATGGCCGCGCGGGCGGGGGCCGGCCGGGGCTCCGCCTGTGGCCGGGGGGCCGGGGCGGCGCCGCCGTCCGGCTTTCGCTCCAGCCACAGCCGCCGTCGCCGGTAGGCGGGCGCGGGCAGGGGCTCGCGGACCGGAACTCCGGCCGGCCGCTCGGCGGGGTCGAGGGCGGAGGCGACCAGGTGGGCGTTGGTGCCGCCGAGCCCGAAGGAGCTGAGTCCGGCCACCCGCCGCCCGGGCGGCGCCGTCCACGGCTCGGCCTCGGTCACGGGCCGGAACGGCGAGTGGGCGAAGTCGAAGCGCGGGTTGGGCGTCTCGCAGAACAGGGTGGGCGGAACCACCGCATGCTCCAGGCTCAGCGCGACCTTGACCAGGCCCGCCACACCGGCCGCGCTCAGCAGATGGCCGACGTTGGCCTTGAGGCTGCCGATGGCGCAACGGCCGTACGGCTCCTCGGCGCCGGCGAACGCGTCGGTGAGGGCCTTGAGTTCCATGGGGTCGCCGATCCTGGTGGCGGTCCCGTGCGCTTCCACGAGCCCGATCTCCTCGGCCCTGCGGCCGGCCGCGGCCAGTGCCTTGCGGACGACGTCGGTCTGGGCGGCCGGGTTCGGCGTGGTGGTTCCCATGGTGTGGCCGTCGTTGTTGACGGCGACCGCCTCGATCACCGCGTGGACGCGGTCGCCGTCGCGCAGGGCGGCGGCCAGCGGTTTCAGCAGGACGGCGCCGCAGGCCTCCCCCGGCACGATCCCGTCCGCGCGCTCGTCGAACGGCCGGCAGCGCCCGGTGGGCGACAGCACCCGCGCGGCGCTGAACTCCAGGTAGGGCCGCTCGTCCAGCAGGATCTCCACGCCGCCGGCCAGGGCCAGTTCCGCCTCGCCGGACAGCACGCTGCGGCACGCCAGCTGCACGCTCACCAGGGAGGACGAACAGGCGCTGTCCACCACCAGGCCGGGGCCCCGGAAATCGAAGCGGTGGGCCACCTGGGCCGCGAGGAAGTTCTGGTCGGACTGGAGCACGTCCGGGCGCAGGGGCGCGCGCAGCGGGTAGGAGGAGATCCGTCCGCCGACGAAGACGCCCACGTCCCGGCCGCGCAGTTCCTCGCCCCGGTAGCCGGCGTCGGCCAGACAGTCCCGGGTGGCCTCCAGGAACAGCCTGATCCCCGGGTCCAGCACGGTCGCCTCGTCGTCGGTGAGCTGGAACGGCTCGGGGTCGAACAGGTCCAGGCCGTCCAGGAATCCGCCCCATTTCCCGGTGCTGCGGCCCAGTTCGTGGTCGGGGCGGTAGTAGGCCTCGGTGTCCCAGCGTTCGCCCGGCACCTCGGTGACGGAACAGCGGCCTTCGAGCAGGTTGCGCCAGAAGGCGGCGACGTCCGGGGCTCCGGGGAAACGTCCGGCCATGCCGATGACGGCGACCTTGCCGTCGGTCCCGCGGTCGGCCGAGGACACGGTGGCGGGCGATGCCGGCGGCGCGGGCACGGCCGGCGGCGCGGACTGCGGTCCGGGCGGCGCGGTCGCCGGCTCCCGTGTCCTGGCGACCGGTTCGGCGTGCGGCGCGAGGCCCGCAGAGGTGAGATGGTCGTGGAGCTGCTCCACCGAGGGGTGCTCCAGGAGCAGCGACGGGGGAAGGCGCTTGCCGACGGCCTCCTCGACGCGCTCCAGCAGTTCGCCGAGCATCACGGACTCCACGCCGAGATCGGTGAAGTCTGCCGTGATGTCGAGATCCGTCTCCGGGGTGCCCAGCACCGCGCAGACCAGCGGGACCAGCCATCCGGGACCGCTGTCGGTGGGCGGGGCCTCCCGTGCCGGGCCCGCGTCCGCCGCCTCCGCTTCTGCCTCTGCCTCTGCCTCTGCCTCTGCCTCTGCCTCTGCCTGCGGTGTCCCGCTCGTCCGGGTGGCCAGCAACGTCTCCGTGTCCAGGCCGGAGTCCAGGGGGACGGCCGGCAGGACCGTGCCGCCCCAGGGCATGGCGATCACCTGCTCCAGGATGCGCAGCCCCGTGGCGTCGTCGACGGTGTCCAGGCCGACCGGGGCGCAGACGTTGTCCTTGCCGCGTGCCGCTCCGCTCTGCGTCCACATCGGCCAGGCCACGGAACGGAAATGGCCGCCGCCGCCGCGTACCCGGTGGGTCAGCAGCAGGTCCATCGCCGCGTTGGCCGCCGCGTAGTCGGTGACGCCGACGGCCAGGCGCGGGATCAGGGCGCAGGCCGAGGAGAACGCCACGAAGAAGTCGAGCCGGTCGCCCTCGCACAGGGCGGCCAGTGTCTCCATCCCCTCGGGCTTGGGCGCGAAGGTGGCGCGGACGGTGGCGGTGTCCTTGCCGACGAAGGCGGGCCGGCCGTCGCCGAGACCGCCCGCGCAGTGCACCACGCCCGCGAGGGGCCCGAGTTCGGACCTCACCCGCTCCAGGAAGGCGCCGAGGGCGGCCCTGTCGGTGAGCGGTCCGGTGTGGACCAGGACGCGCGCGCCGAGCTGTTCCAGCCGCCGTACCCCGGCGACGGCCTCCGCCTCGGCGGCGCCGAGCGCCCCGGCGGTGTCCCACTGGTCGCGGGACGGCAGCGGCCGGGCTCCGAGCACCGCGATCGCCCTCGCCCCCCGCTGGACGAGGTGCGCGGCGATCCGCGCGCCGATGCCCCGGGTGCCGCCGGTGACGACGTAGGCGCGGCCGGGGTCCGGGGCGAGCGGGGTGTGCCGGGCCAGGGTGGGGCGCAGGACGGGTTCGTAGCGCAGTCCGTGCCGGTGACAGATCTCGGCCCGGTCGCCCGGCCGGTGCCACTCGCCCCACAGCGAGGCGGCCAGCCGTTCCGGGGCGGCGGTGGGCAGGTCGGTGTCGAGGACGGTGGTGTCCAGTCGCCGGTACTCGGCGCCGAGGCAGCGCAGGAACCCCGCCATGCGGGCGCCGGACGCGCAGGGATCGGGTCCGTCGAGGTCCTGAAGGCCGCGTACCGCCTGGATGCCGCGCAGCCGGGCGCCGGGCCGGGCGCCGAGGAGCCGGCGGATCATCAGCAGGCGGGCGGTCCACGGGCCGGGGTCGTCGGGGTCGGGCCGGTCGAGGTCGGTGAGGTCGATCCAGCCCGCGATCACCGGGTGGCGGGCGAGCAGGTCGTCGGTGACGGCGTCGGCCCGGGCGTCGTCGCCGAACTCCCCCGCGTCGCCCGGGCGGTCGCCGTCGTGGACGAGGACCGGGACGAGGGCGCCGGGTCGCGCGGTGCGGGCGAGCGCGTCGGCCAGCGCCCGGGTCGCGGCGCCGTGCAGGCACACCACGACGCCCTCGGCGGGACCGTTCCCGGCGGTCGCCTCGCCGGTGGGCAGCCACTCGCGGCGCAGCAGCACGGCGTCGTCGCCGTCCTGTCGGGGGGCCGGTGTGGCACGGGCCGTCTCGGGGTCCGGCGAGGTGACGGCCCCGCCGGCGTCGTCCTCCTCCCGGATCCAGCACCGCATCCCGGCGAAGGGGTAGGCCGGCAGGGTGGTGATGCGCGGCGCGGCCCCGGTGTGCAGCCGGGCCCAGTCGACGGGTCCGCCGGTCACCCAGTGCCGGGCGAGCGCGGCGAGGTCGGGGTCCGGGCCGTCCGGCAGCAGACGCCCCTGGGGCCGGCCGCCGTGCGGCGCCCGACCCTGCACGAGTCCTTCGGCGCCCGTGTCCCGGCCTGCCGCGAACTCGGCCAGGCGGTCGGCGGCCTCCGCCGCGTCGGCGGCGAGGAGCGCCAGCCGCGTGCGCAGCGGCTCGCGGCCGATCTGGAGGGTCCAGGCGATGTCGGCGAGCGGTGCCGGCTCCGGGCGGCGCAGCCAGGCGGCGAGGCGGGAAGCGGTGTCCTTCAGGCGCTCTTCGTCGTGTGCGGAGAGCACGAGCAGCCGGGGCGCCGGGGCACTGTCCGTGCCGGGCTGCGCGGGGAACTCCTCCAGCACGACGTGGGCGATGGTTCCGCCGGCGCCGAAGGAGCTGATGCCGGCGCGGCGGGGGCGCGGTGCGCCGTCCGGGCCGGTCGGGCGCGGCCAGGGGGCGGCGGTGTCCTGGGCGCGGAAGGGCACGGCGTCCCAGTCGATGTTCGGGTTGAGCCGGTCCACGTGCAGGGTCGGGGCCAGCGTGCCGTGTTCCAGTTGGAGCAGGCTCTTGGTGAGCGCGGCGATGCCGGCCGCGGCCTCGGCGTGCCCGATGACGGACTTCACCGAGCCGATGGGCAGCGAGCCCGGCGGACGGTCGTCGCCGCCGAAGACGCGGGTGAGACCGTCGATCTCGACCGGGTCGCCCAGGGCGGTGCCGGCGCCGTGGGCCTCCACGTAGTCGATGTCGGCGGGTCGCAGTCCCGCGTCGGCGAGGGCCTCCCGGACGACCTCGCTCTGCGCGACGGGGGACGGCACGATGTAGCCGTTGGTGCGTCCCGCGTGCACCACGGCGGTGCCCCGGATCACCGCGCGCACCCGGTCGCCGTCGGCCAGGGCCCGGGCCAGTGGCTTCAGCACCAGCACGCCGACCGCCTCGGCCGGCACGAACCCATCGCCGCCCGCGCCGAAGCTGCGGCAGCGCCGGGAGCTGGAGGTCAGGGACATGAGCCGCTGCTGGACGAACTTGTTCGGGTGCAGGGAGAGGTTGACGGCCCCGGCGAGCGCGATCTCGCAGTCCCCGGCGCGCAGTGCGCGCACGGCCAGGTGCAGGGCGGCCAGCGAGGAGGAGCACATGGTGTCGACGGCGAGGCTGGGGCCGTGCAGGTCGAGGACGTAGGAGACGCGGTTGGCGATGTTGCCGAGCGCGCCGCCGCTGTAGGCGGGGCGCCCGCGCAGGGTCTCCTCCACGCCGAAGAACGCGTAGTCGGCGTACATGGCGCCCGCGTAGACGCCGACCCGCGACCGGTGCTGTTCGCGCAGTCGTCGCCGGGGATAGGCGGCGTTCTCCAGGGCGGCCCAGGCCGTCTCCAGGAAGAGGCGCTCGTGCGGGTCCATGAGGGCGGCGTCGCGGGGGGTGATGCCGAACAGCAGCGGGTCGAAGCGGTCGACGCCGTCGAGGAAGCCGCCGGTCATGTCCTCGACGGGCCAGCCGGGCCGGTGCCGGTGGGCGGGCAGGCCGGTGACGCAGTCGTGCCCGTGTCTCAGGTTGGCCCAGAACGTCTCCAGGTCCGGGGCCTGCGGGTAGCGGCCCGCGACGCCGACGACGGCTATCGCGCCGTCGCTCTCCGCGGCCGGGGCGGGGGCGGGGGTCGGGGCCGGGGCCGGGGTGGGAGCGAGGGCCGATCGGGGGGCGGGGTCCGTCCGTCCGGGGTCCGGCGTGCGGCGCGGGGCGGCCCCGTAGCGGCGCACGGCGTCCTCGGCGACGTGGGCCATGTCGGCGTGTTCGAAGAACAGGGTCCGGACGCCGACCCCCCAGTCCTCCGCCAGCAGCCGGTTGAGCTCGCCGATCTGCAGGGAGGTGAGCCCGTACTCCACGAAGGGCGTGTGGGCGTCGAGTTCGCTCCGGGGGATCCCGGACACCTCGGCGTACCGGTCCAGGAGGGCGGTCTCCAGGTCGGTCGCGCGCGGGTCCGCCCGGGCGTCCGGCGCGGTGTCGGCCGCCGACGCCGAAGGGGGCGGCGGCACGGGCGCGTCGGCGGTGGTGAAGGGGTACACCGGCAGGGCGACGCGGGCGCGAGGCGTGTGCCAGTAGGTCTCCCAGGGCAGGTCGGCGCCCTGGGCCCACAGCCGGGCCGCCTCGGCGGCGGTGCCCGGCGGCCCGGAGGGCGCCCGGCCGGTGCGCCCGCTGTGGACGGCCGGGTCGGGACGGCCGGCGAGGAAGGCCTCGAGCGCGGCGACGACCCCGGCGAGATCGGGGTGTACGACCGCCAGCCGATGCCGCATGGGCACCCTGCCGGTCTGGGTCGTCCAGGCGACGTCGGCGGCGGCGGGCGCCCGTTCCTGGCGCAGCAGCCGGGCGAGCCGGGCGCACAGCTCGTGGGCGGCGCGGACGAGCCGGTCCGGGTCGCCCGCCGACACGAGGACGACGCACGGGTCGACGGGGGCCGTCCCGGTGCCGCCGGGCGGTGCGTCCGGGGGCGCCGACGGGACGGGCGTACCGCCGTCGGGCCGGGTGTCGGTGTCGGTGCGCTCCATAGGGTTCATGCCGTCTCACTCCACGGGTGTCGACCTCGGCTCGGTCCGTGTCGGTCCGGGCACGCCGCGTGCCCGTGGGGTCCCGTGGGCGGGACGCCGTCGTCCGTCGCAGACCGTATCGGCGATTGCTTGCTGTGCCACTGGTTCATGGGCGCGTTTCGGCCCGACTCGGGGCCCTCGCGGACAGCAGTTCCGCGGCGTTTGTCAGGAGATGTCCGGCCACCGCACCCGGGGTGCGGGCGGTCCACGCGGCCAGGGCGGTGCCGGACGTGACACGGTTGAAGTGGGTCAGATCGGGGTCGCACGCCAGCTGGTGGTCCAGGGGCCGTACGGGATCGCCGCCCGGCGTGCGGCGGGCGGTCTCCCGCGCGTACCAGCGGAAGACGTCGGCCGTGCGGAGGCGGCCGTCGACGCTGTCGGACGCCGGCAGTGCCGTGGCGGATCCGCCGAGCAGGTGTTCCTCGATGTGCCGGCGCCGGTGTTCGGGAATGTCGGCGAAATACCGGTGTGCGCGCAGGAGTCGGTGCAGCAGGCCGGCCCGGGCGGGGAACAGGGTGCCCCGGCGGACGACCCGTGCGGGAACGCCGAGGGTGGCGTGCCGTTCGGTGGGGGCCCAGGTGACGTCGTCGTCGCCGGCCCGCGCGAGGGTGTGCTTGAGGGCGTCGGCGAGCCGGGCGGCCGGTGCGCAGGCGGTGAGCGAGGTGGAGACGAGGAAGGCGGCGCCGAGCGCGAAGGCGGTGGCGGCCTGTTCGGGCGTGCCGACGACGCCGCACAGACCCACGTGCACGGGTTCGGGCCCGGGAGCGCCGGCGGCGAGCGCGGCGACGGCGGGCAGGAGCTGGTAGGCGTCGGCGCCGTCGGTGTGCCAGCCCCCCGGGGCCTGGACGGCCAGGTCGGAGGCGACCGGCAGCATGCGGGCGACGTCGGCCTCCGCGGCCGACAGGCCTGCGGTGCGCACGAGTTCGTCGAGCAGGGCCGTGGAGGGCGGGCGCAGGAAGGCCGCGGCCTGGTCGAGGCCGGTGACACGGGCGATGACGTGCCGTACGGCGACGGGGGCGCCGGCCGGGCCGCGGCGGGCGCCGGTGAAGCGGAAGCGGACGAGCGCCGCGTCGGGGCCGTGCGGGTGGTGGGCCTCGACGTACCGCACCTCGTGGGCGAGCAGCGCGGTGACCTGTTCGTCCGCCTCCGGTCCGGGGCGCAGCCCGATCCCTCGTCCCTGTCGGCCCGCCCCGCCGAGGGACGCCCGGTCCGGGGCGCCGGGGGCGGGGTCGGCGAAGGCCGCGAGACCGGCCGCCCGGGCGGCCCGGCAGACCTCGTCGCCCACGGCCCCGTCCCCGGTCCCGGACACGACCCAGGCCAGTTCGGCCTCGTACCGATCCCGGAAGCGCGCCGCGCCGAGCCGCTCCTTGGCCACCGGGACGCGCCGCGGCACGGGGGGCCGCCTCGTCCCACCCGTCGTTCCGCGCGTCCCCGGCGCCGCTGCGCTGTCGCCGCCCGGGCCCGGACCCGGCGCCGTCTCCTCCTCGGGCCGGGCAGCCCCGGCGTCCTGTCCGGTTCGCGTCGCCGGGACCGCTCCGCCGGCGGCATCCGCGCCCATACCGCCCCCCGGCACTGCGCCGGCGGCGTCCGGCGGGCCCTGCGGGCCGGCCGCGCGCGGCGTCAGTTCCGTCCGGGCCGCCGCCCACAGCTTGGTCAGCACGCTTCCCGGGCCCAGCTCGACCAGCTCCGTGACCCCTTGGTCGACGAGGTGGGCCAGGCTGTCCCACCAGCGCACTCCCCTGCACATGTGCTCGCGCAGCCGGAGAGCGATCCGGTCGGCGCGGTGGGGGCGGGCGGTGACGTTGGAGAGCACCGGGACGCGGGGCTCGTGGAAGGTGACGGCGTCGAGGACGGTCCCCAGTTCGTCGGCCGCCTCGGCCATGTAGCGGGAGTGGGCGGCGACGCTGATGTGCAGCAGCACGCACTTGCCCGCTCCCTCCCGGCGCAGCACGGGCGCGAGGGCGCGGACGGACTCCTCGGGGCCCGAGAGGACGGTCTGCACGGGCGAGTTGTGGTTGGCGACGTCGATGTCGTCCGCGCCCTCACGGCGCATGATCTCCCGCAGCCGCCCGACGCCGAGCCCGACGACCGCGAGCATGCCGCCCCCGGTCGCCCGGCTCATGATCTCGGCGCGGGCCACGACGAGACGCAGCCCGGTCTCGAAGTCGAGGGCGCCGGACGCGTAGAGGGCGGTGTACTCGCCGAGGCTGTGGCCGATCATGCAGTCGGGTTGCGGCTCGCGGGCGGCGCGGTCGAGGTAGGTCAGCGCGCCGACGGTGTAGAGCACGGGCTGCAGGACCCGGGTGTCGCGCAACGCGGCCTGGTCGGAGCAGAGTTCGGGCACCGAGCGGCCGAGTACGGCCTCCGCGCACGCGAGCGTCCCGGGGTGGCGGTCGAAGAGTCCGGCCCCCATGTTCTTGCGCTGGGAGCCTTGGCCGGGAAACGCCCACACGACTCTCATCGGCCCCCTTCCCGGTGCGCCGTGCGGCGATGTCCGGGCCCGGCGCTCACCGCTCCCACGGGTAGCGCCCTTCGGCTGCGAACCGTGCCATGCCCTCGCTGACGCCCGGCTCCGCGGCGAGCCGGGCGAACTCGGTGACCGCGCGCCGCTCGGTCTCGGCGGTGACGGGGTGCAGCGCGGACAGGTAGTTCTTGGCCTCTCCGATCATCCGGGCGTCGACCTTCGTCAGCCGGGACAGCAGCCGGCGCACCAACGGGCCCGCATCCGGGGACAGTTCGTCGGCGAGCCCGCGGTCCACGGCCTCCTGGGCGGTGAGCGGCAGGGTGGTGAGGGTCATGGCGCCGGCGGTGCGGAAGCCGGTGCGGCGGATCAGGAACGGGAGCACGCTGCACGGCAGCAGGCCCCACAGGGCCTCGGGAAGGCTGAACACGCCGCGTTCGGTGGTGTGCACGAGATCGCAGGCGGCGGCGAGTCCCACGCCGCCGCCGGTCACCCGCCCGTCCACGCAGGCGAGGGTCAGCCTCGGCGCCTCGGTGAGCCGCCGCAGCAGTCCGAAGAACGCGGACCCGTGGGCCGCTCCTCGGCCCGGATCCCCGTCGTGGACGGACGTGGCGGGGAACTCCCCCGCAGACTCGGCCATGTCCAGCCCGTTGCAGAACACCTGCCCGGGCGAGTCGAGCACGACCAGCCGGCAGGTGTCGGACTTCTCGGCGCTGTCGAGGGCCTCGTGCAGGTCCGCGATCAGGGCGGAGTCGACGGTGTTGCCGCGCTCGGGCCGGCTCAGGGTGATCCGCAGGACGGCGGGATCCTGGCGCCGAACGCGAACGGTGCCGTGGCTCATCGGTCGGTCAGCTCCAGGAGTAGAGGCGGTGGAAGTTCTCGATGCGGCCGAGCGTCAGCAGCCCTGCGCCGTCGAAGAGGTCGCCGTACAGGTCCGCGTAGGGCTTGGTGTCGACGTCCAGGTCCCGCACGCCGAACGCGCGGTCGCCGCCGAGTTCGGTGACGGCGTCGTACTCCTCCATGGTCAGCGGCCGCCGGGCGTCGAGGGCGGTCCCGATCCGCATCCGGCCGGCGGTGGCCACCGCCTCCTCGCCGAGCACGCCGCTGAAGAACTCCGAGCCGCACCCCGAGCCGTAGGAGAACAGCCCGATGCGGCACGGTGTCTCGGGGGTGCCGAGGTCGAGGAGTGAGCACAGGGCCAGGTAGAGCGAGGCGGAGAAGAGGTTCCCGACCCGGGAGCCGTAGTGCAGGGTGGGCGCGACCCGGCGGGCGAAGTCCTCGGCCGCCTCGCGCGGCCCCAGGCCCTTGTGGGTGCGCAGCAGTTTGCGGTGCGCGCCCTTGACCATCCCGGCGAACGGGGTGTGCAGGACCAGGTGGGCGAAGCTGTCCACCACGTCGGCGCCCGCCACCCGTTCGCGGTAGGCGGCGAAGCTGCGCTCCAGACAGGTCAGGTAGGACAGCAGGGATACGTCGGAGTCGACGAAGTCCAGGTCCGGACGGGGCCGCAGGGTGTCCATCACCTCGAAGGTGTGCAGCCCGCTGGCCCCGGGGTCGAGGTCCAGGACGTGCGGTCGGCGGCCGACCAGGAGGGCGACGGCGCCGGCGCCCTCGGAGGGCTCCCAGTAGGTGCCGCGGGCCGCCGCGCTCGGTGCGTCGGCGGCGATCACCAGGGCCTTGGCGGTGTCCACGGGTGAGGCGCCGATGATGCCTGCGGCGGTCTGGAGGGCGGCCGTGCCGCCGTAGCAGGCGTGTTTGACCTCGAAGGAACGGCAGCGCGGGCTGAGGCCGAGGTGGTGGTGGATGTAGGTGGAGATGGGCTTGCCGAGGTCGAGGCCCGACTCGGTGCCGACGACGAGGAGTTCGATGGCGTCGCGTTCACCGGGGGTGAGCCGGTCGAGGAGGGGCCTGGCCGCGTTGACCGCGTTGGTGACCGCGTCCTCACAGGGCAGGTTGACCGACTTCTGGCGCATCATGAGGTTGTCGAACCGGGTCATGTCCAGGCCTCGGCCGCGGAAGAGCTCCGCCACGTCGAAACAGGCGCGTGCCACATAGGCGTTGATCGCCTCGATGCCGACAGCCATGGTCGCTCCCGCGGTCGGGGGCCTGCCAGCGGGCCCCGGCTCTCGGTTGTAACCTTCGCGGGCGTCGGGGATCTGCTCACTTTTGCACGGCGGGGCGGTTCCGTGCGCCGCAGGCTCGTTACTCGCCACAGGACGTCGGACGGCTCCGGACCGGTACCGGGGAGGCCGCCGTGCACGAGGAAGGTCCGCCGCCGTCCCGTGTCGCCCTGCACCATCCGGTCACCGGCGCCCCCCTCGCCCATGTGTGGGCCGCCGCCCCGGACGCCTACGGCGACCGCACCCTGCTGTCGGAGGAGGAACGGCGGCGCTCCGGAGCCTTCCGCCGGGAGGGGGACCGTCGCCTGTACGTCGCGGCACGCACCCTGCTGCGGACCGCGCTCAGCCGCTGTGTTCCCGAAGTCCCGCCCGCCGGCTGGCGTTTCACCACGGGCCCGCACGGCCGTCCCGAGCCCGCCGGGCCGCTCACCGTGCCCCTGCTGCGTTTCAGCGTCGCCCACGCTCCGGGCCTGGCCGTCTGTCTCGTCTGTCCCGAGCTGGACTGCGGCGTCGACGTCGAGGTCGCCGACCGCTCGGTGGACCCGGTGCGCGTGGCGCGCACGATGTTCCATCCCCGGGAGGCCGCACGGGTGCTCGCGGCCCCGCCCACCGAGCGCGGGGCCGTGTTCCTGCGGCACTGGACGCTGAAGGAGGCGTACGGCAAGGCGCGGGGTCTGGGCTTCCTGCTGCCCCCGGACTCCTACGCCGTCACCCCCGACGCGGCGGGCGGCCCCCGCCTGGCCGCGGCCGACGACGACGGCCTGCTGTGGCAGTTCGCCCAGTGGCCCCGGGGCGACCGGCATCTCGTCGCGGTGGCGCTGCGACGGGGCCATGGGCCGGACCTGACGGTGGTCCGGCATCCCGGCCCGCCGTGACGCGGGTCAGGGCACCGTCTGCCGGATGACCTCGCGCAGATCCTGCCGCAGATCCGACCACAGCGGTTCGGGCAGCCCGGCCAGGTAGAAGTGGCCGCCGTCGTAGACCCGCATCCGGAACGGGCCGTCGCTCATGGTCTCCCACAGCCGCAGTTCCAGTGGGGTGACCTCCGGGTCGTGGTCGCCGGTGAACCCGGACAGCGGGCAGCGCAGCCGCGGGCCGGGCAGCGGCCGGTAGCTCTCGTTGAGGTGGAAGTCGGCGCGCAGGGCGGGCAGGAACATCCGCATCAGGTCACGCTGTCGCATCACCTCCTCGGGGGTGCCGCCCAGCTCGGCGACGACCCGCAGGAAGTCGTCGTCGGCGAGCCCCGCGAACGGGGGACGGCGTGCGGCCAGGTGCGGGGCGCGTCGCCCCGACACCAGCAGCCGGCGCGGGGCGCGCGCCGGGTCGTCCTGGAAGCGGCGGGCGACCTCGTAGGCGATGGCCGCCCCGGTGCTGTGGCCGAACAGGGCGTACGGCCGGTCCAGATGGGGGGCGAGGCCCGCGCAGAGCGGGCCGATGAGATCCTCCATGCTCGTGTGGGCCGGTTCGGCGACGCGGGTCTCGCGGCCCGGCAGGATCACCGGACACACCTCGATCTCCGGCAGCAGCTTCTCCCGCCAGGGCCGGTAGAAGCCGCCGCCGCCACCGGCGTGGGCGAAGCAGAACAGGCGCAGCGGTGCGTCCCGGGTGGCGTCGCCGCTCTTCAGCCAGATACCGGTCACCGCTGTCCTTCCGTTCGGTGGGGTCCGGGGCGGGCGGCCCCGGTCATCGGTCGGCGCCGTCAGCGCCGTCAGCGCCGTCAGCCGAGCGGAGAACGGCGTGGCCGTACGCGCCCGTCGCCGAGACGGCGTTGACCAGTGCCCGCAAGGGCGCGCCCGGTGCGACGGGCGCCCAGGGCCGGGCCGTGTCGGCGACCGTGAGCCGGGTCCAGTCGGGCAGTGGGGTGCGCCGGGGCGCCAGGGCGGTCGGCGCCAGGGTGCGCTCGCGCAGTTGCAGGAGCACCTTGGTGAGCTGGGACAGCCCGGAGGCCGCCTCCAGGTGTCCGATGTGCGGTTTGACCGTGCCGACGAGCAGGTCCCCGGTGCTGCCGGGCGGACGCAACGCGGTGAGCAGGGCGTCCAGTTCGGCGGCGTCGGCCAGCAGGGCGCCGGAGGCGGCGCACTCGGCGTACCCGATGTCCGCCCCGCCCAGTCCGTGCCGGTGCAGCATGCGGGTGAGGGAGCGGGCGAGCGGGTCGGCGGCCGGCATCGCGAACGGTGCGGACCGCCCGGCCGAGCCGGTGCCGGTCGCCTCGACGACCGCGTGCAGGACGTCGCGGCGCTCCACGGCGTCCCGCAGCGGGCGCAGCAGCAGCGCGCCCGCGCCCTCGCCGGGCGGCCAGCCGCCGTCCTCGGCGTCGAAGGCGCCGACGGAGGGGAGCTCCGCCGCCAGGCCGAGGTCGCGCAGCAGCGCCAGGTGGTAGGGATGGGCCACCACGTTGACCCCCGTCACCAGGGCCGCGTCGCACTCCCCCTGGTGCAGGCTGGTCACGGCCAGGTGCAGGGCGGTCAGCGAGGAGGAGCAGGCGGTGTCCACCGCGACGGCCGGGCCCTCGAAGCCGAGGCAGTGCGCGATCCGCGCCGGGAGGTCCGAGGCGGCGCCCGCCTGGCGGGCCGCCGCGCCCTGCCGCCACCGGGTCTCGCCCAGCTGCCGGTGGTCGTGCCACATGGTGGCCGTGAACACCCCGACCCGCTCGCCGTCGCGGGTGAGACCGCCGGGTGTGTGGCCGGCGTCCTCCAGGCACTGCCACACCACCGGCAGCAGCAGCCGCAGTTGCGGATCCAGGCCTTCGGCCTCCTGGGGCGAGATGCGGAACAGACGGCCGTCGAACCCGTCGTCGCCGCGCAGATAGCCGCCGTGCGGCCAGGTCTGCGCCCGGTCCGGCGCGGCGCCTGCGGCAGCGGCGAACGCGGCCGCCCGTTCGGGGGGCAGCGGGCCGAGTGTGCGACGCCCGGAGCGCAGGATCTCCCAGAACTCCTCCAGGCCGTCCGCGCCGGGATAACGTCCGGCGGCGCCGATGACGGCCACGTCCGCCGGCGCCGGCCGGGCTCCCGTCCTGGCCTCGGCGGCGGCGTGCCGCGCCCGGACCGGCCGGACGCGCGCCAGGGGACCCTCGGGGTCTTCAAACTCCCGTGACTCCTGAGGCTCTTGAGGCTCCTGTTTCTCCTTGGGCAGCGGACCGGCGAGGAAGGCGTGCAGCAGCCGCTGGCCGGGATGCAGCCGGAAGGCGTCACGGACGCGGTCGAACGCGAGGCTCCCCACCGCGCACAGGCCGACACCGCTCTCCCGCTGCCCGCTCATCAGCAACTGCCCCATGTAGCCGGCCTCGACCGCCAGGTACAGCTCCGACTCCTCGCCGTACAGCGGCTCGATGCCGCGCGGCTCGGAGATCAGGAACACCTCGAACGCCGCGCGGTCGAAGACGGGGCGGTTGTAGGAGAAGTGGACGGTGCGGTCGATCCCGGGCTCGGCGGTGACCCGTTGCAGGGCGTGGTCGTCCGGACGGTGGTAGTACAGGCCGCCGGGAACGCCCTCGACCGCCCCCGGTTTGATGTGCAGGTAGGCCTGCACGGCGTAGGTGTCCCCGGCCGACGGGTACAGCCGGCGCGGGCCGGAGCCGGCCGGACGGGAACGCAGGGCGGTCAGGAAGCGCAGGAAGGCGTCGCGTCCGAGCGGGCCGTCGGCGAAGTCCCGTCGGGTGGCACGCTCCAGATACCGCTCGGCCGGCGGGAGCGGGCCGTCGAGCGCCAGCAGGGGTTCGTCGTCGGAGTGCCGTCGCAGGTGCCAGGCACCCGACTTGAAGCGGTCGCGGTCCTCGGCGGAGAAGAACTCCACGCTCTCCGGGGTGACAGGGGCGTCCGGTGCCGGGGGCTCGTGGGGTCGTTCCTCCTCGGCCGCGGGCCGCGAGGCCGGCTCGGCCCGGTCGCCGCCGCCCGTGAGATGGCGGGCCATCCCGACGACGGTCGGCTCGGCCAGCAGGGCCGAGACGGGGACCCGGCGGCCGTAGCGCGCCCGCAGCGCCGAGGACAGCTGGGCCAGGGTGAAGGAGGTCGCGCCCTGGTCCCAGAGGTCGAGCGTCGGGTCGAGTCCGGGCACGTCGATCAGTTCGGCGAGCAACGAGCCTATTTCCTCGGCCAGTTGCTCGGCGGGCGGAAACGCGGAGCCGGGTACGGACCCGGGCCGCTGCGTCGGCGTCCGCGTCGTCGGTGGTTCCGGCTCGCCGGGCGCGGGCAACGGCCACGGCAGAGCGTCGCGGTCCAGCTTGCCGTTGCCGGTCGCCGGGAAGGACGGCAGGAACGTCACGAAGTTCGGGACCATGTAGTCGGGCAGGGTCCGGGCGGCGTGGGCGCGCAGCTCGGACACGGAGGGCCGGACGGCGCCCGGTTCGGCGAGCAGGTACGCGACCAGGCGACGGTCCCCCGCGCCGTCGGGCCGGGCCACCACCACCGCGTCGTGCACGGCCGCATGACCGCGCAACCGGTGTTCTATCTCGCCGAGTTCGACGCGGAAGCCCCGGATCTTCACCTGGTGGTCGCGGCGTCCCAGGAAGACCATCACCCCGTCGTCGCGGAAGGCCGCCCGGTCCCCGGTGGCGTACATGCGGGACTCCGGGCCGCCCGCGAACGGCTCGGGGACGAACCGTTCCCGGGTCAGTTCCGGCTGTCCGTGGTAGCCGAGGCCGAGGCAGTCGCCGGCAATGTAGAGGTCGCCCTCCTCACCGACCGGGCAGGGCTCCAGACGCTCGTCCAGGACGTAGTAGCGGGCGTTGTCGATGGGCCTGCCGTACGGGATGCTGCGCCACTCGGGATCGACGGCGCCGACCGGGTACCAGTTGGACCAGACGGTGGCCTCGGTGGCGCCGCCGAGACTGATCACCTGGGCTGCGCCGAAGGCCGCGCGCACGTCGTCGGGCAGGGACAGCGGGATCCAGTCGCCGCTGAGGAAGACCAGGCGCAGATCGCCGGTGCCGGGGTGCCCGCGGTGTTCCCGCAGGAGCGGTGCGAGCCGGGCCAGGGTGGTGGGCGCGGAGTTCCAGAAGGTGATCGGCTCCCGCAGCAGGGCCGCGATCAGCAGCTCGGGGTCGCGCTGCTCGGCCTCGTCGGCGACGTAGAGGCCGGCGCCGTACGCGAGGAGTCCGAGGATGTCGAAGACGGACAGGTCGAAGCCGAGGGAGGTGACGCACAGTCCGGTGTCGCGCGGTCCGAAGTCGAAGGTGCGCCGGCACCAGTCGAAGAGGTTGTGCAGCGAACGGTGCGCGACCGCCACGCACTTGGGCCGCCCGGTGCTGCCGGAGGTGAACAGCCGGTACGCCACCGAGTCCGGACCGGTGACGGGCTCCGGGTCGCCCGGATCGGGCAGGTGCGCGCCGGTGATCCCGGGCGCGTCCAGGTCGAGGACGCCGATGCCGTCCGGCGCCTGCCAGCCGGGGCCGTCCGCCGTGACCAGCAGGTGCCCGGTGCGGGTGTCCCGGAGCATGCCGTGGGCGCGGTCGCGTGGCAGCGAGGGGTCGACGGGGACGTAGGCGCCGCCCGCCTTGAGGACGGCGAACACGGACACGGCGAGCGCCGGTCCGCGCCGCACCGAGATGCCCACGGACGTGCCTTCGCCGACGCCCGCCCGCCGGAGCCGGTGCGCGACCAGGTTGGCCCGGCGGTTCAGTTCGCCGTACGTCATGGCGCCCTCGCGCCAGCGCAGCGCCACCGCGTCGGGGCGCCTGTGGGCCTGCCGTTCGAAGAGGAGGTGGACGGGGCCCTCGGCCGGGTAGGGGCGGGCGGTGTCGTTGAAGGCGTACAGGATGCGGTCGCGCTCGGCGGGTCCGGCGGCGCCGGCCGTGGCGCCCCTCTTCGCCGGCCCGCCCTGCGCGCCGCCGGCGTCCGGGTCGCGCTCGGCGGCCAGTGCGGTGAGCAGGGCGACGTAGTCCTCGAACGCCCGGTCCAGCGCGCCGTCGTCGAACCGCTCGTCCAGCGCGTCCCAGGCCAGGTGCAGGCCGGTTCCGTCGTCGACCGTCACGCAGTCGAGGGCCACGTCGGTGGTGGCCGTGCCGGCGGGGCCCGGACGCACGCCGGCCGGCAGCGGTCGGTCGGACACGTCGAGCACGGTCGTGAACACCACGGGATGTTCGAAGTCGGCGTCCCTGCGGCGCCGCATGACGAGCGAGCGCACCTCGGCGAGGCCGGCGCCGCCGCCGCGCTCGAGATCGGCGGTCAGCTGCCGGTGGCAGGCGCGGGCGAGGTCGGCCGGGTCGGTGCCGGGTTGCGGTGAGCGGGTCCAGGTCAGCTCGGTGAACTCCGCGGGGCGCCGCGCGTCCGAGCCGGTGAAACAGACGACGGGCAGCGCGAACGGCTCGTCGTACAGTGCTCCGAGGACGGTGCAGTAGGCGGCCAGCAGCGTGGCGTCGAGGCTCACTCCGTGCCGTTCGGACCATGCCGTGAGGGCGGTGCGGTCGGTGAGGAGGTGCTCGCGGCGCCGGGGGCGTGAGGGCCCCTGCGCCTCCCGCAGCGGTGGCCCGGCGGGCAGGTCGGCGAGCCGGTCCCGCCAGTGGGCCCGCGCCGTTTCGGACACCGTGCGGGGCGCGCGGGTCAGCCGGGTCGGGACGGGTGGGGCGCCGGCGGGGTCGGCGTAGCGGCGCAGCAGGTCGCGGGCCAGCAGCACGATGCTGCGGGCGTCCCCGACGAGCAGGTCGACGGCCAGGTGCACGGTGGCGGGTCGTCCGGGCGCGCGGACGACCCTGAGGTCGGTGTGCCCGCCCCGGCCGAGGCCGAAGGGCCGGTGGGTCATGTCGGCGCGTACGGCGCGGTCGACGGCGTCCGCGTCCGCGCCCTCGGGGACGTCCAGGACCGGGATCCAGGCGTCCGCCGGGGCCGCGGACAGTACGCCCAGCGTGCCGTCGGCGCCGGTACGCAGACGCAACGCCTCGTGTGCGGTGACGAGTTCGTGCCAGGCGTCACGCAGCCGGGCGACGTCCAGATCGTCCACGTGGAAGCTCTGGTGGTACTGGCAGCCGCGGTCGGTCCGTCCGTCGAGCCGGGCCACGAGATACGCCTGCTGGAGGTCCCGGGCGGCCAGGACGGTGTCGGGCGGCGGTTCGCACAGTCCCTGCAGCAGCCGGCAGAAGCGTCCGAACAGGGCGTCGGGCGTGCCCGGCGGGAAGAGGGCGTCGGCGGTGTCCCAGCGGAAGTCGAGGCCCTTGTCGCGCTCCCGCATCTGGTGGTCGAGCGCGATGCCGGAGGTCTGACCTACGACGTACCGCTCGTGGTCGGTCAGGCTGCCCTGCCCGGCGCCGTCGTAGGTCAGGTCCAGCAGGCTGGTGAAGACCACGGGCAGAGCGGGCGCCTCGGTGCCGTGTGCGCGCAGCTCGCGCAGCACCTCGACGCTGCCGACGGACGCGTCGGACAGCGCCTCCCACACCCGCTGGTGGGTGGCGCGCGCGGCGTCGTCCGGGGGCGGGGCCGGGGTGTGCGCGTCGATGACGAGCAGGCATCCGGAGGTGTAGGGGCCGACGAGGCCCTCCGCCGCGGACGGCAGCCGGGGCCGGTCCGTCGTGGTCAGGACGAGGGTGAAGGGATCGTCCGCGCCGGCCGGTGTGAGGGCTTCGGCGAAGGCGGTCAGCACGAGCGAGGTGGGTGAGACGCGCAGCGCGGCGGCCCGTGCGCGCAGGCGAGTCCACTGGAGCGGAGTGAGCCGGGCGCGACGCGGGGTGCGCAGATGGCCGTCGAGGCCGGGCGGCGGCGGGGGCGGCTCGGCGAGCAGGAGCGCCGGGCCGCCGGGCAGGCCCTTGAGACGTTCGGCGGCCCGTGACAGAGCGGCCCGGTGGGCGGCGGAGTCGCGGTGCCGAGCGAGCGCGTCCAGGGTGTCGCGGAGCGTGAACGGGACGTCGGGCAGCCGGTGGTCGTCGTCCGTGCAGGCCTGCCACCAGTGGTGCAGGAGCAGGTCGGTGCCGTGGGCGTCGGTGACCGTGCCGTCGAGACTGAGGTGGACCACGGCGCGTCCGGCGGGCTCCCGGCAGATCTCGACCTGGAACGGCGGCCAGTGGCCCGGCGGGTAGCGGTGGTGGGAGAGCCGGCGGCGTACGGCGCTCGCCTCGGTCTCCAGCGCGTCCGCGTCCGCCGTCTCGTGGACCACGGGCCCGGGTGCCCGCACGCTCTCCTGGACCCGCTGGTTGCGTCCGACGCCGGTGAGCCTGAGGGCGTCGAAGTGTTCCACGAGTCGCAACCAGGCCCGGGCCAGCCGGTCGGTGTCCAGTCCGTCGACGGCGAACTCGTGGTAGTGGTGGCAGCCGAAGGCGTCCGGATCCAGCTCCGGGTACTTGCCGACGACGTACGCCTCCTGCATGGGGGTCGCCGGGACGGGCTCGTGACGCGACCCGGGGGCCGCCACCACGTCCACGGGACCGGCGGAGCCGTCGCCGTCCTCGCCGTCGGCACGGTCGATCCGGTCGGCGAGGTCGCGCGGGGTGCGGCACTCCAGGAGCCCGGAGAGGGGCACCTCGGTGCCGAACTCCGTCTCGATCTCGAGCATCAGCCGCACGGCGGCGAGCGAGGAGAGTCCTGCGTCGGCCAGTTCGGTGTCCGGGCCCACCGGGCCGGTCCCGCCGACCAGGGGCTCCAGGATGCCGAGCAGTCGCTCACAGGTGGTGGCGGCGGTCACCTCGGCGGATGACACGGGGACAGGCTGCGCGGGCTTCAACGATCCCCCTCGTCTCGGTGGTCGGTCTCAGCGGTGCCGGTTCACCACTGCCAGCGGCCCAGCACCGGATACGGCGGCTGGAGCATGGGGTGGCTGTCGTCCTGGGAGGCCTTGGTGGTGAAGCCGGCCGCCTTCTCGAGGTTGCCGGTGAACGCCTTGCGGAAGCGGTCGTCATCGGGCAGCCCGACCTCGTCGGCCGCCCGGAGCATCAGGGTGACGAACCGGTCGCTCTGCTCCGGGGTGATCCGCATGCCGACGTGGGCCCGCAACAACGCGATGAATCCCCCGAGTTCGTCGGTGTAGCGGGCGGGTCCGCCGAGCATCTCGGCGAGGAACGCGGTGAGGTGGTCGGCGTGGTACGGCGATCCGGCACGGAACAGGTCGCCCAGCAGCGGGTCCTCCAGCACCAGGTGGTGGAAATGCTCCGCCAGCCGCCGCAGCTCCCCTTCACCGCCGACGTGCTCGTACATCGTCGTCATGCGTCCGCCCTTCCGTGTGCCGCTCGGCCAGCGGGGACGGTACGCCGCAGCGCCGGAGAGCGGCTGCTCAACTTTGTGCACGCGGGTGACGGTGCGGCACGGCGGAACGGCCCGTCAGGGGCCGTCCCCGCAGGTGCGGTTGTTGACCCGGTACCGAGGCTGGGATTTCATGACGTCCATGTCTGAGGGAGCGCGGAAATCACCGGATCCGGTCCTGTTCGTCGCCACGCAGGAGGAGTGGGAGACGTGGCTGGAGGAGAACCACGAGGACGTACCGGGGATCTGGTTCCAGATCCCGAAGAACGGCTCCGGGGTGGACGGCGTGGACTACGCGCACGCGCTGGAGTCGGCCCTGTGCTACGGCTGGATCGACGGGCAGAAGAAGAAGCTGGACGACCAGCACTGGCTGCAGCGCTTCACCCCGCGGCGGCCCGGCAGCAAGTGGTCGAAGGTGAACCGGGAGAAGGCCGCCGAGCTGGTCGAAAGCGGCCGGATGCGCCCCGCCGGTCTGCGGGAGGTCGAGAAGGCCAAGGCCGACGGCCGCTGGGAGGCGGCCTACGCGGCGCAGAGCAAGGCGACGGTGCCCGACGACCTCCAGGCCGCGCTGGACGCCGCTCCCGAAGCCCGCGACTTCTTCGCCACCCTGGACAGTCGCAATCGGTACGCGATCCTGCACCGGGTCGAGGACGCCAAGAAGCCGGAGACCCGGGCGGCCCGCATCGAGAAGTTCGTCGCCATGCTGGCCCAGCAGAAGAAGCTGTACTGAGCTTCCTCGACGGCTCCCCGTTGCTGCTCGGTCCGGTCCTCACCGAGCCGTCCGTCGAGCCGGGACCCGCGCCGCCGGTCCCGGCCGCCGCCCGGTAGGCGGTCAAGACCGTCGCGTGGTGGACGAGGAACCCCGGCCGGCGCACGGCTGGGGTTCCTCCCGGTCGGTGACCGGCAGTCAGCAGGCGGACGTCACCCGCGACTCAGGCCTCCCTCCTGCGCACCGGCAGACCGCGCGAAGTCGTGATCACCATGGATGGGGCAGGTCAGTGCTGCAGGGTGAGGACACCCGGCCGCCAGGGCAGCCGGTCGTAAGGGCCGCCCGCGGTGGGGGACTTGCCCTGGTAGAGGAGCTGCAGGTTGCACGGGTCGATGGTCATGGTCTGGTCGGGGTTGTTGCGGACCAGGTCACCGTGGCTGATGTCGTTGGTCCAGTTGGCGCCGCTGTTGGCCTTGCCCGCGAAGGGGTTGTTCTCGGTGGCGGCCTGCGGGGTCCACGAACCGTTCAGGCTGGAGGCCGTGAACGAGCGGAAGTAGCGCTGCTCGTTCGCACCCCGAGCCTCGACGATCATGAGGTACTGGTTCTGGCCCTGGACCTTGTACACCTGCGGCGCCTCGAAGAGGTTCTTCACCGTGTCGCTCATGACGGTCGTGTACGAGGAGCCGAAGTTGCCCGGGAAGTTCCCGATCGGCATGCTCGCCCGGTAGATCTTGCCGTTGTCACCGGCGAAGAACAGGTACATGTTCTGGCCGTCGGCGATCAGGGTCTGGTCGATCGGGGCGGCGCCCGCGATGCCGCCCGTGAACAGCGGCTGCGGCGCGGACCAGCCGTTGGGGTTCGTCGGGTCGCTCGACGTGCGGTAGATGAACGGCCACGCACCCCACTGGTACGCCAGCACCCAGATCCTCTTGGGCGCGAAGTAGAACAGCGTGGGCGCCACCGTGGACTGGCTCATCCCGGTCTGGCCGGCCGACGCCATGTCCGACCAGTTCGTGAAGGGCCTGAAGGCCATCGAACCGTACGACGAACCCGACACGTTCGACGCGTAGACCAGGTGCTTGCCGTTGTACGTCACAGTGGTGAAGTCCTTCAGCGCGACCCACCCGTTCGCCGGCTGCGCCAACACACCCGTCGACGTCCACCGGTAGGTCGACGGGAGAGCACACGCCCTGGTGGTGGCCGCCTGTGCCGGGTTCGCGACGAGCGACGCCGCCAACGAGACCAGGGTCGCGACCCCGGCGGCGAGCACCACGGACAGACGTTTGCGGCTGAAACTTACTCTGCGCATGACAACCTCTTGGTTCTCGAGTGAGCGGCCCCGGCCGGCCCTGTCACAGGCCGTCCGGACTGTCGATGTGTTGCGTTCGCAGCGGTCCTTGAGCAGCGGCGGGCCCGTGCGGCCTCCCGGTCCCGCACGACCTTTCCTGCGCCCCGGCGACGACCGGCGCCTCGGGCCGCCGCGTAGCGCGCCGACCCGTCTCGGGCGTTGATCGCCTTGGTGCAAGCCCACCGCATCGCGAGCCTCGGGCGCCCTGCCCTGAGTGGGGTGCGGCTCCGGCGATGTGCGTGATATCGAACAAGGGGCGAAGTGTCGAGCAATCTGGATGATAGGAGGCTTGTCTGCGGCGTCAATCCCTCTCGCAAGATTCGTGACTCGCGTCGAAATATTTCGCTCGGTCCCATGGCGGGAATCCGGAGGTCAGGCGGATCCAACGGCCTGTTGGACGCAGGGACAGCCCCGTGGGTTCGAGAACTCCTCCACCACGCACCCCGACAGGCGGGTCGACCGGTCAGCCGGTCCGCAACTTGCGCGCGGACAGACGCACGTTGCGGCCCCTGCGGGCCATACGGACGAAGCCCGGCACCCTCCCTTCCCCTGACAGGCGCCCGGCGCAGGACCACCGACGGGAGATCCAGCGCAGCCTGTGTTCCGGTGGCCGCCCGACGCGTCAGGCGCTGGCCCGGGTGACCAGCGCGGTGGGCAGGATCAGCGGGGTGGGGTCCTGTCCGTTGACGAGCGCGACCAGCATGCGGGCCATCTCCCGGCCGAGCGCCGTTATGGGCTGATGGACGGTGGTGAGCGGCGGATCGGCGATCCGGGCGATCGCCAGGTCGTCGAAGCCGACCACGGCGACGTCGGCGGGGACCGGCCGACCGGCCTCGCGCAAGGTGCGCAGCGCCCCCGCCGCCATGTTGTCGTTGGCGGCGAACACCCCGTCCACACCAGGGTGGTCCGCCAGCAGCGCGGCCATGACGGCGGCTCCGCTGGGCTCGGTGAAGTCCCCCTCCAGCGGGGGGAACGGATCGAGACCGGCCGCCAGCATGGCGTCGCGGTAGCCGCGGTAACGGGCGCGCCCGGCCTCGGTGTCCATACGGCCGCAGATGGCGGCGACACGTGTCCGGCCGCGTGAGAGCAGGTACTCGGTCGCCTCGCGCGCGCCACCGACGTTGTCGACGTCCACGTACCACCGCGGCGCCGGGCCGACCGGGCGTCCGCCGAACACGACGGGCATCTCCGCCTCCTGGGCCATCCGGGCCAGCGGATCGTCCTCACGCAGCGCCATCAGCATGACGCCGTCGGCGCCCTTGGACCGAAACAGCTCCTCCACCCGCTTGCGCCCCCGGTCGGAAGCGGCCAGGCACAGCATGAGATGCAGGTCGGCCTCCTCCAGCGCGGCCGACGCCCCCACGATCACCTGGGCGAAGAACGGGTCCGCGAAGATCGACGGATCCTCGCCCGAGACGACCAGGGCGGCCGCCCCCGTCTGACGGGTGGCGAGAGCTCGGGCGCTCGGATTGGGCACGTAGTCGAGCTGCCGGACGGCCCGTTCGACCGCCTCGCGTTTGACGCGGCTGACATGGGGAGCGTTGTTGAGGGCGCGAGAGGCCACGGAGCGGGAGACGCCGGCGAGTTCGGCCACCTCGTCGAGCGTCGGCTGCCGACGAGGCGCGGATTCTGCCATGGAGCATGAGCCTTTCCGAAGTGACCACGGGGTGCGGTGGTGCGGTGGGTCGGCTTCCACCCCGACGGGAAGACCGTGGGAGCGGTGGCACGAAAGCTGGAAGCGCTTCCAGTCCAGGAACTGTAGAGCCTCGCCCTCGCCCTGTGAAGGCCCGTCGAGGCCCACGAAGACCCTCGGCGAACCGTCGGGATCCGCCGGTGCTCAGCAAGTGGCCAGCCAGTGGTCAGCCCACGATCCGCGGCGCCCGAGCAGCGGATATGCGCGGATACGCGCAGGCCGAGAGAAGGTCGCACCAGTGGATTTCCGCCTGGGCGCTTGACAGTTCCGACGCTCCGCCACACGATACCGACCACACCCCAAGGCCCTCCGCGCAGTTGGGACCGCTTCCAGTGGGAGCGCTCCCAGGATTCACTGCCGGCCCTTCGGATGTGTCGCCCCCGGCCGGAAGCCGCCGGAGCCCGGGGGCGTCGCGCCCCGCACCTCCTCAGCACGTCGCACGCTCGGGACGAGCGCGTGCGACGCACCCATGCCAGGAAACCGAGGTTCAGTCATGCGCCGCAGACTCCGCGCCCTCGTGACAGCGTTCTTCGCTCTGCCGCTGGCGTTCGCCGTCGCACCGTCGGCACACGCCGCCGACCCGACCACCATGACCCACGGGTTCTACGTGGACCCCGACTCCAGCGCGAAACGCTGGGTCGCCGCCAACCCCGGCGACGGCCGGGCCTCCGCGATCAACGCCTCCCTGGCCAACACCCCGGCCGCTCGTTGGTTCGGCTCCTGGAGCGGCGCCATCGGCACCGCCACGGGCGCGTACGCGGGCGCCGCGGACAGCCGGGACAAGCTGCCCATCCTCGTCGCCTACAACATCTACAACCGCGACTACTGCGGCGGGCACTCCGCAGGCGGAGCGGCCTCGTCGTCCGCCTACGCGAACTGGATCGCACAGTTCGCCGGCGGGATCGCCAACCGTCCGGCCGTCGTGCTCCTCGAACCGGACTCCCTCGGGGACTACGGCTGCATGACGCAGGCTCAGATCGCGGAACGGCAGGGCATGCTCAGCGGGGCCCTCACCCAGTTCAACCGCCAGGCCCCCAACACCTGGGTCTACCTCGACGCCGGCAACCCCGGCTGGGCCGCAGCGGCGACCATGGCCCAGCGCCTCAACGACGCCGGCCTGCGCCAGGCCCACGGCTTCTCGCTCAACATCTCCAACTACTTCACCACGTCCGAGAACACCGCGTACGGGAACGCCGTCAACAGGGAACTCAGCGCCCGTTACGGCTACACCAAGCCGTTCGTCGTGGACAGCAGCCGTAACGGCAACGGGTCCAACGGCCAGTGGTGCAACCCGGCCGGCCGCCGTATCGGCACTCCCACCCAAACAGGCGGTGGCGCCGAGATGCTCCTGTGGATCAAGACGCCGGGCGAGTCCGACGGCAACTGTGGTGTCGGGTCCGGATCGTCGGCAGGACAGTTCCTCCCCGAGGTCGCCTACAAGATGATCTACGGCTACTGATCCAGGGCTCCCGGCGGCCCGTTCCGCCACGCCCCCAGGACCTCTCGTCCCCACGCCCCCACCCGCACCCTCATGCGCCCCACGCCTCGCACCTCGTGCGCCCCACGCCCCACGCCCCCGACCGGGCCACGGGCGCGGGGCGGTCGGCGGCCCGCCGGACGCAGGGCTGCGGGGCGGCACAGGGCGCCAGGCGTTCCCTCATCCGTCCATCGATCAGGAGCAACCATGCAAGCACCCCGCCTACGGCGGCGCGCGGCCGCCGTCATCGCGGCGCTCACCGCCTGCGCCGCTCTCACCGCGACGCAGGCACAGGCACAGACGGAACCGCCGACGCAGACGGCACAGACGGCGCAGACGGCACTGACGGCACAGACGCGGGACGTGATCACCCCGGCCACGCGGTTCTACGCGGACCCGCACGGCAAGGCCGCACAGCAGGCCCTCGTGGACTTCCGGCACGGCGACTTCGGCAACGCCGCGAACATGGCCAGGCTCGCGAGCTGGCCCCAGGCCGAGTGGTTCACCGAGGGCACGCCCGACGAGGTGCGCGTCAAGGTGAACAAGCTCGTCCGCCGGGCCCGGGCCGTGGACCGGACCCCCGTCCTGGTCGCCTACAACGTGCCGGGCCGCGACTGCACGCAGTACTCCAGCGGCGGAGCGGCGTCCTCGGCCGCCTACCGGCAATGGATCGACGCCTTCGCCGCCGGCATCGGCGCCGGCAAGGCGGTGGTCGTCGTCGAGCCCGACGGTCTCGCTCTCCTCCCCAAGGACTGCGGGCCCTCCGACGACCCGACCGGCGCGCTCACGGCCGCCCGTGTCGCCGACCTCGAATACGCCGTCAGGACCCTCAAGGCCCGGCCGCGCACCGCGGTCTACCTGGACGCGGGGAACGTCCTGTGGCGGTCGGTCGGTGACATGGCGCAGCGGTTGCTGGACGCCGGGGTCCGCTACAGCGACGGCTTCTCGCTGAACGTGTCCAACACCCACCCCACGGCCCACAACGCCAGGTACGGAACCTGGATAGCCAAGTGCATGTGGTTCGCCTCCCAGGGACCCGAACAGGCGCGCGGCCACACCGACTGGTGCGCCAGTCAGTACTACTCGTCGGCCGCCCCCAACGACGGCGTCCCCGGCAACGCCGTGGACTCCGCAGACCCCGCCACCTGGCGCTGGACCGACGCCTGGTTCGACCAGAACGTGGGCGCCCCGCCGGCCGACCGGCTGCGGCACTTCGTGATCGACACCAGCCGTAACGGTCTGGGTGCCTGGGCGCCGGAGCCGGGCAAGTACAGCGGGGACCCGGAGATCTGGTGCAACGCGCCCGGCCGCGGTCTCGGCCCGCGCCCCACCGCCGCCACGGGCGTTCCCCTCGTCGACGCCTATCTGTGGATAAAGATCCCCGGCGAGTCCGACGGCAGCTGCACGCGCAACACCGGCGGCACGATCGACCCCGAGTACGGCGTCGTCGACCCGCCCGCCGGCGCCTGGTGGCCCGATCAGGCCCACTCCCTGGCGCGCAACGCGGCGCCGCGCCTGACGTTCGCCCGTTGAGCCCGACCGGGCGCCCGACCCGCCCGGCCGCCGGACTCCCGTCCCCTCATGTCGTCAGACGCGGGCCTGTCACGCGTCGGGACGGGAGTCCTCCTCCAGCTTCTCGAAGAAGAACTCGTGCTTGAGGAAGGAGACGTCGTATTCGTGGCCGGGCTGCGGAGGCAGCAGTTGGGAGGCCTGGAAGAGACGCCAGCCGTCGTGCAGCGCGGCCAGCCCGGTGGGGTAGGGCGGCTCGTCGCCGTCCCCGGTCGTCGGGCGGGTTCGGCCGGTTCCGTCGTACCGGGACCAGCCCACGACGTGGGAGTCGAGCGCCGACGACGCGAGATAGAGGACCAGAACCTGCTGCCTCATGCCTGGCTCCTCTGCGTCGGCCTGTTGGTGACACGGGTGACCCAGTGGTCGACGTCGACCAGGTCGTCGCCGGTCAGGGCCCGCCACAGCAGGACCCGGTTGTAGATCTCCAGCCGGGCGGTGGCCTGCTCGTACCAGGGGAAGCCGGTGCCGAGTTCCGCGGCGACGGCCGGGGCGTGCAGGTCGGAGGTGTCCCAGAGGCGCACCTGCGGCACGGTGGGGTTGAGGCGGAGCTTGTACATGTGGCGGCGGTGGTCGGTGTCGTTGCGGCGGCCGCTGTGCCAGATGCCGTGGTGCACGAGGACGACCGTGCCCGCCTCACAGGTCAGGCGCGTCTGCCCCCTGAGGTTCTGCACGCGTCCGATGTCCGTCTCGTTGACCCGGCGCAGGTGGCTTCCTGGCACGCTCAGCGTGCCGCCCATCCCGGCGGTCACCTCGTGCGGGTAGTACATGAGCTGCAGGTCGAACGCGTCCGGCCGGACGTCGATGATGGCGTCCGCGTGGAGGTCCTGCGCGTGTCCCTCGTGCGGCTCGCGGATGTGCACGGCGTGGTGGTCGACGGTCGGCTCGGGGCCGACCAGGCTCTCCACGGCGCCGGCGACGACCGGTAGGGCGAGCAGTTCGTGGACGAAGGTGTCCGGTGCGAAGGCCGTGCTCAACGGAGTGCCGTAGGACACGTGCGGCAGACCCTGGTCCAGGGCCGCGACGGCCCGTTCGTTGATCTCCGGCGGCACCACCCCGTCCAGGCGCAGAAACCCCTGCGCGACGAAGCGTGCCACCTGAACCGATGTCAGGAGGTGCTTGCTGGTTGGCATGCGACGAACGTACGGGCCCGGCACGGCCGGGTCGTGGGCAGAATTCGTCCACTGCTGGTAATTTTCCACCCTCGTGAGGTCCACAACGCTCTGGCTCGACGAGGCGCCCACGGTGGTCGCCGCCGGCATCGGGGTGCACGGCGTCTCCACCGCGCACGACGTCTTCCGCCTGCCCGACCTGTGGCAGCTGCACCTCTACCACTACGAGGGCGCGCTGTCCCTCGGGCGGTCGGTCCATCCCATCCGCCCCGGCCACGTCAGCCTGGTGCCGCCGAACACGGAGGTGCACTTCCACTACCGGGGCAGGTCGGAGCATTTCTACGTCCATCTGCGGTTGCACGAGGGCGGATCCGCGCGGGTGGTCCCGGTGATGCAGGACGCCGGGGACGAGAGCACGCGCCTGGCCGACCTGCTGCGCCACGCCGTGACGGCCATGCCGTCCACTCCCTCGCGGGCCACCGCCGAGGTGTGGGCCGCTCTGTGGCGCGTCTCCGAGCTGTCGGGCGGCGAGGGAGACGGGCGCCGCCACCCCTATGTGTCGGGCGCACAGGCGTATGTCGAGGAACACCTGGCCGGTCCGCTGTCCGTGCCGGACGTCGCTCGCGCCGTCGGGATCTCCCACACCCACCTGACGCGCCTGTTCCGAGCCGAGACCGGCCTCACGGTCGTGTCGTACATCCGGCGCCGCCGCCTGCAACGCGCCCGGCACCTCCTGTCGTCCTCCACCCTGTCCGTCACGGCCGTCGCCGCGGCCGTGGGCATCGCCGATCTCCAGGCCTTCAACAAGGCCTGCCGCCGCGAGCTGGGCGCGAGCCCGCGTGACGTACGTGCGGCCGGGTGCCCGGGAGCAGGCGGCGAGGACACCTGAGGAACGCCGGGCCGGCCCTGGCGAGCGTCGCCGTCGCCCGACGGTGACGGGCAGGTGCTCACGGGTCCGCGCAGAGAGCCTCTCCCGCCCCGTTGACGGACGGGGTGCACATGATTACCGTGCGCCACGGCCCCGCCTGCCGACCAGCGTTCGACGTTTCGGACGACGACGCGCTTTCCGTCGACGCAGCGGCTACGCAGCGGGTCGTCGCCCCATCGCGCCATCGCCCCATCGCTCCGACGGACGAACGACCGAACCAGCGAAGGAGACACCACGGATGACCGGGATGCGCACGGCCCGCGGAACCTGGCGGACGCACCACAGGCGAGCGCCGGTGTTCACCGCGCTGACCGCCCTGGTGGCGGCACTCCTGAGCGGTGTGGGCGCCGCCGGAACGGCACAGGCGGCGCCCGTGGACGCCCACGGGTGGCACGGGACGGCCGGCCGCGACAGCGACGAGACCGGCGGGGCGCGGGACGCCTCCGCGGACGGCACCGAGGGCGTGCGGCACACGGCCCGGGACGGAGCCGGCCGGCAGCGGCAGCCGGCCCGCGTGAAGGGCGTGCTGGCACAGGTGCACACCCCGGGGCGGGTCAAGGACGCCGGCAGCACGGTCCAGTACAGCTGGCCCGGCGTGTACTTCGAGGGTCGCGTCAGGGGCACCGGCGTGGGCGTCGTGCTCGACGACGCGGCCGCCGACTACGACGTCCAGGTCGACGGCGCCACGGTGGCCACGCTCGTCACGCCCGGCCGGACCACGCACTGGATCAACGGCCTGCAGAACCGCACGCACACCGTCCGGCTCGTCAAGCGCAATGACAGCCCGTGGGCCACCAGCACGTTCGGAGGCTTCCTCGCCGCGCCGGGCGGCGCCGTGCTGAGCAGGCCGGCGGCCCGCAGCCGCCAGATCGAGTTCATCGGCGACTCCCTCACCGTGGGCTACGGCAACCTCTCGACCTCCCGCGACTGCACCGCGGAGCAGGTCAGCCGGACCACCGACGCCGACGTGAGCTACGGCGCCCTCACCGCCCGGCGACTGGGCGCCGACTACCAGCTCAACGCCTATTCGGGCCTCGGCATGGTACGCAACTACAACGGAGGCTCACCGGACGTCACCTACCGGACCTTCTACCACCGTGCCCTGCTGAACGTGTCCGGCGACGTCTGGCGGAACCCCGGCACCTGGCGCCCTCAGCTCGTGGTGGTCAACCTCGGCACCAACGACTTCTCGACCGCCGTCAACCCGGGTGAGCCATGGACGCCCGACAGCCTCGCGGCCGCCTACCGCACGGCATACGGCGACTTCCTCCAGAAGCTGCGGACGCGCTACGGGCCCACGACGACCATCGTGGCCGTCGGCGCCGGCCCGTTCGCCGGCCATGTGCAGCAGGTGGTCAAGGCACGCACCGACGCCGGCGACGGCCGGGTGCGGTACTGGCTCCTCGACGACTCGGGGCTGGACTTCCTGGGCTGCCACTGGCACTACTCGGCCCACGACGACCGGATCATCGCCGACCGGCTGACCTCGTTCATCGGCAGTCTCCCGACAGCCTGGTGACAGCCTGGTGACGAGCCGAACGGGGAGCGGCCGCCGACGGCAGGGAGCGTCCGTCGGCGGCCGCCGTGCGGTCAGCGGTGGGTCAGGACCGCGATGTCCGAGCCGAAACCGACCACCAGCCGCCCGTCCGGTGCTACCGCCAGTACCCTGACTCCCGCGGGAAAGACGTACGCGCCGGTCTGCTGCCCCGTGGCCGCCTCCCACACCCGCACGATTCCCTCGTCGCCCCCGGCGGCGACGACGAGGCGGCCGTTCTGCATGCCCACCGCCCCTGCCCGCACGTCGCCGGTGAGTCCCGTCATGGGCTGCCCCAGCGGTTCGCCCGCGGCCAGGTCCCACAGATGGACGGCATGCGACCGGTCGCCGGTCACGATGACGCTGCGGCCCGCGAGCGTTTCCAACGCCAGGGCCCGGAGTCCGTCCTGCCGCGGCTGCACGCCGATCCAGGCGCTCGTGGTCAGGTCCCACACGCGTCCGGTGTGGGTCACGGCGACGAATCGGTCCTCCCGTGCCGCGAAGAACTGGATGGACGCGCTGGCGTACTCCGTCGTCGACCGTCCGTGCAGCTCTTCCCCGGTGGTCAGGTCCCACATGCGCACGGTCTCGCTCCGGTCGCGCGTGATCAGGGTGGGGCGTCCCGTCACGGTCGCCACGGTCAGCAGGTCCACGACGCCCGTCTGCCCCGCCAGGGGTTCCCCGATCTGTCGCCCGTCGTCGAGGTCCCGGATCCGCAGGTCGTCCGAGTCCGCGGTGACGACGACGCAACGGCCGTCCAGGACGGCGGTGGCGAACTTCTGCACGGGCCGAGCCGGGCCGTCCGGCCTGCTGACCGTGCCCCTCTCGCCGTCGAGGTCCCAGACGCGGACCGATCCGTCGTCGCCGCCGGTGACGGCGAGGTGACGTCCCTTCACCACAGCCGTCGCCACTCCGCGCACGGTCGCTTCGTGGCCGACCAGCGGCAGGCACAGGTGCGTGAGCGTCGACAGATCCCACACCTGGACGGGCCTGCGGCCGGAGTATCCGACGAGGGCGGCGGGGCGGCCGTGGAGCATTCGCACGGCAGCCGTCTCCACGAACCCGGCCGGCACGGGCTCACCGACCTCCTCGCCCGTGACCAGGTCCGAGATGCGCACCTCGTAGGCGTCGGCGCTCACGGCCAGCGCACACTCGGACGTCGGGTCCGTCGCCAGGACATGCGTCATGGCGTTGAGCTCCATGGTGGCGCAGACGCGCATCCCCCCGTCCGTGGCCGCGGGAGGCTCCTCGGCGTGGTGGTCGCTCCGGGCGCCGATCTCCTGTCCCGTGATCAGGTCCCACACCCGGACGGCTCCCTCGGCGTGACCGGTGAGAGCGACCGGACGGCCGTCCGGTGCGGCCGTCGCCAGGGCGGAGACGTGGCCCGTGCGGATGGTCAGGAGCTCATCGCTGCGGGTGAGGACGGCCGGATCCCACACCCGCACCACGCCGTCGGTGCTGCCGCCGACCACGACGGGACGGCCCTCCACCAGTCCGGTCGCGAGCAGGGTGACCCAGTCGTCGTCGCCGACCCGGAACGAACCGGCGAGCTCTCCCACGGCGAGGTCCCACACCCGGACGGTCCCTTCGTAACCGCTGGTCACCGCCATGGGACGGCCGTCCAGCACCACCGTCGTCAGGGCCCGCACCGCGCCGGTGTGTCCGGTCGCGACCTTGCCGAGCTCACGGCCGGTGGTCAGATCCCACCAGTGCAGCGTGCCGTCCTTGCAGCCGGCGACCGCCAGTCCACGGTCCGCCACGACCGCGGTCGCCACCGCGCCCACCTCGGCCGGGGCGGGCAGCGCACACCGCAGCCGGGAGTCGAGGCCGCTGCCTGTGGCCCACTCCACCACCCAGGAGCCGTCGGTCTCCTGACCGACCGGCACCTCGGCGATGTCCCTCGCCAGCCCGGGGTCTCCGTACCGGGCGGCGTCCAGCGCCAGCACCTGCCGCCGCACCCGCGCGCCGGCGTCACGATGCACATGCCCGGACGCCCGGTACACGGCGGCGGCCGACGTCTCCCGTCGCCCGGCAGCGCCGTCCAGCGCCGCCAGGACCTGCTCCGGGTCGCCGTGCACCAGCCACCCCGGATCGGTCAACCGTCCGCCCACCGCCCCGGCCTCAGAGGCCGGAGCATCGCTTCGGAGATCTTCAGACATGGCCGGCACGGTAACCACCCCGCCGACCTCGCCGCACGCAGGAAGGCGAACTCCAGTGGCGATATACGTAGTTCCACGCACCTGCCAAGGTCTGGACGCCTCCTGTCACGGTGCCGACCAGGTACGAGGAAGGGTGTGCCTCACCCCTTGGATGAAAGCATCCCTGATGCTGATGAAACATCCCTCACCCGGGCGTTTCCTTGCAGTTCGGGACGTCCTGGAGCTACCCGTACTCGTCGAAGGACTGCCGCGCGTCCTGGCCGGCGCGTCCCGGCTCAGCCGCGCGGTGCGCTGGGTGCACGTCACCGAACTGCTGAACCCCGCCGACTTCCTCGAAGGCGGCGAGTCGGCGCTGACGACCGGTGTGCCGTACCCCGAGGACGCCTCGTGTGTTCCTGGATTTGCCGGGCACCAGGACCGCTGGAGGTCGATAACTATGGTTCCCCTGCTTCTCGTTCTGCTTCTGGCCCTGATCCTGTTCGGCGCGGGCTTCGCGCTCAAGGCACTGTGGTGGATCGCCGTCGTCGTGCTGGTCGTCTGGCTGCTCGGCTTCGTCATGCGCAGCGCGGACACCGGCGGCCGCCGGGGCCGCTGGTATCGCTGGTAGCCCCGCGCACAACCGCCGTCCTGTGGGCCCTTCCCGGGCACGATGCCTCATAGCTGGGGCCCGGTGGAGCAGCGGAACCTGCGCCTCCAACCACCGGACCCCAGCCGCACCCGACCGCGCACCCTTTCGGGGAGCGGCGACGCCGCCCGGGTCCACCGGATGCCGGAGTGCCTCGTGTGAGCGGGCGGGCGGCGTGGCAGCGATGCTGCATGCCCCTCATGGTCACCCGCACGACGGGAAGCAGCGGCTCTGCCGGACGACGCCCGCGCCCCGCACCTGCCGTGCCCACGGCCGCAGCGCGCTCGCGCCCGGTGTGCGGCGTGCCCGGTACCGCCCGTGACCCGCGCGGCGGGGCGGGCCGCCCGTGCCCGTGACGACCCGCGCGCTGACGAACCTGCCCGGACCGCCCGCCATGCCCACGCTGCTCGCCGCAGCTCACGGCGGGCCGGCCCTCGCGGTCACCGTGGTCGCGGGCCTGCTCGCGGTCCGCGGCGGACTGCGTCCGCTCGACGCCGTCGTCGTCACCGCGGCGGTGTTCACCGGCCAGCTCACCGTCGGCTGGGGCAACGACCTGCTGGACCTGCGCCGCGACCGCGCCGTCGGCCGCACCGACAAGCCGTTGGCCGTCGGCAGCCTTCCGGTCGGACGGGCGGCGGCAGCCCTGGTCGTGGCGGCCGTCGCCTGCCTGGTGCTGTCCGCGCTCGCCGGCTGGCGCACCGCGCTGGTCAACGCCACCCTGGCCACCGGCGCGGGACATGCCTACAACCTCGGGCTCAAGGCGACCGTGTGGTCCTGGGCGCCCTACGCCTGCGCCTTCGGGACCCTGCCCTCGGTCGTGACACTCGCCGGCCCCGACCGGGCGTGGGCGCCGTTGTGGATGACCTGCGCCGGTGCGGCTCTCGGCGTGGGGGCGCATCTGCTCAACACGCTGCCCGACCTCGCCGACGACGAACGCACCGGCGTCCGTGGTCTGCCGCACCGGATCGGCGGGCGTCGCTCCCGCGTCCTTGCCGCCGTGCTGCTGCCCGCCGCCTCGCTGCTCACCGTGCTCGGACCGGCAGGCAGGCCCCCGGGGTGGGCATGGCCGGTTCTCGCCCTGGTGATCGTCCTCGCGGTGCTCACCCTGGTGACCCGCGGTCGTACTCCCTTCCGGGCCGCGGTCGCCATCGCCCTGGTCGACGTCGTGCTGCTCGTGGCGGCCGGCTGATGGCGCCCTCGCTCGCCGCACCGCCCTCGTGGCGGCCGGGCCGCGCGTCCGCTGCCCGGGAACCCGGCACGTCTCGCGTCCCGCCGGGCCACGAGGGCGGCCCGGGCGACGGGCGCGGCCGGCAGCCGGTCGGGAACCGGTGTGGCCGAGCCACAGACCGGGTCCCGCCGATCAACGGCCCCACCCGGGCCCCCGCCCCCCGGCCCCCGTCCCCGCACCCCTGCGCCCCACCGCCCAGCCGATCAGCCGACCCCAGGAGCCAGCATGACCATGCGCGTCCTCAGCGTCCGCGGCGCCCTGCCCGAGCCACGACATCGTCAGGAGGAGATCACCGAGTCCTTCATCGCCGCGTCGGCCGGGGACGGGGCCGACCGCGGCCTCGTGGAACGGTTCCATCGCAACGCGTGCGTCGAGACCCGGCACACCGTGCTCCCGCTGGGCGAGTACGCCCGACTCGGCGACTTCGGCCGGTCGAACGACGTCTTCATCCGGGCCGGCGTCGAGCTCGGCGCCCGCGCGGTCGTCGACGCGCTCAAGGACGTCGGGCTCACACCGGCCGACGTCGACTACATCGTGTCCTGCACGGTGACCGGCCTGGCGGTGCCCTCGCTGGAGGCCCGCGTCGCGGCGGAGATCGGGCTGCGGCCCGACGTGGTGCGCCTGCCCCTCGTCGGCCTCGGGTGTGTGGCGGGCGTGGCCGGCGTCGCCCGCCTGCACGACCTGCTGCGCGGCCGGCCGGACGGGGTCGCGGTGCTGATGTCGGTCGAGCTGTGCTCGCTCACCCTGCAGCGCGACGACTCCTCGGTCGCCAACCTCGTGGCCAGCGGACTGTTCGGGGACGGCGCCGCGGCGGTGGTCGCCGTCGGCTCCGAGCACCCGCTCGCGCAGTCCGACGACCCGGCCCGGCCCGAGGTGCTCGCGTCGCGCAGCCGTCTCTACCCGGACTCGGAGCGCATGATGGGCTGGGACGTCGGCTCCGGCGGACTGCGGATCGTGCTCGACGCCTCGGTCCCGGACCTGGTGCGCCGTCACATCGGCGACGACGTCCGCGGCTTCCTCGCCGACCACGGGCTGACCCGTGACGACGTCCGCTGGTACGTCGCGCACCCCGGCGGCCCCAGGGTCCTCGAAGCGCTGCAGGACGCCCTGGAGGTCGAGCGGGACGCCCTGGGCCTGACCTGGGACTCGCTGCGCCGGATCGGCAACCTCTCCTCCGCCTCGGTGCTGCACGTCATGGCGGACACGCTCGCCGACCGTCCGCCGCCGCCCGGCTCCCACGGCCTCATGCTCGCGATGGGGCCGGGGTTCTGTTCCGAGCTGGTGCTGCTGCGGGCTCCCGGCGGTGAGCGGTGAACAGCGTCGCCGCGTTCACCGCCCTGGTCGTGGCCGTCGGTCTGGAGCGGGTCGCCGAACTGGTCGTGTCCCGCCGCAACGCCGCTCTCAGCCTCGCCCGGGGCGGCGAGGAGTGCGGGCGGGGGCACTACCCGTTCATGGTGGTCCTGCACACGGGACTGCTGGTCGGCGCGCTCGTGGAGGTGTGGACGCGCAGACCGGACACGTCGGCGGTCCTCGCCTGGGCCATGTTCGCGCTCGTCGTGGCCGCGCAGACGCTGCGCTGGTGGTGCATCGCCACCCTGGGACGGCAGTGGAACACCCGGGTGATCGTCGTGCCGGGCGCGGCGCGCGTGACGGGCGGCCCCTACCGGCTGCTGCCGCATCCCAACTACGTCGCCGTCGTGGTGGAGGGGATCGCGCTCCCGCTGGTGCACTCGGCGTGGGTCACGGCCGTCGTCTTCACCACGCTGAACGGGTTCCTGCTCGCCACCCGCATCCGGACCGAGGACGCGGCCCTGACACGACTGGCCTGAAGGAGGCTGCACATGGACCTGCTCGTCGTCGGCGCGGGCCCCGCGGGCCTGGCGACGGCCCTGCACGCGGCCAGGGCCGGGCTCGACGTCGCCGTGTGGGAGCAGCGCGCCGGCATTGTCGACAAGGCGTGCGGCGAGGGGCTGATGCCGGGCGCGGTGGCCGCGCTGGCGGCGCTCGGCGTACATCCGACGGGGCGCGACCTCCACGGCATCCGCTACGTCGCCGGACCGCGCCAGGTCGACGCGGGCTTCCGGGCGGGCCCGGGCCGCGGGGTGCGGCGCACGACGCTGCACACGGCGCTGCGTGAGGCGGTGCTGGCCGCGGGCGTCCGGGTCGAACGGCGCACCGCACGGCGCGTCGGGCAGGACGAGAACGCCGTGTGGGTCGACGGGGCCCGCGCCGGTCACCTCGTCGCCGCCGACGGGCTGCACTCGCCGATCCGGCGGGCCCTGGGACTGGACCGGCCGCACCGGGGCCGCCCGCGACACGGGCTGCGGCGCCACTATCGGATCGCCCCCTGGAGCGACCACGTCGAGGTGCACTGGGCCCGCCATGCGGAGGCCTATGTGACCCCGGTGGCCGACGACCTCGTGGGCGTCGCGGTGCTCACCACCGCCCGCGGATCGTTCGACGACCACCTGTTCGCCTTCCCCGGGCTCCGGGAGCGGCTGGCCGGGGGCGCGCCCGCCGGGCCGGTGCGGGGGGCCGGCCCGCTCCGGCAGGACGTCGGCGCGCGCACCGCCGGCCGGGTGCTGCTCGTCGGCGATGCGGCGGGCTACGTCGACGCGCTGACCGGCGAGGGCATCGCGCTCGCCCTCGCGCAGGCGCAGGCGGCCGTCCGGGCCGTCACCGGCGGCGACCTCGCGGGATATGAGCGGGAGTGGCGGCGGCTCACCCGGCGCTATCGCTGGCTGACCCACGCGCTGCTGGGCGCGACGCGGGCGCCGCCGGCCCGCACGGCGCTGGTGCCTCTGGTACAGCGGGCGCCCTGGCTGTTCCGCGCGGGCGTGGACGCGCTGGCGAGCCCGGCCGGGCGGCGTGGGCGGGAGCGTCTGCCGGGCGGATAGGCGGCGGTCGCCGTGACCGATCGCGGCGACCGGTCACCTGCCACCCGTGCGGCGCGCCGGGACGGGACGGAGAGCGCATGGCCGCCCCGGGTTGTGCGGGTCGGGTTGCGGATCGGGGTGGCCGGGCGTTCGCAGCAGGCTGCGGCAACGCCCTTGCACGGCACCACCCTTGCCGACGTGCGGTCGGGACGGCTCAGAGAGCGGCCCCCTCGGTCACCCCGGTCATCCCCGTCACGTCCGTCACCTCCGTCACCTCCGTCACGTCCGGCCCCTCGGTCGTCCCCGGCTGCTCGAACTGGGTGCGGTACAGCTCCGCGTACCGTCCGCCGTCTGCCAGGAGTTCCTCGTGCGTGCCGCGTTCCACGATCCGTCCGGACTCGACGACGAGGATCAGGTCGGCCGCGCGCACGGTGGACAGACGGTGGGCGATGACGAGCGCGGTGCGGTCCGCGAGGGCCTCGGCGAGTGCTTCCTGGACGGCGGCCTCGGAGGTGTTGTCGAGGTGCGCGGTGGCCTCGTCGAGGATGACGACGCGCTGGCCGGCCAGCAGCAGCCGGGCGATGGTCATGCGCTGGCGTTCGCCGCCGGAGAGCCGGTAGCCGCGCTCGCCGACCACGGTGTCCAGGCCGTCGGGCAGGGAGCGGACCAGGTCGTCGAGACGGGAGCGGCGCAGGGCGTCCCAGAGTGCGTCGTCGTCCGCGCCGGGCCGGGCGAGCAGGAGGTTGGCGCGGACGCTGTCGTGGAAGAGGTGGCCGTCCTGCGTCACCATGCCGAGGGTGGCCCGCAGGGAGGCCGCGCTCAGCTCCCGGACGTCGACGCCGCCGATACGGACGGCGCCCTCGTCGACGTCGTACAGCCGGGGCAGGAGTTGGGCGATGGTCGACTTGCCGGCGCCGGAGGAGCCCACGAGGGCGACGGTCTGCCCGGGATCGGCTCGGAAGGAGACGCCGTGCAGGACCTCGTCGCCCCCGCGGGTGTCCAGGGCGGCGACCTCCTCCAGGGAGGCGAGCGAGACCTTGTCGGCGGACGGGTAGCCGAAGCGGACGTCGTCGAACTCGACGGAGACCGGGCCTTCGGGCACCTCGCGGGCGTCCGGCTTCTCCTCGATGAGCGGCTTCAGATCGAGCACCTCGAAGACCCGCTCGAAGCTGACCAGGGCGCTCATCACCTCCACCCGGGCCCCGGCGAGCGCGGTGAGCGGGGCGTACAGGCGGGTCAGGAGCAGCGCCAGGGCGACGACGGCGCCCGGTTCCAGGGAGCCGCTGAGGGCGAGGCCGCCGCCGAGTCCGTAGACGAGGGCGAGAGCGAGGGCGGAGACCAGGGTCAGTGCGGTGATGAAGACCGACTGGGCGGTGGCCGTGCGGACGCCGATGTCGCGGACGCGGGCCGCCCGGGCGGCGAACTCGGCCGACTCCTCCTCGGGGCGGCCGAACAGCTTGACCAGGGTGGCGCCGGGCGCGGAGAACCGCTCCGTCATGCGGGTGCCCATGGCCGCGTTGAGCGCGGCCGCCTCCCGCTGCATGCCGGCCATCCGGCTGCCCATGCGCCGCGCCGGGATCACGAACACCGGCAGCAGGACGAGGGCGAGCAGCGTGACCTGCCAGGACAGGGTGAGCATGACGGCGAGGGTGAGGACCAGGGTGACCAGGTTGGAGACCACTCCGGAGAGCGTGTTGCTGAACGCGCGCTGGGCGCCGATCACGTCGTTGTTGAGTCGGGAGACCAGCGCTCCCGTACGGGTACGTGTGAAGAACGCGACCGGCATCCGCTGCACATGATCGAACACGGCCGTGCGCAGATCGAGGATGAGCCCCTCCCCGAGCGTCGACGAGAGCCTCCTGCCCAGGATGCCGAGCGCCGCCTCCAGCACCGCGATGCCCGCGATGAGCAGCGCCAGGCGGACGACGGTGTCCCCGTCGCCGTGCGACACGATCGCGTCGACGACCCGTCCCGCGAGGACGGGGGTGGCGACGGCGAGCAGCGCGGTCAGTATCCCCAGCACCACGAACTGCGCGATGCGGCGGCGGTGCGGGCGCGCGAAGGCGCCGATGCGGCGAAGTGTCGCTCGGTCGAAGGGGCGGCGTTCCTGCTGGGCGTGCATGACGCTGTACAACTGCGTCATGGCCGTGGCGTCCATGCTCATGGAAGCGACCGTAGAACCTCTAGCTTCCTTGAGGTCAAGGTTTTCCCCGGGCCCTTTTCCCCAAGGGCCCCGAACGCGACGAATTCGGACACCACGGCCTCGTACCCGAAGTTCTCGTACCCGAAGGTCTCGCACCCGACGGTCTCGAACACGGCGGTCTCGACCACGAAGGACCCGATGACAGTACGTAATGTTCCGTCCCCGCTTCCGCAACCCGTAGTTGGCGCCGCGCGGAGACCCTCTCCGAGTGTGACGACGGTTTCGCTCCCCCCGCTCAGGCCGGCCCGGCGGCTGCCGGTGCGTCAGGCCCTGTGCCTGCTGCCCCTGGTGCTCGTCACCGTGGTGGCGGTGCGGCACCGGTCCGTGCTCGTCGAGGGGTTCGCGCAGCTGCGGCGGGCCGAGTGGCCCTGGCTGCTGGCCGCCGTCGGGGCGACCTGTCTCACCTGGGTGGCGGCGGCGGTGACGCGGCAGGGCGCGGTCGTGGAGCGGCTGCCCGGCCGGCGGCTGCTGGCGACGCAGTTCGCGGCGGGCGCGGCCAACCATCTGCTGCCCACGGGGCTGGGCGCGAGCGCGGTCAACCTGCGGTTCATGACGGTGTGCGGGGTGCCGCTGGCCCGCTCCTCGGCGGCGCTGGCGCTGTACATGCTGGCGGAGGGCGTGGCCAGGGTGGGCCTGCTGGCGGTGCTGCTGCTGGTGTTCCCCGACGCGCTGCGGCTCGGTTCGCTGCTGCCGGACGGGACGCTCGGTCCGCTGCTGGCCGCTCTCGGTGCGGTCGCGCTGGCGACGGCGGGCGCGCTCGCGCTGGTACGGCGGCTGCGGTCGGCGGTGTGCTCCTTCCTGCGCACGGCGCTGGGCGAGGCGCGCTCGGTGCACCGCCGTCCGGCCCGGGTGCTGGCGCTGTGGGGCGGCTCCCTGGCGTTCCCGGTCCTGCAGGCGGCCGGTCTGGCCGCGGTGGGGCGGGCCTTGGGACTGCCGGTGGCGGCGGCGCACATGGCGGTCGCGTATCTCGCGGCCACGGCGGCGGTCGCGCTGGTGCCGACGCCCGGTGGGATCGGTTCGGTGGAGGCCGCGCTGGTGGTGGCGCTGGTGGCGGCCGGCGGCCCGGTGGCCGTCGCCACCGCCGTGGTCCTCGGCTACCGCATCATCACCGTGTGGCTGCCGCTGGTGCCGGGCGCGTTGACGCTGGGGGCGCTGGTACGGATGAAGGTCATCTGAGCCGACCCGGCGCCGGTGCGCTCCGGAGCCGTGATCCGCTCGACGGCACCGGGGCCACCGGTGTGACCGTGCGGCCGGAGCACCGTGGTGGAGGCAGAGAACCTCCCCTCCGACTCCGGAGAGCCCTGCCTGGGCACGTTCTGCGGGGGGCCCGTGAACCGGCCCCGGCGGGCCGGAACCGGTCGAGGGCAGCGGCGGCAGGCCGGGGGCCGAGCTGTGTGATCGCGCCGCCGCGGCCGGTTTCCCGGGTACGAACTCCCGTGCCGGATACGGCAGGATGAGCGGTCGCGCCTCTCCGCGAGCGAGCGGGGCGGGCGACCGCACATCCCGGAACCGAGCAGGTGACATCGTGACGAGACTCCACATCCGGCCGTCGACGGCCCCCGCGGCCGCGCTTCGACTTCGGGGAGGCGACCGGTGAACCGCGCCCTCACCCTGGACGACAGCGTCGTCGCCGGAATCGCCCTGGCGACCGGCCTGTTGGCCGCTTTCCTCTCCCGCACGCTGCTGCGCTGGCTGGCGAAGCACGCCAAGCGCACCAGGTGGAGCGGCGACGACGTCATGGTGGACGCGCTGCGCACCGTGGTGCCGTGGGCCGCGATCGCCGGCGGCGCGGTGGCCGCGGCCGCGGTGCTGCCGCTGACGAAGGCCGTGCAGCACACCGTCAACCAGTGCCTGACCGTGCTGCTGATCTTCGTGGTGACCGTGTCGGCGGCGCGGGTCGTCGCCGGGCTCGTGCAGTCGGTGACCTCCTCGCGCTCCGGTGTCGCCGGATCGGCCACGATCTTCGTGAACATCACCCGGATCCTGGTCCTGGCCATCGGCTTCCTGGTGGTCCTGCAGACGCTGGGGATCTCCATAGCCCCGCTGCTCACCGCCCTGGGCGTCGGCGGTCTGGCCGTCGCGCTCGCACTGCAGGACACGCTCGCGAACCTCTTCGCGGGCATCCACATCCTCGCCTCCAAGACCGTCCAGCCCGGCGACTACATCAAGCTGAGCAGCGGCGAGGAGGGCTACGTCGAGGACATCAACTGGCGTCAGACGACCGTGCGCGCGCTCTCCAACAACCTGGTCGTCATCCCCAACGGCCAGCTCGCGAAGTCGAACATGACCAACTACATGCGTCCCGAGCAGCAGTTGACGGTTCTGGTGCAGGTGGGCGTGGCCTACGACAGCGATCTGGAGCATGTGGAGCGGGTGACGTCGGAGGTGATCGCGGAGGTCATGGCAGGCGTGGACGGCGCCGTGCCGGACCACGAACCCGCCATCCGCTTCCACACGTTCGGCGACTCTCGGATCGGCTTCACCGTCATCCTGGGCGTCGGCGAGTTCAGCGACCAGTACCGGATCAAGCACGAGTTCATCAAGCGTCTGCACCGGCGTTACCGCGAGGAGGGCATCCGGATCCCGGCGCCGGCCCGCACGGTGGCGTTGCAGCAGGGCGCGGTGGTGATCCCGCAGCAGCGCACCGGCGAGGGGGCCGTGCAGGGCGAGAGGTCCGCCCTGCACGACTGACGGCGGCGCCTGGGTCAGAGCGTGGCCGAGTTCTCGTGCCACCGCGCGTCCGCCCGGCGGCGCGGCGCGGTGAGGGACGGCGGCACCGGGGTGACCGTCCAGTCCGGATGGCCGGGCATCCTCGGCGTCGTCGTGCCGTACAGCCAGTCGCGCAGGAAGCCGGAGACGTCCTGCCCGCCGACCGTCGAGGCGACGGCGATGTAGTCCTCGGTGGAGGCCGAGGAGTTGCGGTACCGGGCCAGGAAGGTCCGCTCCACCGCGTGGAAGGCGTCCTCTCCGATGAGCTGCCGCAGCGCGTACAGGACGAGGACGCCGCCCAGGTAGCGCTGGCTGTCGAAGAGGTTGGCCGCGTTCGGCGCGGCGACCGGGCCGGAGGTCTTGCGCCACTGGTCGCCGCGCGCGTAGGTGTCCTTCATCCGGGCCTCGAAGGTGGTCAGGCCCAGGGAGTCCGCCCAGCCGCGCTCGTAGCGGTAGAGCAGCCCGTAGAAGTCGGCGTGGCCCTCGTTGATCCACAGGTCGGCCCAGGTGGCGGGGCTGACACTGTTGCCGAAGTAGGAGTGGACCAGCTCGTGCATCATGTGCGAGCCGATCTTCGGCTCCGGCTGGAGCAGGAAGTTCGGCTTGTACAGGGTGAGGGTCTGGGTCTCCAGGCCGGTGAAGTCGAAGGCGTTCGGGTCGTCGGAGTTGCAGGGCAGCAGTCCGTACGTCTCGAACGGGTAGGCGCCCAGCCGGGCTTCGAGCCACTCGACCAGGCCCGGGGTGAGGGCGAGTGCGGGCTCCAGGGCCTCGGCCCGCGCGGTGGGGACGACGTCGCGCAGGGGCAGTCCGTGCGGCCCCCGGCGCTCCTTGACGACATAGTCGCCGACCGTGATCTGCACCAGCTCGGTGGCGATCGGCGAGCGGGAGCGGTAGGTGTACGCGGTGCGGTCGCCGGCCAGGTTCTCGGTGCACACCAGCGAACCGTTCGCGACGGCGCGCAGGGCGGCGGGGACGGTGATGCGGAAGGTGAAGCGCGCCTTGTCCGAGGGGTGGTCGTTGCAGGGGAACACGGTGTGCGCCGAGTCCGGCTGGGGGCATATCGCGAACCCGTCCGGGGTGGGCACCCACGCCGTGTGCGCCAGGGCGCGCCTCGGGTCGGCGGTGTACGTCACGCACACCGTGACGCGGTCCCGTGCGCGCAGCGCGCGGGCGGGCGTGATCCGCAGCTTCTCGTCCGCCTGCTCGAAGGCGGCGGTGCGCCCGTCGACGCGGACCGTGCGTATGTCGAGGCCGAGGGAGTCGAGGGAGAGCCGGGCGAGGGCCTGCGTGGTGTGCAGCTCCAGCGTCGCCGTGGCGTCCACGAGCGTGGTCGTCGCGTCGTAGGAGAGGTCGAGGTGGTAGGCGGCGACGCGGTAGCCCGCGTTGCCCAGGTTCGGGAAGACGGGGTCGCCGAGCGTCTCGGGCGCCGGGGCGCCGTCGGTCTTCCCGTCGGCGTAGGCCGCGTTCGCCCCCGCCAGTACTGCTGCCGTGCCGATCAGGGCGGCCGCCGGGGCCGTCACTCTGCTGCGATATCTCATGGTCCGCTTCCGCTCGGGCGGCCGGGTGGTCGGTCCGGCCGGGTCAGGTCGACGCTCTACCTGGTTGACCGCGAAAACGGCCTCGTCGGTTGCATCCGGCGGACCCTCCGGTCGCCGCGGCTGTGAGGAGACCCCTGTCGAGCCGATCCCGGGCACGAGATATCTTGATGTCGAGCAATGTTGCAGACGTGGAGCGGAGCACCCGGTGACTGACTCGACCATCATCTATACGCACACTGACGAGGCCCCGGCCCTGGCAACGTATTCCTTCCTGCCGGTGGTCCAGGCGTACGCCTCGCAGGCGGGTGTCGCCGTGGAGACGCGGGACATCTCCCTGGCCGGACGCATCATCGCCGTGTTCCCGGAGTACCTGGCCGAGGACCAGCGGATCCCGGACGCGCTGACCGAGCTGGGCGAGCTGGCCAAGACGCCCGAGGCCAACATCATCAAGCTGCCGAACATCTCGGCGTCGATCCCGCAGCTCAAGGCCGCGGTCGCCGAGCTGCAGGCCCAGGGCTACGCGCTGCCGGCCTACCCGGACGACCCCAAGACGGACGAGGAGCGGGAGATCCAGGCCCGCTACGACAAGATCAAGGGCTCCGCCGTCAACCCGGTCCTGCGCGAGGGCAACTCCGACCGCCGCGCCCCCGCGTCGGTCAAGAACTACGCCAAGACCCACCCGCACCGCATGGGCGCCTGGTCGTCGGAGTCGAAGACCAACGTCGCGACCATGGGCGAGAACGACTTCCGCTCCACCGAGAAGTCCGCCGTGATCTCCGAGGCGGGCTCGCTGCGCATCGAGCTGGTCGCGGCGGACGGCTCCACGACCGTCCTGCGTGAGTCCGTACCGGTCCAGAAGGACGAGGTCGTCGACGCCTCCGTGCTGCACGTCGCGGCGCTGCGGAAGTTCCTCACCGCGCAGATCGCCCGCGCCAAGGCCGAGGGCGTGCTGTTCTCGGTGCACCTCAAGGCCACGATGATGAAGGTCTCCGACCCGATCATCTTCGGTCACGTGGTCCGCGCGTTCTTCCCGAAGACCTTCGAGCAGTACGGTGCGACGCTGGCCGCGGCCGGCCTGTCCCCCAACGACGGTCTCGGCGGCATCTTCAAGGGCCTGGAGGCCCTTCCCGAGGGCGACGCGATCAAGGCCTCGTTCGACGCCGAGCTCGCCGAGGGCCCGGCCCTGGCGATGGTCGACTCCGACAAGGGAATCACCAACCTGCACGTGCCGTCCGACGTCATCGTCGACGCCTCGATGCCGGCCATGATCCGCACCTCCGGCCACATGTGGGGCCCGGACGGCGAGGAGGCCGACACCCTCGCGGTCCTGCCGGACTCCTCCTACTCGGGCGTCTACCAGGCCGTGGTCGACGACTGCCGCGCCAACGGCGCCTACGACCCGTCGACGATGGGCTCCGTCCCGAACGTCGGGCTGATGGCGCAGAAGGCCGAGGAGTACGGCTCCCACGACAAGACCTTCGAGATCAAGGCCGCCGGCACCGTCCGCCTGGTCGACCAGGCCGGCAACGTGGTCATCGAGCAGGAGGTCGCCGAGGGCGACATCTTCCGCGCCTGCCAGACCAAGGACGCGCCGATCCGCGACTGGGTCAAGCTGGCCGTCACCCGCGCCCGCGCGACCGGCGACCCGGCCGTGTTCTGGCTGGACGAGACGCGCGCGCACGACGCGCAGCTGATCACCAAGGTCAACGCCTACCTGCCGGAGCACGACACCGAGGGCCTGGACATCCGCATCCTCGCCCCGGTCGAGGCCACCAAGCTGTCGGTGGAGCGCATCCGCCGCGGCGAGAACACCATCTCGGTGACGGGCAACGTCCTGCGCGACTACCTCACGGACCTGTTCCCCATCCTGGAGCTGGGCACCAGCGCCAAGATGCTGTCGGTCGTCCCGCTGATGGCGGGCGGCGGCCTGTTCGAGACGGGCGCCGGCGGCTCCGCCCCGAAGCACGTCCAGCAGCTGGTCAAGGAGAACTACCTGCGCTGGGACTCCCTGGGCGAGTTCTTCGCCCTGGTGCCGTCCTTCGAGCAGTACGCCGAGGCCACCGGCAACACCCGTGCCAAGGTCCTCGCCGACACCCTCGACCGCGCCACGGCGACCTTCCTCAACGAGGACAAGTCCCCGACCCGTCGCGTCGGCGGCATCGACAACCGCGGCAGCCACTTCTTCCTGTCCCTGTACTGGGCGCAGGAGCTGGCCCGGCAGACCGACGACGCCGAGCTGGCGAAGGCCTTCGCCCAGATCGCCGAGACGCTCGCCGCGAACGAGCAGGCCATCGTCGGCGAGCTGATCGCCGCCCAGGGCAAGCCGGCCGACATCGGCGGCTACTACCAGCCCGACCCGGCCAAGGCGGCGGCGGTCATGCGCCCCTCGGCCACCTGGAACGAGGTCCTCGCCTCGCTGAGCTGACGCGGGCGGCCCGCGAGCCGCTGCCCGTACCCACCGCGCCCCGACCGGCATCGCCCGGCCGGGGCGCGGCGCGTGTCACGCACGGCCCGCCCGCGTCGGCGCTCACCAGTCCCGGGCGGCGATCAGCTCCTCCACGTCGGCGTCCTGGAAGCCGTATGCCAGGGCGACGAAGCCGAAGTCCCCGGCTATCTCCTCGCGGGCCACGGTCTCGAGGTCGCTGTCGGCCTCCCAGAAGGCGTCCTGCAAGGCGTTGAACTCCTCGGTGGCGTCCCGGGTGAGCGCGTACAGCGCGTCGAGCCCGTCGGGCCGCTCGGCCTCCACCCGCTCGCACAGGCGCAGCAGGATCTCCTTGCCCCGGTCCACCAGGTGATCCGGGTAGTAGCCGTCCCGGTACAGCGCCTTCAGGAACGCGTGTCCCGTCACCTGTTCGTTCGTCGCCGCCATGCCGCTTCCCCGCCCTGTTCCCCGTCGTGCTGTGATGGCGTCCCCGATCATGCACCACACCACTGACAACGCCCCGAGGAGCCGCCCGATGACATCCGCCGCACCGTCCTTCGCGTTCCTGCCGGGCGCCGCCGGCTCACCCGTGATCCTCCATGTGCCGCACTCGGCGCGGGAGATACCGGCCGAGGTGCGCGCGGGCATCGTCCTGGACGACGAGGCGCTGGAGCGGGAGCTCGACCACATCACCGACTCGCACACGGCGCGGATCGCCCAGGAGGCGGCCCGGACGGTGCCGCTGACGCCCTGGCGGTTCGTGAACCGGCTGTCGCGGCTGGTGGTCGACCCGGAGCGGTTCCCGGACGAACGGGAGGAGATGCGGGCCGTCGGCATGGGGGCCGTCTACACGAGGACCACGCACCGCGAGCCGCTGCGGCCGGACGACACCGACCCCGACCCCCTCGTCGCCCGCTACTTCCGGCCGTACGCGAGGGCCATGACCGACGCCGTCGCCGAACGGCTGGCGGCCGTCGGCCGGGCCGTCGTCATCGACGTGCACTCCTACCCGGCCGAGCCGCTGCCGTACGAGCTGCACGGCGAGGGGCCGCGTCCGCCGGTGTGCCTGGGCACCGACGCCTTCCACACCCCGCCGGAACTGCTCGCCGCCGCGCGCGGGGCGTTCGCGGAGCTCGGCGAGACCGGGCTCGACAGCCCGTTCGCAGGGGCGTACGTCCCCCTGGAGTACTACGGCAAGGACCCCAGGGTGAGCGCGCTGATGGTGGAGATCCGCCGGGACACCTACATGACCGAGCCCGGCGGCCCGGCCGGACCGGGTCTGCCCCGGCTCGCCTCGGCCCTGGCGGCCCTGGTGACGGCGGCCACCGCCTGACCGGCGCCCCGGCCCCGCGCGCGAGGCCCGTGGGGACCCACGAGCCGACCGGAGCGACAGCCTCTGACCGGCCCCGGGGCCGGTCCCAAGGCCGTCTCCGGGCGGGCGAGGCGAGGCGGCCGGAGTGCGCCCGTCTCCTCGAGTGCGGCGCGCCGGGCAGCGCGGGCCCGTGTGCTCAGGCCCGGAGCCACTCCGTGACGACCGACTCGCCGCCCGTTCGCAGCCGCAGGGCGAACGGGCCGGTGGGCGGCGCGTCGCAGGAGAAGCGGCCCATGTCGTCGGCGGTGAGCACGGCGGTCGCCCGGGGACCGTGCAGCACCTCGATGGCCGCCGACTGAGGCGGCAGCAGCTGCCCCAGCAGACCGTCCGCGGTCACCTCGACGTCCACCGTCAGCCCCCCGGAGTGGAAGGTCAGCATCCGCGGCACGTCCACCGCGCCCCGCACCGGGATCGCGTCGACCAGCGAGTCGAACGTCAGCTCGGCGATGCGCGCGTCCAGGTCGTGCAGCGCGTAGGCCTCGATGGCGATGCGCCGCAGCTCGGCCGGGACCGGATCCAGGATGGCGGTTGCCTCGCGGAGTTCCTCCTCCAGCCTGTCGTGGTCCAACTCCTCGTCGACGAAGGGCGCTTCGCCGAAGACGTCGTCCTGCCCGTCGTCGTTCGCGCCGTTCGCGCCGTTCAGCCCGTTCATGTCGCTCATGTCGCTCATGTCGCTCACAATGCTCCCCGTGCGTCGAGTCGGGCGCGCAGCCGGCGCAGGCATCGCTGGCGCATCGGTCCGATGCTGCCGACGGCGATGCCCAGGGCGGCCGACACCTCCTGATAGCTGGGCGGCGGCGAGGCGATCAGCACCCGCAGCAGCTGCCGGCAACGCTCGCCGAGCGCCTCGAACTCCTGCCACAGGAAGCGGACGAGTTCGCTCTGCGCGGCCGCCTCCTCCGAGTCCAGCACCGACTGCTCCGGCGTGCGGTCCTCGCTGGCCCGGTCGAGCAGCTGGGGATCGTCGGTCGGCGTCAACCGCTTCAAGCCCTTGATCACTTTCAGGCACTCGTTGCGCGCGGTGCTCGCGAGCCACGAACCCGCCTTGTGCGGCTCACGGATCCGCCCCAGGTGCTGGGCGAAACGGAACCAGACGGTCTGGTACACCTCGTGCCCGTCGGCGTCCGACAGCCGGTGGGCGCGCACCACCGACCACACCAGCGGGCTCAACCCGTCCACCAGCGCTTTCCAGGCCGCCGTGTCACCGTCGACGGCGGACCGGACGAGCGCGCCGACATCACTACGGTCCACGGTCCCACCCCTCGTGTACGGCCTGTCATCGTACGCCGTGGCGGAACGCGTCCCGGACCTCATGCGGGCCTCACGACGGACCCACCGGGACCGGACGCCAGGTGGGCGGAAGCAGCGCCGGCACGTGTGCTCCCCGCACCTCCGCGAAGTCCGCGTGGACGGCGAGGAGTTCGCGGGCGGCGGCACGCGGGTCCCCCACCCGGTTCTCGGTCATGTGGGCGGCGACGAGCCCGGCCGCCACGGGAGTCGCGAAGGACGTCCCGCTCCAGGACGCCAGCCCCTCGAACATCACCTGATCGGGCTTGCCCGGCGGGGTCTGCTGCGCCTCGCTCAACACCCCGGTGTGGCGCGGCGACCGGCATGTGCAGGAGTAGGTGAAGCCGTAGCGGCAGGTCTCGTAGGTGGAGTGCTGGTAGACGTACGGGACCGGGGTGTCGAAGCCGGTGAGGGCGCTGACGAGCCGTTCGCCGGGCGCGTACACCTTCACCCAGGGGCCGTGGTTGCTGAAACAGGCGCCGAACTCGCCGTCGCCGCGCAGCGCGCCCACCGACAGCACGGCGTCGGCGTGATCGGGCGACGAGGCGTAGGCCGCCGGCCAGAAGGGCGCGGCGCTGGCGTTGTTGCCGGCCGCGGCCACCAACAGGGTGTCGTGGACGCGGAGTTCCTCCATGAACGCGGCCACGCCGAGCAGGCCGTCCAGTCGGCCGTTGGAGGTGCCGGCGGAGAGGCTGATGATGTCGGGCCAGCCGTCCTCGACCGCATCGAAGAGCCGCTCGCCGAACTCGGACTCCAGGATCGCGCCGGCGTCGTTGAGAGTGCCCCGCACGGTGACGTCGGTGTGCGGCGCGACGGCCGCGACGAGTCCCGCGATGAACGTGCCGTGGCCGACGTACTGCTGGAGGACGCCCTCGTCGTCGGTCTCCCTGACCTGGACGTCGCCCCGGGTGCGGGCCAGCAGCGGGTAGGAGCGGTAGTCGTGGGTCAGCCCGGTGTCGATGACGAGCACGCCGACGCGGCCGCCGGGGTCCTCGGCCGCCGGCGCCGGGGCGGGGTTGGGCTGTTCGGTGCGCGCGACGGGCACCGGCTCGTCGCCGGGACAGGCGTTGACGGCGATGGACACCACGTGGTTGCGGCTGACCAGCCGGCGGCCGGCACGTCCCTCCGTCTCGCGCAGCGCGCGCAGCGCCCCCGCCACGGCGTGGTCGGCGGCCCGGCCGCCCTCCCCCGGGTCGCCGACGCGGATGCGGGTGATGCCGGAGCGGTTGGTGTGCGGTCCCGCGCGGCGCACCTGGTCGGGGACCAGGCCCTCGGTCGCGGTGAAGTGTGAGCGGACGGCGTCCTCGACGACCTGCGCCTCCTCGCCGTCCCGGGCGAGGACGACGCCCTTCTCGTAGATGAACTCGGCGGAGTCGTCCGGTCCCATCGCCAACGGGACGTCGGGCAGTGAACGTTGGATCTGGTCGAACTGCTCGTGGAATCGCTGTGGTGCCATGGCGTGTCCTCCCCCTGCGGCCAGTGGTCGTCAGCAAGACCCGCTGGACGGCCGTCTGATACAGGTGGTGCGACGGCGGATGAGGGCAGTGCGGTTGCGTCCGCGCCCCTCTTCCCGCCTCTTCCGCCCCTTCGCGCCCCGCCGCATCGCCGAAACCGTTGACGCGGCGTCCAATTGTTACTGGTGGATACGGCGCCGAACCGGTGTCGCCCACAGGCCGGAGCACTACCATCCGTTGGGTGACAGCGGGAAACGACTCGGTTCTCGAACTGCTGCCGATGGTGTTCGCCGCCCCGGGCGACGCGTTGTCGCGGGCGGAAGGAGTGCTGGACACCGATCCGACGCCGTTGCACGCCTCGGTCGCCCACCAGGTGATCGGCATCTGGCAGCGGGACTGGGGCGACATGCGCCTCGCCCTCGACCACCTGCGCCGCGCCCGGGATCTCGCGGCGCGCGCGGACTCGCCCGAACGGGAGGCGGACGTCCTCGGCACGCTCGGGGTGGCGCTGGTGCACGCGGGCCGCACCCGGCAGGGGCTGGAGGCGTTCGAGCGGGGCGTCGAGCGCGGTTCGGGCCACACCCGCGCGCGGGTGCTCTACCGGCGGGCCTACTCCCAGTGGGTGCTCGGACACCACCGCGAGGCGTTGGAGGACGTGCGCCGGGCCATCCCCGTGCTGCGTCAGGTGGACGACGTCATCTGGACGGCGCGCGCCCTCACCCTGCGCGCCACCGTGCATCTCGCCCTCGGGGCGGTGGACCGCGCGGAGGCGGACTTCACCGCGGCCGAAGCGCTGTGGGACACGACCGGCCAGGAGCACGACAAGGCCGACGCGGTGGAGAGCCGGGGCCTGGCCGCGTTCCGCTCCGGCGACGTTCCGGCCGCGCTGCGGCTCCTCGACGAGGCGGAGGAGCGGTACGCCAAACTCGGCACGCCCACCTTCATGCTCGACATCCGGCGCTGCGAGGTCCTCATGGCGGCCGGTCTGGCTCCCGAGGCGCTGGCCGAGGCGGACGCGGCCATCGGCGTCCTCGACGGCATCGGCGGGCAGTCCACCCGCAAGGCGGAGCTGATGCTGGCCGCCGCGAAGGCGGCCCGGCTGGCGGGCGACCCCGGTACGGCGATCGCCCGCGCGGCCGTGGCCGAGCGGCTCTTCGCGGGCCAGCGGCGCACCTGGTGGGAGGCGCACGCGCGGCTCGTGCTGATCGAGGCACGGGTCGCCACCGGCCGCGGCTCCGGCCGGCTGGTCGCGGACGCCGCACGGCTGGCCGAGCGGCTGGCCGCCTTCCAGGCGCCGGCCGCGCCCGAGGCCTGGCTGCTGGCGGGCCGGATCGCGCTGGGCCTGAACTGGAGCACGGACGCCGAACGCTATCTGCAGATCGCGGCGCGCAGCCGGCGCAGCGGTCCGCCGCTGGCCCGGATGACGGGCTGGGCGGCGCAGGCGCTGTGGGCGCGGGCGACGGGCTCGGACCGCGGCGTGCTGGAGGCCTGCCGGCGCGGTCTCGACGTCCTAGACGCCCACCGCATGACGCTGGGCGCCTCCGAGCTGCGGGCCCGCGCCACCGCGCAGGGCGCCGAACTCGCCGCGCTGGCCCAGGAGGTGAGTCTGGAGCGGGGCGGGCCGCGGCGCTTGCTGGCGTGGAGCGAACGCTGGCGGGCCACGGCGCTGTCCACGCCGCCCACCCGGCCGCCGACCGATCCCGCGCTGCTGAGCGGGCTGACCGCGTTCCGGGTGATCGCCGCCCGCGCCGAGGCCGCCCGCATGGAGGGGCGGCCGGTGCCCGCCCTGGAGCGTGAACAGCGGCGCCTGGAACGGGAGATCCGCTCCAGGACCCTCCACAGCCGTGGGGGCACGGCCTGGGGCGGCGACCGGTTCGGCGGGGACCGGTTCGACGCGGGCCGGCTGCTGGAGCGGCTCGGCGAGGGGCGCCTCGTCGAACTGGCGGTGCTGGCCGGGCGGGTCCAGGTGCTGGTGTGCGGGGGCGGCCGGGTGCGTCGGTTCGCAGGCGGGCTGCTCGCCGAGGCCGAGCGGGAGGCCGAGCACGTCCAGGCCGGGCTGCGCCGGCTGGCGCATCCCGGCGCGGAGGGCCGGCTGCCGGTGGTGGAGGCGGCGGGACGGCGACTGGAGGAGCTGCTGCTGGGCGAGGCGGCCGCGCATCTGGGCTCCGGCCCCGTCGTGGTGGTGCCACCGGCCCGGTTGCACCGGGTGCCGTGGGCGCTGCTGCCGTCGCTGCGCGAGCGGGTGCTGAGCGTGTCGCCGTCGGCGAGCGGCTGGCTGCGCGCGCGGGACACGGAGGCGCCGCCGGGCGGCCGCCAGGTCCTGGTACGCGGACCGGGACTGGACACCGGCGGAGCGGAGGTCCCGGAGGTGGCCGGTCGCTACGGCAGGCCTGTCGTCCTGGAGCAGGAGGAGGCCCGTGTCCCGCGCGTGCTGCGGGAGTTGGACGGGGCCGCACTGGCCCACATCGCCGCGCACGGCGCGTTCCGCGCGGACAGCCCGATGTTCTCGTCGTTGCGCATGGCGGACGGGCCGCTCATCGTGCACGACTTCGAACGGCTGGCCCGCAGTCCGTACCGGATCATCCTCTCCAGCTGCGACACGGCCCGGCTCGCCTCGGTCGGCGCGGACGAACTCCTGGGCCTGGTCACGGCGTTGCTGCCGCTCGGCACGGCGGGCGTGGTGGCCAGCAGCGCGCCCGTCAACGACGCCGCGGTCGTGCCGCTGATGCTGGCCCTGCACAAGGGCGTCAGCGCGGGCCTGTCCCTGGCGGAGGCGCTGCGCGACGCGCGGGCCGCGCTCCCCGGGGACGCCGTCCACCAGGCCACGGGCTGGGCGTTCACGGCGTTCGGGGCGGCCTGAACGGGCCGCCCGCTCAGGCCGGCTGCCCGTCCGGCAGCTCGACCAGCCACGGGAGGGATCCGCGGTCGCCGGCCCCGAGGCGGGCGTAGGCGCCGTAGAGGTGGTTGCCTACCGTGCGCACGGACAGCGTGAGACGTTCGGCGATCTGCCGGTTGCTGAGGCCGGTCGCGGCGAGGGTGACGATCTGCCGCTGGCGGGCGGTGAGTTCGCCCAGGACCAGCCCCGTGAGCGCAGGGGTGCGCGCCCCTTGGCAGCGTCGGGCGAGGGCGGCGGCGCGGGTGCGGGCGGTGCGCGCCGCGGACGCGTCCCGGTGGACGCGGGCGGCCTGCGCGTGCGCCTCGGCCGCGAAGAGGAGCAGCCCGCGCTCCTCCAGCTCGGCGGCGACGGCGTCCAGAGCGGGCCCGTCGGCCCGCGCGAGTGCCTGCGCGTGGCGGGCGAGTACCCCACCGGCCGGGAGAACCCCGGCGGCCCGCTCGGGCACTCCGAGGCGCACGGCGTCGTAGACGGTGTAGGCGTCGTCCATGGCGCAGGGGCCGTCCGTGGCACAGGGGTGAGCGGAATGCGGGCCACGGCTGTCGGCGGCAGGAGGGACGGCGCGGGGCGGAGCCGTGCCGGGACTCGGATGCGAGGGCACGGAGGCGGTGGTGAAGTGAGCGGGGGTCGCCGCCCGGGACTTCGAGGCGGTGTCCGGGCTCGCGTGCCCGGACGGGGTAGCGGCGGCAGCCTGGGCGTCGGGCGGTCCGAGCGTCTTCGAGGCGCTGAAGGGCCCCGTCTGCTCGGGCCGGAATGCGGCGACTCCCCGGGAGTCGGCCGACGCGGGCACCTCAGAGGCGGTGCCGGGGCACGGCCGCCCAGGCCCGGAGACGGCGGCAGCGCAGGCGTCGGGCGCCGCGAGGGTCTGCCGTGCGGTGTCGAGGTCTCCGCGGGCCGCGCAGGGCCAGGGGGCCGTGCCGGGGTGGTCGGCGAGGGGTTCGATCAGTTCGCCCGTCTCCCCCGACTGCACTGCCGCCAGGGCCAGTTCGATGCGGCAGGCCTCGTCGTGCGGGGCGCCGGCCAGGCCCTCGCGGGCCCAGGCCGCCGCCTCCCGCAGTTCTCCCCGCAGCCGTGAGAACCTCGCGCGGACAGCGGCGTACCACGGCGGAACCGGCTCCCTCTCCGCGAGGAGCCACTCCCCCACCGGCGTGGGCGTCGCACGGACGTCGACGCGTTCGATGCGGCGGGCCAGCCCGGCCGCCTCGGCCGCGAGGGCGGGGGCGGTGGCGGTGGGCGTCCGGGCGCCGGACAGCCGCCTGGCGCGCAGCGGGCCGGCCGCGGCCCGCAGGACCGGGCCGTGCAGCGGATGGGCCAGACGGACGGCGGTCTCCTCGACGACGTCGAGGAGACCGTCCGCCTCCAGGCGTTCGAGGACGGGTGGATCGAGGACCTCCGTCGGCAGCGGCAGGGGCTCGGCGAAGGCCAGGCGGTCCAGGGTGTCGCGTTCGTCGGGGCAGGGGCGGGCGAGGACGGCTGCTGCGCGTTCCCGCAGGGCGGGGGTCAGCGGGAGCGGGCCGCGCCACGTCCACGCGTCGCCGCCCGCGTCCCGGCCCTGCGGACACCGCTCGCGCACCGCGTCCAGCAGATCCCGCAGCAGGCGCAGGTCGCCCCGGCACAGACGGTGCAGCCGGTGGGCGGTGAGGGGCTCCACGGGGCCGCCCGCTTCGTCCGTGAGGAGCTGGGCCGTCTCGTCCCGGGACAGGGGCCGCAGGGCGAGGCGGGGCAGGAGTTCCCCGGTCCACAGCCGGGACACGGCCGCGGGCGTGGGTGCGCCGTCCGTGACGAGGACGAGCAGCCGGGTGCGCCCCTGCACGGCCAGTTGGTGGAGCAGGGCGGCGGAGGCGTCGTCCAGCAGGTGGGCGTCGTCGACCACCAACAGCCGCACGGCGGAGAGGAGTCGGACGGCGCTGTGCAGGGTGACGCCTTCGGGGAGCAGGTGGGCGAAGGCGGCGAAGGGCAGGCCGCGCACCCCTGCCGGGCCGGGCGCGCCGGCCACCCGGGCGCAGTCGGCGCCGCGCACCGCCTCCAGGGCCAGCCGGGTACGGCCGCAGCCCGCCGGGCCGGTGACCACGATGCCTGGCCTGCCCGCCGCCAGACAGTGGCGGACGAGCTCCAGCTCCTCCCCGCGGCCGGTGAAGGGCCATGGCGGTCGCAGGGTCCCGGCCCGGGGTTCGATGCTCGTCACGTCTATGGGAGTCGGGGTACTCACGCCTGATACAGGGCGACTTGAGTAGCCCCCGACTCAGGCTGCCGGGCCGGTTCGCACGGCAACCTGGAACCCATGACCGTCCGTTACTGCTCGCTCGCTCAGCAGCCGGCCCCCGCGTTCGCCCCGGGGCTGGCCGTCGAGCGGCTGGGCGCGCTGATGGGCGGGCGGCGGATGTGGGTCGACGGCACCGTGCTGCACTACTGCTTCTTCGACCGCGAGGACGACGGGTCGGTCATCGCGCTGCCGGGGTCCGGGGGGACCCGGTGGGTGTCGTGGGTCGGCGGCGAGGAGCAGCGGGAGGTCGTCCGGGACTGCTTCCGCGAGTGGCGGGAGCTGGGTGTCGGAGTGACGTTCGCCGAGGTCGCCGACCGCTGCGAGGCGGAGCTGCGGATCGGTTTCCAGGCGGGCGACGGCTCCTGGTCGGCGGTGGGCCGCGACGCGCTGTCGGCCGGCCTCAACGAGCGCACCATGAATCTCGGCTGGGATCTGACCGCGCCGGGGGAACGCGCGATCGTCCTGCACGAGATCGGGCACGCGCTCGGCATGCAGCACGAGCACCAGAGTCCCTTCGCGGGCCTCCACTTCGACGACGAGGCGGTGTACGCCGAACTGTCGGGCCCGCCCCACCACTGGAGCCGGGACCGCATCCACTACAACGTCCTGCGCAAGCTGGATCCGGCCGAGGTCAACGGCTCGGTGTGGGACGCGCAGTCCGTGATGGAGTATCCGTTCGCGGCGGGGCTGATCCTCGAACCGGAGCAGTTCCGCGGGGGTGTGCATCCGCCCGGGACGCTGTCGCCGCTGGACAAGGAGTTCGCGCTCGGCTGGTACCCGCCGCGGTCGCCGAGGCCGCCCGCGCTGGTGCCCTTCCGTTCGGCGCGGCTGTCGCTCGGGCCGGGCGAACAGGCCGACTTCACCGTCGAGCCGCGGGAGACACGGGAGTACGCCGTCGGCGTCTTCGGCGAGAGCGACTCGGTGGTCGTGGTGTTCGAGGAGCGGGACGGCGAACCCCGGTTCCTCGCCGGACAGGACGACGGGGGCGCCCCGTACAACGCCACGATCAGGGCCCGGCTCGTCCGCGGCCGCCGCTACTTCGTCCGCGTGCGCCAGTACTGCGGCTGGGGTTCGGGCGAGACGGCGGTCATGTGCTGGTGAGCCGTGCGGCCGCGTGCAGACCACGGTCCGGCGCCGGGGGAAACGCCGGGGCCGTCGCCTTCGGGGGAGGTGACGGCCTCGGCTCCACCGGTTCGCGCCGAACCCACCGGTCCGTGTCCGGATGGGCGGGGCCCAGGTGGTCGCGGAGCGCGGAGCCCTCGTACTCCGTGCGGAGGACGCCCTGTTCCTGCGGCAGCGGCACGACCTTGTCGGCGAACTCGTCGAGGCCGCCCGGGGTGAGGTGACGGTCGTCGAACCTGTGCCGGCGTCCGCCGACCGGACCGGACTCAGGGCCGGTCGGCCTGTGGGCGGGTGTCGGCGCCGTCCGATGCGTGGGCGGCCCAGTCCAGGATCTGGACGGCCGCGCCGGCGGCCTCCAAGCCCTGGCAGCGGGCATGGTGGCGGCGGGCGACGGCGTCCAGGTCGAGGTGCGCGCCGAAGGCGGGATGGGCGGCCAGCCGGCGGGCGTAGGCCCACAGAGCGGGGTGGTCGGCGATACGGTGCACGGCATCCGCGTCGAGGTGATACCGGTGCACGGTGTCCAGTTGGACCAGCGCCACCCACAACTCGACGTCCGCAGCCGTGATCTGATCATCGATCAGGTACTGATGGGCGCCCAGCCCGCTTTCCAGTACGCCGAGCGTGGCGAGCAGCGCCTCGAGGGCTGCAGCGCGCTCCCCCTCCTCGGCGTCGGCCGCTCCGGCCCGCTGGGCGGCCGCCTCGACGCCCTGTGCGCACATCCGCTCGACGGCCTCGATCTGCGACTCGGCGCCGCACGGGTACAGCGTGGGCCTGCCGCCGCCGAACCGCCGCGCGAGGTCGCGGGCGATGTCGGGCCCGTGGCTGCTGACGATGCGCCCCGACCAGTCGTCGCTGAGCACCGGGGCGAGGGCCGGTCCCGTGTAGCGGTGCGCGCTGGCGTCGTACAGGGGGCGCAGTGCGGAGTGACCGCCGTCCGGGCAGTCGGGGACGGCCGGCAGGAAGGTGACCGGGCAGGCCGTGTCCAGGCCGAGCAGACTGTGGATGACGGCGATGCGCAGACAGTCGGGGTCGGCCGCCGCCAGGTACAGGCGGTAGCGGCGCGGCACGGCGTAGTGGCCGCTGCGGGCGTCCCGGCCGATGCGGCCCCGGAAGGCGGGTGCGGGACGGGCGGACGGGTGGGCGGCGGCCACTGGTGTGACGGACATGACTCTCCCCGAGGCGGGGCGCACTGAGGACGTGCGCGCGGCGGATGCGACGTCGAAGGGGTCGGACCTGGTCACGCGTGCCGGGCTCGGCCGTGCCCACGGGGCACCGCCGGTGCGGCCGGACGCGGGGAGGAGGGCCGGCTCAGCCCCGGGGCCCGATGGCGCTGCAGACGCGCTGCAGGTCGATGTGACGGCGGGAGGTGAGAAGGGGCGACGAGCACGCCGTGCGGCCCGCTCGGCCGATGACCGGCTCCAGTCGCCCCATGTGTTTCCCTACCCGTTCACTAGGATTCCCGGATCGAGTGTCGATCCGCCCCGAGCGCGCGTCAAGAGGGCGTCCACCAGGTGAGTACGGGCAGCGTGCACCAGGTGGTACGGCCGGGCGGGCGCCCGAGCACGGCCCGGTCGAGGGGAGGGCGCGGGTCGCCCGGCCGGACTCGGGCCGACGGCGACCCGTCTCAGGCCTGCGGCCGCGCACCCCGGACCGACGGCGACCCGCCCCACGTCAGCGGCGAAGCGCCTCAGGACAGTGGACGTCGGCTCACTGGCGGGGCTTGCGGGTGGCCGCGAACTCGTCGGCTGCCGCGAGGTCGAAGTCGCCGTGGTCGCTGCCGAGCCCCTGCGCCACGAGTGCGGCGGCGGCGCTGCCGAGGACCGCGGCGTCGCCCGGCGTGCGGCCGAGGCTCACGCCCCGCAGATAGCCCGCCGAGAAGGCGTCGCCGCAGCCGGTGGTGTCGACCACGTCCACGACGAAGGCGGGCACCGGTTCCGCGCCGTCCGCGGTGACCACGAGCGCCCCGTCCCCTCCGCGCGTGACGGCGACGACGCCCGCACCCGCGCCGAGGAGCTTGCGCGCCGCCGTCAGCAGGTCGCTCTCGCCGGTGAAGCCGAGGACCTGATCCTCGTTGGGCAGCAGATGGTCGATGTGGGGCAGGGCCGCCTCGATCTGCTCGAAGCCGCCGAGGACGCCGGGGGCGAGCAGGTCCACGGAGGTGACGACGCCGTGCTCCTTGGCGAAGGACAGGATGCGGGCGGCTACGTCGACGCCGATCAGCTCCGGTCCGCCCAGGTGCAGATGGGTCGCTTCGGCGAGGGCGTCCCAGGGGACGTCGTCGAGGCCGTAGGTGATGTTGGCGCCGAGGAGGTGCAGCGAGGGCCGGTCGCCGTTGGGCCGGATCGGCAGGACGCTCGCGGAGGTGGCGGTGTCCGTGCGGCGCACGAGGAACTCGGTGCCGACGCCGGCCTGTTCGAGCAGCCGCACCAGCATGTCCCCGGTGGGGTCCGAGCCGACGGCGCCCGCACTGTGCACCTGGGCGCCCAGTTTGGCGAGGGTGAGGGCGGTGCCGCCGGCGGTCCCGGCGGCGGTCATCCGGATGTCCTCGACCAGCGTCGCACCCTGGCCTTCGGGTATCTCCTGCACCGGCCTGACCAGTACGTCCAGGACGTGCACGCCCATCGTGAAGACCTTCATCGGCTCTCCCCCTTCGTCGGCTCTTGTTCCTGCGCGGGTGGTGCGGGTGGTGCGGGTGCAGGCGGTACGGGGTGGGTGGCGCCGTAGCGGCGGGCCACGGCGGCCTCGATCACGGCGACCTGCTGCTGTTCGTCGAGGACGCGCGGCCGGCCCATGGCGGCCGCGTTCCGGTAGACGCCGCAGCCCCATTCGAGGAGCAGCGCGTTCTCCACGGCGTCGTCGAGGGTGGCCCCGTGGGTGACCGCGCCGTGGTTGGCCATCAGGGCGGCGCTGCGCCCGTCGAGCGCGGTGAGCACCGACGCGGCCAGCTCGGGGGTGCCGAAGGTGGCGTACGGCGCGACGCGGACCGTGCCGCCGAGGGCCAGCAACTGGTAGTGGATGCAAGGGAGTTCATCAAGCACGCAGGAGACGGCGGTGGCCATCGGGGCGTGGGTGTGGACGACCGCGCCGACTCCGTAGCGGCGGTAGACGCCGAGATGCAGTTCCAGCTCCGAGGTCGGCTGCAGATCTCCGGCGACGACGGTCCCGTCGAGGTCGACGACGGTCACCTGGTCCGGGGTGAGCCGCGCGAGGACCGCTCCGGTCGCGGTGACCGCGACCAGGTCGCCGGCGCGTACGCTCACGTTCCCGGCCGTGCCGATGAGGAGGCCTTCGGCCCCCAGACGTCGGCAGGCGTCCGCCACGGCGGCCCGCTCCTGACTCAGCGTCGAGCTTGAGGCGGTCATGGGCGCGAAGGTAGCGTAAACATGAAACAAAGTCACGTTCAGGTTTGGAGGCAGTTCCTTGGTCCAGTCGACCGCGGGCCCCGGCGGCGACGCTCCTCTGCGCCGCACCCCCCGGCAGGCCCGCAGCAAGGCGCGTCTGGCCCTGCTGCTCCGGGCCGCCGAGCGCATCCTGGTCGACGAGGGCGTGGAGGCGCTCACCACGACACGGGTCGCGGCGGAGGCGAAGGTGTCGGTCGGGTCCCTCTACCAGTACCTCCCCGATCGGGGCGCGATCATCGACGCCCTGGCCTCGGGATACTTCGCCCGCCTCGAAGGCGTCATGGACGATCTGACCCGGGCCGCGGCCGACGAGCGGTGGGACGATCCGGTGGGCGTCCTCGTCGACACCTGTGCCGGTGTCTACCGTGTCGAACACGGCTTCCGCGCCCTGTGGTTCGGCAGCGGGCTGACCGAACGGACCCGGGCGGCGGACCGCGAGCACAAGCGCCGGATGGCCGACGGCGTCCGACGGGTGCTGCTCGCCCTGGGCGTGGCCCGCGACGACGAGCGGCTGGCGAGGGCCTGCCATGCCGCGATCCTCGCCGCCGACGCGCTCGCCCAGGAGGCCTTCCGTCGCACCCCGGAGGGCGACGGCGACCTCCTCGACGAGGCCAAGACGATGCTGCGCGGCTACCTCACGGAGGTCGTCGCAGGGTACGGACCGCGGTAGGCGGGGCGGCCGGACGGGGTGAAAGTCGCTGGCCGCCGCGCCGGGCCGGTGGATACGGTCGGGGCTCACAGGCGGACCGCGTCCTCGGCCGCCGCGCCCGGAAGGCGATCCCCGTGACCAGGCAGCCCCGCCCCACGACCACCCTGTGGCGCCCCACCGGGCCGGTGGAGCTGGCGCTGGTGCGCGACCTCGGCTGGCGTGCCTGGCCGCCGCGCCTCCCCGAGCAGCCGATCTTCTATCCGGTGCTCAACGAGGACTACGCCGTCAGGATCGCCCGGGACTGGAACGTCAAGCACGACGGCGCGGGCTACGTGACCCGGTTCGAGGTGGACTCCGCGTTCCTGCGCAGATACCCGGTCCAGCGGGCGGGCGGCCGGACCATCCTCGAACTGTGGGTGCCCGCAGACGAGTTGCCCGAGTTCAACGCGCACATCGTGGGCGGGATCGAGGTCGTGCACGAGTTCCGGTGACGGCGCCGGGACGTTCCCCCGCCGCCACCGACGACCCCAGGACCACCGGCCGACCCCAGGACCACCGGCCGACCCCAGGACCGCCGGCCGACCCCAGGACCGCCGGCTCGCCCGGGCCGCCGGCCCGCCCGGGGCCTCCGGACGGATCCCGCCGGCCGGACCCGGGCCGCGCGGYCGGACGTCACCGCGCGG
>NZ_MJAJ01000034.1 GCF_001746365.1 Streptomyces sp. LUP30
CCCCTCGTGCTCGGCGTCCGCGGCCTCGCGCAGCTCCAGCGCCGGCGCCACCGCCTCCGCCTTGCGCGCCCGCTCCATGCGCGCCCGCGCCTCCTGGTGGGCTCCGGCCCGCTCCTGCAGTGCCGCGGCCCGCTCCCGGGCCTCGGTGAACCGCCGCTGCAGCCGCTCGCGTTCACGGACGTCGGCCAGCGCGCGCTCGGCTGCGGCCTGTGCGGACTCGGCGGCGAGGCGGCCGCAGTGCGCGGTCGTCAGCAGCTCTCGTGCGGTGCTGCGGGCGACCGCGGCCGCGCCGAGCACCGCCTCGGCCAGGCCGGGCTCTCCCGGGGCGAGCTCGGGCAGCTCCATGGCGTCCCCGGCCGCCTGCTGCATCCGGTGCGCGTCGGCGAGCAGCGCGGCGTCGCCCTCGCGCACGCGTGCCTCGGTGATGCGACGGCGCTCGGCGAGGCGCTTCTCGACCTCGGCGAACCGCCGGGTGTCGAAGAGGCGGCCCAGCAGCCGGCCCCGCGCCTCGGCGTCGGCGCGCAGGAAGCGGGCGAAGTCGCCCTGGGGCAGCAGCACGACCTGGCAGAACTGCTCGCGGCTCATGCCGAGCAGCTGGGTGATCTCCTCGCCGATCTCCTGGTGGGAGCGGCTGAGGTCCTTCCAGGCGCCCGCGGTCGTGTCGTACTCGCGCAGCAGGCTCTGGGCCTTCTCGACCGTGGTGCCGGCTCCCCGCTTCTTGGGCCGTTCCCAGGGCGGCTGCCGGGCGACCTCCAACCGGCGTCCCGCGACGGTGAGTTCGAGGGTGACCTCGGTGCGCGTGCCGGGCGCGGCGTGGTCGCTGCGCAGGGTCGTGCCCTGGCCGCTCTGGCGGGCGCCCGGCACGGAGCCGTACAGGGCATAGCAGACGGCGTCCAGGACCGACGTCTTGCCCGCGCCCGTCGGCCCGTGCAGCAGGAACAGGCCGGCGGCGGAGAGCTCGTCGAAGTCGACGCTCTGGGCGCCGCCGAAGGGGCCGAAGGCCGTCAGGTCGAGCCGGTGCAGCCTCATCGCGCCACCTCCCCCACCATGTCGTCCGCGCGGACCGCGTCGAAGGCGTCCCGCAGCACGCCCTGCTCGCGGGAGTCGGGCGCCGCTCCGCGCACATGCGCCACGAAGTCCTCGGCGATCTCCTGGTCGCTGCGGTCGGCGAGGCGGCGGGCGTAGGACACGTCGGGGTCGTCGGGCGCGCGCTCGGGGGCGAAGACGAGGCTGAGGGTATGCGGGAAACGCTCGGCGAGCCGGGCCATGGGGTCGGCGGGGCGGACGGCGTCGGTGAGCGTGGCCTCGATCCAGGCCTCCTCGTGGCGCGTGAGCGCGGGGTCGGCGAGCAGTTCCTCCAGCGTTCCCCGGATACGGGCGAGCGCGCGGGGGACCGGGCAGTCGACGCGCTCGGCGGCGATCTCCCCGTCGGCCGCGAGGTCGACCAGCCACATCGTCTTGCGGTGCTCGCTCTCGGAGAACGAGTAGGGCAGCGGGGAGCCCGAGTAGCGCACCCGCTCGGTGATGGTCTGGCAGCCGTGGAGATGACCGAGCGCCGTGTAGTCGACGCCGGCGAAGACTCCGGCCGGCACGGAGGCGACGCCGCCGACGGTGATGTCGCGTTCGCTGTCGCTGGGCTCGCCGCCGGTGACGAAGGCATGGGCGAGGACGACGGAACGCGTTCCCCGCGCGCGTGCCGCGAGGTCGGTGCGGACCCGGTCCATCGCGGCGGCGAGCACGGCCTCGTGCGCGGCCTTGTCCACGCCGAACTCGTCCTTCACCAGGGCGGGTTCGAGATAGGGCAGGCCGTAGAAGGCGACCTCGCCGAAGGCGTCCCGCAGGATGACCGGAGTGCCGGCCGCCGCCGGATCCGTGCGCAGGTGGATGCCCGCGCGCCCGATGAGGCCGGCGCCCACGCCGAGCCGGCGGGCCGAGTCGTGGTTGCCGGAGATCATCACCGTGGGCACGCCGAGGTCGGCCAGCCGGTGCAGGGCGTCGTCGAAGAGCTCGACGGCGGCGAGCGGCGGCACCGCGCGGTCGTACACGTCCCCCGACACGACCACCGCGTCGACTTCGCGCTCACGCACGGTCGCGACGAGGTGACCGATGAACTCGGCCTGGGCGCCGAGCATGTTCACCCGGTGGAACGCCCGGCCGAGATGCCAGTCGGAAGTGTGCAGGAGCCTCATGATCCCCGAGACTAACGGCCGGGTCCGACAGCCCGGGCGGTTACTCCCGTATCGCACCGTCATGGCAGCTGCCCCAAAAGGGCTTTACGGACATTTCACCAAAGCGTTCATCCAGGGTGCCTCTCGACGCGTCGCACGTCACACGTCGCACTTCGCGCATTCCGCCCGCACGCCCCGCACGCGTGTCACGCCTTGGGGGCCCCGCCCGCGCCGTTCACACGTCCCCGTACGCCTCGTCGCCCAGCGCGAGGCCGGCCGTCCCCGCGGTCGCGTCCGCCAGCCAGCCGCGGAAGGCGTCCACCTCGGCGTCCGGCAGGCCGATCTCGATGGCGACCGCCTCGCCGTAGCGCACGGCGCGCACCTGGCGTCCGGTCGCGAGCAGGTCGTTGTGCACCTTGCCGGCCCGCTGGTGGTCGACGGTCACCGTGGCCAGCCGGAAGCGCCGGCGGGTGAGGACGCCCAGGGAGTCGATCGCCTCGCCGACCGCGCCGCCGTACGCCCGGATCAGGCCCCCCGCGCCGAGCTTGACGCCGCCGTAGTAACGGGTGACGACGGCCACGACGTACCGCATGTCGCGGCGCAGCAGCATCTGGAGCATCGGGACGCCCGCGGTGCCGCCGGGCTCGCCGTCGTCACTCGCCTTCTGCACGGCGGCGTCGGCGCCGATGACATACGCCCAGCAGTTGTGGGTGGCGTCGGCGTGCTCCTTGCGCACGGACGCGAGGAAGTCCTGCGCCTCCCGCTCGGTGGCCGCCGGGGCGAGGGCGCACAGGAAGCGGGACCGGTTGACCTCGGTCTCGTGCACGCCCGCGCGGGCGACGGTGCGGTACTCGTCCTGCATCCGGTCAGCCTAAGCGGTGATCGGATCGCCGACTCGCCCACGTCGCAGGTGCGGGCCACGATGTGCGGGGTAACCAACGGTGGTGACCATGACCTTGGCCCCGACCGACCGCAGGGAGCGCGCAGCATGACCGGCACGCGGGTGAAGGAGACCGGCGCGGGTTCGACGTCCTCCCGGTGGCGCGCCTGGCTCCTGGAGGGGCTGAGCGAGCAGACAGCACGTCATCCGGGCCCGCACGCCACCCCACGGGCGGAGCAGGAGGGCCACCGCTGGTGGCGCGTGATGTGCCTCACCGGCGTCGACTACTTCTCCACGCTCGGCTACCAGCCCGGCATCGCCGCCCTCGCCGCCGGGCTGCTGTCCCCGCTCGCGACCCTGGTGCTGATCGCGCTGACGCTGCTCGGCGCGCTGCCGGTGTACCGCCGGGTGGCGCACGAGAGCCCGCACGGCGAGGGCTCCATCGCGATGCTGGAGCGGCTGCTGCCCTGGTGGTCGGGGAAGATCCTGGTGCTGGTGCTGCTGGGCTTCGCGGCCACCGACTTCATGATCACGATCACCCTGTCCTCCGCGGACGCCGCCGCGCACGTCGTGGAGAACCCGTTCGCGCCGCACTGGATGTCCGACGGCAACGAGTGGATCACCCTGGTGCTGGTCGGCGCGCTGGGCGCGGTGTTCCTCAAGGGCTTCCGGGAGGCCATCGGCATCGCGGTGCCCCTGGTGGCGGGCTATCTCGCGCTCAACGTGGTGGTGCTGGGCGTCTCCGCCTGGGAGATCCTCACCGACCCGGTGCGGATCGGGGACTGGACCGACGCCGTGAGCGCCGAGCACTCCTCCCCCTGGATCATGATCGGGGTGGCCCTGCTGGTCTTCCCGAAGCTGGCGCTCGGGATGTCCGGCTTCGAGACCGGGGTGGCGGTGATGCCGCAGGTCAAGGGCGATCCGGCGGACACCTACGAGAAGCCCGCGGGACGGGTGCGCGACACCCGCAAGCTGCTCACCACGGCCGCGCTGATCATGAGCTGCTTCCTGCTGCTGTCCAGTCTCGCGACGACGATCCTCATCCCGCAGGACGACTTCAAGAGCGGCGGGCCCGCGAACGGGCGGGCGCTGGCCTACCTCGCGCACGAGCACCTCGGCGAGGCCTTCGGCACCGTCTACGACGTCTCCACGATCGCCATCCTGTGGTTCGCGGGCGCCTCGGCCCTCGCCGGGCTGCTGAACCTCGTCCCGCGCTACCTCCCCCGTTACGGCATGGCCCCCGAATGGACGCGCGCGGTGCGGCCGCTGGTGCTGGTGTTCATGGCGGCCGCCGTCTTCATCACCCTGTGGTTCAACGCGAACGTCGACGACCAGAGCGGCGCCTACGCGACGGGCGTGCTGGTGCTGATGCTGTCGGCGGCGTTCGCGTCCACCGTCGCGGTGCACCGGCGCGGCCGGTTGCGGGCCACGTTCGGCTTCGGCGCGATCACGGCGGTCTTCGCCTACACGCTCGTCACGAACGTCATCGAACGGCCCGACGGCATCAAGATCGCGGCGATCTTCATCCTCGCCATCCTGGTCACGTCGTTCGGGTCACGGGTGGGCCGGGCCTTCGAACTCCGCGCGGCCGAGGTGACGCTGGACGAGACCGCCGCCCGGTTCGCGGACGAGGCTGCACGGCACGGGCCCGTGCAGCTCATCGCGAACGAACCGCAGGAACACAGCACGCGCGCGTACCGCGCCAAGGAGGGCGAGCAGCGCGAGCACACGCCGATCCCGGGTGCGGGCCGGCCGCTGTTCCTGGAGGTGTTCGTACGGGACTCCTCCGACTTCACCGCGGACATCGACGTGCACGGCGACGAGAAGCACGGGGTGCGCCGGCTGCGGGTGTCCGGTCCCACGGTCCCCAACAGCATCGCCGCGGTGCTGCTGGCGCTGCGCGACCGCACGGGCCAGGTCCCGCACGCGTACTTCAGCTGGACCGAGGGCAACCCGGTGAGCCATCTGATCCGCTTCCTCGTCTTCGGCGACGGCGAGGTCGCGCCCGTCACCCGCGAGGTGCTGCGACGCGCCGAGCCGGACCCCGAACGGCGACCGCGCGTGCACGTCGGCTAGCCGCCCCGCGGCACCGTCATCGAGGTGAGCAGCGCCGCGCCGGGGGCCAGGGTCCGCCAGTCGGGCCCCTGCCAGGTCAGGACGGCGATCGCCGACGTCGGGAACTTCAGCCGCACCTGGTCGAGGGCGTCGCCGAGCCCCTCGACGGCCAGGGCGAGGACGAGTTCCTCCAGTCCGGGGTTGTGCCCGACGAGCAGCAGGGTGCCGACCTCGTCGGGCGTCTCGCGGACGACGTCCAGGAGTTCGGGCACGTCCGCCCCGTAGAGCCGCGGGTCGAGACGCGTGGGGGGCGGCGCGTCCCACCGGGCGCGGGCCAGCTCCCAGGTACGGCGGGCGCGGACGGCGGTGGAGCACAGGGCGAGATCCGGGCGGCAGCCCGCCTCGGCGAGGGCGCGGCCCGCCGCCGGCGCGTCCCTGAGGCCGCGCGGGGCGAGCGGCCTCTCGTGGTCGGGGACGCCGTCGGGCCAGGCCGACTTGGCGTGCCGCAGCACGACCAGCCGACGCGGCGCACCGGCGTCCGCCGCTCCGGAGTCAGGGACGGTCACGCCGGGGCTCCGAGGTCGTGGGTGAGTTCCAGACCGAGCAGACGGTCGGCGTAGGCGTACGTCTCGAACCGCGCGCCCGCGGGCAGTTCGGGGCCGGCGTCGCGCACCCACCGCAGCACGCGCAGCACCTCGGGCACGTCGAGGTCGTCCTCCCAGGCGGTGCGCAGCCGCCCGCGAAGCGATTCGGGGACCGGGCGCGAGGGCTGCCGCGCCCAGTCGGCGACGGCCCGCCGCCAGCGCGCCAGGGTGTCGTGGGCCTCGGCCAGTGCCGTCGCGTCGAGCCGGAGGGGCTCCGTACGGGGCGCGGAGAGAAGGGCGAGACGCAGGACGGCCGGATCGGCGTCCGTCGCGGCTCCCCGCGTCGGCGCCCCGGACAGGTCGCCCTCGGCCGGCGCGACGGCGATCCGCACACCGTCGTCGGGGCTCGGGGCGTACGCGCTCACCACGTGCAGGACCTGCGCCTCGCCCACGCCCGCCGCGAGGTCCCGGCCGTCCTCGAAGGGATGCATGCCGAGGGCGGTGGCGCCCGCCCGCAGCTCCGCCTGGTCCCGGTCGCCGGTGAGCAGGAGCCAGGCGGGCGTGCCGCCCAGTTCCAGCGCACGCACGAGCAGATCGGCGACGAGCAGCACCCTGAGCGACGCGGCCCCGTACCCCGAGGCATGCGCCTCGACACGGGTCAGCCCCCGCCGGACGGGGGCGGCGAGGGCGGGTTCGCCGGTTCGGGCGTCCATGATGCGCAGCACGTGCCGAGCCTAGGCGGACGGAGGCGGGTTCGCAGGCAGGGGCCGGAAAGGCGGGGCCCGGAATCAGGATCCACCGCACACTGTTGACACCCGCGTCGGATCCTGTTCGACACGAAAACCACATCCGACCGTTTCTGATTGTTTCTGACCGTTAAAGGAGGCCGCCGGTGTACGGCGACGAGGCGACGATCCGGAAGATCCTCACCGGACTCGGTGACACCTGGGCCGTGGTGGGCCTGTCGACGAACCGCGGACGTGCGGCCTACGGCGTCGCCGAGGTGCTCCGACGCTTCGGCAAGCGGGTCGTCCCCGTTCATCCCAAGGCGGAGACCGTGCACGGCGAACCGGGGTACGCCTCCCTCGCGGACATCCCCTTCGAGGTGGACGTCGTCGACGTCTTCGTCAACAGCGAGCTCGCGGGAGCCGTCGCCGAGGAGGCGGTGGCCAAGGGTGCGCGGGCGGTGTGGTTCCAGCTCGGCGTCGTCGACGAGGCGGCCTACGACCGCACCAGGGCCGCGGGCCTGGAGATGGTCATGGACCGCTGCCCGGCGATCGAGATCCCCCGCCTGGCCTGACGGCCTGGCCGCCCATAATGTGCGGGTGACCTCCGACTCCTCTTCCCCCCGCCATGTTCCGGTCGTCGTCGTGGGCGCGGGCCCGGCGGGACTCACCGTCGGCAACATCCTGCGGGCCGCGTCCGTCGACTGCGTCGTCCTGGAGGCGGAGAGCCGTGAGTTCATCGAGCGGCGGCCGCGGGCCGGCGTCATCGAGGAGTGGGCGGTGCGCGCACTCCAGCGCCGCGGACTGGCGGACAACCTGTCGGAGCGCGCCCAGCGCCACTCGTCGTGCGAGTTCCGCTTCGGCGGCGAACGGTACCGCTTCCCCTACACCGACCTGACGGGCCGTCACCACTGGGTGTATCCACAGCCGTTGCTGGTGGCGGACCTCGCTCACGAGTACGTCGACGTGCGCGGCGGCGACGCCCGCTTCTCGGTGCGCGACGTCGAGCTGCACGACCTCGACACCGCTCGCCCGTCCGTGACGTACACCTGCCCCGACACCGGTGAACGCCGTTCGCTGACCTGCGACTTCGTCGTCGGTGCGGACGGCCCGCGCGGGGCGTCCCGGGCCGCGCTGCCGGCCGGGCACGCACGGATCGCCCGGCACGACTACAAAATAGGCTGGCTGGCGCTGCTCGCCGAGGCGCCGGCGTCCTCCGACTGCGTGCTGTTCGGCGTCCATCCGAACGGCTTCGCCGGGCACATGGCCCGCAGCCCCGGGGTGACCCGGTACTACCTCCAGTGCCCGCCCGGCGACGACCCGGAGAACTGGTCCCACGACCGCGTCTGGTCCGAGCTGCACCAGCGCCTGGAGGGGGCGGACGCGCCGCCGCTCACCGAGGGCCCGCTGATCGAGAAACGCGTGCTCGACATGCACGACTACGTGGTCGAGCCGATGACGTACGGGCGGCTCTTCCTGGCCGGCGACTCGGCCCACCTCGTGGCGCCCATCGCGGCGAAGGGCATGAACCTCGCCCTGCACGACGCGTTCCTGCTGGGCGACGCCCTGGTCGCCTACCTTGACGGCGACGACGGGACCGGCCTGGACGGCTACTCGGAGGCCTGTCTGCGCCAGGTGTGGGACTACCAGGAGTTCTCGCAGTGGCTGTCCGAGGTCTACCACGGGACCGCGGCGGGCGACCCCTTCCGCGCGGGCACGACGTTCGCCCGGCTGCGCCGCCTGTTCACGTCCCCCGCCGCTGCCGCCGCCTTCGCGGAGCAGTACCTGGGCGCCGCGGAACGCTACTGATCCGCAACGCTCCCGACCCGCACGCGAGCGGCTCAGTCGTGCACCGGCTGGTCCCCGAGCCGGTGGTCCGCCACGTTCAGCGCCTCGTCGACCAGGCGGCGCAGATGGCCGTCGGAGAGCGAGTAGACCACCCGGCGGCCCTCCTTGCGGGTGTTCACGAGACCGGCCAGCCGAAGTCGCGCCAGATGCTGGCTGACCGCCGGCCGGGCCGCACCGCAGCGTTCCGTCAGGGTCGTCACATCCGCCTCGCCGGAGGCCAGAGCGTGCAGCAGAGTGAGCCGGGTGCGGTCGCCGAGCAGGGAGAGCAGCTCGGCGGCGAGGGCGAACTGCTCCTCGCCGGGGGTGCGCGGATGCGCATGATGTGCAGATGACAGGTGCATGCGTGCGCTCATACGCACATAATGGCGGAGTGGGCGCGGCCGAGTCCACCTGGGCGCACCGGAAGGGGATCGACGTGAGCGACCGGCACGACCACGACCACGGACACCACCACGCGCGCGGACGCGATCACGGACACCCGCACGACCACGCCCACGCCGAGGGTCACGGCCGCAGCCCAGCCCACTCCCACGCCCCCACCGAGCACCCGCACCCGCACCCGCACCCGCACCCGCACCCGCAGGCTCACTCGCACTCCCCCCTCCCCCTCTCCCCCGCCCCGGGGCGGCTCCGTCGCCGCCTCGCCCATGCCCTCACCCCGCACTCCCACGAGAGCGCCGACAAGCTGGACGCGGCCCTGGAGTCGTCGGCCCGGGGCATGCGCGCCCTGTGGGTGTCGCTGGCGGTGCTGGGCGGGACGGCCGTCGTGCAGGCGGTGGTGGTCGTGCTCTCGGGCTCGGTCGCGCTGCTCGGCGACACGGTGCACAACGCGGCGGACGCGCTGACCGCCGTACCGCTCGGGATCGCCTTCGTGCTGGGCCGCCGGGCGGCCACCCGTCGTTTCACCTACGGCTTCGGACGGGCCGAGGACCTCGCGGGCCTGGCGATCGTGCTGACGATCGCCGCGTCGGCGCTCTTCGCCGGGTGGGCGGCGGTCGAGCGGCTGCTGCATCCGCGGCCCGTCGATCACGTCGGCGCCGTCGCCGTGGCCGCGCTGGTCGGTTTCGCCGGCAACGAGTGGGTCGCGCGCCACCGGATCCGGGTGGGCCGTTCGATCGGTTCGGCCGCACTGGTCGCGGACGGGCTGCACGCGCGCACCGACGGGTTCACCTCGCTGGCGGTGCTCGTGGGTGCGGGCGGCTCGGCGCTGGGGTGGCGACTCGCGGACCCCGTCGTGGGGTTGGCGATCACCGCGCTGATCGCGCTGGTGTTGCGGGACGCGGCGCGGGAGGTGTTCCGGAGGGTGCTGGACGCCGTCGACCCCGCCTTGGTGGACCGGGCCGAGCGTACGGTGCGGGAGGTCGAAGGGGTGCGCGCGGTGGGCGAGGTGCGGCTGCGCTGGATCGGGCACCGGCTGCGCGCCGAAGTGGCGGTCGTCGTGGACGGGGAGGCGACGGTACGTCAGGCGCACGGGATCGCCGTGGCGGCCGAACACGCACTGCTGCACGCGGTGCCTCGTCTGACGGCGGCACTGGTCCACGCGGACCCGGCGCCGTCGCCCGGCGAGGACGACCCCCATCTGCTCCTCGCCCACCACGGCCCGACGCGGGTCCTGGGTTAGGCCGGACCGGGCCCCGGGGTCGGCGCGCGCCACGCCTGCCGCCCGCCACCGCGCGTCGCGGTGCCGCTCAGCGCGCGGGCGCGGGAGGGGGCACCGACACCGTCAGGACCATCCGCGTCGGGACCTCGCCGAGGTTCGCGTACCGGTGCGCGGCGTTGGCCTCGAAGGTGACGCTCGCACCGGCCGGGACGCGGTGCTCCGCGCCGTCGACGGTGAGGGTCAGCTCGCCGGCCGTGACATGGGCGATCTCGACCGTGCCGAGGGGGTGCGGGTCCGAGCCGCTGCTCTCGCCGGGCATCAGCAGCCACTCCCACATCTCCAGCGGACCTGGCGCCTCCGTGCCCGCGAGGAGCCGGCTGTAGCTGCCCGCGTCGGTGTGCCACAGCCGCACCGCCTGCTCGGCGGGGACGATGCGGACCTGGGGGCCGCGCTCGTAGTCGAGCAGGGTGGTGATGCTGACGCCGAGCGCGTCACCGATCTTGACGACCGTGCCCAGACTGGGGTTGGTGCGAGCCTGCTCGATCTGGATCAGCATGCCGCGGCTGACCCCGGCCCGCGCAGCCAGCGCGTCGAGGGTGAAGCCGCGTTCGGTGCGCCACCGTTTGACGCTGCGCGCCAGGGACTGGGTCAGCAGGTCGAGGTCCGACACATTCCGTCCTGTTCCACCCTGTTCCACCTTTTCCATGCGGTTCCGCCGCGATCCCGGAGTCCAATATTCTGGATGACAGGGTCCACTTCCTTGAACTACGGTGTGGTGCACCCGATCGTGCACCGAACTGTACTGCGAGGGACCCGTGACAGCACTCTTCGCCCTGGCCACCAGCCTCCTGTGGGGCCTGGCCGACTTCGGCGGCGGGCTGCTGACCCGGCGCGCCCCGGCCCTCACCGTGGTCGTCGTCTCGCAGTCGATCGCCGCGGTGGTCCTCGGCGCCGTCGTCGTCGCCACCGGCGGCTGGAGCGAGGCCGGCCCCCGGCTGTGGTTCGCCGTCGCGGCCGGCCTGGTGGGTCCGGTCGCCCTGCTCTCCTTCTACAAGGCGCTGGCGCTCGGCCCCATGGGGGTCGTCTCCCCGCTGGCCGCCCTCGGGGTCGCCGTGCCGGTCTCCGTCGGGCTGGTCCTCGGCGAGCGCCCGGGGTTCGTCCAGTTCGCCGGCATCGCGGTCGCCGTCGTCGGGGTCGTCCTGGCGGGCGGTCCGCAGCTGCGGGGCGCGCCGGTACAGCGCCGGGCCGTGCTGCTCACGCTGGTCGCGGCGCTCGGCTTCGGCACGGTGTTCGTGCTGATCACCGAGGCCTCCACGACCGTCACCGGTCTGTTCCTCGCCCTGTTCGTGCAACGCGTGATCAACGTGGCGACGGGCGGCGCCGCGCTGTACGTCGCCGTCCGGCGCGGGGCGCCCGCGCTGCCGGAGGGCGGCCTCGCACTCGCCTCGCTGCCGGCTTACGGGCTGATCGGTCTCGGCGACGTCGCCGCGAACGGCACCTACGCCGTCGCCGCCCAGCACGGCCCGGTCACGGTGGCCGCCGTGCTGGCCTCGCTGTACCCGGTGGTGACGGCTCTCGCCGCGCGCGGGTTCCTGCGCGAGCGGCTTCGTGCGGTCCAGGCCGCGGGTGCGGGGCTGGCCCTGCTCGGCACGCTGCTGCTGGCCACCGGCTAGTCCTGCGGGTCGCCGAACCCGCGGCCGGGCCCGCGTTCGGGCCTGGGAGTGCGCCCCGGATCAGCTGCCGGGCTCCAGTCCGGCCAGCTTCGCCACGGTCTCCTCGTCCAGCTCCGAGAGCGCGACCAGTTGGCCGGGGGTGACGCCGTCCGGTATCGGCACGGGGGCGGGGCTGCGCAGCGGCGGCTGCCAGCCCTCGGCGGGCGTCCAGCGTCGGACGACCTTGGCCGGCGCCCCCGCGACGACGGCGTGGTCGGGCACGGTCCCGCGAACGACCGCGCCGGCCGCGACGACGACGTTCCGCCCGATCCGCGCCCCCGGCAGGATCACCGCCCCGGTGCCGATCCAGCACCCCGGCCCGATCTCCACGGGCTCCATGCGGGGCCACTGCTTGCCGATCGGCTCGTGCGGATCGTCGTAGGAGTGGTTGGTGGAGGTGACGTACACGTACGGACCGAAGTAGCAGTCGCTGCCGATGGTGACCGTCGTGTCGGCGATGACATGGCTGCCCCGGCCCAGGACCACACCGTCGCCGAGGCGCAGGATCGGGTCCGGGCCGAGGTCGAGGTCGGGCATCAGACCGGCGGTCAGGGTCACCTGCTCGCCGACGATGCAGTGCGCGCCGAGGTGGATCCAGGGCTCCCCGAAGACCGTGCCGAGCGGGAAGGCGAGCCGGGTGCCGACGCCGATGGAGCCGAAGCGGAAGCGCCCGGGGCTCTCGGCGGTGACGGACGCCGTGCGCTGGACCCAGGACCAGCCCGCGTGGACGGCGCGCTGCACCTGTCGGCGCCGCCATGATGAGAACGTGTTCTTGCGCTTCGGCACCCGCTCACCGTACTCAGCGCACGCCGCCCCCGACGGCCCCCGGCCCTGTGATCTTCGCCCCACCCCGTTGGCGTACGGTGCGGGGTGACGACGGACACGACGGACAGCACGGGCACGACGGGCACGAGGAGACGGTGATGACGCACAGGGCGCTGATCGTGGGCATCGGCGGCAGGGAACCCCAGGTCCACGCGGAGGCGTTCGTGGCGCCGACCGCCTCGGTGATCGGCGACGTCACCCTGGAGGCGGGGGCCAGCGTCTGGTACGGGGCGGTCGTGCGCGGCGACGTGGAGCGCATCACCGTGCGGGCCGACGCGAACATCCAGGACAACGTGACACTGCACGCCGACCCCGGGTTCCCCGTGACCATCGGCGAGCGGGTCTCGGTCGGTCACAACGCCGTGGTGCACGGGGCGACCGTCGGGGACGACTGCCTCGTCGGCATGGGGGCGACCGTACTCAACGGGGCCGTGATCGGGGCGGGTTCACTGGTGGCCGCACAGGCGCTCGTGCCGCAGGGGATGGAGATCCCACCGGGTTCGCTGGTGGCCGGGGTGCCGGCCAAGGTGAAGCGGGAGCTGAGCGAGGAGGAGCGGCAGGGCGTGACGCTGAACGGCACGCTGTACGCGGACCTGGCCAAGGCTCACGGGAAGATCCACGAGTAGGCGCGGCCGACATCGCAGGAGCGCGCGCCGCCCGGCTGCGCCGAGCCGACTACTCGGCGGCGACCGCGGGCTCGGACTCGGTCCTCGCCTCGGCGGTCTCCTGCGCGGCGCGCTTGGCCTTGCGCTTGATGACGAGCATCGACGTGAGGCCGATCAGCACCGCCAGCACCAGTCCCAGCCACGAGAACCGCTTCAGCCAGGACTCCGCGACGACGCCCACGTAGTAGATGACGGCTGTCGTGCCGCCCGCCCAGGCGATGCCGCCGAGCAGGTTGGCGGTGAGGAACTTCCAGTACGGCATGTGCAGGACGCCCGCGAGCGGTCCGGCGAAGATGCGCAGCAGGGCGACGAAACGGCCGAAGAAGACGGCCCACATGCCCCACTTCTCGAAGGACCGCTCCGCGGTGGCGATGTGCCCCTCGCTGAAGTGGCGGGGGAACTTCGCGCCCAGCCAGGCCAGCAGCGGGCGTCCGCCCTTGCGGCCGATGGCGTAGCCGATGGAGTCGCCGACCACGGCGCCGGCGGTGGCGCACGCGCCCAGGACGACCGGGTTCACGCCGCCGTGCTGGGAGGAGAGCAGCGCGGCCGAGACGAGGACGATCTCACCGGGCAGCGGGACGCCGAGACTCTCCAGGCCGATGACCAGGGCGACCACGGCGTAGACGGCGGCCGCGGGCACCGAGTCGAGCCATTCCTGCACGTGCACCGCGGGTTCCTCCCGTTTGACGTCCTGGCTCTGTCGCCCTTCCCTGGAAGCCTACCGGGTCCGCTCCGGCCGGTCCGCCCGGTGGTGCGGACGATCGCGGACGACCAAACGCCCTCCGTCTGCGCCCTGTTCCCGCCGGGAACCCCGTCGATCGGCCGCCTCATGAACGGGGGCAGCGCGAGGCCTCGTTCGGAGCACGTCGCCGCCGGGGGGCGAGACGCCCGGCAGGAGCTGCGGCGCGAAGGAGGAGGAGCTGCGGGCGCGAAGAAGGAGGGGCCACTCCCCTCGTGCGGCCCCTCCTTCGGCTTCGCGGCCGTCGCCGGCTCAGTGCCCCAGGGCGGCGGTCGCCTTCCCTACGGCTCCGTCGAGCGCCTCGGACACCTCGGACACCTCGGACACGGCGGCAGCCGCCGGGAGGGCGTCCACGACCGTGTCCACGACGGGAGCGGCCGGAGCGGTCGGGGCAGCCGGGTCGGCCGGGGTGTCACAGCAGCTCACCTGGGCGATCCTGGTCCGGAACTCCGGGGCCGTCCCGGCGGGCGCGGGAGCGCCGTCGGGGGCGAGGGGCGGGGCGCCGCCCGGCGTGGGGGACGCCGCGAGGTCCGGGGCCCCCGGCGTGTTCGGCACATCCGTGCCGGGCGGCTCCGTCTGCTTGCGCACCTGCGGGCCGGGCGCTCCGGGCGCCGTCCCGGCCGTGTCGAAGACCCACCGCTGTCCGGCCGAGCCGTCCCGCTCGGAGACGACGACGGACGCCCCGGCTCCCTCGGCGTCCCGGGCGACGACGAGTTGGTCGTCGCGGCGCAGCAGCAGCTCGCCGCGGACGGTCAGGTCGAAGAACGTCTCCCCCGCGTGCACGAGGCACCGGGCCAGGGCGGTCGTCCGGCGGCCGGGGTCGGCGGCCAGACAGAGCGTGGGGTCGGCGGCGCTGCGCAGCAGCCCGTCGCGCTCGAACGACCACTGCTGGGACGCGGCCGTCGAGCAGTCCGCCAGGACGATCCCCACACCGGCCTCGGCCCGGCCGCCCGAGACGTCGAGGCAGAGCCCCGAGTCCGGGCCGCGCAGGCTGCCGAGCGCGACCGCGGCGTTGCGGGAGGCGGAGGCCGCCGACGGGGAGCCGGAGGGCGAAGGGTCGCGGGGAACGCCGGGAAACCGCCGGCCGTCCGTGGCCGGAGTGCTGGTCCGGCCGACGGGCGCACCCCAGGTCGCGCCGGGAGCGGGCGCGCCGTCGTCCGACCATCCCTTGGCCACGAAGACGGTGGCGAGCAGTGCGAGGGAGGTCAGCCCCACGCCGACGAGCACGGCCTTGGGGCGCCTGCCCGGCAGGTCGAGCAGGCCCGCGGAGGTGGTGCGGTGCCGGCCGCCGGTGGGCGGGCGCATCCCGACGGGGCGGACCGGCGCGCCGGAGTCGGCGGCGGAGGCGCGTCCGGGCCGGGAGTCGAGATAGCGGCGGGCGCCCCAGCCGAGCACGGTCTCGGCGAGCAGCACGTCCAGTCCGCCGTCGAAATGGCTGAGCTGTTCGGCGGCGTGGCGGCAGAAGCGGCAGTGCGCGAGATGGCGGCGGACATCGGGCAGCAGCGTTCCGCCGCGCCGCAGGGGAACGTCGAGGAGACGGTTGTAGAAGCGGCATTCACTCGTCGGCGCGAGTTCCCGGTGGGCGCGTACACAGCCCACCCGCAATTGTTCCCGCGCCTGTTCCAGAGCGGCGGCCGCGGCGACGTCGTCCATCCCCGACAGACCAGCCGGTACGGATATGGGTTCCGCCTCCACCTCCGTGTGCCACAGAAGGCATTGCGAGGCGGACGGGAGCAACTGAAAAGAACGTTCGGCCAGTTGTCGCCTTTCGGCGGTCACCGGGCGCGCGGCGCGCAGTCCACGGCCGCCGACGGTTTTCCGCAGTTCCGGCAGAACGGCCGCGACCTTGTCGGCGCCGGCCCATTCCCTGACGGTCTCCCGCACGGCGACGAGGAGTTGGGGGCGCAGGGCCCCTCCGGTGCGCCCGCCGGACAGCCGACCGAGTACGTCATGGAAGGCCGCGGCGGCCACGAGGCGCGCCGTGTCCTCGGTGCCGGCCAGGCAGACGGTGGCGTAGTCGTGGGCCGGTCGCCAGTGACGGGCGAAGAGCAGGGCTATCGCGTGGGCACGGCCGTCGGGGTCGGCGAGCCGGGCGACGAGTTCGGGGTCGGAATCCCCGGGAGTCCAACCGGGGCGGGGCGGGTGGGGCGGGCGTGGGGGGTTGGGGGATTGCACGGAACCATTTCCTTCCAAGCCGACGGACGGCACGGAAAACACGTCGTCGGAAAGCAGGTGCCTGATTGGTGCGTACCTTTGATCTGACCAGGCACGTTGGCCTGATCGGACCCATCCGTAAGGGGAGGCTCACCTTCGCACACGCCCCTCACGCGAAACAAGGACTCCGAGTGACTCAAGTTCAAAGCGAGGGAATTTCAGATAAGTTACCGGCGGTAGCCGCACCCGTTTTCGAAAATGTCCCGGACGGCCCGGCTCAACTTGTGTACGGGGAAAGCCGGATGAGACACGGAATCTCCAACTTCAGACCCCGGCGTGACGGCCGCCCCGGGACTGACCGCAGGCCGGCCGGCGGCGGACGACCGCGCACAGGAATCTCCGATGCCACTCCCGGTGTACTCCCATCCGCATGAGCCAGCATCGTCGGCATGAGCGCCCTCCACTCCGCACCCCGCGTCCGCAAAGCGGTCGTTCCGGCCGCCGGTCTCGGCACCCGTTTCCTGCCCGCCACGAAGGCGACCCCGAAGGAGATGCTGCCGGTCGTCGACAAGCCGGCCATCCAGTACGTCGTCGAGGAGGCGGCCGCCGCCGGCCTGGACGACGTGCTGATGGTGACCGGACGCCACAAGCGGGCCATCGAGGACCACTTCGACCACGCCCTCGAACTGGAGCAGGCGCTCGCCGCCAAGGGCGACACCGTGCGGCTGAACGCGGTGCGCGACCCCTCGCGGCTCGCCGACATCCACCACATCCGGCAGGGCGACCCGCTCGGCCTGGGTCACGCGGTCCTGTGCGCCCGCAACCACGTGGGCGACCAGCCGTTCGCCGTCCTGCTGGGGGACGACCTGATCGACCCGCGCGAGACGCTGCTGAGTCAGATGCTGGACGTCCGCGACCGGTACGCGGGCAGCGTGGTCGCCCTGATGGAGGTGGCGCCGGAGCAGGTCCACCTCTACGGCTGCGCGGCCGTCGAACCGTCCGGCGAGGACGGCGTTGTGCGCGTCACCGGCCTCGTGGAGAAGCCCGCGCGCGAGGACGCGCCGAGCCGGTACGCCGTCATCGGCCGCTATGTCCTCGACCCGGCCGTCTTCGACGTCCTGGAGCGCACCGAGCCGGGTCGCGGCGGCGAGATCCAGCTCACCGACGCGCTCCAGGAGCTGGCGGCGGCCGGCACGGTGCACGGCGTGATCTTCTCCGGCCGCCGGTACGACACCGGCGACAAGGCGGACTACCTGCGCACGGTCGTCCGCCTGGCCTGCGACCGACCCGACCTGGGACCGGAGTTCGTCGCCTGGCTGAAGGACTTCGTGGCGGGCCTGGAGGACGGCGACGCCGCGCGGGACCGGCCGGCCGCCTGACACGACGGCGTCGGGGCCGCCGACGACGACGCCGACGGCCCCGGCGGCCCGGTGCGCCCCGGCCGGGGCCGACGCCCCACGCCTGAACGCCGTCCGCGTGGCGGTGAAGGACGTCGGCCGTCGTAGGCGTCGACCGCAGGCGGTGTCAACCGGAGACGGTGCCAGCGTAGGCGGTGTCAGCCGCAGGCGCTGTCAACCGCAGGCGCTGTCAGCCGTTGGGGCGCAGGGTCCACGTCACGGTCATCTCGCCGGTGACCGCCCCGTCGGCGCGGCGGATCTCGATCGCGACCGGGAACTCGGGGCGCTCCCCGGCATCGAGCTGCGCGACGACCTCGGCGGCCGGTCGCCCCAGGGTGGCGGTGGCGGTGACGGCGCCCATCGCCAGCTTCCGGTAGGCGATCTCCGCGCCGACGGCGAGCGGCACGGCCCGGGAGAGCTGGTCCCCGAACGCCGCGAGGACGATCGCTCCGCTGGCGGACTCGCCGAGCGTGAACATCGCGCCGGCGTGCGGGCCGCCGACGTGGTTGTGGAACTCGCCCTGGTCCGGCAGCGCGACCACGGCCCTCTCCGGACCGGCCTCGATGAACTCGAGGTTCAGGGTCCTGGCCATGGGCACCGTGGCGGCGAGCATCTCGCCGATGGACATCTGGTCTGCGCTCATGCCGTGAGGTTACCTACGGGTAGCTTCAGCTGGCCAGCCGATGTGACGCTCGCCCCATGACCGGTCCGCGACCGTCGCCCGTTCCCGTCACCCGCGGGTCGGCGACCGGACGCCGGAACCCCGCAATCCGGAGGTACCGGGGCACTGTGCCCGGGTCACCCCCGTCCGGCCCCGATTCGGTACGTCCCTGACAAGGGGCGGTGACCGAACCGTGTCCGGGACGGCACTAGTGTTTCTGGCCATGTGGCCAGGACAGCAGCCGCCCGGGGGAGAGCAGAACCCGCAGGCGCAGAACAATCCGTACCAGCAGCCGGGATACCAGCAGCCGAACCCGTATCAGCAACCCGGATACCAGCAGCAGCCCAACCCCTATGCGCAGCAGCCGCAATGGGGCGCTCCGGCGCCCGTGGGCGCGCCCACGCCGCCGCCCGGCGGCAGCGGAGGCGGAGGCGGAGGCGACAACCGGACCAAGCTGGTCGCGATCGTCGCGGCCTCGGCCGTCGTCGTGGCCGCAGGAGTCACCGGTTTCCTGGTGCTCGGCGGTGACGACGACGAACCGGCCCCCGTGAGCAAGGGCAGCAGCAGCCCCTCGGTCTCCGGGCCCGCCTCGGCGTCGGCGTCCTCGTCGACCGGCACGGACGACAACCCGCGCAACGGCGAGGCGGAGAAGCCGACCATCGCCGGCTGGAAGGTCGTCGTGAACCCCAAATGGGGCATCGCCTTCGACGTGCCGGCGGACTGGGAGGTGCAGTCTCCCGGGCTCAGCCAGGGGTTCGAGTGGGAGGACAAGAAGAAGAAGGACGGTTACGACCGGATCCTGCAGGGGGGCACGGCCGAGTTCAAGTCGAAGTGGTGCTCGGTGGACTCCGACAAGGACGGCAAGGTCGAGGACACCGCCCTGGCCATGGTCGGGAGCAAGGGCGCGGAGGGCGCCAAGAGCACCGACGAGATCGCGATCAACACGCCCGCCTGGTGGGTCTTCGGCGGCTACACCGAGCCGGACAAGAAGAGCATCACCTTCGACAAGAAGGCCACCCCGTTCACGACCGCCTCCGGCGTCAAGGGCAGTTACGCCTGGGCGCAGTCGACGAACACGCCCCAGAAGGGCAAGTGCGACAGCGACGGCAAGGCGATCACCTTCGGGTTCAAGAACTCCAACAGCGACTACGTGTCCTGGAACCTGTACGGGGCCAAGGGCGTGAAGGACGAGCTCCCGAAGGCCACGATCATGCAGATCCTCAGCACCGTGCGACTCCACGGGACGCCCACCCAGAACTAGAGCCGCAGTCGCAGGGGGCGTCGGCCGGTGCCCGACCGGCGCGGCGGGCGCCGGCGGCGACACCGCACCGGCGCCCCACCCGTCGTCGCTCCGTCGGCCGCCGCTCAGCCGATGCCGAACGCGCCCTCGGGCGGTTCGGGTGACGGTACGGCGTCCTCGTCGCGGACCGGGCGGGCGTCGCCGATGAGACGGCGCAGGCCGGGGCCGTGTTCCACCCGGGCCGGGAACGCGTCGGAGGCGGTACGCCGGGCCAGTGCGGCCAGGTCGAACGGGCGGTGCGCGGCGGCCAGCACCGCGTTGCCGAAGCGGCGGCCGCGCAGCACGGCCGGCTCGGCGATCAGCACCAGCTCCTCGAACACCTGGGCCAGGTTGGCCAGTTGGGACCTCAGAAAGGCGAACGGCGCCGCGTCGGCGAGGTTCGCCAGGTAGACCCCGTCACCGCGCAGGACGCGTGCCGCCTCCTGCGCACAGGCGAGGGAGGTCAGTCGGGCGGGGATCCGGGAGCCGCCGAAGACGTCGGCGACGAGCACGTCGGCGGAGTCGTCCGGGGCCGCTTCCAGCCACGCCCGCGCGTCGGCCGCGTGCAGCTCGACGCCGGCCCGGGGCGGGACGGGCAGGTGCTCGACGACCAGGTCCAGCAGCCCGCGGTCGAACTCGACGACATCCTGCCGGGAGCCCGGCCGGGTCGCGGCCACGTACCGGGGCAGGGTGAGCGCGCCGCCGCCGAGATGCAGCACGTCCAGGGGCCGCCCCGGCTCGGCGGCGAGGTCCAGGACGTGCCCGAGGCGTCGCGTGTACTCGAACTCCAGGTGCGTGGGCTCGTCGAGGTCGACGTACGACTGGGGCGCGCCGTCGACCGTCAGCAGCCAGGCCCGGGCCCGGTCGACGTCGGGCATCAGCTTGGCGGTGCCGTGGTCGACGGCTCGGGTGACGGGTACGGGCTCGTCGTTCACCTGATCATTGTGCCGGGGAGGGCGCGCCCGCCGGACGCGCCCCCGCCCCGGACGCCGGCCTGCCTCACAGGACGGTCGTCACGGTTCCCGCCCCCACGGTCCGGCCGCCCTCGCGGACGGCGAAGCCGAGGCCGGGCTCCAACGCGACGTCGTGGCCCAGTTCGACGGTCATGGCGACCGTGTCCCCGGGCCGCGCGACCGCGATCTCGCCCAGGTCCACGTCCCCGACGACGTCCGCCGTCCGGATGTAGAACTGCGGCCGGTACCCGGTCGAGACGGGTGTGGTACGACCGCCCTCCCGCGTCGACAGCACGTACACCCGCGCCTCGAACCGCCGTCGCGGCGTGACGCTCCCGGGCGCGGCCACGACCTGCCCCCGACGGACGGCGTCGCGCGCAACCCCGCGCAGCAGCAGGGCCACGTTGTCACCGGCCTGGGCCTCGGTCATCGGCTTGCCGAAGGTCTCCAGGCCGGTGACGACGCTCTCCAGGCCCGCGCCGAGCACGTCGACCCGGTCGCCCACCCGCACGGTCCCCCGTTCCACCGCGCCGGTGACCACGGTCCCCCGGCCGGTGATGGTGAGCACGTTCTCCACGGGCAGCAGGAACGGCGCGTCCAGGTAGCGCTCGGGGATGGGCACATAGGTGTCCACCGCGTCGAGCAGGGCGTCGACGGCACGCGTCCAGCGCGGGTCACCCTCCAGGGCCTTCAGCCCCGACACCCGCACCACGGGGGCGGCATCGCCGCCGTAGCCGTGCTCGGTGAGCAGGTCGCGGACCTCCAGCTCGACGAGGTCGATGAGCTCCTCGTCGCCCGCGTCGGCCTTGTTGAGCGCGACCACGATGTGGTCCACCCCCACCTGCCGGGCCAGCAGGACGTGTTCGGCGGTCTGCGGCATGATCCCGTCGAGCGCGGAGACGACGAGGATCGCCCCGTCGAGCTGTGCCGCGCCGGTGACCATGTTCTTGACGTAGTCGGCGTGGCCGGGCATGTCGACGTGCGCGTAGTGCCGGGTGTCGGTCTCGTACTCGACGTGCGCGATGTTGATGGTGATCCCCCGCGCGGCCTCCTCCGGGGCCCGGTCGATGCGGTCGAACGGCACGAAGGAGCCGGTCCCGCGGTCGGCGAGAACCTTGGTGATGGCGGCGGTCAGGGTGGTCTTGCCGTGGTCGACGTGACCCATGGTGCCGATGTTGAGATGCGGCTTGGTCCGCACGTAAGCGGTCTTGGGCATGGCTGTACCTCGAAGCGTGTCCGTGGGAAGGGGGACCCCGAGGAAGCGGCCGACCCTCCCCCTGGGGGGTCCGCCGGACAGTCCGGGGAGGGTCAGCTTCGGGCGCCGTCGACAGCGGCCGCGAGGATCGGGACGGCAGCCTTCGGGGCATCCGCGACCGCGGATGCTGCGAGGAGGAAGGCGTGCCGGAACATGAGGCCGATCCTCGTCGACGGTTCGTCACGTGTCGAATGCTTTTCGTCGGACCGGGGACGGGGCCCGGCGACCGGACGCATCCCGCGTCACGGCGGTCCGGGGAACCGTTCAGGGCAGGTCGGGGGCCGCGTCGATGTTCTTCAGGGCCTCACGGACCGTCAGGGGCGCGAACCGGCCCCGCTCGCGGACGAGGAAGGCGCGCACGGCCTCGGGGTCGGTCTTGGCGTACTCGCGCAGGCACCACCCGATGGCCTTGCGGACGAAGAAGTCGGGATGGCCGGACTGGCGCAGGCAGTACGCGAACAGCCGGTCGGCGTCGGTGCGCTCCTTGTGGCGCAGTTGGTGCAGCAGCGCGGTGCGCACCACCCACAGGTCCTCGTCGACGATCCACTCGTCCATGTCGGCGGTGAGGCCGGGGTAGGCGGCGACGAGGGCGCCGACCACGTGCGCGGCGAGCAGATCGACCGTGTCCCACCAGGAGGTGGTGGTGACGAGCCGGCGGGCCACGGGCAGGAACGCCGACGACAGGCGTCCCGCGTGACGGCGCAGGTAGTCCACGGCGAAGTAGTGGTACTCACGGTGCGGCAGAGCCCAGCAGCGCAGGGCGATCGCCGTGCAGTCGGCCTCGGCGGGCCGGGGCGTGCCGGCCAGGACGGCGCGGGACAGGGCCCGGCGGTCGGGGGTGGGAAGCCCGAGGAAGGGGGCCACGTCCTTCATGTACGCGCTCATGGCCGCCGCACGGGCGGGGTCGGCCGCGCCGCCGTACGCGGCCGTCAGCCGCTCCAGCACGGAGTCGGCGAGCGCACTGTGCGGCGCGCCGGCCGGGCCCGCGCCTGTGACGGTCATGAGACGAACCATACGGCGATCACACATCTTCGTCCGTTAGTGTCACGGGATGCTCGATGCCACCACCCGCTCTGGGGGCACCGCAACGGCCTCTCCCCGGGCCACCGGCACGGACTTCGTCATTCCGTTGCTCGCGCCTGCTCCCCTGCCCGTCGTCGCGACCGGCGCCGCGCCTGTCACCGCGCCCGTCGTCGCGCCGCCCGTCTCGTCCTCGGCCGCCGCTCCCGGCGGCCTCGCCGCGCGCTGCGGCAGAGTGCTCCTGTCGCCCTGGTCCCGTCTGGCGCTGCTGGTCGCGCTGCTGGCGGCGGCCGCGGCGAGCGTGCTGCTCTTCGAGCCGCAGAAGCTCCTCGCGGACGGCTGGCCGCCCCAGTTGGGGGGCGCTTCGGCGGCCGCGCTCTTCGCGGTGGCGTACGGGCTGTGCACGGTGGCGTTCGTGCCGAGACCGCTGCTGAACCTGGCCGCCGGCGCGCTGTTCGGCTCGCAGTGGGGCGCGGGCGCGGCGCTTGCGGGCACGGTGCTGGGGGCCGGGGTCGCCTTCGGGCTGGGCCGCGTCCTGGGACAGGACGCCCTGCGGCCCCTGCTGCGCGGCCGGTTGCTCAAGGCGGCGGACGGCCAGCTCAGCCGGCACGGTCTGCGCTCGATGCTGGCGGCCCGGCTGTTCCCGGGGGTGCCGTTCTGGGCCGCGAACTACTGCGCCGCCGTCTCCCGCATGACCTGGCCGTCCTTCCTGGTGGCGACCGCGGTGGGCTCGATCCCGAACACCGCCGCCTATGTCGTCGCGGGGGCCCGGGCCTCCTCGCCCACCTCGCCGGCCTTCCTGATCGCGATGGTCTGCATCGCCCTGCCGGCGCTCGTCGGCGCGGCGGTGGCCTGGCGCAAACGCCACCACCTGCACCGTCCGTAACCCCCCCGGGCTGTCCTCCGGACCGGCTTCCGGACCGGCTTCCGGACCGGCTTCCGGACCCCGGACGGCCCGGGGCCGCAGCCGCTCAGAAGCCGGGGCCCGCTCGCCGGGAGCCGGAAGCGGAGAGCGGGGGCGGGTGCGGGACACCGGATCCGCGGCGGGCCCGGCCCGGCTGCACGGACTCGAGCACCATCGCGTCGGCGAGCCCGCCGGCCTCGCACATGGTCTGCAGGGCGTACCGGGCGCCGCGGGGCCGCCGAGCGCGATCGCGCCGCGGCGCGGTCACAGCGTCCGTCGCTGAGCCCCTCACGCCTCCAGCTTCCGGATCTGCGCCGAGACAAGGTCCCCGGGGACCTTCGCGGGCGCGCCCGTCCCGCTCGCCGTGCAGAACAGGACGACCGTGGCGCCGCTGCGCACGACCACGAACGCGTCCGGCCTGTCCCGCTCGGTGTGCAGTGCGAACGCGACGGCCTCGTCGCCCGCGTCCGGCGCGGCGGCGGCCTCGGCGGTGGTGCGGGCGGGCACCCCGCCCTCGTAGGCCGTGCACTTCTTCAGGGCGGTGCGCAGACCGTCGAGGACGCCCTCGGCGGCGGACCGGTCGTAGGCCATGAGGCCGATGGTGGTGGCCGCTCCGGCCGCGGGGCCGGAGCCCGAGAAGGCGAGGCGTCCCTGGAACGCCCGGGGCTCCGGATCGGGAACGGCCGTACGGATGTTCTCCAACGGCTGGCACGCGGCGGGCCGCGCGGTCGAGTGGCCGGCGGGCTTCACGGGGTAGTCGGTGATCTGGTATCTGTCCACGTCTCCAACCGTCAGCGCCGCGGACTTCAGCTGAGCCTCTCCGAGCGGTCCGGAGGGACCCTTGCGCCCCGCGCCCGAAGCCGAACCCGACACGGGGCCGGAGCCCGCGGCGCCGGAGTCCTTCTCGGCCGAACCGCCCCCGCCGCCGCCGCACCCGGCCACCAGAACCGCCGTGCACAGCGCCGCCGCCGTCACCCTGATCCGCATGTGCTGACTCCCCGCTCTCGACATCGGTCGATTGGATCAGCCGACGGCACGGGTCGCAGAGATTTCGCCGGAACTACGACGACCGACCCGGCCGGCGATGATGAACCGGGCCCAGGTTCACGCGTACACGTCCAGCCGCCCGCACATGCCGAACCTCCCGCGCGCGGACGGTTCCTCGGCCCGCACGACGGCTTCGGCGAGATGGGAGACGTCCCCTTCCGCGAGCCGGTCGAGCTGCTCCCCGGTGGCCTCCGCGGCCGCCCGCGCGCCGTGCGTCCAGCGTTCACGCCACTCGGCGAGCCGGGGCCGGACGAGCGCAGCGGCGGCCCGGTGGAATTCGGCCAGGGCGGCGCGGGGGTCCGGCGCCTCGCACAGCGCCAGACAGCCCTCCAGCGCGAGGTCGCGCCGGGCGCGGGCGATCCGGGCCTGCTCCTCGGGCGGGGCGTCGGCGGGGATCGCGGTCGCGGCGGCGTACGCCTCGGGGTCGGCGAGATGCTCCGGCGGCAGGGTGAGCACCGCGTCGCCCGCCTCGGGCAGCCCGCCGTTCTGCATCAGGACGGTGATGCGCAGGTCGTCCTCGTTGACCAGCCGGTGGATCGTGCCCGGCGTGAACCAGGCGACCGTGCCGGGCGCCAGGGGCGTCACCCGGTGTCCGGAGGCCGTGAGGGTATGCACCGCTCCCCGTCCGTGGGTGACGACGTACCCCTCCGAACAGACCAGGTGCATATGGGGGGTTCCGCCTTGCAGACCGTCGGCGGCGGGCCAGTCGTAGACGCACAGGTGCGAGACGGCGACGCCGCCGGGCAGTCCGGCGTACGGGCTCACCACGGGTGCGTCCGCAGGTACTTGGCGATCTCCTCGCGCTCCCAGGCGCCATCGGCCACCACCACCCGGTAGCGGCGGGTGAGCGTGTCGCCGGGGGCCAGCTCCAGTTCGTCGAAGAAGGCCCAGGAGGGGGCGATGCCCGCGAAGGGCTCGTTGCGGACGAACCAGTGGGCGGGGTGAGCCCCTCGGACGCCGGCGTGGTCGTTCTCGGGGGCGTGCGCGAAGACGACGGTGGCGTGACCGTCGGCGCCGTCGTGCTCTCCGGTGAGGGCGAGCCACGGGCTCTGTGAGGCCATCAGTCCGGGCCCCTCGCCGTCCGGGCCGATGATCCGGCCGTCCCGGAAGGCGCGCGGGCCCCGCCAGAACAGGCCCGTGTAGCCGGCCATCTCCCGTCCGGCGGTGGTCGGACTGCCGAAGCGCAGCGGTTCGTCACGGCAGTTGGTGACGGCGCTGGTCCAGGTCAGCGCCCAGGAACCGGAGTCGGGCTCGACGTCGTGCACCTCGATGCGGCGCTCCTCCCTCGCCCACAGCTCACCGCCCGACGGATGCCAGGTCAGCCGTTCGGCGATGACGGCACGGCCCCCGTCCGCCGCGACCTCGTCGAAGTCGACGTGCGCCATGGACCCCACCCGCTCGGGCAGTTCCAGGTAACCCTCGCCGTGGACGTACGAGTTGCCGCCCCACAGATTGGCGCCCGAGAGGTGCGAGGCGGTCAGCGACAGCCCCTTGTGCCAGCGGTGGTCGTTGGGCCGGTAGTCGGTGACGACGTCCCCGGCGAGGGTCCGCAACGGGTGGATGTACGGCTTGGGCGCCTCCCAGGCCGCCTCGGGCCGGTAGACGTAGGCGAGCAGTTCGACGCCGGTGACCGGGTCGCTCACCGTGACGCGGTCGCCGTGGGCGTGCACCAGGCGCAGCTCCGCGGTCATGCGGGCACCTCCACGGACGCCGTCGCCGGCGCCCAGCCCGGGGCGCCGCCGTGCAGGGCCGTGTAATAGGCGTCGCCGGGACCGATCTCGCCCCGCCGCACCGTCGTGTCCGTGAACGCCGACTTGTACAGCGCGGTGATCAGCTCCAGGCTGGTGCGTCCGTCCGCGCCGCTGCTGCGCGGTCGCCGTCCCGCACGCATGCAGGCGACGAGCTCGCGCAGCTGGGCCAGGTGCGAACTGGGCACGTCCGCGCCGAAGTCCCGCCAGCCGGCGGCCTCGTCGCCGGGCACGTCCGGGGCGGGGGTGAGGCGCCAGTCGGCGTTGGAGTGGCCGTACAGGTGCGTGAGCTCGACGGTGGCGCGCTCGCAGTCGATCCGGATGCGGCTGACCTCTTCGGGGCTCAGGACGCTGTTGACGACCGTGGCGAGGGCGCCGCTCTCGAAGCGCAGCAGCGCGGTGGACACGTCCTCCGTCTCCACGTCGTGCACGAGCCGGCCGGCCATGGCCCGCACCTCGCTCCACGGGCCGAGGAGGTCGAGCAGCAGGTCCATCTGGTGGATGCCGTGGCCCATCGCCGGGCCGCCGCCCTCGGTCTGCCAGCGACCGCGCCACGGCACGGCGTAGTAGGCGGTGTCGCGGTACCAGGTGGTCTGGCAGTGGGCGACGAGCGGCCGGCCGAGGGCCTGCTCGGCGAGCAGCCGGCGCACATGCCGGGCTCCCGATCCGAAGCGGTGCTGGAAGACGATCGAGGAGAAGGGGCCGTCGGGCGTGCCCTCCTCGGCCGCCACGGCGTCGTAGTCCGCCAGGGTCGGCACGGGCGGCTTCTCGCACCACACCCAGGCGCCGGCCCGCAGCGCGGCCACGCTCTGCTCGCGGTGCAGCGTGGGCGGGGTGCAGATGGTCACCAGGTCGGGCCGCTGCTCCGCCAGCATCCGGTCCAGGTCGGTGTAGGCGTGCGGCACGCCGCCCTCCGCACAGAACGCCCGGACGGCGTTGGCATCGATGTCAACGGCCGCCACGACCTCGGTCTCACCCTCGGCGGCCAGTTGCTGGAGGGCGGGCAGATGGGAGCCGCGGGCGATGGCGCCCGCGCCGACGACGGCGGCCCGGATCCGGCGGCCGTCGAGCGGGCCCGGCGGCGGAGTGGTGGGGGACATGGGCGTGATCAGCACTCCTCCGACGTACGGCCGTGGACCGGGCGGGTCCGGCAAGCGTGCGGGGCGCACACGGCACACACGGCACATGTGCGGCACCTGTGCACAGCAAGCGCTTTCCCGTCGCCAGCAACGTATGCGGCGGCCGGGCGGCCGGTCAACCATGCGGGCATCCCGGCGTGCGGCTCGGCAACGCGGCCGGTCAACGATCCGGAGGCCCCCGGGCACGGCTCGGCGACCCGGCCGGTCGACCCGGCGGACGCCCGGCCGCCGGGCCCGGGACCGCCGCCGGTCGTACCGTCCGCCAAACCCCTGTGCAGGACCTGACACACGACACCGCTACCCTTTCTTTGCACACCCTTGATCATTGGGCGCGGCCGCCCGCCGTCGTCGTCGCGCCCTTCTCCGATCGGCACTTGGACTCCGTAACCTCATGTCTTGGTTTGAATCCCTCGTCCTCGGACTCGTCCAGGGGCTGACCGAGTTCCTCCCCGTCTCCTCCAGTGCGCATCTGCGGCTGACCGCGGCGTTCTCCGGCTGGAAGGACCCCGGCGCGGCCTTCACGGCGATCACCCAGATCGGCACGGAGGCGGCGGTGCTGATCTACTTCCGCAAGGACATCGGGCGGATCATCGCGGCATGGAGCCGGTCGCTGTTCGTCAAGGCGATGCGCAGGGACCACGACGCCCAGATGGGCTGGCTGGTGATCGTCGGCTCGATCCCGATCGGGGTGCTGGGCGTGACCCTCAAGGACCAGATCGAGGGCCCCTTCCGCGACCTGCGCATCACGGCCACGATGCTCGTCGTCGTCGGCGTCGTGATCGGCATCGCCGACCGGCTCGCGGCCCGCGACGAGACGGGCGGCAAGCATCGCGCCCCCAAGCAGCGCAAGACGCTGGAGAACCTGGGCGTCAAGGACGGACTCGTCTTCGGTCTCTGCCAGGCCTGCGCGCTCGTCCCGGGCGTCTCGCGCTCCGGCGCGACCATCAGCGGCGGCCTGTTCATGGGCTACAAGCGCGAGGCCGCGGCCCGTTACTCCTTCCTGCTGGCCATCCCGGCCGTGCTGGCCTCCGGGGTCTTCGAGACGAAGGACGCGCTGGAGGGCGGCCATGTGGCATGGGGGCCCACGCTGTTCGCGACGGTGATCGCCTTCGCGTCGGGCTACGCGGTCATCGCCTGGTTCATGAAGTTCATCAGCACCAAGTCCTTCATGCCGTTCGTCTACTACCGCGTCGTCCTCGGCATCGTCATCATCGCCCTGGTCACGACGGGCGCGCTGAGCCCGCACGCGGCGGAGTCGGCGGGCTGAGCCCCCTCGGGCGACTGCCCCAGGGCCGTCGGACCGGCGCCTGTCCAGGCAAGGTGCGCCCCAACCCACCGCCGCCGACGCACAGTTGACCGGCCGGTTGATCGATCAACCGTGACCAACCCCACTGCCTCACGCGTAGCCGTCCGGTAGCGCAGTGTCAGTGCTTGCGCCTACGCTGAGCGCATGTCCGCCCACTCTGTCGCCTCTGGTTCCGTGCGGTCCGCTGCCGAGTTGAACGAGCGGATCCGCGCCCTCTGGCTGCGCGCGGGCGGGTCGCTGTCCGCCCAGGAGCGCGCCGAGTACGAACTGCTGGTGGTGGAGTGGGCCGCGGCGATCCGCGGCGACGTGGTCGCGGCGGCCTGACGTCGCACCCAGGCGTGGAAATCCGTTTGCCGTCGTGAGCAAGTCGCCCCTGGCGTGGCGCGATGACTGTTCAGGTGATCGTTCCCAACGGTGGCTCGAGCTCGGGGAAGTCCGGGATCGATGCGGGGATCACGTTCGCGGCGGACGGCGGGGTGAGCGTCGGGCAGGAGTTCCGGGCGCTCGACGCGGCCTGGGCGCAGGGCGTCGCCGCGATGGCCCGGGCCGGCGCCGGGATCGTCGTCGACGACGTGTTCCTCGGCGGAGCGGCATCCCAGCGGCGGTGGCGGGAGGCCCTGGACGGGCTCCCGGTGCTGTGGGGCGGCGTCCGGTGCGAGGAAGCGGTCGCGGCGGGCCGGGAGACCGCCCGCGGTGACCGGATTCCGGGAACGGCGGCCGCGCAGGCGCGCACGGTGCATGAGGGGGCCGTCCACGACCTGGAGGTGGACACCGCGCGCGCCGAGGCCCTGGCGTGTGGGCGGTTCATCGCCGCCCGCCTCGGCCGGCCGCCGGTCCGTCCCTGACGACGGAGACCTGAGCGGCGGGGGTACGAGGGCCCCGACCGTCCGTCAGGACGCCGAGCAGCCCCGTTTCCCCCGTCCGGGACGCCGATCGCCGCAAAGACCTTGGCTGTGCACCCGCCATGCCCAACACTCGGGCCATGACGCAGCGTGTGGAGCTCGCCGCCGTGATGGACCGGCTGGCCGTCGACGGACTGATCACCGACTACGCCGTGGCGGTGGACGACGGGGACTGGACGGCGTACCGGCAACTGTTCACGGCCGACGGGCGCGCGGACTACCGCTCGGCCGGCGGCATCGAGGGCGAGGCGGGGAACGTCGCCTCCTGGCTCGCGGACACCATGCGGCTGTTCGCGATGCGGCAGCACCTCATCGTCAACCGCCGGGTGCGGTTCGGGGTCCTGGATCAGGACACGGGCGACACCGCACAGGTGCAGGCCGACTACGTCAACCCCATGCGCCTCGCCGCCGAGCGGGACGGCGCCCCCGCCGAGGTGCCCGACTTCGTCTGCGGCGGCCGGTACTCCTTCGGCCTGCTGCGGACGCAGGACGGCTGGCGGGTGCGCGAGGTGGTCGTACGGGAGAAGTGGCGGCGGCTGCCCGGCTGACGGCGTCCTCGGCAGGCGGCGTGTTCGGCTGACGCGGGCGCCGCTCGAAGCCGGACGCGAGCACGCCCTGTCGGAGATCGTCTCCGAAGCGCACACTGAAGCGACCCAACCCGGGTAGGGAGGTGTCGTATGAACAGATGCGGACACTGGCTCACCTCCCCCTGGCGGCGTACGACCGTCGCGGCTCTCGCGGGCGCGCTGCCCGTGCTCGCGTTCCCCGCGCCCGCCCTGTGGTGGTGGGCCTACGTGGCGCTCGTCCCCTGGATCCTGCTGGCCCGCTCCGCTCCCACGGGGCGGCGGGCCGCGTACGACGGCTGGGGCGGCGGGTTCGGCTTCATGCTGGCCATGCACCACTGGCTGCTGCCGGACCTGCATGTCTTCACCCTCGTGCTGGCAGCGCTGCTCGGCGGGCTGTGGGCGCCGTGGGCGTGGCTGGTGCGCCGCTTCCTCGCCGAGGCCGAGGCTCCCACCCGCAGGCGGGTCCTCGCCGCACTGCTGGTCCTGCCCTCGGCCTGGCTGGCCGTCGAGCTCGTCCGCTCCTGGCAGGGGCTGGGCGGGCCGTGGGGCGTGCTGGGGGCCAGCCAGTGGCAGGTGGAGCCCGCGCTGCGGCTCGCCTCCGTCGGCGGGGTGTGGCTGCTCAGCTTCCTGGTGGTGGCGGTCAACGTGGCCGCCGCCGTCCTGGTCGCGCTCCCCGCCTCCCGGGCCCCGGCCGTGGCCGGACTGGTCGCCACCGCCGCCACGGCCTCGGCCGCGTGGGCGTGGGCGCCGCGTCCCGACGCCGACGGGGAGACCCGCATCGCCGTCGTCCAGCCGGGCGTGATCGACGGGCCCGACCAGCGCTTCGACCGCGAGGAGGAGCTGACCCGCCGCCTGGCCGGGCAGGACGTCGACCTGATCGTCTGGGGCGAGAGCAGCGTCGGATACGACCTCGCCGAGCGTCCCGACCTGGCCAGGCGCATCGCCGAGCTGGCCCGGGCGACCGGCGCCGACGTCCTCGTCAACGTCGACGCCCGCCGCTCCGACCGGCCCGGCATCTACAAGAGCTCGATCCTCGTCGGCGCGGGCGGCCCGACCGGCGACCGGTACGACAAGATGCGGCTGGTGCCGTTCGGCGAGTACATACCGGCCCGTTCGCTGCTCGGCTGGGCCACCTCGGTCGGCAGGGCCGCGGGCGAGGACCGGCAGCGCGGTGCGGGACAGGTCCTGATGGGCGCCGGTCCCGGTGTGCGGTTCGGGCCGATGGTGTGCTTCGAGACGGCGTTCCCGGACATGAGCCGGCATCTCGTCGAGGACGGTGCGGGCCTGCTCGTCGGCCAGTCGTCGACCTCGTCGTTCCAGCGGAGCTGGGCGCCCGCGCAGCACGCCTCGCTGGGCGCCCTGCGTGCCGCGGAGACCGGCCGGCCCTTCGTCCACGCCACGCTGACCGGCGACTCCGCGGTGTACGACGCGAGCGGCCGGCGACTGGGCTCGTGGCTGGGCCCGGACGCGAGCACGGCCGCCGTCTACGACGTGCCGCTCGCCGACGGCGTCACCCTGTACGTCCGCTACGGCGACTGGGTCCTCCACGGGGCCCTGCTGGTCCTCGTGGCCCTGGGGCTCACCGAGGGCGCGCGGGCGGTCAGGCTGCGGCGGACTGCTCCAGCACCGCTCGGACCACCCGCTCACACAGTTCGTGAGTCGCCAGCGCGTCCCGGGCGCTGAGCACCCTTCCCGCGCGCACGGCGTCGAGGAAGGCGAGAACCGCCTGCTCGACGCCGCGCTGCCGGGCCACCGGCACCCAGTCACCGCGCCGCCGCACCGTCGGCTGGCCCTTGTGGTCGACGACCTCGGCCAGATTGATCACCTGGCGCTTGGTGTCCTGCCCGGACACCTCCAGGATCTCCTCGTTCGAACCGCTGAGCCGGTTCATCACGCCGAGGGCGGTGAAGCCGTCGCCGGCAAGCTGGAGGACCACATGGTGCAGCAGACCGTCCGCGACGCGGGCGCGGACGGTCACGTCGTCGATCGGGCCGGGCGCCAGGAAACGCAGCGTGTCGACGACGTGGATGAAGTCGTCGAGGATCATCGTGCGCGGTTCCTCGGGCAGGCCGACCCGGTTCTTCTGCAGGAGGATCAGCTCGCGCGGGTGGTCGGCGCACTGCGCGTAGCCGGGCGCCAGACGCCGGTTGAAGCCCACGGCCAGGGTCGTGTTCCGGGCCTCCGCGAGCGTCACCAGCCGCTCCGAGTCGGCGAGTTCGTAGGCGAGGGGCTTGTCCACGTAGGTCGGGACGCCCGCCTCCAGCAGCCGGGTGACGATCTCGGGGTGGACGGCGGTGGGGGCGTGCACGAAGGCCGCGTCCAGGCCGGCGGCGATGAGCGCGTCGAGGTCGCGGTGGCGTTGTTCGCGGGGCAGCCGGAGGGCGTCGGCGACCCGGTCGAGGGTGGCCCGGGTGCGGGTCTGCAGGTGGAGCTCGATCCCGGGCAGCGCGCCCAGCACGGGCAGATACGCCTTCTGCGCGATGTCGCCGAGTCCGATGCAGCCGACCTTCACGGGCGCTCCCTCACTGCTTGCCTGCCTGCCCCGCAGCATACGGCCCCGCCGCGACCGGGCGACGGGTGGTGGCCGGTCTGCCCGGTCGGCGGAAAATCCGTGGTGAGCGGGGCGATCAGGAGACACCATGCGGACATGACCACACCGCGCACCGGACCCGCCCTGAACGCCGACGAACGCACGATGCTGGAAGGCTGGCTGGACTACCACCGGCAGACCCTGGCGCAGAAATGCGAGGGCCTCACCGACGCCCAGCTGCGCACCGCCTCCGTGCCGCCTTCCGAACTGTCCCTGATGGGGCTGGTGCGGCACATGGCGGACGTGGAGCGGAGCTGGTTCCGCAGGGTGCTCGTGGGCGACGGCGCCGGGCCGATCCACTACAGCGACGCGGACCCGGACGGCGAGTTCCATCTCACCGACGCCGACACCTGGGCACAGGCGCACGCCACGTGGCAGGCCGAGATCGAGGTCGCCCGGCGCTACGCGGCCGACTTCGCGCTGGACGACTTCTCGCGCGGCCGGAGCAGGTTCACCGACGAGCCGTTCACCCTGCGCTGGATCTACACGCACATGATCGAGGAGTACGCCCGCCACAACGGCCACGCCGACCTCATCCGCGAGCGGATCGACGGCGCCACCGGGGACTGACCGCCGGGGACTGACCGCCGGGGACTCCGCGCCGCGGCCGACTTCGGGGCCTGCGGCGAGGGCGGGCGTCCGGTGAGGGGCAGACGCCGAGGACCCGCGGCGGGGAGCGGCCGGGCCGGACCCCGGGCAGCCGGGCGGGGCCCCGGGCGACGGGAACTCGCGCCGGGGGCCGGCGTCCGGGCCTGTGGGGATCGGCAGCGGGGCCGCGCAGAGTTCCGGGGCGGGGGGACGCTTCGCCAGGGACGACGTTCGAGGCGTCGTCAGCGGCGGCGGGCTCGCACCCTCCTTACGGGGTACGAGATCACCCGTGCGGGGCAACCTCCGCTCGTGCGCTGTCGCGCGGGCGGCCGGAACCACCAGAGTGGCGCGGGTGCATCGAACGACGACTACCGCGACGCTCCTGGTCACCGTGGCCTTCTCGGCCCTGTCCGGCTGCGTGACCGTCCAGCGTCCGCCCGTGCCCGGTCCGGCCGCGGCGCCCGCCGAGCCGTCCGTGCCACGGCCCGGCGGGCGGGCCGAGACGCAGATCGTGCAGGCGCCCGCCAGGGAGGCGCTGGAGATGGCCGAGTCGTCCCGGAAGCAGGAGAAGCGGAAAGCAGCGCGGCCGCGGCGGACGGCCGAGGAGCCGTCGGCCGGACGGCCGCCGTCGTCGGACACCGGTCCGCAGGCCCGGGAGCCCGACCCGCAGCCGCCGCGGCACGCACCGCCCCGCGTGGACCTCCAGGACGTGGAGGACGCGGTGCGCGGGAAAGCCGACGCATGCGCCCTGGGCAGGAAGTACGGCGCGTGGCAGGGGGACAGCAAGGAGGCCGCCATCTGCGAGCAGGCCGAGCGGGCCTACGGGCGGTGACGGGATCCGGGCCGCACCGGGACGCCCGCCCGCCGCCGCCCGCTCTCATCGCTCCCGTCTCCACTCCCCCTCCCCGAGCCGCAGCTCCATCCTGTTGAGAGCCGCCCGCACCCCGTCCCCGTAGCTGTCGTCGGCCAGTGCGGCGGCCGCCCCGCGTGCCCGCCGCACATGGACGCGGGCGGCGTCCGCGCGGCCGAGTTTCACGTAGTCCGCCGCCAGGTTGAGGTGGAGGGACGGGAGGAGCGCCCTCGCCTGGGACGACCCCTGGTCCTGGGCGGCCCCCTGAGGCTCCTCCCCCGGCCGCAGCCGCTCCCCCGCCGAGCCGTCGTGCTCCTGCGCCGCGGTCAGCGCCCGCAGATCCCACGCCAGTTCGTCCAAGGGGTCGTCGTGGGTGTCGGCGAGATAGTGGGCGAGGGTGCAGCGGTGCAGCGGGTCGCCCTCCTCGCCGATCTCCGTCCACAGGTCGAGGAGCCGGCGGCGGGCCTCCTCGCGGTCTCCCCCGTGGTGCAGCATCACGACCTGCCCGATCCGCGTCAGCAGGGTGTCCGGCGTCGTCCGTCCCTGTCGGTCCGCCACCCTCGGCCTCCTTGCGTCGCGCTCGTTGCGACGACGCTAGCCGCCGGCGGGGGCGATCACGGTCAGGCGGCACCGGGCCGGCCCCCGCGGGAACCGGCCCGGCGGCAGGACGCGACCGACCCGGGACGCGACGAGCGGCCCGCGGCGGGACGGAACGGGTCAGTCCAGGTTCGGGATGGTCCAGTCGATCGGCTCATGGCCCTGCTGCGCCACCGCCGCGTCGATCTGGGTGAAGGGGCGGGAGCCGAAGAACTTCTTCGCCGAGAGCGGCGAGGGGTGCGCGCCCTTGACCACGATGTGCCGCGTCTCGTCGATGAGCGGCAGCTTCTTCTGCGCGTAGTTGCCCCACAGCACGAAGACCGCCGGGTCGGGACGGTCGGCCACCGCGCGGATCACCGCGTCGGTGAACCTCTCCCAGCCCTTGCCCTTGTGCGAGTTCGCCTCGCCGGAGCGGACCGTGAGGACCGCGTTGAGCAGCAGGACGCCCTGCTGCGCCCACGGCATCAGGTAGCCGTTGTCCGGGACGGGCGTGCCCAGCTCCGCGTGCATCTCCTTGTAGATGTTGCGCAGGGACGGCGGGATCTTCACCCCGGGCCGCACCGAGAAGCACAGGCCGTGTCCCTGGCCCTCGCCGTGGTACGGGTCCTGTCCGAGGACGAGCACCTTCACCCGCTCGTACGGCGTCGCGTCGAGTGCGGCGAACACCTCTTCGCGCGGAGGGTAGACAGGGCCTTTCGCCCGCTCCTCCTCGACGAACTCCGTCAGCTCCTTGAAGTAGGGCTGCTGCAGTTCGTCGCCCAGAACCCCGCGCCAGGACTCGGGCAGCATGGCGATGTCGGTCACGTCAACGTCCTTCGGTGTGCGGTCGCTTCAGACTGCAGAACCTACAGGCGACCACTGACAACCCGTACCGCGGACGGTTCTCGGGGGCCCACCGGAGAGCTCTCCCGAGACCCTCCCGAGGGCCGTCCCGCAGCCGGTCACCGGCTCATCGACCGGCTTCTACCAGCTGGTCTTCCGCGACAGCTCCCAGACCATCATGATCGTCGACGGGTCCAGGGCGCGCTCCCCGCCCGAGACGTCCTCGGACGAGGCGATGTACTGCTTGCCCTGCCACAGGGGCAGCAGCCGGGCGTCCCGGACGAGGATCTGCTGGGCCTCCTCGAAGTCCTTCGCCACCTCGGCGCGGTCGCTCTCCTGGCGGGAGTGGGGCAGCAGCACCTGCGTGATCTTCTTCTCCGGGTAGGGCGTGCCGAGCGCGTTCTGCTCGCCCACGAAGGGGGCGACGAAGTTGTCGGGGTCCGGGAAGTCGGGGGACCAGCCGCGCCCGAACACCGGGTACTCGCCGTTCTGGTAGCCGACCACGTAGGCGTTCCAGGGGCGGCTCTTCAGCGTGACCGAGAACAGGCCGGACGCCTCCAGCTGCCTCTTGATCTCCTTGAACTCCAGCGCGGTGTCGGAGCCGTAGCGGTCGGTGGTGTACCAGAGGGTGAGCGGCACGGTCTCGGTGATGCCGGCCTCGGTGAGGATCTTGCGGGCCTTGGCGGTGTCGGGGTCGCCGAAGGAGTCGAAGAAGCCGGTGGTGTGGCCGGTCAGCCCGGTCGGGACCATGGAGTACAGGGGGTCGACCGTGTCCTTGTAGACCTTGTGGGCGATCGCGGCCCGGTCGATGACCTGGGCCACGGCCCGGCGCACGGGCAGCTTGTCCGACCAGTCGTCCTTGGGGTTGAAGACCAGGTAGTTGATGTTGGTGGCCGCGCCCTCGACGAGCTGCAGCCCCTCGTTGGCGGCGCCCTTGCCCTCCAGCTCGACGATGTCGTCGGCGGCGAGGCCCTGGTAGGTGATGTCGATGTCCTTGGCGCGCAGGGCCTTGACCATGGCGCCGGAGTCCTGGAAGTAGCGGATGTCCACCGCGTCATTCTTGCGCTCGGCGAGGCCCTTGTAGCCGTCGTTGCGCACGAGCACGGACTGCTTGCCCTCTTGGTAGGACTGGAGCCGGTAGGGCCCGGAGCCGACGATGCCGTCGTCCTTGCGCAGGGACTTCGCGGGGTAGTCGTCGGGGTCGACGATCGACATGCCGGGGGTGGCGAGCACGAACGGGAAGGTGGCGTCGGCCTTGTTGAGCCGGAAGAGCACCTCGCGGTCGCCCTTCGTCACCACGCTGTCCAGGCTGCCGAGCAGTCCGTTGGGGCCGGTGGGGGCGTTGATCGTCCGGATCCGGTCGATCGAGTACTTCACGGCCCGCGCGTCCAGCTTGTCGCCGTTGGAGAACTTGAGCCCGTCGCGCAGTTCGCACTTGTAGGTGCGACTGGTGCTGTCCGTGAACTCGCAGGACTCGGCGGCGTCCGGCTGCGGGGCCGTCGTGCCGTTCGGGTAGCTCAGCAGCGTCTGGTAGATGTTGCGGAACAGCTCCCAGGAGCCGTCCCAGGCGGCCGCGGGGTCCAGCGTGCTGGGCGCACTGGTGGTGCCCACGACGATCGGCCCGGCATTGTCGGAGCTCTCCTCCCCCAGGAGGCTGCACCCGGCCACCAGGGATATGGACACGATCGCCGCCATCTGCTGCAAGGATCGGTTCCGGTTGAACACGCGCACGCTCCTCGATCTGCCATGCCAAGGGTTGGCAGACCATACCGCAGCGCCGCGCGGCCTGAACCCGCGCCTGTACGGCGTTCTTGATCACTCTCGGTATGACGACGTTGTCATCACCGTGGCCGAGGCGCGTATGTCCCGGTATACGACGACACGGGCGCCGTTTCCGTCGGGAAAACGGCGCCCGTGGACGCGGTCGTCGCGGTGCGCCCCGGGCCGGGGTGCGGCCCGGGGCGGGCTCAGCCCACGCCCGCGTTGAGGAAGATGCCGCCGTCGACGACGAGCGTCTGGCCGGTGATCCAGTCCGACTGCTCCGAGGTCAGGAACGCGGCCGTGCCCCCGATGTCGGAGGGCACGCCCAGCCGGGCCAGCGGGTAGGCCGCGGCCGCCTCCTCCTCGCGGCCCTCGTACAGGGCCTGGGCGAACTTGGTCTTCACCACCGCCGGGGCGATCGCGTTGACCCGCACGCGCGGCGCGTACTCGTGCGCCAGCTGCAGGGTCAGGTTGATCATCGCGGCCTTGCTGATGCCGTACGCGCCGATGAAGGGCGAGGCCGACAGGCCCGCGACGGAGGCGATGTTGACGATCGCGCCGCCGTTCTCCTTCTGCCAGGCGTGCCAGGTCCGCTGGGCGAAGCCGAGCGCGGAGACCACGTTGGTCTCGAAGACCTTGCGGGCGACGTTCAGGTCCAGGTCGGCGATCGGGCCGAACACCGGGTTCGTGCCGGCGTTGTTGACCAGGAAGTCGACGCGGCCGAAGGCCTCCATCGTGCGGTCCACGGCGGCGGCCTGGTGCTCCTCGTCGTGCGCCTTGCCGGCGACGCCGATGACCCGGTCGGCGCCGAGCCGCTCGACGGCCTCCTTCAGGGCGTCCTCGCCCCGGCCGGTGATGCAGACCCGGTCGCCGCGGGCGACGAGCGCCTCGGCGACGCCGTAGCCGATGCCTCGGCTGGCGCCCGTGACGAGGGCCACCTTGCCGGAGAGTTCGGGCAGTTCAGTCATGTTCGTGATCCCCAGGGTCCTTGGCAGCGGTTAGTCGAGCGGTCCGCCGGCGACGTACAGCACCTGGCCGGAGACGAAGCCGGCGGCCTCGTTCGTGAAGAACGCGATCGCGTTGGCGATGTCGTCGGGCTCGCCGACACGCGCGACCGGGATCTGGGTGGCCGCAGCCGCCTTGAACTCCTCGAAGCCCATGCCGACGCGGGCGGCGGTGGCGGCGGTCATGTCGGTGGCGATGAAGCCGGGGGCGACGGCGTTGGCGGTGATGCCGAACTTGCCGAGCTCGATGGCCAGGGTCTTGGTGAAGCCCTGCAGACCGGCCTTGGCGGCCGAGTAGTTGGCCTGGCCGCGGTTGCCCAGCGCCGAGGAGGAGGACAGGTTGACGACACGGCCGAAGCCGGCGTCGACCATGTGCTTCTGGACGGCCTTGGTCATGAGGAACGAGCCGCGCAGGTGCACGTTCAGCACCGTGTCCCAGTCGGCGGCGCTCATCTTGAACAGCAGGTTGTCGCGGAGCACGCCGGCGTTGTTCACGAGGATCGTCGGCGCGCCGAGCTCCTCGACGATCCGGGCGATCGCGGCCTCGACCTGGGCCTCGTCGGAGACGTCGGCGCCGATGGCGACGGCCTTGCCGCCGGCGGCGGTGATCTTCTCGACGGTGTCCTTGCAGGCGGCCTCGTCGAGGTCGACGACCGCGACAGCACGGCCCTCGGCCGCCAGTCGTACGGCGGTGGCCGCTCCGATGCCCCGCGCCGCGCCCGTGACTACGGCGACCCGCTGCTCAGTGGTGGACATTGCTGGTTCTCCTCGCCCTTGAGAAAGCCTGAATGCGCCCGGGGGGCGCTGTTCCGCCCGGGGCGCTGGTGCGCCCGACTGGTGAGCGACCGCTTAGTACCTTCGGCAGACGTGACGCTAGAAGCCCTGGCACCCGGTGTCAACGCCACACGTCGCCGGTGTGATCCATTACCTCACCAGCAGCTGGAGCAACCGGTCCGTCTCGGCCGCCGGGTCGGTGGTGAGCCCGGTGTGCACGGGGCCCGGCTGGACGATCGTCGAGCGGGGTGCGATCAGCCACCGAAAACGCCGTCCGGCGTCGTCGCGTGCCGCCTGACCGGCCGAGGCGCCGCCCGCGCAGACGCCCTCGACGGCCCGTAGGGCGGCCCGCACCCCCGCCACGTCCGCTTCCGCGTCCAGCGCCAGCAACTTCGTCTCGTCGAGGTGGGTGCGTGCGCCGACGTAGTCCTGACCGCGGCAGTAGACCAGCACGCCCGCGTTGATGCACTCGCCGCGCTCCACGCGCGGGACGACGCGCAGCAGCGCGTACTCGAAGACGTCCCGGTCGCCGCCCTGACCCGGCCTGATGATGTGGCGGTCGTTCACTCGGTCCCCTTGATGCGGTCGTGGATGACGGCGGCGCGTGCCAGGAGGGGCGCCGCGTAGGCGTGCCGGAGCGTGTCCGGAGTGTCGAAGCCGGGTTCGTCCGTCAGCCAGACGTCGGGGATCTCGGCGGTGACCTCGGCGAGCAGGTCGGCGGTGACCAGCGGGGCCAGCTCCGCCGCCGCGGCCGCGACGTCCGGCCCGAAGGGGGCGAGGACGTGGTCGGAGGCGTCGTAGGGGCGGGCCGCCGAGGTCTCGGCGGTGGGCCAGTTGTGGTGCCAGATCATGGTCGCGCCGTGGTCGACGAGCCACAGGTCTCCGCGGTGCACCAGGAGGTTGGGGTTGCGCCAGGAGCGATCGACGTTGTTCACCAGCGCGTCGAACCAGACGATGCGGCCGGCCTCCTCGGGGCTCACCGGGAAGGCGAGCGGGTCGAAGCCGAGGGCGCCGGAGAGGAAGGCCATGCCGAGGTTGGTCCCGCCGCTCGCCTTCAGCAACTCCTGCACCTGGACGTCGGGTTCGCCGAGCCCCAGCAGGACGTCGAGCTCCACGGCCGCCAGCGGGGGCACCCGCAGGCCGAGCCGGCGGGCCAGTTCGCCGCAGACCACCTCCGCGACGAGCGTCTTGCGGCCCTGTCCGGCGCCGGTGAACTTCAGGACGTACAGGCCGAGGTCGTCCGCCTCGACGAGTCCCGGCAGGGATCCGCCCTCACGCAGTGGCGTGACGTAACGGGTGGCGGTGACTTCCTTGAGCATCGCCCCAGGTTACTGGGCCTGCACCGATGCACGGCCGACAGCTCGGCGACAGCTGCTGCTTACGCCGCGCTCATGTCGACCCCGTCAATATCTCGACACCGTCCGAACTCGCCGAGGGCGCTGAACAAGCCGCGCCCCCGGCTCGTACCTCACGGCAGATCCACACACCCCCCTGGAAGGGAACCCCCAGCATGACCAGCGCATCGATCAAGTCCGCGTCGGGGCCTGCCCGCCGTGCCGTCGTGGCAGCCGCCGGAGCCGCGGGGCTCTCCGTCGCGCTGACCGCGTGCGGAGGCTCCGACGACGACTCGTCGTCGTCGGCCGGCGCCGCGGGTTCCACCGGATCCACCGCCGGCACGCCCGCCGCGAGCACGGGCGGCACGGGTGGCGGGGACAACGCGCCGGCGGGTGCGGCGCTCAGCAAGACGTCCGACATACCCGAGGGCGGCGGCAAGGTCTTCGAGACCGAGAAGGTGGTCGTCACCCAGCCGACGGCCGGCGCCTACAAGGCGTTCTCCGCGGTGTGCACCCACGCGGGCTGCGCGGTGAAGTCCGTCAACGACGGCGTGATCCACTGTCCCTGCCACAACAGCAACTTCTCGATCACGGACGGCAGCGTGAAGAGCGGTCCCGCGCGCAAGCCCCTGCCCGAGGTGCCGATCAAGGTCAGCGGAGACTCGATCACTCTGGCCTGACCTCCGCCTCCGCCGGGGCGGTCCGCCGGAGGCAGGCCAGCACTTCGTCGGTGGTCGCGACCGTGGCGACCAGCGCGAGGGTGTGGCGGATCATCGCGGAGGTGTAGTCGGCGGGCACCCCCGCGACGGCGTCCGACGGCACGACGACCGTGTAGCCCCGGTTGACGGCGTCGAAGACGGTGTTGGGAATCGCGACGTTGGCCGACACCCCGGTCACGATCAGGGTGCGGCAGCCGAGGTTGCGCAGCAGGGCGTCGACGTCGGTGCCCTGGACGGGCGACAGCCCGTGCAGCCGCCTCACGACGAGATCCTGCTCGGCGACGTCGATCGGCGGTGCGACGCGGGTCGCGTCGGTGCCGGCGAGCTGCTGGACGGGGAGGCGTTCGGCCGCGCGGAACAGCCGGGCGTTGCGGTTGGCGCCCCGGCCGTCGGGCCGGCGCTCGGCCACGGCGTGCACGACCTGGACGCCGTGCGCGCGGGCGGCCGCCACCAGCCGGGCGATGTTGGCGAGGGCACCCGACTCCCTTGCGGCACGTGCGAGTTGGGGAAGCGCGGCGGCCGGTCCGACGACGCCCTGCTGGCATTCCACCGTGATCAGGACGGTGCCGGCGGGGTCGAGAAGGTCGCCGAGCTCTTCGTGCGACGGCATGGGCTCCCCCTGACGTCGGTGTGGGGCGGGCGACACTAACGGCCATTGCGCGGAGAGGGAAGAAGACCCATCATTTTCTGACGGGGTCTCAGAAAATCACCACAGGACGACACAAGAGAAGAATGAGGGGGCCGGATGACCGTCACTCAGCGTCGGGGCCGGAAGATCATGATGACCTCGGGCGAGCTGGACGCGTTCCTCACCGTCCAGCGCACCTGCCGGGTCGCGACCGTGTCCACCGACGGCGCCCCGCACGTCAGCGCCCTGTGGTTCTTCTGGGACGGGGACGCGCTCTGGCTGTACTCGGTGGTGCGCAGCAAGCGCTGGACCGATCTGCGCCGCGATCCCCGGGTCGCGATCGTGATCGACACGGGCGAGGAGTACGACAGTCTGCGCGGCGTCGAGCTGTCCGGCGCGGTGGAGTTCGTCGGGGAGATCCCGCGCACCGGTGAGCTGTGCGCCGAACTCGACGCGGTGGAGACCCTGTTCGCGCGCAAGAACTTCGGCCTCGACGCGATGCCGCACGACGGGCGGCACGCCTGGGTGCGGCTCAGGCCGGAGAAGGTCGTGTCCTGGGACTTCCGCAAGCTCGGCGGGGCGTGAGCCGCCGACCCGCCGCAGCCCGCCGTTCGGCCCGTCCCGGCAACCCGCCGCCTGCCCGTCCCCTCAGTCCGCCGCCCCGTCCGCCGTCTCCGCCGCCTCCGCAGTCTCCGCCGTCCGCCCCAGCGTCCGGCCCGCCGCCTCGAGCGCCTCGACGGCCGCCCGGATGGACGGGCGGCGGTCGGCGTCCGCCCGCCAGACGGCGTACACGTGCCGGCGCACCCGCTGCCGCAACGGGACCGTGACGACCCCCTCGGGCACCGGGTGACGCCCGAGCAGCGGCGCGATGCACACGCCCAGCCCGGCGGCCACCAGACCGAGTTGGGTGTGGGTCTCGGCCGCCCGGTGTCCGACGATCGGCTCGACCCCCCGTGAGCGCAGCGTGAACATCAGCCACTCGTGGCAGAACTCACCCTCGCCCCAGGTGATCCACTCGTCCTCGGCGAACTCCGCGAGGTCCACCTCGCCCCGGTGGGCGAGGGGATGTCCGGCCGGCATCGCGACGTCGGCGGGATCGTCGAGGACGGGCGCCTTGACCAGGCCGTCCGGCAGCGGCATCGGCTTGTTGTACCAGTCCAGGACGACGGCGAGGTCGAGGTCGCCGCGCACGACGCCGGCGATGCCGCGCTCCGGCTCCAGCTCGGAGGAGCGCAGCCGCAGTCCCGGATGCGCCTTGCGCAGCTCGGCGAGCACGACGGGGAACAGCCCACGCGCCGCGGTCGGGAACGCCGACAGTCGCAACTCCCCCGCCACCTGGCCGCGTTGCGCCTCCAGATCGGCCTGGGCCAGCTCGACCTGGGACAGGATGCGGGACGCGTGCTCGGCGAGCAGCCGCCCCGCGTCCGTCAGCCGCACCCCCCGTCCGTGTTTGGCGAGGAGCCGTTGGCCCACCTCCCGCTCCAGCTTCGCCATCTGCTGCGATACGGCCGACGTGGTGATGTGCAGGCCCAGGGCCGCTCCGCTGACCGATCCGTGCCGGGCGAGGGCGTCGAGGGTGCGCAGGCGCTCCAGGTTCAACATGTAAGCAATGCTACGAGGTACTGCTCGAAAATTCTCGATTGTGCTACGAGATCGTCTCCCGCATCGTTGAGCCATGACCACGGCGACCACACCCACTCCGCCCCGGCCCTCGCAGCGTCCCCCGACCCGGCCGGCCCCGCGCACCGCCGCCCGCCGACGCCACGCCCTCGACTGGCGTCTGCGCTTCGGCGCGCTGTCGCTGATCTGGGGTTTCAGCTTCCTGCTCATCAAGGTGGGCACGGGCGGCTACGCACCCTTCCAGGTCACGTTCGGCAGGCTGGCGTTCGGGACGGCCGTGCTGGCGGTCGCGATGGCGGTCAAGCGGGAGCGCCTCCCGCGCGGGGCGCGCACCTGGGCGCATCTGACCGTGTCCGCGTTCCTGCTCAACGCCCTGCCCTTCTCCCTCTTCGCCTACGCGGAGCTGACGATCCCGTCCACCCTGGCCGGCATCTGCAACGCGACCTCGCCGCTGTGGGGCATGGCCCTGTCCCTGGTCGCGCTCTCCGAGGACCGGCCGACCAGGCTGCGCGTCGCGGGTCTGGGTCTGGGGTTCCTGGGCGTGCTGACGGTGCTCGGGGCATGGCAGGGCTTCCACGGCCTGGACGCCGGTGGCACGACGCTGGCCCTGCTGGCCTCGCTCAGCTACCCGGTCGGCTGGATCTATCTCCGTCGCACACTGGCGCACACCGGCTCCTCCGCCCTGTCGATGACCGGCGCGCAACTGTTCCTGGCGACCCTGCAACTCGCCGTGGTCACCCCCCTGTTCACCACGCTCCCGACCCGCTTCCCGCTGCTCCCCCTGCTCGCGACGGCCGCCCTGGGGGCGCTGGGCACGGGCCTGGCCCTGCTGATGCAGTACGGCCTGGTCGCGGAGGTCGGTCCGACGACGGCTCAGATGGTCACGTACTTCATCCCGGTCATCGCGACGGCGGCGGGTGTCGCCCTGCTGGACGAGCCGCTGAGCTGGTCGACACCGGTGGGAGCGGCGATCGTCCTGGCGGGTGCGGCGCTGACCCAGGTGCGGGGCCGGTCCTGACCGGCGCGCGGCGGTTCCCCGCCCGGGGGCCGCCGCGCGCCGCCGCCGGCCTCAGACGTATCCGCGCACCCCGCCCACCCGCACCGCGGCGGCGACCGCGTCCGCGAGCCCGTCGATCTCGTCCTGCGCCAGGGTGGACACGGTGATCCGGATCCCGGGCGGGGACTCGACGCGGAACCGCGCCCCGGGGGCGACCGCCCACCCCGCCTGCAGCAGCCGGGTGACGGCCCCCGTCTCGTCGGGCACCGGGACCCAGACGTTCAGTCCGCTGCGTCCGCGCGCCCGGACCCCGCGGGCGGTCAGTGCGGCGATCAGCGCGTCGCGCCGGCTGCCGTACGCCGACGCCACCGCTCGCGGGTCCACCGCGTCGTCGGCCCACAGCCGCAGCACGGCCCGCTGGGTGATCCGGCTGACCCAGCCCGGGCCGAGCCGCTGCCGTCCGCTCACCCGGTCGAGGGTGACGTCGTCCCCGGCGAGGACGGCGAACCGCAGGTCCGGCCCATAGGCCTTGGCGGCCGAGCGCACGAAGGCCCAGTGCCGGGTGACTCCCGCGAGGGGATGCAGAGGCAGGTCGACGATCCGGTGACCGTGGTCGTCCTCGACGAGCAGGGTGTGCGGATGCTCCCCGAGCACGGCGCGCAGGGCACGCGCGCGCGGGGCGCTCACCGCCGCGCCGGTCGGGTTCTGCGCCCGGTCGGTGACGATCAGCGCGCGCGCCCCGGCCTCCAGCGCACGGCGCACGTCCTGGGGCAGGGGGCCCTCGTCGTCCAGGCCGACCGGCACGGTGCGCAGGCCGAGAGCCGGCACCAGGTCGAGCAGGGAGCCCCAGCCGGGATCCTCGACGGCCACGACGTCGCCCGGCCGCAGATGTGCGGCGAGGACGCGTTCGATCGCGTCCAGCGAACCGGAGGCGACCGCCACCGGTCCGGCCGGCACCCCGTCCGCGTCCAGATCGGCCCGGGCCAGCGCGGCCAGCTCGGGTTCCACCGGCGCGTGTCCGTACAGCACCGGCTCCCGGTCGCCCTGGGCGGCCGCCCAGGCGAACGCCGGGGCCAGCGGCGGCAGCAGCACCGTGTCCGGGTTGCCTGCGGACGCGTCCCGCACGCCCTCCGGGGCGTCCACCCGGATGAACTCGCGCCCGGTCGTGGCGGGCTTCGCGCGCACCCGGCTGCCCCGGCGGCCGTCGGTCTCGATCACCCCCCGCTCGCGCAGGATGCGATAGGCGGCCGCGACGGTGTTCGGGTTGACCCCGAGCTCGGTCGCCAACTCCCTCATGGGCGGCAGCAGTTGCCCCGGAGGCAGCTCGCCCGCCCCGACCGCCGCCTCCACGCTCGCGGAAATCTCGGCTGCTCTCCGGCCTTGGATCCGATACTCTCCTAGCACAAAATCTATTATGCACTAGTACAATGGAGAGCGCCATGCAGGGGACCGAGCAGCCGACGACGCCACCGCCCGCCGCCTACACCCCGACCGACCGCACGGTCCCCACCCGGGCCGCCCAGCAGGCGTCCTACGACAGGGAACTGGTGCACTCGATACTCGACGAGGGCTACGTGTGCCACCTCGGCTTCGTCCGCGACGGCGCGCCGATCGTGCTGCCGACGCTCTACGCCCGGGTCGGCGAGACGCTCTACGTGCACGGCTCGACCGGCTCGCGCCCCCTGAGGATGGCGGGACAGGCGGACCCGGGGTTGCCGGTCTGCCTGACGGTCACGCACGTCGACGGTCTGGTGCTGGCCCGCTCGGCCTTCCACCACTCGATCAACTACCGCTCGGTGGTGGTGCACGGCACCGCCTACGACGTGACGGACCCGCAGGACAAGCGCGCCGCGCTCGACGCCCTCGTCGACCATGTCGTCCCGGGCCGGGCCGCCGACTCGCGCCCCGCGAACCGCAAGGAGCTGGCGGCGACCGCGGTGATCCGTCTCGACCTCGGCGAGGTCTCGGCCAAGACCCGCACCGGCGGCGTGAACGACGAGCCCGAGGACCTCGCCCTCCCCCACTGGGCCGGCGTCCTCCCGCTGCGCAAGGGCTACGGCACCCCCGTCCCGGAGGCCGACCTCGCGCCCGGCGTCCGGGTCCCCGACTACCTCGCGGAGCTGTGATGCTCGTCCACCCCTGGGACGCGCCCCACGACGACGCCGAGTGGCGGGACTGGCTGGCCACGCACGACTTCGGCGAGCTGGCCGTCAACGGGCTGCCGGGAGAGCCGCCGTTCGTGCAGCCCCTGCACTTCGCCTACGACCCCGCCGACGACACGGCCGTCACCCACCTGGCCCGGCCCAACCCCCTGTGGCCCGCCCTGGAGGCGAACCCGGCGGTGACGCTGAGCGTGGTCGACGACTACGTCTTCGTGCCCGGCCCCTGGCAGGCGCCGCCCGGCGCCCCGGCCGAGCACGGCACCCCGACGAGCTTCTACACGGCGGTCCAGCTGCGGTGCACGGCGCACATCGTGGACGACCCGGCGGGCAAGGCCGACCTGCTCGTCCGCCAGATGGCGCACTTCCAGCCGGAAGGCGGCTCCGCGCGGCCGGCGCCGGGCGAGGCTCCGTACGGCCGCCTGCTCTCCGGCATCCGGGGGATCCGGCTCGAGGTGACCTCCGTGGAGGCCAAGTTCAAGTACGCGGCGCACCGGCCGGCCGAGACCCAGGACCGCATCGCCGCCGGACTCGCGACCCGCGGCGGTCCGGGCGACCCGGCGGCCCTGGAGCACCTGCTGCGCCGGCGCGCAGAACGACCGAGGACGTGACCGGGGGTTCGACGGGACACGGCCCGACCTGCTCGGACGCTCCGCGCCGGGAGGCCGTCCGCCTCCGTGACGCGTCCCGCGGCGCGTCCGTCAAAACAACTCACGCGCCGCTGTCGATCCGGCGGCGTCCCGTTCGACATCCTGGTGTAGGACGCATCGCCACACCAGGAGGCGACAGGACTGATGAGGAAACACGTGGATCAGCTGCTGCGCGTGCAGAACTTCACCATCTCGAGCGACGGCGTCGCAGCGGGCGAGGACCAGACTCTGGAGCGGCCCTTCGGCCACCACATCGATCCGGGGAAGCTCTTCTCCTGGGCCGGCGCCACGGCGAGCTGGCCCAACCGCACCGAGCCCGGGGGCAGCCGGGGCCTCGACGACTACTTCACCCGGGACTTCAGCCACAACATCGGCGCCGAGATCATGGGCCGCAACAAGTTCGGACCCCAGCGCGGCCCGTGGACCGACCACGAGTGGCGCGGGTGGTGGGGTGACGAGCCGCCCTTCCACACGCCGGTCTTCGTCCTGACCCACCACGAACGTCCTTCGTTCACGCTCTCCGACACCACGTTCCATTTCGTCGACGGCGACCCCGCCGCCGTTCTCACGCAGGCGCGTGAGGCCGCGCAGGGCAAGGACGTCCGGCTGGGCGGCGGTGTGACCACCGTCCGGGAGTTCCTCGACGCCGACCTCGTCGACACCATGCATGTGGTCGTCTCACCGGTGAAGCTCGGGTTCGGGCTACGTCTCTGGGACTCGCCCGAAGAGCTCCTGGACCGCTTCCACGTGGACGTGGTGCCCAGCCCGAGCGGTGTGACGCACCACCTCTTCTGGCGGAAGTGACGAGCAGCGGTCCTGCCGGCCGCGGTGACCTTTCCGGTCTCCGCGCTAGGCGGCCGTTCCGCGGGCCGACAGCTCCCGCTCGGGGCTGCCGGCCGCCACCGGGCCCGGCGAGCCCTTGGCGGGCGTCGACGACTGGGCGATGAAGGCGCCGAGAAGCACCACCGCCCCGCCGACGATCTGCGGGGCGGAAAGGTGCTCGCCGAGCAGCACCCACGCCAGGACGGTCGCGATGACCGCCTCCAGACAGGCCACCACTCCGGCGACCTGCGGGGAGAGCCGGCGCACGGAGACCACGCCGGTGACGTACGCGACGACCGTCGCGAGCAGCACGATCCACGCGAGCAACAGCCAGGCGGGGACCTCGGAGCCGTTCATGTCGGCGGTGTGCGCGAGCACGGACCAGTCCATGCCCCAGGGCCGGGCGACGACGGTCAGCACGACGGCGCCCACGAGGAGGCCGTAGGCGATGACCCCGAGCGGATCGGGGGCGTCGTCGCCGGAGTCGCTGCCCTGGTCGGACAGGACGAAGTAGCCGACCTGGCAGCAGGCGGCCGCCAGCGCGAGCAGCAGGCCGAGGGCGTCGAAGCCCAGGCCCGCCCAGATCTCGACCACACAGGCCAGCCCTCCCACCGCCAGGACGACACCGAGCGCGGCGGCCCGGGTCACGGGCCGCCGCTGCACGAAGCGCACCCAGCCGAGCACCAGGGCGGGGGCGAGGTACTCCACGAGCAGGGCCACGCCGACGGGGATCCGGGAGATCGCGGCGAAGTAGAACGCCTGCACTCCGGCCACGCCGAGCAGACCGAAGCCGGCGAGCAGCGCGGACCGGCTGCGCACCAGAGCGCGGTGGCGCACGGCGAGCGGCAGCATCACCAGCGCCGCGCCGGTCACCCGCAGCCACACCACGTGCAGCGGGTCGAGGCCCGCCTCGATCAGCGGCTTCGCCGCGACCCCGGACCCGCCGAAGGCGATGGCCGACCCGACCGCGAGAGAGAGCCCGAGGCCCTTTCCGCGGCTGCCCTGGCTGCTCACTGAGGTACGCACCGCCACATGATGACAGGCCATGACATGAGCGTCATCCCCGTTGACACCTGTCTCACCGGCTGGACGGCGTGGGCGGGGCACGGGCCGTTCAGCCGGCGGGGCCGCCGCCTTCGAGGCCCGCCGCGCACTCCTGGGGACCGTCCTCGATCCGGGCTCGCAGTTCGTACACGTCGACGCCGGCGCGGGTGAGGACCTCGACCGCCCGGGCCTGCGGGTCCGCGACCATCGCCGCGAGCAGGTCGACGCCCCGGGCCGGCGCGCCGGAGTGCCGGGCGGCCTCCTGGCGCGCCTGCTCCAGCGCGGCCGCGGCCAGCGGGGACAGCCCCTCGACGGCCGCCGCGCCAGGCGCCCCGCCCGCTTCCGCGGACGTCGCCGCCCCGGACGTCCGGCCGGGAGACCCGGCGGCCGTCACGACGGGTACGCCGCCGGAGTCCTCGACGCCACCCTGCCAGCGCAGCCCGTAGCCGATGCTGCGCTGGACGAGATAGCCGAGCAGCCGGGCCAAGTGGGGGCCGTCGAACGCGGCGCGGACCTGGGGGTCGTGTTCCAGGAGCGAGTGCAGCAGATGGGCGGTGTCGACCTGCCGGTCCCCGTCCCGCACCGCCCGGCGGCGGGCTGCGGCGAGCGCCGCCGCGGCGTCGGCGTCGAGCCCGGGGACGTCGTCCCTGCCGTGGGCCGCCCGGTCGCGGGGCGACTGCCGGGGGATACGGGGTTGCACGACCCCCATCCCATCAGTCGCCGCCGGGTGCGGTCGTCCCCGGCAGGGAGCATCTTGACGTCCCACGCAGAGTGGAGCAGGGTTGCCGGACTCTCCTCCTTACGGATGAGATCAGGCCGTTTCCCTCGACGGAGCGGCGATGCGGCGCATGGGCTGACGCGACGGGCGGGTCGTCGCGGCGCGGAGGTCGGACGGGCCTGCACCGGACAGCATTTCCTGACGGTTCGTCAGTATTGAATGTTCGACCGTCTGGAGTTACGTTCCGCGACACCGCAGCCGGAGCTGCCCGACACGAAGAGGTGGTCGCATGGCCGAAGTCAGCGCGGAGGCACGCATCCAGGCGCCGGCCGAGAAGGTGTGGGCCCAGCTCACCGACTGGCCGGCCTACGGGGAGTGGAACGCGACCCACACCAGCTTCCCCAAGGGCGGCCCGGCGACCCTCGAACCGGGCGCGACCTTCCTGGAGAACATGAAGCTCATGGGTTTCCCGGCCGAGGTCGAGTGGACCGTGGCGGAGCTCGAGCCGGCCCGGGTGCTCGCCATCCGAGGCAAGGGGCCGATGGCCGTCTCCGTCACCACCCGCTACACCCTGACCCCCGACGGCGACGGCACGACGGTCCGCATCGACGGCGAGTTCACCGGCGCGGCGGTGTCGCTGATGGCGGGCAAGCTCAAGGACTCGGGCACGGCCGCCCTGAACGAGTCGCTGCGCAAGCTGGGCACGCTCGTCACCTGAGCGCGGTCCACAAACGGGCGCGGACGCCGGATCACGCAGGGCGCCCGCCCGCAGCACGAAGGCGCCCCGCGGTCGATTCCGCGGAGCGCCTCCGTCGTCGTGCGGCCTGCCACCGGCCGGCTCAGTCCTCGTCGGCGAGGATCAGGTACAGCTTCTTGCGTGCCTCGTTGATGACCGCCAGAGCCTTCTCGCGCTGCTCCTTGCTGCCGGTCTTCCAGACCTGGCCGAAGGCCTCCATCAGACCGAAGCCGGCCTGGCGGATCTCACCGAGAGCCTCCCAGTCGACCCCGCGCGTGGCCTCCTCCCAGGGGGCGTCCGGGCCCTCCTCGGCGGCCGTGCGACCTTCTTCGGTGAGCGAGAACAGCTTCTTGCCGCCGTCGCTCGCACTGCTGATCAGGCCCTCGTCCTCCAGCAGCTGGAGGGTCGGGTACACCGACCCCGGGCTGGGCTTCCACGCCCCGCCGCTGCGCTCGGCGATCTCCTGGATCATCTCGTAGCCGTGCATGGGCCGGTCCGTGAGCAGGGCCAGGATCGAGGCCCGCACGTCTCCGCGCCGCGCCCTCCCCCTGGGTCCGCCCCGCCCTCGCCCGCCCCAGGGGCCGGGACCGAAGCCCGGACCGCCGAAGCCGAAGCCGGGGCCGCCCGGACCACCGGGGCCACCCGGACCGAAGGGCCCGAAGGCCGCACGCCGTCCGTCGAAGCCGCCGCGGCCGCGCCGGGGGCCGTCCTGTCCATGTCCACGCTCGAATCCGTGGGTACGCATCGCAAACCACTCCTTCATTCCATCGTTGATCTGTCGCGATGCGTCAACGATATATCGGTGAAGTTCGCTTGGCAAGGGTCTGCCGCTTAGGGTGCGGACATGACATCCCCGAACACCTCGCACGGCACCGGGCACAGCCCCTCGACCGCCTACCTCTCCGAGCTGTTCTCGCTGGTCGGGCGGGTCGCCCTGGTGACCGGCGGCAGTTCCGGCATCGGCCGCGGCATCGCGGGCGCTCTCGCACGGGCGGGGGCGAGCGTGGTGATCGTGGCGCGCAGGGAAGCGGAGCTGGCCGCGACGGTCGACGAGCTGACGGCCGACGGCTGCCGGGCGGCCTGGGTGAGCGGCGACCTCGGCACCCGTGACGGGGTGCGCACCGCGGCGGAGCGGGCGGCCGAGGTCTACGGCGAGCCCGACGTCCTGGTCAACTGCGCGGGGATCAACCTGCGGCCGCCGATGGACGAACTGGACGAGACGGTGTGGGACGCCACCATGAGCGTGAACCTGGAGGCGCCCTATCTGCTCGGCCGGCGCTTCGGACCCGGCATGGCCGAGCGGGGCTTCGGACGGATCATCCACGTCACCTCGCAGCAGGCGCACCGCGCGTTCGTCCGCAGCGGCGCCTACGGGGTCTCCAAGGGCGCCCTTGAGTCGCTGGCCCGCTCGCAGGCCGAGGCCTGGTCGCCCCACGGCGTCACCTGCAACACGCTGGTGCCCGGGTTCGTCATGACCCCGCTCAACACACGGCTGTCGTCCGACCCCGAGAAGGTGGCGGCGCTGGCCGCGCGCACGATGGTCGGCCGCAACGGTCTCGCCGAGGACTTCGCCGGGGCGGCCGTGTTCCTGGCGAGCCGCGCCTCCGGCTATGTCACCGGGCAGGCGATCTTCGTCGACGGAGGGTTCTCCGTCCACTGAGCCCGGCCCGGCCGCGGACCGCGCCACCGCCCTACGCCGTCCGGGGGGTGAACTCCAGGATCTCGTCGCCGTCGGGCTGCACGACGCCGTACGTGCTCTCGGGCACCTCGTTCCAGGCGCCGGGCAGGTCGCCCAGGGGCTCGGAGACGATCAGGCGGGTCTCGTCGGAGACCTCCCGCAGGAACGCCATGTCGGGGTGCAGCTCGCGCAGCGTCTCCACCCGGGTGCTGTAGAACAGCGAGCGCGACGCGCCCTGGGTGGAGTAGCGGAACGCCCACAGCCGCACCCCCTCGGTCACGGCGACCGTCATCTGGATCGGGAACTCCACGCCGTGCGCGTGCCCGACGCGTTCCACCAGGCCCACCATCCGTGCGACCGCGCCCGGCGGATCCTCCTCCAGCCCCAGGGTGAGGGCCAGGAAGAACATCAGCTCGGAGTCGGTGGAGCCCTCGATGTCGGGAAACAGCATCGGGTCGACGGCGAGGGCGAGCTCCCGGCGGATGCGGTGGAAGTCGGCGATCGCTCCGTTGTGCATCCACATCCAGCGGCCGTGCCGGAACGGATGGCTGTTGGTCTGCTGCACGGCCGTGCCGGTCGAGGCCCGGATATGGGCGAAGAACAGCGAGGAACGGACGTGTCCGGCGATCTCCCGCAGGTTGCGGTTGCTCCAGGCCGGGCCGATCTCCCGGACGACCGCCGGGGTCCCGTCCGCCCCGTCGGACGCGTACCAGCCGACGCCGAAGCCGTCGCCGTTCGTCGTCTCCACGCCCATCCTGGAGTGCAGGCTCTGGTCGATCAGGGAGTGGGCCGGCCGGTAGAGAATCGTTTCGAGCAGGATGGGGGTGCCTGAGTAGGCGAGCCAACGGCACATCTCCGCCACCTTCCTGGCAGTTCCGGACCACGGGACCGGACGGGACCGAAGCGCAGGGCCCGGCAGGTCAGTCCGCGAACCTGTCGGGCTTGACCACGCACAGAGCCCAGATGACGAACGCGGAGAAGGCGATCATCACCACGGACCACACCGGGTAGTACGGCAGGGAGAGGAAGTTGCCGATGACGATCAGTCCGGCGATGGCCACCCCCGCGACCCGTGCCCACATCGCTCCCGTGAACAGGCCCAGGCCGACGATCACGGCGACCGTGCCCAGGGCGAGGTGGATCCAGCCCCAGCCGGTGAGGTCGAACCGGAAGACGTACTGGCGGGTCGACACGAAGATGTCGTCCTCGGCTATCCCCATGATGCCGCGGAAGATGTCCAGCACTCCGGTGAGCAGGAGCGTGACGGCGGCGAAGGCCATCAGCCCGCCGGCCCAGGCCTGCCGGGTCGGATGCCGCTCGGCGGTCGTGCTGTCGCTGGTGTGCGTCTCGGTCATGCCGATGCCTCGATTCGTTGCCGTTCGGCGAGCCCTGAGCCGGGGCCCGGAGCAGGGAGCAGGGAGCCCTGCGGCCGGCGGCCGCAACCGCTCGGGGCCCGCCCGGAGTCGACGGTTCAGCGGCCGGGGCCGCTCAGGACCATTTGCTTCGCCTTCGCGAACTCCTCGTCCGTGATGTCGCCGCGGGCGCGGATCTCGGAGAGCCGGGCGAGTTCGTCGACGCTGCTGGAGGGGCCGCCGGTGCCCTTGGCCGTCTCGCGGACGTAGCTGTCGAAGGCCTGCTGCTGCTCGCGCGCCTGCGAGACCTCCCTGCGACCCATGTTCTTGCCGCGCGCGATCACATAGACGAACACGCCGAGGAAGGGCAGCACGACGCAGAAGACCAGCCAGCCGGCCTTGGCCCAGCCGCTGAGGTGATCGTCGCGCAGGATGTCGACGACGACCCGGAACAGCAGGACGAACCACATGATCCACAGGAAGAACACCAGCATGGTCCAGAAGGCGCTCAGCAGCGGATAGTCGTACGCGAGGTACGTGTCCCCACTCATCTCTTTCCTCCGTTCCGGGCTCTCGCCCGACAACCCGGCATGGCGTCGCATGCCGTTCCCAGCCTGCGCCGGGGGGGAACCGGCCGGCCTCACCCGGGACGGGTGAGCGCCGGAGGGCGAGCCCCGGCCGCCCCGGTGGTACGCGGGCGCATCAGACGGGCCCGGCGCGGCCGCCGCCGTCCCGGCCCCGATCCAGGTCCGGGTCCCGGTCCCGCACGGCCGTGCCGGCCCTGCGGACCGCGGCCCGCCAGGCGAAGGCGACGGCCGCCTCCACCAGAGCGAGCAGGACCAGCCACAGGCCCAGCAGCCGGGTCAGCGCCCGGGCCGACTCGGTGGGCAGGGCGAGCACCACGATCCCCGCCACGACGGCCAGCAACGCCGCGCCGACCACGACGCCCCGATGGGGCATGTCCTTGGTGGCGAGGGCAGTGAAGAGCGTGACGATGCCGGACACCAGCCACAGGACGCCGACGATCAGCGACAGCGCGGCGATGGTCTGCAGCGGATGCCGCAGGCACAACACGCCGGCCACCACGTAGAGCACCGCCAGCAGCAGTCCGGTCACCCGCGCGCCGCCGTCCTCCCCGGCGAAGGACGCCACGAACCGGAACAACCCGGTCGCCAGCAGATACAGGCCGATCAGGACCGCGAGGACGTGCAGGGTCTCGTCCGGCCAGACGAGGATCAGGATGCCCGGCACGAACGTGACGACCGCCGAACCGAGGATCCACGTCCAGGACCGCCCGAGCACGGCCAGCGCGGCGGACGGATCGCCGGTCGTCGGCACGGGACCCGGGCCCGGCTCGCCGGGGGGCCGGGGATCGGGGCCGGGGTGCGGTGCGGGACCAGGTGACACGCTCATGACTCCTCCTCGTGTCCTCGCGTCCGGCGAAGACGTCGGTCCCCGGAACGTCACTCCGGCAGCTGGCGCATCTCCAGGACCCGCAGCCCCAGGGACTGACAGCGGGCCAGCAGCCCGTACAGGTGCGCCTCGTCGACGACTTGCCCGAACAGCACGGTCTGGCCGGACATGACCACATGGTCCAGCTCCGGAAAGGCCTCGGTCAGCGCCTCCGAAAGCTGTCCTTCGACGCGGATCTCGTAGCGCATGAGCTGCTCCCGGGACGGCCTGGGACAGGCGGACTGCGCCCTCACCGCGATCCTCCGTCCCCCACGGTCCCCCGGCCTCACCCGCTGGAGGTGATAGCCGCGCGCGGGCGACCCGGTGGACGGGCAGGGGTCAGTGCGTCACCCAGAGCTTGAAGACGATGATCAGCAGACCGAGCACGAGGTTCACCGAGGCGGTGACCGCCACCAGGCGCCAGGAGGCTCCCGCGCGTCGGGCCGCCGCCGCCGACCAGCCCACCTGGCCGGCGACGGCGACCGCGAGAGCGAACCAGAGGGTGCCCGCCAGGTCGAGGCCGAGCAGCGGGCTGACGGCCACGGCGACGGCCGGCGGGACCGCGGCCTTGACGATCGGCCACTCGTCACGGCACACCTGCGCGACGATGCGCCGGTCCGGCCGCCGTTGCGCGAGCCGCGCCCCGAACAGATGGGCGTGCACATGCGCGACCCAGAACACGACCCCGGTGAGCAGCAGCAGAATCACGAGTTCCACCCGGGGCACCGACCCCAGGGTGCCCACGCCGACCACGACCGAGGCCGCGAGCATGGACCCGTAGACGCCTCCGGTGTAGTCGGCCGCGGCCCGGCGCTCGACGGCCTGCGCCCGACGGTGTGCGCCGTGGTCGGTCCCGGGCATCGCGCCTCCCGCGGCGAGTCGGACGGTCCGGGCCGGTCGGCCGGGCGGACCGGTCAGGGGGACGGGGACGGGCCGGTCGGCGCGTCGGACTCGGACCGGGACGGTCCCGCGGTCTTCGCGGTCGGCAGACCCCTCGTGACCAGGAAGCTGGCGAGGGTGATCCCGCCTGCGGCCAGGATCGCCGCTTTCAGACCGTTGAGCTGTGCCGACGCGTAGGAGTCCACGAGGGCGTCCACCTCGGCCGGCGGCAGCCCGGCGTCCTCGGCGGCCGTGCGCACCTCCGTGGTGGGGACGAAGCTGATGCCGGCCTCCAGGGCGACGCCGGTCTGGCGACGGGCCTCGTCCGAGAGGGCCGGCTGCTCCTCCACCTTGGTGGTGAACGCCTGGGCCAGCGCGCCGATCAGCAGCGACCCGATCAGGGCGGTGCCCAGTGCGGAGCCCAGGTTCTGCGCCGTGAACTGCAGCCCGCCGACCTCGCTGCGCTCCTCCTCGCCCACGCTGGACTGGACGACGTTGCCGAGCTGCGAGGCGAGCAGCCCCATGCCGACGCCGAGCAGCGCCATCGCCCCGGCGAACTGGGCGTCGTCGATGACCGGGTCGATGGTGGCCAGCAGCCACACCACGGCCCCGACCAGGGTCGCCAGCGCGATCCTGACCACCCGGCGCGGTCCCGCCACCCGGCCCAGCCGGGCGGCGAGCATGGAAGCGGCCAGCATGGTGATCGAGACGGGGAGCAGGCGCAGGCCGGTCTCGAAGGCGTCGAAGCCCTGCACCACCTGCAGATACAGCGGGATGGTGAAGAACAGGCCCAGCAGGATGAGGTTCTGGCTCAGCAGACACGTCAGGCCGGAGCGCAGTGCGGGCTTGCGCAGCAGCGTCAGATGCACCAGCGGTTCGCCGCCCCGGGCCTCCCTGCGCCGCTCCCAGTGCACGAAGAGGGCGAGCACGGCCGCTCCCGCGCCGATGACGAAGAGTGTGGGTGAGAAGCCCAGCACGGTGAAGGGCGGGTTGCGCGGCTGCACCCAGCCCCAGGTGCCGCTCTGCAGCACCCCGAGCACGCCGAGCGCCAGACCGGTCGCGGAGAGCGCGGCCCCGACGCCGTCGAGGCGGGGGGGCGGTCCGGTGCGCGGGGTGTCCGTGATCACGCGCCGGAAGCACAGCACGACCAGCACGACCACGACCTCGCCGACGAAGACCAGCCTCCAGGTGAGGTACGTCGTCACCCAGCCGCCCAGAAGCGGGCCGACGGCGATGCCCGCCCCGGCCAGACCTCCGATGACGCCGTAGGCCACGGCACGGTCCCGCCCCCGGTAGGACTCGGCGACCAGCGCCGCCATGGCCGGCAGGACCATCGCTGCCCCCAGCCCCTCGATGACCGACCAGCCCAGAGCGAGCACCCACAGGGTGGGGGCGGCTGCCGTGAGGGCCGATCCCGTCGCGTAGACGACGAGGCCGAGGAAGAAGAGCCGCCGTCGCCCGAAGATGTCGCCCAGCCGACCTCCGATGATCATGAAGGCCGCCATGACCAGGGCGTACAGGGTGATGACGGCCTGGATGGCGGTCACCTCCGTGTCGAAGTCCTCGACCAGCTGACTGATCGAGACGTTCATGACGGACGTGTCCAGGACCATCAGGAACTGGGCGGTGCCCAGCACCATCAGAGCCCGCCAGCGGGTCATCGTGTCCACCTCCTCATGGCACCCGGGAATCGGCGTCCCCGCCTCACCCGCTACGGGCGAGCCCGCCGACGCGCCCGGCCTCCCCGTTCGGGCCTCGGTCCATCGGGCCTCGGTCCATCGGGCCTCGGTCCATCGGGCGTCGTCCTCGCACGCCGCGGCCGTTCACAGCAGTCCCAGATCGCGGGCGCGGCGCACCGCCTCGTTGCGGCGGCTGACCGAAAGCTTCCGGTAGGCGCTCTTGAGGTGGGTCTTGACGGTGTTCACGGACAGATAGAGATCGGCGGCGATCTCCTGCGTCGACATGGCCAGGGCCAGCCTGCGCAGCACGTCGCGCTCGCGTCCGGTCAGCTCCTCGACCATCGGGGGCGGGGGGCCGTCCGACGGCCGGGCGTGGGGGTGGGCGTCCGTCGTCGGCCCGCGCGAGGCCGACGCGGCCAGGAAGGGACGGATCCACGGTCCGGCTTCGGCGAAGGGGCGCCGCAGGCCGTCGCGCCGGGCCTCGCGCAGCGCCAGGGCGACGAGTCCGCGTGCGGCGGCCCGCTCGCCCGCCTCGTCGGCCGCCTGGGCCCGCACCAGCAGGGCCCGGACCGTCACGGCGGGCCCGCAGCGGTCCTCGGCGCGCAGCCGGTCGAGCAGGTCGATCGCGGCCAGCGGCCTGCCGGCGGCGAGCTCGGCGCGGGCGGACGCCACCGTGCAGGCGGGGGTCGCCTCGGTCAGCTCCTGCAGCACCTTGACGGCCGTCTCGGGTCGGCCGTCGGCGAGATGCGCGGCGGAGACGACGAGCGCCGTCTGGCCCTGCGCCCAGGGCGAGGCGACGGCGGCCGGCACGGTCCGCTCCGCCGCGGCGAGCGCGGCCCCGATGTCGCCGCGGGCCAGGTGCAGCCGGGCGGTGGCGATGGCCCGGCCCGCCTCCATGACGGGGTCGCGCAGTGCGGGGTGCGGCTCCGCCGCCTCCGCCAGGAGGGCCTGGGCCAGGCTCAGGTCGTCGCGTTCGACGGCGACGGCGGCCAGCACCAGCCTTCCCATGCCGGAACCGGACGGCTGGGGCAGGCCGTAGCGCTCCATCTCGGTCAGCGCGGCACGGGCCGTGCGTTCCGCCCCGGCGAGCCGGCCGTTCAGGTAGTCGATCAGCGCCAGCCGGCCCAGCGAGTCCTCGCGGGCGAGCGCGGTCGAGGCCCCGGCGGCACTCCCCGCCGCCCCCGTCAGGGCGGTGTGCGCGTCCTCGAACCGTCCGGCCCACAGGCGCGCCGAGCCCAGGTGGGCGAGCAGGAGGGCGATGAGTTCGGGGTGCCTTTCCAGGAGGTGGGCGGGGACCACGTCGCGCAGTGTCTCGGCTGCCGTCGCGGCCACTTCCGCCCGGGCCGGGGCGCCGGTCAGCCGGGCCGCCAGCGCCTCCAGCAGGGCACACGTCAACCGGGCCTCCGCCAGTGCGGGATCACTGTCCGGCAGGCGCCACCCGGTGGTCGGGTCCGGCCGGCCCGGGAAAAGTTCCCCCAGATCCGCCGCCGGGCCGGCTCCGGCCGCCGTCAGGCCGAGTTCGGCGGCCAGGCCGTGCTCTGCCCGACGCAGGTGGCCGAGGCCCCGGTCGACCTCGTGCCGGGACAGATCACGGGCCGCCCGGACCAGCTCCGCGGCGGGGCCCGCGGCCTCCGGCCCCATCCGGGAGAACAGCTCGCCCAGCTCGTCCGAGCGCAGTCCGGTGAAGAGCCAGCCGATGGCAAGGTCGTCGACCAGCGCGTCCGCGGTGAACTGCCAGTCGCCGGCGGCGGCACCGTGTCCCAGCGTCTCCGTGAGCGAGCCCGAGCCGCGCAGCCATCGCGCGGCCCGCCGGTGCAGTTCGGTCTCCAGCCCCGGCGAACGCACCCGCAGATGGGCCCGGAGGATCTCGCCGAACAGCGGGTGCAGGCGGTACCAGTCCTGCTCCAGGTGCTCCACGAACGCGTTCGCGCGGCACAGGCCGGCCAGGATCGGTTCGGCGTCGGTCCGGCCGGTGAGCGCGTTGACCAGGTCGGGGCGGAACCGGTCGAGGACGCTCACCCGCAGCAGCAGGTCCTGGGTCGCGGCCGGCTGCTGCCCGAGCACCTCCGCCAGCAGGAAGTCGGCGACCGAGGTCCGGTCGGCCTCGAACTCCTTCAGATAGGTCTGGGGATCCGGCCTCTCGCGCGCGGCCAGAGCGCACAGCCGCAGGCCCGCGGCCCAGCCCCGGGTGCGTTCCACGAGCCCTCGTGCGGCGGATTCCGGAAGCCGCAGTCCGTGCAGCTCCAGCAGTTCGGTCGCCTCTTCGCAGGTGAAGGCGAGTTCCGCACCGCGGATCTCCGTCAGGTCGCCGGCCGCCCGGTAGCGGTGCAGCGGCAGCAGCGGCTCGGTGCGGGTGACGAGGATCAGGCGCAGGCCGTCGCCGGCGTGGCGCAGCACGAACTCGAGCTGCTCGGCGATCTCCGGGTCGGTGACCTGGTCGTACTCGTCGAGGACGACGACGACCGGCCGGTCCAGGACGCTCAGCTCGGCGGCCAGGCGTGCGAGCAGCGTCGGGGGCGCCCGGCCCGCGTCGGCCGGGCAGCCGATGGCGGCGGGCAGGGGCGTGCCGGACGCGCGCAGGGCCTGGAGCAGGTACGCCCAGAACATGCCCGGCTTCTGTCCCGCCGCATCGGTGGTGAGCCAGGCGACGGACGTCTCGCGCGCTGCGGCCCAGTCGGCCACCAGCAGCGTCTTGCCCGCCCCGGCAGGGCCGTTGACCATGGTCAAGGGCGTCTGCAGCGCCCGGTCGAGATGGCTGACCAGCCGCTCGCGCCGCAGAAAAGCCACCGGTCGGGGCGGTACGACGAACCGCGTGCGCAGAAACGGATCCCCCTGGGGATCCGCGTCCGGCGCCGCCCGCTCGGCGTCGCTCTCCTCGAGCTCGCTCATGGCGCTCACCGCCCCTGGTCCTGAGGTCGTGGGTAGCGCTGCGCTCCTCCCTCAATATCCCAGCCTTCGGTCGGCGCCGCGCTGCGAGCGGACCGAGGTAGGGGGCAAGCCCGAGGCGGGCGGACAGGCAGGCGGACGGACGGGCCGAGGCGGGCAGACGGGCCGAGGCGGACGGGCGGGCCCAGGCGGGCCGGCCGAGGCGGACGCGCGGACGGGCCGGGGCGTCGGCGGAATCCGGGCCAGGACCCTCGGATTGGCCTTGGCCGGCGAGCGCGGCGACCCCCTAGCGTCGGCGGCATGCGGATTCACATCGTCGACGCCTTCACCGATCGCCCGTTCGCCGGCAACCCGGCCGGGGTAGTGCTCCTGGACGCCTTCCCGGACGACGGCCGACTGCAGAACGTGGCCCTGGAGGTCAACCACGCCGAAACGGCGTTCGCCCACCCGCTCCCGGAGGGCGGCGAGGCGGACTGGGCCCTGCGCTGGTTCACGCCGGTCGCCGAGGTCGCCATGTGCGGCCACGCCACGCTCGCCACGGCCCACATCCTGCGCACGACCGGCGCGCACGAGGGCCCGGTGCGCTTCGCCACCCGCAGTGGTGTGCTGGTGGCCACGCCCGCCGAGGACGGCTCGATCACCCTGGACTTCCCGACCGCCCGCCTGACGAGGGCCGAGATCCCGGCCGGCGTCGCCGAAGCCCTGGGCGCCGAGCCGCTGACCTGCTTCGACACCGGCCCGCAGATCGGCGACCTGCTGGTCGAGGTGGCCGACGAGAAGACCGTGCACGCGCTGCGCCCGCACCACAGGGCGCTGGCCGCCTACTCCCGTCGCGGCGTCATCGCCACCGCCCGCGCCGAGAACCCGGAGCTGGGGTACGACTTCGTCTCCCGCTGCTTCTTCCCCAACGTCGGCATCGACGAGGACCCGGTGACGGGCAGCGCCCACACCGCGCTCGCCCCCTTCTGGTCCGAGCGGCTCGGCCGCGCCGGCCTCACGGGACTGCAGGCCTCCCCCCGCTCCGGCCGCGTCCGCACCGAACTGCGCGGGGACCGCACGCTGCTGACCGGCCGCGCGGTCACCGTCATCGAGGGGGAACTGCTCGCCTGGTGAAACTCCCGGTGAAGGGGGGCGGCTCACGCCGTCGGGAGCCAGCCCACCTTCCCCGCGAGCAGCGCGTACCCCACGAAGGCTCCGATGTCGAGCAGGGAGTGCGCCACCACGAGGGGGCCCACCCGGCCCCAGCGCCGGTAGAGGTAGACGAAGACGACGCCCATCACCATGTTGCCGATGAAGCCGCCGATGCCCTGGTAGAGGTGGTACGAGCCGCGCAGCACGGCGCTGGCCACGAGGGCGGTCCCCGGCGTCCAGCCCAGCTGGCCGAGCCGGCGCAGCAGGTAGCCGACGACGATGACCTCTTCGAGGATCGCGTTCTGCAGCGCGGACATGATCAGCACCGGGTACTTCCACCAGACGTCCGGGAGGGCTTCCGGCACCACCGTGAGGTTGAAGCCGAGTCCGCGCGCCGCCAGGTAGAACGCGATGCCGGTGCTTCCGATCACCGCTGCGATCGCCGCCCCCCGGCCGAGGTCCGGCCAGGGCCGGGTGCGGTCGAAGCCCAGCGTCCGCAGCCCGCGCCCCTCGCGCTCGCGCAGCAGGAAGTGCGCGACGAGGGCGACGGGGACGAGCGCCGTGGCGATCCCGAAGAGCTGCCAGGCGAGATCGAGCCAGGGGCGGCCCGGTGCGGCGGAGGCGTTGAGCGTCGCCGCCTGGTCCTTCAGGCCTCCCGGCTTGGTGACCGATCCGACGAAGCTGATCAGCGCGGACACACCGCTCGCGCCGAGCGAGAGCGCCAGGACGAGCAGCGTCTCGTCCCGGAGCATCCGTCGCGAAAGTCCGTCCCGCGAAAAGGAATCGGCCACCTGTCCCGCCTCCACCTGCACACTTGCCTCCAGTCGCGTGAACACACCGCATCCCCGCATCTGCCTCGCCAGGGTCTCGAAAGAAGTGGAGACATCCGTGCGCGACAGGCCGCCGGGGGGACGGGCACCGTACGGGGCGTACCTCCCCTTCGCATGCCGTTCGGCGGGAATCCGCCACGGAGTCCGACAGGGAGGGGCGGCACCGTCATGGGACGTCACAGCTTGCCCGATCCGTACGGGGCGGGCGGCAGCGCCCCCCGCTCTCACCCCGGTCGCCGCTCCGCGCCGGGTCGCGCCGGGCCCTTCGTCCTGATCACCGCCGGGGACGCCGGGGCGGCGCTGCGGGGCGCCTCGCATCCGGTCCCCCGCCACGGACCGCTCGCACATGGCGGCGGCCTGGATCCCCACCGCCTGCGCTCACCGCCTGCACCGAGGACGACGAGACCGGGGCGTGGGAGTGCGGGAGTCGTCCGTGAGACCGGCCGGGGATCAGGACCACCACGTGTGCTTCCGACGGGCGGCTCGGCGACGGCGCGGACGGCGGCGACGGCGGTGAGGGCGGCGACGGCCTACGAAGCAGGGGCGTGCCCCGCACCCGGACGCCGTGCGACGGGAACGCCGGCCGAGGTGGCCAAGGGGCGACGGACCGGCCGGCGGTCCCGGACCAGCCTGCGGCGGGGCGCGGCGCGGTCAGCCGCGCCCTGCTGCGAGCGTCCGCCCGTACGCCTCCCGCCGACGACCCGGCCTCACCCCAGTGCGGCCGGCTCCGGCAGGCCCACGGGCCAGGTGTGCACGGGCTCTCCGAGGTGCATGAGCTCCGCGTACCGTCGCGTGGTGGCGGCCAGCGCCGTATCGCGCGGCAGTCCCGCCTCCAGCGCCCGGTGGAACGTCGCCACCTGCCAGGTCGCCCCGTTGGCCCGTCGTCGGCAGCGCTCGTCGATGACCCCCAGATACAGATCGCGGTCGGCGGGCTCCACGCCCCACGCGTCCAGCCCCGCCTCGGCCAGCGGCAGCAGCTCGTCCCGGACGAGACTCACCGCGTCCACCTCGACCAGGCCGCCCAGCCGTCCCCGCCGGGGCCACTGCAGCCGCGCGTCGATCCCGTGCCGGCAGGCCGCCTCGAAGTTGGCGGCGGCCGTCTCGAACGGCAGCCGGGACCACACCGGCCGGGACTCCTCGGCCAGCGACCGTACGAGGCCGTAGTAGAAGGCCGCGTTGGCGATCACGTCGGTCACGGTCGGCCCCGCGGGCAGCACCCGGTTCTCCACCCGCAGGTGCGGAACGCCGTCGGCGATGCCGTAGACGGGCCGGTTCCAGCGGTAGACCGTGCCGTTGTGCAGGACGAGTTCGGCGAGCGAGGGCACCCCGCCCGCGTCCAGGACCTCCAGCGGGTCCTCCTCGTCGCAGATCGGCAGCAGCGGCGGGAAGTAGCGCAGGTTCTCCTCGAACAGTTCGTGAGCCGAGCTGATCCACCGTTCCCCGAACCACGTCCGGGGCCGGACGCCCTGCGCCTGGAGCTCTGGCGGCCGCGTGTCGGTGGCCTGCTGGAACAGCGGGGGACGCGACTCGCGCCACAGCTCGTGGCCGAACAGGAAGGGTGAGTTGGCCCCGACGGCGATCTGCGCGGCGGTGACCGCCTGCGCGGCGTTCCACACCGCGGGGAAGCGGGCCGGCGTGACCTGGAGGTGCAGTTGCACGGAGGTGCAGGCCGCCTCGGGCACGATCGACTTCGAGGTGCACGACAGCCGCTCGACCCCGTCGATCTCCAGGGTGAAGTCCTCGCCGCGCGCGGCCACGATCTGGTCGTTGAGCAGCGTGTAGCGGTCGACGTCGGAAAGGTTGGTCGACACCAGGTCGTCCCGGTCGAGCGTCGGCAGAATACCGATCATCACGATTCCGGCGTCGACCTCGCCCGCCTTTCGGTGGGCATATGCCAGCGACGTGGTGATTTCCTCGGCGAGCCTGTCGAATACCCGGCCGCCCAATCGGTGTGGGGCTATGTTGACTTCCAGGTTGAACATGGCGAGTTCTGTTTGGAAATCACGACTCGCGATCCTCTCCAGTACCTCGCCATTCAACATTTTCGGCTGGCCGTCGTCGCCCGCGAGATTCAGTTCGATCTCAAGACCCATGAGGTTCTTGGGGCGGTCGAAGCGCTTCTGGGCCAGGAGCCGCTCGAGCCCCGTCAGACACCGTCGGAGCTTGTCCCGGTAGTGCTGACGATCGGACAGGTCGAATGCGCCTGCCACGACCTTCTCGCCCATCGAAGCGTCCCTCCTCGTGCGGCGGTCCGGCCGTCCCGGCCGCCGGGTGTCCCTGACAGGAAGGATGATGCCCAGCCCGGCGGATCGATAACGTCCCCGGCCGTCCACGGCACCCGCTACGCTGACCGAAAGCCGCCCGCAGCGTTCCGTTGGCACATTCACCGGGCATGCGGCACAGGAGCCCTTTCGCGAATCAAGGTCTCGTGAAAAACGCCGACGAAAATGGGCCGACCGCTACCCGCGCATAACCCGAGGTCATCGCGGCGCCACTCCCGGTGAATCGGGATGATTCACACGTATCGCCGACCGAATGAACCCTTGTCGTGTAACCGGGGATCGACTAGACGAAACACAGTCTGAACACATGTCGTATAAACTCCGCGAACAAGGCAGAGAAGGTTGGCGCCCACGGTCGAAGGAGCCTGTCGTCGAGATGACGGCAGGCCGCTCGCGCACCCGAGCCCCCCCAGGCCCGGCCCCCGCCTCTCCGACCCCCGAGAGCTAGCTGACAGCGCCGTCCGCCCCCGCCCTCGCGCCACCGTGCCTGTCGAATGAGAGGCGACCCACCATGCCTTTGCATGTCCCCCCGGCTCCCGCGCCCGCCCTACGCTCCGTCCTCACGGCACTCGGTTCCCCCACCGCGGTCCGCGAGGCTCGTACGCCCGCCCTGCGCACCGCACAGCAGGAGGCAGTCCCGGACCATCCGCTGCCCCTGCACGTCCTGGACGCGATCAGCGCGGAAGGCGTGGCCGAGACCCGGCTGGCCGGATGGCGCTTCCTGATCCGCTGCGACGAGCGCGCCGTGGCCGCGGCCGAGACCCGGCTCACCCCGGACGGGTGGGCGTTCTCGCACTTCTTCGAGGGCCCCTACATCGCCTCCACCGAACGCGCCCTGCGGCAGGCCGAGTCGGCGACCCAGCCGTACCAGGCGCGCCTGCTGTCGGTGCCGGGCCTCTACATGCTGACGCTCTGGCTGCACGGCGACTGCGCCTCGGACGGCACCACGGGGCACCCCGATCCGACCGACCTGCTGGTACCGCTCGCCCCCGCGCCCCCCGGTATCGCCGCCCACCGCCCGCACCGGGTCGCCGAACTGCTCCCGGTGCTGACCCTCCGGGTGACCCCGGCGCCTCCGCCCCTCCTCGGCTCGCCCGCCTGACCCGTCCGATCCGCCCGGTCAGCCCGGTCAGTCAGGCCAGTCCCCTCAGCCCGTACCCCGTACCCCGTCGCCGTGGCCCCGGCGGCGGGGTACGGCAGTGCCGGGCGGCGCTCACCGGGCGGAGGACCGCCGTACGGGAAAGATCACCGGGCGGCCCCAGGGGACTAGCCCCATCCGGCCACCGAGAACCACCCGAAGTGACAGTGCGGTTGGGATGAACCGCCCGCGCGGGTGACGCGTCATGAACCTGTGAGAAGCGGTGCCGCGAAATCCCTGCGGAACGACCTCCGTAGGGCAACACTGGGTTCCGACGACGTATCACAACGGGGGGCGGCCATGAACGACGCTTCAAGCCGCGGGACAGACACGACCGATACGACAGCCATCTCACTCATCACGCCAGAGCGGAAGTTCCCATCCATGTGCCAGCACCAGCCACCGTGCCCGACAGCGACCTCAGCCGACCGGGAGTCCGCCCGTCTCGTGGCGCACCACCCGGAACAGGGCTGGAGCCTGCTGTGCAACGGCGTCCTGCTCTTCGAGGACACCGGTGAGCTCCTGCCGGACGGCCGGGTCATCGCCCCCCACCGGGTCGTGACCGCCGCCTAGAGCCTGTCCGGACGGCGCGGGACCGCCGTCCGGAGACCTGTGGGGCCGGCCGCAGACACTTCTGCGCACCGGCCCCGACGCGTGTCCGGAACTGTTCACTCCCCGTAGCCCCCCGGCTCCGGACCGACGCACGACCCCCGGCCTCCCCGGAACGCCCCCTCGGGCATCGCTCGCACGACTCCTCGAAGATCCCCCCGACCGTCGCTCCGGACGTCTTCCCACGACCGCGCACCTTCCGGAAGACTCCTGGAAGTTTCGGCGCGGCGACCGGAACGGGGTGACGGAGGTGGGGGAAGTGACGACACAGGACAGGGCGCCCGCGTCCGGGGGCAGAGTCACGATCACGGAGATCGCCCGCCGGGCCGGCGTCTCCGTGCCGACCGTGTCCCGCGTGGTCAACGGCCGCTCCGACGTCTCCCCGCGGACCCGGGCCAGGGTCGAGGACCTGCTGCGCCTGCACGGCTACCGCAAGCGCCCCGCCGCCTCCCCGGCCCGCGCCACGCTGCTCGACCTGGTCTTCAACGATCTCGACAGCCCCTGGGCCGTGGAGATCATCCGCGGCGTCGAGGAGGTCGCCCACGCGGCGGGCGCGGGCACCGTGGTCTCGGCGATCCACGGCCGCTCGGGCGACGCCCGCGAGTGGATGCGCAACCTGCGCTCGCGCGCCTCCGACGGCGTCATCCTCGTCACCTCGGCGCTGGAACCCACCCTGCACGAGCAGTTGCGGATCCTGGGTGTCCCGCTGGTCGTCGTCGACCCGATGGGCTCCCCCGCCGACGACACCCCGACCATCGGCGCCGCCAACTGGTCCGGCGGTCTCGCGGCCACCGAACACCTGCTGGCGCTGGGCCACCGCCGGATCGGCCTGATCGCGGGCCCGCCCAGGCTGCTGTGCTCCCGGGCCCGCTTCGACGGCTACCGCGCGGCCCTGGAGGCGGCCGGCCTCGCCGTCGACGACACCCTCGTCGTCCCCGGCGACTTCCGCCCGGAGTCGGGCTTCACCGGCTGCACCGCCCTGCTCGACCTTCCCGAACCGCCCACCGCCGTGTTCGCGGCGAGCGACCAGATGGCGCTCGGCGCGATCGAGGCGCTGCGCCGGCGCGGACTGCGCGCGCCGGAGGACATGAGCGTGGTCGGGTTCGACGACCTGCCGGAAGTGCGCTGGTCGGCGCCGCCGTTGACGACCGTCCGCCAGCCCCTGGCCGACATGGGCAAGCTCGCCGTCCGCACGGTCCTCGGCCTGGCCCGCGGGGAGCGCCCGGACTCGCCGCGGGTGGAACTGGGCACGGAGCTGGTGGTGCGGTCGAGCACCGCACCACCGCGCGGCCGGTTCCCGTCCCTTCCCTCCGACCCGGTCCGCAGGCCCGGCCCTAGCTGAGAGCCTCCCGGATCGCCCGGTAGGCCGGCTTGGGTGCCAGGTGCTCGTCCCAGGGCAGGGCGGCCCCCTCCTCGGGGAACACCGCCGGGATCCAGGAGTACTTGTCGGTGTAGTCCCAGATGGTGACGCCGACGCAGCGCCGCACCGCGAGGCACGCCTCGGTCAGGTCCCGGTACCAGTCGGCCTGCTGGGCCAGCTTCTCGTCGGTCGCGGGCAGCAGCATCCGTACGTCGACCTCGGTGAGGGCGGTGTCCAGGCCGAGCCGGGCGAAACGGCGGAGGTTGTCCTGCAGGGTCGTCGGATAGCCGTACTGCAGGGCGAGATGGGCCTGCAGGCCGATGCCGTCGAGCGGGACGCGCCGGGCCTTCAGCTCCTTGGCCAGGGCGTAGTAGGCGTCGCTCTTGGGGCCGACGGCCTCGATGTTGTAGTCGTTGAGGTAGAGCTTCGCCTTCGGGTCGGCCTCATGGGCCCATCGCAGGGCGTCGGCGATGTAACCGGGGCCGAGGGTCTTGTAGAACACGGTCTCCCGGTAGGTGCCGTCCTCGTTGAACGCCTCGTTGACGACGTCCCACGAGTAGACCTGGCCACGGTAGTGGCGCACCTCGGTCTGGATGTGCTTCTTCAGGACGGCGCGCAGCTCGCCGGCCGTCCACTCCCGGCCGGTGAGCCAGGCGGGCAACTGGCTGTGCCAGACGAGGGTGTGGGCGCGGACCTTCTGGCGGTGCCCGCGCGCGAGAGCGACGATCTCGTCGCCCGCCGTCCAGTCGAAGACGCCCTGCTGCGGCTCGGTGGCGTACCACTTCATGCCGTTGCCGGGGGTGATCATGTCGAACTCGCGGCCGAGGATCTTCGTGTACGCGGCGTCGGTGAGCTCGGGGTTGTCCGTGGCGCTGCCGAAGTACCGGCCGTGGCGCTGCGCGAGGTCGGCGAGGGTGGCCCGGGGTTTTCCCTGCCCCGGTCGCTCGTGCGCCTGTGCGGCGGGCCCGGTGACGACACCGGCGGCGACGAGGACGGCGGCGAGGGCTCCGGCGAGTCTGAGCCGGGTGCGGACGGCGGTGCTGGGCATGGTGCGACTCCTCACGTCGGGTGGGTGTGAGCCGAACGGTTCGCGGGGGCGCGTCACCCCTTGGTGGCGCCGGCGGCGAGACCGCCGACGAGCTGGCGCTCGGCGACGGAGTAGAAGGCCAGGGCGGGGACCATGGCGAGGACGAGGTAGGCGAACACACGGGCGTACTCGGCGGAGTACTGGCCCTGGAACTGCTGCACACCGATCGGCACGGTCCACCACGTGGGCTCGTTGAAGACCAGCAGCGGCAGGAGGAAGTTGTTCCAGCTGCCGACGACGGCGAGCACGGACACCGTGCCGAGGGCCGGCCTCGCCATGGGCAGCAGGACCCGCCAGAAGAAGCCGAAGGGCCCGCAGCCGTCCAGGGTGGCCGCCTCCTCCAGCTCGGCGGGGATCTCCCGGAAGAAGCCGCGCAGGATGACGATGGTCACCGGCAGTCCGAACGCCGCCTGCGGCAGGATCACGCCGAGCGGGTTGTCCAGCAGACCGATGGAGCGCAGCAGCAGGAACAGGGGCAGCGCCGCCACCGCGAAGGGGAACATCAGCCCCATCGTGAACAGGGTGAACAGCACCTCCCGCCCGCGGAAGGCGAACCGGGCGAAGGAGAACGCGGCGAGCGCGGACACCGCGACGACCACCACGGTGGTGCCCACGGCGATGAGGGTGCTGCTGCCGACCAGCCGCCAGAACGAGCCGGAGCCCAGGATGTCGGTGTAGTTGGAGGGGACCCACGGGTCGGGCAGGCCGATGGGGTTGCGGGAGAGCTGGTCGGTGGACTTGAACCCGGACAGCACGGCGTAGACGAGCGGTACGGCCATGACCGCGCCGGCGATCACGAGCACCAGGTGCAGCGGAAGGGTCCGCCCGGTCCGGCCGCCCGCGCGGGCGCGCCGGTCGCTCCGGTCGCTCCGGCGGGAGCTCCGGTCGGCCCCGCGGGCGGCGGGGCCGGTCTTGACGACGCTCACGAGCCGCCTCCTCGCATGGTCGTGGTGGCGCCCTGGAGGTCGCGGCGGAGCACGAACCGCTGGTAGGCGAGGGCGAAGACGAGGCAGATGCCGAACATGGCCACGCTGATCGCGCTGGCGTATCCGACCTGGTAGCGCTTGAAGCCGTACTGGAACATGGTCACGGCCATGGTCTCGGAGTGGTGGTCGGGCCCGCCCGCGGTGGTCACCCACACCAGGTCGAAGAGCTGGATCGCGCCGATGACGGACAGGAACACGCTGATGCGCAGGGTCGGCGCGAGCAGCGGCAGCGTGACGTTGCGGAAGCGCTGCCAGGGGCCCGCTCCGTCGATCAGCGCCGCCTCGGTCAACTCGGCCGGGATGGACTGGAGTCCGGCCAGGTAGAGCATCATGTGGAAGCCGAAGTACTTCCACGTCATGACCAGGAAGAGGGTCGCCATCACGGTGGAGGGATCGGCGAACCACTGCCCGCCGGCCCCGTCCAGGCCGACCGCCCCCAGCACATGGTCGGCGAGGCCGTCGTCCGGGGCGAAGATCATGCTGAACAGCACGCCGGTGATCGCCTCGGAGAGGATGTACGGCGCGAAGAACAGCATCCGGTACGCGGCCCGGCCGCGGATGCGCTGGTTGAGCGCGACGGCCAGGGCGAGCGCGAACGGCAGTTGCAGGGCGAGCGAGAGGCCCACCAGGAGCAGGCAGCGCCACAGGTCGCCCAGGAACACCGGGTCCTGGAAGAGACGGGTGAAGTTGTCGCCGCCGACGAAGTCCTCGGGCATGCCGAAGCCGCCCCAGCGGAAGAACGCGGCGTAGAGCGCGAACAGCATCGGAAGCAGCACCAGCGTGCCGAACAGCACCAGCGCGGGCGCCTGGAAGGCGACGGCGGTGAGCCAGTGCAGTGTCCGCCGCCGCGCCCGTCCCCGGCCCGCGCCGGCGACGGGAAGCGGGGGTGTGATGTCCGGACCGCTGCGCTTGTCCGGGAGGAAGGTGGAGGTCATCGCCGGCTACTGCTCTTCCTTCGCGACCTTGGTGATCGACTGGGCGACCTGTTGGGGCGATTTCGAACCGGCGATCAGAGCGGCGACGCTGTCGTTGACCTCCTGGCCGAGCGCGGGCGCGTACGCCTGGTCCAGGTAGAGCTGGAATCCGGTGGCACCCTTCAACTGCGCCTGCACGGCCTTGATGTTGGGGTCGGTGAGGGCGCTCTCCGCGGCCGGGACGATGGGCAGCGTGCTGGTCTTCTTGACCAGGATGGTGTCCGTGGCGGCGGAGGCGAAGAACTTCAGGAAGTCGACGGCCGCCTGCGGGGCGCCCTTGCGCAGCGCGTGCCCGCCTCCTCCGCCGAACACCTCGGTGATCACGCCCTTGCCGCCGTCGACCGCCGGAAACGGGAAGAAGCCGAGGTTCGCGCCGAGTCCCTTGCCCGCGTCGGCCTCCACGACCGGCGCCCACTGGCCCATGAGTTCCATCGCCGCCTTGCCGTTGCCGACGGCGGCGGCCTGACCCGTGGGGCTGGAGTAGGCGGCGCCGAGGTAGCCCTTCTGGAACGGCTGCAGGTCGACGAGGTCCTGCAGGTGCTGTCCGGCCTGGACGAACCCGTCCCCGGTGAAGTCCTTGTCGTCGCCCGCCTTGCGCAGGGCGTCGACGCCCGCGGTGCGCATCGCGAGATACGCCCAGTAGTACATGCCGGGCCACTTCTCCTTGCCGGCCAGGGCGAGCGGGGTGATCCCGGCGGCCTTCAGCTTGCGCACGGCGTCGAGGAACCCGCTCCAGGTGGTGGGGGGCCCGGCGACGCCGGCCTGCTTGAAGAGCGCCTTGTTGTACCAGAAGCCGATCATGCCGATGTCGAACGGGATGCCGTACGCCTTGTCGTCGACCAGATACGGCTGCCGGGCCACCTTCATCAGGCCCTCGGACCAGTCCTTCGTGCGGTCGGTGAGGTCCTCGACGAGCCCGGCGTCGACCTGCTGCCGCAGGACGCCGCCGCCCCAGGTGTGAAAGATGTCGGGGAGCTTCCCGGATGCGGTCAGCGCCGTCATCTTCGATTTGTAGGCGTCGTTCTCCAGCTGAACGATCTTCACCTTGACCTTGGGGTTCTGCGCCTCGAACTGCTTGGCCAGCGCCGCCCAGACGTCCTTCGTCGGCTGCGTGGTGGAGATGTTCCACCACTCGATGGTGGTCGTCCCGGACGACCCTCCGTCCGAGTCGCCGCCGCAGGCGCTCAGTGCCGTCATGCTGACACCGGCCGCGGCGGAGGCCGCCAGGAAGCCGCGGCGGGAGAGTGCCGGGTCGCCCATCATGCGCTCCTTGATAGATCGAAAGTTTCGAACCAGATCCAGAAAGGTTCGCTGCTGCCGCACCCTAGAGACACCCTCCGACGGGTGGCAACCCCTTGAACGCAGGTATTCCGGGGGCCACTTCAAAGAAGAAGGCCAGACGCAACCCTTGATCACATCGAAACATTCGGGTTCGTCGGCGAACCTTACGAAGCCGGAGAGAGACGAAAGCCCGACTGGCCGGTTCCTCGCCCCGCGCGACGTGACGCTGCGTGTTCCGGTCACCGCTCCCGCCCGGCCCGCGACCAGTCTTAACGGAAGCTTGACGCCGTTCGACCCTTCATCCACGGGCCCGAGCGTCACTCTCCGCTTACGCTGATGCCGCCGTCCGCGTGATGGCCGAAACCACACGCCGAGCCGCACCCATGGAGCACGCCGATGGCCACTGCCGAACACCCTCCGCCCGGTCGCCTGCGCGCCTGGATGCTGGAGGGCCTCTCCGACATGGGCAAGGGCCACGGCCCCCAGGGGTCGGCCGCCGGGTCCGAGGCGCCCCCCGAGCCCCAGGGGCAGCGCTGGTACCGGGTCATGTGCCTGACGGGCGTCGACTACTTCTCGACCCTCGGTTACCAGCCGGGCATCGCCGCCCTCGCGGCGGGCCTGCTCTCCCCCGTGGCCACCGTCGTGCTGGTGGTCGTCACCCTGGCCGGCGCGCTGCCCGTCTACCGGCGGGTGGCCGAGGAGAGCCCGCACGGCGAGGGCTCGATCGCGATGCTGGAGCGGCTGCTGTCCTTCTGGAAGGGCAAGCTGTTCGTCCTGACCCTGCTGGGCTTCGCCGCCACCGACTTCCTGATCACCATCACCCTGTCCGCGGCCGACGCCTCGACCCACCTCGTCGAGAACCCGCACCTGACCGCGGCCCTGCACGACCGGCAGATGGTGATCACTCTCGTCCTGGTGGCCCTGCTGGGCGCGGTGTTCCTCAAGGGCTTCCTGGAGGCCGTCGGCGTCGCCGTGGCGCTGGTGGCGGCCTACCTCGCCCTGAACGCCGTCGTCGTCGCCGTCGGACTGTGGCACGTACTCACCGAGGGCCATGTGGTCACCGACTGGTCGAGTGCCCTGACCGCCGAGCACGGCAACGTCTTCGCGATGATCGGCGTCTCCCTGCTGGTCTTCCCCAAACTCGCCCTCGGCCTGTCCGGCTTCGAGACCGGCGTCGCGGTCATGCCCCACGTGCAGGGCGACCCCGACGACACCGCGGAGAACCCCGCGGGCCGCATCCGCGACGCGAAGAAGCTGCTGACGACGGCCGCCCTGATCATGAGCGTCTTCCTGATCGCCACCAGCTTCATCACCACGGTGCTGATCCCGGAGAAGGAGTTCGAGCCCGGCGGCAAAGCCAACGGACGGGCCCTCGCCTACCTGTCCCACGAGTACCTGGGCAACGCCTTCGGCACGGTGTACGACGCCTCGACGATCGCCATCCTCTGGTTCGCCGGCGCCTCCGCGATGGCCGGACTGCTCAACCTGATGCCCCGCTACCTCCCCCGCTACGGCATGGCCCCGCACTGGGCGCGTGCCGTCCGCCCGATGGTCATCGTCTTCACCCTGATCGCCTTCCTGGTCACCTGGATCTTCGACGCGGACGTCGACGCCCAGGGCGGCGCCTACGCCACCGGCGTCCTGGTGCTGATGTCCTCGGCCGCGATCGCGGTGACCATCGCCGCCCGCCGGGCCGGGCAGCGGGGCTGGACGGCCGGCTTCGCCGTCGTCTCGGCGGTCCTGCTCTACGTCACCGTCGTCAACGTCATCGAGCGCCCCGACGGCGTGAAGATCGGCGCCTGCTTCATCGCCGGCATCATCCTCGTCTCACTCCTCTCCCGGCTGGCCCGCGCCTTCGAGCTGCGCGTGACCGGCGTGACGCTGGACGACATGGCGGAACGCTTCATCCGGGACATGGCCAGCCGCAAGATACGGTTCATCGCCAACGAGCCCGACCAGCGCGACAAGGCCGAGTACCGCGACAAGATCGAGCAGATCCGCCAGGACAACGACATCCCCGGCGAGGACTTCGTCTTCGTCGAGGTCACGGTCGTGGACCCGTCCGAGTTCGAGGCCGGACTGACCGTGCGCGGGGAGATCCTGCACAACCGCTACCGCGTCCTGACCCTGGAGTCCTCCTCCATCTCCAACGCCCTGGCCGCACTGCTGCTGCACACCCGTGACACCACCGGCCGCATTCCGCACATCTACTTCGAGTGGACCGAGGGCAACCCGTTCGCCAACTTCCTGCGCTTCTTCCTCTTCGGCCAGGGTGAGGTCGCCCCGGTCACCCGGGAGGTCCTGCGCGAGGCGGAACCCGACCGCACCCGCCGCCCCCGCGTCCACACGGGCTGACAGCCGGGCGGCGGGGCGGGCGGGCGACCCGAAAAGTCGATGAACACACAAGTCGATCACCGACCGCGGCCGCCGCTGTCACCGCCGTAACCGCCGTCGTCCGCACGGACCCGTCGGCACTCGTCCCGACCGGAAGCGACGACGGCACAGAAACTCGCATACCAGACATAAGCCTTCAGTAGCTCTACCGTGACGCTCATGACCCTGAGCATCCGCAACCAGCTTCCCGGCACCGTGATCGCCGTCCGGACCGGCGAGGTCATGGCCACCGTCAGGATCCGCCTCGACGGGGGCCAGGACCTCATGGCGGCCATCACCCTGGAGGCCGCGAACCAGCTCGGCCTCACCCCGGGCACCGCCGTCCATGCCCTGGTGAAGTCGACGGAGGTGGCCCTGGCCGCCGGTCAGGTCGCCGGACTCTCGATCCGCAATCGGCTCCCCGGCACGATCACGGGCCTCACGATCGGCGAGGTCATGGCCTCGGTGAAAATCACCCTGGACGGCGGCCGGCTCACGGCGGTGATCACCAAGGAGGCCGCGACCGATCTCGGGCTCTTCGTGGGCTCCGACGTCGTGGCGCTGATCAAGGCGACCGAGGTGTCCGTGGCGACGGCGTAGGACACCCGGGACCGAGCGCGCGGAGCGGGGCAGCACGAGCCGGGCGGGACCTCGCGGAGGGGGGACAGGGCTTCCAGCACCGCAAACGGCCGCAGGGCTCCTCCACCACGGAAGGAGCCCTGCGGCCGGCACGCTCGCTCAGTCCTCGTACGCGTCCAGCGGCGGGCACGAGCAGACCAGGTTCCGGTCGCCGAAGGCCTGGTCGATCCGGCGCACCGGAGGCCAGTACTTGTCGGCGGCCGACACCCCGGCCGGGAAGACTGCCTCCTCACGCGTGTACGCGTGCGCCCACTCGCCGCCGAGGGCGGCCGCGGTGTGCGGGGCGTGGTGGAGCGGGTTGTCCTCGGCCGGCCACTCGCCCGAGCCGACCTTCTCGATCTCCGCGCGGATCGCGATCATCGCGTCGCAGAACCGGTCGAGCTCGACGAGGTCCTCGGACTCGGTCGGCTCGATCATCAGCGTCCCGGCCACCGGGAACGACATCGTCGGCGCATGGAACCCGTAGTCGATCAGCCGCTTGGCGACGTCGTCGACGCTCACGCCGGTCGCCTTGGTCAGCGGCCGCAGGTCGATGATGCACTCGTGCGCGACCAGCCCGCCGGGCCCGTTGTAGAGCACGGGGTAGTGCGGCTCCAGCCGCTTGGCCACGTAGTTGGCGCTGAGCACGGCCACCTGGGTGGCCCGCTTGAGGCCCTCGCCGCCCATGAGCCGCACATACGCCCAGGAGATCGGCAGGATCCCCGCGGAACCCCAGGGAGCCGCCGAGATCGGCCCCACACCGGTCTCCGGCCCGGCGGCGGGCTGCAGCGGGTGGTTCGGCAGATAGGGCGCGAGGTGCGACCGTACGGCGACCGGTCCGACGCCCGGACCGCCGCCGCCGTGCGGGATGCAGAACGTCTTGTGCAGGTTCAGGTGGGAGACGTCGCCGCCGAAGTGTCCCGGCTTGGCCAGCCCGACCAGCGCGTTGAGGTTCGCGCCGTCGACGTACACCTGCCCGCCGGCCTCGTGCACCTGGGCGCAGATGTCGGCGACGTGCTCCTCGAACACCCCGTGCGTCGACGGGTAGGTGATCATCAGCACCGCCAGCTCTTCGCGGTGCTTCTCGATCTTCGCGCGGAGGTCCTCGACGTCGATCTCGCCGTCCTCGGCGGTCTTCACGACGACGACCCTCATGCCCGCCATCACGGCACTGGCCGCGTTGGTCCCGTGCGCGGACGACGGGATCAGGCACACGGTCCGCTGCTCGTCCCCGTTGCCCCGGTGGTACCCGCGCACGGCGAGCAGCCCGGCCAGCTCGCCCTGTGACCCGGCGTTCGGCTGCAGGGACACCTTGTCGTACCCGGTGACCTCGGCGAGCCGGTCCTCCAGCTCACGGATGAGCGTCAGGTAGCCCTGTGCCTGCTCAATGGGCGCGAAGGGGTGCATCTGCCCGAACTCGGGCCAGGTGACGGGCTCCATCTCGGTGGTCGCGTTGAGCTTCATCGTGCACGAGCCCAACGGGATCATGCCCCGGTCGAGCGCGTAGTCCCGGTCGGCGAGGCGGCGCAGGTAGCGCAGCATCGCCGTCTCGGAGCGGTACTGGTGGAAGACGGGATGCGTCAGGATCGCGTCGGACCGCAGCAGACCGGCGGGCAGAGCGTCCTCGGTCGCCGCGTCGAGCGCTTCGATGTCGCCGGCCACGCCGAACGCGGCCCACACCGCCGACACCTGGGCCCGCGCGGTGGTCTCGTCGCAGGAGACCGACACGTGGTCGGCGTCGACGAGGTGCAGGTTCACCCCGTGCTCGCGCGCCCCGGCGACGACCTCCGCGGCCCTCGCCGGCACCCGCACGGTCAGCGTGTCGAAGTAGGAGCCGTGCACGACCTCGACCCCGCCGGCCCGGAGTCCGGCGGCCAGGACGGTGGCGTACCGGTGCGTGCGCCGGGCGATCGCCCGCAGCCCGTCGGGCCCGTGGTAGACGGCGTACATCCCGGCCATCACCGCGAGCAGCACCTGTGCCGTGCAGATGTTGCTGGTGGCCTTCTCACGCCGGATGTGCTGCTCACGCGTCTGCAGCGCGAGCCGGTAGGCCTTGTGACCGTCCGCGTCGACGGACACGCCCACGAGCCGCCCGGGCAGGCTGCGCGCGAACTTCTCGTGGACGGCCATGTAACCGGCGTGCGGCCCGCCGAAGCCCATCGGCACGCCGAACCGCTGAGTGGTCCCGACGGCGATGTCGGCCCCCAGTTCGCCCGGCGACTTCAGCAGCGTCAGCGCGAGCAGGTCCGCGGCGACCGTGACGAGCGCGCCGAGCCCGTGCGCCTGGTCGACGAGCGCCCGGAGATCACGCACGGCGCCGGAGGCCCCCGGGTACTGCACGAGCACGCCGTTGATCTCGCGCTCGGCGATCTCGGCCGGGATGCCGTCGCTCAGGTCGGCGACGACGACCTCCACGCCGGTCGGCTCGGCGCGGGTCTCGATCACGGCGATGGTCTGCGGCAGGGCGTCCGCGTCGACGAGGAAGAGGCCCTTCTTGTTCTTCCCCATCCGGAGCGAAAGGGCCATCGCCTCGGCGGCGGCCGTGCCCTCGTCGAGCAACGACGCCCCGGACGTCGGCAGACCCGTGAGGTCGGCGACCATGGTCTGGAAGTTCAGCAGCGCCTCCAGCCGGCCCTGCGAGATCTCCGGCTGGTACGGCGTGTAGGCCGTGTACCAGGCCGGGTTCTCCATGACGTTGCGCAGCACGACCGGCGGTGTGAACGTGCCGTAGTAGCCGAGCCCGATCATCGGGTCGAGGACCTGGTTGCGATCGGCCAGCGAGCGCAGCTCGGCCAGCACCTCGGCCTCGGTGCGCGCGCCCGGCAGGTCCAGCGCGTCGGCGTTCTTGATCACGTCCGGGACCGCTGCGGCGGTGAGCTCGTCCAGCGAGCCGTAGCCCACGTGCGCGAGCATCTTGGCCTGCGCCTCGTGATCGGGTCCGACATGGCGCTGCTCGAAGGGGATTCCCTGCTCGAGCTCGGAGAGTGGAATGCGATGGGCGGTCATTACGGAGGCCTCCTGGTCTGACACGACCTTCGTGGGTCACCACGGCACGGGTACCCGGACGGCCTCCCCCTCTGTCATCTCAACCTGAGAGCTTCACCGGACGCAGGCGGGCGCCCGGCTTTCACCGTCGGTGAGAGCGGAAGCCGTCGACGCCGTCGGCACCCGCCCTGCTTTCCAGAGTGACCTCGTCCGTGCGGTACGTGAGCCTGAGAGATTCCGGGGAGGATTTGCTCCTTCGGCGCCTCCGATTGTCGTTCGGAGGACTCTCCCGCACGGGGTCAGCAGCCGTTGTCAGACTACCAGCGAGGTCAACATCACCCTCTCGAGTGGCCGCCGGTCCCATTGTGCTCTTTTGTAGTGCTAACGGATGAGTTGCGACCAAGTGGAGGGCCCGTGCAGACCGATATCGATCCGCGCAACCTGATCGGCCGCAAGGCGTTCGACCGCAACGGCACCAAGATCGGCACCGTCGACGAGGTCTACCTGGACGACGCGACCGGTGTTCCGGAGTGGGCGGCCATACGCACGGGCCTGTTCTCCCGCGACGCCTTCGTCCCCCTCGAGCCCAGCGAGCTGGTCGAAGGCGCGCTGCGCATCCCCTTCGACCGGGCGCTGATCAAGGACGCTCCGGACTTCGGCGTGGGCCGCCACCTCTCTCCGGAGCAGGAACTCCAGCTCTACCACCACTACGGTCTCGACCTGGGCACTCCTCCCCCGCTCCCCGATCACGACTTCGGCCGGCTGGCCGGCACGGACGACGGCTGAGCCCTCAGGCACAGGCCCGTATCAGCTCACCCAGAATCCCGGCCGGGTCGTGGAGCGGCCGGGCTCCGTCCGTGACGACTCTTCTCGTGCCGGCGTCGACCGGGCCGGTCTTCGCCCAGGCGGTGGGTCCGACGCACATCTCCACCTCCAGACCGGACGCGGTGACATGCCGCCATTCGGTGAGCGGCCCCCAGGCACGGACCCGCACCACCTCGCCCAGGGACAGCTCCCGCAGCCACGAGTCGTCGACCGCGTACCGGCCCGGAGCCGTCGACAACAGCAGGAGATCGACGTCCGAGTCGGAGCGCGCTTCCCCCCGCGCGCAGGACCCGACGAGCAGCAGCCCGGCCACGTCGCTCCGGTCGGCGGACCACCGGGTGACCCGGTCCACCACCGAACTCATCTCGGCCGCCCGCTGCGGCGACACCCCGGCCCCTGCCACGAACCGGTCTTCGTGCGCTGTCATCCAGCCCCCTCCACCGTCGGCGCCGCCCCGCCCGGCATCGCCGTCACTCCGGCGCAGTCCGTACGCCGTTCACACTGCTCACTCAGTCTCACTCTGTGTAACTGACGGGCCTCACCGGGAGTTCCCGCTCCCCCACCCCGTGAGGCCCACGTCCGGACCGGGCGCCCAGGCCGCCGGCCCGTCGCCCTCGTCGGGTCTTCGCCGCACCAGCGGCAGCGGATCCGCCGGTTCCAGGCCCGGATCGTCGGTCCGGAACGTCCGCACCCGCCCCGGCTCCGACTCGGGCGTCTCGAAGCGCACCGTCACCCGGCCGAGGCCACTGCCCTGCACCCACCCGTGCCCCAGCTCGGCATGGCGCACATCATGCCCGGGTCGCCACCGGTGCTCCGCCGGGGCCGGCGCCTCGACCACGGGCTCGCCCACCGGCTCCTCCTCGGAGCCGGCCGAGCGCACCTCCGCAGCCTGAGCGAACAGGTCCTCCTGGGTGAAGTCCGCCAGGCCGCTGACGCCGACGCCCAGGAGCCGCACCCCACCGGTCGTGTCCACGGCGTCCAGCAGCCGGGCCGCCGCTTCCCGGACCACCGCCGGATCGTCCGTCGGCCCGCGCAGCGTCTCGGACCGGGTGAGCGTGGAGAAGTCGTAGCGCCGCACCTTCAGCACGATGGTCCGCCCGGACAGACCGGCCTCCCGCAGCCTGCGCACACACCGGTCGGCGAGCCGCTGCACCTCCAGCTCGACCCGCACCCGGTCATGGATGTCCACGTCATAGGTGTCCTCGACCGACACGGACTTGGTCTCCCGCTCGGCCACCACGGGCCGGTCGTCCCGCGCGAGCGCCATGGCGTACAGGGCATGCCCGTGGGCCTTGCCCAGCAGCCGCACCAGCTCGTCCTCACCGGCCTCGGCGATCTCGTCGACCGTGGTGATCCCGGCGCGCCGGAGATGGTCCCCCGTGGCCGGGCCGACCCCCGGCAGCGTGCGCACCGACATCGGCCCGAGCATCGCGCGCTCGGTGCCCGGCTCGATCAGCACCAGGCCGTCGGGCTTCGCCTGCTCCGATGCGATCTTGGCGAGCATCTTGCAGGAGGCCAGCCCCACCGAACCCGTGAGACCTGTCACCGCCCGTATGTCCCCGCGCAGCCGGATGCCGGACAACCGAGCCGACTCGCTGTCCCAGGCCGCCTCCCCGGCCTCCAGGTCCACGAACGCCTCGTCCAGGCTCAGCGGCTCGACCAACGGCGAGAGCGCCCGCAGCAGCGCCATCACCTGCTCGCTGATCGACCGGTAGAACGCGAAGCGCGGAACGAGGTAGGCGGCGTTGGGGGCCAGGCGGCGCGCCTGGGCCATGGGCATCGCCGAGTGCACGCCGAAGACACGCGCCTCGTAGGAGGCGGTCGCCACGACCCCACGCGGTCCCAGACCGCCCACGACCACGGCCTTCCCGCGCAGGCTCGGCTTGGACGCCTGCTCCGCCTGGGCGAAGAAGGCATCCATGTCCAGATGCAGGACGGTGGGCGCGTTTCTCACATGTCCGATGCTGCACCACGCCACTGACAACGGCGTTCCACGGCCGCTGCCTACGCCCGGAGAGGGCCTCAGACCGCCCGGTTGCGCCGCCGCGCCAGCTCGTCCGCCGGGTTGTGCCCGACCAGCGTCTCCCCGGTGTCCACGCGCTCACCGTGCAGCTGCGACAGCGCGCTCTCCACGTCCCGCCACACCACGCCCACGGCGATTCCGAAGACACCCTGCCCGCCCTGGAGCAGGGCGTGGACCTCGTCCGGCGAGGTGCACTCGTACACCGTGGCGCCGTCGCTCATCAGCGTCATGCGCTCCAGGTCGCTGAACCCGCGCTCACGCAGATGCCGGACGGCGCTGCGGATGTTCTGCAGCGACACCCCGGTGTCGAGGAACCTCTTGACGATCTTCAGGACGACGACGTCCCGGAAGCTGTACAACCGCTGGGTGCCGGAGCCGAGCGCCGGCCGCACGCTCGGCTCGACGAGCCCGGTGCGAGCCCAGTAGTCGAGTTGCCGGTAGGTGATGCCCGCGGCCGCACAGGCCGTGGGACCGCGATAGCCGATCTGCTCGGACGCCATGGACGTCGCCCCTCCGCCGCTCGGCACGGCCGCCGGTCGATGCGGGGCGTGATCGGCCGCGCCGCCCTGGTGCGGGTATCCCCCACCGGGGCGCAACCGAGAGCTCGGGGGAGGGTACGGACCGCTTCCCCCGACACCGAGTCCGGGGGCACCCCCAGCCGTACCGTCGCCGCTGCTTCTCACGCCGACCTCCGTCCTTGAACTGCCTTATCGACGGTAGGCAGTCACCAGGGGTGCGTCAACGATCGCCACACTCGGCACGCCGAGTGATAATCACCCAAGGAGTGGTTTCCCGTACCCCACCGCGGGGAAAGGCTAGCCGAATGCGCTGAGAACCAGCCGTAGGACGCTCTCAGTGGCCCCCGGCATTTGCCGGAAACGGAGCGGGCGCCCCGTACGGGACGCCCTCCTCTCGCGCCTGCGCCGGCTACTGGTTGCTGGTGCCGAAGTCCTCGGGCGAGATCTGGTCGAGGAACTCGCGGAACTTCTCCACCTCGTCCTCCTGCTCGTCCGGGATGGCGATCCCCGCGTCGTCGAGCACCGTGTCGCTGCCGTAGATCGGCGTTCCGGTGCGCAGCGCCAGCGCTATGGCGTCGGACGGACGCGCGCTCACCTCGACCCCGCTGGCGAAGACCAGCTCCGCGTAGAAGACGCCCTCCCGCAGATCCGTGATGCGCACTTCGGTGAGCTCCTGGCCGACGGCCTCCAGCACGTCCTTGAACAGATCGTGAGTCAGCGGCCGCGCGGGAGCCATGCCCTGCTGGGCGAAGGCGATCGCCGTCGCCTCGCCCGGTCCGATCCAGATGGGAAGGTAGCGGTCGCCTCCCACTTCGCGCAGCAGCACGATCGGTTGGTTGGAGGGCATCTCGACCCGGACACCTACGACATCGAGCTCGTTCACACAGCAACCCTAGGCCGTGCCCGGGACGTTTGGGTAGTCGGGCCGGGAACGGGTGACCGATCCACCCTCGCCGAAACCGCCCGCTCAGGGCAGCCGCACCCCGAGCGCGGTCTGCACCAAGGCCGCATGCAGCCGCACTGTGAGGCCCGCGATCTCCTTGGTACGGGCCTCCGCGTGAGCCCTGGTCTGCGGATTGCGGTGGAGCTTCAGAGGAGCCACCACCTGATCCACGAGCCCGGCCTCGCGGTCGGCGGCGGCCTTCATCACCCGCAGATGCCTCGGCTCGATCCCGAACCGACCCAGCTCGGCGACGAGCGCGGCCACCGTGGCGGCCTCAGCGTCGTAGACCCCGCCCTCCAGCGGCACTACGAGCCCGTACGACTCCCACTCCTCGAGTTCCCGCTCACCGATCCCCGCGGCCGCGAGCAGCTCGGACCGACCGATCCGGGCGACGGTGGGACCGTCCGACGCCTCCAGGACGGCCTCGCCGTCCCGCTGCCGGCCCACGGTCGGCAACGGCGCGGCCTCGCCGCGTTCCATGGCGTCCAGATGCTCACGGATGACCTTGAGCGGCAGATAGTGGTCCCGCTGCATCCTCAGCACATGGCCCAGACGTTCGACGTCCCGCACGCTGAACTTGCGGTACCCCGAAGGGGTGCGCTGCGGCTCGACGAGCCCTTCCGACTCCAGGAAACGGATCTTGGAGATGGTGACCTCGGGAAACTCGTCGCGCAACGCGTTCAGCACCGCGCCGATGCTCATCGGGCCACCGTCCGCCGCGGCGGTGCCGTGTCCGGCACCGCCCCTCGGTGTTCGAAGCATGGACCTTCCCTGGGGGATTCCCCCGGGCAGAGCCCGGGGGCGGGTCAGTAGCCCTGCTGGCTCGCGTAGAAGACCAGCCGGTACTTTCCGATCTGCACCTCGTCACCGTTCGACAGAGCGACCTCGTCGATCCGCTCGCGGTTGACATAGGTGCCGTTCAGGCTGCCGACGTCCGCGACCCTGAAGGTGCCGTCGGGGTTGCGCCGGAACTCCACGTGCCGACGCGAGACCGTCACGTCGTCGAGGAAGATGTCGCTCTGCGGGTGGCGGCCGGCCGTGGTCAGATCGCCGTCCAGCAGGAAGCGGCTGCCCGAGTTCGGGCCGCGCCGCACCACGAGCAGCGCGGAACCCAGCGGCAGCGCGTCGACCGCGGCCTGCGCCTCGGGAGACAGCGCCGGCAACTGCGTCTGGCCGGTCACCTCCGCGTCGTAGGCCTCGAGACCGGAAATGGAGATCGTGGAGGTCGTCTCCGACGGACGCTCGGGTGTCAGCCCGGGACGCAGCGGCGCGCCGCAGTTGGAGCAGAAGCGGCTGTTCTCCGCGTTGCGGTTACCGCACCTCGTACACACCAGGGCTGACATAGGGGAAAACCCTCCACCCGCACTTGAGGCTGACGGTTGGCCGAAACCTATGCCGCCGGACTGTGCAGGGTCAACAGACGCCGCGCCCTGACCACCGGAAATGTCGCCGCCCGGACCACCCACCTGGTCCCTGAACAGCGGCCGCTGACCTTCCGCGTCGGGCTGTGCGCGATGACGCGCGGTCGCGTTGGCGCTGCTCTCTCGCGCGCTCTTGCCGAACAACTTCGCAAACAACTTCACGGGCGATTCCCCTTGACCGAAACAGACCCGCCCGTGGGGCAGGACGAACCCTGACTGATTACACCGGTCGAACCGGACACCTTCACAACGTCCGTGCCCACCAGACAGTTTCCACCACGCACCACCCGATCGGTGCGTCGACCCCCCGCAACCTCATGCCCCTGCCGGACGCCCCCCAAGCACTCCCGGTTCACCGGTCCGACGACCGAGCGTAGTCAGGCCGCTTCGCTGCTCGCAAGGCGTCCACAACGATCTTGTCGGACCGCTCGACGGTCACGGTGGCCTGCTCCTTCTCCAGAGTCTGCACCACACCTCCCGGGATGTTCAGCGCCGGCTCGAGATCCTGCGGGTTGCCGATGACCTTGAAACGGAAGGGCGTGTCGATCTTGTTCCCGTCCACTCTCACGCCCTTGCCGGATTCCGTCAGAAACGTCCCGGCGACCACCCGCACGCCGTTCACCTGGATCGCCTCGGCGCCGGCCGCGCGCAGCTCCTGGATCGCGTCGAGCAGCATGTCCGCCTCGACCGTCCCCTTCGTGTCCTCGATCGTCATCGTGATGCCCGGCCCCTGGGCGGCGACCGTGCCCGCCAGAATGCCGAGTTGCCTCTCCTTCTCGACGGTCTGCTTACGGGCCTCTTCCGCCTGGTCGGAGCTGTTCTCCAACTCCTGCCGTTGCTTGTCGAGGCCCTGCTTCTCGTCCTCAAGACGCTGACTGCGGTCGCCGAGTTCATCGAGGATGCGAACAAGATCCTCTTGGCGTGCGCCGCGCAGGGCGTTTCCGCTGTCGCTGTTGGACGCGACCTGGACGGCCAGCCCGAAGCCGAGACCGAACAGCAGGACCGCGACGATGAGTTGGGCCCGGGTGACCCGCGGCGGCCAGATTCCTTGGACCAGCCGCTGCCGACCGGTCAACGCGGGCTCGGCGGGCTCCGCCGCCGTGTCGTCCGCGGCCGCGTCGTCCGCGGGCGCGGCCGCGGCCGCGGGCACCTCGTCGGGCAGTTCCTTGCGCAGCCGGTACTCGGGCGTCTCGTCGTTCTCGTCCTGGTCGCTCATGGCCGTCACGCCCGGAACACGTGCCGGCGGATCGCCGCGGCATTGGAGAAGATCCGGATTCCCAGGACGACCACCACACCGGTGGACAGCTGCGACCCCACGCCCAACTCGTCGCCCAGGAAGACGATCAGCGCGGCCACCACCACGTTGGACAGGAACGACACCACGAACACCTTGTCGTCGAAGATGCCGTCGAGCATGGCCCGCAAGCCGCCGAACACGGCGTCCAGCGCCGCCACCACGGCGATCGGCAGATACGGCACGACGGCTGCCGGGACCTCGGGCTGGACCAACAGTCCGGCCACGACTCCCACGACGAGGCCCAGTACGGCGATCACGATGCGTCCTTCTCAGTTCTCGGCTGTGCTGTACGTACGATCACACTCGGTGCGGCGGGCAGCCGGACGTCGTCCACCACCGAGATGGCCGTCCGGATGCCGTAGTTCTCCTGCAGAGCGTTCAGATACAGCCCGTCCGCGCTGTCCTGGAACCTCGTGCTCAGGTTTTTCCCGTCCCCCACCGCCAGCACCGTGTACGGGGGCACCAGCGGTTTGTTGTCGACCAGTATCGCCTCACCCGCCGCCCTGATGGCCGACAGCGCCGTCAGCCGCTGTCCGTTGATCGAGACGGCCTCGGCGCCCGACGCCCACAGCCCGTTGACCACGCGCTGCATGTCACGGTCCCGCACACGGCCGGTGTCGGAGAAACCCGCGGTCTCGCGCGGGCCGCCGCCACCACCCGAGGTGGCCTCCTTGGCGTCGTCCACCACCAGTTTCACGCCGGGTCCGTGCACCTCGACCGCTCCGGCCAGGATGCCCACCAGGTCAGCGCGCTCGCCGCCGCCGCTCTGCTTGAGCGCCGCCTGCTGCCGAGTGCTCACCTCGTCGCGCAGCTTGTCGACCGTGCTCTCCAGCCTGTCGGCCGCCTCGGTCTCGCGGTCGATGCGGTCGATCAGTTCCTCGCGCTCCTTGGCGACGACCGGAGCCGCGACCCGCGCCTGCACCGCACCGACGGTGACCACCAGGGCCGCAAGCACCAGGCCCGCGGCCAGAACGACCTTGGCCCCCGCCGTCCTGGGCATGCCCCCCGCGCCGTCGGTCCGTTTACGTGCGGCCGCCTCGGCGTAACCGTCGTCGAGGCTGTGATCCATGACGTTGGTGAGCAGCGACATGGACGCGTCCGGGCGCGACACGCGCGCGGGTGTGCTCCGAACGGGGGGCGGCTGCGGCATGCCGCACATCGTCGCACGTCGCGTCCCGTACCTCCGAACGGCCCCACGCGCGTGCCGGACAGGCCCCGTCGGGGACACCTGTCCGGCACGCGCGTGTGCAGGCGGTTCAGCGGCCGGCGCTGTCCACGACCGCCGCCCATTCGTCGAGCAGGGCCTGGGCGGACGCGTCGTCCGGACCCTCCGCCCACAGATGGGTGACGGCCTCCGCCGGGTCGGGCAGGACCATCACCCAGCGCCCGTCGGTCTCCACCACGCGTACCCCGTCCGTGGTGTCCACGAAGCGATCACCGGCCGCTTCGACGACACTCCGCATCACCAGCCCCTTGACGGCCCACGGGGTCGCCAGATCCCGCTTCAGGACGTGCGCCCGCGGGATGCGCGCGTCGATCTGACTGAGGGTGAGCTGCGTCCGGGCCACGAGCCCGATCAGCCGTACGAAGGCCGCCGTGCCGTCGAAGACACTGCTGAACTCCGGGACGATGAACCCACCCTTGCCGTCGCCGCCGAAGATGGTGGTCTCGTCCTGCCCGACCCGGGTGAGATCGTCGGGCGACGTCGTCGTCCATTCGACCTGGGTCCCGTGATAGGCCGCGACCTGCTCGGCGATCCGGGTCGTCGTCACCGGCAGGGCGACCCGCCCGCTGCGCCGCTCGGCGGCCACCAGGTCGAGCAGCACCAGGAGCGCGCGGTCGTCCTCGATGATCCGCCCCTTCTCGTCCACGAGAGAGAGCCGCTCGCCCACCGGGTCGAAACGCACGCCGAACGCGGCACGCGAGGACGCCACGATCTCCCCGAGCCGTACCAGGCCGGACCGCCGCTGGTCGCCGGTCTCCGTCGGCCGTGCCTCGTTCAGACCGGGATTGATCGTCAGCGAGTCCACGCCGAGCTTGCCGAGGAGGCTCGGCAGCACCAGCCCGGCGCTGCCGTTGGAGGCGTCCACGACGACCTTCAACCCGGACTCCGCGATCCCGGTCGTGTCCACGTTCCGTAGCAGCGACCCGGTGTACGAGTCGAAGACGCTGCCCGGGAAATGCAGATCGCCGATCTCACCCGGGAACGCCCGCCGGTACTCCTGCCGGGCGAACACCCGGTCCAGCTTCCGCTGACTGCCCTGCGACAGGTCGGCGCCCTGGCCGTCGAAGAACATGATGTCGACGGAGTCCGGCACACCGGGTGAGGTCCGGATCATGATTCCGCCGGCGCTCCCGCGCGCGGTCTGCTGCCGCGCCACGGGCAGCGGGACGTTCTCCAGGTCCCGTACGTCGATGGCGCTGGCCTGAAGCGCCGAGATCACGGCCCGCTTGAGCGCACGGGCGCCACGGGAGTGGTCACGGGCCGTGGTGACGGTGGACCCCTTCTTCAGCGTCGTGGCGTACGCGCCGGCGAGACGCACGGCCAGTTCAGGCGTGATCTCGACGTTCAGGATGCCGGACACCCCACGAGCACCGAACAGGTGGGCTTGCCCGCGGGACTCCCAGATCACCGAGGTGTTGACGAACGCGCCGGCTTCGATGGTCTTGAAGGGATAGACCCGCACGTTGCCCTGCACGATCGATTCTTCACCGATCAGGCACTCGTCGCCGATGACGGCGCCGTCCTCGATCCGGGCGGCCCGCATGATGTCGGTGTTCTTGCCGACGACGCAGCCGCGCAGATTGCTGTGCTGACCGACGTACACGTTGTCGTGCACGACGGCCTTGTGCAGGAAGGCGCCGCTCTTCACGACGACATTGGAGCCGATGACCGAGTGTTCGCGGATTTCCGCGCCGGCTTCGACCTTCGCGTAATCGCCGATGTAGAGCGGCCCGCGGAGGTCGGCGTCGGGGTGCACTTCGGCCCCTTCGGCAACCCACACGCCCGGCGAGATCTCGAATCCGTCGATCTCGACGTCGACCTTGCCTTCCAGGACGTCCGCCTGGGCCTTCACATAACTCTCGTGCGTGCCCACGTCCTCCCAGTAGCCCTCGGCGATGAAGCCGTAGACCGGCTTCCCCTCCTTCATCAGCTGCGGGAAGACGTCACCGGACCAGTCGACGGGGACGTCGGCCTCGACGTAGTCGAAGACCTCGGGCTCCATGACGTAGATGCCGGTGTTCACGGTGTCCGAGAAGACCTGGCCCCAGGTCGGCTTCTCCAGGAAGCGCTCGACCTTGCCCTCTTCGTCGACGATCGTGATACCGAATTCCAGCGGATTCGGCACGCGGGTCAGACAGACGGTGACCAGCGCACCCTTTTCCTTGTGGAAGTTGATGAGCTCGGTGAGGTCGAAGTCGGTCAGAGCGTCACCGGAAATGACGAGGAAGGCGTCGTCCTTGAGAGCCTCCTCCGCGTTCTTGACGCTTCCGGCGGTACCGAGTGGCTTCTCCTCGTTGGCATAGCTGAGCTCCATTCCGAGCTCTTCGCCGTCACCGAAATAGTTCTTGACCAGTGACGCCAGGAACTGAACAGTTACGACGGTCTCATTGAGCCCATGCCTTTTGAGCAGCCTCAGAACGTGCTCCATGATCGGCCGGTTGGCCACCGGCAGGAGCGGCTTGGGCATGCTCGAGGTCATAGGGCGAAGGCGCGTGCCTTCGCCTCCGGCCATCACGACGGCCTTCATGTCGGAAGCGTCCTCCTAAAGAGACGACGGTCTAGCCGACTTCACCCGTCCAGATTGTCCCGCAGATTCATGCCGCAGGCGATCGAGCCACTGCTGCTGCCAATCGGCGAGGTCAGTCGGCCACAGCGTCCGCACGAACGATGCGGCGGACCTGTACCACGTACAGGACTCCTGCCCACCAGTACAGGGTTGTACCCCATCCAGCGAACGCCCATCCGAAAATAGCACCCAGTGACGCCAACCACCCACTTCCGTCACTGAGCAGGAGCAGCGGGAAGGCGTACATCAGGTTGAACGTGGCGGCCTTCCCCAGGAAGTTCACCTGTGGCGGCGGATAACCGTGTCGCCTGAGGATGCCCACCATCACCAGCAGAACCAGCTCTCGCGCGAGAAGTACAGCCGTCAACCACAGGGGGAGAATCTCCCGCCACGTGAGGCCGACCAGGGTCGAGAGAATGTAGAGCCGGTCGGCCGCCGGGTCGAGCAGCCGGCCGAGGCTGCTGATCTGGTTCCAGCGTCGCGCGAGCTTGCCGTCCAGATAGTCGCTGACCCCGCTGAAAGCCAGCACGAGGAGGGCCCAGCCGTCGCTCTGCGGGCCTCCGAACTCAGGCCGGAGGATCAGCCACAGAAAGACGGGCACGCCGACGAGACGCGCCATGCTGAGAACGTTCGGGATGGTGAGTACCCGGTCTGTCTGAACGCGGGTCTCCTGGACCTCCACCCGGGGGCCTCCAGTAGGAAATGAGCCAACGATGCTCCCTGACCCTACCCCAACGCAAAAAAGCTCTGGCTCTCGGGCTGTATGCCCAAGAGCCAGAGCTCTAAAAGGAGTTCGGCGGTGTCCTACTCTCCCACAGGGTCCCCCCTGCAGTACCATCGGCGCTGTAAGGCTTAGCTTCCGGGTTCGGAATGTAACCGGGCGTTTCCCTCACGCTATGACCACCGAAACACTATGAAACTGTCAGCCGCACCACACCGTGACCATGGCATGGGGCTGTTCGTGGTTTCAGAACCAACACAGTGGACGCGAGCAACTGAGGACAAGCCCTCGGCCTATTAGTACCAGTCAGCTTCACCCA